>NZ_OZ238268.1:0-1751011 GCF_965178575.1 Candidatus Tisiphia endosymbiont of Micropterix aruncella
CCACGTTGAGAAGCCAACTCATGGAATACCTTTCCATACAATTCTTTTTTACGACACTTTGGAATAAACACAATATACGTTAATTCGGGATAAGGATTAGTAAAAATAGCAGACATATATATACTACGAAGAGCAATTAATGTATGAATTCACAGAAATGCAATTTATACATATCCAAAATCTTGTATTAGTTATAGCTAAAGCATTTTTACTAATCCTTATCCCGAATTGACGTAATATGATATTTGCAATCCCATTTAGAATGATTTAAACTTTCATATGTTGTCATATATTTTCTCCTTTGACCATCAAGCCAAAGAGGTTATATATGATAACTTTTTATTTTATACTAAATCTAAAGGTCAAGCCTTGATGGTCTCACTAGTCAAACTAGTACCCTATCATTGAGTTAAAGGTGGTAAAGTTTCTATCCCTGCCATTTATCGTAAATCTCTTCGACTTAAAGAAGGTGATGAAATAGTTTTTAATCTTAATAACAATGAACTTACCCTAATTCCTATTAAGACTAGTGTCAATAACATTCTAAAATGTCCGGGTTTTGTAACAAGGTAATTGTCCGTTTTATTGTGAATCTTTTTTTTAAAATTCTTAAAAAATATTTTTTAAAATTTAGATGGTTGTGGTTGTGGAATTGTGGGAAACTTCGTTAGAAGTTATCCATAATTCCACAACCAGTTAAAGTTAGTGATTCACAATAACTAGCTCCCTTTACGCTGCAATATTGACGCTATCAGCCTTTTTGCTTAACTCCACAATTACCTTGCCACTTGCATCATATTTTGCTACTCTCCTAGCACCATGGAAAATAGCCAGTTCTCCATTGGTGTATTCATGTATCATTACTCTACATTTTACATAATGATACCTCTGGTCATTACTTGGGATTTGCAAGAGCTTTTTGTTATAGGAAACAGTATTATCTTTTGCTACTACTCTTTCCTCTTGAATCGATAATACATCTTGTAAATCCCTCCCAGTATAGGGGATAAACGCACTCTCCTTAAGCTCTGGGGTCACGCAAAACTGCTCATTATATTCTGGAACAAAAACTTCCTTGAGATAACAATTTGCCTCTCTAATCGTTCTAATACCAGCTACTCTGAATTCTTGTGGTAACCGCTTCTGAAGAGAGCCAAACATCCTCTCTGACCTACCTCTCGCCTCTGGGGAATAGGCATGGATAAGCTGAATGCCAAGTTGCTTGCACGCTCTTCCTACTTGTGTCGGGTTATTCTTATCTACCTTACCACCGGCTATTGCCGTGTAAGCATAATGGCTACCTCTATCCACATACAGAGAACTAAATAACCCTTTAGCTTCTATGACTTCTGTCAGGGCTATAAAACAACTTGCTGTTCCTTCTTCCTCTATTAAAAATGCTGAATATATTTCATTGCTAGCATCGTCCATTGTCACTATCAAGTCCGGATGATACCCTAGTCCATAAATCCACTCATGGGTAGAACCATCCTGATGCAGCATCATGCCAACCATGGACTTCCTAGCTCTTTTAAGACGATGGTGAGGCTTCTTATTAATAAGTTTACTTACTAATCCACATCCTTGCAGCGATATCCTAACAAAATTATAACTATGCTTAAATTTATGTTTCTTTACTAGCTGTTCATGAAAATGCTTAGATGTAAAATCATAGTATGTTTCTTCGTATAATTTTAGCATTTGCTCTACTTCATCTACTGCTACTTTGTTAGGTGGCATATGACCTATCCTTCTATCTAACAGACCAAAAAATCCACTTTCTTCATACCTCACTTTCTTTCGTCTAAATGTTCTCTCTCTACATCCTAATAAATCTGCTGCAACTTCGTTGCTAATTTCTCCTCTATCGTATCTGTCGTATATTTCTTCAAATCGCATTTTTATAACCTCTTGTAATATTTTTGTCTTACTTGGCATAACCTCTCTCTTCTATTGTTATTGAGAGAGACTTATACTCTATTTACGGACAATTACCTTGTTACCAAATACGGTCATACACCTTGTTATCGACACAACAAAATAACAAACAAGTTAAATTAACAAGTGATATTTCTTTTGCACTAAAACAAGCTAAGAAAAAACTACAAGCTGGTGAAAAATTGATCTACCTAAATCTTAGCAACCATAATATTGGTAGTAGTAGTGGTATCAAGCTACTTAGCAAAGCTTTAGAAAATAATAAAACTCTAACCCACATAAATCTTCGTAATAGTAATATTGACGATGAGGGAGCCAAGATAGTGGCGAAGTTTCTGCAAAACAACAACACAGTAACCCAAGTAGATTTAAGCAACAACAAAATTGGTCGTAAAGTAGCAAAGAAACTTGTAAAAATTCTAAATAATAAAAATATTGTCAGCAAAATAATGGTGAGTTTTGGTGACAATGAAAATTATGATGTTAATCCTAATAATATTGATCCTAAACTAGAGTTATTAATTGAAAATCTAGAGAACAACTATATAGAAACTGATGGTATAACTATAAACTAGAAAAAATTCCACTACTTTTTCAGTTAGTTTTGTATTGTTATTTTCTTGAAGACTAACTGAAAACTTTATTGATTGGTTTTATTAACGTCATTGCCAATTCTACTTACCTTAGCAAATTTCAGATAAAAAATCTAAAATAACCAACTCAAAAAGAGTATTACGTCAGTTCGGGATAAGATATAGATGAAATAGTAATAGATAAAAGGATTGTCAAAAAGGAGTGCCTGCAGTATTTATATTTTTAAACAAAAAAACAAACTACAGGCATGAAAAAAGATATCACAGAATTATATAGTTTTATAGATGATTTTTGTAAAATTTATTTGGAGTATGAACAGAGAAAGTTATTACCATCAAATAAGCAGAGAAATCGCTGTTGTAGCATGAGTTTAAGTGAAATGTTAACAATAATAATTATGTTTCATACATCCTATGCTAAGAATTTTAAATTTTTCTATAAAAGTTATATAGAGTGCATGCATAAGGATGATTTCCCTAAAGCCTTGAGTTATAATAGATTTGTTGAATTAATGGCACGATTATTCATACCGCTAAATATGTTGATTCATTTGTTGTTTGGTGAAGAAACAGGTATTTATTTTATTGACTCTACAACGATTAAAGCTTGTCACAATAAAAGGCGTTATAGCAATAAAGTTTTTAAAGGATTAGCCAAACATAGTAAATCCTCTATGGGGTATTTTTATGGTTTTAAATTACATGTAATAATCAATAATAAAGGGGAGTTTATGGCATTAAAAGTGACCAAAGGCAATGTAGATGATAGGGTTCCAGTACCGGAGTTAACAAAAAGATTAACTGGAATTATAGCAGCTGATAAAGGTTATATTAAACAAAATTTGTTCTTAAATTTATATGAAAGAGGCTTAAAAATGATTCATGGAATTAAGAAGAATATGGAAAATAAATTAATGGATTTGAAAGAAAAAATCTTACTTCGAAAGCGTAACTTAATTGAAACAGTTTTTGATTATCTAAAAAATAAAATGAACCTTGAACATACTAGACATAGATCACCAATAAATGCCTTTGTCCATATATTATCTACTCTTGTTGCTTATTCATTAAAGAAAAATAAACCTTCAACAAAATTTGATTTTAATCTACATGTTCTCAATATCCTTATCCCGAATTGACGTGTTATGGTTTTTGACTAACATATTAGATTTATCTGCAGAGGAGCTTGCTGAATCCTATAAGGAGCGCTGGTCTATAGAAGTTTTTTTCAAATTTATCAAACAAAATTTACAATTTAAGAATTTTGTCAGTCATAATATGAATGGAATGCAGGTATATTTATATTGCATTTTAATAGCAGCAATTTTGTTTATAATTTTTAAAATTAGTAATAAACTAACAGGATTTAAGATGGCGTTATTAAAGTTTACTTTGTTCATTGAGAAGGAACTTATTAAAGATATTGTACTTTTTTGTGGCGGTAATCCAAACTTGGTGGAGCTGAAAATATGATCCCCGAACTTGCGACAGTTGTGGCCTGCGACCCCGGTGATTAAATACTTTCGGATTTGCTAGTTATAACCTCCAGTATTCTATTGCTTACTACCCTATATAAAGTATCAGCTCTCACTACTACCGACTATTTCGGGGCTATCACGTTCACCTTTTGGTTTCGGCTCGATTGTTTCGCTGTCTACGCTTTACTACTGTCGTTACCTTCAGCAGCACAAGACTCGCTATATGGTGGAGCTAGCTACTCCTTCCATAACAGGACTTTCACCCATAAGATTAATGCACCTTATCTTGACGCACATGCAGTAATTCATACTGCCAAAACTTACACAACAATAACTTACATAACAATGGCTTATACGTAAAAATTTTTAGCCCCAATAGCTTGGCAGAATTATTTCCTGAAAGGGTTTTAAGCAATTAACTAAAATAACCCTATTATGAAAACAACTAAAATTAACGTAAAATATTTAGGCAAGTCTTTCATTCTTACTCAGAGATCTATGGAATGTCTTACACTTGCAGCTCTTGGCTTCCCTAAAAAGTACATAGCAGCTAGACTAGGCATATCGTACAGAACTGCAGAAAAACATATAACAAATGCTAAAAATAAAATTGGCATCTATCACCACCGACAATTATTAGATTTTTTATTTTCTTACCAACTGTTATAAGTAGCCTACTACCTCTTACTGATAATACAAATCAATATAAAAATTCTAAACTAATAAATATTACTTCTATGTCCTATTTTATTTATAATGAGCAAATTATTTTCTAAATCAATTTCATGAAGTATTCTGTAGTCACCGTATCTATATCGATAAAGACCTTTGTATTTACCAATTAACGGCTTTCCTAATTTTTGTGGCATCGATGTTAAATAGTTTTCCACTTTATTATATATTTTTAAAGCGATATCAGGAGAAATATTTGATAAATCTGCATCTGCTTTATTCTCCCATTTAGTTTTATAAACCATGCTCTGCACGATATCTTTCTTCTAATCTTTGTTTCATTTCTTCAGAAGTATAAAATTTTCTGTTTGGACTTTTTATTCGTACTAAAGCATCTTCTGCATCCTCTATATCTTCTAGTTGTTCTTTAATGTAGCTTTCAATTGCTCTATGAACAATATAACTTTTTGATCTTTCCATTGATTTAGCTATCAAAGATAAAGAGTTATTTAAATCATTTGGAATACGTGTAGTAATTGTGGTCATAATAATGTCATGTATTGTGAATACATTGTATTCTAATATATTCATATGTAGTTGTCAAGACTACCAAACAACAAAATAAATGGGTAAAAATGTCAACTATTCATTTCTAGTTAATCTTCTATGCTTTACTAGAGAATAATTGAAGGATAAATTTAAATGATCCAGCAGCAAATTCCTAGAAATGAAAGCACCAACACGGCTACTAAAATAACTGCTATTCGTACTACAGTTAATCCCATTATTAGTCCATTTTTTCAATGGGTAGGAGGGAAAAGAAAATTTATTGATAAATTGCTTGAACGCATTCCATTAGATTTAAATAATTATTATGAACCTTTTCTTGGCGGTGGAGCACTGTTTTTCCAAGTAAAAGATAAATTCAATAAGTGTTTTTTATCTGACATTAATCTTGAACTTACAACAAGCTACAATGCTGTCAAAAAGAATCCAACAAAAATTATTGCATTAGACTTCTTTCGAAACTAGACAATGATGTAGAATGGTGTTATAAATATCTGATTTGAAGTAATAATATAAAATTCGATCAGATTAAAGAGTTAGAGGATGAAAAATTTCGTCGATTAACAGGAGTAAAGAAGGGAACATTCTCAAAGATGGTGGATATTTTGAGGCAAGCTGATGGTCTTAAGAAATCAAAAGGTGGGCGTAAAAATAAGCTCAATTTGGAGGAACAGTTGCTGATGGCCTTAGAATACCTTAGAGAATACCGTACTTATTTCCATATAGGTCAGAACTATGGGATTAGTGAAAGTTCAGCATATAAAGCTGTTAAATGGGTAGAAGACACCCTAGTTAAACACCCAAACTTTGCTCTTCTAGGTCGTAAAGCTCTAATGAAGAGTGATATGAATTATGAAGTAGTCTTGATTGATGCTACTGAGAGTCCTATAGAAAGACCTAAAAAAAACAAAAATTCTATTATTCAGGAAAGAAGAAAAGGCATACACTAAAAACTCAAATAGTGGTAGACAAGAAGACACACCAAGTAATATGTACAGATTTTTCTAACGGTAAAAAACATGACTTTAGATTATTTAAGGAATCCAAAATTCTTATCCATTCTAAGGTTAAAGCGATTACTGATACAGGATATCAAGGTATACAAAAAATTCACAATAATTCTGAGTTACGTCAATTCGGGATAAGGATTAGTAAAAATGCTTTAGCTATAACTAATACAAGATTTTGGATATGTATAAATTGCATTTCTGTGAATTCATACATTAATTGCTCTTCGTAGTGTATATATGTCTGCTATTTTTACTAATCCTTATCCCGAATTAACGTGAGTTATACTCAATTAACCTGAAGAGTTGCAAAAATGGTTAACGGTAATAGTCTGGAAATTATCGTTTATTAAGGTACGTAACCTATCTTTATAATCGCCGATGTTGCTAAAAAATTTGTTTATTGCTTCCGAAAATTGTTCAAAATTATGATAAAATTTATTATTAGTTGTAATACTGTGCATAAACTTCCATAATCTCTCAATTGGGTTAAGATTTGGACTATATGGTGGCAAAAATACTAGCTCTATTTTAGTATTTACTAGGTATTCCTTAACTTTCTTGGATTTGTGGTAACTAGCATTGTCACAGATTAAATATATTCTTTCCTTGTCACTATTCTCCTCTTCCAACCTTTGTAGAAAATTAACTATCTGCTCCCCATTTATTTTGGGGTTCTCTGTGCTTACTAACTGTAAATCGGCTAGGTTAATAGCACCAATCATGTGCTTTCTTCTCCAGCCACTGAATGTTGGTAAGGTCTTATCTTGGTTCTTTCTTATCCAACCGCACCTTGCCCTTGCTTGATACTGAGGATGAACACCATCCATAAAATATATGGCTTCCTTATCTCTGAGATCCCCTTTTAGTAAACTGTAGTTTAACTTAAATAATTCTTGCTTGTCAAAATCCAGCTTAGCCGGTACTACTTTCGGCTTCTTGTAAACAAAACCCAGTTTGTATAGTAATTTTGTTACTCCCGTTATCGTATATGTCACCCCATATTTGTTCTCAATGTGATGCATGATATCTTTAGCATAAACATAATTATTTGCTTCTAGGTGAGTCACTAATTCTGCCCTATCACCATCACTTAATTTGCTTGTGCTACCGCCATTGTCGGTATCAAGCTTATTGGCTTTTTGATAATCAACAATATGTTTTCTTATCGCTTCGTGGCTCAAGAGTAGTACCTTAGCAATCTCTACTTATTTTACAAAGGAAGAATTCATTATTCTTTAAAACAATCAATAGTGCTGAGATACATAGTGGTCTATATAGTATAGTAAAGACTTGTAGTGAGAACGAGATCAATGCCTTTAAATATTTAAATTGGCTACAAGAGCAGAGTAGCAAAGCAAAGAAGCATCCTGCGAATTATAGCCCTTTTGCCTATGCAAGATATATGAATAATACGGAATTAATCAAGACAGCAGCTTAAATGACAGAACGCCAATCATTAGAGAGTTTGGCAGAACTAGGATCGCCATTATGAATAAGAATGTATAAGGTTCTATGGCAAATCTGATAAGATAAATTATCAGAAGGGAAGAGTTTTGCCGTAAATTTACCTTTGGATAGGCGTTTAGAGCATAGCCAAAAGCCTTGACCGTCAAAGGACAAAATTTTAATGGCAGTTCTGTTTTTATTATAGAATAAAAACAAGGAACCATTAAGAGGGTCAGAAGAAAGTTTTTGTCTACAAACAGCGATTAAGCCATCTATACCCTTGCGAAAATCGATGGCAATAGTGGCAACAAAAATAACTGACGCCGGGGTTAGTTGCAGCATAGAAATGTCTGAATTATGGTTTTTGGCTCTAGTGTTTGGATAATAAGCTTGGTACCATTTGGTTTAATAATGTGACAAGTATAGTGATTTTGTTTGGGGTTCGCTACAGGATCAGTAGCTATAGAATTTACTAGTTACGTCAGTTCGGGATAAGATATAGATGAAATAGTAATAGATAAAAGGATTGTCAAAAAGGAGTGCCTGCAGTATTTATATTTTTAAACAAAAAAACAAACTACAGGCATGAAAAAAGATATCACAGAATTATATAGTTTTATAGATGATTTTTGTAAAATTTATTTGGAGTATGAACAGAGAAAGTTATTACCATCAAATAAGCAGAGAAATCGCTGTTGTAGCATGAGTTTAAGTGAAATGTTAACAATAATAATTATGTTTCATACATCCTATGCTAAGAATTTTAAATTTTTCTATAAAAGTTATATAGAGTGCATGCATAAGGATGATTTCCCTAAAGCCTTGAGTTATAATAGATTTGTTGAATTAATGGCACGATTATTCATACCGCTAAATATGTTGATTCATTTGTTGTTTGGTGAAGAAACAGGTATTTATTTTATTGACTCTACAACGATTAAAGCTTGTCACAATAAAAGGCGTTATAGCAATAAAGTTTTTAAAGGATTAGCCAAACATAGTAAATCCTCTATGGGGTATTTTTATGGTTTTAAATTACATGTAATAATCAATAATAAAGGGGAGTTTATGGCATTAAAAGTGACCAAAGGCAATGTAGATGATAGGGTTCCAGTACCGGAGTTAACAAAAAGATTAACTGGAATTATAGCAGCTGATAAAGGTTATATTAAGCAAAATTTGTTCTTAAATTTATATGAAAGAGGCTTAAAAATGATTCATGGAATTAAGAAGAATATGGAAAATAAATTAATGGATTTGAAAGAAAAAATCTTACTTCGAAAGCGTAACTTAATTGAAACAGTTTTTGATTATCTAAAAAATAAAATGAACCTTGAACATACTAGACATAGATCACCAATAAATGCCTTTGTCCATATATTATCTACTCTTGTTGCTTATTCATTAAAGAAAAATAAACCTTCAACAAAATTTGATTTTAATCTACATGTTCTCAATATCCTTATCCCGAATTGACGTTAGTTGAAATGGGACAAAATTAATATTTTGTTGTAGAGCTTGATTTGAAGCTGAGACAGGAGAAGTTTTGAGGGTAGGTTCATGGGCTTTTTTAATTGAACTAATTGTTGCTTTATTAATATTAATATTAAGATGTTTAGCTATCTCTTGGTAAGAATAATGATGGAGTAATTGGTGAACTAATTCCTTTAGATGGTTTGGTATGGGATCAAACTTGTTAGTTTTAGTTTGACGCCAAGCTTTAAATTGCTGAGCTACTTGCTCAATAGTAATTGATGGTATTTGCATAGTAGGAACCCAAATGTATAAAAAATTCATACTAGCAAAAAAATTAGATAAAGTTATGCAGTTTTGCTGCAAGTATACATTTTGCTACTATACTTAACCAATGCAGCAATCTCTTGCAAAATACTCTAATTTACACAAGTGATTTATCGTTTATTGAACCTAAGGCTAATGATTTTGTTTATTTTGATCCACCTTATCATAAATCAGGTGAAACTTTTTATACTAGGTTACCATTTGGTGAAAATGACCAAGTAAGACTTAGTAATTTTGCCAAAGAATTAAGTAATAAAGGTGTGAAACTTATGCTCTCTAACAGTGATACAAGCTTTATTAGAGATTTATATAAAGGTTTTAATATTAGCACTATTACCGTTAAATATTCTATGTCAAATTATAGAAAAATATCTAATGAATTATTAATAACAAATTATTGAACCAAAAATCATTAGACCTCTTTCGAAACTGGTTAACGTAGTTCAAAATTATAAATGCCAGAGATCAAATTAAATCTAAGACCGAATCTTTTACGTCTATTTCGATATTTGTCAGCAATAATTTTGAACCGTTTTAGCATACCAATAACGTTTTCATTCAGAACTCTTTCTCCTGCTAACCTACGATTATTCTTTTTATCATTTTTAGTTAAAGGATTTTTCTTGCTTTTTTTCTTTGGTAACTCAGAATTATTGTGAATTTTTTGTATACCTTGATATCCTGTATCAGTAATCGCTTTAACCTTAGAATGGATAAGAATTTTGGATTCCTTAAATAATCTAAAGTCATGTTTTTTACCGTTAGAAAAATCTGTACATATTACTTGGTGTGTCTTCTTGTCTACCACTATTTGAGTTTTTAGTGTATGCCTTTTCTTCTTTCCTGAATAATAGAATTTTTGTTTTTTTTAGGTCTTTCTATAGGACTCTCAGTAGCATCAATCAAGACTACTTCATAATTCATATCACTCTTCATTAGAGCTTTACGACCTGGAAGAGCAAAGTTTGGGTGTTTAACTAGGGTGTCTTCTACCCATTTAACAGCTTTATATGCTGAACTTTCACTAATCCCATAGTTCTGACCTATATGGAAATAAGTACGGTATTCTCTAAGGTATTCTAAGACCATCAGCAACTGTTCCTCCAAATTGAGCTTATTTTTACGCCCACCTTTTGATTTCTTAAGACCATCAGCTTGCCTCAAAATATCCACCATCTTTGAGAATGTTCCCTTCTTTACTCCTGTTAATCGACGAAATTTTTTATCCTCTAACTCTTTAATCTGATCGAATTTCATATTATTACTTCAAATCAGATATTTATAACACCATTCTACATCATTGTCTAGTTTCGAAAGAAGTCTATTATGTAAATATTTCTAAATAATAATTTTAGTTAGAGTAGACGTAAAGGATACCTTTTCCGTCTACTCTACTAAATCCTACTTTGTTATCTTAATATCACAGATTAAAAAAATAAAGATAAGTAATTTTACTAAAATTTACCAGCTAAAGCATCGATAATCACTTTATTATTAATAATTATGGCATCTAAATATTTTATGACTTGCTGTAAATACCATATAATGGTTGTAGAGCTATCACCGGAATATTCGTATATTTTTTTCATTAACTTATCATTAGAACAAGCTGTTTTTAAAACCCTTTCTAAAATTAGTCGTGCTTCCACTAATTGTGGTTGAAGTTCGTACAAATGTAATTGAGTCAATAATTTTTTTTGTGTAAGTTCATTTTTTATTTTCCAATAAATCATATTTAAAATCTCCACAAAGTACTTCAAATTGATTTAAAGCTAATGACCAATCTTTTATAGGCATAGTTCATTTTTTAGCCGCATTTTGTAAGGCTAAAAATATTATCTTTTGAATTGATTTATCATCTAGAAATACACCTTTATTTTTAATAATTTTCCTAATTTGACGATTTATAGATTCTATAGTATTCGTGGTATAAATCACCTTTCTAATCTCCTCAGGAAAGGCAAAAAATGGTATTATTCCTGACCAACTACGCTGCCAAATATCAGAAATTACTAGATATTTTTTATCCCATTTTATACTAAATTGTTGCAGTTTTAAACAAGCCATTTCTTCGTTATTTGCCGTGTAAATTTGTTTTAAATCTGATGTTACCTCTTTTAAATCCTTATATGACACGTACTTTACTGAATTGCGTACCATATGCACTATACATAGTTGTACTATAGTAGCAGGAAATATGCTACTGATAGCCTCAGGAAAGCCTTTTAAACCATCAACGCAAGCAACATAAATTTGTTCTACACCTCGATTCTTTAATTCAGTTACTACTTGCATCCAAAATTTAGAACCTTCATTTTTTCCTATCCAAATGCCCAATAACTCCTTCTTGCCTTCTATATTAACCGCAATTGCCAAATATACAGCTTTATTTATTACTATATGATTGTCCCTAGATTTAACATATATGCGATCCAAATACAATATTGGGTATATCCTATCTAAACAGCGATTTTGCCACCTAGTTACCTCCTCTAGTACTCCATCTGTTATGGTTGATATTAAATCACTAGATACTTCAGTTTGATATATTTCTTCTAAGTGACCACGAATCTCACTGACTGTCATTCCTCTACCATAAAGTGAAATTACCTTCTCATCAAATCCATTAAATCTCCTCAGCCCTTTTGGTATTAATTGTGGATTATACTCACCTTCCCGGTCTCTTGGTACTTCTAATGTCAACTTACGTTAATTCGGGATAAGGATTAGTAAAAATAGCAGACATATATACACTACGAAGAGCAATTAATGTATGAATTCACAGAAATGCAATTTATACATATCCAAAATCTTGTATTAGTTATAGCTAAAGCATTTTTACTAATCCTTATCCCGAATTGACGTAACTTACGACCATCATCATCAATTACTGTCTTCTCATAGCTACCATTACGACGATTATTATCTACTTTTTCTACTTTACTATGTTTTGAGTAGCCCAATTCATGATCTAACTCACTTGCTAATATTTTCTCAACTATTTGTTTCCTTAGTACAGGACAAAGAGATTAACAAGGTGATAATCGGAGTAAAGATGGTATCATTGGCTTAATAAATTTTGTTATAACTTCCATCCATTTTCCCATCATTTCTTCAATATTCAAAAATATTCTCTGCAAGTAATCTAAGCCATACCTGAATAAGGAGATAGACTTTCTGCCATGTTTTTTAAGCTTTATAGGTTTGATAGAATTTTGCCATTGACCCACAACATAAGCAAAAGTAAATGCTATAGCAAGTAAACCAAGCAATTTACTAATTCTATCTAAATGTATTATATGGGTATTTTCAAAATTGAAGCCTCGAGTCTTAAGGCAAGCAAAAAGGTTTTCTATTTCCCATCTTTTTTTATATATATTTAGTGCTATATTAGGGTTATCATTGGTAGCTATGATTACTAATTCTCCTTGATCATTACGCAATGCCGCTACAGATACTTTAGATCCTTTATAATTCTTACCCAAATATCTTTTTCCTTTAAACAACATATATTCACCATTCTGTAACTTCTTAATTAAATGATTAGCAGTAACTAACTCATCTTCTGCTCTACCAATGGTAAGATTGGCTTTGATTCTAATATAAAATGGTATCATTTTATCGGCTAAAAACTTTAGCCATAAATCACCAATAAACTCCCGATCCCCAAGCAATGCTGACATCTTCTCTATGCCAAATACAGTAACAAACCTTTCCATTAATTGCTGACGTTCAATGTTATTAGAAGTTCCTGCTTTTGGCAACATATCCCACATAATTGGTATAGCAATGCCTTTATGGCAAATAGATAATACTAAAATATTGATGTCAAGCTTGCCAAATTTCCAATTTGTCCGATCAAGCACTAGTAACCATTGTTCAGCATCAATTCCAGCCAACCTAACCAGTAACTTGGCTAAGGACGTATATGATAATTCACATTTGGCAAAAAATCTCTGTAATTTCTTATAGCGTGATTCTTGCTTATCTCCTTTTATCGTTAAGGCAAGCTGGGTAAGATTTACATCTCTCACTTGCAGTAATCCTAATATTATTTGTTCTATTAATTTTATGCTTGCAAAACTATTAAAAAAGTAGTCTCCTATTAATTGTGATAACGCTGTACTCATTCTCTTGCCTCTTAAGTCTTCAATAACCTAAGTAATAGAGCTTTGGCTACGCGTTATCTACTATTTTTTATTCTCTCCTTAATCTCTTTGTCCTGTACTGAGATTTGTTTCTTTAGATGTTGAAATAAACCATCTCGACCAAATAACTCTGATGGGTTTGCTTTTGATAATAATTCTTCTACTAGATGATTACTTATGTTTAATTTTTCTTTATCTTTACCTATTTCTTTAGCCATAATTTCCCTTTGTTTTAGTTACTTCTTTTTACAGTAATCTCTTACTGCTTCTTTTGCAACTTACACAAACTATATTATAGACTCGAATTACCAAGTCGAGGGACTAGGCGTACATTTAGTACGTGAGTATCGCTAGAATCTTGAATAATGACGACGCAATTCTTGATTTTCTATTCTAGAGTATACGCTATGAAATAGCGATTGGATCTATTAGCTTTTTCTTCATTTTTTCATCATTGTAATAGAAAATTTTCTTTGAAATTATTGGCTGTTCGTGATTTCTCAAAATAATTTGCAAATCTGAAGGTAAATTAATAATTTCTTGCCATGACAGTAACTCTATATTTTTAGTTCTATCAAGACATATTTGAGATATTTTATTTGCAGTCTTATAATCGTTGGATGAAAAGGCAATTTTAGAAACGCAGTTTGTTATTATATTTTGACTGTCAGCTTTTCCATAAATTTTTTCTATTTTCCAAAAATCCGTTGCAATTAAAAAAAGCTTAATTTTGTATCCTCTAAAGTATGGCATACAAGATGTGAACATTTTCAATTTTCCGATTGAATAAAATTCATCTATAAACAAGCATACACCACCGTTTTCTTTACCATGTCCAAGGTTTTGAGCGGTTGTCATTAGTCGTTCAGCAACGTGGCTATAAAAAAACTGCATGACCGGTTGCAATCTATTAATATCCGTAGGATTTATTCCCACATACAAAGTAATCTTACTTTTTTTAAACTCTGCTATATCAAAGTCTGATTTTGAAGTTGCATAATCTATCAAAGGGTTATTCCAAGGGGCTAGATAGTGATTCAAAACTTGAATAACAGAATTTTGTTCTTGCCTGTCTTTTTTAAGGAATGCTGTAATATTTTGATACCCAATCGGATGTATGATATTTTTTAACTTATTAATTCCATCAGATAGCTCTTGAATTAAATCCCCTTGTAGCATTCTTGCAATTTCACCAAATGATTTAGTTTTTGTAGTATTCGCACAAAGGTACAGAACTATTGAAGTAAATAAATTTCTTGCATCAGTGTCATAAGCTTCATCATTCTTTACCAAGAAATAAGCTATTTTTTGAATATCATCTATTATTTTTTCATTATGGTTAATAAAATCCAAAGGGTTGTACCTATGAGTTTTATCTTTCCCACCAAGCGGATTCCAAACAAGAATCTTGTGTCCAATAGAAGCTCTATAGCCGCTAGTAAGCATATAATTTTCAAGTTTTATATCATGTACAATCGTAGATTCTTGAAATGTTAACAGGCTGGGAATAACAAAACATACCCCTTTACCAGAACTAGGAGGAGCTAATAATAAAATATGCTGATAATCATTTGAAAATAATTTTTTACCATCATTATCAAGTCCAAGTAATATGGTATTTTCTGAATTCACTTTTACCCCATAAATTTTTAAATTTATAACTACTCATCGAAGATTATACAGAAACCTACTTCCTTATTTATAAAAAACTAATAGTGTACCTTTTTTATACAATTAAAATACTTACTTTGTACATAAAATGTCACAGAACGCTCTTTGCAAGCAGTGTATACTTTTCTGCTTTGAAGAATTGGCTTCGCAAAAGTTACATTTTTTACTCAGAAATTCCTCAACTATCTTTCATGATAATAATTAAAAAAGTTAGAATGTACTCTTGAAACAATTCTACGAGTGCATTTTTCTTAAAATTTTGTTTAGTCAATTAAGAATAATTATTCTTAATTGACGTAAGTGGAGTTATTTGCCTCCCCACGAAATACCACCATCAACAGTAATACATGAACCTGTGACATACCGAGATGCTTTGTTTGAGGCAAGGTATAAAATTGCACCATCAAGGTCAGTAGGTTCTGCTACAAAATGTAGTGGTATAAGTTCTTCTAATTCTTT
This sequence comes from Candidatus Tisiphia endosymbiont of Micropterix aruncella, assembly GCF_965178575.1. Taxonomy (NCBI): domain Bacteria; kingdom Pseudomonadati; phylum Pseudomonadota; class Alphaproteobacteria; order Rickettsiales; family Rickettsiaceae; genus Candidatus Tisiphia; species Candidatus Tisiphia endosymbiont of Micropterix aruncella. Next base: position 15,783 of record NZ_OZ238268.1, read on the forward strand.
ACGTTGTTCCTCTGTACTTAATTTGTAATCTGTAAGCGGTGTGTGAAATATACTAGGTATAATACAATTAATCCGAATATGTACAGTTGCCAGCTCTCCTACTAATGCCTTTGTCATTTGAATCACAGATGCTTTAGAGGCACAGTAGCCAGTGATATTTTCACGTAAACGATTTGCTCCATTGACACTAGCAATATTGATAATAGACCCGTGGATTTCATGGTTTTTCATATGATTGGCAACCATTTTGCTAACGTACCAAACTCCCATTACATTGGTTTTCATGACAGACTCGAAGTCATCCAGTTCATCCGACTCAAAGATTGGTGTGAGTTTTGCAATTCCGGCATTATTAATACAAATATTTATGAGTTCTCTTTGTTGTTCCAGTGTATCAAAGGCTCTTTGAACAGAGATTTTATCTGCTACATCCATTTCCAAGGCAACAGCATTGCTAAGCTCAGAAGATAAAGTTTGCAGTTTATCTAGCCTTCTACTAGCTAATATGACTCGTACCCCTTGGCTAGAAAGAAGGCGTGCGAATTGTTCTCCAAGACCACTACTAGCTCCTGTAATCAAAGCTGTCTTGCCTGTTAAATTAAAAAGTTCCATTATTTTAACCTCAATTACTATGCTTACATTCTATTTATTTAGCAAATGAGAGTATATTCTTCTGCTTTGAAGAATTGTTTTTTGAAAATATCAGGAACTCGCGTACTCATGTACTAAATGTACATTCCGCTTACTCGCCCCTAATTTTTAAATCCAATTCGTAGGATCATTCGAGTATATATATTCCTATTTGATAAAGTTTTTATTAAGAAAATACCTCAGGAAAAATAATCACATTAAGTCTTCTTTATTAATCCTGTCTAGACATATCTTTTCAGTCACTATCTTTAATTCCTCTACCCGGTTAATAAGGTAAAGTAATTGTTCTTTACTAATTGTATAATCTTGATCATATCTTGCGTCAACATAAGCATTTCGCAGTAACGTAAAGCACTCTTCTTGCTCAGGGGTCTCATGTGGAAATATCTTATAGAGATCGTAATGATGACTTCTAGCCCTATCGCCAAGTTCCAGTATATCATGTGACTTTGTCTTGTAACCAGTAAAAACTAACAGGATAGCATTATAAAAGTTCTCGGTAGCTTGATGGAGTTCAAAAGCACACTTATTAAAATTATTTCTTTGTAAGATATTATGGACGTCAATTATGCATTCTATACCTTTCCTAAACCAATATTTAAAATCTTTCTCAGCTATTGGCCTACGTTCCTGCCATGATAGTTCCTTAGCTTCAGACAGTATAAATTCACCACTATCATATAAAAGAATTCCCTCTTTCTTGATATCACTAAAGAAATACTGCCCTTTTTCCAGTTGCATATTTACTAGTTTAATAGGTTCAAGTATCAGAGTAATTGGTGGTTTTTCATCTAATGAGAATTTTTTACCTAGCCTGTTCTCTATCTTATGTTGTAGGTTTATAGCTGGATAGCCAGCATATTCTCCATTCTTTAAAATCAACAAAAGATCAAAATCACTTTGATACTTATAATAACTAATATCCCCTACCTTCTCTATATCCTCTACCCAATCTCCTCTAGCATAAGAGCCAAATAAGATAATCATCGCTATTTTTGATTTGCCTACATATAGGATTTCTTTAACAATATTCTCTAGCTTTTCTTTAATAACTAGTGAGCGGTAAGGTAAGGTAGTTTTCATAAAACTGCTTTTTTATTCTAAATCAATCATATACTAAATATATTAAATAGTCAATAATAATTTAACTATAAATTGATTTATTGTTTCGAAGTTGCTATGAAAGTTAGTTAGCAACACTTCTTTTATTAACTTAAACCATATTTAACTCATTAATAAAGCAATGATCTATTTTGATAGTGTTTATCCAAGTTTTTATTACTTGTTTATGAGTTACAACTATTACATATTTATAATCTAAATACCTTCTTAATACATTATTTGCTCTATTACTTAATAACTCTTTTGATTCCCATCTTTTACTAATACCAGCTGGATATACCCCTTTATTTTTTTCATAATCCTCAATGGTACTTTTTAATTCGTATTGATTTTTTATCATAAAATTTAAATCCGGTTGCCATTCTCTTAAATCAAATTCAACAATAATATCTAGATTAATATTTTTTGATATAATTGCAGAAGTTTGAAGTGCTCTAGTATAAGGAGAAGATAAAATTATTTCTGCTTTTTTTAATCTATGGTCTTTAGATACTTCGTTAGCTTCTCTTGTGCCATTTTCTGTCAAACAAGGTAAATCTCTACTTGCACCTTTTAGTTTATACTTTTCGTTTAATGCCCAATCAGTTTCACCATGCCTTATTAAGAAGAAAACTGTCATTTTTTCAATAATCCGATTAAGAATCCTCCAGCCATAAGCATAATAGATATCCAAATAAAACTCATCATTGGTTTGTAATATATTTTTGCGTGAATTACATCATCATCAATTTTACTTAGAACCGCGTAAAGATCATAAGTTAAATAAGAGTATATATTACTTTCTTGCGATAGCTGCTTTTCTATTATATATAATCTATTTTCAGGCTTTAATATAGTGATATTATTCTGTTTATCCTGAATCCAAAATTCAGCAATTTGACGATAATAATTTTGAGCTGATGATACTCTAATATCTCTGAGCGTAACTTCAAAATTTCCTGATACTACCTTGTCTCCAACTTTTCCTATAAAATCTACTTCGCTCTGTAATAATGAATTAACAGTAATAGTAAAAACAAGTAATCCAAAACCTAGATGTCCTAAGATCATGGCAATATTAGACCTCTTGCATAATTCTACTTCTGCTGGTAATTTAGGCAATGCACCTAGACTTGAATCTGTAGCGGAATCATCGTCCACTGCGGGTCGAGGTTTTGTGACTCCTGCAAGTTCCCTAGCAAAAGCGAATTTTGCAAGAGGTCTATTAGTTTTTAGCTTTTCTCTAAAAAAATTACTTTTTGCTAGTATGTAATAACAATTTTGTATTATTAGAAAAAGAGAAAATGTCATGGTACATGCTGAAATAAAACCATACTGAATTTGATACGAGCTAGTAAAAGTTATTACTAAAGAAAAAGCTAGGATAAGTAGATTTCTTGCATAAATTAATCTAGTTGGTGATTCTTGTTCGCTCGAAACTCGCCTCCGCTCCGAACAATCGTCTATTGTACTGCTTGCGGTACTCGGCTTCGTTTCTCCTAAAAATCTCGAGAGATTTTTTGATTTATGCAAGAAGTTTAGTAGGTTTTTTGTTCTTATATTATTTGTTTGAGCAATACCAGCTAGTAGAAGTGTTGGAATAATAAAGATTATAAAATTATTGGTAAAAAATCTTTCGCTAATGGTAATAGATTCTTGGTATAATAAAGAATAAACAATGGGGTAAATGGTGGCACATAGTAATACTACTAAGGATGTTAAAAAAAAGCTACTACCCCAAATAATAAGTCTAGGTTTGTCTAATTTTGTTGGAAGAAGGGTACCGATATTCTGACCTTTTAGAATGAGTAAAACTAAACTTGATATAGCAACGATAGCAAATATTGCTAGCATATAGACCGCTCGCTTAGGTGATGATGTAAAAGAGTGAATTGAGGTGATTACGCTTGAACGTACTAAAAACGTACCAAATACTACAAGTAAGAAAGTGATGATTGATAAGGTTATAGTCCAATTTTTCATTTGTCTAGATTTTATCGTTACCAAGACTGAATGATGTAGAGCAATAGCAGATAGCCATGGTAACAGGGAGATATTCTCTACTGGATCAAAAAACCAAAATCCTCCCCAGCCAAGTTCTCTATAAGCCCACCATGATCCTAAGGCTATTCCTAAGGTTGAAAATAGCATTCCTAAATTGGTAAATATTTTAATTGCTCTGAGGTTAACAAAGTCTAAACTAGATGTGAGCAGAATTACGCAAGCAGATGTGAAAGGTACGACGTAACAGACGTAACCTAAATATAATATAGGTGGATGTATTATTAGTGCAATATCTTGAAGCATAGGGTTTAAACCAAGGCCTTGGGCGGGACGGAATGATAGGCTGTCAAATGGGTTAGAGGTAAAATAAATGAAACTACCAAATAATATTTGTATTAGTGCTAGTATAATTATGTGATAGACTCGAGTTGGACGGCTATTAAATAGTGCAATATAAATAACGCCTATAGTTTGTAATAAACATAGCCATAATAGGATAGAACCTTCATGGCTTGCCCAGCTAGCAGCAATTTTAAATCCAAGAGGTTTTAATGTACTAGAATTCAGAAAGACATTCTGCACGGAAAAATCTGATATGATAAATCCATATACTAATAGCAAGAAAGACAATAATGTTGACAGGAAACTAAGATAGAAAAAAAAAGTAGCAGAACGATATAAAGAGCTAACAACTGCTAGTATGCTGAATAAGATTGCAGATATTTGTAAATAATTGCCAAGGCTACTTATCACTTTCAGATTCTTTATTTGGTAGAATAATGACCTTTATGCTATCAAGTCTGTTACCTATTTTTTTGTTAATAGTGATACTTAAATTAAATATCTTGATAGATTCTCCTTGATTGGGAATACGCTCAAGTTTATGGATAATTAAGCCAGCTATGGTATTTGCGTCATCATCAGGTAGATTCCAATTTAATTCTCTATTTACATCTCTTATAGTTACAGATCCATCAATAATAAACTCCACATCAGATTTTTTTACAATTGTGTCAATAGGATAATCATGCTCATCGACAATAGGACCAACAATCTCTTCTAGAATATCTTCTAGAGTAATAATACCTTGTAGATCACCATATTCGTCAACAACACAGGCAAAATGACTCTTTCTTTCTCTAAAAGCATGAAGTTGATGAGTTACCAAAGCATTATCAGGTATAAACCAAGGCTGATTTACTAATTCTTTGATATTAATTTTTTTTGCATCGTTATTCTTTTCATAAAGAGCCCGGAGTAGATCTCTCATGTGAAGTACGCCAATTATGTTGTCCTGAGTGTCCTTCCATAATGGTATTCTTGTATGGGGGCTAGATAATAATGCTCGCCTCACTATTTCCTCTTTAGGCAAATCTACATTAATGGCTACTATGTTACTTCTATGTATCATAATTTCAGATACTGTCATTTTCCTAATATCTAATATACCCCCTAACATGTCACGGTCAGATTTATAAACATTACCTTCTTGATGATAATGTTCAATAACTCCTCTGACTTCTTCTGCTCCCGAGATATTTTGTTGTAGATTAATACGGAAAATAAAACAGAATAGCTTAATTATAACTTCAAAAATAGAATTAATTGGTTTTAAAAGCTTTAGAAAAAATATAATTGCTGGAGAAGTGAATAATGCTAACTGTTCTGCTTTTGCTACAGCAATAGCTTTAGGTATTATTTCGCCGAAAACAATTATCACGAAAGCCATAACTGCTGAAGCTACGACAGTGCCGCCATCACCTAGCCAATCGATAAATATACTGGTAGCAATGGTAGTGCAAACAGTATTAAGCAGAGTATTACCAATCAATAATGTGCCAATAACTTTTTCTTTATTCTTTAGAACTTGTAATACAGTGTTACGTTTAATACCTTTTGCCTTAAATTTTTGTATTTTCCCCGGAGAAGACGCGGTGATGGCCGTTTCAGTAGCTGAAAGCAATGCGGCACATCCTATCATTAGAACAATAATGATTGTCAAAAAAATAGTCATTGATCCTTGTGTAAATTATTAGCGTAAATCTAATTATATTGGCAACTGTGCAATTCCCCTAATACTTTTTTAGTATATACTCTTATATAAACAATCTGTATATCGTACCTTATATTAACCTGAATTCGATGTAACAAGTTACATCGAACTTTCGTGTTATATATAGAAACAATCAGGTTTGAAACGGCTGCCCACCTGATTGTTAAAATATAACACTCCATTCAATATGTGATTTTAATTATTAAAATCACATATTGAATGATGAAAAAAGTTAAAATGCACTCGCGTCAGCCGCTTCAAGAGTGCATTTTTCCTTATAACAAAGCAAGTTCGATATAAGAATTATTAATTCTTATATCGAACTGAGGTTAATTAATATGATTAAGTTAATTACAATGTCTTTTTCTTTTGGAACATTACATTATGCCAATCACTAAAAGTTTGATTCTCAGTTCTTGTTCGCACAAAATTATAGAATATTTTTAAGGTATTATAACGATCCCACTTCCATTGACAGCGATAATTTTGATCACTAGGCTTACAACTTGGTACTAACTTATAACCATTACTAACGGATTCTACATATGTTACCAAATCATCGAATGGTTGTAACTCGCCAGCTTCTTGTTGCTTTAACATCATAAGCTCAGCTATAGCTGCCGTGGTACGACCTCTTCCACCTAAGCAATGTAAATAAACCCATCGACTTGGATTTAATTTTAATTTTTGATCAAAAAGTGCTACCATTTTATCTAAATTATCACGATTTGGCTCTCGATGATCTGATGTGGTAATTCTATAATAATCAATATTCAAACCTGCCATTATATCAGCTTCAGTCTTAGTAGAAATAGGTACACAGATTGCTGGGTTCTTCTGTGTTGGCGTAGTCTTCAAATTATTTACATATATACTAAGTTGCTTGTAAGTTGGTAATATTGAACCAAAAAGATATTGCTCCTGTACTATAATTTCCTCTTGAGATTTATTAGTGTTGACGTCATCATATGGTAAACTGATAAAGGACACTGGGTTTAGGTCGTTGAATCCATGATACTCATTCCTTAAATCAACATCAATAATATCTGTTTTAGATCTAATAGCATTTTTAAATTGGTTAACACTAAATTGCCCACTGGCAATTATATTATATTGTTCGATATATCTAATATTTTTAGGAAGTAATTCTTGTAGTTCATTATGATTATTAAATTGGAAATATGCTAAATTTCCATTATTTAAATATTCTGATGGTAACATGTAAGTAATACAAGATGAACGACTACAGTATGATATAAGCAATAATAACCCCATTATACCAAATGCAATAATAAATTGAGATTTTCTACTTATGTTCAGACCTATTATTTTCTTCATTTATATTTGCTTCATATAGTTACCCTTGCCGAGCTAGCCTTTCTTCAATCTCATGACGGAAATGACGAATTAATCCTTGAATAGGCCAAGCAGCAGCGTCTCCAAGGGCACAAATAGTACGTCCTTCGATCATTTTTGTAACATCCAGTAACTGATCTATTTCATCTATTTTTGCCTGACCGCGTACCAGTCGCATCATAACTCGCCACATCCAGCCTGTACCTTCTCGACAGGGACTACACTGACCGCAAGACTCATGCATGTAGAATTTACTAAGCCTAGCAATAGCGTAAATAATATCCGTTGAATTATCCATAACAATGACTCCACCAGTCCCGAGTGCCGAACCAGCTGCCCTTAAACTATCAAAATCCATTGCAACATCCTGACATAATGACTTTGGTAGCAACGGTACTGATGAGCCACCTGGGATAATAGCTTTCAGATTACTCCATCCACCCCGTACACCTCCGGCATATCTCTCAATCAACTCCTTTAAAGGTACGCCCATGGCTTCTTCAACATTACATGGCTTATTTACATGACCAGAAATACAGAAAATCTTCGTTCCGGTATTATTAGGCTTACCGATTCCAGCAAACCAATCAGCTCCACGCCGGAGTATAGTAGGCACAACGGCAATTGACTCAACATTATTAATAGTTGTTGGGCAACCATATAGGCCAAAATTAGCTGGAAATGGTGGCTTTAATCTAGGGAAGCCCTTGTTGCCTTCTAAGCTCTCGAGCAGAGCTGTTTCCTCACCGCAAATATATGCCCCAGCACCTCTATGCAAATGAATGTCAAGATGATATCCTGTATCACAAGCATTACTGCCTATAAAACCGGCATCATAAGCTTCATCTATAGCACGCTGTACATTGGAGGATTCGTTATAAAATTCACCACGAATATATATGTAACAAGTATGTGCGTTAATAGCAAAGCTGGCGAGCAAACAACCTTCAATTAATTTATGTGGCTCATACCTCAAAATATCACGATCCTTGCACGTACCGGGCTCTGATTCATCAGCATTAACCACTAGATAACTAGGCTTTGGATGGTCTTTAGGCATGAACGACCATTTGGTGCCAGTCGAAAATCCAGCACCACCCCGCCCTCGCAGACCTGATTTTTTTACTTCATCAATTATCCATTCTCTACCTTTAATAATAAAATCTTTTGTATTATCCCAATCTCCACGTTGCTTACTACTTATTATATCATATTTTTCCTGCCCACTAAGATTAGAAAAAATTTTATCGCTAATTTGTAACATAATTAACTCTTAGAATATCTACATATGATATTATAGCTGAAGGCAAACAATTGTGAAGAATAAATATTAGCAGGGTTTTCCACAAAAATACAACAACGCCAACTCTGAAATGCATTAAGTATATTTGTTCTATATCAAAATACTTGCAAAAATCATCAATTCAATAGAGATTCTTTTGTAATAGGGATTATATGTCTTCCAATTTTGTGGTTAATATAATGAAAGGTTTTTATGTCAGACGATAGAGCAACTATAGAATCCAGTAATTTAAATACATCTAATTTTGAGAGGGAGAAGGAGTCTATTCATTCTGAATATAGTACTAATCAAGATGATAATATATCAGTAAGATCTGTTGATTCTGGGTACGAAAGTGATAGCAATTTAGCAGACAAAAAAGATGATATTATTAGAGTTAAGACTAAAAATGAGATAGAAAATATAAATAAATTAATAGGAAGGGCATACACATATAAACTTAAATTTCTAAAAAAACTAACTCCACAATTATCAAAAGAACTCATAGCTAATGAATTACTCATTGATACTAACGAATCATTTATGAGTGCAATAACTGGATTAGCAGTAGAAAATTTTTACCGTAATTTATCTGATCAAAAGACAGAAGAACTTCTTGATAATTTTAGTTTAAATATAGAACGTTCTAAAGGACTTATGAACGACAATGACAAGGCAAAAACAGATAGGCAATTTGCAAACTTAGAAGCTAGTTTAAAGGGATTTGTATTAAATGATATTAAAAGTAGTAACAATGATGAGAATAAGATCGCTCTTGAAGCTGTTAAAAAAGTAATATTAGAGTTAAAAGGTCAAGCAATTCCTAAATCAGATTATGCCAGTACAGTAATTAACAACACTATGGAAAGTTTACAAGCGGATTCAAGAGCTTTTAGTACCGAACAACTTAATATTTTTAACGAAACTATTAGCCAAGGAAATAAAACTGTTAAATTTTCTAAAGACTTCAAAGAACTTAATAAGACAGAACTTACAGCTCTTTCTAATGCAGTTAATGAATCTGCTAATTCTTTTATAAAAGAATTAGCAGCTAGTAGGAATAATGGCTTAAGTCCAGAGCTTGTTAATTATAGAGCAAATGAAAGCAAAAGGCTTTTATTGACTCTTAGTACAAAGATACAGGATACGGATACTGGTTCTATGGAAGAACAAAAGAGTAGACAAGAGGCTTTTTGTAAACAGCTTCTACCTTATGTTCATATGCCCAGTGAATTAGCAACTAAGTTATTTGAAGAGTGGACACCAACAGAATTACATAGCTTAATTGGCAAGGAAGCTCAGAAATTTTTTAGTGTAGATAATGCTCCAAAAAATTCTTCGTTTCTAACCTTAGATAAGACAAAAATTACAGAAGAAAATATCAAACGATTTGCCGATTCTATTAATCCAATTATTAAAGCTGAAGATGCAAAATTAATATCACAGCCAATCCTTGAAGAATCTATTAACAAAATTCAAAATAAAACAGATATAAAGATTACAGAACAACAAAATAACAAAATCTCGGAACAATTATCTCCAACTTTAATAGAACTTGGTTCTGAGCAACTAAGAAATCATAAAGAGGGGATAATATCTGACATAACAAATAAAATTGCAGCAGATAAATCTTGGTATTCTTCTGTGATTAAAAAATTACCTATTTCTACAAATAATTTACAGGATATTGCTACATATCTTACAGACAAATATAGCAATCAAACTACACCAACCATGTCAACTTCAGTGTCTACACCACCACCTTCTCTTACTCAACATTCTAGCATAGAAACAAAACAAATACCCGAACCTAGTAGTTCTGGTTTTGTGGTGTCAGCACCAACAGAAGCTCAGTTAGAAAATATAGAAGCACACAGATTAAATGAAACTACGGACCAACTAGATAACAGAGTTTTGGTGGATAAGTTACAGAGCAATTTGATAGCACAGATGGACAAACCTAGATATCAAGAGCTAGCTGAAGATACTGTTAGGCTGCCCAACCCAAAGGTAGAAGAAGTGCATGCTAGGCAAGATACCATAAATACTTCAATGATAGCAATAAAATCAGAGCAAGAAATGCCTACAAAAGCCCCAATAGTTCAGGAAACTCAAACAGATAAATTATCATCAATGGAGTCACAAAATAATCCAAGCATGTCTAGGATTATTAGTACTATTAAAACAGAAATTCAACAAGTAAAGAAAACGTTAAAGCATGTAGAAACAATTAAAAAAGAACTAGCAACACCTACTAAACCTACTAGACCTACTCTTAAAGCAGTAAATAAAGGAAGGTTATGGTAAATTGACCGACTTGTCGTGGGGGTCACTAATATACACATGTGCATCAACTATTGGTTATAGCTTTTAAATTACCCTACCATGTGTAATTTGTTTGACAACCGCAAAATAATTTGATAAATATAAATAACTAAGTTAGTATTAATACCAATTCCCAAATTAAGTTAGTTACTCGGAAACTAGCTGAACTGTTAAAATTTTGTGATGCTAATTTCAATAAACTTCTTGCAGAGTTCGTTTATGTGTAAGAATTTAAAGAAGCCACGGAATCTCGACTCGCAGCGTACTCAAATTCCGTTACGGATTCGAGCCTAGACACGACGAATAAATTACCAACAGAAGTAGAATTATGCAAGAAATCTAATCATTCGAGTAGTAGTCTAACCTTAATCTTTAAGTAACTTGACTTTCGTAGGTTTCGTGATTCTCCCAGTTTTTAAAGCAATAGACCTATTTCAAAACTAGCTATGAAAGGAATTTTTACTAAAAAATTAATCAAAAAATCGTAAGTAGTACTAGTGTACATGAGGATTCCTTCGATTGATTCTAACAACAAAATGACCTAGAAAGAATAAAGTTTCTAGAAAAGTCTGATCTTAACTAATCTAAAAAAAATAGGTATGACCCAAAATACAGTTACTAACAATAAGGAATCATCTGATAATCATTACAATAATAGTATCAAGTACGATAGTCCTAATAAAGATGGTATTGTTACCATCAATCTTAAACAATTAAAGCGTAAATCACCTGAAGAGTTACAAATACAAGCAGAAAATCTTAATATTGAGAACTCTAGTGCTTTGCTAAAACAAGAGCTAGTCTTTGCTATACTCAAGAAATCTGTTGAACAAGGTGATTTGATTTCAGGGGAAGGTGTATTGGAAATTCTACCTGATGGATTTGGCTTTCTTAGGTCTCCAGAGGTAAATTACTCCGCCGGTCCTGATGATATTTATATTTCCCCAAGTCAGATTCGTCGTTTTGGACTACGTACAGGGGACACGGTAGAAGGGCAAATTAGAGCTCCAAAACCAGGAGAACGTTATTTTGCCTTGTTAAAAGTAAACAAAGTTAATTTTGAAGATCCGTCTAAGGCCTATCATAGAGTACATTTCGATAATTTAACGCCACTTTATCCTGAAGAAAAATTATCCCTAGAGCTAGAAGATAATAGTAAGGATTTTAGTACAAGAATAATTGAATTGGTTGCTCCTATGGGTAAAGGACAACGTGCGTTGATTGTTGCTCCACCAAGAACGGGTAAAACTGTTCTATTACAAAATATAGCTCATGCTATTACTACCAATAATCCAGAAGTATTTTTAATTGTTTTGTTAATCGACGAACGCCCAGAAGAAGTTACTGATATGCAGCGTTCAGTACGTGGTGAAGTAGTTAGCTCAACTTTTGATGAACCAGCTATTAGGCACGTTCAGCTTGCAGAAATGGTTATTGAGAAAGCTAAAAGGTTAGTAGAGCATAAAAGAGATGTGGTAATATTGGTTGACGCAATAACAAGACTTGCTAGAGCTTATAACACTGTTGTACCCTCGTCTGGTAAAGTTCTTACAGGAGGGGTTGATGCAAATGCATTACAACGACCAAAAAGATTCTTTGGAGCGGCAAGAAATATTGAAAATGGTGGTTCATTAACTATAATAGGAACTGCTTTAATTGATACAGGTTCGCGTATGGACGAGGTGATCTTTGAAGAATTTAAAGGTACTGGTAATTCTGAAATAGTTCTCGATCGTAAAATAGCTGATAAACGTATTTACCCTGCGATTGATATTACTAAATCTGGTACACGTAAAGAGGAGCTATTGGTTGATAAAGCCATTTTAACCAAAATGTGGATTCTTCGTAGAATCATTAACCCAATGGGAACTATCGATGCAGCAGAATTTTTAATTGATAAACTTAAAAACACTAAAACTAATACAGAATTTTTTGATTCAATGAATTCATAAAATACGCGAATTCGGGATAAGAATTTGTCAATTCTTATCCCAAATTCGGTGGAATTATGGAAACAATCAGATTTGAGACGGCTCTGCATCTGATTGTTAAATTAATATTTTGCTAAAAACATGATTTTAAAAGATTAAAATCATGTTTTTAGCTTTAGAAAGGTTTAAAATGCATTCGCAAAACCGCTTTAAGAATGCATTTTTCCTTATATTAAAGCCAATTCTAGATAAGAATTAACTAATTCTTATCTAGAATTGTGGTATAAAATGCTTTTCAGGAGGAAGTATGGCTAAAAGAACAAAAATTGCTTTAATTGGTGGGGGAAAGATTGGCGGAACACTTGCACATTTGATAGCCTTTAGAGAACTTGCTGATATAGTTATGTTTGATTTATCTGAAGGTCCTTCGCAGGGTAAGACTTTAGACATATCACAAGCTGGAACAATTACCGGATCAGATATAATTGCCAAAGGTACTAACGATTATAAAGACATAGAAGGTTCAGATGCTATAATTGTTACAGCTGGAGTACCACGTTCACCCGGAATGAGTCGTGATGATTTAATTAATGTTAATACTACTGTTATAAAAACTGTGGCTAGCAACATTAAGCAATATGCACCGAACGCTTTTGTTATTGTTATAACCAATCCACTTGACGCTATGGTTTACGTAATGTTAAAGGAAAGTGGACTAGCTAGCAATATGGTGGTTGGTATGGCTGGAGTGCTTGATTCATCAAGATTTAACTTTTTCTTAGCCAATGAATTTAATGTTTCCGTAGAAAATGTTAGTAGTTTTGTACTTGGAGGTCATGGTGACTCAATGGTTCCTTTGGTTAGATATTCGACAATTAACGGCATACCAGTTTTAGATTTAGTAGAAATGGGGTGGTCGACGAAAGAACGTATTAATGCGATAATAGATCGCACAAAAAATGGTGGTGGAGAAATTGTTTCACTACTTAAAAATGGTTCTGCCTATTACGCTCCGGCAACTTCTGCTATTGAAATGTTAGAGAGTTATCTAAAAGATAAACGTAAAATATTAAGTTGTGCTGCTTATCTCCAAGGGGAATATGGAGTAAAAGATATGTATGTCGGAGTACCAGTTATTATTGGTAAAAATGGTGTAGAAAAAATAGTGGAAATAAAATTAAATAATGAAGAGCAAGATCTATTTAATAAATCAGTAGATGGAGTTAGAAAATTAATTGAATCAGTTAAGTTGTAATACCATTTCCCAAAACTAAATTGCTACTCGGAGTACGAATGTCGAGTACCGGAGTGTACTACTAGTACGTGAGGAACGGAGATCATGAAGTACGACGACGTGATGATTAGTTTTCGGACATGGTATAAATTTTTTGTCTAGATTACAGATATGCTAAGTATAATTTCACCAGCTAAGACTCAGGATTTCATCTCTGAAATACCGGATTTACTATATACAGAACCGCATTTCCTTACTAAAATGCAGTATCTCTTACAGATATGTAAAAGCCTATCGCAAAATCAGATCAAGCAGATAATGAATGTAAGTAGCAAACTGGCTGAGCTTAATTATCATAGATTTCAAGATTTCGATAACCATCCTCAAAAGCAAGCGATATTTGCCTATGATGGGGATGTTTATGATAATATTGATAGACGAAGTTTCTCTAAAGAGCAATGGGATTTCTTGCAAGGACACACGTTAATTATATCAGGTTTATATGGACCACTAAGAGTTTTAGATAAAATAAAACCCTATAGGCTAGAAATGTCAACAAAATTGCCAAATTTAGAAAAATTATCCAGTTTTTGGCAAATTGATATTACCAATTACCTAAATCAAATATTAGCAACTCACCAAAATAAATATCTAATCAACCTAGCCTCTAATGAATATTCCTCTGCCATAAATCAAAATGATCTTAAATATCCAATAATTAATATATATTTTAAAGAAATAAGAAATAATAAATTACAAATAATAGCTATAAACACCAAGAAAGCTAGGGGCAGCATGATTAACTTTATTGCAGAAAATCTTATAGACCTACCTGAAAAATTAAAACAATTCTCTAAGCAAAACTATTACTATAGTGAAACTGAGTCTTCCGATAAAGATTGGGTATTTATTAAAAATGAGTTGTAATATTACAACTACATTTAAATTTAAAGATAATAACTTGCAATTATATATTAGTTATATTTAAATTCTTTACTACTCTGATTATTATTTATTAGTAGTTTATAAAATAGTAGTATCTATGCAATTTAACCGTAACAGAGCAATTATTGGTTTTCTTAAAAACAATGAAGAACAAAAATTTACCTCTTATCAAATAGCAGAATGGCTAGCAAAAACTTATCCTGAAGAATGCAAGAAAAAAGCAGAAAAAAGTAAAAACAAATTGCTGTGTAATACAACTGATCAATTAAAAAGAGAAAAAATTATTATAACACTCTTTAGTGGAGAAATGACTAAAGAACGTAATGAAGCCATACAAAAACAAGAGCCTGGTATTAAAATAACACAAGAGTGTCCGCGTAAATATTATTTTACTAAAAAAACTGATCAAGCGGAGATAGAAGACGCTGAAAAATGGTCGAATATAAAAGAAAAAGAGGTGTATCTAAAGCTTTCAGAATTTCTTTGGGATGAGCTTAGTATTTATAACATGACTATTAATGATAAACGTTCTTCAAATCGTAGTGGTACTAATGCTAATAAATGGTTATATCCCGACCTAGTGGGAATGAAGGCTATGACGAACGATTGGGCAGAGCCGATCAAAGATTGTGTCAAACAATATGCGGATATAAAAGCTAAACTTTGGTCTTTTGAGGTGAAAGTAAAAATTAATCACTCCAATGTACGAGAATCTTTTTTTCAAGCACTATCAAATTCGTCATGGGCTCACTATGGATATTTAGTAGCTTTCTCTCTAGTAGAAAGCAAGGATAGTAACACTTCTCGTGAACTGGAAATTCTTTCTGCTAGGCACGGTATAGGATTTATTTTATTAAACATAAACGAATCCGAAAAAGGTCGAATACTAATTCCTGCTAAAGAAAGATTAGAGATTGATTGGAATATGGCTAATAGGCTAGTTAAAGAAAATTCGGATTTTGAACATTTTATAAAAGAAGTAACTTCTTTTTATAAAACCGGAGAAACTAAACGCTCCGACTGGAAAAATGTGAATTAACCTCAGTTCGATGTAAGAATAATTATTATTCTCTGCACGCTCGATGTCATCCCTGCAAAGGCAGGGATCTAAAAATGTTTAAGCACTTAATCCTTGCTACTTCTTTAGACCCCTGCCTACGCAGGGGTGACATCACCCACAATAGAGATGATACTGGGTCTAGCACTTGTTACATCGAATTCAGGTTAAATTATTAATTTTTGTATTAGAGTATAGCTAGGCAGTATCGTTAGCCTAATTTAGAATTTCCCAGTCGAACCAAATCCACCAATACCTCTAGATGTTTCATCTAACGAATCAACCTCATCCCATAATATCTGCTCATATCTAGCGATAACCATCTGAGCAATTTTCATACCACGTTCAATTATAAAATCTTCTTGAGCATGATTAATTAAAATTACCTTTATCTCACCACGATAATCAGCATCAATTGTACCAGGTGAATTCAGCACGGTAACGCCATGTTTTAGTGCTAAACCTGATCTTGGTCTGATTTGAGCTTCTAAATGACTAGGTAATGCTATACAAATTCCCGTGGGTACTAACTTTACTTCTTGTGGTTTTATAGTTATTGGTTCAATATTTGCTGCTACTAGATCCATACCAGCACTATGTTCAGTAGCATAACTGGGCAAAATATCTACAGAATGTTCTAATTTTTTAATTTTAACTTTAATGTTCATAAATATAATATTTTTTAGGATGATATTGATCAGCTTGATTACTTAGACTCCAACTTTACTTAATCCTCTTACCATTGGCATCATAAATTTCGATCTTTTCAAGCTTATCTGCCTCTTTATACGGATAAGTAACCCTAGCTGTAATATAACCTCGGTTATTAGATATAGCCCCTTCAACTGGAGTACCTGCCACTTCCCATACTCCAAGAGTCACAACATCAAGTACTCCATGCCCAGCAGCTCTTAAATAATTCAAACCAGATTTTCTTGCCATAGCCCTATATGTTTCCATATATTTTCCATCTTCTTCTTGATGACGATCAACGATTTCCATACCATGAGATAGAAAACAACCTTTCGTTTGGCATTTAGTTATATCTGATACTGTAATACCTTCATTAGAAGCAGCTTTGTAGACAGAGCAGCTAGATAAAATTAGCATTATAATAAAAAGAAAAATATTAACTATATATTTACTAAACATTCATTACCCTAAAAATCAACAAATAGAACACTAACTCATCCTACGGTTATAGCACTGAACTATTTATATTTCTACAATTATTTTATATTGCATGGTTAATACCAGTTACTTCTTCACTCATATATTTATTATTTTATTTTAACTTTTCTATTTCTTTAATACATCAACGGTTAGTGATTATACAACCTTGCTGATTGTCAGATAGTTTCTTACAGATAGCTTTAGCTTGGCTTATACTTTGGTAGTTACCTACTAATACTAAATAGAAAAAACTTCCTGTACTAGATTGTATCTTCTTAATATTTACTACCGTATTATTAAGGATTTTTGCATATTTTTTTTTGATTCTTTCTCCTTCTTGATTAGCTTCTGATTCAGATTTTACCGAGGCTAGTTGAATTTTATAACCGCCTTGATTTGACTTATTTAACTGTGTTTCATCAATTTTGCGATGTGATTCAGTAACTTTTATGACATTTAAACCAGCTTTATTATTAGATTGTTGAACTACTGGAACAGATTTTTGTTCTATTAAATTCTCTTTTTGCACCAAGTCATTTTTTATTATATTAGGCAAAATTGTTTCCGTTCCTTCTTCATCTTTACTTAGTTTGTGTTTTTCATACTTAGCTTGATCAGTTTCTACTATACTAAATAAAATCGTGTCTATCGAGTCAAGTTCTTCATCACTTTCTGCTAGTTTTTGTTTAGCGATATTTAATGGCTTTTCCGGTTCAGGTTGTAATATTACAGGTTTGTTGGTCTTTTTTTGTTGTAAACTCTCATAAATTATATTATTCGCATTTGGTATTACTATCCCACCACTATCTTGTGGTTTAATTTTTGTAGGTGATGGATCAGGGTAAATTGTTACTACTTGGCCACTATTTCGGCTGTAATTAGTATAAACTAAATATGTAATACCACTAATTATTGAGAGAATAATTAGTAAGAGTAAAGTGCGGTTAGTCATCAACTTATAAATTACAATACTTCATTACATTTTATTCATAGGCGTTACCCCTATAACACCAAAACCAACTTTTATAATCTTTTGAATAGACTTTGCTAAAGCAAGCCGAGCAGTGGTTAACTCTATATTATCTTCAATTAGAAACCGATAATCATTATTTTCTTTGCCAAAATTCCATAAAGCATGGAATTTTGAAGCCAAATTAATCAGATAAAAAGTTACTCTGTGGGGTTCAAAATATTTCGCCGAAATCTCTAAAACTTTTGACCATGAAGCAAGAAGTTTAATTATTTCTATTTCCTCTTCGCTGGAAAGTAACGACAAGTCATACTCATTTTCTAGGAATTTACTATATGCTTTTGGCATGGATTCTTTAGCTTTTTCCAGTATAGACATTGTCCTAACATGAGCATATTGTACGTAAAATACAGGATTATCTTTTGATTGTTCTTTTACTTTTACTAGGTCGAAGTCAAGAGTAATATCATTTTTACGGGTTAGCATTATAAATCTTATTATATCTTTACCTACCTCATTTGTTACATCTCGTACACTAGTAAAATTACCGCTACGTTTTGACATTTTTATAGCGATACCGTTTTCAACAAAATTTACTAACTGGCAAATCTTAACATCAACTTTAACTTTTTTCCCACCAAGAGCTTTAACTATTGCCTCAATTCTTTTTACGTAACCACAATGATCTGCACCTAGAATATAAACTAGATGATTAAAACCACGATCTATTTTATCCTTAGCGTAAGCTAAATCAGAGGCAAAATATGACCAACTACCGTCAGATTTTTCTATTGGTCTATCTTGATTATCACCAAAAGCCGTAGATTTAAACAATTTCTGAGTTCTTGAATCCCAAGATTCATCTATTTTACCTTTAGGAGGGGGCAACTGCCCCTCATATATTAGTCCCATTTTAGTAAGCATTTGTACAACTTCATCAATCTTACCACTATCATGCAGTGACTTTTCCGAGAAGAATACCTCGTGTTCAATATCTAGCTCCTTTAAATCCTGCTTAATTATAGCTAACATTTCTTCTACTGCAAAATCCTTAACAAGTTCATGACGTTGCCTATCGTTCATTGTTAATAATTTATCACCAAATTTTTCCACCAACTTTTGTCCAACATCTACCAAATATTCTCCAGGATAAAGCCCTTCTGGTATTACGATCTCTTCTTTTGTTAACGCTTGTTTATAGCGTAGAATAACTGAACTAGCTAAGTCATCCACTTGAGAGCCGGCATCATTAAGGTAATATTCTTTGGTCACAATATAGCCTGTACTATCTAGAACTTTGGCTAAAGCATCACCATAAACAGCCCCTCTAGCATGACCAATATGCATAGGACCAGTTGGATTTGCAGATACATATTCAATATTAACCTTTTGATTATTACCAAAATTAATCTTAAAAAAATCCTCCTTATCCAGCAATATGTCATTGATAGAGTTATGCCACATATCTGCTTTGATAGTAAAGTTAATAAATCCTGGACCAGCAACTTCTATAGACGCAATATACGGAAGAGGCGTTAATATTTCCTTAAATCTAATAGCTAGTTCCTTGGGTTTAATATTTTGTTTTGCAGCAATAATCATAGCTATATTACTTGAAAGATCACCATTGAGATTATCTTTAGGAATTTCTATAGCCGCCAATTGTAACACATCTTCATTATCGCATATTTGTCTAGCTGCACTAATGATATCTTCACGTAATTTATTAAATATATTCATAAATCAAATATTATTAAAATTGAAGGAATAAAGATCTTGATATTCTTGAATAGCAAAGCGATCCGTCATGCCAGCGATATAATCTGCTACTATATCAGCTTTGGATTTTATATCCCCTGGTATAATTAATTCTTTCCAACTAAATGGTAATAAATCAATATCATCCATATATACTCTAAATAACCCTTGTATAATGTTTTGACACTTTAAAGTTATAGAGGTCAGTTTATTATGTTTATATACTTTATTATACAAGAATTGTCTAATTGCTGTTATATGTT
This sequence comes from Candidatus Tisiphia endosymbiont of Micropterix aruncella, assembly GCF_965178575.1. Taxonomy (NCBI): domain Bacteria; kingdom Pseudomonadati; phylum Pseudomonadota; class Alphaproteobacteria; order Rickettsiales; family Rickettsiaceae; genus Candidatus Tisiphia; species Candidatus Tisiphia endosymbiont of Micropterix aruncella. The sequence continues at coordinate 35,886 of NZ_OZ238268.1, forward strand.
CTTTTGTCTCGTCAGTAAAATCAACAATCTGATAATCAAGATGTCGTATATCAGCTGTTGTAGTTATTTTCTGTTTTTGTAAGTTATCATTTGTTTGTAGCAATAGATCGGTAATTAAATCACTCATTAATTTACGTACGATTTCATAAATAAGACGAGAAGTTGTTATATCCTTAAACTTGGACTTAATTTCAAAAGCATATTGATCAATAAATTTAATTTCTGCTAGATGATTAAAATCAATAATCTTAGCACCAACACTATCTTCCAAATCATGAGAAATATAACTAATATCATCAGCTAATGAAGCAATTTGAGCTTCAGCTGAGGAATAGTGAGCTAAGTCAAGATCATGCTGTAAATCATACTCTACTATATATTTAGGTATGTTATTTATTAAAGGACCATTATGTTTAACAATTCCTTCTAGTACTTCCCATGTCAAATTTAATCCATTATAAGCCGCGTATCTTTTCTCTACTTTAGTAAGAATCTTTAATGAGTGAGCATTATGGGAAAATCCACCATAATCTTCCATACATTTATTTAGTGCTATCTCCCCGGCATGACCAAAAGGAGTATGCCCAAGATCATGAGCAAGGGCTACAGTTTCAGCTAAATCACTTGATAAATTAAGGGTGTTAGCAATAGAACGTGCAACCGTAGAAACTTCAATCGAATGAGTAAGGCGATTTCGATAATGATCCCCTTCATGATTAATAAAAACCTGGGTTTTATATTGTAAACGTCTGAAAGCCTTTGAATGAATTATACGATCCCGATCTCGTTCAAATTCATTTCTATAAGATGTAGGATATTCATTAAACAATCTCCCCCTACTCTTGGCTGGATCTACTGCATATGAAGCAAGCATATATTAACTCCTATTTAACAAAGCCAGTATAGAATCACCTACCAAGCTTTTCAAGGTTTTTAAATGAAACTCTTGCAAAATTAGGTTTTTAGGATTATTTTAAAGGTCTTTATAATATAAGATCATGTCAATAAAAGTTACTGATAATGCTTTTAAAAGAGTAGATGAGCTAATAAAATTAGAAAGTAATCCAAGTTTGGTTCTTAGAGTAGTTGTTGATGGTGGAGGCTGTTCTGGATTTGTTTATAATTACGCTCTCGTTCCAAGCAATGACATAACAAAAGATGACTGTATTATAGAAAAAGATAATATTAAAGTAGTTATCGATGAAATATCTCAGCAGTTTATGGTTGATTGTATAATAGATTTTATCGAAGAATTAGGTAGTTCCTATTTTGAAATTAGAAATCCCAATGCAAAAACTAAGTGTGGGTGTGGTAATTCATTCTCTGTATAACTGTATATACTGCTATGATTTCAAGAGTTGGGTAGACGAAGTTCACCGAGTATACTCTTTATACTTTGCAGGACTAACTCTCTTAAGTAAGTTAAGCCAAGCAATCCAGTCACGTTTGCCTAAATCTTCTTCAAATGACAATAAATCTTGCACGGATTTTTTACAAATTTCTTGAGATGGCAAGATTAACTCCTGATTTGTTGAACATGCTAAACATTGGGTCTTACATGCTTGCTCTAGATGATAAGTATAGAACATGGCTTCATGGATTGTTTTACCACAAGCTAACATTCCATGATTACGTAGAAACATAACATAATTTTGTCCAAGATCATCAAGCATTTTATTACTTTGATTAGATTTAAGTAGAAGAGAGTTATAGTCATGATAAGATAGTTTTTCATAAAAATGCAACGCCCATTGACTTATGGGCATCAATCCAACTCGCATGGATGATACAGCAACAGTTGCTGGAGTATGTAGATGAAAGATAGATAAAATGTCTGCTCTTTTTTTGTATATATTACCGTGAGTGACGTAGCCGGTTTCATTGTAACTATCTTCGCTACCCTCTAGAACTGTTCCATCGAAACCAACCCGCAGTAGATTATCACTAGTTACTTCTTCAAACCTTAAACCAAAAGGATAAATATAGTAAAAATCCGCCCCTTCAGGTCTTGCAGATAGATGTGTATAAGTATGGTCATCTAAGGCCAAAATCGCAAGAATTTGATATGCAGAAGCCAAGTTAAATTTGATCTCTTCTAAAGTCATTGTTATCTTAGTTTAAGCTTATACATTACTATTTTGAAATACTTTTAATTTGAATTCAGGAATCACTGCAAACAAATGATCAAAAATATCGGTTTGAATATCTTCATATATATCCCTTCTTGTTTCATTAGTAAAGACGTATAATTCTATTGGTAAACCATTAGGGGTTGGAGCTAACTGACGTACCAAAAATGTAAAATTTTGTTTATATATTGCAGGGTGATTTTTAAGATATTCTTTTACATATAATCTAAATATTTTTATGTTTGTTATATCACCATCTATAGATTCCAAATCCACTTTATTCATTACTTCCTTTGCAAGATATGGCGATTTTTTTAATTCCTGTATAAATACAGTTGGGACAAGTACAATACTATTTATATCAATACAAATTGCTCTCTGAATCTTTCTTGCCACTGATTCAGTTATGCCACGCCAATTTACTACATTAGTTGTTAAAAGACTAGATGTCGGTATTGTTGAAATAGTTTGATCGGCATTTTTAATCTTAACTACTGTAATAGTAATTTTTTCTACAGTACCTTCAATATTATACTGATGAACAGTAACAAAATCACCAATTCGTATTATATCCTGAGAAACAAGTTGTAAGCTTGCCAACAAACCTGTAACAGTATCTTTAAATAGGAAGGTTAACAATGCTGCTGCTGCTCCTAAACTAGTAAAAAATGCAGCAAGGGAAATATTCAAAATACTAGAAATAATTATAATGATAGCAACAGAGACAATAAGTATTTTTGATATTTGTGTGTATAAACTTAAATAGGCTTGTACAGAAGTTGCCATTTTGTTTCGATAAATATCGGCAAAAGCCTCTATAAGAGATAGGGTTAGCAGTGTAACGAAGCTACCTGTATAGAGTGTTATTACAATATTCTTAATACTAATTATCCAATGTGGAGTAGGAAATGCCTGTAAGATATTGCCCCAAAATATAAGGTATAAACTTAGCAATGTATGTAATAAATAGGTGTATATAGAATATTTTTTAAATATTTTTTCATAATCATGATGCCGTTTATTAATATAGTTTTTTATCATTGAAAATATTACTGTCTTAATAACGATAATCAGTGGAATGATTGAAACTATCATAATTATTAACATTAAAGTTTCTTTATCGTATTTGTGATAAAGATTCCATAAATACTGTGTCATATAAACCTTTTTGATATTTGTTCATTGTATGATATTAATTAGCCAACTATTAGTCTAATTAATTTGATGATTTAGTTAATATTTTTTCCAACACTTGCAATCTATCAAGTTGGTGTATATAATTAACCTCAACTATCGATGTAATAAATTAATAGTAGGCTCAAGTAATCATCACCAGTAGGGGTGATGTCACCCTTGCTGCCATTATGTCACCCCTACTCACCATTATGTCATCCCTGCTTCGGTGCGGGATCTAAAAAAATAGCCAAGAAAACTATTAGACTTTTTTAGACCCCTGCCTACGCAGGGGTGACATAAAAGGAGAGACAGGGACACCCTAGGCTATAAAACCGATGTCTTACATCGAATTGAAGTTAATTACCGTATGCTCTTCCCAAATATCAATCCTGTTATTTTTTCTATTGGATCATTTACCGTTTATTGGTACTCCATGGCTTATGTTTTGGGTATAATAGTTGGGTGGTTCTATGCTTATAAAATTATAAAAAAATTCGACATTGGTGTTACCGCGACAACTTTAGAAAATTTTGTTACTTGGGCTATTCTTGGCATCGTAATAGGTGGTAGATTAGGCTATGTGTTACTATATAATCCAATTAAATATTTTTCTGATCCTATTCTCATTTTAAAAAGCTATGAAGGCGGTATGTCATTTCATGGGGGTATGATTGGTTTAATCGTGTCTAGTTGTTTTTTCTGCCGCAAGTATAAAATTAACCCCTTGCTTTTAAGCGATATATTAGCTACAGTTTCTCCCATCGGTTTATTTCTAGGTAGAATAGCCAATTTTATTAATGGTGAATTATATGGCAGAGCGACTAAAATGCCGTGGGGAATGGTTTTTCCAAATAGTGATCTACAAATAAGACACCCCAGCCAACTTTATGAGGCCTTTTCTGAAGGAGCTATATTATTCTTAATTTTAGCTTATACCACTTTTAAATATAAAAGCATAAAGATTCATGGTTTGAATTTTGCTATATTTCTAATATTCTATTCTATATTTCGAATTATTACAGAAATGTTTCGTGAGCCAGATTACCACATAGGCTTTATTTTTAATAACTTAACTATGGGGCAAATTTTATCATTACCTATGCTAATACTAGGAATTTATTTAATAATACGAATTAGATGCCAATCGACTCCAAGATAAGAAAACTTATTGAACAAAATGGTAGTATTAAGCTTGATGAAATGATGTTCCAAGTAACGTCTGTATCCCCTTCTTCCTATTATCAAAAACAAAATAAGTTAGGTTGTCTAGGAGATTTTACCACAGCTCCAGAAATCTCTCAACTTTTTGGTGAAATGATAGCTCTATGGGCTATTGACCAATGGTATAAAATGGGATGCCCTCGAAAAACTAATTTAGTTGAACTAGGTCCTGGGCAAGGAGTATTAATGCGGGATTTGCTCAATGTTGCTAAATTAGTTCCAGAATTCTACCAATCCCTTTCAATAGAATTGATTGAAATTAATCCTCATTTTATCAAGAAACAGAAAACAAACCTCAAATTAGCTGGTTTACCTATTAAACACCATACAGCAATACAATATATATCTAAAATTCCTTCTATTATAATAGCGAATGAATTCTTTGACGCTATGCCAATTAAGCAATATATTAAAAGCAAAGAACTTTGGTACGAGTCAATACTTATCATTGACCCAACTGATGGTAAAATTAAGTTCGATAAGATAGAGCTTGGTAAAGAATTGCAACACTACTTACTGCAAGAACACTCAAACGCATATGACGGAGCAGTAATAGAAGAATCACCTAAATCATTAGAAATCATAAAATTTATTAGCAAGCATATAATGAAATTTGGTGGGGCTAGCTTAGTTATTGATTACGGTTATGATATAGATCCAATAAAAAGAATGCGTAACCAATATGACCCTACTTTACAAGCGATAAAAAATCATAAATATTGCCCACTGCTTGAAACTTTAGGAGAAGCTGACTTGTCAGCACATGTTGACTTCTATGCCTTAAAAACAATAGGCAAAGATATAGGAATAAATGTTTATGGATCAATAACACAACGTGATTTTCTAATTGCTAATGGTATATTATTACGAAGTAAACTATTGCAAAATAAATTACCTACTATAGAGGCAAATATAATAGCAAAACAAGTTGATAGGCTAATAGCTCCCAATAAAATGGGACTATTGTTTAAAGTATTGTGCCTTGTACAGGAGTAAGGTATAATTCCTTAATAACCTCAAATATTGATAAAAGAAAAAGTATAATTTTTATTATTTAATACCATTTTGCTATTAGTGCTAGCATATATTTAGGATATTATACTAAACACGTAATAAATATAAGAAAAAGTTTTGTATGATAGATGATGCTAAAATAGAAAATATAGACTTTGGTAATGCATTATCAGAGCGTTACCTCTCTTATGCTCTATCAACAATTATGTCAAGATCCTTGCCCGACGTTCGTGATGGGTTAAAACCAGTGCATCGCAGATTATTGTACGGCATGCTCCAACTAAGGTTAGAACCGACCTCCGCCCATAAGAAATGTGCAAGAGTTGTCGGTGATGTAATGGGTAAATATCACCCACATAGTGACGTTGCACTGTATGATACATTAGTACGTCTTGCCCAAAATTTTTCTCTCAGATACCCACTAATTGATGGACAAGGAAATTTTGGTTCTATTGATGGAGATAACGCAGCAGCTATGCGTTATACAGAATCAAGAATGACAGAAATTTGTACCTTATTAATGTCAGATATAGATCAAGATACTGTCGATTTTCGTGCTACATATGATGATTCCGATACCGAACCGGTAGTTATGCCCGCTATGTTTCCTAATTTACTGGCTAATGGTTCAGAAGGTATAGCAGTTGGAATGGCAACCAGTATACCACCACATAATTTACATGAATTATGTGATGCACTAATATATTTAATTGACCATCCTCAATCAAATGTTAACGATATTTTGCAATTTGTCAAAGGGCCTGACTTTCCAACCGGTGGAATAATTATTGATAGAATAGATTCAATCCGCCTAGCCTATAGCGTGGGGCGTGGTAGCTTTAGAGTAAGAGCAAGATGGGCAAAGGAAGACCTAAGTTATGGTTTATATCAGATAGTAATTACTGAAATACCTTATCAAGTACAAAAATCTAAACTTATCGAACAAATAGCTGTACTGTTAAAAGACAAAAAAATTCCTTTAATAAGCAATATTAGAGATGAATCTACAGAAGATATAAGATTAATTATTGAACCTAGGGATCGTAATTGTGATCCTAATGTTATTATGGAATCATTATTCAAACTGACAGTTTTAGAGAATAGAATTCAGCTTAATATGAATGTTATAGGTTCAAATAATATTCCTAAAGTAGCTAATATACTGGAAATATTGCAGGAGTTTTTATTACACCGACAAAATGTTATTACTCGCAGATCTAAATTTCTTATTGGCAAAATTGAACATAGGTTGGAAGTTCTCAAAGGTCTAAGGATAGCTTACTTAAATTTGGATGAAATAATTAAAATTATTCGTGAAGAAGATGAGCCTAAACAAGTAATGATAGCTAAGTTTGCTTTAACTGATGTGCAAGTTGAAGCAATTCTTAATACAAGATTGCGATCTTTAAGAAAATTGGAAGAACAAGAAATTATTAACGAGCATAATCTACTCGAAAAAGAGCATGCAAATTTACAGAAAATTCTACAAGATCCGAGTGAATTAAAAAAGATAGTTAAGAAAGAAGTTAAAATGGTGCAAACAAAGTTTGGTTTTAGCACTAAATTGGGGTTACGCCGCACTAGTTTTGAAGAGGCTAATATTGTCGCTCAAATTGTTGATATTTCAGCCTTTATAGCCAAAGAACCTCTTACCATAATATGTTCCAAGATGGGGTGGATTCGCTCTTTAAAAGGTCATAATAACGATTTATCAACTATTAAATATAAGGAAGGAGACGCAGAAAATTTTATTCTGGAAGGCTATACTACCGACAAGATTCTTATATTGAGTGCAGCGGGGCGTTTTTTCACTATCCTAGCCGATAATATATTTAGAGGCAAAGGCAATGGAGAATCTATAAAGCTGATAATAGATATAGGCAATGAAGAAATAGTAAGCATGTTGGTTTATAGGTCTACCCAAAAACTTTTACTGGCAAGCAGTATTGGCAAAGGCTTTATCATTGATTCAGATGAGGTAGTAGCCCAAACTAAACTCGGTAAGCAAATAATGCAAATTCCTGCAAATCATTCCTGTATTGCTTGTGTGCCTGTAGAAGGTGATTGTATAGCTTGTATAGGTGAGAACCGGAAATTACTAGTATTTAAACTAGACGAAATACCAATAATGAAACGAGGACAAGGAGTAATTTTACAAAAGTTCAAAAATGCTAAACTTATGGATGTCAAGATATTTGATAGTAGTTTAGGACTAAGCTGGAAAGTAGGAGAAAAGACTAGGGTAGAGAAAGATCTTTTACCATTTCTTGGACGACGAGGTTCGGTTGGTAAAATCCCTCCTAGTGGATTCCCTAAAAATAATAAATTTTCTTAAGATAAAGATATATGAATAATTCCTCTAATTATATTAATAGACCTCTTGCAAAACTAGAGATGAATACTATTCAAAAAAGCTCTAATAGCTCAGTTATGGACTATATCCTACTCATGAAGCCAAGAGTTATGGCACTTGTTGTATTTACCAGCTTTTCTGGTTTATGGCTTGCTCCATACCCCATTCATCCATTTATAGCTTGCATCGCTATGCTCTGTATTACACTTGGAGCTGGTAGTAGTGCAGCTATTAACATGTGGTATGATAGGGATATTGATGCGATAATGAAACGTACACAAAACAGGCCTCTAGTTATTGGGGTTATAGAACCACAGGACGCCTTAGCTTTTGGCGTGGTTGTGGGGTTCTTTTCAGTTTTTTTGATGGGACTTTGTGTTAATCTACTATCTGCTTTATTATTACTAATAACCATATTGTATTATGTCTTCATTTATACCATTTGGCTAAAACGTTCAACAATGCAAAATATAGTTATTGGAGGGGTTGCAGGTGCATTACCTCCTATGATTGGTTGGGCAACAGTAACTAATGAGATTTCACTTTTCTCCTTTTCTTTATTTATGATTATTCTAACTTGGACACCACCACACTCGTGGGCATTAGCAATTTTTCGCTCAGAAGACTACAAAAATTGTGGCGTTCCAATGATGCCGGTAGTAAAGGGGGGCTATTATACTAAGAAGCAAATTCTTGCCTATAGTATAATTATGTTTATTACTACATTTATGCCATTTTTCTTAGGAATAAGTAATCTTGTATATTTAGTAACTGCATTTATACTGGGTATAATTTTTTTATACTATGCTGTCTCTCTGTTTAATGATAAAGATCATAAACAAGCTAAAAAACTATTTGCCTATTCAATATTTTATCTTTTTAGTATTTTTTTAACATTGGACTTCTCTCGAAACTAGCCGCTTGTGGATAGCAACAGAACAATTTAAAAACCGGGCTTGTTACAGCCCAATTTTAAAATTACCCTGAGCAACTATCCCTCCTACCTCAAAAGCTGTTAATGGCTTTGAAGTAGGAGGAATAATTTATGAGGCTTTATTCACGTAGCCTTAATAATTGTTAGGATACATAACCTCACCGACTAGGTATGCAGTAGATTCTTCAGTAGGGGGATAAGGATACACGCATGGATAGTGCATAAGATTAGTAGCATCGTATATTGCTTTCATATCCTGCAATAATTCTTGATCGTTTTTTAGAGCAGAAAAAGCCTTTGAACATAAAGTATAGGCTCTATACTCACCAGGCCCTGGCTTCGGTTCTTGTTTAGCGAACTGTTGTAATTGCTTAGCAATCTCTTGTCTTTTAGTAACATATGTATGTGGATAACAATCTAGAGCTTGTGCTTTATAAAATACTTTAGGGGAAGATAAACATATCTTAGCTAAGTAATCCCTTTCTGCATCAGTATATTGATTTTGAGCAACAGTCCTGGATACTATATTATACATACTAGGATCAAATTGACATTTAGAAAAATCTTGAGCAGTAATAGCTTTATGGTAAATTTGTTCAGCTTTTGGTTGATCTGAAGATAAAAGAACTCCAGCTAAATTTAGCAAAACTATCTGATTATTGGTAGCTTCCCATATATTTGGCTCAAGTTCAAGAGCCCTTTCACAAACTATTCTTGCTTTCTCCATTTTATTTAAAGACAAAAGAGCATCAGCAAGAAGCACCAAAATTTTAGAATCAGTAATAGTTTCATGTACATCAGGCGTCTTATTAATAGCTTCACTCAAAAGGCTTTTAGCCTTAGCTTTAGCAAAGTCATACTTATAATCACGCCAACTAAGCGACGGAATCAAGTGAGCTAACTCAGTTAACTCAGCTAAAACCTCTGGGGCAAGAGGAGGAACGACCTCAGCTAAAACCTCTTCGGCAAGAGGAGGAACGACTTCATCTATGGGAGCTGTGGGGGCATTTTTAGCAAGTCTCAAATATGAATGACCAGCTAGACCAGCTATATAGTCATACGGTGGTGGAGCTGAAGGAATAGAAGAATCACCGGTTTCATCCACTTCCACTTTAGTATATGAAGCTTTAAGTGCCTCTAATTTAGTATTGAATACAGTGTTAACTTTCTCTAATTCATCTTTTAATTGAGCTTCGTATTTAGCTTTAATTTCCTTTATCTGTTCCTCCTGTTCAGCAAGAGTTAAAACCCTCTCATACTTATTGGAAGCTTCTTCATATTTATCTTTACGTTTTTCAAGTTCTTTTCCAGCTTGCCTTACCACAGGGTTTACAGATAGAGCTGCAGATGCATTCGGTTTGTACTTTGAAGCATAGCTAGCGGCTTCGGCAGCAAGTTTTTTATCACCAACTATGGACAACTTGTCTTCTAATACTTTAAAGGTATCATGAATAACATCGTATGGTACATCTTTGTCTTTAGATAATTTTGACTTACAATCCTGATAAGCTTTCTCGTAACATTCTTTAGCCTCTAATTTGTTTCCAGCATCTGCCAAGCCATCACCTTGTTCTATAAGAATCTTAACTGGATTCGGTTTGTACTTTGAAGCATAGGTAGTAGCTTCGGCAGCAAGTTCTGTATTACCAACTACGGTAAGCTTGTCTGCTAATTCTTTAAAGGTATCATGAATAACATAGTATGGTCCATCTTTGTCTATAGATAATTTTGACTTACAATACTGATAAGCGTTCTTGTAATATTCTTTAGCCACTGATGTTTTTCCATTAGCTACCAAGTCATCACCTTGTTTTATAAAAATCTTAGCGTGCATGGCAAATATCTGGAAATTATTGCTATGTTCAGCCAAATATTCTAGCTTTTTAACAACTTCATCATATTTTTTAACAGCTTTATCATATTTTTTGCTATTAAGTTCAGGTTTTTTGCCATTAAGTAATGAGTTTACTTCTTCTTTTATCTTAATTAGCGATTCTTTGTATAGTGTTTCAATATCCTTTATACAGCTTTTTGCATTTTCATTTATATTTTTTTTATACTCAACATGCCAGCGTTCTAATGCTATAAGAGCGAATGGTACATCAATATTGAACATATCTTTTAAGGACTTTTCATGTGTTGAAAATTTTCCTTTTTGCCAAGCTATATCAGCTTTATCCTCGCATATCTTAAAGAGTAACAAATTTTTGTCCGTAGCTGAAAGTTCAGATTTTTGTATATTTTTATGTAAATCTTCATATTCTTTTAGGGGTATATCACCATGTTTTTTTAAAGTTCCAAGCATGTCTTGGAAATATTTAAATTTGAGCTCTAAAATAGGATCAGTACTAGTATCATTACTAGCCCCATTACTACTACTCCTTAGGCTAGAGTTCCTAGCTAGACTAGCACTCTTATCTGGACTAGATTTCTTACGTAACACTTTCAACATAATATCCTCCTGGTATACTTATTATTTAATTATTAGCAGTTAGATTTTATATTATCTAAACCTGCTGGCTAAACTTTAGTTGTGTTACTACACACAGAGCTGTCATCCGAGTTACGGTGGGAATCCAAAAAATAACCTGCAAAGGCTATTAGATAAGATTCCTCACCATTGCTGAGAATGACAGCGTTTGTACTACTGGTACTCCAGTACTACAACTTATAGTATGTAGAAATAGGCTCTTGCATAACTTCATCATTGTAAGGCAATCTTGTTGTCAAAATTAAGCAAGGAATTATACATATTTTGATCCACTTATGCTCCTTGCTTAATTTTTTTCCAAAACTTCCTCTTTCATAATTTAGCGATACAAGACGTCTTCAATAAATTAAGACAGGTTTATAGCCAGTAATCAAGTAATATCATATAACATCACGAAAATTATATTAATAACCATAATAAATAGTAACTTTTTTGTAACGTATGGTATCTTTGCAAATACTTCAAGTTTTTCAGTATAGCGAACTTGAGAAGGTTTTAACCATACTAATAACCTCAATTTGATGTAAGACATTGGTTTAATAGCCTAGGGTGTCATCAACTATGATTTTTAAAAAATTAAAAAAAAGTTTAAAATAAAAAAATCAAGTTGGTTAGAGAGTTAACAAATAAATCTCTAGGCTTAACATTCGCAATAAAGCACGACTTGATAAAAATTTAAATAAATATAGGTTTAAATTTTTATCAAGTCTTTGCCGATTTTAAATAATAATCTCTAACCCTTGCATTAGCAATGACAATAATTTTACGCATTAAAGCAGTAATGGCAACTATAGGCTTTTTACCTCTAGCAATTAGGTCTCTATAATATTCACCTAACTTGCTCTTTGATTTAGCTGCTGCCATTGCTGCAGTAAATAATTTGCTTCGTACATTTTGTCTACCACCACTAACTGAACGATACCCTTTATATTGTCCACTATCCTTAGGATGTGGGGCTACTCCGACTAAACTAGCTATTTACCTCCGATCAACCTTACCAATCTCTGGTAAAAATGCTAATAAAACTTTACTAACAACCTTACCAATACCGGGTACTGTCTCCAATACCTCAAGCTGTTCTACAGTCTTTTCATCGGTTGTTAACTCGGCTATCTCTTCTTCTAATTTCTTTATAGCTTTGGATAAACATAACAATAAATCTTCTATATACTGCTCGTAAATGAAGAGTTGAAAGAAGAGAAGAAAGAAGCTAGAATATGATTATGGGAAATATTTTAACATCTGAACAAAGAACGGCACTGAAGTCACGTCATGGTAATGAACGAGATAGGAGAGTATGTGACCGAATTAAGGCAGTTTTGCTGTATGATAAAGGTTGGAGCTATGAAGAAATAGCAGAAGCATTGCTGTTAAGTGAAGAAGCTATAAGAAAGCATGTAAGAGATTATCAAAAATTTAATAAATTAGAGACAGCTAACGGTGGTAGTGCAAGTAAGCTAAGTGAGCTAGAAGAGAAAGAGTTAATAGAGCATTTAGAAGTATGTAATTATGTTTATGCCAAAGATATTAGCAATTACATAGAAAAAAAATACGGTGTTGCCTATACAATAGCAGGAATAACAAAGCTATTAAGGAGATTAGGCTTTGTATATAAAAAGCCAAAGATTGTACCCGGCAAGCTTGATGTAGATAAGCAAGAACTATTTAAGCTAGAATATAGTTTGTTAAAAGGTAATCTCAAGGCTAAAGAAGCTATATATTTTATGGATAGCGTTCATCCTCAGTATCAAACAAAAGCCCGTTATGGTTGGATCAGAAAGAATCAAAATAAAACTTTACCAACATTTAGTGGTTGGAAAAGGAAGCATTTAATAGGAGCAATTAATTTATCTGATTTGCAATTAGTTAGCACAGATAATCCTAAAGTAAACGGTGATTATATAATCAATTTTCTACAAAAATTAGAAGCAGAAAATCCTAATAAAGAGAAGATATATTTGATTTGTGATAATGCTGGGTATCATAAGTCAAAGAAAGTAAAGGAGTATCTAGTAAATAGCAAAATAGAATTAGTATTTTTACCTCCCTATAGCCCTAATCTTAATCCGATTGAACGATTATGGAAATTTATGCATAGAATTGTAACAAATAATAAATTTTACCATAATTTTGCTCAATTCTCAGAAGCTATAGATAGATTTTTTGGTAATATTGATAAATACAAAGGTAATTTGCTTACTCTTATCACTGACCAATTTCAGACTATAACTTTTAATCATTTTGCCAACTCTTCAGGTTAATTGAGTATACTATCTTTATCATCTCATTATTAGGTCCTGCCATCCTATTTTTCTCTTGAGTCTGCAATTTTACTAAATCATCACGACGAGATAAAAATATTTTTAGCTTGCTCATTTTTTGATCAGGTTTTTGTTGTAAAGATAATTCCTTATGCCTTTCTTGTCCATATTTTACTAAAGCTTGAGCATCTACAGAATCAGTTTTAGCACGAGTACCAAGTGATCTTATAAAGTACTTTATTTTTTGGGCATGTGCTCTATGAACAGCACATTTTTTGCTTAATAAAAAATTTACTAATTCAGTTTCATATCCACCTGTAGTCTCTAATACTATTAGGGAGTCAGTCAAAAAACTTTTATATTGCTTAAAAAATTCCTTAAATCCAATAGTGTTATTAGAAAAAGTCATAATTTTATTATTATTAGATATTGCTACTGCAAAAGTTGATTTTGCTATATCAATACCAATAAAATTGTTATATAATTTATCCGTTGGGGTCATAAAATCCTCGACATATTTACGATTGTAAGCGGGCGTTTCAGCCCAATGAACTATTTAAACGTTCGAGCTTATTAAGTAAGTGGTCTCTTGATGACAATGTTTGTATAAACTCATCCCTGACGAGTGCCACTTACTTTTTTCATTATATCATAGTTTTATCTTACAATCCCTGCACCTTCGGATGTCACCCCTGCGTAGGCAGGGATCTAAAGAAATTTAACAAACCCTCTTGGTCTATTTTTCTAGATCCCAGCTTTCGCTGGGATGACATAATGGTGGTGACATCACCCCTAATGGCGATGATTACTTGAACCTACTATTAATTTATTACATCAATACTCGAGGTTAGCTAGGATATATATATGACGTCCTATAAACCTAGAAATGTGGGTAAAAATATCCCGGCAAATCTATATTAATTATTATTTCTTTACCAAATATTTTCTCCGGCAAGATTATTCTTTTGGCATGTAATAACATTTCCTTGGATAAAGCTATTGCTTCTTGAGTACCATATTTTGTGTCACCTATTATGGGACAACCCAGCATTTTCGCATGAAATCGAAGTTGATGCATCCTGCCAGTAAGAGGAGCGAACTCAACCAGCATCAAACCATTAATAGACCTCTTGCATAATTCTACTTCTGCTGGTAATTTGTGCGTCGCTCCGGTACTCGAATCCTCACGTACGCTTAAGTACGCTGCGGTTCTGCGTTCCGTGGCTCCTGCAAATTCCCTAGCAGAAGCGAATTCTGCAAGAGGTCTATTTAAGTTTTTCAGTAATTTATAGCGAGTTATGGCTAACTTGCCATGTTCTTCATCATTTTGTACAGTCTCATACGCCCCTCCCCTATTCTTCCCTATCATACCACTAATTTCTCCTTCATGTTGCGGAAGGTTACCTAAAACTACGGCAATATAGGTTTTCTGAATATTCTTTTCCTTAAAGGCTTTCACTAATTTTATACTACTCGCATAATTTTTAGCGATTAGTAATATACCTGAAGTATCTTTATCTAACCTATGTACTAGTTTAAAATCTGCCCCTTGGCTATTTAAATATTGTAATGCATCATCTATAGATAGGCTTATTTTACTACCACCTTGGGTTGCAAGACCTGCTGGCTTATTAATTGCTATAAGCCACTCATCCTGATAAACTAAGTAATCCTTCATTAACTTACCAGCTAGTATAACTGCCGAACTCGAAAAAATCCTATCAGAAACTTTTTGAGGTTCTAAATTTAAACTATCCTCTATAAAAATTTGATCCCCAGCATTTATTCGCAAATTTGCCGCTACCTTACAAGAATTAACCATTATCTGTTTAAACCTTAAGGCACGCTCAACCATCCCTTGGGTAAGGCTAGGATATAATTTCTTCAAGTAACGATCCAACCTACAAGGTAGTTCTATATCTACATTTAATATTGCCACTAGCTACTCTTTAACAAAAAATACCCCCATAATATACATGATAATAGTATAATAGCAAAAATCTGATGCACTAAGGCCATTAATATAGGTACTGAATATAAAATGGTAATTATGCCAGCTAACATTTGTAATATCAGTACACCAACAATATAATAAGCAACTTTGTTTAATTTAGGATGCTTGGTTTTTATTAGACTCAACACCAACAAACCAACACTAGTACAAACAATATATGCTCCAATTCTATGGATAAACTGAACAAAAACAGCATCACTTAAACTATCTCTACTCAGTAGTTTAAAAGCTATTTCTTGAGGTATAAAACTATTCCCCATTAACGGAAAGCTATTATATACAAGCCCTGCATCAAGACCTGCAACTAGACCACCTAAAAAAATCTGTATATAAACTATAATAATAGTTAATATACAAAAGAATTTTGCTAAATTTAAACTTATTGTCCGTTCAACTAGTAAAATATCAAAACTATTTTTCATCAGCTGATAGAACAGTAAATTATAGATAATAACTGCAATAACCAAATGACAAGCTAAACGAAAATGACTGACATATGGCTGCAAAATTAGACCACTTTTCACCATATACCAGCCCATAAATCCTTGGACTGCAAATAATAACAATATCGCCAAATATACAGGCAGTAACCTTGTATCAATCCGTCCACGTATAAAAAAATACAGTAATGGTACTAGATACAACAAACCTGCTACTCTGCCAGCAAAACGGTGAATAAATTCAAGCCAAAAAATAAATTTAAACTCTGAGATAGTCATATTAGTATTTTTTTGCTTATATTCGACAGATTGTTGATATTTAGCAAATTCATCCTGCCAGTCAGCATTACCCAGCGGGGGAACGACACCTGAAACCGGTTTCCATTCAACAATTGATAAACCAGCATCAGTAAGCCTAGTGAGACCTCCTAAAAAAATCATAAATATTACCATGCAGCAGCATACCACCAACCAACGCTTTACTAATATGTGTGACATTAGACCCGCTACCTTTAATATCTATAATATAGCATAATATAACAGATTTTTATCGTCCACTAATACTCTTTTTCATTATGGGGAGGCATTGTTGCGTGGATTAAAAACACCAACGTAAGTAATGGACTTACGTTGGTGTTTTTTACCTAGAATCCTAAGAGCCAAAAATTGTATACGTGACATTATGTTTATATGATACTGCACATAATAATTAATCATTAAAATATTTAGATTGTAAGTAACCTCAGTTCGATATAAGAATTATTAATTCTTATATCGAACTGAGGTTACATTATCATAAATATTGAGAAAAATATGGAAAATTTTAAGTTAGCCTTAGCTAAGAATAACGGTAGCTTTTTTGAGTATGATATTATCTGCAACAATGAGTTAGCAAGATTAAGGCCATTAAAAACAGAGGATATGGCGGCTTTTGCTCGATTCATTTCTGATTACGCGGTTTGGAAATATTTTGCTATCAAAATGCACCAATTACAAGATATGAACGACTACATTGATGACGCTGTACAACAAAGAAAGCTGGGCTTGCGATATCATTTTGCTATTGAAGATCAAAAAACAGGTGAGATTGTTGGATCAACAGCTTTTGGGAATTATTCTCCAAAAGACAGCAGGATAGAAATAGGTTGGAGTTGGGTAGAAACATCGTTCCAAGGCAGTGGTATTAATAAAAATGCAAAGTTTCTTTTGTTAAATTTTGCATTTAATTACTTGAATA
Source organism: Candidatus Tisiphia endosymbiont of Micropterix aruncella (assembly GCF_965178575.1). Taxonomy (NCBI): domain Bacteria; kingdom Pseudomonadati; phylum Pseudomonadota; class Alphaproteobacteria; order Rickettsiales; family Rickettsiaceae; genus Candidatus Tisiphia; species Candidatus Tisiphia endosymbiont of Micropterix aruncella. Next base: position 53,156 of record NZ_OZ238268.1, read on the forward strand.
TGGAAAGAGTGGAATTTAAAACAGATGTACTCAATGTAAGGGCTAGAGGTGCACTTATTAAAATTGGTGCAACGGAAGAAGGCGTATTACGAAGTCACACTCTCATGCCAGATGAGAGACGCCGAGATACAGTATACTATAGTATACTTAAAGATGAGTGGGAGACAAAAATATGGTCAAAAAACTTTTCTGATCACTCTAGGGTGTGTCATCAATTAAGTTGACAGGAGCGTTTATTTGTTGTGTAATAGAGAAAAAATTAAGAATAAATTTTCTCTATGCGTCGATATGCTCTACGTGACGATCAATGGGATCGGATTAAAGATAACCTACCTGGAAGGAAAGAGTCTGTTGGTGTAACAGCCAAGGATAATCGCCTATTTGTAGAAGCAGTCTTGTATCGATATAGGGCTGGTATACCTTGGAGAGACCTACCTGAACGTTTTGGAGATTTTCGAGTGATTCACCTACGTCATTCAAGGTGGAGCAAGACAGGTGTGTGGAAAAAGGTTTTTGAGATGTTGTCTGAAGATGCTGATAACGAGTATGCCATGATTGATTCAACCATTGTTAGGAGTCATCAACATAGTGCTGGTGCTAAAAAAAAGAGTTAGAGGATGACCAAGCAATTGGACGAGGTAAAGGGGGGCTGAGTACTAAAATCCATGCCACATGTGACGCTCTAGGGAATCCAACGGGATTCCATCTTACCCCGGGTCAAGCTCATGATTTGCAAGGATCTGATGTTTTGATGAATGAATTGACGAAAGCGGATGCTGTACTTGCTGATAAGGCTTATGATGCCGATGCACGTATGCGAGATAAGCTGAAAGATAAGGGATGTATAGCTGTGATTCCCCCAAAGAAGAATCGTGTGAATCCAGCTAAGTATGATAAGAACCTCTATAAAGCTAGGCATTTGATTGAGAACTTTTTTGCAAAATTGAAGCAATATAGAGCTATTGCAACACGATATGACAAAACATCTCAGAACTTTTTGGGTGCTGTTTATATGGCTTCCATGGTAATTTGGCTCAATTGATGACACACCCTAGTGACGTTCAAATTTTAATGGAATCTTGTAATTCAGTAGACTTCTTTCGAAACTAGACAATGATGTAGAATGGTGTTATAAATATCTGATTTGAAGTAGTAATGAAATTCGAGCAGATTAAAGAGTTAGAGGATGAAAAATTTCGTCGGTTAACAGGAGTAAAGAAGCTAACATTTTCACAGATGGTGGATATTCTGAGGCATGCTGATAATCTTAAGAAATTAAAAGGTGGGCGTAAAAATAAGCTCAATTTGGAGGAACAGTTGCTGATGGCATTAGAATACCTTAGAGAATACCGTACTTATTTCCATATAGGTCAGAACTATGGGATTAGTGAAAGTTCAGCATATAAAGCTGTTAAATGGGTAGAAGACACCCTAGTTAAACACCCAAACTTTGCTCTTCTAGGTCGTAAAGCTCTAATGAAGAGTGATATGAATTATGAAGTAGTCTTGATTGATGCTACTGAGAGTCCCATAGAAAGACCCAAAAAAAACAAAAATTCTATTATTCAGGAAAGAAGAAAAGGCATACACTAAAAACTCAAATAGTGGTAGACAAGAAAACACACCAAGTAATATGTACAGATTTTTCTAACGGTAAAAAAGAGAACATTCGCTGAACTGTGTCAGTATAGAATATCATACTTTAAAATTCAACCTATCAGGGAAGAAAATATCTAGCTGCGAAACGGTCACTGCCCAATTTGGTATTGGCATATTCCATTTAGCTGTAATCTGTTTTATAGCACAAAATACCAGTTTAAACAAGGCATTTTCACTAGTAAAAGCTCCTTTTGTTTTAGTATATTTTCTGACTTGACGGTGAAAGCCCTCAATCGGATTGGTGGTATAAATCAGCTTTCTAACCTCGCCTGAATACTTAAAATAAGTTACGTCAATTCGGGATAAGGATTAGTAAAAATGCTTTAGCTATAACTAATACAAGATTTTGGATATGTATAAATTGCATTTCTGTGAATTCATACATTAATTGCTCTTCGTAGTGTATATATGTCTGCTATTTTGACTAATCCTTATCCCGAATTAACGTTTATTCGTAAGTTTATATGAAAGAGGATTAAAAATGGTGCATGGGATTAAGAAAAATATGCCAAATAAATTAATGGATTTAAAGGAGAAGATTATGCTAAGAAAACGTAATTTAATTGAAACAGTTTTTGATTATTTAAAGAACAAAATGAACCTTGAGCATACTAGACACAGATCACCTATAAATGCTTTTGTTCATATACTTTCTACACTAGTTGCCTATTCTCTTAAGAAAAATAAACCTTCCATAAATTGCAATTTCAACTTCCCTCTAAATTATAACCTTATCCCGAATTGACGTAATATCATAGCTGGTTTGGTAAATAATAAGCCGATAGCCCCTTTTGTGTTTAATGGAACTTGTAATACAGAACTATTTAATAATTGGGTTGAGAAGTTTTTAATTAAAGAATTAAAAGCAGGACAGGTTGTATACTACTCATAAATGAAGAGTTGCAAAGACAGGAGAGATATTATAAAGTTTAGGACATTATGAGAAAGAATGTATTGACAGAAGAACAAAGAGAAAAGTTGAAGGAACGTCATAAGACAGAACGAGACGGACGCATACGTGATCGTATTAAGGCAGTTTTGATGTATGACGATGGGTATAGTAATGTAGAGATTGCTAAGGTACTACTCTTGAGCCACGAAGCGATAAGAAAACATATTGTTGATTATCAAAAAGCCAATAAGCTTGCTACCGACAATGGAGGTAGCACAAGCAAATTAAGTGATGGTGATAGGGCAGAATTAGTGACTCACCTAGAAGCAAATAATTATGTTTATGCTAAAGATATCATGCATCACATTGAGAACAAATATGGGGTGACATATACGATAACGGGAGTAACAAAATTACTATACAAACTGGGTTTTGTTTACAAGAAGCCGAAAGTAGTACCGGCTAAGCTGGATTTTGACAAGCAAGAATTATTTAAGTTAAACTACAGTTTACTAAAAGGGAATCTCAGAGATAAGGAAGCCATATATTTTATGGATGGTGTTCATCCTCAGTATCAAGCAAGGGCAAGGTGCGGTTGGATAAGAAAGAACCAAGATAAGACCTTACCAACATTCAGTGGCTGGAGAAGAAAGCACATGATTGGTGCTATTAACCTAGCCGATTTACAGTTAGTAAGCACAGAGAACCCCAAAATAAATGGGGAGCAGATAGTTAATTTTCTACAAAGGTTGGAAGAGGAGAATAGTGACAAGGAAAGAATATATTTAATTTGTGACAATGCTAGTTACCACAAATCCAAGAAAGTTAAGGAATACCTAGTAAATACTAAAATAGAGCTAGTATTTTTGCCACCATATAGCCCAAATCTTAACCCAATTGAGAGATTATGGAAGTTTATGCACAGTATTACAACTAATAATAAATTTTATCATAATTTTGAACAATTTTCGGAAGCAATAAAGTATACTTGCAGCAAAACTGCATAACTTTATCTAATTTTTTTGCTAGTATGAATTTTTTATACATTTGGGTTCCTACTATGCAAATACCATCAATTACTATTGAGCAAGTAGCTCAGCAATTTAAAGCTTGGCGTCAAACTAAAACTAACAAGTTTGATCCCATACCAAACCATCTAAAGGAATTAGTTCACCAATTACTCCATCATTATTCTTACCAAGAGATAGCTAAACATCTTAATATTAATAAAGCAACAATTAGTTCAATTAAAAAAGCCCATGAACCTACCCTCAAAACTTCTCCTGTCTCAGCTTCAAATCAAGCTCTACAACAAAATATTAATTTTGTCCCATTTCAACTAGTAAATTCTATAGCTACTGATCCTGTAGCGAACCCCAAACAAAATCACTATACTTGTCACATTATTAAACCAAATGGTACCAAGCTTATTATCCAAACACTAGAGCCAAAAACCATAATTCAGACATTTCTATGCTGCAACTAACCCCGGCGTTAGTTATTTTTGTTGCCACTATTGCCATCGATTTTCGCAAGGGTATAGATGGCTTAATCGCTGTTTGTAGACAAAAACTTTCTTCTGACCCTCTTAATGGTTCCTTGTTTTTATTCTATAATAAAAACAGAACTGCCATTAAAATTTTGTCCTTTGACGGTCAAGGCTTTTGGCTATGCTCTAAACGCCTATCCAAAGGTAAATTTACGGCAAAACTCTTCCCTTCTGATAATTTATCTTATCAGATTTGCCATAGAACCTTATACATTCTTATTCATAATGGCGATCCTAGTTCTGCCAAACTCTCTAATGATTGGCGTTCTGTCATTTAAGCTGCTGTCTTGATTAATTCCGTATTATTCATATATCTTGCATAGGCAAAAGGGCTATAATTCGCAGGATGCTTCTTTGCTTTGCTACTCTGCTCTTGTAGCCAATTTAAATATTTAAAGGCATTGATCTCGTTCTCACTACAAGTCTTTACTATACTATATAGACCACTATGTATCTCAGCACTATTGATTGTTTTAAAGAATAATGAATTCTTCCTTTGTAAAATAATGGTACGCAGTGATCTCTCAGCCCAATTATTATCAAGACTGCTAACTGGAATTTTTAAAAATTGGGTCAAACCTTCTTTATTATTTAACCAATATCTCATAACTTGTCCAAGCCTACTATTAGGCTCAACTTTCTTGTCGTTAAATAATTCGTCTATTTTGTTATATATGTTTTCTATATATTTACTGCTATGTTCCTGATGATACCCCAGTTTTTCTTCAGGGCTCATCTCTTTACATTGATGTTCATTGTGGTAAATACCACATGTTTGTTTGAGAAAATATCCGCATTCTTCAGGGTAATATAGTTCATTCTCTGTAAATTTTCTCTGACCATGTGACAAACAATTGATCATCACTATTATTGCTAGTAATTCTTTATCTGCTTCTGATAATACCGGGTTATTATTGTTACTTGCGTCAGTCATTAATTGGATAGAATCTGTTCTATTCTTACGATTCTTTAGTACGTTACCAATATTCTCCCCGCCATGCTTATTACCTGTAAAATATAAAACTATCACCTCATTATTTGTAGTCTTAGCACATATAGTAGTAGTATAACAGCTGCGTCCTTTCTTATTTTGAGTACGTAATTTTTTATTGGCTATAGTAATTTCTAAAATCCTGGCTCTAGTATCATCAAGATTCAGTGAATTACATTCGGCAGCCATTTCCAATAATACCCCGTAAATCTCAGCTCCACCACCTTCTTGCCAAACATCTAAATATTGTTGCCACAACGAACTATATGCTACAGGAAACCCACTTAAACTTTGCAACCTAGATAAACGGTAGAAAGGAGTACCATAGGTCTTTTGTAACACTATTGCACTTCTGCTACTATTTGTCCATTTGTTGATATTTTTATTGTTCATAACTTTATAGTCGCAAGCATTACAGCGTAGCGTTTTCTTTACATATCTGTTGACTGTAATTGGAGCGTTACCTGTGAATTGTAGCAATTTTCTAGCTTCACTATTATATAGTTTGCCATTATAGCAGTGAGGACAGCTATCACCACTACAAAAATTCTCAGGAGCTAAATAGCTGGTATTCGCATCCTTATAATCATCAAACCCATATTTACCTTGCCAATTACTACGATCTATCTTTTTGGGCTTATCGCACTCTTCTTCATTACCACCATTCCCGTTATCAGATTCACTTGGCGGTTCTTTTAATGAATCTGAACTATCTTTTTTTTGTTATCTGCCTTAAAACCAATCAGCATTTCCTTAAGCTTATTTATACTGATATTTGATGATGCTAGCTTGTCTATTAGTTCGTTACAAAATTTCACAAGTTCTATTATCGCTTGCTGATCATTTCCTGTTAATGAATTTGCCTTAATATGTTGTATTAGTTCTTCTCGTTCTTCAGCACTTAAGGTCGCTACTTTTGGCTTTTGCATTTCGATTAATTATCATTATTGTTAATATTTCAGATGTTATAATATGACTGGTACTTTTTCAACTAGTTTTTTTATTAATCGGTGATATTTGCATAGTAGAAACCCAAATTTATAAAATAAATTTATACTAGCAAAAAAATTTAATAGTGTTATGCAGTTTTGCTGCAAGTATACGGAATACCTAGTAAATACTAAAATAGAGCTAGTATTTTTGCCACCATATAGCCCAAATCTTAACCCAATTGAGAGATTATGGAAGTTTATGCACAGTATTACAACTAATAATAAATTTTATCATAATTTTGAACAATTTTCGGAAGCAATAAACAAATTTTTTAGCAACATCGGCGATTATAAAGATAGGTTACGTACCTTAATAAACGATAATTTCCAGACTATTACCGTTAACCATTTTTGCAACTCTTCAGGTTAATTGAGTATAGTACTAGATAATGCTAGTTTCCATAAATCAAAGAAGACGAAAGAATTAATAGAATCAGTAGGTTGTAAGGTTATTTTTTTACCCCCATATTCACCAGACTTAAATCCAATAGAAAAATTTTGGGCTAATATGAAAAAATGGATTAAAAATAAGATAACAGAAACTAGTAAATTATTCGAAGCTATTTCTATGTTCTTTGTCACCTAATTCAATGTATTTTACTATAGCAACTTTATACGCTCAAGTTTCGTTAACCATGTATTTCCGTCTACGCTGTGTACGGTCATTGTTTCCCTCTCACATTCTTACTTTTCTGCTAGCCCTTCGCTCCACTCCCATTACGGAGTTTCATCACTACTATGGCTAACTCAGCCATCCTTACACCATCTCCAAAGCCTCATGTTTCGGCACTTGTACTTTGAATACTTACTTAATTAAGTAAGAGTTATAAGGACTTCTCAAGTTGTGTCATTAATCTCTACAAACTCGCTGACGCCTGCGACCCCGGTGATTAAATACTTTCGGATTTGCTAGTTATAACCTCCAGTATTCTATTGCTTACTACCCTGTATAAAGTATCAGCTCTCACTACTACCGACTATTTCGGGGCTATCACGTTCACCTTTTGGTTTCGGCTCGATTGTTTCGCTGTCTACGCTTTACTACTGTCGTTACCTTCAGCAGCACAAGACTCGCTATATGGTGGAGCTAGCTACTCCTTCCATAACAGGACTTTCACCCATAAGATTAATGCACCTTTTCTTGGCACACACACAAAAAAAATTATTGACTCTCTGAGGTTGCAGAATAAAGTATAAACAGATTGTTTGTAATGACTATAATATTCCCTAGTTTCAGTAATTTTAGCAGAAATAGTAGCTATTATTGATATAACAAAACTCCGTAATAATGATAAAACGATAGGTGCATTATCTTTCCGAATTGTTGATTTATCTTCCATAAATACCCTGTCTTTTACCCAATTTAAATTATTCTCACAACTCCAGTGTTTTCTATTTAAATCCAATAACATTTCAGCAGAAGCACTGCTACTTAAGCTTGTAATCATGTAAGCCATTTCTTCAGTATAATTTTCCTTGTTTTTTTGCTCACGCCTTCTAGTAATTCTACATAATTGCTTTATATGTCTGTGACCATTTAGATATTCCCAAGGCATATCTATTACTTCTATTTTTCGTTGTTCAATACGACCATGATTATATTCAACATCTTTCTCAAAAGTTCGTACATTTTCCTGCTTGCTATTGCTAAAAGCTTGCTCTGTTGCTCGCAACAAATTTGCTTCATTGCCCTTTAAACATATAGCAAAATCAGCACCTTGTTGAATTATTTCTTCGCATATATCTGAGTGGTCAAAGGCTGTGTCAGAGTGATAGTTGCCCTTTGTATGTCAAATTTTTGTAGTATTTCTAACATTGCTTTATTTTCGTCTTTATTCAATATTTCTTCAAAACTAATTACGCACTTAGTTTTATTATTAAAACCAGTTAAAACTTGTATTGCTCTATTCTCTAAATCATTACTACCTCTCAGAGTTTTACCATCTATATGCACTTCCTGAAACTCCATAGTTTCCTTTATTCCGCTAATTACTTTTACAATCGCATCATGTAAATCCTTTGGATTCATCTTACGTAACATTATAGTTAACGTACTATAACATGGCGTAATGCCATCATAAAAACCTAAATTCTGTAACAGTTTTTTACTTAAAAATTTCTTAAATCTTGCTATAGACGCTATGCTATTACAATTACACAACAAACCTGCAACAATTAACCGCAATATCGCTGCTAAATTATACCTTTTCCCACGCATGTTTCTTGGATCTTTGACTTCTGATAAAAAGTTTGTTACAGTCATAAATGCTCCGTTATTTGTAGTTGAAAATCTTTTGACGGAGCATTTTACATAATTGTTTATCTTTTACAACTATTCATTGCATCTGATCTTTACTATTACCTTCTCTCCTTAAATACCTTGTTTCCTAGGAGTCTGTCGGACTTTACTCAAATGAGAGGAAAAATCACAATTTTAAGTATAATATATAGTATGGTTTTTCTAAAAATTTACTAATTCTTGCTATTTATATATGTATTATTGAAATATATTATCATCTATTGGTTACTAGAAATGCACTTTTTTAACAAAGTCCGACAGACTCCTAGTTTTGGTTTTATTATCTTTTGATTCAAATTCATTTTTACCTCCATTTAATAATCTGTTTATTTTATCAAATGTAAGATTAAATCCCAACTACTTCACTATAGCTAAGATAACAAGCTATAAAACTATTTCGCAATCTTTAGCAGCAAGAATCACTTGTTGACTCTGCTACACCAAGTAAATTGTTGGTAAATTCTTCATTTACCAAGTCATAATTGCAATGATTAGGCTGCTGCTGTACTTTGGTGATAAACTCTTGTCTTTGAGTAGTAGCATCAGTCTTACTTTTCTCTAAAGCCCCATTCTTAAAATTGTTATCCTCACTTAGGCTGAATGCACGGAAATAATATTTGTAGGCGTGATCAGGTAAACATATAGAGTCGAGATACTCAGCATATTTTATCATTATATCGGGATTTTCTTGATCTTGTTTTAGCCATTCTTTAAAACATACCTGTATCTTATATGCACTATTAGCTACTTTATAGCACTCAATCGCCTTACCATATTCACCTTTGTTAAAAAATAGCTGACCCATTTTGTTATATATTTCTGGATGTAGATTACTATTGGTCTCTATAGCTTTTACATAGTAACACAATGCCAGATTTTCGCCATTCTTTTCAGCGATACTAGCTAAGCGACTATAAGCTATAGCCTTAAGATTCTTGCAGGCAGGAGAGTCCTGATAATTCTCTAGATACTTTACAGCTTTATGATAATAATTTTGGTCAAGTTTATCCTCATCAATCTTCAAATTACTAACTTGCTTCTCAAGATTTTCTGTTACTGTAGCATAGCAAGTTGTTATTGACTCTGCAATATTTACATGATCAGGTAATTCTTTGTCACAGACCTTAGCAAAAAATTTCATATATTCATATTGCTGTTGCAAGCAATAACCATACTCTTGTATATGATGCTGAAGCTGAACATTACCAGGTTCAGCATATTCAGCAAAAACCTCCACTGCCCCCTGCAATATTTCTATGGCCTTTGGTATGCTTACTATTTGAGCACAGTCAAGTGCTTTTTGCAATTTTGATAGTAAGTCTAGCTCTGAAAAATATTCATCTTTGTTATGTTTTGTCAGTCTGTTATTATAATGAATTGATGATGGAACCCAATCTTTAACAAGATGATACTTTTCGGAAAATAGGTTGTGTGGATTGATATTTAAGCAGTTAGTGGCATCAGCGATAGCGTTAACTATTACTTCTAATAGATTACTAAAATTACTACTCGCAGTAGCGAATAGATGAGCTGAACACTCCATAGCTTTCTTCGAAATAGTAATATTGACCATATCACCTTTAACTTCAGAATATCTGGAGAATGAATCTATTGCCTTAAGTAAATTATGGGTTACTACTTCACCTTCGTCAACTGGTTTATGGAACAGATGTATTGAGCCAGCCTTTTTAAGCTTATCAATCAGATCCTTACACTGCTTTTTTGCTCTTGGAAACTCTTGTAATGTGTTATTATTTTGGAATGCTGCACTCATATAGTATTGGATATTCTGAATATTTATGCCGTTGTCTACATGGGTAAATACTAAAGATATGCTGTCATATATATCTTCAATATTCCTAAAACTTTTTACAAAATTATGTAGTGTTTCAAGGAAATCGTTGCCTCTTTTATTACAGCTATCAAAAACTGATGCAGGTATCACTAACACAAGTTTTAGTTGTTCTGTGGTTTCAAAGAGCCTTTTAATATAAAAGCTGTTAGCAATTTCCTGTACAGGATCGGTATCATTAAAGCCAGGGCAGTCCCAAATGGTTATGCCTTTAGTGAGATCAAGACATTTATTAGGAATCTTAGTTTCGGAAGCCAGTTTATGACCAATGATAATATCCTTAGATGGATGCACCGCATCAATAAGTAACTTGCCACCGTTTATATCCCTGATTGCTTTCAGGTCTTTGCCACCAAGCAAGTGGGCGAGTGTACTCTTACCAGCCCCAGTATTACCAACCAGCAGAATTCCTACTGTGGTACGTTCCTGCAGACAGTCATTACCATCTCGGATTAGTTCTGATACTTGCTTGATAGTAGTATGATCATCCCTATCAAACTGATTATTCTTCTTTGCTGCCTTATGATTATCCCTGTCTGCTGTCTTAAACATATTTTGTATATATTTGCTCACTTTTGCCTCCTTTATATATTTTAATTTAGTTGTTTCTTTCTCAGTTTTCTCTTGGTCTCTAAAATTTGCTTGTTTCTTAAGTTTCTCAGACTCTTGTTGTCTTGCCTGCTTAGTTATTTGTTGGGTTATGGTATCTTGCCTAGCTTTTTCAGCTGCCACTACTTCTTGTTGCTGTTTTAGTTTTTTAGCCTCTTGTTTTCCTTTTTCAGCAAAGTCTTTATTAATCTGTGAAGGTTCTGCTAGAACCTTTACACCAGCATCTCCTATTTTGTTCCATTCTCGGATTAGACTTGATACTGGTCTAGTAGTCTTGTCATCATTATCAGGTTTCTTATTCCCGTCTGCTACCTCAAATGATTTCACAACTAGTATATTTGGGGTATATTCTTTTGCTTCCTCTATAGCTTTTAATCTAGCCGCTTCTTTGACTGCCGTATCCTCCTCTTGTTCTTTAAGTTTTGCCTGCTGCTCAAGTTCCTCAGACTCTTGTTGCCCTACTTGCTCAGCTATTTGTTGTGCTAGCACCTCTTGTTTGACTTCTTCAGTTGTTGCTGCTTCTTGTTGTTGTTTTAGTTCTTCGCCTTCCTGTTTAACTTCTTCAGTTGTTGCTGCTTCTTGTTGTTGTTTTAGTTCTTCGCCTTCCTGTTTAACTTCTTCAGTTGTTGCTGCTTCTTGTTGTTGTTTTAGTTCTTCGCCTTCCTGTTTAACTTCTTCAGTTGTTACTGTTTCTTGTTGTTGTTTTAGTTCTTCGCCTTCCTGTTTAACTTCTTCAGTTGTTGCTGCTTCTTGTTGTTGTTTTAGTTCTTCGCCTTCCTGTTTAACTTCTTCAGTTGTTACTGTTTCTTGTTGTTGTTTTAGTTCTTCGCCTTCCTGTTTAACTTCTTCAGTTGTTGCTGCTTCTTGTTGTTGTTTTAGTTCTTCGCCTTCCTGTTTAACTTCTTCAGTTGTTGCTGCTTCTTGTTGTTGTTTTAGTTCTTCGCCTTCCTGTTTAACTTCTTCAGTATGGTCTCTATTAATCTTTAAGGTTTCTGCTATATTCTTCGCTTCAGCTTCTCCTATCTCATTACCTACAAGGTTAATAACAGTAATAAATTTATTAATCTTTAAGGATTCTAGTAAATATTTTGCTCCAGTATCTCCTATATGATTATTACTAAGGTCAAGAGTAGTAATAGATTTATTATCCTTTAATGCTTCTGCTAGTTCCTTTACTTCAGTATCTCCTATCTGGTTATTACTAAGGTCAAGAGTAGTAATAGAGTTAGTTGTTATTTGTCGTATAATTTCTTCTAAGTTCATTTTTCCTCTCTCTATATTATAGGTCAAAAGTAATCAATACTTAATAATAGTTACGAATGAAGTACTATTATTCCATCTCTGTATAGCTGATATTAATCTAGTCTTTTATCTCATAGTCCAAGTCAGTTCTTAAATTGATTATCATAATCTTCTAATTTTTCTTCACCTTTATGGTACTCTGCCACCATTTTTAAAAGTTTTATGCTCCCCCCTTTATGGAAACAAATCTTGTTCATACGAGTCTTAAATTAGCTGGTAGAGCGACTGGTCACCCAAATCGCCCCCCATTTAGAACCATCGTACCCTATTAAGGCAATAGGCTCAGGATAAATTCATTCACCTAATTATAAACTAGGCTAAGAGAGTAGACGCACCAGTCACCCAGTACGCCCCTCGTTAGAACCATCATCGTGCGGTTTTCCCGCAATGGGTTCAAGATAAATTCGTTCACTTCAGTAGTATCAGAAAAGTTTATGGCATACTCTCACTCTCGGAAGCGGGTTAGCTAATAGAAATAGCTGAAATTTTTCCCAAGTAAAGGACTTCTTTTGGCTTCTTCGGTTTAGCCATTTAAACATGATCTGCACTGTACGGTACAAGAAAGTCTCTATTCTTTTTATATTAAAGCTCACACCATAATATTGAATATGACCCTCTAGTTTGATACAGAATTTCTGCCATATTGTTTTGAGCTTATATTGATTTCGAACCTCTTTTGCCCACTGGTTAACCTTCTTAAGTTTTGACCTCATTCTTTTTCCTTCAGTCTTTAATTTTGGTATTTTAATCCCCGTTTGAGATTTACCAAAGTAGAATGTAAAACCTAGGAAGTTAAATGAAGTCTTATATTCACTCTTACGGTCAAAGGTTACTAGCTTTGTCTTTTCCTCGTTCATTTTTAACGTGAATTTAGTAAGACGTTTGGCCAAAGCTGTCTTGACCCTTAATGCGTCACTTTCATATTCACAGCAGATACAGAGATCATCACAGTAGCGAAATAACTTTACTTTACCTTTGCAATGTGTTTTAACTACTTCTTCAAACCATTGGTCTATAGCATAATGAGCTAGGATATTTGCTAAGATCGGACTGCAAATCGACCCTTGCACCGCCCCTTCTTCACTAATAGTCATTTCTCCATTTGCCATGACACCTGATTTTAGCATTCTGATGATGTATCTAATAAGACGATTGTCTTTGATCTTCATCTGTAATATTTTAACCAGTTCTTGGTGATCCAAAGTTCCGAAAAAATTCTCCAAATCTACGTCAATGACTGTTTGAACTGATCTAGTATATAGGTAATGCCTTAACTTCTTAATTGCATCATGGCAGCTTCTACCTTGTCTGAACCCGTAGGAACAGTCCAAGAATAAAGGTTCATATATGCTTTCTAGAATTCGTTGCATCATCTTTTGCACTAGTTTATCCTCAAAATTACTAATTCCTAGACTACGAAATGCACCTGACTTACCTTCCTTAGGAATTGATACTTGCCGTATCGCTGCCGGTCGGTAGCTCATTTGTTTCATATTAGAAATTAGCTTTTTCAAGTTATCGTCTAGATTATGACCATAGCTCTTCTTATCTACTCTGTCTATCCCTACTGCTTTATTGCCATCTAATTGGTAAAAGCAGGTTTTTAATGATTCTTCGTTGAAGTGGTGCATCAAGCACCTGAATTCTTTAGTTGAATCATTTTGGGATAGAAAAGCTATCCTTTCCAGTTTAGTATCCGTTATTGATTGAGTTTCAGTTGTACTCATAACGTTTCCCTTTTTAAGGTTGATCTTACCCCCTAGCCTTCCCTCCATCGGCATTACCCGACCTCATCAGTACTATGCTAGATCTGACTTCTTTATCACCGTTTCAACTCCCTTGCTTTTATACTTGTCGGTCGATACTCATTTTTTTTATGAGGGTGATAGAGATATCCCAAGTTCATTCATAAACTTTAATAACATGCCATGCTCTATGACTCCGAGAGTGCTACACTTAACTTCCCATTTAACGCTAAGTATAGTTTTGTCTTCTAGTAGAGAAAAACTATCGACCACTCTTCATGTAACTTTAACGGAGCTCCATCACTTCAACCTTTCGGCTTACGGCCTATAATATTTCTGTCTACGCTTAACTGACTTTGTTACCAAAATCAGTTCAAGACTCGATACATAGTGTGCTAGGTCAACACTTCTATGGCTGCTCTTTCAACAGCTAGCTTATTTACACTTCGTGGCGTACCTATGATAAAATTAAAAACCTTTATTATTAAAGCAAATACACTTTATATAGTATAAGATATATTTCTGTATGTAAAGTATTTTTATAAAGAATTCGTAGGAATATTAAATTTAGTGGTAATTATGCATTGATGAGGATAAACTTGACCAAAATTATTATCATAATGATTACATAATTAGTTGCAGATTGTAACCAGCCATTGTAAAAATTCCTTTGCTACTAAGCGTATATAACTCATAAAATATACTAGGAATGCGAGTTTAGGATAAGAGCGAATGCTGATTAACAGAAATAACTGATTTTAATCTAAGTTTTTTAATAGCATATCCTACAACACAAGCCAAAATATGGACTAAAAAATTAACAGGCGATCTATTCCTTGAATGCTCTAGACACATGTTATTTTTTAGTACATTGAATACTGATTCAATTAGAACTCTCTTTTTTAACAGTTCTTTATCTTCTATTTCAAGTAAATGTTTCTTCATATCTTTGCGAATACTAGTAAATAAACGTAAGCTTTTTGTTAAAAATTTGTTAAATAGCTCCTTTGATATATAAGCCTTGTCACCAAATAATTTGCCTTCTAATCCTTGAGTCATAGATAAAACAGTAGAGATATCACTTCGGTTTCCTTTAGTAATTTTAACTGCCATTATCTCTCCTTTACTGTTAATAATTAAATGTAATTTAAATCCCATAAACCATCCATAGCTACTCATACCAATCCTAGCAATTCTACCAAATACTTTATTACTTTTTGTCCGTTTATCATGGCAAATTGCTAATTTAGTAGAGTCAATGAAATATATCCCTGTATCTTCTCCTCTTAATAATTGCATTAATAATGCTAATGGCAATATTAGTTTAGGCCATAACTGAATTATTCGACTATAACTTACGTCAATTCGGGATAAGGATTAGTAAAAATGCTTTAGCTATAACTAATATACTACTCATAAATGAAGAGTTGCAAAGATAGGAAAGATATTATAAAGTTTAGGACATTATGAGAAAGAATGTATTGACAGAAGAACAAAGAGAAAAGTTGAAGGAACGTCATAAGACACGTCAATTCGGGATAAGGGATAAGAAAGAATAGTGTAGATATAAGAGTTGCAAGGAGTTAATGCCTGTGATAAATGTTTTTGTGGAAAAAGAAATAAACACAGGCATGAAAAAAGATATCACAGAATTATATAGTTTTATAGACGATTTTTGTAAAATTTACTATGAATACGAAAAAAAGAAATTATTACCAACAGAAAAACAAAGGAATCGCCGTTGTGATATGAGTTTAAGCGAGATTATGACAATTATGGTAATGTATCATACTTCTTATGCTAAAAACTTTAAATATTTTTATAAGACTTGTATAGAATATATCCACAAAGGTGATTTCCCAAAAGCATTGAGCTATAACCGTTTTGTCGAGTTAATGCCTAGATTGTTTGTCCCACTTAATATTCTTATGCATTTGTTATTTGGCGAGGAAACAGGTAGTTATTTTATTGATGCAACGACAATCAAGGCTTGCCATAATAAAAGGCGATATAGTAATAAAATATTTAAGGGGCTAGCAAAACATAGCAAATCATCAATGGGTTATTTTTATGGGTTCAAGTTACACTTAATTATTAATGAAAAAGGACAATTTATAGCATTAAAAATGACTAAAGGAAACGTTGATGATAGGATTCCAGTACCTGAGTTAACAGATGGTTTAACTGGAGTTATGTATGCAGATAAAGGATATATTAAGCAAAACTTATTCGTCAGTTTATATGAAAGAGGATTAAAAATGGTGCATGGGATTAAGAAAAATATGCCAAATAAATTAATGGATTTAAAGGAGAAGATTATGCTAAGAAAACGTAATTTAATTGAAACAGTTTTTGATTATTTAAAGAACAAAATGAACCTTGAGCATACTAGACACAGATCACCTATAAATGCTTTTGTTCATATACTTTCTACACTAGTTGCCTATTCTCTTAAGAAAAATAAACCTTCCATAAATTGCAATTTCAACTTCCCTCTAAATTATAACCTTATCCCGAATTGACGTATACCATGATAATTGATCCACCCCTTTGTAGCTCTAATGACTTGCAATAATATCTGTTCTTTGCCCCTCTCATTAAGGTGACTTCGTAGATATTCTCTTAGCCCTTTAAGCTTCTCGGTAAATCGATCTTTCCTTGTGGTATATTTTAATCTCCATATGTTACCAAACCTTGATTTACCCCAATAGCAAGTAAAGCCAAGAAAATTATAACTCTTGATCTTCTTACCTTGCTTAGCTAAGTCCTCAGCATGGTATCTACCGGACTGAATCATCTGCGATTTAGCTTCATTGATGTTCAAGCCATACTTGTTTAATCTTTTGGGAAAAACCTCATAAAACTTCCTCGCGTCTTCTTCATTCTCAAAGACGAACACCATATCGTCACAATACCTCACCATTCCAGTTTGCCCTCTTATGTTTTCCTTGCTGATTTTAGCAAACCAACAGTCAATAACATAATGTAGGAAGACATTTGCCAAAATTGGTGATGTTTTAGACCCTTGGCGGCATCCTTCCTTGTTAGTAACTGTAATGCCGTTTTCTATAATTGGTGTTTCCATCAGTTTCATAACTAGTCTTAGGAATCTTTTGTCAGATATTCTCTTTCTTAGGAATCCCATCAACTCGGAATGTTTGATTGAATTGAAACACTTAGTTATATCAATTTCAACTACAGCTCCTTTATTGAAGTTATACGTAAGTCTATTCAACTCCTTAAGTGCATCATGGGCGTTTAATTTAGGTCGGAATCCATAGGAACACTTTAAGAATATTGGCTCAAACACAGAGTTTAGTATCTTGCTTACTGCAGACTCGATTATCTTATCTTCGAAACATGATATTACCAAAGGTCTTTTGCCTCCATCTTCTTTCGGAATTAGCGTTATTCGTGCAGGTTTAGCTTGATATTGCCCCTTGCGAATTCTAGTAAGGAGCGAGAGCAAATTTGCTCCCAACTTCTTACCATAAATCGCTTTGGTTATACCATCTATTCCTACAGCTTTCTTGCTATCGAGTTCCTTATATTGTTCTTCTAACATCTCTAAATCAATAATATGTCCAAGATTATTAAACTTTATGTCTTGATTTTGCGATGATAGCAACTTTATACGCTCAAGTTTTGTTGACCATGTATTTCCGTCTATGCTGTGTACGGTCATTGTTTCCCTCTTACGTTCTTACCTTTCTGCCAGCCCTTCGCTCCACTTCCATTACGAAGCTTCATCACTACTACAACTGACTCAGCCATCCTTACACCATCTCCAAAGCCTTATGTTTCGGCACTTGTACTTTGAATACTTACTTAGCTCAGTAAGAGTTATAAGGACTTCTCAAGTTGCATCATTAATCTCTACAAACTCGCTGACGCCTGAGACCCCTGGTGATTAAATACTTTCGGATTTGCTAGTTATAACCTCCAGTATTCTGTTGCTTGCTACCATGTGTAAAGTATCAGCTCTCACTACCAATTTTATTTCGGGGCTATCACGTTTACCATTTGGTTTCGGCTCGGATGTTTCGCTGTCTACGCTTTACTACTGTCGTTACCTTCAGCAGCACAAGACTCGCTATATGGTGGAGCTAGCTACTCCTTCCATAACGCGACTCTCACCCGTAAGATTAATGCACCTTATCTTGACGCACACACAAAAAAAATTATTGACTCGAATTTTCATAAAATTTCTTGATACTTCAATACATATAAGTTGGTGTTGGGTAAGTACTGGTTCAGCACTACCTGTATTTCCCAACCCTTCAAGAAAATAATCAATATTTTTATCTAATGCCTTGGCGATAAGCATTAATCTACCTGTGGATATTCTATTAATGCCTTTTTCATATTTTTGTAATTGTTGATGGGTTACTTCAATTAAATCAGCAAGTTGTTGCCGTGCGTAACCTTTTGCCAATCTCAAAGAATAAATTTTTTCTCCAATAAGTTGATCAACTTGCTTTATGTATTGGTTTTTTCTTGCCATTCTATTTTCCTTGATAAAACATCGTTATAGATTTGTATAATATACTCCTGAAACACCATTAAACAAGTACTATCACCTAGCTTAGCCCCTACAATAGTGTAATTGCTAGATTTTTCTATGACCTTAAGTCAACACCTCTCTAAACATTTTGTTCAGTTTTTAAAAATATATTAATGTAAATATTATAGCTATAGATTAGTAGTGACATTTTAGTTTAATAGTTTATTATGAACTATATGAATATAAAGGGAGTAGCTGTCTATTTATACAACAATAAAATGCAAAAATATTCATCTTTTTCAAAAAATATAATAAATTCCTAGTAATATTCTAATTTTTAGTTTAACTTGTATAGCGATTTAAAATATTATAGTTTTTTATGGAAGATATAAATTGTTGGCAGTCAAAGTATCAATCTTGCGAATATTCTGACAGGTTGATGAATAAACTTTATCAAATGAATCAGGAAGTGAATCGACCTATAGATTTGGAAGAAGTAAGGAAAGGCATATATTATGCTAAGAAATATCATGGCAGCCAAATGCGGCAGTCAGGAGAGCCTTATTACTCTCATCCAATAGAGGTAGCATATATGATTTCTGATTATCTTTATCGCACTGACATTATTGTTACCAGTATACTGCATGACACCATTGAGGATACAAAACTTAGCGAAAAGATGATTGCCTATATCTTTGGAGAGCAGGTTGCTAGTCAAGTAGAAGCTTTAAGTAGGAACAAACCCCACGGCAAGATTAGCTCGGCGGAAACATTAGATATATTACTTCAACAAGAAAAATATGATGTGGCTTTGATTAAATTATTTGATCGGACTCATAATATACAAACTCTAGAAACTAAATCACCGGAGAAAGCAAAAAAAATTATAATAGAAACCCTTAGTAGGTTTATGAGCCTTAGTATGTGTTTTAATACACCAACAATTGAGCAAAATTTTGCAGAATTATGTTCTAAAGTAATACATACTTATTATAAAACTAATAACTATTAGTCACAGTTATATTCTCCAGCTTTGCAAAGTAAAATATCCCAAATCCATAACTTATTACTATAGGCAACATAATACATAATATTCCTATCTGCCCCATATATTTTGTACAATATATGAAACCAAAAGATGTAACAATAGAAATTGTGGCATGTGCTAAGGCGTATACAATACTACTATAAGTAAAACGTTTAAAAATAGGGAAATATTTATAAAAAATTGCACTAGCTGGAGCTGAGTCAGGTGCAAATAACACGATCAATAGTTGTATTATAAATAAATGTATAGGAGTGCTGACCCTATAAAGAAAATAAGGGCAAAATATTATAAAAGTAGAGAAAATTATCCACCTGACTTTAATAATCTTTAAAGGGTATATTCTATAACTTAAATACGCTAATACTAGCGTAGTGAATAGCTGTATTATTGAAATAAGAAAGTTATGATAAATAATATCTCCAATGCCATAACCAAAAGAATTCCTGAGTATATTACCACAATAAAAATACACAAAATATGTTGGTACTGGACCAGCACATTGAATTAAAAAATAATAGAATACTGTTTTTTTCTGGACTTTCTCTTGTAAAATCGGATCACCTTTTAATATTTTTTTATCAATAAAGTGGTTATCAAAAAATGTTTTTAATCGCAATTTTGCACTAGCAAATTCTTGTGCTTCTCTTAAGTTAGTTCTAGCAACTGTACCTATAGTGGCAATTATCATTCCAAACCAAAAAAGATAACGCCAATTAAATCCATAGTTAGTAATTAAAAAACCAAAACCTAATGCAACCATTGACCCCAAGGAGGCACAAACCGTAATCAACGTTACAACTGGATATTGTATTGGTGGTTTTGTTATTTCCATTAAATATAACTCTGCTCCCACCCTCTCACCTAAGGAAGATATACCTTGTACTGCACGACATATACTAATAATCCATGAAGCCGTAATTCCAATTTGTTCATAAGTTGGTAAGGTAGCCATAACAAAACACGAGGCTGCCATCATAAAGGTTGTAACAATGATAGTTATTTTCCGACCAATAGTGTCTCCTATCCAACCAAACAGCAATGCTCCAAATGGTCTAAAAACAAAAGTGATACTATATGCAATTGCAGTAAAAAAAAAGGCAGAATCCGGATCATTTTGGGGAAAAAACAGACTATTGAGTAAAACTGCCATATGTACATATAACATCAGATCAAAATACTCTAAGAATGTCCCGATCGACAGCAACCCGACAGCTTCTTTTTGTTCTCTAGTTAGGTTGGTCTGAGTGTAAATAACTCTGCCATCTTCTCGTACAAATTTGCTCATATTAGTGTTTAAACCCTTACTTTATGTTATCAATATTTACCTATTATTACCTAGCCTTTGTTGCCAAATCAATGTTTGATTGAAAATAATTTTCTCTCTTCTTCTCCAACTTTTCAAAATGTAATAGCCCGTATGCGAACCCCACAATTGTAGGAATCATAATAACCCATAATCCCCAATAGCCAAAATGGTTAACAAGATAAGTGAAGCCAAAAGCAGTAATAACAGATACGAAAGCACGTGATATAGCGAATATAATGCTAGCACAGGTGAAACGTTTAAATACAGGAAAATTCCTATAAAAAATTGGTATAGCAGGGCCTAAACATTCGTTAAATAAAATGATAAAGAGTTGAATTAAAAATAACTCAAACGGAGAATGAAGATTATTCAAAAAATATGGACAAAATATGATAAAAATAGAAAATATTATGAGTATAATTTTTATGGTTAATAGTGGATATATTTTGTAACTTAAATAAGATAATATTGATACGACCAAAAGCTGTATTAGACATATAATAAAATTATGATGAATAACCTCAGCAATTGTATAACCAAAGTTAGTTTGTAAAATATTACTACAATATATATAAATAAAATAAAAACCTACAGGTAAAGCACATTGTAAGAAAAAAAGAGCTAATATTGTTTTTTTATTAACTTTTTCTGTCCAAATAGGATTGTTTACTAAAGTACTGCTATCTGTATTAGTTTCTGCAAAAACTTTTTTTAGTTGACGTTTGGCATCAGCAAATTCTGGTGTTTCTCGTAGCCTCGTTCTTGCAACAAAACCAATCAGTGCAATTACTGCACCTATCCAAAATGCTGCACGCCAGTTAAAACCATGAATAGTAACAAGTGAGGCAATCGCTAAAGCACCTAAGGCTCCTAGGGAAGCAAAAACTCCTAATGATCCGACAATTGCATATTGGGCTGGTGGGTTAATCGTTTCCGTTATATAAAGTTCAGCAGCTACTATTTCGCCCATAGAAGACATGCCTTGCATAACACGGCAGATGGTTACTATCCAAGCCGCTGTAACCCCTATCTGGGCATAGGTAGGAAGATTAGCCATGACAAGACATGATACAGCCATCATAAAAGTTGTAATAATAACGGTAGATTTACGCCCTATATTATCACCTAACCAACCAAATATTAATGCCCCAATAGGTCGAAAAACATAGGTTGAACAAAAGGCAAAAGCCGTCATTAAAGAGGCTGTGTGAGGATCAGCAGATTCAAAAAATAGTTTATTAAGCAATACTGCCATATGTACATATAACATCAGATCAAAATACTCTAAGAATGTCCCGATCGACAGCAACCCAACAGCTTGTTTTTGTTCTCTAGTGAGACTGGTTTGGGGATAGATAACTCTGCCGTCTGCTCGTACAAATTTGCTCATATTAGTATTTAAACCCTTAAGTTATATTATCTAGAATTGTATTAAAAAAACCCTATACCAATTTGACATAATGGGGAACGATTTGTTGAGATTACATAATTTCAGATTCCTCAGAGTTAGAATAGGCTTCAGTTATTTTTAATAGCTTGAAGCAATTCCTGTAACTGAAGGTACTCTTGTTGTCTTGCTGCTAAATACTTAGCACTTTCTTTCTTAAACTCTGCATATTGTTTTTCTAATCTCAAACCTTCTTGGTATAATTGAGTCAATCTTTCAGAACCTTCCATATTTTCTCCTTATGATTATGGATTGTAAGTTTGGTGTCATAATACTACAAACTTTAGACGTAGCTTTGGTATGTTAGGTATATGGTTAGGGGAAATAGTTGATGACTTATTATTTCACTCGTTTTACCATATATTACTTATTGTTTAGCTAACTTACCTTACAACTAAAACCCCCTATACCAATTGGCATAGGGGATGACGATTTATGGAATTGATACTACATAATTTCACAACAGACATGAAGCTTAGTACTTCCAATTAGTGAGGTATCTTTTTCCGAGTCAAACGACGTATCAGGAGTTTCGTACGAATCATTAAGCTGAGAAGAAGATGCTCCCTGATGTGAGTGAAATTGTTGACAATGCGATTCTAATTGTTTATCAGCCCAAACTGAAGCAGACACAACAATTTCTGCATCCTTATTAGGATATTTTGCGGTGATTGTCTTAATAGCATTAACCCATTGCCCTGCCTCTGAAAAAACATCGGTATAGACTCGTGTAGCATCCGTCTTAAATATGTTTAAACAAGTAGGATTACCTAGCTTAGCCCCTACAGCTACTAATAATTTATACTTATATTCATTCTTTTCTATCCCAACCCATCACGATGAAAATAAGCAAGAGCAGCAGCAGCCTCTGCCTTGCCAAATAACAAAGCCTCGTGTAGATCACTACTTATCGTTTTATAAAATTCTGCAGCTCTTGGTAACCCATACTTCTCTTGTACAATCTCCGTTTTACCAATTTGGATTACAGCATAATCATACAAATTATTAGCTGTCTTCAATAACTTTTTTTCTGAGTCTATATAATTTGCTGTTTCAAGCAAAATTGACGATTGCAGCTCTTTCGGTTTTGGCTGTTTTTTAACAGCCTCTTTTAATTCTTCTTTCTCTGCTTTTAATTTTGCATCATAAGCACATAATTCATCGTAATGTTTATGTGCTGCTTTCTGATGCCTATATAATTCTCTCTCTATTTGTTCTTTATTTTTGATGAAAGGTCTTAATTTACTTTCATCAATATCTTTACCTTTCAGATTTTCATCACTAAGATAATCAAACAACTCATTGTGTTTTATAGTTTCTTCCTTAGTTTCCTTTATACGCTCAACTATATCTACTTTAAATTTTTCATGTTGTTTTGTTAACATAGAGCCTTCTTGATGAAACTGTGCTAATAACCGCTCAGCTTCTAACCTCTCAGCCTCCTTTTCTAAAATAGCTACATGTTCTTCCCATTTAGTTGCTTCTTCTCTATTTCTTTCCAATATTCCTGAATTACGAACTTGCTCAGCATTCTCCTCTTTTTCAACAACAAGCTCTTGTAATTTTTTCAGTCTTGTTTGTATCTCCGGTGGAAGATCGCTACTTAACAAGCTATTGATGATATTATTGATTCTTGCTAATTCAGCCGGGTTAGTAGAGTAAAGTTGCGAGCTGATATCACTAATCATATACTCAATTACACTCTTAAACAGATCAAGACTTACCTTGTCTTTTTCCTTCCCCTTACCTTTATCCCCGTCATCAAAATCATCAGCCATTTTATATTTTGCCATGCTAATAGGTTGATTTACGTTGCCATAATTTTAATTAGAATCAATTCTAAAATAATAGTCAAGTATTTTTTAATTATAAATATTATTATTTTTTAACTATTTTCTCTGCAAAGATTATTTTTAATAATTTATTAGGATGCGATGCAGTTTTGATAGTCAACATCTCTTTGATCTTAAGCCTATATTTTTACCAAATATCTCTGTTTCCCCTTTTAATTTGTTTATAGAACCGTGATATTGTTACAACCAAGATTTATTATTTCAATTTTCTGTATTATTTTATCTTGCTATCGTTCAACCAAATCATCAGTATCTATAAACTAATAAATATATAAGGTGATAAATGCTAGGAAATTACGTCAATTCGGGATAAGGATATTGAGAACATGTAGATTAAAATCAAATTTTGTTGAAGGTTTATTTTTCTTTAATGAATAAGCAACAAGAGTAGATAATATATGGACAAAGGCATTTATTGGTGATCTATGTCTAGTATGTTCAAGGTTCATTTTATTTTTTAGATAATCAAAAACTGTTTCAATTAAGTTACGCTTTTGAAGTAAGATTTTTTCTTTCAAATCCATTAATTTATTTTCCATATTCTTCTTAATTCCATGAATCATTTTTAAGCCTCTTTCATATAAATTTAAGAACAAATTTTGCTTAATATAACCTTTATCAGCTGCTATAATTCCAGTTAATCTTTTTGTTAACTCCGGTACTGGAACCCTATCATCTACATTGCCTTTGGTCACTTTTAATGCCATAAACTCCCCTTTATTATTGATTATTACATGTAATTTAAAACCATAAAAATACCCCATAGAGGATTTACTATGTTTGGCTAATCCTTTAAAAACTTTATTGCTATAACGCCTTTTATTGTGACAAGCTTTAATCGTTGTAGAGTCAATAAAATAAATACCTGTTTCTTCACCAAACAACAAATGAATCAACATATTTAGCGGTATGAATAATCGTGCCATTAATTCAACAAATCTATTATAACTCAAGGCTTTAGGGAAATCATCCTTATGCATGCACTCTATATAACTTTTATAGAAAAATTTAAAATTCTTAGCATAGGATGTATGAAACATAATTATTATTGTTAACATTTCACTTAAACTCATGCTACAACAGCGATTTCTCTGCTTATTTGATGGTAATAACTTTCTCTGTTCATACTCCAAATAAATTTTACAAAAATCATCTATAAAACTATATAATTCTGTGATATCTTTTTTCATGCCTGTAGTTTGTTTTTTTGTTTAAAAATATAAATACTGCAGGCACTCCTTTTTGACAATCCTTTTATCTATTACTATTTCATCTATATCTTATCCCGAACTGACGTAAATTATAAAGAACAAATAAGCTTAACAAAAGAACAGAAAGAAGCTGTAGGACTACTATCAATCGGTAGTTTCTTTGAATATTTTGACTTGATGCTTTATGTACATATGGCAATATTGATGAATGAGTTGTTTTTTCCAAAAACTGATCCTCATACGACAAATCTTCTTGCAGCTACTGCCGTTTGTTCGACATTTGTCTTACGTCCCATAGGTGCTTTGATTTTTGGCTGGATTGGGGATAATATTGGACGTAAAACACGTTAATTCGGGATAAGGATTAGTAAAAATAGCAGACATATATACACTACGAAGAGCAATTAATGTATGAATTCACAGAAATGCAATTTATACATATCCAAAATCTTGTATTAGTTATAGCTAAAGCATTTTTACTAATCCTTATCCCGAATTGACGTAATTAGTAAATTTTTTATTAAGCAAAAAATGTGCTGTTCATAGAGCACATGCCCAAAAAATAAAGTACTTTATAAGATCACTTGGTACTCGTGCTAAAACTGATTCTGTAGATGCTCAAGCTTTAGTAAAATATGGACAAGAAAGGCATAAGGAATTATCTTTACAACAAAAACCTGATCAAAAAATGAGCAAGCTAAAAATATTTTTATCTCGTCGTGATGATTTAGTAAAATTGCAGACTCAAGAGAAAAATAGGATGGCAGGACCTAATAATGAGATGATAAAGATAGTATAGAAGATTTATTGTTATGTTTATCCAAAGCTATAAAGAAATTAGAAGAAGAGATAGCCGAGTTAACAACCGATGAAAAGACTGTAGAACAGCTTGAGGTATTGGAGACAGTACCCGGTATTGGTAAGGTTGTTAGTAAAGTTTTATTAGCATTTTTACCAGAGATTGGTAAGGTTGATCGGAGGCAAATAGCTAGTTTAGTCGGAGTAGCCCCACATCCTAAGGATAGTGGACAATATAAAGGGTATCGTTCAGTTAGTGGTGGTAGACAAAATGTACGAAGCAAATTATTTACTGCAGCAATGGCAGCAGCTAAATCAAAGAGCAAGTTAGGTGAATATTATAGAGACCTAATTGCTAGAGGTAAAAAGCCTATAGTTGCCATTACTGCTTTAATGCGTAAAATTATTGTCATTGCTAATGCAAGGGTTAGAGATTATTATTTAAAATCGGCAAAGACTTGATAAAAATTTAAACCTATATTTATTTAAATTTTTATCAAGTCGTGCTTTATTGCGAATGTTAAGCCTAGAGATTTATTTGTTAACTCTCTAACCAACTTGATTTTTTTATTTTAAACTTTTTTTTAATTTTTTAAAAATCATAGTTGATGACACCCTAGGCTATTAAACCAATGTCTTACATCGAATTGGCTTTGTTATAAGGAAAAATACACTCTTGAAGTGGCTGACGCGAGTGCATTTTAACTTTTTTCATCATTCAATATGTGATTTTAATAATTAACCTCGAGTATCGATGTAAGAATAATTATTATTCTCTGCACGCTCGATGTCCCTGCGAAGGCAGGGATCTAAAAATGTTTAAGCACTTAATCCTTGCTACTTCGTATACTTGCAGCAAAACTGCATAACTTTATCTAATTTTTTTGCTAGTATGAATTTTTTATACATTTGGGTTCCTACTATGCAAATACCATCAATTACTATTGAGCAAGTAGCTCAGCAATTTAAAGCTTGGCGTCAAACTAAAACTAACAAGTTTGATCCCATACCAAACCATCTAAAGGAATTAGTTCACCAATTACTCCATCATTATTCTTACCAAGAGATAGCTAAACATCTTAATATTAATATTAATAAAGCAACAATTAGTTCAATTAAAAAAGCCCATGAACCTACCCTCAAAACTTCTCCTGTCTCAGCTTCAAATCAAGCTCTACAACAAAATATTAATTTTGTCCCATTTCAACTAGTAAATTCTATAGCTACTGATCCTGTAGCGAACCCCAAACAAAATCACTATACTTGTCACATTATTAAACCAAATGGTACCAAGCTTATTATCCAAACACTAGAGCCAAAAACCATAATTCAGACATTTCTATGCTGCAACTAACCCCGGCGTCAGTTATTTTTGTTGCCACTATTGCCATCGATTTTCGCAAGGGTATAGATGGCTTAATCGCTGTTTGTAGACAAAAACTTTCTTCTGACCCTCTTAATGGTTCCTTGTTTTTATTCTATAATAAAAACAGAACTGCCATTAAAATTTTGTCCTTTGACGGTCAAGGCTTTTGGCTATGCTCTAAACGCCTATCCAAAGGTAAATTTACGGCAAAACTCTTCCCTTCTGATAATTTATCTTATCAGATTTGCCATAGAACCTTATACATTCTTATTCATAATGGCGATCCTAGTTCTGCCAAACTCTCTAATGATTGGCGTTCTGTCATTTAAGCTGCTGTCTTGATTAATTCCGTATTATTCATATATCTTGCATAGGCAAAAGGGCTATAATTCGCAGGATGCTTCTTTGCTTTGCTACTCTGCTCTTGTAGCCAATTTAAATATTTAAAGGCATTGATCTCGTTCTCACTACAAGTCTTTACTATACTATATAGACCACTATGTATCTCAGCACTATTGATTGTTTTAAAGAATAATGAATTCTTCCTTTGTAAAATAATGGTACGCAGTGATCTCTCAGCCCAATTATTATCAAGACTGCTAACTGGAATTTTTAAAAATTGGGTCAAACCTTCTTTATTATTTAACCAATATCTCATAACTTGTCCAAGCCTACTATTAGGCTCAACTTTCTTGTCGTTAAATAATTCGTCTATTTTGTTATATATGTTTTCTATATATTTACTGCTATGTTCCTGATGATACCCCAGTTTTTCTTCAGGGCTCATCTCTTTACATTGATGTTCATTGTGGTAAATACCACGTGTTTGTTTGAGAAAATATCCGCATTCTTCAGGGTAATATAGTTCATTCTCTGTAAATTTTCTCTGACCATGTGACAAACAATTGATCATCACTATTATTGCTAGTAATTCTTTATCTGCTTCTGATAATACCGGGTTATTATTGTTACTTGCGTCAGTCATTAATTGGATAGAATCTGTTCTATTCTTACGATTCTTTAGTACGTTACCAATATTCTCCCCGCCATGCTTATTACCTGTAAAATATAAAACTATCACCTCATTATTTGTAGTCTTAGCACATATAGTAGTAGTATAACAGCTGCGTCCTTTCTTATTTTGAGTACGTAATTTTTTATTGGCTATAGTAATTTCTAAAATCCTGGCTCTAGTATCATCAAGATTCAGTGAATTACATTCGGCAGCCATTTCCAATAATACCCCGTAAATCTCAGCTCCACCACCTTCTTGCCAAACATCTAAATATTGTTGCCACAACGAACTATATGCTACAGGAAACCCACTTAAACTTTGCAACCTAGATAAACGGTAGAAAGGAGTACCATAGGTCTTTTGTAACACTATTGCACTTCTGCTACTATTTGTCCATTTGTTGATATTTTTATTGTTCATAACTTTATAGTCGCAAGCATTACAGCGTAGCGTTTTCTTTACATATCTGTTGACTGTAATTGGAGCGTTACCTGTGAATTGTAGCAATTTTCTAGCTTCACTATTATATAGTTTGCCATTATAGCAGTGAGGACAGCTATCACCACTACAAAAATTCTCAGGAGCTAAATAGCTGGTATTCGCATCCTTATAATCATCAAACCCATATTTACCTTGCCAATTACTACGATCTATCTTTTTGGGCTTATCGCACTCTTCTTCATTACCACCATTCCCGTTATCAGATTCACTTGGCGGTTCTTTTAATGAATCTGAACTATCTTTTTTTTGTTATCTGCCTTAAAACCAATCAGCATTTCCTTAAGCTTATTTATACTGATATTTGATGATGCTAGCTTGTCTATTAGTTCGTTACAAAATTTCACAAGTTCTATTATCGCTTGCTGATCATTTCCTGTTAATGAATTTGCCTTAATATGTTGTATTAGTTCTTCTCGTTCTTCAGCACTTAAGGTCGCTACTTTTGGCTTTTGCATTTCGATTAATTATCATTATTGTTAATATTTCAGATGTTATAATATACGTCAGTTCGGGATAAGATATAGATGAAATAGTAATAGATAAAAGGATTGTCAAAAAGGAGTGCCTGCAGTATTTATATTTTTAAACAAAAAAACAAACTACAGGCATGAAAAAAGATATCACAGAATTATATAGTTTTATAGATGATTTTTGTAAAATTTATTTGGAGTATGAACAGAGAAAGTTATTACCATCAAATAAGCAGAGAAATCGCTGTTGTAGCATGAGTTTAAGTGAAATGTTAACAATAATAATTATGTTTCATACATCCTATGCTAAGAATTTTAAATTTTTCTATAAAAGTTATATAGAGTGCATGCATAAGGATGATTTCCCTAAAGCCTTGAGTTATAATAGATTTGTTGAATTAATGGCACGATTATTCATACCGCTAAATATGTTGATTCATTTGTTGTTTGGTGAAGAAACAGGTATTTATTTTATTGACTCTACAACGATTAAAGCTTGTCACAATAAAAGGCGTTATAGCAATAAAGTTTTTAAAGGATTAGCCAAACATAGTAAATCCTCTATGGGGTATTTTTATGGTTTTAAATTACATGTAATAATCAATAATAAAGGGGAGTTTATGGCATTAAAAGTGACCAAAGGCAATGTAGATGATAGGGTTCCAGTACCGGAGTTAACAAAAAGATTAACTGGAATTATAGCAGCTGATAAAGGTTATATTAAGCAAAATTTGTTCTTAAATTTATATGAAAGAGGCTTAAAAATGATTCATGGAATTAAGAAGAATATGGAAAATAAATTAATGGATTTGAAAGAAAAAATCTTACTTCGAAAGCGTAACTTAATTGAAACAGTTTTTGATTATCTAAAAAATAAAATGAACCTTGAACATACTAGACATAGATCACCAATAAATGCCTTTGTCCATATATTATCTACTCTTGTTGCTTATTCATTAAAGAAAAATAAACCTTCAACAAAATTTGATTTTAATCTACATGTTCTCAATATCCTTATCCCGAATTGACGTAATTTAGAGGGAAGTTGAAATTGCAATTTATGGATAGGTTTATTTTTCTTAAGAGAATAGGCAACTAGTGTAGAAAGTATATGAACAAAAGCATTTATAGGTGATCTGTGTCTAGTATGCTCAAGGTTCATTTTGTTCTTTAAATAATCAAAAACTGTTTCAATTAAATTACGTTTTCTTAGCATAATCTTCTCCTTTAAATCCATTAATTTATTTGGCATATTTTTCTTAATCCCATGCACCATTTTTAATCCTCTTTCATATAAACTGACGAATAAGTTTTGCTTAATATATCCTTTATCTGCATACATAACTCCAGTTAAACCATCTGTTAACTCAGGTACTGGAATCCTATCATCAACGTTTCCTTTAGTCATTTTTAATGCTATAAATTGTCCTTTTTCATTAATAATTAAGTGTAACTTGAACCCATAAAAATAACCCATTGATGATTTGCTATGTTTTGCTAGCCCCTTAAATATTTTATTACTATATCGCCTTTTATTATGGCAAGCCTTGATTGTCGTTGCATCAATAAAATAACTACCTGTTTCCTCGCCAAATAACAAATGCATAAGAATATTAAGTGGGACAAACAATCTAGGCATTAACTCGACAAAACGGTTATAGCTCAATGCTTTTGGGAAATCACCTTTGTGGATATATTCTATACAAGTCTTATAAAAATATTTAAAGTTTTTAGCATAAGAAGTATGATACATTACCATAATTGTCATAATCTCGCTTAAACTCATATCACAACGGCGATTCCTTTGTTTTTCTGTTGGTAATAATTTCTTTTTTTCGTATTCATAGTAAATTTTACAAAAATCGTCTATAAAACTATATAATTCTGTGATATCTTTTTTCATGCCTGTGTTTATTTCTTTTTCCACAAAAACATTTATCACAGGCATTAACTCCTTGCAACTCTTATATCTACACTATTCTTTCTTATCCCTTATCCCGAATTGACGTTACTTGTGTCGGGTTATTCTTATCTACCTTACCACCGGCTATTGCCGTGTAAGCATAATGGCTACCTCTATCCACATACAGAGAACTAAATAACCCTTTAGCTTCTATGACTTCTGTCAGGGCTATAAAACAACTTGCTGTTCCTTCTTCCTCTATTAAAAATGCTGAATATATTTCATTGCTAGCATCGTCCATTGTCACTATCAAGTCCGGATGATACCCTAGTCCATAAATCCACTCATGGGTAGAACCATCCTGATGCAGCATCATGCCAACCATGGACTTCCTAGCTCTTTTAAGACGATGGTGAGGCTTCTTATTAATAAGTTTACTTACTAATCCACATCCTTGCAGCGATATCCTAACAAAATTATAACTATGCTTAAATTTATGTTTCTTTACTAGCTGTTCATGAAAATGCTTAGATGTAAAATCATAGTATGTTTCTTCGTATAATTTTAGCATTTGCTCTACTTCATCTACTGCTACTTTGTTAGGTGGCATATGACCTATCCTTCTATCTAACAGACCAAAAAATCCACTTTCTTCATACCTCACTTTCTTTCGTCTAAATGTTCTCTCTCTACATCCTAATAAATCTGCTGCAACTTCGTTGCTAATTTCTCCTCTATCGTATCTGTCGTATATTTCTTCAAATCGCATTTTTATAACCTCTTGTAATATTTTTGTCTTACTTGGCATAACCTCTCTCTTCTATTGTTATTGAGAGAGACTTATACTCTATTTACGGACAATTACCTTGTTACCAAATACGGTCATACACCTTGTTATCGACAATTCCTATTAAGACTAGTTTACAAAAAGTACGCGAAATGATAGTATAATGGACTGAAAAATTTAGACAAAAAAGCAGGTAGTTTTGTTTTGTAATAAGATATAATAAAAATTATACTTAGGATAAACGAATGGCAAAGAAACAAAGTAGCACCAAACAAAATGCTATACATTATGTAAAAACATAAACAAACTATTAGAAGCAGTTTGTTAGTAGCCATACAACTTGAATATTTTAGGATAGACGAAATATATACCGATAATCCTGAATTTGGATATTGTTGTATACATAGGCAATTATTAGAAAATGGTTTTAATAGACTTCTTTCGAGACTTCATCTGAGAGGTGGTTTTGTCGTCAGAATTAATCTCAAAATCCTCACGTACGTTTGTCGTACTGCTTACGGTTTTTCGATTAATTTTTTCTAAAAACCCTTATCTCATATCTAGTTTCGAAAGAAGTCTAATGTTAGGTAGGGATAGAATACACAAATATATGGAGATAATGGGCATAGAAGCTATTTATCTGCATAAGAAGAAAGCTGTTTCTGTGAAGGATAATCAGCATAAAATTCATAGTTACTTGCTTGATCAATACTGGATCAAATCAGGAAAAACGAAAACGATCTATGTACCTAATGTCAATGAGGTATAGAGTGACAATATAACTTACATTAGAACTAATGGTGGTTTTATGTATCTTGCAGCTATTATAAATACTAAATAATATGAATAATAATAACTTAAAAATAATAGTTGAAACAAAAACATTAACTCAGGCTTTGGCTTTTGCCAATTCTGTAGTAGAAAAACGTAACGTAATTGCTGAGCTTAGTCATGTTAAATTATCATCTAAGGATGGTAAGCTAGAGCTAATAACTACTAACATGGAAATATATTTAAGCCAAAAAGTAGCAGCTCAAGTAATAAGTGAAGGCGAAATAATGGTATCTACTAAAACATTAAATGACATAATAAGAAAGATATCTGATAATGATGTAACGCTCAGTGTCTCAAATGAAACAGATCAGCTTGAAATTTTAGGAAAGAATTGTGCTTTTAACCTACTAACCCTACATGCTAACCAGTTCCCTGCGTTAGATGATATTAATGTTGAAACTACTTTAAAAATATCTTGTAGTGATTTTGTTAAAATGATCGACGGTACTTTGTTTTCGGTATCCGTTGATGAAACTCGTTATAATCTTAATGGTGTTTATTTCTACGTAAAAGATGAAGAATGTTGTATGGCTAGCACCGATGGGCATAGATTATCAGTGTCAGTAGTAAAAATAGCCAATAATGCTAGCGAGTTTGGAGTTATTTTACCTAAAAAGACTCTCGAGGAAATTGTTAAGATACTGAAAGACCCCAAGAATATTCAACTGGAAATTGAAATTTTTCTAAGTGTTAATAGGATTAAATTTGTTTGCAATGATATTATGATGGTATCAAAACTAATTGATGGAACTTTTCCGGATTATCAAGCTTTTATCCCAGTAGAGAACAACTATAAACTTACTATTAATACCAAGTTGCTAGCTGATGCTATAGATAGAGTAGCGACAATAACTATAGACAAATTTCAAGCAATAAAATTGATTTTATCAAAAGACTTGCTTGAAATTACCGCTTCTGGAGAAGCAAGAGGCGTGGCTAAAGAATGCATACCATGTTCTCTAGATGAAAGTAATTTATGCATTTTTGATTATGAAGATAATCTGTCTATAGGTTTTAATCCTAAATATCTTACTGACGCACTAAGTGCTGTGTTAAGTGCTACTAAAGCAAACCAAGTTGAGCTATACTTTTTAAATGCATCATCACCAATGTTATTGAAAACCCTTCAGAATCCTAAAGATGTTTTTGTGATTATGCCAGTTAAGGTTTAATATTAACCTTAATTCGATGTAACAAGTTAATACTAACCTCAGTTCGATATATCTTTTGCTTTGAAAAAGCTAATCTTTTTTTTCATATTTAGGCATTCTAGCATCTAAGCGATATTGATTAATTCCATCAATGTGAGATCTAACTTCTTTTTTAATAAGTTCTTTTCTTTCTTCTATTTTCTTTAGTACTGCTTTACTATACTCTAAAGATTGATTGTCCGCATTAGCTTCAGCTTTCTCACGCATAATTTCATAATGTTCTTGTCTGCGTGCATATCTATCGTCATCTATTATTTTCTGCTCAATCTTATAAGCACTGTCAATCATATTACGAGTTTGAGTATCCGTTGCTTTTTCTCGCATGAATCGCTCGCCCATCAACACGGGATTCTCTCCCTCATCACCTTCACCTTTAGCTAAAGCATCATATATCTCAAAGGCAAGTTTTTTGTTAGATAGTTCTGCATAATATGCACTATCTGCTGTTCTATCCTGTAATTCAAGCTTGGCTAGATATTCAGGAGATGAAATATCTCCTTGAACAGCAATGGTTTCTTTATTGATTTTAGTTAAAAGTTCTTGATGTTCCAAAGATCGTTGCTGATCCTTAAGTGATTCACTATGGGTTCTAAGTCTTGGATCATTATAATTAAAATCTTCCCATTCTGCTCCAGTTAAGTTACCCTCAAAAGCATCCCGTAAATCTTTACCAACAATAGCAGTAAGTGCCTCTCGTTTTAATCCTTCATAACCAGCATATATTCTCTCTCCTATATTTTTACGCTTCTTATCACGTAGCTCTCTCTTTTCATCAATACGCCTATTCATCTCTTGCCAACTTTTGAGTGGTGCTATATTTTTACCAAATAACCCTATTCCCCTTGCTGACATTGCTTGATATGCATCTACGTAAGCTTGCTGGAAATCTTTGGTAAACTTTGCATCACTCGCTAATTCTCGTAAAGTTTTACCATCTTTAGTTTTCATTAAATCATCAAGCTCTTTCTGCTGATCTTTGTCAAGTTTTTTACCTTCTCCAAATTTAAGACCCGCTAAATAATCACGAAGTTCGGAGTAACTATTACCCTCAAATTCTTTATCCGTTCCCTCCGGTTTAATTGCTTTAATAACCTCACTAATACCCTTTTGGTAATCAGCTTGAGCATGAACATTAACATCTTCATAATCTATACCATAAGTTCTTTTTACTTCATCTAAAACACTAGATTTTACTGTCCTTGGATTCAGAGCTTCTTTTCTTACCCCTTCTATCAACCACTTGCCCTCAATCATCATGTTCTCATAGGCATTGGCAATGGGCATGGTTGCTATTTCGATTGCTTGATTTGCCCTTTGTTTAGCAGCCTTTAGAACATAATTTGCAGGTCTCTCTATTTGCTGTTGAATAGGGGCATAAGCAGCTTGTCCAATCGCTTGTAAATTTGTTAGATTACCTGAGGTGCTAGATAAGAATTTAGCACTTGAAACAGCTATATCATTAAATTTACTTAGTAAATAAACACATACAAAAATTAACAATAATCCATCCAGCTGAACAAACTTACCACTGAAAAATTTATCAATTCTTGTTGAATCTTGGACTGGATCTAAAAATGGTAATTCAACATATCTTTCCTCAATACATTGATAAGCTAAACATAGTTTGCCATCTTCTGATCCATCATAGCTGCGATGATCGACAGGCACTAATATATTAGCCTTTGTTTTAGAAAATTTGCCAGCTTTCATTGGAGATGGAAACCACCAATAAAATATTGAGTCTCCAAGACTAGTGTCTAGATCTTCATTCATACTACCAAATAGGTCATTTATCGGTCCTAAATTTGGGAAGTCATACTTACATACCCCAAAACCAAGTGAAGAATATATTTCTGTTCTGATAATCATTGAAATAAAAGCAATACCAGTAAATAATATAATTGGTTGCAGTGCATAGGAAATCAGCTGTCTTAACCAGTTTTCAAACAATGAACGCGTGATACCAAATAACATAAAGCAAATGAATATTGGAGCCATTATGATAATCATCCCAACGGTTATCAGTACTGTAAGATATATAATAGTAGCCTTAAATACCATCATGAAGATAAAATAAAGGGCTATCAAGAATAAAATTATATATATAAATCCTAACGGATCGACAAATAGTAATGAAAATAATTTTGCCATAGTTTGCGGGGCTATCATTAAACCTATAATACTCCAAGATCCAGGTCCGGTAGCTGCTGTTTCTTTAATTATTTGTAATATTTCTGCTACCCCTTCCATAAAAAACACGAATAAGTAATCATGGAAAAATTGCCAGCTACTAGTTGAACTAAGTAACGTAGATACTATACTAACTTTTACTACTCTAATTATTAATTCAGTATGTGTGAGATTAACATTACCAATCAGGAAAGAAAATCCTGTAAATATAATATACAAAGTTAACAGAGCCGAAACAGATACACGATACCCCGGTGTTTTAATAATACCCTCATAAATTGACCTAACTAGTCCTTTATTCTTGCCATCACCAAATAACTCAGCTTTTATTAAATTCGTTAAAAATTCAATAGGGTCAGGTCTAGTGTCAGTGACCCCAGATTTAATAACTACACGGTACTGACCATTATTATCATCGTAAAATTTATCTAAAATCTTAAAATATAATGGGCATTGAACGTATTTAACTTTATCCTCATCTGCATATTGATAACTTATTCCTCCAGCTTTTACTAATTCCCCTCTTTTATTAAGATCATAAAGTGCATAACCAACAAGAGGTGTACCAAGGTGGGCGGTAATGCCTTTTGGTGTACGTTGTGTATCCAAAGAGAGATTAGGATTTGTATCACGCTCAGCAATTAACATGTATAGCCCTACACCATTTTTAAATAAACATGGTGCATTACTAATTTTAGCATCCTTACTTTTAGTACACATGACGCCATCTATAAATTGGCATACTTGTAGTCTCTTACAAAATTCAGATAAAGTATTGGTATTATTTTCCTGACCATACCACGCACTCCAAGCTGATAATTCTGTAGAGTTGTTTTTATCTCCTTTAGAATAATCCCAAGTTTTTACCAACATAGTAAGTGGTTGACCATTTACATTATATCCAGTATCGATCCAAGGAGCTGTTTGATTATCTTGTTGTTGCCCGCTTAACTTTTCTTTTTTATATCTTGAAGAAATTACAAATTTTATAAAGCCAAAATCATCTGCATCAATGCACCTATCACCAGTACACCCTGAAAGGCACAACATAGAAATTAATAAAATAACAAAAATATTCTTCATTTATAAAAACCTAGGCTTAAATAGTAATTATTCCTTTTTATTAGATCCACCACCCGCTTCACCACCAGTGTCTGAATCATTTCTCGAGGCAAATATTTTGCCAGTATATTCTTTCTTGCCGTCAGGATCACTTTTCCTAGCTTTATAATTTTGATCTATCACCTTATCCTTAAATATCCTAGCTGGAGCAAAAGCTAAATCCTTGACTGGTTTTGCCACAGATTCCATATCCTGTATAATAGATTGCGTAGGATTAGAAGGCCTTTGGAAATCACCCTCTTGTCTTGCAGGTGTTACGTTGGTCAATTGAGCAACTACTATAGTCACATAATCGACAAGTCCATAACACATTAGGCAATAAGCATAGAATAATAAGCTACTGGTAAATATTACCAAGAATGTCCCGGTAGAATTTAATAAATCCTTTGCATCATTAATTTCCGTAACATACGGCGTAAAGAAAGGTATCCCAGGTAAAAATGGTATTTTGAAAGAAAAATTAATCGGTATGTCCATATGCGTTAGATCTAATCCTATAGCTATTGGGATAAATTCAGAGTTCCAGCATGCTCTTACCACAATTTTTAAAAGTTGTTCAGACATCACCTGATCTATTAATAGAAAAAATATTAATAATATGGTTGGTTGCATCATGTAACTAAATAAAGTAGATAACCAGTTATCGAAAATGCTTTTTGTCTTCTCAAATAGTACCAAAATTATGAATAATGGTGCTAAAGATATCATAATCGCAAGACCAATATAGGCTATAACGTAACCTATGATAACTTCCAAAATGGCTCTAAAATAAAGCGTCAGAGAATAAATAGTCATGATAGCAACAAGAGCAAGACCATTATGAATTTGGAGTAATTGTATAAATAAAAGCCCCCAAAATCTGCCATTGGTATATTTATCAAATATTGGATCAATAAAACCAAAAATGTTAGCTTTAGAACTAGTAAGCCCTACTACATTGGTCATTAGATAGTCAGTACCCTTAATAAAGGCGTTAAATAAGTAATTATTGAAAAAGTGCCAACTATCATCTCCTATCAGTATTACTATCAAAGTGATTTTTATAATTCTTGTTAATAAGTCTTTGGCAGTTATTTGAATAGCACCCGCTAAAAAGGTTAAAGCATATATTATTACGTAAAGAATCAATGCGGCTTTTATGATTCGGTGTAATGTTACATTTTTAGTTAGTTTAGTATAAAAATTCATAGTAAATTTATGAAACTCATCGGTAATAGGTTTAACTGCCCCTTTATATACAATATCTGAAAACCAAGTACTTCCAGTGTAATTAGCATAATTTACCTTAATTAATCCCATTACCTCTTTATTAGGATTCTTTACCCTAATCCATAAATAACCATCTTTGTCAGCATCAGTTGAAAAATCTTGGTTGATTTGTGTACCCACTAGCGATGCAAGTGGTGTCCAACCATCTTTCATTATTATATATTCAACTTCTATGTCTTTCTGCTGTGCATCACTAACAGTCTTATCACCATTACCTACTTCTACCATCATAATGTAGCGTCCAAAATGTAGAAAACTGCTACTTAAATCTACAGCAGGACTATTAATATAAAAATTAAGTTTATCAAGATCAGAAAATGTAGTCCAATCACTCATTAAAGGTTTATCTAGGGAAGTAAACATTCCTTGGATTGACCAATCAGTTAAAAAATCTAAATCTCCAGCAATATCAGATTTATAATATAAGAAACTCTTTTTTAAAAATTTAGAATATACAAAGTTCTCTGCTTCTCTCTTTATAATCTGATTATTTACCAATATCCTCATTCCTCTCCCTTGATCATAGAAGCATACGGGAGAGTTATTTTTATCATTAGCAAAATTAGGACAAGTCGTAATAGCTAAACGGTTCATATCTTGTATAATCGCCGGATTCAACGGTTTGCCAACTAATGCTAATTTATCTAACACCTTGTATTTTGTATTTGCTCCAGTACCCTGGCACACTTTATCCCTTGAAGGATCAATAGAATCACATAATTTTTCTGCAGTTGAATATAGTATTTTATTATCAAGGTTGCTATTTGTATAAAGTGACGGAACTCCTAACATATTATTGTCAAGCTCTGACTTTAAAAAATCTTCGTCAGTAGCTACACTAAAAAAATCTCCTGCTCCTGCGAGAGTTATATTTATGACATCACCTTTTTCTACTCGAATTTTCTGTCTATTGTTAGCAAAATTAAAATAGTCTACATAATTCTGCATTTTGCTAAATGCCAAACTTGTATAATCTTTAGTAGGATCAGTTGCCTTAAATTTAGGAAAATTAGTAGCTTCATACTTTTTAGTTAAATGATTAAAAGTTTTAATAAATATTTGTGGTCTATTGAATCTTGGATCTATACGGTACATCACTCGGTATCTTCTTGGACTACTTACAGCTCCCCTAGTACTCCAGTCAAACTTAATTGCTTTATCTTTTTTGACATAGTTACCAGTAGAATTCCATTCATTTGGTTTTACAAGGTCTAAAGAAATGCTACCTTCTTGAAAACTATTGAATTTTGGTACTTCTAGACATGATGCAAATAAGGTTTTAAGCCCATCTAAACTTGAATTCATCCAATCAAGTTTACTGTCATCATCATTAGCTTTGGCAGGATGACAGGCTAACAGAACTACTAAGGCAATAAAAACTTGCCCCTTAAGTAGAAAATCTACCAACAAAATTAGATGCCTGAAATTTCTCATCCTATTATTCACTTCATTTTCAGTTATTACTTTGGATTCGCATTAGAACCACTTTCATTACCACTACCACTCTCAACACCACTTCTTGGATTATGATCCTTATTGTTACCATCACTATCCTTGGTATCACCTTTTGACCTAGCTTTATTCCCTTTATCAATTGCTTTATTCCTATTTTTTAATCTACCAGCAGCTTCTTTCTTAATTGTATCTCTAGATGTCTTATCTAAACCAACCTTTTTTAAAGCTCCTTGTTCCATTGCCGATGACATTGCATGCCCCATAGATGTAGCAGAAGGTCCAGCGGTACTAGTCAATTTTGCCACCATTTTTCCAGAAAATTCAACATAACCATACATTCCATAAGCAATCATAATTAATGCAATATAATGTTGCATATTCAAACCCATCATACCAGAACGAGAATCCATTCCCCAAGGTACAAACCAATTGATACAAAAAATCTCTAAATTAGAGAAAATCGCAGGAAGACCTGGGATAGCGGGAAATGGAACTTTTATAGGTAAAGCACATTTCCAACACACACTATAACCAGTTGCAAAATCCAAGTAAATTGTAAATAACTGAGTAAGTATAATAATTCCTGCCATTAAAATTACTGGCTCTATCATATATCTAAAAGTAAACCTCACCCAATTATCAAATAAATATCTAGTGAAATCAAATAGCATAAACGTAAGAAACAATGGAGCTATACCAATTAATATAGCGATTGCCATAAATGCCATAATATAAACTGCCACGGCTCGAAGAGCGGTGATGATTACTATCATTGTAGCAATAAATACTATAACAAAATAAATCAATCCACTAAGACCCATAGAGATTAAAGAAAGCACTTGACCAGCAAAAGTTTTACTGAACAATATTTTACTCATTAATGCATCTAGGAACATGAAAGGATTTGTTATCTTATTCGTCGATGAAAACATGCTATAGCCACTCATATTCGAGATGATTCCATCTGAAAAGTTAGTTACAAAAGCAAATATATAATTATTGAAAAATCCAAAAGTACTTTCATTCATTAACCCACTAACTATAGCAATTTTTGCTATCCTAATTACCAAATCCTGTTGGTTGATTTTGACCATACCTAATAAAAACATTGCTCCGTATGACATAACGTAGAGAATTAATACAGCTTTTATATAGTTAAAAAAGTTAGTACAAGTAGTAACTCCCCCACCATAGCAGGTCATATTCTCGAAAATCATTATAGCTATACCTTTAATTTTTCCTTTTAATGACTCAAATAAAGGGGTTAAAATATTTAAAGTAAAACTACCAACTTTTTCTGAGGTAAAGAATTGTACTTTATACCTACCATAACTTTCTTTATAATCCTCTTTTTTATTGCAAATTCTCATCCATAGATACCCATTGCCACTTGTAGTAATCTTCGCATTACCTTCTGCATCATCCATATTAATATTATTAGCGGTATAAGGTTTACTAGATGTGTTAGGATTTTTGTCATATGGTACTACTAAATATTGTACTTTACCACGATTAGCCTCAACATCATCAAAACTCTCGCCATTAGTTCTTCGACATTTGGTCT
Organism: Candidatus Tisiphia endosymbiont of Micropterix aruncella; assembly: GCF_965178575.1. Taxonomy (NCBI): domain Bacteria; kingdom Pseudomonadati; phylum Pseudomonadota; class Alphaproteobacteria; order Rickettsiales; family Rickettsiaceae; genus Candidatus Tisiphia; species Candidatus Tisiphia endosymbiont of Micropterix aruncella. The sequence goes on from NZ_OZ238268.1 coordinate 94,900, forward strand.
GCTTAATATTTAAGACATAGCCACCAGTATTATTGGTATATTTGTTATCTTTTGACCATAAACGATATTGTAAATATGTTTTTGCTGTACCGGCTAGAGTCCCATTATAAATGATTTTAGCAGCTCTACTATTATTTATTGGATCATACGTTTTGTCTCCCTCAATTACTTTGGCAAATTTATAGTTTCCTCCTAAAGATTTGGCATTAGTTGGAGTCTCACTGTTATCCATTCTATATAACAGACCTGTTGCTTGATCAGCAGAATACCAAAAACGTTTTTGACTTTTTTGGTAGGTATCACTAATTATTATAGCGGCATCTTTGGTATTATAATTACCTGGGTCAGGACAGTCACCTGTTGGAACATCATCCGTATAAGTACAACGTAACCCTGTATTAAAATATAACTTATTGAAGTCATCCGACCAAGGAAAACTATAACTATTATCTTCTTTATAAACTTCCGGAGCAGTTTTATATGTGCTAACATATGCACCCACTTTAGAACATTCTTTTGGACAACAACCACTATCAAAAAAGCAACTTGCCGCATCGCATCCCCACAGTGACGAAATACATGCTCGGGGACAAAATTTGGTTTGTTTATTATAATAATTATCCTGCCACTTACAATTATCAACATACTGCCCAGAATATATTGAATATCTACCACATAATGGACTATATGTTTTTTGTCCTTCTGAACAATCTGCTGTCTCTATAAAATTTTTAAATTCACCATCTTGCTTAACAAGCTTAAAGACATTTTTTACACTAGCCACATTATTAGGCAAAGCCGGCAATTTTTTGTGATCCGGTAAAATTGATACTATGATCTTATCGTTAATAAACAATTCAGCTATATTTCGCCATTCATCAGTTTTAGCATCAAAAATTAAAGATAGTGGTTCTGCATTAGTTTCTTCAATCCTAGGGATGGCAACCATGTTATTATTGGTATCTAGATCTAAAGATTGTTGAATATTATTTTTGGGGATATAAGCCCTACAAAGACTTATGTTACCCTCTATTTTAAACTTAATATCCTGCTTATCTTTATCTGTAACAGCTAAATTAGTATTTAACCATTCTCCATAGTGATCAGGATCATACTCAGTCTCAATTGAATCATCTGATTTTGTTTTGGTAATAACAGTATAGTTTGCTGTTGCGTTAAGCATGATTGTATTAGTAATACGATCAGTACTACCTCCCTTTGCGTCTTGATCATATCTAAGGAGGCAACCGTTGGTAATTTTTACTGACCCTATCATCGCAAGTAATACCATAACAACGCTAACCACTAGAGCCGCTATGCCTAATACTATTATAAGTTTTGATAAATTTCCTTTCATACAATTTTTATACAATAATATCCAAGTTAATTACTGCCACTTAAGCAGCTTCAATGTGATTCCCGCTTCCTGTCATATATAGTCAAAACGATGTCATCCCAGCATAGGCATTGCCCGCGTGAATCACTAGTATGTCATCCCAGCGTAGGCTGGGATCTCAAAAACCTTTACGTCTAAGGTGTTTTTGTATTTTTAGATTCCCGCCTACGCGGGAATGACATCTTCTCGACTTCTTTTCATGACTTTTAAACTGCCATGAATTATATAACTCAAAAACTTGATTATCGAGTTATAGATTCCTCACCGAAGCGGGAATGACATCGTTTTTTGTTACCCTGTACCACCGCCACCACCACTCATACCACCACCGCCTCCAGAACCCATACCACCGCCGCTACCACCACCACTAGAACCCGCCGTACCTTCATCAGCTTTGCCACCACCATCACCACCACCTGAATCTTTTGCTTCTTCTCCTCCTTTCCTTGGTTTTTCTAAAGGATTTTTCTGCGGTGGTTTTCCACCGGAGCTTTTTGAAGCATCGGCAATAAACTCTGCCCCTTTCTTAACCATATCAACTATCTTAGTAGGACTAGCTGTTACAGAATCCATGATAGGACCACCAGTAAGCTCGGCAGCAAACTGACTAATTGATTTTGAAAAATAATAAAAAATAATTGAAAAAATTAATACATAAAGTAACTCTACTAACAGTGATACGACATCTATAACAATTGATTTAATTGGAAAAAGAATTAAAAGATGCTTCTCCCAACCTTCCCCTGAATAATACCGCAATAATTTATATCCAGCACTATTTTTACAATCCTCAGTATTATCTTTTGGTAATCTAAGCTCAAAAGTACTAAACTGAACATCACTGCTATACGTATAGTCATGCCTCATAAACTCACAATTCTTGTATATTGCCGAATCATACATAGTAAGTAACAAGGCAATAAAACCAGCTACCACTGCAGGCTGCACTGCACAAGATATACAAATTTTTAGCCATGCATCAAAATATGCTTTGGTTCTAGTAAATAAAACCATAGGAATAAATATAGGAGAAATATAGGTCATGACATATATGGTAACTAGACATACTAAATAGTGTGTTATAAAATATAAAATTATTGAAACAAATATTACAGAAAATATTATTCCAGATGCTACTATTATTATTTGTCCAGATAATAATAAACCAAACATCACAGTAAAAAATCTGAATCCGCCAACCTTACTCAATGCCTTTGGTGCTTCCTCTCCAGGTTTTTTAAAGTCTACAGCAATACCTTTAATTTCACCCGGCACGTCACTAGGAATACCGTTTAAAACGGATTCTGTATTATAATATAGCCCCATACCCAAATAATAACCTATCCTACAATCAACAGCATCCCAAAGTGCATAAAACTTATAACCATCTTTATACTTACTAGTATCGTACTCACATAATCCTCGAGAGCCACCAGCATTAAAAACTATTTGGGCAAATTGTGGAGTAAGCTGCGTGAGTAATGGTAAACCATACTGAAGCATACCATTTTCAGTAGTTTCCTTTCCATCCTTAAAATACGCTGGTCCAAGACCTGTAGCAAAATAAGTGACAACTATTAGCTTCATAACAAAAGATGCTATTTTATCTAAATTACCATATTCTTTGCTTAAAATCATATTAACAGCAAAAAACATAACATATAATATTAACGCCGCCCTAATAGATATTTTCAAAGATTCTTGGAAGGTTGAGAAAGGATTAAGGGCAGTCAAACTAATCTTATCATTTTTTGGATCACAGCTACTATAACGAAAAAAAACTTTATCAAGAGTTTCCTTTACGCAATCTACAGCTAAGCCAGAAAAATTAAGTAATGACTGACTCCTTGTAGTACCCATATAACAAGTTTTACCTATATTCCGGCATTGTTCGTTTGGTGGTGGTATCGGAGCTGGTGTGGTAGTACTTTTACAAGCTAGTGGAAGTTGTCCTTTTGAGGTAGACATGACTAGGCACAATCTTGTATCGACAATTTTTACTGTTAAAATAATATCTTTTAATAAAGTATTTCCACCTAAATCAGGATTATTATCAGTGCTTAACTCACTAAGACGCTTAGAATCATTTAAATTAAGAGTAATAACTTTACACTCTAGAGGACTACCATCTTTATTTTTTAGACAGAATTTAAATTGTGGGTCAGTTGCATCACACCCATTAGGAGTACCGGTCATATCAATACTATATAGAAGATGCCCGTAAGCTGTGTTTTGTCTTAAATAAGCATCTACTGCAAATGAAACTGATGGACACGGATCTCCAAAACCAGCAAAAACTTTGCTTGAAAAAAGTACCAAACAACATTGTATAAAAATTCTTATGACTTTACCAAGTGGGCAAGTTTTAAGTAGGTATAACAGCCCTAAGGTGTCATTCCCGCTTCCCTTTATGTCATCCCTGCGAAGGCAGGGATCTAGAATATCTAAAGCACCCTTCCTGTCTATTTCTTTAGATTCCCGCCGCAGCTCGAATGACATCGTTCCATTCCCGCTTCCTTTAATGTCATCCCTGCTTCCCTTTATGTCATCCCTGCGAAGGCAGGGATCTAGAATATCTAAAGCACCTTTCTTGTCTATTTCTTTAGATTCCCGCCACAGCTCGAATGACATCGTTCCATTCCTGTTTCCCTTAATGTCACTCCCACCTACGTGGGAATGAGGACTATTATACCTACTTAAACTTGTACATTTGGTGACTTTATGAATTTTCATTAGAGCCATCTTTTTTTACATTAGTTCTAGCAGTTGTAGTTTTCTTAGCTGGTCTAGTTTTAAGATAGCTCTCCTTCCTAGCTTTTTCCTCACGATTTTTTATTTCTTGTTTAATGTCACCAGCCTTTCCAGCTTGTATAGTAGAATCCTCAAGTCCTCCCAAAGTTTTAGAAAGTAACTCATGGGTCTTTTGCTCTTTTGGTAATTCCTTAGCAGGACTTGCTTTCTCTACTGTCCTTCCTAATTCTTGCGTATTTGTAGCTATCTGTGGTGATCTATTAACAAAATCCTCTGTTTCTACTATTTTACTAGTTGGAGGTAGAATAAGTTCGTCAATAGTCTGCAAATTAACCCTTGATTCCTTTGAAGAACCTCCTGCATTTGAAGAACTCGATTCAGATACACCAGCTGCAGTAGATTCTGCTATATGACGGGCTGGAGAAAGAGGAAGTCCACCACCACCTAGAGACTTACCACCACCTCCTCCTGCTGTTGATACAGTATCTCCAGATGAACCGCTGGTGTCTAAGGTATCTCCTGCTGATTCACCACCAGTAGCTTTAGTATCTCCAGCTGATCCACCTCCACCACCTAGATCCTTAGTACTAGCACCTCTAGCTACTTTATCAGCCGCCTGCATTTTACCAGCAGCTCCAAGAGCAGCCATACCGGCTTTGTATATTGCTTGTGGATGTATGGCAACACCACTAAGAGGTACACCTTCAGTCATATCAGCTGCAAACTCTGCTAATTGGCTACTAAAGTGATACATTAAATACAAAGTAAAGCAGGCAGTAATTAAAGCTAGAGCAATATCCTTAATTTTCTCAAAAACTAATTTGGGTGATACAAAGAACATACCGGGTCCCATAATAATACCCTGCAAAAACGGGTATTTAGATAAATGATCGCTTGTACTACCACTACCTGGTTTTTTTTTGACAATCTCATTGAGGTTATCTTTAGCAAAATCAAAAACTGTTTCTATTGGATTATTAAGCATATAACCTAGGCTATTTTTACAGCTTTTAACATCGTTTTGATCAATATATCCATCCCAATTATTATCAACATAAAATATTTTTACCTTTCTTTTTCCATCTCCCCCACTTTCTATACTACTTTGTATAAGGTTACTTTTATATTTACAGTGACCATAAAAACCAAAATCATAAACTGAAAACATCATAATCATAAAGGTTACCACTACCATAGGTTGTAGTAAAAATGATATTAATAACTTTACCCACGATTCAAAGTAACCACGAGTATATTCAAATAAAAACATTGGCACAAAAAGAGGAGCTAACACACCTAATATTACTATAGATATCATGCACATCACTGTAGCATTCACCATAAACGCTCCAACAGAAATCACTAATAAAGGATAGGACAGTGCCAAAGATACTAGAGTCATATTACCTGAAATAATAGCAGGAATCAGTAAATATACATAAGGTGGGGCTGAGAAACTAAAAAAGTCAAAATTCTTGAAATCATGATTTTTATATTGATTTTCTACCAGTAAGGTTGATAGCATATCTAATCCTAAATAATGGCTTACATGACAGTCTAATGAATCCCATAATGCCATATAAGAAAGATTTTTATCGTAAACTTCTCCATCAAATTTACACAACTCTGATGGTGAAGCATTCATAACCCAACCAGCAAGTGTATCTATTCCTCCTAATAATAAAGGAAAAGCCCATTGCACCATACCATCTAGTCGATTATAGTCAGAATTACTACCAGGAGTAATGTTTATACCTACAGAAAAATAGGTCACAAACAACATCTTTAATACAAAATTAATTATTTCATTTTTAGGAGGAACGTCACCAGAAAGTATGATTTTAAAACCAAAGAAAATTACATATATAGTCAATAAAGCGGTAACAGTTCGGTGCATATTACGTTGAAATTGAAATAATATGCTACTTTCTCTTTTACTTGAATTAATTACTTCATTAATATCATCAAATGTACAAACATCTTTACTAATCAGTAATCTTGCCGTCATTTCTTTAATACATTCTATTAATGGTGAAGAGATAACGATGGCTGCCTTAGAATTATTATAAGCTCTTTGGTAACAACTAGAAGATGATAAACCACAATCAACTATTGCCATTGGGTCAGTAGCGGTATTAGGACCTTTTGCAGTCGCATCATCAAGGCTCATAAAAGTCGCATAAATCGATTCAGGGTAAGGTTCTCTAATATACTTACAACCAACTGATACCCAATCTGCTAATATAGTAGGAGCAGCCACACACATGGTATCTTTTATTTTTACTACTTTAAAAACAACTGGTATAGGTACGTCCAACATTACACTAGAATAACCATCTTTTGTGTCCTTATAAATAGTATGAAATGATGCTTTATTGCTCTTCCATGCTTTTAGAATATCTTTCCACGGATCAGAACCGGTTAATACGGCCTTAGCAATAGCAATAGCAGAAAGGGCTATCGCCTTCGCTCTAACACCTACTAGATTAACATTATTACACAATGCAAAGGTTAATTTAGGGTCATTTGGATCAATTTTATTATTTCTTGCACATTGTCCTCCAGGGTAATCTCCATCAAATAATTCATGGTCATTTATTTTAAGACGTAGCATGGTATTTGCATATAATCCTGGCGAGATTATATTAGCAACAGCAAAGGTGAAAAATGATGCCGGTATACAAGTGTGAGAAAATTCCGTACGTAATAAATCACCGATACCTTGAGTTTCACAGGTCAAACCTGAAAGAATATCAATTATAGTATCTAAAGTACCTTTTGGTTTTGGTTCTTCTGCATAACTATTATGGACAACAGTAAAATTTAGTAGACTGCATAGCACTACTATTCTAGCAAATATTTTTGCTCCACTAAGTAAATTTTTTATAAAATTATAATGCATAAATTAACTAAAGTGATTTTACTTCCTCATAAAATACCGGTAACCATTTTTCAGGATCATCACCATGTTTCTTTCTAATCCGATCTAACAATAACACTGTTTCAACCCTACCAGAAAGAACATTGATAATATCAGTCATACCATCTAAACTTATTTTTGCAACAACTGCATCTACCCCCTGTTTTATTAAGAAATAACGCGATGTTGGATCTGTAGTTTTTATCAAAATATATTCACGTTGACTAAGCATAAAAGCACTACGATAAATATCAGTTGCCTTAAGGTTTGGTAAGAATATTTGTGTCGCAGTTTGTTGGATCAAGGTATCACTAATCCTGCTTTTAGCTGCATCTTCAACACTTTGGGTAGCAAAAATTACAAAAGTATTTAACTTACGTAAAACCTTTAGCCAGTCCTTAATTTTGGGAGCAAATACTGGATTATCAATCAAAGCCCACGCCTCATCAAGCACTATCATAGTTCTTTGACCATCTAAAGAAATACTAATTCTATGGAAAATATATAGTAGCACAGGAGCAAGACTAACTGGATCTTTTAACAGTTCAGTCATATCAAAGCCAAATACTCGAGCTTGCTGCAAATCAATATTATCTGCCTCATTATCAAATATTCTAGCATGAGAGCCTTTACCAACCCACATAGCAATCCTGCCTGCTAAGCTATTAGGACCATCTATGCCCAAAAATGCTACAACATTTTTTAATCTTCTATCTTTTTTCTCTAGTTTAAAATTACCACTTACTGCTTGTGATAAAATCTTATTATCTTCTGATGATAACAACTCTCCATTAGAAGTAACCAATACTTTAAGCCATTCTAATATAAATGTTCTATTCTCCCCAGTATCATCAAGTTGCAAAGGATTAAAGTTACATTCTCCTCCTGGATCAATTGTGGTATAAATCCCATTAAGTGATCTAATAAATATTTCAGCACCGTGATCTTTATCAAAGAAAAACATTCTAGGTTTAAATTTTTGTGCTTGTGCACATAAAAAATTCATTAATACTGTTTTACCAGCACCAGTTGGACCAATGATCAGAGTATGTCCAACATCTCTAACATGAAAACTGAAATAAAAAGGAGTTCCCGAGGTAGTATCGAGTACAGTTACATATTCTCCCCAGTGATTATTAAAAACCTTACCTAATGGATAATTATGCATAGATGCAAAACTAGCCATGTTTAAAGTATTTATAGTCGAACCCCTTACTATATAATCCATATTTCCAGGAAGCTGCCCCCAATAACTTGGCTCCATATTAATTCTTTCTCTAACAGGTTGAATTCCAGAATTGGAGAGTTCAACAGAAGCCATAGATAAGGTATCCTCAAGGGATTTTAAATTACTATCAGAGCATAGAAGCGAAAAATGATGTTCTCCAAAACCAATATCACCACTGGTAGCCATATCAAGTGCTCGAGAAATTTCAGCAACTTGTGATACAGCTTTATCCTCTGCTTGAATCATTCTATTTTGTTGTAGTTGCATTTTGCTAATCGCCACTGTCCTATTAGCAAAAACAAAACTTTGGGTCATTACAAACTCAAAAGGCATTTGTAAAAATCCGTCAAAGATTCCAGCTGACGTAGATGGTCCATACTCTAAAATACTTAATATACCGGCATATCTTCTACCCTTTGGACCACGTGCTTCTATAGATCTAGAACCAAAAAACAATCTATGGGTTGGAAGATATTGGTCTATTGAATTTCTTGGAACGGCCATTTGCATTGAAGATCCACAATTCACCAAAGTACCTAAGAATTCCATAATATCACAACAATAGCCACTATTCGATTTGCGTACGCCAAGTAACCTCGCCGAATAACTATGGAATGTATTAACTACTCTTGAGGACATTTCTCGCAAACTATCCTGCATATCTCGCATGTCATTTTCCCAAGCTGATTTATCAGACTTTTGCATCAGCTTTTTAATGAAATATTCGATTATAGCAACCCCAGCTTTATCTGGTCTATAAAGAATACTCACATATAATTCATTAAAAAACGACCTAGAACCTGCATGTTTCTTACGCCATTCATTTGATAAATAAGTTGTGAAATCATTAGGTATTTTTATGGTAGGGTCAGAGGTATATTCAAGCCCATCAAAAACCACTGGTTTGCGTCTCCTGATCGTGTGGAAATACATCACAATATTGCCTGATGACATATTTTTAAGTAACGCATTTCTGATATTTTTTTTAATATCTAAATCTTCATCATCAGCTGTTTCAAAGGAAAAACCACCTATTTTTACTACTTGTAATAATTCATTATTTTTAGTTAAAATAGTATTACTATCCCAATGGCATTTATAAGGAATAAAATGAGAAGTAGGTTTTTCTTTCCTAGATCTCGACTCTTTGGCTGTTTTTGTTACAGATAATTTTATCATTTTGTCATTTTATACTTTGTTCTAATACTACAGTTGTAGTATCACTAGATTATCAGTAGTAAAAACGATGTCCCCCTACGAAAGCAGGGGTGACAATATTGTGAGTAACTACAACTGTAGTACTAAATACCGTATGAATTCGCTCCATAGAATGATTTATTAGGACACTGACTACATCTAGAAGATTTATTTAAAAGCAACTCTATAAATCTTGGTTCTTTAAAACATATTACATACCCTATCATATGAATCACAAAAGCAACAAGCAAATTCATAATACTATTACTTTGAATAAATAATGACATAGATATAATCATATTAAGTGCTGCAAATTTTATACTCACACCAAATATCATTGCGGGTCTTGTTAAACCGACAAATAACGGGTCTGATACTAAACTGCCTGACATAAATTAGCCCTCTTTTGCTTTTTTACCAAAAATTAAATCTATAACTCACTCATATTCTTTACTTATAAACATACTTAACAATATTGAATCAGGGAAAGCCGAATTAAGAAAATGTACATAATTGGTACTGTTTTGAATAGCACTTAAAGCTGCTTCAAGCAAGCCAACTTTCTCAGGATCAACAGTATTATTCAACATCTCTTTCAATACATTAACATCTTGTATTCGTATATACTTCTCTCCGGCAAATTCTAGCCCATCACATAATAATACTAAATGATCTGCATCTAATGAGGAAGCAATTATCGAGGCCGTCAGATTTACATCCAGTAGATGAGTATTACCTTTTTCATCGCTAGCTACTGGTGTTATAACAGGAATAATATTGCTATCTTCAAAATTTATTAAAATCTCAGGGTTTATTATAACTGGTTCACTGACAAACCCAATATCTATTACAGCTTGATTACTGTCTCTCCTATGTGATAATTTTGATTTCTTAGCTTGAATAAGATTAGCATCTTTGCAGGAAATACCAATAGCATAACAACCTAAACTACAGAGCTTTGAAACTATACGCTTATTAATATAGCCAGACAGAACCATTTCCATAATCTGCGAGCTTTTATAATCGGCTACCTTAATATTATTGATAAATTTCTCATCACAGCCAAACAATTTTAGCGTATCATTTACCAAATTAGTATGATCATGAACTATAAAGATTTTAATGCCACAACTGTCAAGTAACTGTATTACCTCTGCAAAATTCGTTAGCAATTTGTCATCATCAATAATTAATGACGGTAGCTTAAATACCATGACTTGATCTCTAACTTCACTACTACGTCTTATTATGTCTTTAATTAGGCTAGTATCTTTGACATGGGCAAAACCTTTACCTTCCTTTTCTTTATAATTTAATGCATTTTGCCAAATTAAACTGCAATTCTTTTGCACCTTCTTTACTCCTGCTACTTGTATAAATTACATTACAGGAGTAGCCTAAAGTTGCAAGAAAATTCTGTGTTACCGTCGTTAGGTTTTCTCTATGTGTTACCTTATCCGACTTTGTAAAAACAATTTGAAAATCTTTATTACAAGAAAGTAATAATTTAGCAATCTCTATGTCATTTTGCTTTATTCCTCTTCTAGCATCAATCAATAAATTTACTAATTTGAGGTTTAAACTCGTTCTGAGATAATATGCTATTAAGGTTTCCCACTGCTGCTTTATATATATTGGTACTTCTGCAAAGCCATATCCAGGAAGATCAACTAACATAAGTTTATCGGCAAGGGAGAAAAAATTTATTTGCCTAGTACGACCAGGAGTATTAGACACCCTAGCAAGACTTGAATTATTGCATATACTATTAATCAAACTTGACTTGCCAACATTTGATTTGCCGACAAATGCAATTTCTGGTAAAAATATGCTAGGAAACTGACTTATTTTTGCCACACCAGCGATGAATTTTGCTTCTTGACGGAAAAGTTTTGTAACCTTATCAACCGACATTATTGTCTAACTTATTGATGTAATATTGCTGAATTATTGATAAAATATTACTCCAGGACCAATAAATCACTACTCCAGCTGGAAAACTACTACACATTACTAAAAAAACCAGTGGCATAAACTTCATTACTTGAGCTTGAATTGGATCAGCTGGCTCTGAACCCATCCTTTGCAGTAAGAACATAGTCAGAGCCATGAGAATAGGCCATACACCAATCATCAGAAAACTTGGGCAAGCAAATGGCAGTAATCCAAACAAGTTGAAAATTGTTGTTGGATCGGGAGTAGATAAATCTTTTATCCAACCAAAAAATGGTGCTTGACGCATCTCAATAGTTACATTTAACACTTTATAAATCGAGAAAAATACTGGGATTTGTACAATAAGGGGGAGACAACCAGCTAGGGGATTAACCTTTTCTCTTTTGTACAACGCCATAACTTCTTGGTTAAGCCTCATTTTATCATCAGCATATAAAGCCCTGATTCTCTCGACTTCAGGCTGAAGCTTTTTTGTCTTTTTCATCGAGCGATATGATTTATTAGCTAGAGTAAACATTAGCAGTTTTATGATAACAGTTACAATCAAGATACTAATACCGAAGTTACCAACATAGTGATAAAAAAAGTTCATAACATTAAAGAGTGGTTTAGTGATTATATAAAACCAACCAAAATCAATTGCCCGATCAAATAACTTAATGTTATATTGTTTTTCGTATTTATCCAATAAATCAACTTTCTTTGCTCCAGCAAATAATCTTTGTGATATAGTAAATTTGTTTCCTACTTCTATAGTTTGAGTTGGTGAGATGAAGTCAACCTGATATTTTTCAATACCGTTTTTTATTACACAATTGAAATTAGAACTATACTTACTAATTTTATCAGGAATTAAGGAAGCTAGCCAATATTTATCTGTTATGCCAATCCAATCAACAACGCCTTGCGGAAACTTTTCGATCTTTTTATCTTTTAAGTCATCAAAGGAATGTTCTTTAAGCCTACCATCAATAGCACCAATTGGTCCTTGATGCAGGATATTAGCAACTTTCTCTTTGCCAGTATATTTACGGTTAATTAGTCCATAATACTGAACTGATATTGGCTGCTTACTATCATTCACCGTAGTTTGATCTATGGTGAACAAGTAATTACTATCCATGCTGATAGTAACCAAGAATTTAACCCCATCTTTGTTGATCCATGATAAATTCACAGGTTTTGTAGGAGTAAGCTCATCACTATCAGCTTGCCAAAGAGTTTCACTGTCAGGAAGAATATTACTACCAGTTTTATCAAACCAACCTATTTCTGCAAAATAGGCTTCTTCTGACTGAGAATGAGCAAATAATACAACAGGCTTACTGTCTTTTGATAGATCTTGCTTATACTTCAATAAAACCAAATCATCAAACCTTAATCCTTTTAAAGCAATCGATCCGGAAAGTAATTCTGAGTTTATCTGAATTCTCTTGGTAGCAATAAAGGATTCAGCTTCTTTAGAGGCTTCTACTTGAACATTCTTTTTCTTTAACTCTTGAACTTGCTTATTATATATTTTATTTTGCTGTTCTAATTTTTGTAATCTTGGTTTATCGTAAAAATATTGCCATCCAAAAATAATACCAAGGGACAAGACAATGGCAGCTACCAAGTTAACTATGTTATGATTCATCACGGTCTAAAAATAATTTAAGTTTACTAGAATATATCAGAATATTTGATTCCACTAAGTCTTTTATATATAATTAATTTAACCTCAACTATTGATGTAATAAATTAATAGTAGGCTCAAGTAATCATCGCCATTAGGGGTGATGTTACCGCCATTATGTCATCCCAGCGAAAGCTGGGATCTAAATATAACATACCTTCTATGCTATTTTTTTAGACCCCTGCCTACGCAGGGGTGACATAAAAGGAGAGGCAGGGACACCCTAGGCTATTAAACCGATATCTTACATCAATACTTGAGGTTAATTTAGGTACATAAAATAAAAATAACTCCCTAATCTTAGGATATTCATTAGACATACCCTATGAGTTCTATAAGATTTAAGCAAAATAATCAAGAAATTTGATTTATACTCAAATCAGGGTCATTTGAGTATACGTCTTGATTTGCAATCAAACTCTGATATTATGCGAGGTAAAATTTTAATCGTAACACATATTTAACCTCAAGTACCGATGTCTTACATCGATATTTGAGGTTATTTACAGCCAATTGCTAATTGTCTAGCAATTGGTAATTGGGATAATTGTAAACTGATGAACGAAATCTTCTCTAGTACATTACCTGTTTTGCTGATTCCCTTGTTTGGTAGTATTATCAGAAGGAAATGGTTGACTTCTGAAGAATTTTGGCGAGGATTAGAGAAATTATCATATTTTTTTCTTTTCCCTACTATGCTTTTTAATAATATATCTGCAGCCGATTTAAATGTATCGTCTATAATAAAACTGGTATTTGCATTAATCATCTCCACCTCTATTATTTCTTTGGCTTTAATTATTTATCAGAAGAAAACCAATTTTGACAAGGTTCAGTTTACTTCAACTTTTCAAGGTGCAATACGTTTTAATAGTTATATCTTTTTTGGTGTTAGTAGTCCTCTTTTGGGTCAGGAGGGACTTGCTATAGTATCTGTGATTTCATCCTATATGATCATTTTTACTAACATCATATCAGTAATGATTTTTGCACGTTATATTCCTGATAGTTCAGTAGCTAAGTCGCCTAAAGCTAGCTTTATATTGATACTTAAATTGATAGTACAAAATCCCTTGATTATAGCTAGTATAATTGGATTTATTTTTAATTATTCTGGTTTAGAATTACATCTTGGTATAAAAAAAACCTTGTCTAGCCTGTCCAACTCTGCTTTAGCTATAGGTATGCTAAATGTTGGGGCAGGTCTCAAATTTTCTATGCGTGGTGCTATTTTACAAAATGTGTTGCTTACTAGTTTTGTTAAGTTAGTGGCTTTTCCTATTGTCACAATAATTGTATTATCACTAATGTCAATAACTGGTACTGCTAAATCAGTTGGTGTTCTGTACAGCTGTCTGCCGTGTGCTAGCACGGCTTATGTTTTATCACGTCAGCTTGGTGGTGATCCAGAATCTATGGCATCAATTATTACTTTCACAACACTTTTTTCAATAGTATCATTGTCAGTTCTTATGTGGATGATATAACTAATAAACACTTGAAGTAATTAAGAAGGAATAACATCATGGGTGAAATGAATAAAATAAATTATCTCAAAGCCTTAGAATATCATCGAAAAGGTAAGCCAGGTAAAATTGCTATTGTGGCAACTAAGCCTTTGGACACTGCACATGATTTGGCTTTGGCTTATTCGCCAGGGGTAGCAGCTCCGTGTCTTGAAATTGCGAAAAATATAGATGATATTTATAAATATACTGCTAGAGGTAACTTAGTTGCTGTAATAACTAACGGTACGGCAGTTCTTGGTCTTGGTAGTATAGGTGCAGCTGCGTCGAAACCCGTAATGGAAGGAAAAGCCGTTTTATTCAAGAACTTTGCTGATATTGATTCTATTGATCTTGAAATAGATACGACTGACCCTGATGAGTTTGTTAATGCAGTAAAATATCTTAATTACAGTTTTGGAGGTATTAATTTAGAAGATATTAAATCTCCTGAATGTTTTATAATTGAAGAAAAATTAAAAAGCTGTATGCAGATACCGGTTTTTCATGATGATCAGCATGGTACGGCTATTATTGCTGCTGCAGGTTTAATTAATGCAGCTTATCTTACCAATCGTTCATTTGATAGTCTAAAAATTGTCGTAAGTGGCGCAGGGGCAGCGGCAATTGCTTGCATTGAATTACTAATTGCGCTTAGTGTAGACAAAAAAAATGTTATACTATGTGATAAAATGGGGGTAGTTTACCAAGGTCGGCAAGAAGGCATGAATAAATGGAAAGAATTATATGCAGTCGAGACCGATCTCAGGACTCTGAGTGATGCTATGAAGTCAGCCGATGTATTCCTTGGTTTATCTGTAAAAGGAACAGTATCGAAAGACATGGTAGCTAGCATGGCTGCAAATCCTATCATTTTTGCCATGGCTAATCCAGACCCAGAGATTACTCCAGAGGATATACAGCTAGTTAGAAGCGATGCGATTATTGCTACCGGACGCTCTGATTATAATAATCAGATTAATAATGTTATGGGATTTCCGTATATTTTCCGTGGAGCTTTAGATGTTAGAGCTACTACTATTAATCAGGAAATGAAAATAGCTGCAGCAACTTCTTTAGCTGAATTAGCAAGACAAGCTGTCCCGAATGAAGTTTATAAAGCATATCCTGGTAAAAAAATGGTTTTTGGTCCAGATTACATAATTCCTGTACCATTTGATCCAAGATTAATTACCACTGTTCCGGTAGCGGTAGCTAAAGCTGCCATAGATAGTGGGGTTGCTAAAATTACCGAATTTGATGTTAAGAATTATGCAAAGGAGCTGGAAAGTAGGTTAAATCCTACCTCTCATTACATGAATCTATTATTTGAGAGAATTCAACAGTCAACACCTCAAAGGATAGTTTTTGCCGAAGGTGAGGAGGAAGAGGTAATTATAGCTGCTATGAGCATGCGGGATGCTTCACATGCTCATCCTATCCTAGTTGGTAGATCTGATAAAATATCTGCTGTTTTAAATAGAATAGGTATGAATTATGATTTAAATGGTATTACCATAATGAATGCTGCTATTAACCAAAATCTTGATAAATATATAGATACTCTTTATAGCCGGTTACAGCGTAAAGGTTACTTATACCGTGACTGTGCTAGATTAGTTAAAAGTGATAGAAATATATTCTCAGCTATCATGGTAGCTTGTGGCGATGCTGATTGTATGGTTACTGGTGTAACAAAGAGCTATTATAGTAGCTTAGAGGATATTATGAAGGTAATGGAAGCCAAAGAAAATAACAGAATTTTAGGCTATTCCATTCTGATTGCCAAGGAGCATAATATAATTATTGCTGATAATAGTCTGGCTGAACTGCCAAATGAGCAAGATCTTGTAGAAATAACCTTGCAGACTGCTAATATAGCAAAAAATATGGGAATGATCCCAAAGGTTGCACTGCTTTCCTTCTCGACTTTTGGTAATCCAATGAGAGAAAAGGCAAATAGAGTACGGGAAGCTGTTAGAATTTTAGATAGTATGAGTTTAGATTTTGAATATGATGGCGAAATGTCAGCTAATGTTGCTCTGAACCCTAATCGTAATTCATATAAGTTTTGCAGGCTATCAAGCCCTGCTAATGTATTAATTATGCCCGGTCTACATTCGGCCTCAATCTCAACGCAACTATTGCAAGAATTAGCTGGAGGTGTTTTTATAGGACCAATAATTAATGGTTTTGAATATCCAGTACAAATAGTACAAATGGGAGCATCGGCAAGTGAGATAACAAAAATTGCCACATTTGCCTGTATAGATGCAATAAATCTCTTGAACAAAAGATAATTAATTTTCGGATTTTATATTATTTGTTAATAGGTTATAATAACTCTTTCGAGGAATTTTAATGATATATACATTAATTGCTTTAAGCTTGACTACATTAGTCTTAGTGATAGGGATTGTCTCTATGGCTATTGGTGGGAAATTTGATAAAAAATTTAGCTCAAAATTAATGTCGCTGCGGGTTATATTTCAGGCAGTTGCTGTATGTTTGCTTGCTTTTCTCTATCTTTCAAAATAGTATAACCTCAAATATTGATGTAATAAATTAATAGTAGGCTCAAGTAATCATCGCCATTAGGGGTGATGTCACCGCCATTATGTCATCCCAGCGAAAGCTGGGATCTAAAACTATATAACATACCTTCTATGCTATTTTTTAGACCCCTGCCTACGCAGGGGTGACATCCTAGGCTATTAAACCGATGTCTTACATCAATAGTTGAGGTTAGTATACTTCTCCTATTTCAAGAGTTGTTTTTACAACTCTTGAAATAGGAAATTATTTTTTTACCCAAAAACTTGGAAAAACTTGTAAGTTAATACCATAATATGTCTGATCTATTTAGTTTTAATGATAAAAAGCCTAAAATTAATAATTCATATACTGCAAAAGATATTGAAGTATTAGAAGGGCTTGAACCTGTACGCAAACGTCCTGGTATGTATATTGGCGGAACAGACGAAAATGCTATGCATCATCTTGTTTCGGAAGTACTGGATAATGCTATGGATGAAGCTGTTGCTGGTTTTGCTAACATTATAACCATAAAAATGCATGTGAATAACAGTATCACTATTTCTGATAATGGTAGAGGAATTCCTGTCGATAATCACCCCAAATTCCCTGAAAAATCTGCTTTGGAGGTGATTCTAACTCAGCTCCACTCGGGAGGTAAATTTTCGAATAATGTATACCAAACAGCAGGCGGATTACACGGAGTTGGTATTTCTGTTGTTAATGCTTTATCAGACTATTTAGAAGTTAAAGTGTACAAGCAGGGTAAATTATTCAAGCAATCTTATTCTAGAGGGCATAAATTGAATGATTTAGAAAGTGAAGATGTTGTAAAAAAATTAAAGGGAACATCTATAAATTTTCATCCTGACCCAGAAATTTTTGGTGAAAAATCATGTTTTTCTCCTAAAAAAATATATGAATTAGCTAAATCAAAAGCCTATTTGTACAGGGGAGTAACGATAGAGTGGCAATGTGAGATTGAGACTAAAAGTGATGTACCGACAACAGCCCTGATCCATTTTCCAGATGGTTTGAAGGATTATTTAATATCAAAAATAAATCATGACGATTTAGTTAGTGGAGAGATTTTTTGTGGTAATATTGACTGGGACCAAGATCACGTAAAAGTGGAATGGGCAATTGCTTGGCATAAAAATGAATACCAACCCTTCATACAATCATATTGTAACACTATTCCCACCCCCCTTGGTGGCACTCATGAACAAGGTTTGCGTAATGCATTACTTCGCGGCTTGAAAATATACGGAGAAATGATAGGCAATAAAAAAACAACTCTACTTATTATTGAAGATATTCTTGAAACTTCTTCTATTGTTCTCTCTATATTTATCCAAGATCCAATATTTCAAGGACAAACAAAAGAAAAATTGGTTTCACTAGGGGTTAATAAGATAGTAGAAAACATTATTAAGGACCATTTTGATCATTGGTTGAGCAGTAATAAAGTAGCGGCAAACCAACTACTTGACCATATAGTCAATATTGCTGAATTCCGAATAAATAAGCGTAATGAAAAAAATACCTTACGTAAAACTGCTACACAAAAATTGCGACTACCAGGTAAATTAGCCGATTGTACAAGAACGTCTCCTAATGGAACGGAGTTATTTTTGGTTGAGGGAGATTCAGCTGGAGGATCAGCTAAGCAGGCAAGAGATCGAGAAACACAAGCTATTTTGCCTCTTCGGGGCAAAATCCTAAATGTTGCCAATGCGACTCTAGAAAAGATTACTAATAATCAAGAAATTCAAGATCTAGAAGTGGCACTAGCATGCGGCAGCCTTAAAAATTACCGAGAAGAAAATTTACGTTATGAAAAAATAATAATTATGACAGATGCTGATGTTGACGGAGCTCACATCGCCTCACTGTTAATGACATTTTTTTACCTTCGTATGCCAAAGCTAGTATCATCGGGTCATTTATATATTGCCAAACCACCACTTTATCGACTAACACAGTCTAATAAAACTTACTATGCAGTAAATGATCAACAAAAAACTGATTTAACTGCTAAATTATTAAAAAATAGTAAAGCTAAAATAGACATTGGTAGGTTTAAGGGACTGGGGGAAATGATGCCAGCTCAGTTAAAAGAAACAACAATGAATCCAAAAAATAGGTCACTTTTAAAAGTTACTATAGATGATTTTGATAATATTGCTAAGATGGTAGACAATCTTATGGGCAAGAAACCAGAAAAACGTTTCCAGTTTATTTATGATCAAGCTTTAATTAAAATGGATACTATTATAAACAATCTAGATATTTAAAATTGTATCATCTATACTCAAATGATTTGAGTATACCAACTACTTTAAATTACAGGAGTACTATGTTCTTACGTTTAATTACAATATTATTATCAAGTTCTATCATTTTTTCTAATATAACATTTGCTGAAGAAGTAAAGAAGAAAGAATTACCAGATTCAGCTTATTTAAAACAATTCCAAGAGATATTTGAACGTGTTAATAGAGACTATGTCCAAGAACCTGAAAAACAAAAAATGACTGATGCAGCTATAGATGGCATGTTAACTTCGCTAGATCCTCATTCTAACTACATTACTGATGAGGATCT
This sequence comes from Candidatus Tisiphia endosymbiont of Micropterix aruncella, assembly GCF_965178575.1. Classification (NCBI taxonomy): domain Bacteria; kingdom Pseudomonadati; phylum Pseudomonadota; class Alphaproteobacteria; order Rickettsiales; family Rickettsiaceae; genus Candidatus Tisiphia; species Candidatus Tisiphia endosymbiont of Micropterix aruncella. The sequence continues at coordinate 114,670 of NZ_OZ238268.1, forward strand.
AGAATATTTTCTTGACCACACTAAAGGAGAATTTGGAGGTATTGGTGTTGAAGTGCAGTATGACAATGGTGCTATCAAAGTCATTTCCCCTATTGATGATCTACCAGCTTATAAGGCAGGTATAAAAGCTGGAGACTATATTGTGGGGGTTAATGATGAGTTTGTATCAAATTTGGGATTTAATAAAGCGGTCAGAGAGATGCGTGGAGAACCAGGGGCAAAGGTAAAATTATTGGTGATCACGGAAGGTGAAAGCAAGCCAAAGGAAATTGAACTTACTAGAGAAATAGTCACAATTACACCAGTAAAAGCCCATTTAGAAAGAAATAATATCGCTTACGTAAGAATAGGGAGTTTTAATGAACATACCATTGCAGAATTAAAAAAATCTATAAAAACTCTAAAAAATGAAAGTAAAAATGGCCTAAAAGGCATTATCTTAGACCTACGTAATAATGGTGGTGGTCTGTTAGATCAGGCTGTTGCGGTTAGCGAATATTTTATTGATTCTGGGGTAATCGTTACTACCAAAGGCAGAAGCAAAAATAGTAACTCGGTATTGACTAGCAATAAATTTGTAGAAAAAGCACCATCTGTCCCGATTGTTGCTCTTATTAATGTTGGATCTGCTTCAGCTGCAGAAATCGTAGCTGGTGCATTGCAAGATCATAAAAGAGCAGTAATACTTGGAACAAAATCTTTTGGTAAAGGGTCCGTGCAAAGCTTTGCTACAATTAGTCCTAGAGCTGCTATAAAGCTTACAACAGCTAAATATTACACTCCTAGTGGTCGTTCAATTCAAGCAGAGGGTATTGAACCTGACATAGTGGTTGAGATGGCAAAAGTTGAGTATCTTGAAACAAAATCAATAGATAATAGATTTTCTGAATCTTCTCTAAAAAATTATCTAAAAAACGATAATAATAAAAATGATGATAAAAAAGTAGATACTACAGATAAAAATAAAGAACTTATTAAGAAAACAGATGGTACTACAAAAAATACCAAACCAAAAAATACTCTAGAACAATTATCTGATCTTTATAAAAAAGATTATCAATTTGCTAGAGCTTATGATTTAATTATGGGATTAATCTTGACTAATAAAAGTGGCAATGAATTGAAAAAATAAAGGGTATACTCGGTGAACTTCAAGAATTGGCGTCGTCGTGTCTAAAGATCTCCGCTGCTCACGTACTAATGTACGCTCCGCTGCTCGACTTTGACACTCCTAGCTCTTCTTGAAGTTGACCTTCGTCTACCAACTCTTCATTTACGAGCAGTATACAATGGGTAGGGTAATTGGGCATAACTGTTGAAAGTTAAAAAATCGTCATTGCGAAGCGTTGTTGTAAGGCTTAAACCGTCATTGCGAGCGAACGTACGTGAGCGTGGCAATCCATGAAACTTGTCATATAGATTGCTTCGTCGACCTTATGGTCTCCTCGCAATGACATGCTAGATTCTTAAGTTGACGCCTATGCAAATTCGCGTGATTAGGAATGATAATTACAAAGGAAATATCAACTATTGGTTATAACTTTAATATTGTCCTGTGTCTAATGTGTAAGTAATATATGTGCAAACCTAATGATTCAAAATAAATATATTGTTAGACTGTCATCCATTGGCTTATTTATAAACATTATTGTAAATATGATTTACTATCGTTACTTCATTATTGAAGAAATGATTTTAAAGCAAGTCGGAGAAACAAATATTAAAATAGCTGATGTTTATACAAAAAATGTTTGGGATAGGAATAGAACTGCTGTAGATAAGATACATGAATTTGGTTATATAAATTTATTACAAGATACAGATTTTATTAGGTTTGCAACTACTTCAGTTGATATTTTTGTTAATCTTAATGCCTATATTTCTTTATATGATCTACAAGGTAATAAAATTATAACTAGTTCGCCAATTCAAGTAACAAGTCACATGAATTTTCCTGAAGATACTCTGTATCAAAAAATTCTTACCAAAATTGATAGATATTTTTTAAAAGAATTGAGTATAGAACAAGCCTTTAACAAAGCTTTTAAAGGGATAACAACTCATCTATTAATTCCTAGAGCCATGTTACATATATCAGGGGAAGTAAAGAAAGCATCTTGTATAACAAGTTATATCCCAATAATAAACCGTGATCCATTGAACCATCCTGTTGATGGTGTATTAGAGATACATACCAATATTACTGGTTTATGGTCAAGTATTATAGAGCTTGAAAGAAAAGTATTATTAACTTTTGTTATCATTTTGGTAATATTTTTAGTTATAGTTATGAGCAACACAAATTATGCACAAAAAATTATAGATCGGCAATTTGAGGCTAATAAAGCATTAGAGGAAGCAGTAACTAAGGTTAGAAATGAAAGTTCTGCTCATACTAAATTTTTTGCCAATGTTAGTCATGAGCTGCGTACCCCTCTAAATGCTATTATAGGTTTTTCAGAAATTATGATGTCTACACCTTACAATAAGGAACATGATGTTTATGTAAAAGATATTCATAACGCAGGCAAGCATTTGCTAGGTATAATAACCGATATATTAGACTTGTCAAAAGCATCTGCTGACAAGCTATTAGTTGATTTTGTAGAGTTAGACCTAAATAAATTAATTACTTCTACTATAAGGATAATGAAACCAAGAGCTGACCAAGCGAATGTAGCATTAATTGAAAAACTACCAAAAGATCATATTATTATAAAAGCAGATCCCAAAAGGCTTAAACAAGTATTTTTTAACCTTTTATCTAATTCTATAAAATTCACCAACCCATTAGGTTCTATAACAATTCATGCTGAAAAAAATGAATCTCAAGGACTAGTTTATGTGCAAGTTATAGATACTGGTATAGGAATTGATGAGAAAGATATTCCAAAAGTACTCTCAACATTTGGTCAAATTGATAGTGCCGTTGGCAGAAAATATCAAGGAACTGGTCTTGGTTTACCACTCACTCGAAAGTTGGTTGAACTAATGAGAGGTAAATTTGATCTACAAAGTAAAATAGGCATAGGCACAACTGTAACACTAACTTTTGCTTATGATAGTAGTATAGAACAATAACTACCCCCATGTCATTCCCGCGTAGGCTTTGCCTACGTGCGGATGACATAAACTGCCATGAATTGTAGCCAGGGTAATTTAAAAGTCGGGCTGCAAGCCTAATAGCATAGTACCCTACATTTTTCTATAATCGTCATCGCGAGGCATCTTTAGATGCCGTGGCGATCCAAGTAAACAGCGAAGCTGTTTTTTCTAGTACGCTTCGCGTATCCTAGATTGCCACGTCGCCGCTTTCAGCGACTCCTCGCAATGACGATCAGTAGCCATTTTAATAGTGGTTATATAAAAAGTATACTTGCAGCAAAACTGCATAACACTATTAAATTTTTTTGCTAGTATAAATTTATTTTATAAATTTGGGTTTCTACTATGCAAATATCACCGATTAATAAAAAAACTAGTTGAAAAAGTACCAGTCATATTATAACATCTGAAATATTAACAATAATGATAATTAATCGAAATGCAAAAGCCAAAAGTAGCGACCTTAAGTGCTGAAGAACGAGAAGAACTAATACAACATATTAAGGCAAATTCATTAACAGGAAATGATCAGCAAGCGATAATAGAACTTGTGAAATTTTGTAACGAACTAATAGACAAGCTAGCATCATCAAATATCAGTATAAATAAGCTTAAGGAAATGCTGATTGGTTTTAAGGCAGATAACAAAAAAAAGATAGTTCAGATTCATTAAAAGAACCGCCAAGTGAATCTGATAACGGGAATGGTGGTAATGAAGAAGAGTGCGATAAGCCCAAAAAGATAGATCGTAGTAATTGGCAAGGTAAATATGGGTTTGATGATTATAAGGATGCGAATACCAGCTATTTAGCTCCTGAGAATTTTTGTAGTGGTGATAGCTGTCCTCACTGCTATAATGGCAAACTATATAATAGTGAAGCTAGAAAATTGCTACAATTCACAGGTAACGCTCCAATTACAGTCAACAGATATGTAAAGAAAACGCTACGCTGTAATGCTTGCGACTATAAAGTTATGAACAATAAAAATATCAACAAATGGACAAATAGTAGCAGAAGTGCAATAGTGTTACAAAAGACCTATGGTACTCCTTTCTACCGTTTATCTAGGTTGCAAAGTTTAAGTGGGTTTCCTGTAGCATATAGTTCGTTGTGGCAACAATATTTAGATGTTTGGCAAGAAGGTGGTGGAGCTGAGATTTACGGGGTATTATTGGAAATGGCTGCCGAATGTAATTCACTGAATCTTGATGATACTAGAGCCAGGATTTTAGAAATTACTATAGCCAATAAAAAATTACGTACTCAAAATAAGAAAGGACGCAGCTGTTATACTACTACTATATGTGCTAAGACTACAAATAATGAGGTGATAGTTTTATATTTTACAGGTAATAAGCATGGCGGGGAGAATATTGGTAACGTACTAAAGAATCGTAAGAATAGAACAGATTCTATCCAATTAATGACTGACGCAAGTAACAATAATAACCCGGTATTATCAGAAGCAGATAAAGAATTACTAGCAATAATAGTGATGATCAATTGTTTGTCACATGGTCAGAGAAAATTTACAGAGAATGAACTATATTACCCTGAAGAATGCGGATATTTTCTCAAACAAACACGTGGTATTTACCACAATGAACATCAATGTAAAGAGATGAGCCCTGAAGAAAAACTGGGGTATCATCAGGAACATAGCAGTAAATATATAGAAAACATATATAACAAAATAGACGAATTATTTAACGACAAGAAAGTTGAGCCTAATAGTAGGCTTGGACAAGTTATGAGATATTGGTTAAATAATAAAGAAGGTTTGACCCAATTTTTAAAAATTCCAGTTAGCAGTCTTGATAATAATTGGGCTGAGAGATCACTGCGTACCATTATTTTACAAAGGAAGAATTCATTATTCTTTAAAACAATCAATAGTGCTGAGATACATAGTGGTCTATATAGTATAGTAAAGACTTGTAGTGAGAACGAGATCAATGCCTTTAAATATTTAAATTGGCTACAAGAGCAGAGTAGCAAAGCAAAGAAGCATCCTGCGAATTATAGCCCTTTTGCCTATGCAAGATATATGAATAATACGGAATTAATCAAGACAGCAGCTTAAATGACAGAACGCCAATCATTAGAGAGTTTGGCAGAACTAGGATCGCCATTATGAATAAGAATGTATAAGGTTCTATGGCAAATCTGATAAGATAAATTATCAGAAGGGAAGAGTTTTGCCGTAAATTTACCTTTGGATAGGCGTTTAGAGCATAGCCAAAAGCCTTGACCGTCAAAGGACAAAATTTTAATGGCAGTTCTGTTTTTATTATAGAATAAAAACAAGGAACCATTAAGAGGGTCAGAAGAAAGTTTTTGTCTACAAACAGCGATTAAGCCATCTATACCCTTGCGAAAATCGATGGCAATAGTGGCAACAAAAATAACTGACGCCGGGGTTAGTTGCAGCATAGAAATGTCTGAATTATGGTTTTTGGCTCTAGTGTTTGGATAATAAGCTTGGTACCATTTGGTTTAATAATGTGACAAGTATAGTGATTTTGTTTGGGGTTCGCTACAGGATCAGTAGCTATAGAATTTACTAGTTGAAATGGGACAAAATTAATATTTTGTTGTAGAGCTTGATTTGAAGCTGAGACAGGAGAAGTTTTGAGGGTAGGTTCATGGGCTTTTTTAATTGAACTAATTGTTGCTTTATTAATATTAATATTAAGATGTTTAGCTATCTCTTGGTAAGAATAATGATGGAGTAATTGGTGAACTAATTCCTTTAGATGGTTTGGTATGGGATCAAACTTGTTAGTTTTAGTTTGACGCCAAGCTTTAAATTGCTGAGCTACTTGCTCAATAGTAATTGATGGTATTTGCATAGTAGGAACCCAAATGTATAAAAAATTCATACTAGCAAAAAAATTAGATAAAGTTATGCAGTTTTGCTGCAAGTATACTATAAAAAAGGTAGGGTACTATGCTATTAGGCTTACAACCCAACTTTTAAATTACCCTGATTGTAGCCTTCAGAAAAAAACTTGATTATCAAGTATATATGTGTTTATATTATTGTCCGCACCTGATTTAATACGTCTTCAGCATGTCCAGCCACTTGTACTTTTGGCCAAATGTAAGCTATCTTGCCTTTTTTGTCTATTAAGAAAGTAGCTCTATTAACTCCCATATATTTTTTACCAAACATTGATTTTTCTACCCAAACTCCATATTTTTCACAAGTATCGGAATTAGAATCTGATGCAAGATCAAAATCCAAACAATATTTTTTCTTGAATTTATCGTGAGAATTTAAGTCATCCTTTGATACACCAATAATGACAGCATTCATTTTTTCAAATTCTAGTTTTAATTTATTAAAGTCACCGGCTTCGATAGTACAACCTGGCGTATCATCTTTAGGATAAAAATATAATACAACAACCTTTCCTGCTAAATCTGACAAATTGATTTTACTATTATCACCTATTGGCATAGTAAAATTTGGTGCAGTATCGCCTATTTTTAATGTCATAACTACTCCTTTATATTTATTTTATTAACTAGTGTATACTCCTGTGATTTAAAAAGCAGAAGAGTATACTGCTATGATTTCACGAGTTGGGTAGACGATAGTATAACTTCAAGAAGAGCTAGGAGTGTCAAAGTCGAGCAGCGGAGCGTACATTAGTACGTGAGCAGCACAGATCTTTGATACGCCGCCGCCAATTCTTGAAGTTCACCGAGTATATATACACTCTAATTTCTTTTAGACAAATTACAAATCACAAAAATTACTGCTAACGAAATTGCTAATGCAAACCAAGTTATGGCATATTCTAAATGATCATTTCTGACATTCAGCAAATTTTCAATCGACAAACTTTTAAGAATATCAGATCGATTGTTATTACCCTCCATAATTAAATAAAAATCTTCTAATTTTAAGCCAAGAACATCAGAGCCTTGAGTTAAATCCAAGGTAAACCAAACATTGTTTTTAACATCATTATCCAATACAAACAGCTTTGTTTTTTCACCGGGAAGAATTACACCTGTGATTTCCATAGAGTTATTTATTATATTATCAATATTTTCTTTATGCCTCCCAGCAAACCACCCTAGTACAACCAAGATTATCTTGTTATCATCAGTTTGAAATGGGGTAACTAAATAATAACCATCTTTTTCAGTGGACATTGATCTGCGTCCATAAAGATGTAAATTCTTACCCACTAGAAAATGGCCGTTCGCCCTTATTTTAGCATATAATTTATGTCCACTAAGTGTTTTTATATCAATTGGCGGATTATTAAGATTATTTTTCATTGAACTTAAAAACAGTTCTTTTTCCTGTAATCTAGCAATTTGCCAAAACCCAAGTGATAAGAGAATTACAAATGCTAATATAGTAAGTAATAAAGGTAATAATTGAACTTGGCACTTACCAATTTTTAAAGTACTTTTTTTTAAAGTTTGTAACACTATAATTTCTTCATTATTTCTAGTAGTGATTCTAGAGTAGCTAGTTCTCTTTGTCTATTATTTAGGTATATAAAAAACTCCAAATTAAATAGCTCTAATGCTTCTGTTAATGATTTGGGGAATGACACTAAATTATATTGTTGATCAAAAGCATTGCCATATATTTTGTTGATATTATTTATTTTATCAGGAAATTTTAGACCTAGAAATATAGAGTTTAAAATAGTAAAAATTGCTAAATAAGGATCAGTTAGTGGATTTGCTATTCTATGTTCTAGTCTTTTAGGCGATAGGTCAGGGATACGCAGTGCAACAGTTCTATTATTATTACCAAAAGATACATTAGTTGGTGCCATAAAATTCTTATCCAAACGAAGGTAATCATCTTCATTTGGCATGAATATCAAGAAAGTGTCAAGCATATAATGACAGATACTTTGACCCATTAGATCAATATTAAGTATAGAATTCTCCAAATCATTTGGGGATATAAAATTTACATGAAAATGCATACTATTACCATAATCGCTTGCAAATGGTTTGGCAGAAAAATTTACATTACCCCGTAATTTTTCTGCAATAATTTGTATTTTAGACTTAGTGCTACTAATTTTTTCTATATACTCAATTATGTTAGTGGAAGGCGGCAAATCTACCTCAAATTGATTAGCTCCTTTTTCTTTCTTAACTGCTATTCCAAGTAGAGTCTGAAATTCGAGTGGATCAATATTTTTGCTTAAATAAAATTCTATTTCCACTCCGATGCAAGCTATTAGTGAGTAGTCTGTTCGAAATTTGTTAATGATTTTTTGTAAAGCATTGTTCTTTTGCAAATGATCTGATAGTGTATGGATAAATTTCTGTAGGGTGGCCATATGGATGAGTTTATAAAAAATAAAGTTTATTATAAAATTTTTGATGGAAGCTTCAAGCAATCTAGTCATATTTATAGTAAAAAAAATAAGTTGGGTGACTCTAGGACCTTAGAAAGTGTCGAGAATAATCGGCTAACAGTAGTTAAACATTATGATGCCGAGAATATTGTTATCCTACAGCAAGTGCATGGTAACAAAGTTATTGATGCTGATAGTGATATTGAGAATGATCCCGAAGCTGATGGGGCAGTTACTACCAAAAAAAATCTAGTACTAACAGTACAAACTGCTGATTGCGTTCCTATTCTACTTAGTAGCGAAGATGGTAAGGTTATAGGGGTAGCTCATTGTGGTTGGCGTGGAGCTAAAGCTGGTATCACTAATAATTTGGTAGAACTAATGCATAAGAAAGGAGCAAAAAATATTAAAGCTATTATTTGCCCTAGTATTCAACAATATTCTTATGAGGTAGACCAAGAATTTTACGATAATTTTATAAAGCAGAGGGCTGAGAACTCAAAGTTTTTTAGTGCCTCTTTGAGAACAAAGCATTATATGTTCGATTTACCAGCTTATGTAGAACTTCAACTGCAAAAAGCGGGTATTAAAGATATAACAAGGATGCTAGAAGATACATATACTAACCCTGAGAAATATCCAAGTTATCGACGTGCCTGCCATACTGGAGAATTATATAACCGTACCATATTATCTACTATTGTAATTAAAGCATAAATTATTAACTAACCTGAGTTCAATGTAAGACATTGGTTTAACAGCCTAGGGTGTCATTCCCGCTTCGGTGAGGAATCCAAAAAATAACCTGCAAAGGCTATTAGATATTATAGATTCCCGCCTACGCGGGAATGACATACTAGTGATCCACGCAACAATTTTGGATTTATAATTGCTGATGGCAAGAAGTCTATTATTACAAACAAAAAGATTGCCCTAGATATACTTCCTTTACTTGATAGCTTGTGGCTATTTCTTGTGGAGTTCCTTCTAATAGGACTTTTCCTTCGTAAATAACATAGGCTCTGTCAACTATATTAAGAGTATCTCTAACATTGTGATCAGTAATTAGGATGCCGATATTGCGGTTACGTAAGTGAACAATCAAATTTTTAAGATCCTCAATTGCTAACGGATCAATGCCTGCAAGTGGTTCGTCAAGCATAATAAATTTGGGATCTAGTGCTATTGTTCTTGCGATTTCTAGTCTACGTCTTTCTCCGCCGGATAATCCTATTGCTGGCATGTCTTTTAGATGAAGAATAGAAAATTCTTTAAGCAAATCTAATGTTTTTTGTTCGATAATCTCTTGGTCATTTTCTAAAACCTCTAGCATTAATCTAATATTATCTCCTACAGATAGCCCACGAAAAATTGATGGTTCTTGAGGAAGATAGCTAAAGCCAAACCTAGCTCTTAAATAAATTGGTAAATGAGTAATATCATGATCATTATAAAATAATGCTCCACTATCTGGTTTGGTAAGTCCTATAATAATACTAAAACAGGTAGTTTTACCTGCACCGTTTGGACCAAAAAGACCAACTATTTCTCCTGTTTTTAATTGAAGAGATACGTCGTTTAGGATCACTCTCTTATTATAAGATTTTGAAATACTACTTACTTGTAATTTCTCTATTATTAAATGCGGCATACTTTAAAAAATTTCTTACATAACTAATTTTTTGATTTGGTATAATCTATATTATTGAGTTCCGTATAATATACTAGCTTGTCAGTTTTTATAATACCATCCTTATTCTGTACTATTACATCACCAAGCAGCACTAGTTCTTTTCTTTCTACAAAATATTTTGCAGAAATAGCAGTTAGTAACTCTTGACCATTATTCCTCTTAGCAGTCAATCTTGACGGTATAGAGATGTAATCAATAGTTTTTTTATTATCAACTGTTTTATAAAAAATTTCTAAATTAGTTGTTTTTACCATTATATCATCAAACCACAAAATCACCTCTCCTGTAAAACAAGCTTGATTCTTAGTTTGATCAATTACTAAATTGTCAGAATTAATATATAATTTATCCATACTCGAATGCTTTGAGTACGGATGTTTCCCATATGCTGATGAACTCATGATTAGAACAAGCAATAGATAACAAATCATGCTAAAAATCTGATACATCAATAACCGTCGATACATTACCTTTGAAATTTATAATATCATTATCATGTGTAGCACTAAAATTATTAGAAGTAATTTTACAATTTTTATAAGATAATACCACCCCTGTGTTACTATATGTTTCTTTATTTAGTAGATTCAGTTGGGCTTCTTGTGCGTTTAATCTGCTTTCTCCTAAAAAAAACTGTACATCATTTTTTAATTTTAACATGTGACTATTCTCATTTAATATACCATTTTTTGCACTGATCACTAAGTCTTTGTTGTCACTTATTTTATATGTAGCATTAATTTCTTCTAGTTTATATTGATTACCTAAAGTCCTAACTGCTTGCACAGCCTGAATCTGGTAAGGATTTAAGTTTTTATTGAACCCCTTAAAAATTGAATTTGAAATTTTTATTTCATAATCGAGTTTATCATTTGGATTAAAAGCACTATTGCTACTATTATCCTCAGTTGATTTTAAATTATTACTGATAGGATTTAAATTTATATAAATTAAATATAAGGTTAATACTATCCCTAAACAAGATAAGATCTTTGATAGACTAATTGAACGTCTATAAGATGAAATGATAGCACTACTACCTTTATCTATGAAGGGAATCCTAACCATAATATTGCCAACATTATACGCGAATTTGGGATAAGAATTATAATTCTTATCTAGAATTGGGGTAACATTATCATGGACATTCATCAGCTGATTCCTGCCCTAAGTAAGTCATGGATATGAACAATACCAATCACTATATTATTTTCAGTTACTGGTATGCTAGTAATTGTTTTACTATTCATTACACCTAAAGCCTCTCCCGCTAATTTCGAAGGAGAAATTTGTTTTGGGTTAGAAGTCATTACATCGCGTGCATACTTCATATCTATTTTATCATTAATATGTCTACGCAGATCTCCATCTGTTATAATACCAACCAAACTCAAATCTTTATCTACCACTATAGCACATCCAAGACTCTTTTGATTCATAACCAATATAGTATCGGTAAATGAGGTATCAGCATATACTAAAGGCAACTGATCTTTCCCCCGCATTAAGCTCTCTACCTTTATAAGATTCGCTCCAATCTTCCCCCCAGGATGATACAACCGAAAATCATCTTCAGAGAAACCTCGTGCTTCATGTACAGAAGTGGTAAGTGCATCTCCAAGAGATAACATCATTACCGAAGAAGTTGTTGGAGCGGCAATATAAGATGCTTCATTGATTCTTGGTATTAATAATAGGAAATCGCTATTGATTGCTATAGTAGAGTTGGCATTCATAGTCATGGCAATTATTTTTATAGAAAATCTCTTACAATATTTCATTATATCAAATAATTCTTTTGTCTCCCCTGAATTAGACAGCATGAATACTACATCATTGTCAGTTACCATACCAAGATCACCGTGGCTAGCCTCAGCTGGGTGCAGATAAAAAGCAGCCGTACCGGTAGAAGCAAAACTTGCTGCTATTTTATGAGCTATATAACCACTCTTTCCTATGCCGGTTAAAATAATCCTACCTTTATAGTTAATTATATAATCTACTATATTGTTAAAATCACTAGGAATATTATTAGATAATTCAACTAATGCAGCAGATTCTTTTAATATAACCCTTTTGGCAACATCACAATGGTATGGTATTTTCATATAGTGTCCGAGTTGTTCAACGATGTTATTCCTACGAAGGTAGCATTGCCCACGTGGATCAAAAAGCCAACGTAAGTAATACCCCAATTCGGGATAAGAATTAGTTAATTCTTATCCCGAATTGGCTTTAATATAAGGAAAAATGCATTCTTAAAGCGGCTAACGCGAATGCATTTTAAACCTTTCCAAAGCTAAAAACATGATTTTAATCTTTTAAAATCATGTTTTTAGCAAAATATTAACTTAACAATCAGATGCAGAGCCGTCTCAAATCTGATTGTTTCTATAATTTTACCGAATTTGGGATAAGAATTGGCAAATTCTTATCCCGAATTCGCGTGTAATGGTACTTACAGAACCAAAAACGATATCATTCTTAGCAACGGCGGGAATCTAAAAAAATAGCCTAGCCTGAATATTGCACGATCAATTATCACAATACCCACAAAGTATTGATAATATCAGGAAATACAGTAATTTTATAAAAAATATAAATTTACAAAGTGTATTTTTAGATAATCGACCTGCATGCCTTTTAGTATGAGACCTACACGACAGAAAATTTCTATCATCATGCAATATTCAGGCTAAAAGACTATTAAACATTATTAGATCCCAGCTTTCGCTGGGATGACATCGTTTTAACATGAGTACTACAACTGTAGCACTAAATAGCGTAGTTAATAATGGGAAATGGTATTACACATCCAACCTGACGCCGAGTGATACATTATGACCTTTATATGCTAATGATTTAATATGATTTTTTATTTCTTTTGTGCTACCAAAATCTTTCCAACTGTAAGCTGCTTCAACTTTTACTCCTGGGGCTAACTTTGTAGCAACTCCAAAAGTAAGCTGGTAGACTAGGTTGTTTTTTTTACCACTAGAAACTGATACACCATTATTCTTAGTAATTTGGTTTTTTAGTTGACCAACTCCAGCACCAGCACCAACAAAAAATTCACAAATACTTATATCAACAATATCCACATAACCATTAAGCATTAAAGTAGCAATTTGAGGCTTAATTTTTGAGTCTGTACCGGCAAAAGAATGCTTAGATTGATGATTAGCAATCCAAGCAAGCATGAGATCAGCTCTAACATTATCTAGAATATAATAACCCAAACCTCCGCCAAGAAACATAGCGGTATTTTGCTTTAGTTTTTTATCATTTAACTTAATATTAGCCATTTTATTCGCCCCAACTTCTGCTTTCAAATAAAATTGATTTTCAATAGCCACAGAGGAAACAGAGAATAAAAGTGAAATAGCTATAATCGTTACTAAGAGTAAATTTTTCATAATTCTATTTTTTAATTTAACCTCAGTTCGATATAAGAATTAGTAATTCTTATATCGCACTGGCTTTGTTATAAGGAAAAATGCACTCTTGAAACGGCTGACGCGAGTGCATTTTAACTTTTTTCATCATTCAATATGTGATTTTAATTATTAAAATCACATATTGAATGGAGTGTTATATTTTAACAATCAGGTGGGCAGCCGCTTCAAACCTGATTGTTTCTATATATAACACGAAAGTTCGATGTAACTTGTTACATCGAATTCAGGTTAATTTACAGTTTACTATAAATTAAACTAATCAGCTAGCTTATTTTTTAAGATAACCCTCAGAGGGCAGTTCAAAAATCGCAACTAATAATTGATATAACGTACATTTAGCTATTGTCGATGTCACCCCTGCGAAGGTAGCAGGGTCTAAAAAAGTCTAATAGTTTTCTTGGCTATTTTTTTAGATCCCGCACCGAAGCAGGGACGACATAATGGCGGTAACATCACCCCTAATGGCGATGATTACTTGAGCCTACTATTAATTTATTACATCGATAGTTGAGGTTAAGATAACATTAACATATATAAATGATCCTAGCCAAAATATTTGCAAAATTGACTTGCAATAATACTTAAAAATATTATACTTACGTCTATTAGCAACGTGGCTTTGGTATGCCTAGTTTTTGCTAGACTGATCTTAAAATACCAAATAAAGGAATTATAATGCCTAAATTAAAAACAAAATCAGCGGTAAAAAAGCGCTTTAAGCTTACTGCTACTGGCAAAGTCTGTGCCACTCAAGCTGGAAAAAAGCACTTCATGCGACGTCGTACAAAATCTCAACTTCGTAACCTTAGAGGAACAACAATTCTCTGCGATCAAGATGCAAAGAACTTGAAAAAATTCTTTCTTCCATATGGAATTTAATAATTTAAATAAGGAAATAGGTGAGATATGTCACGAGTAAAATCAGGAAAAGTTTCAAAAAATCGTCATAAAAAAATTCTCAAACTTGCTAAAGGTTATAGGGGAAGATCGAATAATTGCTTTAGGGTAGCAATTGAAAAAGTTGAAAAAGCTCTGCAATATGCTTATAGAGATCGTAGAAATCGTAAGCGTGATTTTAGAGGGCTTTGGATACAAAGAATCAATGCAGCAGTACGCGAGCATGATTTAGTATATTCACAGTTTATGGGTGGACTGAAAAAAGCTGCCATAGATATCGATCGCAAGGTGCTAGCTGAATTGGCAGTCAACAACCCACAAGGTTTTGCAGATATAGTGGTGCAGGTAAAGACTCATCTGCAATAGACTTATTAGACCTCTTGGATCATTATTAGATATCTTTCGAAACTCGCATAAGCGAGTTTCGAAAGATATCTAATGAGAGTGTTGTGAACGGATTCTTTGTGGTAATTTTGTCGTCAAAATTTACTTCCGTTTCTCACATATATCTGCATACTGCTTGCGGTATTCAGCTACATTTTGCCTAAAAATTCCTCAAAAATTATTCAGTTCAATTGGCAACTGGAGATAGTAATTTATTGCATGTATCTAATTTTGTATAGTATAATCTTACTTTTAATTCATTCTTAAATTTTATTAACAATATAAAAATAATAATTTTATGATTAAAAAACTTTTATATACTTTTTTGATTCTTATAATTGCTTTTACTCTTTCTAGCTGCGGTCGGAATCTTGCGGCAAATACATATACTAGTGATTCAACATTAAATATTGTATTGGAAGGAAGGCTTCTTGCCAAAAGAGATATCAAAATCACGGAGGATGAAAGACTTGGTGATAATGCAATTGGTGGTCTAGCTGGGGCTGTTACTGGTGGGGCGGTTGCTGCTAGCGGAACTAATAACGCGGCTATAATTGTTGGTGGTGCTATTGTTGGAGGTGTTACTGGTGCAATAATGCAATCTGCTTTGGGAGCATCAAAAGGTACAGAATATATCGTACAGGTTAATAGATCGAATTTGAAAGACGATTATTACGAAGGTAGCAGACTTTTAAGAAATGCTATGGCAGCTGTACGTGCTACAGGTATTATCACCATTGTGCAGGCTAGAGAAGATAAAACCAATCCTGTGATAAATGAGGGGCAAGATGTTCTAGTTATTCTTTCTGAGAAGAGAACTAGACTCATTCCAGCTACATATAAAAATTAATAAAAATACATAGTTATATGGTCAGAATTTTCTTTATAATTTTACTGTTTTTTTCTACATCGGCTTGTACTAAAACGACTTTTGTGAGATATGCACCTGATTATTCGCAATCGCTAACTAAGTCCAAAGTTGCTTTACTTTTACCACCAAAAGTTGAAGTAAATCAAATTGATGCTTTTAATAAAAAAACGAGAGTTTATAATTATGAGGATTGCCTTGAAGAAAATATTGTAGATACATTCATAACCAAAATGCAGGACAAAGGGTATAATATTAAACTTTTCTCTAGAACAGAAATTGGTACTAACAAACTGTCAAAATACGTCGTTGACATTAAGGATAATTTTGATGAAACTCTAAATATACTCTATGCTAGTGGAGCTTGGAAAGAGGATGCGGCATATTCTATTGATGAAAAAATTCCTTCTGCAGTTGATCTTGGTGAAAAAGCAGGAGCTGATTTACTAGTTTTAATAAATTTCTATGCGGAGAGTAAAACATCTGGTGCAGTAACTAAGGATTTTTGTACAGAGATTTTGAAGGGATGTATAACTGGTAGAGTCAATTTATCAGACCCATCAGAAGTTTCGCGAGTTAGATTAGCTATTCTTGACGTACCAACTGGTAGGGTACTATGGACACACTCGGTAGGACTGTCTAATGATATGATTGACACCACTATTGCTAGTTTTTCTGATGATGACAAAGTGGATAAGAAAAATCTTTCTAAGTTGTTTAATTCAGCACTTGCAGCTCTTCCTGATGCGAAATAGGTCTGTTATACCTTTTTATATTCATCCACAGATGGCTGGTTGAATGGATCGATTTTTAGGTGATTTGCAATTAGTATAGTACTCAACATTACGTGAATAATTTGATCTACAATTACCTGTTCATCGATATGTACAAAATTCTCTAGCATCACTGGTCGTTTGACTTGACCTAATGCATTATATATATTATTAGAATGAGCAGCTAGAGCTATTTCAATATCTGAGTTTGCTTTGTTAGTAATAACTTGATAAAATTTATCATCCGGACCTTCTAAATAAAGCTGCAATTGACTGTGTTGATCAAATGTTCCTTTTGCTATTATAGGAGTTATACCAAAACCATTCTTACCAAGTGATTCAGCTATAATCTGTTGTTGCCATCTACATAGACCATCTAATTGATAACAATAATTAAACATAACTAATATATGTCTATTTAAATAATATTGATTAAGGTAATGCTCCGCTATCTCACAAATATTAAATCCATCAAGAAGAATATCTGATATTTTTTTTGAAGCAGCTAGTACGACTTTATGTACATCAACTCCTGCAATTGCGGTTGGGAGCAAAGATGCATTAGAAATTACGCCAAATCTTCCACTACGAATATTATCATGTTCTAGACAATTTGTACCAAAAGACTCTGCTAAATTACGTAACAAATTATTACTAAACGGTACTATTACATAAACATTTTGAGGGGGAACATGTAAAACTTCTAAAACATACTTAGTTAATAAATAGGTTTCATTTGTGTTCCCAGACTTACTCAATGAGAAAAAGACTGCTTTACTTAAATCAACTAATGCCAGTTTCTCATCAATTTCCAACTGATCTAAACTATCAAGATATATTAGCCTTTTAGTAGCTACTGCCTTTATACTTAATAATGCTCTAACATTTAGAGAAGACGCACCAAAACCTATAACTACCACAATATCATATTTTAAGGCAAGCTGAGCTGCGAGATCCTTTATTGCATCTTGCTTAATCAGATCAAACCTTAAAAAATCATATTTATTGGCTTTAATCTGTAAAATAAGATCGTTATATACCTTGCTAAGCATTTAATCTCCGGTTAATATGATCCCGCTATCTTCGCAGGGATCATCTGTCAAATTCAACCTGAATTCGATGTAACAAGTTACATCGAATTCAGGGATACATATATACTACTCGTAAATGAAGAGTTGATGGTAATTCAGGTTATCATAATTTAAATAAGTTGCTTATACCACTACGCATTAGGCTTTTGGGATTCATATTGCTTGCCTTTTTCATGAAACCACTTATTTGTTTAAATTGTTTCAATAGACTATTCACTTTTTGTACTGATGTTCCAGATCCTTCAGCGATACGTTTCCGACGTGAGGCATTTAGCAAATCTGGGTTTTTTCGTTCTTTCTTGGTCATAGATAAAATTATTGCTTCTTGGTGGTCTATTAATTTGCCACTTAATTTCGATTGATCGACCTTATCGATAATTTTATTAATACCAGGCAACATACTCATCATACTACTGAATCCACCTAGTTTCTTTATACTCCTCATTTGCGTTAGATAATCTTCCAAATCAAATTTACCTTTTTTAAGTCTAGCAGCCGCTCTTTCTGCCTCTTGATGGTCTATTATGCTTGCTGCTTTTTCAACGAAGGAGATGATATCTCCCATATCTAATATTCTTGAAGCTATGCGTTCTGGGTCAAATAATTCTAAATTTGTCAATTTCTCGCCAGTGCTTAAGAACTTAATAGGTTTCTTGGTAACATGTTTAATGCTTAGAGCCGCCCCACCTTTGGCATCGCCATCAATACGGGATAAAATTACGCCGGTAATCCCTAATTTTTGATCAAAATTGCTAGCTATAAGTACCGAATCTTGCCCTGTCATTGCATCAACCACCAAAATTATCTCTTTTGGGTCTATTAAATTTTTTATATTTGATGCTTCTTTCATCATCTCATCATCGATTTGTAACCTACCTGCTGTATCATAAATAACGACGTCATAGGCAGATAATTTCGACTCGTGTAAAGCTCTTTTCGCAATATCTATAGGAGTATGGTTGGGGACAATAGTTAAACAATCTACCCCTATAGATTTACCAAGGATAGTTAATTGTTCCTGAGCAGCTGGTCTATAAATATCAAGAGAGACTAAAAGTACCTTTTTATTTTGATTTTTTAGCCTAAGTGCTAATTTGGCACTTGCTGTAGTTTTTCCACTGCCTTGCAGACCAACCATTAAAATATTTACCGGCGGTTCAGATTTAAGCTGTAAACTACTTTCATCTAGAGACGAGGATAATATATTGATTAACTCATTATGGACAATCTTTACTATCATCTGCCCTGGAGCTACTGATTTTATGACTTCCTGCCCCATAGCTTTTAATGCTACTACAGCAATAAAATCCTTAACTACCGGCAGTGCAACATCTGCTTCAAGAAGGGCAATCCTAATATCACGCATAGTATCGTTTATTTGGGATTCCGATAAAGTACCACTTCTTTTGATACGATCAAAAATTTTCGTTAGATTTTGAGTTAATGTTTGAAACATAAAATGTAATAAATTACTTGAATTCACCGCATTGTAGCATACTTACTAATAATCACTAAGCATATTAGCAAAAAAAAGAGCAATTAATTTGTGAAATAAAACTTTCAGCTTTTATTAAGAACTAGTGGTATTGTTACAACCAAGAATTTATTATTTCAATTTTCTATATTATTTTCTCTTGCTATCAATGAACCAAATCAGCAATATATTACCAAATAGATATATAAAATATAAATAAATCAAATGGTAAAAAAGAATAGCTATATTTTAGCAACTGGCGATGAAACGGATTATAGACTCAGTATTTTGAATAAAATATATGGTAAATATACTAATATTCTATTGGATAGGCTAGAACTTCGTCCAAATATGAAAGTAGCGATTATTGGTTGTGGATCTGGTGAGACTATTGATATAATATATCAGAAAATTGGACAAGATGGCAAACTATTATGCTTAGATATAAGCCCAAAACAGATAGAGCTTACTAAAAGTAAGTTAAGTAGTAAAAACATCGATATTGTTGAATACCAAGTTGCAGATATACAAGATTATCAGGGTAATGAGCAATATGATCTAGTATATTGTAGGTTTGTACTCATACATCTAACACATCCTCAAAAAGCCTTAAATAATATGTTAAGTTTATTAAAGCCAGGTGGAACTATTGCATGTGAAGAGCATGATTATAAAGCTATATTTAATTATCCATATGCTCGTTCAATAGAACAATATAAAGAATTATTACATAAAATTGCAAAAAGACTTAGTGTAGATTATTCTTATGGTATAAAGCTATTTAATACTTTATGTAGTCTTCAATTAACAGATGTAAAATTTGATTTTCATCAACCAGTTTTTAATGGGGCGGAAGAAAAATTATTATTAAAATTATCTCTTTTAGAAGAAAAAGAACATTTTATTAAGCATAAGTTGATCGATAATTTAGAAATAGAAAAGATGCTAAAAGACATGGATCAGATTATTCAAGACAAGACGGTTATACAAAGTGCAGGTGGGGTATTTCAATCTTGGGGGAAAAAACTCCAATAAACGCGAATTCGGAGGCAGGGGTGACATTGTAGGGTTTTATGTTACCCCTGCTTCGGTGCGGGATCTAGAAAAATAAACCGAGAGGATTTGTTAAACTTTTTTAGACCCCTGCTTTCGCAGGGGTGACATCGTAAGAGGATCAGAATTAACTAATTCTTATCTCGAATTGGGGTAATAAGCATAATTTATTCCCTCATAAATATATTTCAATGAACGCAAATGCGAGGCAAATAATGTTAAACTATCAGCAAGAACAAAGAAGCTTAACGAAAGAACAGAAAGAAGCGGTTGGGTTGCTTTCGATAGGGACGTTCTTAGAATTTTTTGATTTTATGCTTTACGTACACATGGCTACATTCCTCAATGAGATATTTTTCCCAAAAACAGATCCTAGTACTGCCACTTTGCTCGCAGCAGCTGCTTTTTGTTCATCATATGTGCTGAGACCTATAGGAGCATTAATATTTGGATATATAGGAGACAATATAGGGCGTAAATCAACTTTTATTATAACTACTTGTATTATGGCAGCCTGTTGCCTCACTATGGCTAATCTCCCAACTTACGCTCAATGGGGTTATACTGCTTCTGTATGTATGGTTATATGTCGTGTTATGCAGGGACTCTCTTCTATTGGAGAAATAGTTGGTGCGGAGGTTTACGTTACAGAAATGACGAAACCGCCTGCTCAATATCCCGCTGTAGCAACTATTGAAGTAATGGGGCTTTTAGGCACAACAATTGCCTTAATTGTTGCAAGTTTTGCAACTTTAGGAAATGTAAATTGGCGTATAGCTTTTTGGTTTGGAACAATAATAGCCATAATTGGAGGAACTGCTCGAAGAATTTTAATAGAAACTCCTGAATTTGCTGATGCAAAACTTCAGTTAAAAAGGGTATTTGAAAAAGCTAATATGGATATTAAAAAATTAAATAATAACCCCATTGTTAATGAAAAGGTGAATAAGAAAACAGCCTTAGCTTACTTCTTATTAGATTGCTCTTGGCCATTAAATTTCTACATTGCGTATTTTTTTTGTGGTACTATTCTAAAAAATTCTTTCTGTTTTAGTACAGAACAAGTGATTCATCAAAATTTAATGCTCTCAATAATACAAATTTTTCCTTGGTGCATGTTAGCTTGGCTAAGTTACAAAATACATCCATTAAAATTACTAAAAGTAAAGTTATTTATTTTTTTACCTTTTATATTTATTTTTCCATTTTTACTGAAAAATGTCACTAACTCATTTAATATGTTATTAATTCAGAGTTTTATTGTTGTCTTTTCTCCAACTACCATACCAGCTGTTCCGATCATTCTTAAAGCCATTCCTATCTTTAAACGTTTTACATGTAGCGGTTTAATATATGCTTTTTCTCGTGCTGTTGTCTTTATTGTTTGTTCTTTTGGATTAATTTATTTAACAACATATTTTGGCTATCTAGGATTATTATTTATTATGATTCCAGTAAGTATTGGTTATATATTTGGGTTACTTCATTTTGAGAAGTTGTCTCGGGAAACTGAAAATCATCTTTAACCATAATTTTCCATTGTTTCAATAAAGGCTGTTTAATGAGTAGATGTTGATAGCATAGTTCAATAATTTGTTGCTTTATTACTGGTATTTGAAGATGGATAGCTAAGGTAAAAATATGTGTTATATGTTTCCTCGATAATCTTTTTGGCTTTCTCGGGGGATTTAACCTCTAAAGTTTGTAGATTATGTATCCGATCAAAGATTTTTATAAATGCCACATTATACTTTTTTTCTCTATATAAAATTTCTACCACCTCGGCAGAGCTGATTTTATGTCCGTCTTCTTTAATCCTAGTTAAATCCATAACTTGTCCAGCAACTATATCACCAAAAATATAGGCAATCATCTTTTTAGTAAGTTCTGTATCCTCGATGGTGTCATGTAGTAATGCGGTAACTATCATGTCAGTCCTAAACAATCTTGGAATTTCTAGGGCTGTGTACTGGGCAACCATATAAGCCACCTCTATTGGATGCGAGTAATATGGCTCGCCGGATTGTCTCATTTGACTACCATGATATTTTTTAGCATAGTAGATGCCTTTTTTGACTTCATCAATGTTTATTGGTTGCTTTACTTTTGTATTTAGCAAAGTTAATTCATTAAGCAACCTCTCAGCATATGCACAATACTGGTATCTTGGATTATCCCCATAGTTAATATATTCCATAAAAACCATAATATTTTTATACTCAACTTATATACTACAGTTGTAGTACTAACGTCAAAACGATGTCATCCCCGCGAAGGCGGGGATCTATATAACATACCTTCTATGCTACTTTTTAGACCCCTCCTACGCAGGGGTGACATACGAAGGAGCTGGGATGAATGACAGACAGGGGTGACATACGAAGGTGCAGGAACACCCTAGGCTATTAAACCGATGTCTTACATCAATACTTGAAGTTATGTTATATCTTAAATATTGCTTTAGTTAGTTCATCATAGCTCTTTAACCTAACCAATATAGATTCTAAATCATCCAGCTTGATCATACAAGGTCCGTCACTTGGGGCATTATTTGGGTCTTGGTGAACTTCCATAAAAACACCTGCTACTCCGACGCTAACAGCTGCCCTTGCTAGTATTTCAACATATTTTCTTTCGCCACCACTACTGTTACCTATGCCACCTGGTTGCTGAACTGAATGGGTTGCATCAAAAATTACAGGAGTCTTAGTTTCTGCCATAATTGGCAAACTACGCATATCCGATACTAATGTGTTGTAACCAAAACATGCACCCCGTTCGGTAAGCATGATATTTTTTGCACCAAACGCTTCAAGTTTAGCATACACATTCTTCATATCCCAAGGGGCAAGAAACTGGCCTTTTTTAACATTAACAACCTTATTAGTCCTAGCTGCAGCATGCAGCAAATCTGTTTGTCTACATAAGAAGGCAGGGATTTGGATTATATCAACAATTTCAGCAACTTTAGCACACTGATCCTCTATATGAACGTCAGTAAGAATAGGGCAGTTAAAGGCTGTTTTTACTTTAGACAAAATTTCCAGCCCTTTCTCAAGACCGCTACCCCGGATACCATTTATTGAAGTTCTATTGGCTTTATCGAATGACGATTTATAGATAAAGGGGATGTTAAGCTTAGCAGTAAGGGTCACAAGCTTGTCAGCCATAAATAATGCATGATCTAGACTTTCTATTTGGCAAGGTCCAGCAATAAACACAAATGGTAAGGTATTACCAATTTTGATATTATGTAAATCAATTATTTTTTGCATAACTTGGTCCTTAAATTTTATTTGGCAATGGGCAAGCTAGACTCTTCTTGCTTATCGTTAACTTGTTCAATTTTCTTAATTATCCCAAGGTTTTTCTGAGAAGACAGATTGGCAAGAATAATAGCATTAATTATAAACAAGGTGGCAAGCACTACCGTGGTTTTAGTCAAAAAATTAGCTACAGTTCTGCCTGTTACAACACCCATATTACCACTACCACCGCTCATACCACTTAACCCATCATTGCCAGTCTTTTGCATCAGAATTACGATAATTAGCAGTATTGCTATTACAATATGAACAAAAAGTAATATATTCATCATTTTCTAAAAAACCTATAATTTAATATTTGAACTAAAATTTGATAATCAAGTGAAGATTTGCCAATCATAACCCCATCAATATTCTGTATACTTAATATTTTTTCTATATTACCTAAATTTACAGATCCACCATACACTAAGCTAATATTATTTGCAACTTGGCTTTGCTGAAGAAAATAATTGAGGACATCAAATATCTCTATTAATTCTTCTTGGTTAGGAATAATCCCTGTTCCTATAGTCCAAATCGGCTCATAGGCTATTATCACATCTATCCCCTCCCCTATTTTATCATTTGGCAGGGATTCCACTAATTGTTTTAATAAAAAATTTTTATAATTATTATTTTTTCGTGTAGCTAGGTCTTCTCCGATACAAATAATAGGGCTGATCTTGGCGTTCAAGCAATTCTCTGCTTTTTGTCTGATTAATTCATTGGATTCTTGAAAGAAACTTCTACGTTCACTATGACCAACAATAGCATAATTAATACCACTTAGCTTCAGTAATAGGCTTGAATATTCTCCCGTATAACTTCCTTGTCCTTCAAATTGACTGACATTTTGTCCACAAAACTCTATAGATTTGAATTTATCAGATAAATAAGCAAGATAGGGAGCAGGAGGAGCTATAATAAATTTATTGTTATGTTGCTGCTCTGTTAGCCTAGCACAAAATTTAAATGCATCATCTAAACTTATATGCATTTTCCAGTTAGCAATAATAAGTTTTTTCATAAAAATCGCTTGCAGATATTAGTGTACAGAACTATCTTAGTATACTACAAAAAACTTGAAGAAAAAATTTATATTTATGTTAAATAATATTAGAAACGCTGCTGATAGTTTTGTAATGCGTGTTTTACTTGGAATGATTGCCTTTGCATTTGTTGGATGGGGAATTAAAGATGTATTACAGACTACCAATAATTTTGATTTGATTACATTTTCTGATACAAAAACTATTAGCGAAGAAGATTTTCTAAAAGCAAAAGCCGAACAAATTCGTGTTATTCAAAAACAAACTGGAACACATCTTAGTGAAGAAGATATAAAGCAGTTGAATATTGATAATTTTATTATTAAAAAACTTATCAATAATCGCATCATGAACTATTTAGTACACTATTATAATCTAGATCTAACTGATGATACTGTGATTCAGTTTATTAAAGAATCTGCTAATTTTAAGAATGAGCAAGGTCTATTTGACATAGCACTCTTTAAAGGTTTTTTAAAAAATTCTTATATTAATGAGGAGGACTATGTATCTGACGTTAAAGAACATACCTTAAAGAATAGTCTCATTAGTATTTTTATAGAATCATTTCAAACACCAAAAATAATGGTCAAAAATATCGTAGACTATATGGCTGAAACAAGAGATGTCGACCTTGTACAAATTGACCTAAAAGCTCAACCTAAAGGTGCGTTTATGACTTATGCAACTCCGGGCCAGTTAGAAGAGCTATACAAGCAAAACCAAGAGTTATTTGAAATACCGGAAAAACGTAGCTTGTCTTATGTAAAAATATCAAGTGAAGTGTTAGGTAAGCAAATTCATAATAGCGATGAAGAATTATTGAAGTTTTATCAGGATAACCAAGAAGAATTTGCTAATAAAAAATTTAGCGAGGTACGAAAACAGGTTAATGAATTATTGCAACAACAAAAAATAGAAGAGCTGAAGCTACTATTAGCAAAAAATCTAGAAGATGATGTGGCAGCTGGTTCAAGTTTAACAGAAATTGCTGGAAAATATGAATTACCAATACAGAATTTAGATTCTGTAAGTTATAAGGATTTAACTAATAATATACAAGATGAATTTCAAGATTTGGCTAAGCCTGCGAGTGGCGAGCGAACGGAACGTAGTCAAACCGTCGTTCCTACACGAAGTCCCATCGTACCACAACGCCAACACTTGAAAGGCGAATTGTATATTGATCTTGACCAAAATGCTGACAGTATTTTTGATCTTGCAGAAGGAGAATTATCATATCCAATGGAGCTAACTGATAAAGGAGCTTTTATATTGGTTGAGATTAAATCTATTCAGCCAAGTAAACTACAAGAATTCTCGGCAGTCAAGGATCAAGTATACGAACTATGGTATAAGCAATATATTAGAAAGATAAATTTAGGAAACATAGAGAGTCTTGCTAAAGAATATAAACCTGGTAAAAGTAAAAAACCTCTAGACATTACTACCAACCAAGCTACAGTTTTTTCTAGGTATGAAATTCATAATAATCAGCAATTACCAGCAGAATTACTATCAGCAATTTTTAATGCTAACATTGATTCCAATACTCCAGTTTTTCAGTCAAAAGATAAGGCGTATTTTGCTTATGTAAAATCAAAAAGAATTGATAAGACGAAAAGGCAAGAAATTCAGAAAAAAAATGAAGTAGATATTGCAGTAGCCATAAGAAACAATGTTATTGATGAGCTGATTAGCTATGCCATCAAGAAAAATAAAATGAAACAAAAGAGTATGTGATTTATATTGTAATCTCAGTTTGATGTAATAAATTAATAGTAAGCTCAAGTAATCATAGCCATTAGGGGTGATGTTACTGCCATGATGTCATCCCAGCGAAAGCTGGGATCTAGAAAAATAAACCAAGAGGATTTTTTAAAATTTTTTAGACCCCGCACCGAAGCAGGGGTGACATCCGAAGAGGCAGGGATGAACACCCTAGGCTATTAAACCGATGTCTTACATCAATATTTGAGGTTATTGTATGTTATCATGATATAAATAAGACAATTTAGAT
Organism: Candidatus Tisiphia endosymbiont of Micropterix aruncella; assembly: GCF_965178575.1. Classification (NCBI taxonomy): domain Bacteria; kingdom Pseudomonadati; phylum Pseudomonadota; class Alphaproteobacteria; order Rickettsiales; family Rickettsiaceae; genus Candidatus Tisiphia; species Candidatus Tisiphia endosymbiont of Micropterix aruncella. The sequence continues at coordinate 141,190 of NZ_OZ238268.1, forward strand.
AACTAATTTTAACTATATTGTTACTAAATCTTGCATATTAATATATATTAAGATTATATTATGTCATAATTAATATAATCTTAATATGTGTTTATTATGTCAAAAGATCGTATGCTATTAGAAAGGTTTTCTACCACAATACAATTACTTAAGAATGAAATTGATAAAATAGAACGAGCTAAAAAGTTATTTGCTACTGATAGTAGTGTTCATGAGATATTGAAGGCTGCTGATTTGGAAAAATGTTGTAATTTTGTAAAAAATACGGAAAGTAAATTAATAACTAGTCAGGAACTAAAATTGGCTAGTCGGGAATTAAAAGTTAGTTTAAAGGGTCTATATATAAAAAATTCTACCTTACTAAGGTATGATATAGATGATTGCAGAAATTTTGAAGAACGCAGTGACCAAATAGACGAAATAATTCAAGCTAGAAAGTTACTTAAATGTATTGACCAACATAATTTTAAGGAAGCACTGAAGATTGCTGGGTTGAGCTATATAATTAAGGAGTCTACACCATGGATAAGTAGAATATTGGAAAATACTTTTTTTGAAAATTTGGATAAATATTTAAAAGTTAGTAAAATATTGGAAAATACTTTTCTTAAAAATTTGGATGAATATTTAGAAGTTAAACGGGGAGAATATGAGACAATACTAGAGGCACGTCAGGCTGAATATGAGCGTGAACCAAGTGCTCCAGAACTATCCCTATCAACTCCTCCTGAAGGATCAAGTAATTGTAATAATACGTATGTTACTACTAACAACCATCCAGCAGCAGATTCAGCACCACCTAGTGTACTACCACTTGATCATTTATGCCCGCAACTACCTTCAGATATTACAACTATATCCCATACAATGAACTGTCCTCCGAAAGCTCGTAAAGTTGCACCACTACTTCCAGCACCACCTCCATATAGTAAATATTATAGTGAAGCAGTGCATGATGTATCTGATGAGACTCTTTTAGGTGATTTATATCATCATAATTAAGCTCAGTTCGATATAAGCACCCATAGTACCCTACATTTTTCTATAATCGTCATAGCAAGGCTCTTTAGATGCCGTGGCGATCCAAGTAAACAGCGAAGCTGTTTTTTCTAGTACGCTTCGCGTATCCTAGATTGCCGCGTCGCCGCTTTCAGCGACTCCTCTCTAATAGACGATCAGCAGCCATTTTAATAGTGGTTATATAAAAAATGTAGGGTAACCTCAGTTCGATATAAGAATTAATAATTCTTATATTGAACCGGCTTTGTTATAAGGAAAAATGCACTCTTGAAACGATTCTGCGAGTGCATTTTAACTTTTTTCATCATTCAATATGTGATTTTAATTATTAAAATCACATATTGAATGGAGTGTTATATTTTAACAATCAGGTGGGCAGCCGCTTCAAACCTGATTGTTTCTATATATAACACGAAAGTTCGATGTAACTTGTTATACTCAATTAACCTGAAGAGTTGCAAAAATGGTTAACGGTAATAGTCTGGAAATTATCGTTTATTAAGGTACGTAACCTATCTTTATAATCGCCGATGTTGCTAAAAAATTTGTTTATTGCTTCCGAAAATTGTTCAAAATTATGATAAAATTTATTATTAGTTGTAATACTGTGCATAAACTTCCATAATCTCTCAATTGGGTTAAGATTTGGGCTATATGGTGGCAAAAATACTAGCTCTATTTTAGTATTTACTAGGTATTCCTTAACTTTCTTGGATTTGTGGTAACTAGCATTGTCACAAATTAAATATATTCTTTCCTTGTCACTATTCTCCTCTTCCAACCTTTGTAGAAAATTAACTATCTGCTCCCCATTTATTTTGGGGTTCTCTGTGCTTACTAACTGTAAATCGGCTAGGTTAATAGCACCAATCATGTGCTTTCTTCTCCAGCCACTGAATGTTGGTAAGGTCTTATCTTGGTTCTTTCTTATCCAACCGCACCTTGCCCTTGCTTGATACTGAGGATGAACACCATCCATAAAATATATGGCTTCCTTATCTCTGAGATTCCCTTTTAGTAAACTGTAGTTTAACTTAAATAATTCTTGCTTGTCAAAATCCAGCTTAGCCGGTACTACTTTCGGCTTCTTGTAAACAAAACCCAGTTTGTATAGTAATTTTGTTACTCCCGTTATCGTATATGTCACCCCATATTTGTTCTCAATGTGATGCATGATATCTTTAGCATAAACATAATTATTTGCTTCTAGGTGAGTCACTAATTCTGCCCTATCACCATCACTTAATTTGCTTGTGCTACCTCCATTGTCGGTAGCAAGCTTATTGGCTTTTTGATAATCAACAATATGTTTTCTTATCGCTTCGTGGCTCAAGAGTAGTACCTTAGCAATCTCTACATTACTATACCCATCGTCATACATCAAAACTGCCTTAATACGATCACGTATGCGTCCGTCTCGTTCTGTCTTATGACGTTCCTTCAACTTTTCTCTTTGTTCTTCTGTCAATACATTCTTTCTCATAATGTCCTAAACTTTATAATATCTCTCCTGTCTTTGCAACTCTTCATTTATGAGTAGTATACATCGAATTCAGGTTAGGGTACTATGATAAGCACCAAACAAAATGATACGCATTATGTCAACATATAACTCAAACATTCTCGGCAGGGTAATTTAAAAGTCGGGTTGTAAGCCTAATAGATAAGGGAAAAAGTGCTTAATATGTACTCGATGTCATTCCCGCGTAGGCGGGAATCTAAAAAAAATAGCCTGAAAGACTATTAAGTAATATAGATCCCAGTCTACGCTGGGATGACATCGGTAGTGGTTAAATTTGCATCTATAACAACTAATGATTGTGACTTTTAAATTACCCTGCATTCTCGGGTTAGCTTTGTCTATTAACTATATAGGATTTTACTATAGTATTGGTCTAAACATAAATAATTATTTAACTAACACTCTGTTTCTGTTGTTCCATTATTAAACTTTATTAGACTTTTATAAATATACACAATATTTTGTTCACAGAATATTTTTCTTAAAAATTTTTCTTTTTACCCCTTGAACTGTTACAAAATCAAGCATATATAGAATACACATTATAAGTATTAAAAATCTATGGAGGTAAGAATGTCTTTTAGACCATTGCACGATAGAATTGCGGTAAAACCAATTCAACAAGAAGAAAAAACAAGTGGAGGAATTATTATTCCTGATACAGCAAAGGAAAAACCAATACAAGGTGAAGTAGTAGCTGTAGGTAAGGGAACAAGAAGTGAGAATGGTACTGTCCATCCATTAGAAATTAAAGTAGGAGATAAAGTACTTTATGGCAAATGGGCTGGCACTGAAGTAAAAGTTGATGGTTTAGATTTGGTCATTATGAAAGAAAGTGATGTCATGGGCATAATTGGTTAATAATTTATTTATTGTAAGGAGAATATATATATGGCAGCAAAATTAATAAAACACGGTTCACATGCACGTGAACAAATGCTAAAAGGTATTAATATTTTAGCTGATACCGTAAAAGTAACATTAGGTCCAAAAGGTAGAAATGTTGTAATTGAACAATCATTCGGGGCACCAAGACTAACCAAAGATGGTGTAACTGTTGCAAAAGCCATTGAACTAAAAGACAAAGCTCAGAATTTGGGTGCTCAATTAGTGAAATCTGTGGCTAGCAAAACATCTGATGTTGCTGGTGATGGAACAACTACCGCAACTGTGCTAACTCAAGCAATAGTAAAAAAAGGTAATGAAGCTGTAGCAGCTGGTTTAAATCCTATGGATATAAAACGCGGTATAGACTTAGCGGTTAACCTAGTAGTTGAAGAAATTAGGAAAGCAAGTAAAAAGATCAGTAGCCAAGAGGAGATTGCTCAAGTTGGTACTATTTCATCAAATGGTGATAAAGAAATTGGTGAAAAAATTGCTATAGCTATGGAAAGAGTAGGCAAAGAGGGAGTAATTACCGTCGAAGAAGCCAAAAATTTTAGTTTCGAAGTAGATGTAGTTGAAGGTATGATGTTTGATAGAGGTTATCTATCACCATATTTTGTTACTAATTCCGAAAAGATGGTAGTAGAATTGGAAAATCCTTTTATCTTACTATTTGAAAAGAAATTATCAAATTTACAACAAATGTTACCAGTACTTGAAGCGGTAATGCAATCAGGACGTCCTTTACTAGTAATTGCTGAAGATGTAGAAGGAGAAGCACTTGCTACCCTAGTAGTAAATAAATTACGTGGTGGGTTAAAAGTTGCTGCAGTTAAAGCTCCTGGCTTTGGTGATAGAAAAAAATTCATGATGGAAGATATCTCTATTTTAACAGGTGGTCAGCTTATCAGCGAAGATCTTGGTATGAAGCTTGAGAATGTTAATATCAAAATGTTGGGTACTGCTAAAAAAGTTACCATCTCTAAAGAAAATACTGTCATAATTGACGGTGCTGGTAGTAAGGCTGATATCGCTACTCGTTGTTCACAAATTCGTAAACAAATTGATGAATCTACTTCAGATTACGATAAAGAAAAATTACAAGAGCGTTTGGCTAAACTTGCTGGTGGCGTAGCTGTCTTAAAAGTTGGCGGTGCTACTGAAGTTGAAGTAAAAGAAAGAAAAGATCGTGTCGAGGATGCCCTGCATGCTACTAGAGCTGCAGTAGAAGAAGGTGTTGTTGCAGGGGGTGGGGTCACTCTTTTCTATGCAGCAAAAGCTTTAGAAGCGTTAAAAAGTACTAACAAAGATCAACAGGCTGGTATTGACATAGTTAAGAAGGCATTGCAAGCTCCAGTAAAACAAATTGCAAAAAATGCGGGCGAGGAAGGAGCTATTGTAGTTGCAAAACTTAATGATAGTAAAGACAAACATTTTGGCTTCAATGCTCAAGACATGACTTATGTTGATATGATTAAAGCTGGTATTATCGATCCAACAAAAGTTGTACGTACAGCTTTGCAAGATGCAGCATCAGTTGCTTCTTTGATTATTACTACTGAAGCATTTATTATTGATGAACCAACTGATAAAGATGAACCTACTATGCCACGTGGTGGCATGGGTGGTGGTATGGGCGGCATGGGCGGTATGGACTTCTAACGCTCATTTCCTCATACGAACAACACTTTGATGTCATCCCTCTGCTTTCTTGTAGGGATGGCATCTTTTTACCATTCATTTGAGTATACTGCTCGTAAATGAAGAGTTGATAGATGATAGAATCAAAATTATGATAGTAGCAGGAGTCGAAGGGTCGAGGTGTTAGGCGTACATTTAGTACGTGAGTACCGGAAATCTTGGAAAACGACAACGCAATTGTTGATTTTCATCGAGTATATACTCAAGAACCTAAGCAAGGGGTAGATATGTTTGTTGCTTATCAGAATAAGTAAAAATTTGCCCAGTTTTTATATCAAAAAACCATAAATGAATAATTAGCTCTTTCTTGGTCACTAGTTCATTAATCCATGGAAACGTCATACAATTTTGATGTGATTGTTTAAGTGCTAATTTTGTATAATCATCAGCATTATGATGTCTAAAATTAGGTGTTTTTATCAGAGAAACCCAGTTGGTTATAAAATCATTCTGCACTCTATCGTCACTATTTAATAATTCTTGAATTCCTCCACATTGGCTATGTCCTAATACAATTAAGTGTTCAACTTTCAAAAAGCATATTCCAAACTCTAAGGCAGCACTTGTGCCATGATGAGATCCATCTTTTTCGTAAGGAGGAACAATATTTGCTACATTACGTACAACAAATAAATCCCCTGGATCACATTGTAGTATTAATGCCGGATCTACTCGTGCATCACAACAAGCAACCACCATAATCTTTGGTTGTTGACCATCACGGGATAGACTCTGCATAATAGATTTATTACCATAAGCATATTTTTTTCTAAATAGCTGATAGCCTTTTAGTATTTTTTCAAAACTTTGTTGCATATATGACCCTCAAGACGTCACTGCAATTATAGCAGATATTTTTCAAGCACTAATAGATTTTAAATTTTTGTAGGCATACCATCCCAACGTTTTATTAAATCAGTGTTAATATCAAAAATATCAAGAACCCGCGAAATTGAATAATTTATCATGTCATCCAAGGTTTTAGGTAAATTATAAAAAGCAGGTACTGGAGGTGCAATTATCCCACCATAATTCGTTACTTTTAACATATTTTCTAAATGACCTAGATGTAAAGGCGTCTCTCTTATCATCAACACCAGTTTTCTTCGTTCTTTTAGTATAACCCCTGCTGCTCTACTGATTAAATTATTCTCAATACTGCCAGCAATTGATGCTAGAGTTCTCATGCTACATGGGGCTATTATCATGCCAAATGTCCTAAAAGCACCGCAAGAAACCCTAGCCCCAATATCAGAAAGATTGTAACAGTAATCTGCTATATCTTTTACTTGTTCTATGGAATAATTCGTCTCATGTAATATGGTAAGATGAGCAGATTTTGAAATAATTAGATGACTCTCAATATTTATCTGCCTCAGAATCTCAAGTAACCTTATACCGTATATTGCTCCAGAAGCTCCAGAGATTGCCACAAGCAATTTTTTTTTATTATCGCTAGTCATAGCTATATTTTTTCCTTTCAAAGTGTATTTGCTTATATTAAAATGAAGCTTGGTTTACAAAAAACCAAGCTTTTAACTGATTATGGAGTTTGCATATGAGTCTCATGAGCCACATACAAAGTTTACAAAAAAAACATAATGATTTAGAAAGACTAATAAATACCGGATTTTTGCATTTGCAAGATAATACTAAAGTCAGGCAGTTAAAGAAACAAAAATTAATATTAAAAGATAAAATCTTATTGCTATATAAAGGTTTCACCAAGAATGCTACTATCTCTCAGAAGTAAAGGATTAGCTATTATTTTGTCTTCGCCCTCGGCTACTGGTAAATCTAGCTTAGCTAGAGCAATTTTAAAAATCGACAGTAATCTTAGATTATCCGTTTCTGCAACTACTAGAAGGCCAAGAACAGATGAAGTTGATGGAGTAAGTTACTATTTCAAGACCAAAGAGGAATTTAATAAATTAATTGAGCAAGATGCATTTCTTGAATATGCAAATATTTACAATAATTATTATGGAACACCTAAAAAAGTTGTAGAAGACTTACTAAATCAAGGGTTAGATGTTTTGTTTGATATAGATTGGCAAGGTACAAAGCTAATAAAAAAAACCTTACCAAATGTAATTACAATTTTTATTTTGCCACCAAGTCCTAGTATTTTGCAACAACGAATTAAAGATAGAGGGCAAGATAGTAAAGAATCAATAAAGTTGCGTATGAAATTGGCTACTAAAGAAGTGTATTATGCCAAACAATATGATTACGTGGTTATTAACGATGATTTTGATACCACTCTTGAAACAATATACTCTATAATTACTGCTGAGCGATCGAAAAGAATAAGACTTGATTTAGGCAAGTTTTATAATGATTGGCATGACCAACTCTGACGTTATACGCGAATTGTGGATAAGAATTGACAAATTCTTATCCACAATTCGGTGAAATTATAGAAACAATCAGATTTGAGACGGCTCTGCATCTGATTGTTAAATTAACCTGAATTCGATGTAACAAGTTAATACTAGACCCAGTATCATCTCTATTGTGGGTGATGTCACCCCTGCGTAGGCAGGGGTCTAAAGAAGTAGCAAGGATTAAGTGCTTAAACATTTTTAGATCCCTGCCTTCGCAGGGATGACATCGAGCGTGCAGAGAATAATAATTATTCTTACATCGAGCTGAGGTTAATTATTAAAATCACATATTGAATGGAGTGTTATATTTAACAATCAGGTGGGCAGTCGCTTCAAACCTGATTGTTTCTATATATAACACGAAAGTTCGATGTAACTTGTTACATCGAATTCAGGTTAATTAGATAAAATTTCTCTTTAACTGGTCTACATTTATTTCTTTTATAAATTGATCTTGTATTGTCTGCAAGTTATCTTGAAAATTATCCCAAAAATTTTTAATTTCTTGTTCATAAGCAACCAGTTCAGACATAGTCCAATTAAATTGTTCAAAAAGTTTATATAAATTATTTAGTCCGATATGAAGAACAATTATATTAAGTAATTCTGGAGAAAATAATTTTTTTATCCTTGCTTCTTGTGCTTCTTTATATTCACCATGATTAGCGATGCCAAACTCTGCTATATCATGCATTTGACTAGTCCGTACTTGTATTTCCACATTACGTCTAAATGTACCAATAGTAGTCACAATATGTAAGGAACTATAGCCGTTATCTTTGGGATTAACAATATAGTCTTTATATTTTTCATGGTTACTAGGATATATATCATTAATAATATCCAGTACTTTATAACAGTCTTCTTGCGTATCAACTATAATTCTAAAAGCAACGAGGTCAGTTAATTGATGAAAACCAATACCTTTTCTTACCAATTTCTTTAAGATAGAATGAGGATCTTTTAATCTGCAAGATATCTTCGCCACTATAGAATTCTCTTGCAATTTAGTACTAATAATATCAGTGATATTGTGTAAATTATCAATATCCTCGTATAACATAAAACTCATACTGTTACTTTATTATTGATTTAGATTATTATATATAGTCAATGAAAATCAAGAATTGCGTTGTCGTTGTCTTTACTATCAGGAATTCGCAAGTATTTACTCTTCAAAAGCATCGAATATACCCGTAATATTAATAAAAACTATTCCCCTGTCAAGATTAAATTATTAATTTATAAATAAGAAAGAGTTTCCAAATGATATAATTTGTTAAATAATTAACCTCAAGTATTGATGTAAAGCATCGGTTTAATAGCCTAAGGTGTCATCAACTATGATGGCGATGATTACTTGAGCCTACTATTAATTTATTACATCAATACTTGAGGTTAATTATTATTTTAAATGAGTGCAAAAGGTTCAAGACGGTTTTCAATTTTTGCTACTCAGCTTGCATAGTTCATCGTTTATTGCGTAACATCCATTAATAATTTTTATATCGAATTGAGATTAATGTACTTAGTGTTTAGTTATTTTATGTTATTATAACCTGAATTCGATGTAACAAGTTACATCGAATTCAGGTTATATAGCTAATTCGCGGGAAAGTTTTAGCTATAAGAAAATAATAGAGAGGATAGGGTGAGAGTTTTAGTAGTAGGTGCTAATGGTTTTATTGGTTCATATATTACCGCTGAGTTATTAAAAGATAATCATGATGTAGTTTGTGCAGTTAGAGATATAAAAGCTACTAAAAGAAAATTTCCTAACCTAGAAATTTTAGCTTGTGATTTTAACAATGATACTGATCAACAAAAGTGGCTTAACAATTTACAAAATATTGATGTAGTCATTAATGTATCCGGAGTGTTAACTTCAACTAATAACAACAAAATAGAGAATGTTCATTTCTTTGGTCCAAAAGCTTTATTTGATGCATGTATTTTAGCTAAAGTAAAAAGAATTATTCATATTTCAGCTCTTGGTATAGATAATGAGAAAACTACTGACTATGCTGTAACAAAGAAAAAAATTGACAATTATTTAAAAACTTTAGAAAATATTGATTGGGTAATTTTACAACCATCGCTTGTGTATACAAGTGGTTGTTATGGAGGTACTTCATTATTTAGATCTCTTTCAGCTTTACCTTGGTTTATTCCTTTAATAGGAGATGGATCACAACAATTCCAACCCATACATATGGATGACTTAACTAAAGTGGTTGTTAATTGCACTAAAAGAGAAGGGGAAATTTGTAGAGTATTAAAAATAGTTGGTCCAGAAATAGTTACAGTAAAAGATATATTGATTAATTTTAGGAGCTGGCTTGGTCTAGATCCTGCCAAACTAATAAAGATTCCTTTAATATTTATTAGAATTGCAGCTAAGTTAGGAGACTTTTTTAGTATAGGCCCACTTAATAGCACTTCATATAATATGCTATTACAACCAAATATTGCAGATAAGAAAGACTTTATCAATTTTACTTCTGTCGTTCCAAGAAGTTTTGAGCAAGGATTAGCCACTGAACCTCTTACTGTTCAATCACTATGGCATGCAAGACTTTTTTTGTTGAAACCACTATTAAAAATCATTTTAGGTTTATTTTGGATTATGACAGGCGTCATTACGGGGGTTTTTACTTCAGAACGAGGTCTGAAAATAATAACAGAGTTAGGGTTTAGCAAGCAAATTGCACAAGTTATGTTATATTCAAGCTGTCTTGCTGATATAATTCTTGGAACTATGATGATTATCAAGCCAAGAATTATAGGGGTATGTATACTACAGATTTTATTAATGCTAGCTTATACATTTTTTCTAACCTTTCTTAAGCCTGATTTATGGCTAGAACCCTTGGGGTCACTTACTAAAAATATTCCTATAATACTTCTTACTCTTGTCTTACTTGCTATAGAAAAGGATAAATAATGGATTGGTATTCTGTCGTCAAAACTATTCACATCATTAGCTCTACTATTTTGTTTGGTACAGGTATTGGTATTGCTTTTTTTATGTGGTGGGCTAATAAAACCGGGGATTTAGCAGCCAAAGTTTATGCAGCACGTACTACGGTTATTGCCGATTTTCTCTTTACTACCACTAGTGCTATTATTCAACCAATTAGTGGCATAATATTAATCAATATAATTGGATATGATTTCTTTGATTTATGGCTTGTTTTAACTTATTTAGGATACGCTATTACAGGAGCATGTTGGCTACCAGTAGTATGGATTCAAATACAATTACGGAATATTGCAGTCAGAACATTAAAAAATAATGAGCAATTACCAGCACAATATTATAAATTATTTAATTTATGGTTTTATCTTGGCTGGCCAGCATTTATCAGCCTAGTTATTATTTTCTTTTTAATGGTTTTTAAGCCGATGTAAAATATCTAGATATATTATAGACAGTTCCTCAATTCGATGTAAGAAATAGTCTAGGGTGTCCCTGCGAAGGGTTTATGTCATTCCTGCTTCGGTGCAGAATCTAAAAAAATAGCATAGAAGGTATGTTATATCCCTGCTTTCGCAGGGATTGACATAAACTCTTACCGGGACATCGAGACTATTAAACCAATGTCTTACATCGAACTCAGGTTACTATAGCATTCAGGTTACTATAGCATTCAGGTTACTATAGCATTTGTTCTGTTATTTGTTGTTGTCACAAATATCAACTTTTTTCTTCAGTCTTACTTGTACCCAAAGTCACAAAGCGTTGACCCGAAGTATCTAAGGCACGGCAAGCAATTGATTGTACCTGCTTAGTTGCATTATCTGCTTTCTCAGTCAGTTCTTTTATGTATGTTTCCTGTTTCTTGATTTTGTCTTCAAGATAACCGATACTCTGCTCGTTTAGTTTTAATATGCCATCATATTCTTTCTGCTTCAATTGGCTATCAAACTCATATTGTTGTAATAATTGTGTACGCAATAATTCTTCGGCATTTGCCATAGCCTCTTTTATTTTATTTGGCATTTCTTCCACTTGCACTTTTAAAGCATCATAGTCCTGCTCTTTTGCTACCAAATCAGCTTCTCGTCTTAGTAAATTATCTTTTAAGTCAGATAATTCCTTTTCCATCATGACTCTTTTGTTATTATATTCATCAGTTTCCTTGCGACGCTTTAATTCCAAAGCATAACTATATTCTTCTTCCTCACGCTTTCTAGTTTTTGCAAGAATATCTTTCTGTTCCTTGTAATCTTGCTCAAGAATCGTACGTTGTTGTTGCCAATGGGATTTCTCACTAGCCATTTCCTGTTGAAAATTCTGTTTTATTTGCTGCATTTCTAGCTCAAAACGCTCTTTTTGTTCAGATTGAGCTTGCAATAAAGCTGATAAAGTATTTGCTGTTTCATGAATTTGATATAGTTCCTGTAAATGCGTTTGTTCCAAAATAATAGCCTCACGCAAATTGGCTAATTTTTGAAACTCATCCAACAATTGTTCTGATAAATTATCAATTTTCTTAATAGTCTTTGATTTTAAAGTACTTAAGTCAGCTAATATATCATCCGATGAATTATTGATTGCTTTGGTTACTATTTGTTGTTTCTCTTCCTGCTTTTTATGTTCTTGAGGACTCGCAACCTGTTTTTCAGTTAATTTTGTTACCACCTCATTATAGGCTGCTAAGATCTGATCCTTAGTACTTTTAACCGAAACTTCTTGAATATTCTGTTTTTTTGTCATCTTATTAAAACTACTTATAAATTTTTACTACGAACACACGCAAGGTAAACTTTTCTCTATTCCTGATAATTGCAATAACAGATTAGATTGTAAACTAATATCAACCATTACACAAGTAAATATAAGGTACTTTTCTTTTTGAATACTTTATAGTAATATTATAACATTCTATAATTATTTTTCCATTCTAAAAAAATATATTATCTTATAATAAACCTTTATGAGCAAGTGTTACGGCACGAATATAGTCAATTACACTAAGAATTAGAAATGAAAATAGCTACTTGGAATATTAATTCTATAAGAATAAGACTACAACATTTACGGGACTTTTTAACAGAAGTAGATCCAGACATTGTTTTGTTACAAGAAATCAAGTGTGAGACTGATAAGTTTCCTTTTGATGAACTATCAGATCTAGCATATAATTTCTATGTGTATGGTCAGAAATCCTATAATGGTGTGGCTATCTTATCAAAGTTTCCAGCTGATGAAGTGGTAAAAGACTTTCCGGGTATTAATTGTGCTAATCAAGCACGGATTATAGAAATATCTCTACAGACTCCTATAGGTTTTTGTAGTATCACTTCATTATACGCACCTAACGGTTCATTGGTAGGTAGTGATAAATTTAAGATGAAATTAGAATTTTATGACAATTTAATTAATTACTTTGAATCCAAGAGATCTCTTGATACTAAGGTGATAGTTGGAGGAGATTTTAATATTGCTCCTTTTGATATTGACGTATACTCAGCAAAAGAGTTACAAAATACTACTTGTTTTACTAGTGAAGAAAAACAACGACTGAGAATTATTTTAAATTCTAGTTTTGAAGATTTATATAGATTATCAAATCCTACTAAGCAAGAATTCTCTTGGTGGGATTATAGAGCAGGTTGCTTTGAACAAAATAAAGGTATGCGTATTGACATGATACTTGCATCAAGCAATGTTGCAGATTATCTAAATGATTGCTACATGCATTATAATTTACGAACTAAAATTAAGCCTTCTGATCATATACCCGTTGTTGCTATATTTAGTTAACCTCAAATATCGATGTAATACCATTTCCCATTATTAACTACGCTATTTAGCACTACAGTTGTAGTACTAATGTCACAACGATGTCATCCCAGCGAAAGCTGGGATCTAATAATGTTTAATAGTCTTTTAGGCTATTTTTTTAGATTCCGCTACCTGTGCGGGAATGACAGCTTTGGGTAGTAACTACAGCTGTAGTATTAGCGTAGTTAATAATGGGAAATGGTATAAGACATCGGTTTAATAGCCTCGGTGTCATCCCTGCGAAGCCAGGGATCTAAAATATCTAACAACATTATCCATGTTATTTTTTTAGATTCCTGCCTACGCAGGAATGACATCTTTTCAGCTTCTTTTCATGACTTTTAAATGCCATGAATTATATAACTCAATAAAAACTTGATTATCGAGTGCAAGGTATTTTGTTTATCTTGCTTTACCTAGGCTAGCTTTTGGTATAGGTTTTACTGCTATAGGTTTTACTATAGGTTCTAACAATATTTCTTTAATTTTTAGGCTTTCAGCTACAACCTTTTCTGTGTCATCTATCTTAGCCAATTTTTCAGGAGTAATTTTATGCATCAAATGCTTCGATAAATTAGAGAGTCCTATTTTTTCACAAAAATTTGCTACCTTATAACACATCTTCTCTACAACAGTTAAATCAGGGGTCGTCATTTCCATTAATCGAGCTGTCTGTATAATATTCTTGTCATAATTCGGATCTTCCTTTATTTTCTTAACATCTTCATCAGTGAGGTACTTTTCTTTTTTTAGATGGGTCAATAATTTGTCATAAAAATGCTCTAGTTTTTCTGTAGTAATGTCTTTAGTTACTGTTTCTTTTATGAAATCCTCAACTTTATTTCCAAGAGATTGAAGACGTTTGTTTATATCTGCAACATATTCTGTTGGATTCAAACTTGTTATACTTTTTTGAACCTTTGACACCGAGACTTTTACCTCTTGCCATTTACCATCTCGACTCTTTTGCCATTGTTGTTCTTGAACAGTTGTTGTTACAGGTTGAGCAGGAACTTTAATTTGATAATCATGTTCGCTAGCCCACTGTAAAGCACTTTTTCCCTCAATTTGAATATTATGGTGAGCTGCATAGGCTACCGGGTCTTTAATAGGAGATTTAGCAAAAGTTTCTAACCACTGACCGTTTTTAAATTCAGGAGATACATCACTAAATTTAGCCACTATGTCTGCTGCTCTTGCTACCTCTTTCATATTATTGAGATTTTCCTTGATATGTTCTTTATAAAATGTGCTTAATTCATTAAAATCCTTAACGCACTTTACTTCAAATTTATCACCTTCAAATCTAGCTGCTACAAGGAGACCTTCTGGAGAGAACCCATGTTTTTTCAATTCATCAACTTTTTGATCAATTATAGCATCTATTTGCTGATCATTTAACTGATTGGTCATTTGTGCTAATGCTTTACTATATTTTTCAATGTTAAACGATAAATTACCTGCCTTAATAGCTTCAGTATAGTTAACTCCATCCTCTGAAAACATTTTATGTGTTGCCTCAATCATAGCACCAAAATCTTGGTGAAACACTTCAAAAGATCTACCATGATCTATTTTAGTTACAGTCTTCCCATCCTGCACCATCAAATTACCAGCATGATAATCCAATTCCCCTAACATATGACAAGCAGCAATAACCTTTTCAAATCCTTCTAATTCTTTTAATTTTTGATCATTTGCTCCAACGCTAGTAGTATAAGTACCCTTAGCAAATTCTGCAAGCTGTACCACATTATCAAAGAATTTAGAACGTATACCAATTGATGATGAATTGGCTAGATTAGATACTACTAATGCCTCTTTAGGGGTGCGATCATATAATAAAAACTGATACATAGAAGAACCGATTAACTCCCTCACACCATCATCCCGATCTGCTAAAGCTTGCTCTCGCTGTTTTTCTCCATGTAGAGCTAAACAATGCACATGCTGTTTATAGAAACGTTTTAACATGAAAGTATTATGTGTTCCTTTTTCTTCAGCAACATATCCAGCAGATACACCAGCTTTCTTCTTGTCTTTTTGTATAAATTCTGTCTTGTTAGCCGTTGCTTTATCACGTAGCATAGCTTCAAGTGGAATTTTTTTGGATTCTTTTAGCTTTTTTGGACGTGCTGGCTTATTTTCTTTAACTAATGCATACATAAGCGGAATATCTATTAGCTCCCTTAGCTTTTTATTTTGATCTCCAGGAAACGCGTCTTTTATTACCTTTAATGCTTCACCTACAATGTATTTAGAATGTGTAAGTTTCCGCATTTTCTTTCTATACAAATCAATATTAGACTCTGATGGTTCTTGAGCAAGTGCTATCACGCTACTAGCAAGTTCTTCACATTTTCTAGAGATTCTGTCATTTACAAGTTGATCTTTGCCATTTGACTTTGTAAGTTTTATTAAAGTTGTAAATAATTGAGTATGTAAAAATTGTTTAATTTCTTCTTGATTTATTGCCATAAAGATCTAATTTTTATAATTTATAATTAATTGTTAATTGCAGTTAATCTAAAAAAACCTTTTGTAGCGGTTTGTTTGCTAAATTTTCTTCAGTTAAAAAATCCTTCTTTAAATGCGTAACCTGATTATTCAATAACCTTAATTGTAAGTAATCATTAATTGCTTGGGTAAATTCACCAAGTTTGTTCCGAAAAAAATGATCGGCTCCTTGGATAATCTTATAGTCGACAGTTATATGTTTTTGCTTAGATAATTTATCTACTAGTTCAAGCACTGATTCTTCGGATACAATACTATCATTGTCACCTTGTATTACAAAGCCAGAAATAGGGCATTGAGACAAGAAAGAAAAATCATATTTATTCACTGGCGGAGATATCGTAATAAAATTATTAATCTCTGGCCTTCTCATGATAAGTTGCATGGCTATCCATGCTCCAAAAGAAAACCCCGCTATCAAATTTAGAGTGCTAGTAGGGTTGTTAAGTTGCAGCCAATCAAGTGCTGTTGCAGCATCAGTCATTTCGCCAATACCATTATCAAACTCTCCTTGGGAACGCCCAACGCCCCTAAAATTAATTCTGAGTACTGTGAACCCATTAGCTACTAATGATTTATAGACATTGTAAACTACTTTGCTATTCATAGTGCCACCGTAAAGCGGATGCGGATGTAATAATAAAGCAAGTGGAGCTTTAGGATTACTAGATTTAGTATAAAGCCCTTCGATCCGACCGGCAGGACCATTAAAAAAAACGTTAGCCATAATTATAACATATAATATATTAATTTATATCGATCACTAAGACCAAAAAGTAAAATTATAACATGCCATTTTATAGATTTCAAGATAACTATATGTTAGCAATGTTACAAGACCGACTTTTAAATTCCCCTAGATATCAATTAGTATTTCCGCTAAGTTCTTATTATTCAAATTTGTACGTTTAAATAACCATGAAGAATATATTAATTATTAAACTATTAATTTTATTATTTACGATTAAAACCGCTTTGGCACAACCATTGTCAATTGATAGTATATATCAACATTTATTGATAACATATCCAAGTTACAACAATATTACCTATAATAAACCTTCAACCAATTATTTAATACCAAATAATTGGTTACTGCAAACGCCAAATATTTGGGGTGCTACTTTAGAAGAATATGGAGCAGGGCTTACGCCAGTTGGAGATAACGTGATAGATGCACAATTTTTCGTCCCAATATGCCATACTCAATCAGATTGCCGTGGACTCAGTACTTGTCGAACTGCTGACTTTACTTTGGATAATAGAAAATTATGTTTAACAAATGCATATAATGTGTTAGACACTATGTATAATACAATTATTAATGCTACTACATCTGTAGATATTACAACTCTTGGTAGAGATTACTTTAGTTCAGGAGCATTTACTGCTATGTTGAAAAATGCTATCATAACGCTAGGTAAAAAAAGCATTAATTCGCCTCATCTTATAACTATACGCTTATTATATGGTACGTATAAAGAAGTCCCACCTGAATGGATGAAAAGCTATTTAAATAATATTATTTCTAAATTACCAGCCAATAATAAACTAATTATATCAATTACTAATATTCGGTCATGTACATTTAAATCCAATTGTGGGAATCAAGAGAAACAACATGATATCTCTCTTGATTTCTCTTGGAATCATGGCAAAATTATTGCGGTGGATGGTAATACATTAATCACTGGTGGAGAAAATTTATTTGGTCAGGATTACACTCAAGCAGAGCCAGTTAATGATGCCAATATTAAAATATTTGGACCTGTTGTAAATGGGGCAACAACTTATGCTAATATATTATGGAAATATGTCCAACATCATCGAGATATCCTTGTGAATCATTGTTATACATATAAGAGAGGTAATATTTCAACAAAATGTGCTAAAGATATTTCCTTAAATAACGAATTTAATATTAATAGTTCATTACCTGTACAGGCAATGTTTATTAGTAAATTGAACAATGGAGTTGGCATTGGCGATGATGCTGATCAATCAGAAATTGCAAGAGTATTTGCTCTAAAAAATGCTACTCGCTCTATCAAAATTAGCCAACAAGCCCTATTTAATAAAGGTGAGGATGATCCACTGGCAAATAAAGTTCTACAACCAATTAATACTATTAATGGTAATATTATCCAAGCAATAGCACATGCTATACATAATAATGCAGTAGATACATATATAGTGACCAGCAACTTATTCAGATTTAATTACTCAGATCATGTAGATTTACAATATTTATATGATTATATACTTAATACGATAGTTTCTGATTATCATGTTGAGAGTAAAATAGCCGAACAAGAATTAAAACAGCATCTCCATCTTGCCTATATAAGTTATAATCATATTATTAATACCAATGCAAGAAGCCATAATAAGTTTTGGATAGTAGATGACAAAGTTTTTTATTTTGGTAGTCATAATTTTTACCCAACATCATTACAACAATTTGGCATCATTGTAGATAGTATAGAAGCTAGTAAAATATTATTAGAAACCTATTGGAATCCTATGTGGGAATATTCTGCTAAATATAACTATAACTTCAATTCGATGTAACAAGTTAATACTAGGCTCAGTATCATCTCTGTTATGGTTGATGTTACCCCTGATTCAGGTTACATTAATGCTATACAGATTAAGTTATTTTACAAAAAAGTTGCTAAATATTAAGATATTCTTATTATTCGCTTGACATTGCTTAACAAATATTATTCTAATAGTACCCTATAGTAAATAAATTTTCAATAATCTGTAATATAACTGGAGAGAAAAAATATGGGACGTATTAATAATGGAGATTGGGCTAATCAGCATCGGAAGACTCAGGGACAGTTTCTGAGTAAACAAGATCGTGAAGCACACTTATTCAGTAAAAAGTTGAATAATGGGAGCAAGCAACAAGATGAGACTCTATTCAGTAAAAAGTTGAATAATGGTGGTAACAAACAAGATGATACGCTAGACCTGTATAATAATATACTAGAAACTGGTTCTATCCTAAATGGTGAGACCAATCCTTTAAAGCAGAAAGAAGGTGTTAGGTTTATTGACGGAAGTAAGCCTCATACTCTTTCTGCACAAGGCTTATTGGCTGTTCTTAGTTTCTTACCTATGATTCATCCTGAGACTACCGCTCCGCCTAGGAAGGGTCTCCCGCCAGGTAATCAAAATGACTTATCAAGTACGGTAAAAAATTCCACAGAGAGTAAGCCCCCTGTTTTTTTTGATACTATTTCTGCAACTACTTCAACTAGCCAAAACCATGACAAATCAAAAGGCTCTACAAAACATAGTAAAATAAAACTGGCTAAAGAACAAAAAGTATTTGATCAATATAAACAACCACAATTACGGGATGATTACACACTAGAGCTAGAGAGTAATTTAAATTCCAAATTCAAAAATATACTAGCTTATAAACACGATATCAATGGCTTTTATCAAGTACTTATATGGGGCAGTGTTATTGGACGCAAGGAAGCAGAAGAGATTGGAAAAAATCTTAGAAATGTTAAAGCATTAAATCTAGGATATAACAATATAACTGCCGAAGGAGCAGAGGCTCTTGGAAGAGTGATATTAGGTACTGATGTTACTCAATTATATATAACGAACAGTAACATGGGAGACGAAGGATCACTAGCTCTTGCAAAAGGACTTGGAGATAAAAAAACAAATCTTACTGAATTGAGTCTAAAAGATAATCATATAACAGACGAAGGAGCAAGAAAACTTATATTATGGCTTAGAAAACATCCTGAAATAATTAACTTGAGCCTAGGTGACAACGATGATGAGTATATAAAATTTGAGACAGTAAAAGAAATCTCAAAGGTACTAGCACACCATAGAGGTGAAGACACTTATTCAGACGCAATTAATGACCAAATAAAAATTATTGATATTGACTCCAATACTTATAAGTTGAAGTCTAGTACTACTGAGGAAGAGTTTTCCAAAGATATACCCCATACTGGCAAGCAAGAAAAGCGTGATATTCATACTACTAATGAGCCTACTTCTTCCCCTACTGAAGATACTACTGTTACTGAGAAAGATCTTACTACTTCTGCAACTACTCCAACTAGCCAAAACCATGACAAATCAAAAGATACTACAAAACATAGTGAAATAAAACTAGCTAAAGAACAAAAAGTATCTGATGAGCATGAACAATCACAATTAAATGATGACCCATCTATGGTAAAACGTTCAGCAGGTACTGGTTATAGTATAATAATAAATGATAATGAGTTAATTTTCGGTCATGTTTCTCTAAATACAAAAACTCTCAAACAAAAACTCGAAGAAAATAGTAATATTACTAAATTACATCTATGGAATGTATGGGGTGTTGGGAGTAAAGCACAAGAGATTGGAAAAAATCTCAAAGGTACTAATGTTGAAGAATTAAGTCTAGCATATAACAGTATAACCGATGAAGGGGCAATAGATCTTATAAAATCACTTAAAGAAGGTGATACTAAGGTTAAGGTATTAAATTTAGCACATAACAATATAAGCAACAAAGGGGCAGAAGATCTTATACCAGAACTTACAGATACTCAGATTATTGAAGTAGACCTAACGGGCAACAAAGATATAGAACCTGAGACATTACAAAAAATCTCCAAGGTACTAGAACACAATAGAGATGAAGACACTTATTCAGACGAAATTAATGACCAAATAGAAGATATTGATATTGACTCCAATACTTATAATTTGAAGTCTAGTACTACTGAGAAAGAGTCTTCCAAAGATATATCCCATGGCAAGCGAGAGAAGCGTGATATTCATACTACTAATGAGCCTACTTCTTCCCCTACTGAAGATCCTACTGTTACTGAGGAAGATCTTACTACTTCTATTCCGGAGGGGTCTAGTACTAGTACGGTAAAGTCTACTACTTTTGAGGACAAGCCTAGTACTTCTACTACAGCGGAGTCTACTACTGAGGAATCATTGATGACTATGGATGCTGATGTAGTTGCTGATTCTACTCTTACGATAAGTTATACTACTACTGATTCTGTCACAGTAGGGTCTACTCCTCAAGAAACTACTATTCTTAAGGAAGAACCTACTCCTACTACCGTAAAGTCTACTGTTCCTACTACGGATGGGTCTAGTACTACTATGACAGAGTCTATTGCTTTCTCCACTGAAGATTCGACTACTACTAAAGAGATTATTACTCCTACTATCGTAAAGTCTACTGTTTCTACTACGGATGGGTCTAGTACTACTACGACAAAGTCTATTGCTTCCTCCACTGAAGATCCGACTACTACTAAAGAGATTATTACTTCCACTATCGTAAAGTCTACTGTTCCTACTACGGATGGGTCTAGTAGTACTACGACAGAGTCTATTGCTTTCTCCACTGAAGATCCAACTACTACTAAAGAGATTATTACTTCCACTATCGTAAAGTCTACTGTTCCTACTACGAAGGAATCTAGTACTACTACGACAGAGTCTATTGCTTCCTCCACTGAAGATCCGACTACTACTGGGCAAGAGATTATTACTCCTACTACCGTAAAGTCTACTGTTCCTACTACGGATGGGTCTAGTACTACTATAACAGAGTCTATTGCTTTCTCCACTGAAGATTCAACTACTACTAAGGAAGGGGCTAGTACTCCTATTACCGTGCAGTCTACTGTTTCTACTACGGATGGGTCTAGTACTACTATGACAGAGTCTATTGCTTTCTCCACTGAAGATCCGACTACTACTAAAGAGATTATTACTTCCACTATCGTAAAGTCTACTGTTCCTACTACGAAGGAGTTTAGTACTACTACGACAGAGTCTATTGCTTCCTCCACTGAATATCCGACTACTACTGGGCAAGAGATTATTACTCCTACTACCGTAAAGTCTACTGTTCCTACTACGGATGGGTCTAGTACTACTATGACAGAGTCTATTGCTTCCTCCACTGAAGATCCGACTACTCCTGAGGAAACTACTATTTTTAAGAAAGAGCTTACTACTTCTACTACGATAGGATCTATTGCTTCCTTTGCTGGAAATCCTACTACTGATTCTGTTACAGTAGGGTCTACTTCTCAAGAAACTACTATTCTTAAGGAAGAACCTACTCCTACTACCGTGAAGTCTAATGCTTCTATTACGGATGGGTCTAGTACTACTACGATAGAGTCTATTGCTTCCTCCACTGAAGATTCAACTACTCCTGAAGAAACTATTTTTAAGGAAGAGGCTACTACTAAGGAATCAAATCCTAATGATCCTGCTAGTAGCACAATGTCAATAGCAGAAATCTCCGGCATTGCTGTTGGAGCTACTATAGGTGGAGCTGCTATAATTGGAATTGCTATAGTTGGTGCTAGAGCTGTTATCAAGAAGTTTTGTAGTGGAGTAAGCCATTTGGGCAATGAAGCATTTGCATTAGTAGGAGTAAACCTAGACAGTCATTTAGACAATCATGAAGATACACCTTTCACAGGTAACGTTAACAACATGGATGTCTCACACTAGGGTAATTTAACCTCAATTCGATGTAAGACATTGGTTTAATAGCCTAGGGTTGTCATGCCTCTCCTTTTATGTCACCCCTGCGTAAAAGCAGGGGTCTAAAAAGAAGTAGCAAGGATTAAGTGCTTAAACATTTTTAGATCCCTGCCTTCGCAGGGACATCGAGCGTGCAGAGAATAATAATTATTCTTACATCGATACTCGAGGTTAATTGTATACTTGCAGCAAAACTGCATAACACTATTAAATTTTTTTGCTAGTATAAATTTATTTTATAAATTTACGTCAATTCGGGATAAGGATTAGTAAAAATGCTTTAGCTATAACTAATACAAGATTTTGGATATGTATAAATTGCATTTCTGTGAATTCATACATTAATTGCTCTTCGTAGTGTATATATGTCTGCTATTTTGACTAATCCTTATCCCGAATTAACGTAATTTGGGTTTCTACTATGCAAATATCACCGATTAATAAAAAAACTAGTTGAAAAAGTACCAGTCATATTACGCGAATTCGGGATAAGAATTGGCAAATTCTTATCCCGAATTGGGGTAAGTCATATCGAACTAATGTTAACTTTCAGTGCTGCTCTCTTCTATAGGCTCATCTACTTTACTATCCTCTAGTTTAAAATCAAGCAAATTAATTGAACCTATATGTATACCATTATCAGAAAATTCAATATCAAATTTCACCTTTTCATAAGTTGCTAATTCATTATCATCTGTCTTAACTACTCCAAATAAAGAAGAATCAACAGCTTTCTCAATGATAGTTTTGACCATTTTTTTAGGTAATAACAAATTGTTAGGAATCAATTTATCGACGATATCATGGTAATTAGTCAATTCAAAAGATAATTTACCTTTTGGTAACTTACTATCAAAAAATTGTAAGAACCCTACCAAATCTACTTGGGCATTATCATCACAAGAAAAAACTAAACGATCGATATTTAAATTTCTGATAGAATTTGTATCTTTACCTTGGTTAGTAGCAATATTGATCAGTGTGGCTAAATCAAGCTGTGCTGTTTTGAAATTAAAAAAATCTTCCCCCGCAGAGTACAACAAACGTAATTGTAGAGCTATATTTTCACCGTCCTGAGATTTTTCCTTATTGATTAGGAAAACTAAATCAGCAATATTAAAAATTTCCTTATCTTCCTGAATGAAGGATAATAATTTATTGTTAACTTGCAGAAACTTTACGATAGATTTTAAACTATCTCCATGGGATAATTTATATATAGGTTTATTAAATTTAATTAGTGCTGTAATATGTTCCTTGGACTGAACACTATACTCTATTAATTTACCATCAAAATTCTCTTGTTGTTTTATCCCTTGTCCTCCTAAAATCAATCTAGCCTTTTTAAAACTAAAATCAAACAAAAATGTCATTTCCTCAGTAGATATCTCTTTGGAATTAACATGATCGATAAATTTTATTTTTGGCTCGACTAAACGAATTTGAAAGCGAATAGGAAAGCCAGAAACTTTGATTTGGCTATAAGATATTTTAGTATTATCTGTCTCTGAATTCTTTATAGTATTTACTATATTGCTTTTGATAGTATAAGCAATGCCAAACCATATTATGGTGTAAACTAAACAAATAAAAAACAAAATTTTACGTATCACTCTATATACTCAATTATAAGTTAATATTACGGGTAGCAGATGGCAAGCGAACCCTTATACCGTCAAGTTCTTCACTAACAATAATCTGACAACCAAGTCTTGAAGTATGGGTAAGACCAAACGCTAAGTCAAGCATATCTTCTTCTGCTTCAGAAGGATTTTTTAATTTGTGGTAAAATTCCTCATCTACAATAACATGGCAAGTGGCACATGCTAGTGATCCTTCGCATGCACCTTCAAGATCAATGTCGTTTTGATGAGCAATTTCCAAAATAGACAATCCAAGAGGAGCATCCACTATTTTTTCCGTACCATCTTTATCTATAATAAAAATTACTTTAGGCATTAATTATCATTACCTCTTATCTTATTTTATCAATATGCTTACCTTTCAGTAAGCCCAAAGTAGCACTATTTAATCTTTCATAAAAGAAATGCTCTGTTATAGTCTCAAAAGTTTTGCTACATTCTATAATGTAATCACGATCATTTGAATCTATTGCTTCTTTCAAAGTTTTAATTGCCATTTCAATTTTTTCTATTTCATTCTTTTCTAAAATATTTGGCGTTTCTCTAATAGCATTTTCTATATTATAAATCAAAGATTTTGTATGAATAATTGTTTCTTGCAATAATTTCTTATTATGATCACTAGCAGCATTTTGATAAGCATTTTCTAGAATTTCGGTAATTTCACTTTCGTTTAAACCATAACTTGGTTTTACTTCAACATCATGTGATATACCACTATTTTTTTCTAGAGCTGACACTGACAAGATACCATCTGCATCAATAGAAAATGTTACTTCTGCTCTTACTCCTCCTGCTTTCATTATTGGTAATTTTAGTTCAAATTTTGCCAGTGATCTACAATCTTCTACCATTTCTCTCTCTCCCTGTACCACATGTAGCTTCATAGAAGTTTGGTTATCTACATAAGTGGTGAACTCCTTAGTACTTGATATCGGTATGGGGCTATTACGAAGAATGATTTTTTCAGTAATACCACCATTTAATTCGATACCGAGTGACAAAGGAACTACATCGATTAATAAGGAATTAACATTTGCCGAAGTTAGGTTCTCTGCCTGCAGGGCTGCTCCCCATACTACCGCCTTATCTGGGTTAATATCCGAGAAAATAATAGTATTAAACGTTTGTGCTAAACTTCTATTAATTAAGGGTATGCGAGTTGAACCACCAACAAGGATGATACCTGAAATATTAGGGTTGCCTGCATGCTCTAGCGTATCTTTAGTAATAGATATTGTACGTTCTACCAATGGTAATATTAACTGCTCAAAATTTTCTAGATCTAACTCCAATATCGTCGCCTCCTCGTATATCATAGCAAATTTATTTTGACCACTAAGTATTTCTTTAGCTTTTTTTGCTAATTTTATTAATTCGCTAGATTCTAGTAATTTATATTGATCACAAAAATACCTCATCACTAAGTGGTCAATATCATCACCACCTAAAATATTATCTCCACCAGTGGCGATGACCTGAAATACGCCCGTTTGCATATTTAGAATTGATACATCAAAAGTACCACCTCCTAGGTCATACACTAAATAACACCCCCTACTTTCTTTATTTAAACCATATGCATAAGCTGCTGCTGTTGGTTCTGCAATTAACCGTAATACCCTAAACCCCGCAATTTTTGCAGCTAGCATTACTTCTCCTCTAGCAGCATCGTTAAAATGTGCTGGCACGGTTATTACAGCTTGTTTGACTTCCGAATTCAATTTTTGAGCAGCCTGTTTCTTTAAGTACAAAAAGATTTGCCCGGCAACTTCTGGAATCGTCAGTAATTTTCCAGCAAACCTTATTCGTAAAATTTCACTATCTAAATCAATATAGTCTTTCACTAAACTAAAAAACACAGGGTTGTTGCGTATATCAGATAGTTTTTTACCAAAAAGTCTTTTAATAGAACGAAAATTGTCAATTATATTATCATTGCCAACAATAAAGCCTTTACCATGAAACGCTATAACTGATGGTATAAGTTCTCGGCCATGATCATCTATGATAATTTGTATTATTTGTTTATTTGATAAAGCAATCAATGAGTTGGTTGTACCAAAATCAATACCAACTGCTATATCCTTATCATGTTCATGCTGGTTAGAAGAGCCAGCTTCGCTAATTTCTATTATTTGCATGATTTGATTTTTAGTTGAATATTATTAATTAAATTTTTAAGGTATTTAAATTTTATGGTAATATCAAGAGCGTCTTGCATATTTTGATCTTGAAATGCAGTAGTTAGAGATTCAATAAGTTTTTCCTTTTCAAGGATTTTGTTATTTAGCATATGCTCTAACTTAGTTAATTCTTGAGTAGTTTCAACAAGCTCTAATTCATTCCACACAACATTTAATTGTTCCTTTGAGATACCTTGCCTAACCGTTATTTCATCCAAGACTATATTGTTTAAAAGTAGAAGATACTCAGCTCGGGCTAAATCATCTTTAAGAATTGAATAAGCTTTATTTATATCAATAGAGATAGCCAAATTCTCTTGCCTCACATTATTAGTTTTAGCTCTATCTGGATGATATTTTGACTGCATAGCAAAATATTGACGATCCAATATATTTAAGTCAATATTATATTTTCTTTCTACACCTAATAACTCAAAATAACTGCTCATAATAACTTCTAGTAGATCAATTATCAAACCATGACTCTGTGATTATATACTAGAATAATTGTTTAATAGAAAGAAAAATAGGTAGCATAGTAAAGTATCAACTCTATTAAATCTTACGTATCCTTGAAAAGGCTAGTACAAATAACATGCTAAATAACGTAGTAAATAAAAAAAGTTGAGGCCAATCCATATAGTTTGCACAAATACCAGATAAAAAGGATAAAATAATACGTACGAATGAGCCAAAAGAAGATATAATTGAGTACTGGGTGGCTATCAATTCGCTACTACATAAACTAGAAAAATAAATAAGAATCGCTGTATTACCAAGCCCGCAACAAAAATTCTGCACAGTAATTGTTATAGTAAATATAAGCATATCATGACCTGCTATAGATAAAAACACAAACATTAAGGGTGACAGTAATTGTAGACTACCACATATTAGGACACTTCGAGATATTCCTATTTTTGCAGTTAAAATACCGCTAATAACTCCTCCAGAGATCATTAGCATGAATCCATATGCTTTTGAGATAGAAGCAATTTCTTGAGAGGTAAAAGACAAGTCAATAAACAATGGAGAACTCATTGCCATAGGAATTGAGTCGCTTGCTTTATATAGAAAGACAAACAGCATAATGAACATCCAGTTTGGATGATTTCGTTTTAACAATAGTAAGCTATCACCAATGGCTTGAAAATATTGTGCAGGTGAAATTAAATCAGTAGAGGTGTGTTGAGTTTTTTTTGTAACAGGTTCTTGCATATATAAGGTTATTATAGGTGCAACCATTGTTATAAAAAAGATACATAGATATACAACGTACCAATTAAAGAGGCAAGATAAATATAACGCCCCTGTACTATTAATAAGTATTCCTATACGAAAACCAGTTGAACTAAAAGTTGTGGCAATTGAGAGATCTTCTCTTTTTCTAGTCCGTTCTATACGGTATGCATCTAAAACAACATCTTGAGTTGCTGCACAACAGGAAATAATAAAAATTAAAATTGTGGTAATAATTATATTAACAGGGGGCTCTATAATTAAAAACCCACTAATACTGACTAATAAACATGCTTGGGTAACTAGTGTCCATCCACGACGTTGGCCAAATTTTTGACATATCACAGGTATAGAATATTTATCAATAAACGGTGCCCATATTGGTTTTAAGCAATATGGAATAGATGTTAGAAACATTACACCAATAATATCAGTTGAATATCCCGCCTGTGATAATTGGTAATGAGTAGTAAATGATACTAAAGAAAAATTTACTCCTGCAACTATTCCTAGTAAGAAGAAACAAATAAAATAAGAACGTGTATGATTAGTTAGCATATTCAGGAGTGATATCCATCTTTTCAAACAATTATCTAGACATTACGTATATTTAGTAATACAGCTTTTTTAATAATTTCATATAGTTAATATTGCCAAAAAAAGTTAAAAAATGGTTACAAAAAAGTTCTACAGAAATAAAGAAGATTTTATTTGTGAGATATGTAGTGAATCGGTACAAGGAAATGGCTATACTAATCACTGTTCAATATGTTTCTACAGCAAGCATGTGGATATTAACCCTGGGGATAGAGCCTCTAGATGTAACGGACTAATGCAGCCAGTTTCCTATAAACTCGACAGTAGAAAGGGCATAATTCTAACCCATAAATGCCTTAAATGTGGAGAATATAAAAACAATAAACTTGCGAACACAGATAGCGTAGAGAATTTGCTAAATGTTTTCAGTTATAGCTAACACGAAAAGGTTTAGGGCATAGTAATGGTGATAGAATTGATGTCATCCCTGCCTACGCAGGGATCTAAAGAAATAGACCGAAAGGGTGTGTTAGACTTTTTAGATCCCTGCCTTCGCAGGGGTGACATAAACTGTCATGAATTGTAGCCTTCAGAAAAAAACTTGATTATCGAGTAAAACATTTTCGGGTTAGCTATAGATCAGTCTATTGTGTTTTTATTGCCACAAAGTCTCTCTATAACACTATTGATTAATGCTCAGAATAGTTTTTAGTTTGGCATAAGGAAATTAGTATGCTATATATACCAAACTAGGTAGCCTAAGTGGAATTTGGAGAGATTTGTGTTTCACGGGTATTATTTGAGAATCTATAAGGGGATTCTTGTCTATATAATTTAAGGAGAAATATTATGAAAAAATTGTTTTTAATCGCTGCTACAAGTACGGCTCTTTTAACTTCTGCTACATCTTTTGCAGATGTAGGACAGTTTTATCTTAAAGCTGAAGGTGGTGCGAGTAAGTTGAATAATACGAAAATGAAATGGGAGAATGCTAAAACAAAGAAAGAAGATAGCTTGAAATTTAAAGCTAAAACTAACGCTATTTTGGGTCTTGGTGCAGGTTATTATGCCATGGATAATGTTAGAGCAGAATTGACACTTGATTTCCTAATCAATCCAGAATTTACTAATACTACTACTGAAGATTTGGGTTCAAAGCGTCAAGAAGTTAGCAAAATAACAGCTAAAGGGCAAGTGGTGTCATTGTTGCTCAGCGGTTATGTAGATTTGTATGATGCAGGTTTTGCTAAATTCTTTGCTGGAGCAGGTATTGGTATGGCTCAAATAAAAGAAAAAATAACTTATGATAATACTACAACCCTTGATGGAAAGGTTGAAGATACTGACAGAGGTTCTGACACTAGGAAACCTGCTAATAATTTTGCTTATCAGTTGACTGTTGGTGCTTCTGCTAATGTGGCTGATGGTGTGAATGTTGAGCTTGCCTATAGCTGGAGAGATTATGGAGAAACAAATTCTAAAAATAAAGATAAGAAGGAGACTGAAAAATTACCTAAAACCGCTTACAGAGGTCACAATTTAATGGCTGGCTTAAGATTTGATATCTAATAGTAAATAATTTATAGATTTATTATTTTTGTTCTACAAAAGAAGAGGGCTTTTAGTAACCCTCTTCTTTTTTTATTTGTAGGGTTATCTTAAAAAATAAGCTAGCTGATTAGTTTAATTTATAGTAAACTGTAAGTTAACCTCAAGTATCGCTGCAAGACATCGGTTTAATAGCCTAGGGTGTCATCCCTGCGAAAGTAGCGGGATCTAGAAATAAATAGTCTCCCATGCTATTTTTTTAGACCCCGCTACTTTCGCAGGGGTAACATCCGAAGGTGCAGGGACATCGTTTTTGGCTTTGTAAGTACCATTACTTACGTTGGCGTTTTTTGTCCACTTTTTCTGTACTCGTTTGTGCTATAACTTTATTTACAAACAGATAGCAAGGTAAAAACAAGAGTGCTAACCCTAAATTAAACGTTGCTATCTTTAAGAATCCTTCTTTATATATATCTAAGGACTCTAGACAATCTACTTCTCCATTTATGGAAGGGATTGACATGAACTTCGATATTAAAATTCCTGCTAAATTAGAAAATGCTGCAAATAACATTATTATACCCATTACCAAACCTTTTAAGTGTTTAGGTGCAAGTAAAGTTGCTTGTTCTTGTATTAATGGCCCTATACATAGTTCTCCAAGTCCTATAAATGCTATACCACCTACTAAATATAGGAATCCTATCTTTCCTTCTATATTTGCATTTAAACATCCTATATATAATATAAAAAAGCATATAGCCATGGTAGAAATACCAAAAGCAAATATAGGAGTGGTATATTTTTTATCAAATTTCATATATGTCCCTAATAGAGAACCAAATATTATAATTGAAAGAGGGTTTATTGCCTGAAAAGCAGCAGGTGGAATTGTTAAACCCAATATTTCATTTACAACATTTCTTTGAGTAAATAAGTTGACTAGCGAGCCAAGTTGCATTTCTAATGCAAAAAAACACATAAAAAATGTCATTAGTATTAATAATACTGTTAATCTTTTTCTTTGGAGTGGCGATGATTTTACTATTATGTAAATAAATACACCTAAAATTAGGATACCGCACAAAGCAAGTATATTAGCAAAAAACTCACTTGATATAAGCATTCTAGCAACTACAAGAGCAAAAAGAAGGCTAGCTATCATTAATATAGTAAAAATATTTAACCCTAGTATTTTCTTATTCATCAGTTTTGGTCGTGGGGAAATACCATTATCTCCTAACAAATATTGAAATTTGATAAAAATAGTAAGTCCTAAGATCATACCACCCCCAGCTATACCAAAACCATAGTGCCAACCATATAAATAAGCTATATAACTACATAATATGGATGCCATGAATGATCCTAGATTTACACCTACATAAAATAAAGTAAATCCTCTACTTCGTTCTGGGTCATCTTCCTTGTAACATGAACCTAACAAATTAGTTATATTCCCTTTAAACATACCAGTACCTACAGCAATTAACGCAAGGCCTATATATATTAGCTCAGACTCCAATTCAACTAAAGTTAAGGACAGGTGACCAATAGTGATAATGATACCGCCAAGTAGTACCATATTACGAAATCCTGTTAATTTGTCAGCAAGGAAGCCGCCAAGCACAGGACCTGCATAACCAACCGCTGCAAATAATGAATAGATGGCATAAGCTTTTGCATCTTCATAGCCCAAACGGGAAGTCAAGAAAAGCACTAAAAGAGATCTCATCCCATAGTAACTAAATCGCTCCCACATTTCAACAAAAAATAGCATTGTTAAAAATTTGGGAAACCTCGTTGAATTTGGTACATTTAAAATTGCACTCATAAAACACCTAAATATAATGTTAAAATTTGAATGTTATAGTTAAGCCCATAGGATTAGGTGACAAAGAACATAACAATTGTAAATTACCCCAATTCGGGATAAGAATTAGTTAATTCTTATCCCGAATTGGCTTTAATATAAGGAAAAATGCATTCTTAAAGCGGTTTTGCGAATGCATTTTAAACCTTTCCAAAGCTAAAAACATGATTTTAATCTTTTAAAATCATGTTTTTAGCAAAATATTAATTTAACAATCAGATGCAGAGCCGTCTCAAATCTGATTGTTTCCATAATTCCCCCGAATTTGGGATAAGAATTGACAAATTCTTATCCCGAATTCGCGTAAATTGTCATTCCCGCGTAGGCGGGAATCTAGATACCTGCTTTCGCAGGTATGACACAAAATTTGTATCACCTAATTCAATAGGTTTGACTATATATGGAAGTAGGTCATTCTAATGCTAAGCCAAAGAACTTACTAAAACTTAATAAGATTCTTTAGCACGCACGTCAAAAGACAGCACTTTTCAATAACATTTTTTAAAATTTCACATAAATTAAGCGAGAAAACAAAAAATCACGGTTAAATTATGTGTTGTTAAATTAAGAATTAAAGCTTTTTGGAAAAACAGAAATAAGGTGATTAGCGCCAAAACATGTAAAAATGATGGGGATATGCGGCAAAAGGAAAGAAGATAGAATTTGCGTTAGTATTTTTAACGCTTATTGATAATTGGGGGTTTTTTAAATCATCTGATTCTTTTAACATAAAAATAACCTATAATAGATAAAAAATGTTATGCCATATATTGAGGGTATGACATATTATAAGTATAATATGGTAGGAAAAAGAGTCAAGTAATTTAAATATAAAGAATTTAAAATACGGTAGCACTTTACAAGCTTCTATAGTAGAATGAGCGAATCTACTTTGTATAAAAAGGCTATTAGTATGTTAAAAAACTATTCGTGTTTAAAGGGAATCATATCAAAGGATTTAGAAGATCATATAAAACACACAATGACTCATCATAATCTTATAGTACAAGCTAATGGATTAGACTATCAAGTAAATATAGACACTCAGTCCGATTCGACACCTAACGTTAAGGTGTACTATACCGATCAGTTTAGTAATGAGCTATTAACTAATTTAAATAAACTAGGAAATGAAGGATTGTTTAGTTTGGATAAGTTACCTCGCACTTCTAGGCTTGATTATCTTCGTAGTGGAATTTTAAAAGTAGCTGATTTAAAGAATATGCTACCAAACTCATGGCAAGAAATATCAGCTTTGTTAGACCAATATCTTATATGTGGTGCAAAAGTGTGTATTTTAGGTGAATCTTATTATAATAGTGAAACAATGCAAAAGATGCCTTATGGCTTACATCTAAGACAAACATATAATCATCTACCTCCTAGAGGTATACATGATATACATATGAACCAAGGTACTTCTTTAATGATGCCACAAAGTGAAAGTAATGGTATTTATCAAGATGGAGCTATATTTGTAGAAACACCTGATAATACAAACAAAGCTTTCTTCTTTAGATTTACTGAGCAATCTTTGGTTACTGATGATGCCGGTAACCCTCTTGATGAACAAGGTAAGTCAAAAGCTTGGGCAGATGAATAGACTTCTTGCAGAAGCTTAATATAGAAGGTAGGAAAAGGAAAAGATTTTTATGAAAAATTATAGAATTGAAACTGATTCATTTGGAGAAATCAAAGTAGATGATCATTTTTACTGGGGTGCGGGAACTCAAAGGTCTCTTGAAAATTTCAAGATAGGTAATCAAAAAATGCCTATCCAATTGATTAAGGCATTGGCAATTTTAAAAAAATGTGCAGCAAAGGTCAATGGGGAATTAGGTGATCTTAAGCCTGAAATAGCAGAATCAATAGATCAAGCTACCACTAGAATATTAGATGGGGAATTTGATGATCAATTTCCTTTAGTAGTATGGCAGACCGGGTCTGGTACACAGACTAATATGAATATGAATGAAGTAATCGCCTCTATTGGTAATGAACAGCTAGTAGGTAAAAAAGGTGGTAAATCACCAATTCACCCCAATGATCATGTGAATATGGCACAATCATCCAACGATTCCTTCCCAACTGCTATGCACATAGCAACCGTACTTGCTAGTAAACAACAATTGATTCCAGCATTAACAAGTCTGCATTCAGCGTTAAATACCAAAGCTCAAGCTTGGAATAAAATAGTTAAGATAGGGCGTACTCATCTGCAGGATGCTACACCAATAACTCTTGGACAAGAATTTTCTGGATATGTAACGCAAGTGGCATATGCTATAGAACGGGTTGAAGAATCACTAAAAAGAGTATATTTCTTGGCACAAGGTGGCACTGCAGTAGGTACTGGTATTAATTGCCGTAAAGAATTTGCTGTAAAATTTTCTGATAAAGTTGCCTCATATACTAACTATCCGTTCAAAAGTGCTGCTAATAAATTTGAAGCACTAGCTACTCATGACGCATTAGTAGAATTCTCTAGTACCCTAAACACTATAGCGGTGAGTTTAATGAAAATTGCCAATGATATTAGACTGCTCGGATCAGGACCAAGATGTGGTTTTGGTGAATTACACCTACCAGAAAATGAACCTGGTTCGTCAATTATGCCAGGCAAGGTCAACCCAACACAAATTGAAGCATTAACTATGGTTTGTGTTCAGGTCATGGGAAATAATCTTGCAGTAACCGTAGCCGGATCAAACGGTTGTCTTGAGCTAAATACCTTTAAGCCTGTTATAATATATAATATTTTGCAGTCAATAGACTTAATTTCTTCTAGCATTAATAGTTTTGTTACGCACTGTATTGATGGGCTAGTACCAAATATAGAACGTATTAATAAGCTCAGAGAACAATCGCTAATGTTAATAACAGCATTAAATCCACATATAGGCTATGATAATGCAGCAAAGATTGCAAAAAAAGCCTATCAAGAAGGCATAACTTTAAGAGAAGCAGCTATAAAATTAAATTTTTTATCAGGTGAAGAGTTTGATAGCTTAGTGGTACTCGAAAATATGGTATAATTAGGGTGATGCCCATAAGTATATTTTATGGTAGAAATTTTTGGATTCTTTACTATACTAACAACAATTTAATTTAACAGGTAGAATATTATTATGGCTTTACATTTCAAAGCACCAGAGAATATAGTTCTTAAACCAGTTATTACAGTATTTGGTGTTGGGGGAGCTGGTGGTAATGCGGTAAATAATATGGTACTTGCAAAATTACAAGGAGCAAATTTTGTTGTTGCTAATACTGATGCACAATCACTGGAACATTCTTTATGTGATAATAAAATACAGTTAGGAGTTGCTATTACTAAGGGTCTTGGAGCTGGTGCATCTCCAGAAATCGGTGCTTTAGCCGCTGAAGAATCAGCTGACGAGATTAAGGGATACTTAGAGGGTAGCAATATGGTGTTTATCACTGCCGGGATGGGTGGAGGCACTGGTACAGGTGCTTCTCCGGTTGTTGCAAAGATAGCCAAGGAACTAGGAATTCTTACTGTCGGAGTGGTAACTAAGCCTTTTCATTTTGAAGGAAAGCATAGGATTAGAACTGCCGAGCAAGGTTTACTAGATTTACAGAAATTTGTTGATACTTTGATAGTAATACCGAATCAAAATTTATTTCGTATAGCAAATGAGAGTACTACATTTGCAGATGCCTTTAAAATGGCAGATGATGTATTACATGCTGGAGTTAGAGGGGTTACTGATTTGATGATCATGCCAGGGCTTATCAATCTAGATTTTGCCGACATTAGAACGGTGATGAGCGAAATGGGTAAAGCTATGATGGGTACTGGGGAATCCTCTGGCGAGGATAGGGCAGTTAAAGCTGCTGAAGCAGCTATCTCTAATCCATTATTAGATCATAACTCAATGCGTGGTGCTAGGGGGGTTTTAATTAACATTACTGGTGGTACGGATATGACATTATTTGAAGTTGATAGTGCCGCTAATAGAATTAGAGAAGAAGTGGGTGATAGTGATGCTAATATTATTTTCGGTTCTACGTTTAATCCAGAATTAAATGGTGTTATTAGAGTATCGGTAGTTGCTACTGGTATTGATGCTGATCACTCAATAAGTAGCAAATCCCAACCTATTGAATTAATAGCAAGTACTACTACAAGTTCTGAACAGATGGATAGTCAGTCCAATTCGATAGAAACAACAATATTAGAAGAAATTCCAGATTTTGCTCAATATACTGGTGAAAAGCCTAGTTTAGTGGATTCTGAAACACAACCTTTAAATTTAAGTGTTCAAGCAACATCAATTGATATGCTAAATCAGCAAACTATAAGCAGTAATGATGCAAAATCATCTTTATTAAGTAGAATGTGGAATTCACTCAAATCTAATACTACTCAAACTCAGGAGCAAATAAAAAAGCCTACACCGCCTATTCTTCAGAAGAATGATGTAGAAGTTGATATCCATGATATTCCAACCTTTCTAAGGAAACCAAAATAATTTGTTTTTTTATAAGAGATTCTTTAGGGTAGGCTTTTAAATTACTCTACAATTTTCAGGGTAATTTAAAAGTCACAACCATTAGTTGCTATAGATGCAAATTTAACCACTATCGATGTCATCCCTGCTTCGGTGCGGGATCTATATTACTTAATAGTCTTTCAGGCTTATTTTTTTAGATTCCCGCCTACGCAGGAATGACATCGAGTGCATATTAAGCACTTTTTCCTTTATCTATTAGGCTTGCAGCCCGACTTTTAAATTATCCTACAATTTTTAACAAATATATTTTACTAAAAATATTTATTGTCTATTATCATCAGATTATCCTATAAGTATAGTGTACAAAATGACTAAACTAGATTTTAGACATATTTCATCTGTAATAGATGATTATGATGTTTTTTTATTTGATCTTTGGGGAGTGGTAGTAGAAGGTAACCAAATTTATCCCGGAGTAGTTGATAATATTAACAAGATGCTTAAACAGCAAAAGAAAGTTTTTTTTGTTACTAATGCCCCACGCAACACATTTTTCTTATTGACCAAAATTAACAGCTGGGGCATTAACGCAACGAAAGAAATGATTATTAGTTCTGGTGAAGTAGCAATTGATATGATACTAGAAAGTGATAAAAGATTTGGTATAAAAAATCCTATAGTTTATCATCTTGGTCGAGAAAATAACGATCTTATGGACGGATTACAGACACCTACTACCACAAACATAAATGAAGCTAATATTTTGCTGTTAACACTTTATCGTGATGAAGGAAAAAATTTAAATTTAGATGAGTTTGACGATTTATTAAAAACTGCAGTTAAAAGAAACATGGTTAGCATATGTGCGAACCCAGATCTTGGAATTAGGCAACAAGAAATACAGAGATATTGTGCTGGATACTTTGCTGCAAAAATAAAACAATTTGGTGGTGAAGTAATTTTTACCGGCAAACCCTATATAGAAATATATCATAAAGTATTAAACCAATTACCAAATATTGCATTGAAACGTATTCTTATGATAGGCGATACTTTCTATACTGATATTTTAGGGGCAAATAAAGTAGGAATTAATTCAGCTTTAGTATTAACAGGTAATGCTACAAAGTTTCATAACCAGTATCATACTATTGAAGAAAAAATGCACCATTTGAAAATTGCAGCAACTGAGCAGGAAGTAATGCCAAATTTTGTTATTCAATTGACTACAGATTAACAAGGATACTTGAATGATTTGAATAATTGTTTTCGATTCTTGTATTCATGTACCTCATGTACTATGCACTCGCTTACCCTTTATTTTTAATCCAATTCGGAGGATCAATGTAATTTACAAGTCAGCTTGTAAGCCTAATAGATAAGGGAAAAAGTGCTTAATATGTATTCGATGTCATTCCTAGCTAAAAGCAGGAATCCAAAAAATAACCTACAAAGGCTATTAGATATTATGGATTCCCGCCGTTGCTGAGAATGACATACTAGTGATCTACGCGGGCAAAGCCTTCGCATGGATGACATGGTAGTGGTTAAACTTACATCTATAACAACTAATGACTGTGACTTTTAAATTACTCTGCGGAGGATCATGCGAGTATATATTGATATTAGTAGAATAATTTGTTATATACACTATTTGGATTAACCAAAATTATTTAGGCTACAGGAATAATTTTATTAAAAACTTATTATTAATTGCGGTCGTGGCGAAATTGGTAGACGCACAGCTTTGAGGGGGCTGTTCTTAACAGAGTGGAAGTTCAAGTCTTCTCGACCGCACCAGTTTTCTATATACTCTCAACTTAGTTGTCTTATAAAACCTAACATGTTAGAATACAAGTGACTCATCCTTCTTGGCTACTGAGGGTACTTTTAGAAAATTCAGTATATACTCTTCTGCTTTGAAGAATTGTTTTTTGAAAATATCAGGGACTCGCGTACTCATGTGCTAAATGTACACTCCGCTTACTCGCCCCTCATTTTCAAATCCAATTCGTAGGATCATTCGAGTATACTCAAATGAGGAGTTATGCAAAATCAATCAAAAAATATGTTGTCGGTTCATCAAAACCAATTTGACGAAACATTTGAGCAAATTAATAATCTTCTGAATAATGATGAATTTGGCAAAGCAATAGAGATTATGAGTAATCTCCACTATGCAGATCTTGCAGATGTTTTAGATAATATAAATCAGAAAACATATAAAACAATTCTTCCCTTATTACAGGATACACTAAAGCCTGAAACTTTAGTGCAACTTAGTGTGAACAGTAAACCACTTATAATGCAAATTTTGGGTATACAGAAAAGTGTACACCTAATTAATCAACTTGCTATAGAAGATGCTGTTGAAGTTATCGAGGATCTTGATGATCTAACAAAAGAAATGATCTTAGATAATCTCAAAGCAGAAAAAAGACAGCAAATTATAGAAGGCTGTACTTACCCAGAAGATACTGTTGGTAGGGTAATCGAAAGAAATTTTGTGTCATTTCAAGAAGATTGGACAGTAGCCACGGCTATAGATTTTATTAGACACAAACATATAGCACAAGATTTTCATGCTGCTATTGTACTTGACAGTAAATACCGACCTATAGGTAGTATACTTCTAAGCACTTTACTTAAGCATAAAGGGGATAAGTTAGTAAAAGATCTTATGAATCCTGAATTTAAAATTACCGATGTATTTACTAATTTAAGTGAGTTAAGTTTTATTTTTAAACAATATGCTCTAACAATTGTACCAGTGGTGAATAAAAGTGGCAAGTTAATAGGTACTGTTTCAATAGATAGTATGCTTTACATCATTGAACAACAAACAGAAAAAGATATAATGTCACTCGGTGGCGTTTATACTCAAGATACATTTTACAATCTATTTTATACTGTGAGACATAGATTCCCTTGGTTATTTGTCAATTTAATTACTGCTTGTATGACATCGATAATTATTAACCAGTTTAGTATTACAATCTCAAAACTTATAACACTGGCAGCTATTATGCCTATTGTTGCTTCTATGGGAGGGAATGCCGGTACACAAGCCATGACAGTGACAGTTAGAGCACTTGCCAACAAAGATATTCACCATAATAACGTGCTGAGAGTGATTCTTAAAGAAATAGCTGTATGCGGATTTAACGGCTCTATATTGGCATTAGTTGGAGCACTATTAAGCTTAGCAATGCTTTCTGATCCAAATCTTAGCTTGATTTTCTCCATAGCCGTTATCCTAACTTTTCTAATTGCTGGTCTTTTTGGCTCAGTAATACCAATTACGCTACATTATTTAAATATTGATCCCGCCACTGGCTCAGGTGTATTCTTAACCACCATAACTGATTCATTTGCATTTTTTACCTTTCTTACTTTAGCTTATACCTTTTTGGTGTAAACTTGCCTTGTGATTATTTAGATTCTTATATAAAATTCATATATACTTCTCCTACTTCAATAGTTGTTTTCACAACTCTTGAAGTAGGGAATTATTTAATAATTATACTGGTGCTTAGATTCACTTGATAATTTTCCTCTAGAATACTTATATACTACTCGTAAATGAAGAGTTGATAGACGATAGAATCAAAATTATGAAGTGCTAGGAGTCGAAGGGTCGAGGAGAGGAGCGTACATTTAGTACGTGGCTACCTACGATCCCTGAAGACGACAACGCAATTCTTGATTTTCATCGAGTATATGATGATGCTTGACAGCCAGTAACAACAAATGGATATCTGTGTTAATAATATCAAAAAGAAACGTAAAGTGAAAATATTTTATAATATAGATAACTTTAATAGCTAATAATTATTGATTTACAACATCTATATCTATATTTTTACTTGATAGTCAAGCTATCATTAGCTGAATTAAATATAAACTAACTCACTTAAAGGAAAAATTTATGCACAAAGGTGAATTCATTGATTATATAGCAAACCAACAAAATTGTACTAAAGTTGAAGCTGAAAAGATTATAAATACATTTACTAATGCAGTCACTTCTATTCTTGCTGAAGGTAAAGACGTAATACTGATTGGCTTTGGTAAGTTTTACTCTAGTAAAGTAGCAGCTAGAGCTGGCAAAAATCCTAGAACTGGTCAGCCTCTTAAAATTGAAGCTTACGTTCAACCTAAGTTTTCTGCTGGTGAAAAACTAAAATCTGCCTGCAATGGACGTAAAGACTCAAAACCAAAAACTGCAAAGTAAATAACCTGAATTCGATGTAACAAGTTACATCGAACTTTCGTGTTATATATAGAAACAGTTTGAAGCGGTTCTACACCTGATAACAAAGCCAGTTCGATATAAGAATTAATAATTCTTATATCGAACTGAGGTTAAATAAAAACAATAAGGCTTAATGCTATAGCTAACCCTAGAAGGTTTTAGCTATATATTAATCTCTTAGCCAAAAACGATGTCATATATGGACGAAGTCCATGCAATCATCCCTGCATATTCGGATGTCACCCCTGCGTAGGCAGGGGTCTAAAAAAATAGCATAGAAGGTATGTTATACAT
The DNA here is from genome assembly GCF_965178575.1 of Candidatus Tisiphia endosymbiont of Micropterix aruncella. NCBI lineage: Bacteria > Pseudomonadati > Pseudomonadota > Alphaproteobacteria > Rickettsiales > Rickettsiaceae > Candidatus Tisiphia > Candidatus Tisiphia endosymbiont of Micropterix aruncella. The sequence goes on from NZ_OZ238268.1 coordinate 181,627, forward strand.
TTTTAGACCCCTGCTTTCGCAGGGGTGACATCAGCTTTAATAGAGATGATACTGAACCTAGTATTAACTTGTTATATCGATACTTGAGATTAAGTAAGAGTATACTCTTCTGCTTTGAAGAATTGGTTTCGCAAATACTTGCGGGGATTTCGTGTACTCACGTACTTCATGTATGCCTAGTCCGCTCACCCCTTGTTTATTGTCCCCATTCTCCAAATCATTTGAGTATACTCTTTTTGAGGTAACCATGATCAAAATGAAACATCGCTTTAATTTGTTGCTCATACTTATTAGATTTTATCAATTCTTTATTTCCCCTCTACTTGGTGATAATTGCCGTTTTAATCCATCATGTTCAGAATATGCTAGGTCAGCAATAATAATGCATGGTAATATTAAAGGATTATGGTTATTTATTAAGAGAATAATTAGATGTAATCCTTTCTGTCAAGGAGGATATGATCCTGTGCCTAATACTACCCAACCTGAAAATTAATTAAAAGAGTCTACTCGAATGCTTTGAAGAATTGTTTTTTGAAAATATCAGGAATTCGCGTACTCATGTACTAAATGTACATTCCGCTTACTCACCCCTCATTTTCAAATACAATTCGTAGGATCATTCGAGTATATAGAGCTACTCATAAAAACAAAATCTTCACATCTTCACGAAGCCTAATTTCTCAAATCATTTCTGCTCAGTCTTGATCAAATGTAGTAATTTTTCTTTTGCCTCTGCTTTGGCACGTAGGCTTGCATAAGTGTCTTGCTTACGGTCATCTGTAATATGGTTCACAAATACAATAGCCCTATTATCTCTTTGAATCCAACCAACAAACCACCCTTGCTGGAGGTCTAACTTCTTCGTTCTATTTTTATTAAGCTGAGAACCGTTGCCTGTTTTCCCATAAAGTTTCCAGCCGTTTGGTAGTTCTTCCACAAAGAGTATATTTTTTGTCATTTCATGAGATTTAAGACTTATTGGTAATTTGTTATCAATAAGATTCTGTAAGAACACGCTTTGCTCTTCAGGTGAGATTTCCAACGAACTGGATAGCCATGAATTCGTTAATCCATTGTTTTTACCTTTATCGCCTAAAACATTTTGATTCCCATAGTTAAATTTTACAACATAGTCTTTGAATTTACTCATTCCAAGATTTTGCGTTAAAACTTGAGAATACCAAACACAACTATTTTGCATCCATGTTGTTGGATTGTGGGGCTGTTTCCACCTATCAAGCCAATCTACATAACCTTCTTTAAATGGTAACTCAGGATGAGTCTCATCAACTAGCAATCCTTCTTCATATCCCATCAGACTAATAGCAATTTTGAATGTTGAGCAAGGTGCATAGCGTGATGCACAATCACCTTCTTGTTTGATAATTTTATCATTTTCTTTAGCCAAAAAGCATTTGGTATCTGCCAGTGAAGATGTGTTAAACAATAACCCAATACTTAAATATAAAATAAGTTTTTTCATTATACCTTCTAAAAATTTAAATTTGTTTCTTCTTTTATTAAGCCAATAAGCCTTATCGGAGCTTCTGTTGCCCCTCTTACCTTAATTGGCAGAGCTAAGATACAGCTTCCTGTTATAGGTAGACTTGCCGAATTAGCAACATTTTCAACAATATATTTGCCATTGCCCAAAAACAATTTATGAACGGGAAATCCATCTGCTGGTCTGTCTGGTGATAAAGTGTCAATACCAAGTCCGCACACACCTCGTTTTGTCAGTACCTCCGCTGCTTCAACTGATATAGAAGGAAAAACGTGATTATTGCTATACTTTTCCGGATCACCCCAAAACTTTTCCCATCCTGTTTTGATCATCACAAAATTTCCCTCATTGATAACTCCATATTGTCCTTCAAAACGCTCAATGTCCGTTAGGCTTAGGCTATAACGCTCATGACAAGAGCTTGATACATCAATAACAACACAAGGAGCAATCAGCTGCGATAATAGTATTTGGTCAATGGTAGTACTACCTGGAATACAATGTGCTGGTGCATCCATATGTGTACCAATCCCGGCATGCATTTTGAACTGCTGCACGCGAAATTCTTCATTCTGTGGGCAGTCAGAATAATCCAATTTAACCTCAATATTAAACCCACAACCTCCACTCCATGAAGGAGTTTGCTCATCAAGAATGTGTGTGAGATCAATAATTTTGTATGGAAAAATCATGGTTATCCTTCCTTCAAACTTATCAAAAAATGCAAATTAGGGATAAGAATTTGTCAATTCTTATCCCTAATTGGGGTAAAAAGAATCAGTTCGCAATATTCCTATTATAAAGAAAGTAATATAAACAACTATACATAAAACTATATATAAAGTGTAATTAAATACGTAACCTGTCTGCGATCTACCCACCAAAAAACCAAAGTAATTTACCGTTTTGGCAAAGCTATTTGGACCAAATCTATCTATCACTCTTTGATCCATCAAATTGCATAACTTACTTAAGTTAGTTACTAATCTTACTATCACAAAGTCATAAACCTCATCAAAATAATATTTATGTACCAACAGCTTTTCTATAAATCCTATTTTTATTTTTTCTTTGATGCTTCTATAAAAATAAATCCCCAAAACAATACCTATTAGTCCCAAAAGCATTGGTAATAATTTTATATAAAGAGGAGGATGAATTGCTAGTATTTGGTAAATATGAATATTAAATATACTATCAAGGAAATAACCATTTGGTTTGTCAAAAGACAATATATAATAACCTATCATCCCTGCAAAAAAACTCCCTGCTACTAAAAGACTAAGTGGCCCATTCATGATATTGGGTGATTCATGGATATGATTGATGTCAATAGTTAATCTAGTTTTTCCATGAAATACTAATAAGATAATTTTCATAGAATAAATGGCAGTCAGAACTGCAGCAAGAATTCCAAGAATAAACACGATAGTACCGATACCACCGCTACTATATGCTAGCTCTAAAATAGCATCTTTTGAATAAAATCCTGCTAAAGGATAAATACCTATGAGAGCCAGTGATCCAATTAAAAAATTACAATAAGTAATAGGCATCTTATCTTTCAAACCACCAATCTTAAAAATATTTTGCTCGTGACAAGCGTGAATTACACTACCAGCTGATAAAAATAATAAAGCTTTAAAAAATGCATGGGTGACTAAATGAAAAATACCAGCATTATAAGCTGATACACCACAAGCAAGAAACATATAACCAAGTTGGCTACAAGTAGAATAGGCAATAATTTTTTTTATATCATCTTGAACTATGGCAATACTTGCGGCAAATATACATGTAATAGCACCAATAATGGCAATAAAGTGCAATACCCCTATACTATATTCAAATAAATAAGAACATCTAGCTACTAAAAAGACCCCAGCTGTTACCATAGTTGCAGCGTGAATAAGTGCTGAAACTGGAGTTGGACCTTCCATAGCATCTGGTAGCCATATATGCAAGCCAATTTGAGCCGATTTGCCCATGCAGCCCAAGAATAATAGCAAACATACCACGTCAATTACTGTTGCTTTAAAACCCAATATACTCAATTGTATCTTAGATAATGACTCCGCTTTATCAAATACACTAGCAAAATCAACTACACCAAAATAAACAATAATGGTAATAATCCCAAGTATAAAAGCAAAATCTCCTACCCTATTGACTATAAAGGCTTTAATTGCTGCTTTATTCGCCGCTTCTTTCTGATACCAAAAACCAATTAACAAATATGAACAGAGACCAACACCTTCCCAACCAAAAAATAATTGTAAAAAATTATCTGCTGATACCAAAGCTAGCATGAAGAAAGTGAATAATGATAAAAATGCTAGAAATTTAGGTAATCCATCATCATTTGCCATATAGCCAAGAGAATAAATATGTACAACAGCTGAAATCCAAGTAACCACTATAAACATAATAGCAGTTAGCTGATCGACGTAAATCGCCCAACTTACTTTCATGTTACCAACTTCTAGCCATTTTGCTAAAATTATATGAATAATGGCTTTGTTTATGCCCACATTGTAAAATATAAACATAGATAATAATGCCGATAAACTTATAGCAATAGTAGAAATAAAAGCTGCTTGTTTTTTGCTAAAACACTGACAAAACAGACCATTGATGATACCAGAGATTAAAGGTAACATTACTGTAAGTGTTGCTGCCGAAGCCATCATATCAATTAGCCCTTCATCTGATTTATATCACCCACTTCTATTGAGCCTTTATTTCTAAAATACACTAGTAATATTGCAAGCCCTATTGTGGTCTCGGCAGCTGCTATTGTTAAAATTATTATACTAAAAATTTGCCCAGATATCTCATGTGCATAAGTAGAGAATGCCACAAAATTGATGTTTACAGCCAGCAGCATCAATTCAATCGACATAAGAATTGTTATGACATTTTTACGATGCATAAACAAACCAACCATCCCTATACTAAAAATGAGAGCCGACAAAGTTAAATAATGTTCCAAAGTAATAGTACTAATCATATTTGAGTCCTTCTATTCCCTCATTTAAATGTGGTTTGACCATTAATATGGAATTATCTTTATTTTTAGCATGCTGCTTAGCAATATCCTGTCTTTTAACTCCGCTGCGATGCCGAATAGTTAAGGTAATACAAGATATCATTGCCACAAACAGAATAATACCCGAAACTTGAAAAGGTAAAATATAATCGGTATATAGTACTTTCCCAATAGCATGAGTATTAGTGACATCTGATTTTATTTCAAATTGGCTATTATCTAAAATTATATTTTTAGTACCTAACCAAATTATCAGGACAAGATCAGCAAACATAATAAGTGCAACAGCAATACTTATAAATAAGTTTCTTTTAAATTGCACAATAACATCGGTAAAACGGATATTCAACATCATTATAACAAACAAAAATAATACTGCTACTGCCCCAACATATATAACAATCAATATCATTGCTAAAAATTCTGCTCCTAGCAAAATCATTAGCCCCGAACCGTTACAGAAAGTAAAGATCAACCATAAGACAGAATAAACAGGGTTTTTACTCATGACTACCAAACAACTACTTATAACCATTAACCCCGCAAATAAATAAAAAAATATCTCCATAATTATCTATATTTATAATCATCATGTAACTTAATTGCTAATTCTTGTTCCCACATATCACCATTTTTCAGCAATTTTTCTTTGTCATAAAGCAATTCTTCATGGGTAATAGTAGCAAATTCAAAATTAGGACCTTCCACTATAGCATCAACTGGACAAGCCTCCTGACATAAACCACAATAAATGCATTTAGTCATATCAATATCGTACCTAGTGGTACGCCTACTACCATCTTCTCTTTCTTCTGCTTCAATAATAATAGCTTGAGCCGGACAAATTGCTTCACAAAGCTTACAAGCAATACAACGTTCCTCACCATTGGCGTAACGCCTTAATGCATGTTCACCTTTAAATCTTGGGCTTATCCTTCCCTTCTCATAGGGATAATTTATAGTTACTTTAGGTTTGAAGAAATACTTCAAAGTTAGACTAAGCCCTGAGATTATTTCAAATAAAAAAAAAGACTTCAGGTAACTAATTATTCTCATTTTATTATACACCAAAAATTTGTAGCACTAAGCATGTTTACAATTTATTTTTTCTTCCTAGAGAAGGTTTTAGGTATACTAATACTTATAAAGTTCTATCTTTTAATAAATCAGCTATTGCCTGATAAGATTTCAGAGCTTTTTCTGGATCACTGGCAATCATTTCTGCTCCAAGTTTCTCATTATTATTCATATTCCATAAACGACAATTATCAGGGCTAATTTCATCAGCCAACATTACCATAAATTCCTCACCATTAAACACTCTGCCAAATTCTAGTTTGCATTCAACAAGCCTTATACCAATACCTGTAAATAATCCACTTAAAAAATCGTATGTTCTTATGGCTTTATGTTTTACTTCATCAATTTCTTGTTTACTTAACCAACCAAAATTTAGTATTTGGTGTTCATTAATTATAGGATGCTTTAACTCACTACTTCTAACTCTAAAATCGATAATTGGATGATCAAATACGTATCCTTCTTCCATAGAGAATTCTTTTACAAACCTACCGCAAGCTACTGTAGAAACCAATATTTGAACGGGGAAAATATCTACAGATTGTATTAATTGCTCACGCATATTAATTTTTTCAATTAGGTGGTTATCTATTCCTACCATATCAAGTTTGCTCATTATGAAGGACGAAATATTATTATTCAGCACCCCTTTACCCGAAATATCAAAAATCTCTCCGTTCTCTAAAGTAATTTTGTCAGTAAAGGCCATAATAAAAGCAAAATCTTCTTGTGACTGATAAAGAGCTTTACTTGATCCTTGATATAACTTTTGTTTCATTTGAAAAATAATATACTTCTCCTACTTCAAGAGTTGTGAAAACAACTCTTGAAGAGGAAATTATTTAATAATGAGTGCAAAAGGTTCTATAGTAGTGGCTTTCACCTTTTGCACAAATTTAATATTTATTATATCAGAAGAATAGATTAAATAAATATTTAATGCTAATCCAGCTAGCAGCGATTGCTATAAAAGCTATAATAAGTCCAACTATAGAGGTAATAAATCCAAGAACTATAGTTAATCCATCTCGGTTTAAAAGACCTAATGCCATTATTGTAATGCCCAGTGCAGGTATGGCGTTAGTTAGAGGTAAAGGTATTGATATGGCAATAGAGCAAATCAGCGATATTAAACCAATAAATTGTTCACAATATATAGAGGCTGCGAAACTAAATCTTGGTCGTATATATTTTTCCACAAATTTAATTTTTGGTACAATTTTGTCACTTATATTAATAAGTATACCATTGCTAATTTGATAGTTATTAATTTTGGATGGTAAAGAAACTTGTCTAAAGCCAAGCAACATCTGCATAGATAGAATCATCAAAGGAATCCCTACTATAGTAGTAAAACCTGGAGGATAAGGCAGTGGAATTGCAACTGGTATTGCAAAAAAAAGTATCATTAATAGAAGACCATTTTCATGAAAATCAACTAATAACTCACTAATTCTAGTCTTTTCTTTTTTTTCTTTTTGTCCTAATTTATAAAAAACACTAGATACTTTAGTTCTATCTAGTTGTTTATCTTTTGATGCAATGTTAAACATTTTGACTTAATTTTCTTGTAAATTATACTATATTTTAGATTATTAGAAAATAATTAATAATTCTCTTACCTTCGTTAGGTTATCTCAAAATTACGATTTTATAGTAATTAAGAAATCCACTACGGAATGTAGCACAATTGTAATGGATTTAGCAAAGAATATTTACTTTATTATCATTAGTTAACCTCAGTTCGATATAAGAATTATTAATTCTTATATCGAACTGGCTTTAATTTAAATGCTTTGTTAAAGTTAGCTGAAGATTTTATACAGCAAAAATAATGACTCTATAGATAATTTATGTAAAAAACTAACTATTTCACCTTACATATACTCAGGGTAATTTAAAAGTCGGGCTGCAAGGCTAATAGATAAAGGAAAAAGTGCTTAATATGTACTCGATGTCATTCTTAGCAACGGCGGGAATCTAAAAAAAATAAGCCTGAAAGACTATTAAGTAATATAGATCCCGCACCGAAGCAGGGATGACATCGGTAGCGGTTAAACTTGAATCTATAACAACTAACGATTGTGACTTTTAAATTACCCTGCATATACTGCAGCAAATTAAGTTGACCATTTTACAAAAAGAGTAAGACCTATGAATAATAATTTACTTGAATTAGTATCAATTACACAAAGTTTTACAAAAGATGATCATAGTACGCAAAAGATACTAGATAATGTTACTCTAAAACTAAAACCTAATGAGATAGTTGCGATACTGGGAAAATCTGGATCTGGAAAATCAACATTACTAAGAATTATCGCAGGTTTTGCAAAACCAGTTAAAGGTAAAGTAATACTAAATAAAAAACCTGCTTTTCGTGATCGTTGCGATATTAGTATGATTTTCCAAACATTTGCACTTTTTCCATGGTTAACTGTTTTTGAGAATGTTGAGCTAGGTTTAAAAAGTTTCAATATTTCTGAATATGAACGTCGCAAGCGTGCATTAGAGGCTATAGATATGATAGGACTTGATGGTTTTGAGTCAGCATACCCAAAAGAATTATCAGGTGGTATGAAGCAACGAGTAGGTTTTGCTAGAGCATTAGTTCTCAGACCAGAAATTTTACTTATGGATGAAGCTTTTTCCGCTCTTGATGTTCTAACGGCTAATACCTTAAAGAATGATTTTCTTGATCTGTGGAGTAGTGGAAAAACTCAAATGAAGTCAGTGGTACTGGTGACTCATTCGATTGAAGAAGCAGTAACTATGGCTGACAAAGTGTTAATACTTTCATCTAATCCTGGGCGTATTGTATCAGAATTAGCAATTACCCTCCCTCGTTCACGTGATGTTCAAAATATGGAATTTCGTACTGTGGTAGATAAAATTTATGCTCTCATGGTATCAGCCTATGAAAAACCACCTTTGCCTGTTAGTAATAAACAGAAAGCTATTGTTGGCAACATCGATCAAAAAATTCATTTGTCGGTAACTGAACTGATCGGTAGCATTGAGGCACTTTCTGCATTGCCATATAAAGGTTCTGCAAATTTATCAGAATTATCTAAGATTTTTCACATTAACAATATGGAGGAAATTTTACATATTGTTGGAGCTTTACAAATATTAAATTTTGCTAATGTTACTTCTGAGAGTATAAAATTAAATAAACATGGCAAGCTTTTTTTCACAAGTAGTTTAGAAGATAGAAAAAAAATGCTTGCTCAGCATTTACTTGACAATATTCCTCTTGCATCCTACATCTGTGAAATTTTACATCAACGTTTAGATCATAAAGCACCTCTTTCGCGTTTTAAGACACAGCTTGAGGATACATTATCTAGTGAAGATGCCACTATAACTTTAAAGTCTATAATAGGTTTAGGAAGATATGCAGAAATCTTCTCCTATGATGATAATAAAAAGGTTTTTAGCTTAGATAATCCAACAGCTTGAAAGTCGAATTGTATATATCACGTTAATTCGGGATAAGGATTAGTAAAAATAGCAGACATATATACACTACGAAGAGCAATTAATGTATGAATTCACAGAAATGCAATTTATACATATCCAAAATCTTGTATTAGTTATAGCTAAAGCATTTTTACTAATCCTTATCCCGAATTGACGTATATCGTATTATTTAGTAACTATTAATCTTTTTAATACTTTATACTTTGAAGTTACCGACGTCCCACAAATCTAGAGATGTGGGTAATAGGAAGCTACTTTCGCAGGGGTTGTTTTTACTACTAGACTTGTTGCATAATTCGCTTATGCTGAGGAATTTAAAGAAGCCACGGAACGCAGAACCGCAGCAGACGATGATGTGTGTGAGAAGCAGAGTACCGGGAACACGAATAAATTACCAACAGAAGTAGATTTTCGAAAGAGATCTATTTTTTAGCTCACTATTGTATCAACCTGATCAACACATGTTTTTTCTTACCTGCAGAGATCTTAATAAGCTGGTTATCCTGCATAAAGGTCAAGTCAATAACCATGTTTTCGTCTTGGATTAATTGATTATTGATTTTTGCTCCAGCCCCTTTAATCAACCGACGCCCTTCAGATTTTGATTTAGCAAGACCTGCTTCATAAAGTAATTCATATGCTGGAATACCTAGAGCTAACCTCCCCTGCTCTAGATAAATAGTTGGTAAATTTGTGTCAATTTCTCCTTGTTCAAAAACCTTGGTAGCTGTTTCTAAAGCCGTCATAGCAGCCTCTTCACCATGACAAAGTTTGGTTAAATTAAAGGCTAATTGCTTTTTGGCACTATTAATATCAGAGGTACTAAGTAAGATAAACTCCTGCATGGCATCTTCCCCTAACTCACTATATAATTTTGCGAACTTGACCACATCTTGATCTTCACAATTCCGCCAATATTGATAATAATCGTACGGGCTTAACATATCCTCATTTAGCCACACAGCTCCACCAATAGACTTGCCCATTTTGTTGCCAGAAGCAGTTGTTAGTAAGGGCGTAGTCATACCAAAGACTTCATTACCTGTTAGTTTCCTTGTAAAATCGACGCCCATTACTATATTACCCCACTGGTCACTACCACCTATTTGTAAAGAACAACCATATAGTTTATTTAAATGATAAAAATCGTAGGCTTGTAGCAACATATAATTAAATTCTAAGAAACTCATATGTTGCTCTCTCTCTAAACGTAATTTTACAGAGTCCATAGATAACATACGATTCACAGAAAAAAAACTACCAAAATTGCGAAGAAAATCTAAGTAATTTAACGATTCTAGCCAATTTGAATTATCAACTAATATTGCATCATTTTCCCCAGTACCAAATTTAATAAATTTTGATAATGATTTTTTTATACCTTCAGCATTTTTGGCAATTTCTTCTTTTGTTAAAGATTTCCTTGCCTCATCTTTACCGGTAGGATCACCAATTTTACTAGTTGCCCCTCCTAGGAGTACTATTGGCTTATGACCATATTGTTGCAATAAACGCAGTATCATAATTTGCATCAGACTACCTACATGTAAAGATTGTGCTGTACAATCAAAACCAATATAAGCAGAGATTTTGCTGTTTTTCATTAGCTCTGTTAGTTTTTCTAAATCAGTACATTGATATAGAAAACCTTTACTATCAAAATTTTTAATAAACATTTTTAAAACTAATTTTTTTAATGAGAGTTCTTGTAGAATTCGCTTATGCTGAGGAATTTAAAGGAGTCACAGAACTTCGACCCGCAGCGTACTCAAATGTATGTGAGGAGCAGAGTACCGGGAACACGAATAAATTACCAGCAGAAGTAGAATTATGCAAGAACTCTCTTCATAATTGCTGAATTAAAGGTTATAATACTTGACAAAAATAATACTTCAACTAATTTTAGTAGTCACCAAGTATGCAAGTTTAACTCGATAATCAAGTTTTTATTGAGTTATATAATTCATGGCAGTTTAAAAGTCATGAAAAGAAGTCGAGAAGATGTCATTCCCGCACAGGTAGCGGAATCTAAAAATACAAAAACACCTTAGACGTAAAGGTTTTTGAGATCCCAGCCGCAGCTCGGATGACATAAACTACCATGAATTGTATGCCTTAGAAAAAACTTGATTATCGAGTTTAAGTAACCTAAGTTCAACACAACAAAGGTAGTGTCATTTTACAATCCCTGCTTTCGTAGGGATCTAAAAATAGGAGTTTAATTTATGTCCTCTTTGCAATATAAACGAGTCCTGTTAAAAGTTTCTGGCGAAGCCTTAATGGGCAACAAACAATTTGGTCATGAATACTCTATAATCCTAGGAATTGCTGAAGATATAAAGGAAGCAATTGATCTTGGGATAGAAGTATGTGTGGTCGTCGGCGGTGGCAATATTTATCGTGGCACTGATGTCTTATTTGGCATGGAAAGAGCTGCTGGTGATTATATTGGCATGCTTGGCACGGTAATAAACGCACTTACTCTACAAAATATTATGGAAAGTTTGGGTGTTCATACTAGAGTCCTTTCCGCAATCCCTATGATGAGCGTTTGTGAGCCTTATATACGTCGTAAAGCAAAAAAACATATAGAAAAAGGTAGAGTAGTAATTTTTGCCGGCGGTACTGGTAATCCATTTTGTACTACTGATAGTGCAGCTGTTTTAAGAGCAATTGAAATGAGCTGTGATTTATTACTAAAAGGCACTAAGGTTAATGGTGTATATGATGCAGATCCGACAAAGAATCTTAATGCAGTGAAATATTCTACTATAAGCTATACTAATCTTTTAAAAGACAATTTACAAGTTATGGATATTGCTGCTATTGCTGTGGCTAGAGAAAACAACTTGCCAATTAAGGTATTTTCCATTAAAGAGAAAGGTAATTTTGCAAAAGTACTGCAAGGAAAAGGTGAATATACAAAAATTCAAGAAGGTGAGTAAAGTATGGATAAAGCAACTATACGTAAAGAATTACAATCAAAAATGGATAGTTCGATAAGGGTATTAGATCACGAACTTAAGGGACTCAGGACTAGTCGAGCTTCAGTTAACTTACTTGACCCTGTATTGGTTGAAGCATATGGAGATAAAGTACCATTGTCGCAAGTAGCAAGTCTCTCAACTCCAGATGCACGGACTATTACTGTACAGGTGTGGGATAAATCTATAGTAAAATTTGTAGAAAAAGCTATTGTGGATACAAATTTGGGTCTAAACCCATCATCAGATGGACAGCTAATAAGAATCACAATACCACTACTTACTGAAGAACGCCGCAAAGAGCTTGTTAAGTTTGCTCACAAATATGGAGAGAATACTAAAATTGCCTTGCGTAATATAAGAAGGGATGGTAATGAAGATTTAAAAAAGTTAGAAAAAAACAGTATCATAACTGAAGATGAACAACATAACCTATCAGAAGAAATCCAAAAATTAACTGATGAGTATAGTAATAAAGTGGACTTGCATGTTAAACAAAAAGAACAAGAAATATTGACTATTTGAAGTCTAAAAAGAAGTGTCATTCCTCAAAGAGATGCCACCTAAATGACTTAGGTATATTTTTTCATAAAATAGCCATAAATTATTAGTGCAAACATATTTCATGCTATAATTACTATAAATATTTAAGGTATATAATGATTACAAATGAAGAAGTGCAAAAAATAGCAAAACTTGCTAGGTTTAATTTTACCCAAGAAGAGATAAGCAGTTTTGCCTATCAATTAACTGAGATGATGAATATGATCGACATTTTAAACGATGTAGACTGTAGTAACGTTGAACCACTTACCTCTGTTTGCGATATGCACCAAAGAATGCGAAAAGACCAAGTATTGTATGGTGACATTTCTGATGAATTATTTGCTAATCTGCCTAATGATAAAGCAGAACTTGCCAAAGAAGTAAAATGTTTTGTTGTCCCAAAAGTAGTAGAGTAAAATATGTCGGAAATTATAAAATTAACCATCACACAAGCCCTTAAAGCCTTAAAAAATAGAGAATTTTCGTGTGTTGAGCTGACTAAAGCACATATTAAGGAAATGGATAAACATAAAGAGTTAAATGCTTATATTACTGAAACTACAGATATTGCTTTAGAGCAAGCTAAAATTGCTGATCAAAATTATCATAATGGAATAGCAAGACCATTAGAAGGAATTCCTATTGCTGTAAAAGATCTTTTTTGTACAAAAGGAGTACGAACTACTGCCGCCTCAAAAATACTCAGCAACTTTGTACCAACATATGAATCTACTGTAAGTAAAAATGTTCGAGATCACGGCACAATAATGCTTGGTAAGGCTAATATGGATGAGTTTGCTATGGGATCGGCTAATATTACTAGCTATTTTGGTAACGTTATTAGCCCTTGGAAAGCGGTAGATGCACCTACAACTCCGGTAGTCCCTGGTGGATCTTCTGGAGGCTCGTCAGCTGCTGTCAGTAGCTTTTTAGCTATGGCAGCTCTTGGAAGTGATACAGGAGGTTCTGTTCGCCAACCTGCCAGTTATACTGGGATTGTCGGATTCAAACCAACATATGGTCGTTGTTCTAGATATGGTATGATTGCTTTTGCCAGTTCGCTTGACCAAGCTGGAGTACTTACAAGAACTGTTGAAGATACTGCTTTAATGCTACAAGCCATAATTGGTTTTGATGAAAAGGATTCTACTTCTATACACTCTGAGATACTAGAGCTAAGATCAGCATGTAATAGTAGTGCAAAAAACATGAAAATAGGTGTACCATTTGATATTATGAAACAAGATGGTATACAACCGGATATTATTAAGATGTGGCAGCATACTATTGATATTCTAAAAAATGATGGGGCAGAAATTATTGATATTTCATTACCCTATTCTAAATATGCTCTAGCTGCATATTACGTTATAGCACCTGCTGAAACCTCATCTAATTTATCTAGATATGATGGTATAAGATATGGAATCAGGGTAGGAAATGAGGGAATATCCATTGAGGAAATGTATGAAAAAACAAGGACTGCTGGCTTTGGTGCTGAAGTTAAAAGACGTATTATGATTGGTACTTATTTGCTTTCATCTGTTTTTATGGATGCTTATTACTTAAAAGCCCAAAAAATAAGACGCTTGATTTCAGATGATTTCAAGAAAGCTTTTGCACAAGTTGAAGCAATAATTTTGCCATCTGCACCATCCGAAGCTTTTAACTTAGGTGAGAAACAAGATAATCCTGTGACAATGTATTTAAACGATTTATTTACTATTCCAGCTAGTCTTGCCGGTCTTCCTTGTTGCTCTATACCTGCTGCATTATCTTCTAGGGGTTTACCTCTTGGCATGCAAGTAATAGGAAAAGCCCTTGATGAATATAATACTTTAAAGGTAGCAGCAGCAATTGAGCGTGGTTCAAGAGATATTAGTTTTGTATATTCTAATAAACGGTAAAGTTATCGGTGTTAATTTGATTATTAGAGCTTAAAATGTCCGGGTTACCAATCTTATCAATAAGTATTTTTTTGCCTTTAGTAAGTGCATTATATATTCTGCTATTTATCAACCAAAGTAGGTCAGTAAATAAGCAAGCTAAAAATAAGCAAGTTTATGCGATGTATGTCGCAGTTTTAAGCTCTATCCTAACCCTAATATCTACTATTTATTTATTAGTTCAATTTGATAATACATCAAAACTTTATCAGTTTGTAGAATGCTATAGTTGGATTCAATATATAGGTCTTGAATTCCACATTGGAGTTGACGGAATCTCAATATTTTTTGTTGTTCTGACAAGCTTTTTAACCCTTATCTGTATTATAGCTAGCTTATTTACCGTCAAAAAATATATCAAAGAATTCTTATTTTGTTTTTTATTAATTGAGTCTTTTTGCATTGGGGCTTTTTGCTCAATGAATTTACTATTATTTTACTTATTTTTTGAAGTAATATTGATCCCTATGTATATAATTATAGGAATTTGGGGAGGCGAAAATAAAGTTTATGCTGCCGTAAAATTCTTCCTCTATACTTTTTTGGGGTCGGTATTTTTCTTATTGTCACTTATATATATTTATAGCCAAGTTCATAGTTTTAATATGCTTGATCTAAACGAATTAGTACCTTCATTAACATTACCAGTGCAGAGAGTTTTATGGTGGGCAATCTTTATAGCCTTCGCAGTGAAAGTTCCTATGCTACCGTTCCATACGTGGCTTCCTGATGCACACGTACAAGCTCCAACTGCTGGATCTGTCATTTTGGCTGGTATATTGTTAAAACTTGGGGCATATGGGTTTTTACGTGTATCATTACCAATGTTTCCAAATATATCAAAAGAATTTGCATTTTATGTATTAGTGCTGAGTATTTTTGCTGTAATATATGGTTCACTAGTAGCACTGACTCAAAGAGACATGAAAAAGATGATAGCTTATTCATCGATAGCTCATATGGGCTATGTGACTGGAGGGATTTTTAGCTTAACAGAAGCTGGGATTAAGGGAGCCGTATATCAAATGATTAGTCATGGCACTGTGGCATCTGCTTTGTTTTTGATAATTGGTACTTTGTATGATAGATTGCATACTAAGGAGATAGACAAATATGGTGGAGTGGCAAATAAAATGCCAATACTCGCCACCTTTTTCATGATTGCCATGCTTGGCTCTATAGGTTTACCAGGCACTAGCGGTTTTATAGGAGAATTTTTAAGTTTGGTAGGTATTTATCAAGCTAATGCAGTAGCAGCTATTATAAGTAGTGTTGGCATTATTCTTGGAGCTGTTTATATGCTAAAACTTTATAAGGAAGTAATGCTAGGACAAATTACTAATAATCAGGTTGTAAGTTTTAAAGATCTATATCTCTATGAGACACTAGCAATTATGCCGCTTTGTGTAGCAATAATTTATTTAGGTTTGTTGCCAAATACAATTATGAACATACTGGATTTATCAACTCATAAAATCTTATCACAAATACCTTATGTTGTAAAATAATTACTTAAATTAACTTAATTATTATTATTCTAATGATTTAACGATTTTTTTAGATATTTATAAATTAATTTTATATTATTACTTGTAAGACTCAAACAACTATGCTAGGCTCGATTAAAAATCTTCTTAACTATAGAATTAATAGGTTATACAAATGTTAAAAGACAATTTAGATTCAGAAATTATTGCTAACGAATTAAATGTTGAAACAGAAAAGATTGAAGAAACAGAAGAAGAAAGAGAAAACCGCTTGGATCGTGAAGAATCAGCTAGAAAATTAAAGGCAATTATATTTGTCGTTATCCCACTTTTGGTCGGGTTTCTAACGTTTACTTATTTTTTTCTTAACTCAATAGAGGAGAAAAGTAAGCTTTTGAAACAAGAACAGTCAAATCGACAGACTGATCAAAATACCCAAACAAAAACCAAGTAAAACATAATTTCACATGCTCTGTTGAATATAGGGGTATTATATCCTAGTTCAACATTCCTGCAGGGGCTGTCCTTGCAAGCAAGGTTTTGTTACGTGTATACTCGAATGATCCTACGAATTGGATTTGAAAATGAGGGGCGAGTGAGCGAAGCGTACATTTAGTCACACTACTGGACAAAAATGAAAAATGGTTAAAACAACTATATTAGTTTAACCTCAGTTCGATATAAGAATTAATAATTCTTATATCGAACTGGCTTTGTTATAAGGAAAAATGCACTCTTGAAGCGGTTTTGCGAATGCATTTTAAACCTTTCTAAAGCTAACAATCAGATGCAGAGCCGTCTCAAATCTGATTGTTTCTATAACTTCGCGTGTATTGGATATGAATTTATGAAACGTACATTTCAACCTAGCAATTTAGTAAGAAAAAGAAGACATGGATTTAGGGCAAGAATGGCGACTGTCGGCGGTAGAGAAATTTTAAGGAAACGCCGAGCAAAAGGCAGAAAAAAATTATCAGCGTAGTAAGTGCTTATTTCATCTCTAAAAAATCAGAAAGAATTTGACCTAGTTAATAAGTTAGGGAAAAAGTTCCATAGTCCTTATTTTATCACAATAATAGCAAAGAATTCTACTAAACTCTTTGCAAAACTAAATGTAAAAGGTAATATTGACGACAAAACTACCCAAGTACAGCTATGTAAGAAACCTAGTGAAATTCTATTACTTTTTGGCATAAAAGCCGGGAGAAAATTAGGAAACGCTGTTATTCGTAATAAAATCAAAAGACGTATCAGGCATTTAGTTAGGCTTCTAAGCAAAGAGCCACAATTCAAATCCAATAGTTGGGCAATGATATTTGTCCCTAGAAAGGGTTTTGAGCAAATTGAGTTGCAACCTTATCAAGTGAGCTATATAGGATAGTTTCAAAGATCTAATGCTGTGAAGTTATTCTAATCATTCACTCTCCATATATTTCTATGCATTTTTTATCAATATAATATTCGCTTATTAGCAATCCTATAATATGCATTATAAAAGTAGGAATGAGAAACTTAACTTGCAACCAAATAGCAACATATATTTTTATTATCTCGTTATCCTTTTCTGGATAAACGAAGTATCTTGTACTCCAAATTGTAGCAGCTATGCATATTAGCATACAGAAAATAGTACAGATCAATGGCCAAGATGGTTGGTAATGTATCCACTTACGATAATAAAGTTGCATGTGACGTTTTACTAGTAAGCCTACAGAGTTAAAAATAAACATTGTGGCTAGAAATATTGCTATTAATATATACGTAATATTAGTTTCTTGGATATTTTGGATATCTATTATGTTAAATTTGATCATTAAAGAGTGAACAATAAGAGCTATGACCAAGGTAAAGGAATAAATCACAATAAAACTAGTTACAGAAGCTTCTAGAAATTTATAAATATCAACGATAAAGGAGTAACGCCTAGCAAAAATAATAATTACAGATGTCATACCGGATATAATCATAAATCGTACTTGTTCAGACAACGTATAATCTTTTGCAATGGATGCTAATTCAGCTCGATCATATATACAAGAAGTAGTTATTATAAATATTAGTAGGCAGAAAAATAATAATGAGTAAAAATATTGGTATATGAACTTAAATACAGGTTTAACTTTGAGCCATAAAGGTTCTATCTTTGGAAGCAAATTATAGACCAAACCAGTTTTAAAAGATGCTGCACTATGCATATCTATTACTGGCTGAACTTGCTGCTCTAATTGCTGAATTCGTTTTTCTAATTCTTTGAACTTTATATTTTCTTTACTAGCCATATTATTAAACCTGAGCTGCTGCAAGCTTAAATTTCTCTAGCACTAACCCATTGATAGGAGCTGCGATCACTAAATACTTGTCGTAAGAATTGGTTATTCAGAGCATGACTAGTTTTATAACCCGTGATGTTAGCTATTAGATGACCTCCTGTAGTATATAAATCTCCGAACAGGTCAAGAAGTTTGTGACGCACGAATTCATTAGGATATCTTAGTCCATCGTGGTTCATTATAATATCTTGATCTATACCTATAGCGTTATCGAGAGATGCCCCACGTGCTAAGCCCTTACTTTTTAAATATTCAAGTTCATGGACAAATCCAAAAGTTCTAGCATCAGCAATATTACTTTTAAAAGACTCATTTTCTGAGAAGACTAAATTTTGCTTGCCAATAGCTTTACTAGCAAAATCTATTGTTATGTCAACCGTCATGCTATTGGAGGGGCTGCATACTAGCTCACAATCTTTGTGAATTGCCCTAATTTCTTTTAAGATTTTTAGGTATTTCTTTGGAGCATTTTGTAATTGTCTACCAGCACATTCTATCATAAAGACGAATGGTTTACTGCTACCATCCATTATCGGGACTTCAGGACCATCGATTTCAATTATTAAATTATCGATTCCACATCCCCAAAGAGCTGCCATTAAATGTTCTATAGTTGAAACATAAATATTATGTTCATTTTTTATGGTAGTAGATAAAGAAGTTTCTGAAACATTTAAACAACTAGCTTGAATAAAATTTATCTCTTGCCTTACATCAGTTCTGACAAAAACAATACCGGTATTTTCTACAGCTGGTCTTAAAGTCATCTGAGTAATGTTACCGGAATGAACGCCCACACCATAACAACTTACTGGGTTTAGTATTGATACTTGCATTGGTTAATTTTACTAACATTTTAGAAATTCAACTTATTCTAATGCCTTAAACAATTACATGCAAGTTACATTATGTTACAAAATATTTCATCAATATATACTCTTCTGCTTTAAAAAATTGGTGCTTGTTGAGATTTTTGCTATTTTAGTTCAATGTAACAAGTTATCAGTATCATTCCTGTTATGGGGTTACCCTGATTCCCCTTCGATGTCACCCCTGCGAAAGCAGGGGTCTAAAAATAGCTAAGAAGACTATTTAAACTTTTCTTAGATCCCAGCTTTCGCTGGGATGACATAATGGCAACATGTGCGAATCCATGATATTTTCAAAAAACAATTCTTCAAAGCAGAAGAGTATACCTTACTCTGTTGAATCTGGAAGTCTGTTCTTCAGTATAAAAGGTAGTTGTAGTAAAAAGAAAATGATCGTTACAGGTATTGCTCCAAATATTTTAAATATAACCCATGTAGATTCTGCAAAATTACGCCATATTATTTCATTTAACACTGCCATGAACAGTAAAAAAGCAGCAGATCTATAGCTTAAAATATTCCAGTTCTTATCTTCAAGTTGGACAAAATGATTAAACATATATTTCAAAAAGGCCTTATTTCTTACAGCACTGATAAAAAATGTACTAGCAAAAATTACATATAGAATAGTTGGTTTGATTTTGATATACATAGAGTTACCACTAATCAAAACTATACTAGCTGAGACTAACAACACTCCAGAAGATATTAAGGAGGATTTGGAAACTTTGCCTTCTATAAGATAACACAGACTAACACAAATAATTGAAGTAATAAGTATATATAACGTCGCACTTTGTATACTACCACCATAAAAATAGCCAATAAAAAAAGCTATAAGCGGAGCAACTTCTGATAAAAAATTAATCATAAATAGTTTTATTTCTCTGTTACTACTTTTGTGTGTCTGATTTTTATTTGTATTAAGATATTAATTAAACCTAGAGTACAAATGTAAAAAACAACTTGTAATCCGTTAGGTCTAGCAATATATCCAGTAATCATTTTTAGGAATTTACCATAGATACTTCTGTCAGAAATGAGCCAAGAGCTATCCCAAAGCTGGTCGGATAAAATAGTAATAATCCCTGAAGAACTCAATATACCAGCAGCTTCTGCTGCAAAGCCACTAGCAACAAGCATTAATAAAATGGAAGATATGCGAAATATATATTGTTGGTTTACTATTTTTATTAAACCTAAATAGATAATGACACCCAAGGTTAGACCACTGACCATACCAATAATTAATCCTAGTAGATAGCTATTACTGTCAATAATTTCGACTGAAGAAATACTATAAACTAATATAATAATTTCCATTCCTTCTCGAAGAATAGTTGCCGCAACAATCAGTACTAGCATTATATAACTACTATCGCCGCTACTAATTTTTACAGATAAATCATTAAGATTTTGTTTTATCTTAATACCATAACCTTGCATCCATACTATAGTCCAACCAATTAATCCAACTGTTAACAAAATAATTCCAGAGTTAAATATCTCATCACCTAGACCACTAAATGCTACGGTTATACTACGAGTAAAGAAAGCGAATAACCCAGCAGAAACTGTACCAAGCATGACTCCAGCAATTATATAAATTCTAGATTTTTCTAATTGTTTTGTCACAGCAAGTATTACACCAAGCAACAAAGCTATTTCTAGGCATTCCCTGAATACCACTAATGCTATTTTAAACATCTAAACCTAAATAAATTTAATTAACAATGAGAGACCCTTGTGCTGTCTCTTGATGAAAGTCTCCAAAAAAATCATATTTACCCGGGGCTAAAGGGGCAAGGATGATATTTATAGAGTCATTTGGCATAATAATCTTTTCGCGGTGCAGATCATGACTCTCAAACTCTTCTACTGTACTATCTTGGTTGTGGATAGTAAAACGAATCTTCTTACCACTTTCTACTCTAATAACATTTGGCTCAAATCTATGATTTTTTATAACCGTTACAATTTCTACTATATTATCTACATCATTCTTAGATGTGCTTTTATGATTAATTGCAAAAATTATTACACCTATCAATAGAATAATACCTCCAAAAAATTGAAGGATAGTTTTTTTTTCCATAGTTCTAACTTGAAAGCTTTATTAAAGTTACAAAATACACCAATACAATCATAGCTACAAGCACATATAACAGAGTGTAGTTTTTTTGTTTTTTATGGTTCTTCATTTTTTTGGGTAAATTCATAAGCACCCTCCCTATATTATACAATATATTAGATTTCCACTAAGTCATCAAGGATCAAATATTTTAACAATACGTTGTTTCTCCTCTAGCCAACTCTGATAGTTTGTACAGTAGGTAATTATAAATGATCACCAATAAAAAGACAATTATAATCACTGGAGCTTCTAGCAGGGTAATTAGCTATTGACAAAATGATAAAATCTTGTATACAGAGTATCTGTATAATGGGTAAAGTTTAATTGGCGACCAAGTAAATAATAGTGTCTATAAGTTCAAATCTTCTACAATTTTTTATGCTAGACAATGTTGCTAAGATTTTTTTAAGTTTTAGTCATGATATAGTCATTATCCCACTACTTATACTAGGCTATATTTGGTTAGAGCAAAAAGTGTTTTTTAATGCAATATGTTTAATATTAGTAAGTATATTATTTAATTTTGCTCTAAAAATTACATTTCAAGTACCACTATCCGCTCATATTGGTAAACAAGGTTTTGCTTTTCCAAGTGGTCATATGCAGTCTTCAGTTGTTTTGTATGGTTGGCTGATGACAAAAACACAAAGCCGTATATGTAAAATTCTGATAACTGGCTTGCTATTTGGCATAGGAATGAGTTTAGTCTATTTTGGCTATCATAATTATTTTGATATTCTAGGAGCCATATTTTTTGGTTCTTTATTAATAGCCTTTTATACATTTCTTGCAAGTACAAAACAGCAAATATTGCCACCAGTTTTATTGACTTTTACTACATTTTTGATGTTGTACATTGCATCTATACATAAGGTAGAAGAACATCTATATATGGCATATTACGCTCTTATTGGAGTAATATTTTCTGAGAACATTTTTACAAAAAAAATAATAATTATAAATCTACGAAGCAAAATATCAGCAACAATACTGTGTTTTTTCATGCTCTTTATAGTCAAAATGCTTTTTACAGTTGGTTATATCTCCTCTTTACCATTAGCTATCAGGCAAATACAATGGGCTATAATCGGATTTTGTATCCCAGCATCAGTTTTTATTGCAAACTATATCAATCATTATAAGAGTTCATTTTCATGATAGATCCTAGTTGGATTGTAGAAATAAGAACAGATTTTCTAACAACCATATTTAAGTTATTTCCATTTTTTGCTAGTGATTACTTTTACATTACCCTTACTGCTTTAGGATATTGGTTAAATCCATCGGCATTATTATTTAGATCATTAGGATTTTTAATACCTTTTTGTACTTTACTTAATTGCTTGTTAAAGAATTTATTTAAAATATCGCGCCCTGACATATCTTTACATTTAATATCTGTGTATGATCCTTTTGGCTTTCCTAGTGGTGATGTTCAAGTGGCAACCACTTTTTGGCTAGCAATCTTTTTAAGTCTTAAAAATAGCCCTTTCAAGTATTTATGCTTACTGCCAATAATTGGTATTGGTCTTTCAAGAGTATATCTTGGTGTTCATAGTATATATGATGTAATTGGTGGTTTGATATTTGGGTTTTGTGTTTTCCATATATGGAAAACATATTTAGAAAGAGCATTGCTTGTAGAAGTGTTTCAACATAGTTGCAAAAAATTTTGGTTTTTACTTGCTATAATAATTTCACTATACACCATAGTGTCTCAATCTTTACCATGGCCACCTATGATACCGATGGCAATAGGAGCTCTCATTGGCTTTGGGTTATCCTTACGATGGATAGGAAATCAGGCAGTTGGTCGTCTACAGCACAAAATTACTATTCCAACAGCTCTAATATCCCTAGCCATTTTAATTGGCATAGCAAAATTCATACCTACTGTAAAAATAAACATTTTTATTTTCTATTGTAGTATTATATTAAAATATAGTGTTCTTGTTTTTGGAATTTTTGTATTAATTCCTAGTACTATCTCTAAGATCACTAGATCTAATAAAATTGATATATTATAAAATACCCCCATTCGGGATAAGAATTTGTCAATTCTTATCCCGAATTCGCGTAAAATGCAATAAATTATCCGTTATTTAGATATTAAGGCAGCATATGGCAAGACCAAATTTCATCAATTCAGACAATATTATAAAAGAAATTATTAGAGTGAATCATGCTGGAGAATATGGGGCTAAACGAATTTATCAAGGGCAATTAAATTATTGCAAAAACCACGAAGCTTCCTCTACAATAAAACATATGATGCAGCAAGAAGAAGTACATTTGAGCTACTTTACTAATTTGTTATTACAACGTAATGTTAGACCAACTATTTTGATACCATTTTGGCATATTATTGGCTATATACTTGGTAGTGGATCGATATTGATAGGAACAAAAACTGCCATGCTATTAACGCAAAGTGTAGAAGAAGTGATTGAACAACATTATCAAAAACAAATAGATTATCTCGAATTGTATAATTTAGAGAAAGAATTAGTAGATAGCATAAAACAATTTCAGGCTGAGGAAATTGAACATAAAGATATAGCTCTAGTGTACTCAAATGATTTGGAGAATTGGAACGTAAAACAAGGGGTGAGCGAACGGAGCGTACATGAAGTACGTGAGTACGCGAATACCCCGCAGTTTTGCGAAACCAATTCTTCAAAGCAGAAGAGTCTACAAGGTAGCAGTAAGGTAGTATTGGCTTCCTTAATCAATAAAGTTATTAAATTAATGTGTAATATGGCTATTAATGTGAGTAAAAAAGTTTAACTCGATAATCAAGTTTTTATTAAGTTATATAATTCATGGCAGTTTGAAAATCATGAAAATAAGCCGAGAAGATGTCATCCCTGCGAAGGCAGTGTAGGGTTTATGTCATTCCTGCGAAGGCAGGAATCTAAGAAAAATAGACCAAGAAGGTGTGTTAGACTTTTTTAGACCCCTGCTTTCGCAGGGGTGACATCGTAAGGAAGGGATGACATACACTACCATGAATTGTAGCCCTCAGAAAAAAACTTGATTATTGAGTTTAAGTTAACCTCAGTTCGATATAAGAATTAATAATTCTTATATCGAACTGGCTTTGTTATAAGGAAAAATGCACTCTTGAAGCGGTTCTGCGAGTGCATTTTAACTTTTTTCATCATTCAATATGTGATTTTAATTATTAAAATCACATATTGAATGGAGTGTTATATTTTAACAATCAGGTGTAGAACCGCTTCAAACCTGATTGTTTCTATATATAACACGAAAGTTCGATGTAACAAGTTACATCGAATTCAGGTTAAGTTAACTCAAATAGGAATTAAATGAATGAATTACAACAACAAGCATCTGACCCAGAATATTCTGTTTGGGTTTCTGCCTCAGCTGGTACAGGCAAAACCAAAATTTTAACAGATAGGGTGCTGCGGTTACTAATTAAGGGAGTCCCATTTGAAAAGATCCTATGCTTAACTTTTACTAATGCAGCCGCCCTTGAAATGCAGAGTAGGATTAAAAATAAGCTTGCTAAATTTGCTGCAAACGAAACCGCTAAATTAACTGAAGAGTTAGGTTTATTACTTACTAGAGAGCCTTTAGAAAGTGAGGTACAATATACCAAAACTTTATATCACAGACTACTAAACTCTGAAGATGGTATTAATATTTACACTATCCATGCTTTCTGTCAGAAGATGCTTAAATTATTTCCTTTTGAAGTTGGCATTAATCCAAAATTTCAGATTCTTGACGAGATTACAGCACAAGGGGTTCTTAGCAAAATAAGAAACCAAATCTATTTAGATCCGACTTATAATGAGCTGATTAGTTTTTTTCTGACCAATTTTCATGAAACAACTATCAATGATATTTTCTCTGAAATAATCCAGCAAAAAATTAAGTTTAAGAAATTATTTGCCAAACAAATGGATTCTGTAGAGTACGATGCTCAAACTATTTTTGCACAATTATCAAATATTTATGACCAAGCTAAGCAATTATTGGCAAAATACTCAATATCTATTGACCTAGATCAAGAAATTCAACAATTTTTCCTTACTAAAGAAAACCTTAAGCGTAAGAACATATTGCCTAAATCTGTGGCAATGAAGTACCCAAAGTTATTGAATGAACTTGAATATATTCAAGAGAAAATTTTTCAGCTAGATCAACAAGCTAAAATGCAAGATATGGAGAATTGCTCAAATTCGTTACGTAACTTGGCAAAAATTTTTCTTGATAAATATGATTCCTACAAAATCCAGCATAGTTTGCTTGATTATGATGATTTAATTTATCTTACGCAGTTATTATTAACGGATAATGCTGCAAAAAATTGGGTAGCTTATAAACTTAATGGCGGGATTGACCATTTGCTTGTTGATGAAGCACAAGATACTAGCCCGGGACAATGGGACATTATCACTGCAATTATAGCAGACTTTACTTCTAGCACTAAGAAAAAAAGTACTATTTTTGTCGTAGGCGATGAGAAACAGTCAATTTTTAGCTTCCAAGGAGCAGATCTTAGCTCTTTTAGTTATGTTAATGAAAATTTGTATAAAAACCTATCTGATGCAAATAAGAATTTCAGAAATATTACCCTACAGTGGTCTTATAGATCTACTAAAGAAATTATTGATATTGTCTATCTAATTTTTCAACAAATTAAACATACTACCCCCCCATTATTTACATCTGATAACCCTAAAATTTTGCCATTTCGTCAAACTCATAAAGGTAGAGTTGAACTTTGGCCATTAGTTAAGGGTGAAAAAGAGAGTAAGTTGTTTTGGCCTTTACTGGAAGAGCATAATAAATCCAAATCTGCTCAGCAATTATTTGCACAACAAATTGCTAGTTTTATAAAAAGCCAAATAGCAAGTCGAAGAATCCTGCCTGCTACTAATTCCGAAGTCAAAGAATCAGATTTTATGATTTTGGTACGCAAGAGAGATGAGTTGATTTTTGAGATTATTAACTGTCTTAAGCAACATGGTTTGGCAGTAGAAGATGTTGATCGGATCACTTTAAATAAAAGTTTGTCAGTATTAGACTTAATGAGCATAGCAAAATTTGTACTACTACCTCAAGATGATTTGAATTTGGCTAGTTTGTTAAAATCACCAATAATCGGCATGAGTGAACAAGCACTACAAACTATTGCAATTTCTCGAGGCAAAAATTCTATTTGGGGTTACCTACAAACTATCCCAGACTATGCAAGTATATATAAGAAACTGTGTCATTTCTTGCAACTATACAAGGTTGCCAATTGTGAGAATTTTTTTTCACTTATTGTCGATTGTTTGGATGTTAGAAAAGTTTTAGTTGAATCTAATGGATTTGATAGTAATGACGTAATAAATGAATTGATATATTTGAGTAGCAATTATGCTAATAATATAGATAGCTCTTTGCAAAGCTTTGTTTATTGGTTTGAAAATAACAAAATTGAGATTAAAAGAAACTTAGAATCGTCAAGTAAGATAAAAATTATGACCGTGCATGCTTCTAAAGGTCTGCAAGCACCTATTGTTATTTTGTGTGATACTAGTTCAGTACCAACTAATAGTAATAAATTTATTTGGGACGAAAATCAAGTGTTCTCTACCACTCAATCAGCCAATAGCCCAGAATTCTTTAAAGCTCTCAAAGAAAAGGAGCAACAAAAAGACTTACAAGAATATATCAGACTACTTTATGTTGCAATGACTAGAGCCGAAGACCATTTAGTGATATGTGGTTATCAGTCAAGTAGTAAGCTGCCACAAAATTGTTGGTATGAGTTGGTTGCTAGGACAATGAATATGCGCGGGAAGGTACAGGAAAATGGTATTATAGTTTATGAATCAGTTATTGAAGGAAGTGGAAATGGGCTATGTCATCCTACGAAAGTCGCGGATCTAGATTCCCGCCTTTGCAGGGATGATATAAAGGAAAGTAGGGATGACATATACGATGAAACGATGTCATTCCTGCGAAAGCAGGAATCTAAAGAAATAGACCAAAAGGGTGCTTTAGATATTCTAGATCCCTGCCTTCGCAGGGATGACATAAACCATTGCAGGGATGACATAAAGAGAAGTAGATATGACATTGAAGACAGCGGGAATGATATTGAAGATTGGATACCAAATCTTTTTTTAATTAATAAAATCACCAAAAATACAAAGCAAAATTATTCAGTCAATTCTCCTCTTATAGTTAATGATCATTTGGAATATGGTAAGATATTTCATAAAATTCTAGAAGATGCCACAAAGATCAATGATTTTTCTAGTATGAATAAACATCCGTTTATTTACAAGTTACCAACAACTCTGCAAGAAAAGATTCATAGCAATATTGATAAATTACTGAATAATATAGAATTTATGGCACTTATTTCCCAAGAGCTAAACACTGAAGTGACGATAGGAACAACTATAAATGATGAGGTTAAGATAGGACGAATTGATTTACTTGCTATTGATACGGGGAAAATAATCATTATTGATTACAAATCTGATGCTAGTCCACCTAAAACCTGTCAATTAGTTAAGGAATCTTATATTGATCAGTTGAATTTTTATCGACATATAGTAGCAAAACTGTATCCTAACAGTGAAATCATTTGCAAAATTCTATGGCTAGAAAATGCCAATTTTATGACTATTAGTTAACCTTCAACCTATAATACGTAGGTAATATGACAAAATTAGTAAGAGATTTAGTTCCACAAATTATCTTAAAATCTGGTCGAATACCAGTCTTTCGT
Source organism: Candidatus Tisiphia endosymbiont of Micropterix aruncella (assembly GCF_965178575.1). Classification (NCBI taxonomy): domain Bacteria; kingdom Pseudomonadati; phylum Pseudomonadota; class Alphaproteobacteria; order Rickettsiales; family Rickettsiaceae; genus Candidatus Tisiphia; species Candidatus Tisiphia endosymbiont of Micropterix aruncella. Next base: position 209,805 of record NZ_OZ238268.1, read on the forward strand.
ATTGCAGAACCGGCTGAGTATAAACAATTATTAAGACAGAAACTTTCTGAAGAGGTAGAAGAATTCTTAAAAAGTGAATCTATCGAAGAAATTGCTGATATCATAGAAGTACTTGAGGTAATATGTAATAGCAATTCTTATAAATTAAAGGATATACTAAACATTAAAAAGCACAAAAAAGATACCAATGGTGCTTTTGACAGTAAAATAGTTTTAGAAAAAATAATCATAAAAACCTAAGCTACCTAATAACAATTAAGTGAGTCAATTATTAAAGGGCTGGCAACTAATTTCAAAGATTGTAATGATAAGCTAAAAGAGCCTGATCTCTCATCAACTTTTTCTTTAATACCATCTTACCATTTTTATCTACACCATGAATTTGAAAAATTCTTTTTGCACTCAAATAAAATCATTCCAAAAAAAATATGTCATCTTTTTTACAGTATTATATATAATGCAACCTAATTTATTTTTGTTAAGTAAAAAACGTGAAAAAAAAGCTTTTTATTAAAACTTATGGATGTCAAATGAATGTATATGACTCCATCAAGATGCAGGATTTGCTAGAGCCATTCGGTTATCAGCCAACTGATTCTATGCACCAAGCTGATATGATTATTTTAAATACTTGTCATATTAGGGAGAAAGCTGCAGAAAGAATGTATTCCGAGCTTGGTCGCATCAAACAAATTAAAGATGATAGAAAATCAAAGGGAGAAGGTAATGTAATCGTTACTGTTGCTGGATGTGTTGCACAAGCTGAAGGTGATGAAATTTTTAGAAGAGCTAGTTATGTAGATATAGTAGTAGGGCCACAATCTTACTACGATTTACTAGAGTTGATAGCAAAAATTGCTAGACATGAAAAACATGTAATTAAATTAGATTTTGTTGAAGAAGCTAAATTTGATAAGCTGCCTGAACAGTCTAATATACAAGGAGTAAGTAGCCTTATTTCAGTTCAGGAAGGTTGCGACAAATTTTGTACTTTCTGTGTTGTACCTTATACTCGGGGTGCAGAATTCTCAAGGAATCTAGAACAAATATACATAGAAATCGTAAAATCCGTTTCAAACGGAGCAAAAGAGGTAATCTTGCTAGGTCAGAATGTTAATGCTTATCATGGAAAAACTATTGAAGGCAAAGAGTGTAGTTTAGCAGATCTAATCAGCTACGTAGCAGAAATACCAAATCTTGAGCGTATTAGATACGTTACTTCTCATCCTATTGATATGACAGAAGATTTAATTCTGTTACATGGGTCTGAACCAAAATTAATGCCGTTTTTACACTTGCCAGTACAGTCAGGTTCTAACAAAATTTTAAAATCAATGAATCGTAGACATAACAGAGATTATTATTTCGATATTATTAATCGTTTAAGAAATGCGAGAAGAGATATAGTCTTTTCATCTGACTTTATTGTAGGATTCCCCGGAGAAACGGATGAAGACTTTGCTGATACTTTAGATCTAGTAAAGAAGGTTGGTTATGGTCAGTGTTATTCTTTTAAATATAGTCCAAGACCTGGTACACCTGCTGCGGTTAAAGAGCAAGTGCCTGAACATATCAAATCTAGGCGTTTAGCAATTTTACAGCAAGAAATCTCTCGCCAACAATTATTGTTTAATGAAAGTTGTATTGGTAAAATAATGCCAGTATTGTTTGATCGTGACGGTAAATTGGACAATCAACTGATAGGGAAAACATGTTATATGCAGTCGGTGCATGTAATAAACCCTGCAAGAGATTTGTTCGGTCAGATTATCGATGTAAAAATTATCAAGGCTGGGGCAAGTAGTTTGAGCGGAGAAATGGTGCTGTGATCCAATTTACCCCAATTCGGGATAAGAATTAGCTTTAATATAAGGAAAAATACATTCTTAAAGCGGTTTTGCGAATGTATTTTAAACTCGATAATCAAGTTTTTATTGAGTTACCCCAATTCGGGATAAGAATTAGTTAATTCTTATCCCGAATCAGCTTTAATATAAGGAAAAATGCATTCTTAAAGCGGCTAACGCGAATGCATTTTAAACCTTTCTAAAGCTAAAAACGTGATTTTAATCTTTTAAAATCATGTTTTTAGCAAAATATTAATTTAACAATCAGATGCAGAGCCGTCTCAAATCTGATTGTTTCTATAATTTTACCGAATTTGGGATAAGAATTGACAAATTCTTATCCCGAATTCGCGTGAGTTATATAATTCAGGACAGTTTAAAAGTCATGAAAAGAAGCCGAGAAGATGTCATTCTCGCGTAGGCTTTGTTGCGTGGATCACTAGTATGTCATTCCCGCGTAGGCGGGAATCTAAAAAAATAGCCTAAAAGACTATTAAACATTATTAGATCCCAGCTTTCGCTGGGATGACATCGTTTTGACATTAGTACTACAACTGTAGCACTAAATAGCGTAGTTAATAATGGGAAATGGTATTACATATAGGTGTCGCTCCATCGCTCCTGCTACCCAATTCTCCTGAATTAACTATAGACAAAAAGCTGGTAGCAGAAATATTATCTAAGATAAAACTTTTACTTAAATAAATGTGAGAAACACTTTGTCAAAAATGCTCAAATTTTTTTATATATCTTTTAAATTATTTATAATATCAGGCATAATAGCTCTTAGTGCTTGTATATATTTGTTGTATCATTACTCTAAAGATCTACCTGATTATTCTCAACTTGCCGATTATCATCCACCATCGGTAACAAGAGTTTATGCACAAAATGGAAAATTAATGGAGGAATATGCTTTGGAACGTAGAGTTTTTGTACCTATTAGTAGTGTACCACGCTCTCTTATAGAAGCGTTTATTTCAGCAGAAGATAAGAATTTTTTTGAACATCCAGGAGTTGATTTTATAAGTATAATCAGAGCAGCCATATTCAATATCTCTAATATTTTGCATCATCGTAGAGTAGAAGGAGGGTCAACTATTACTCAACAAGTAGTCAAGAATTTTTTATTAACCTCTGAAGTATCAATAGAACGTAAGATCAAAGAGGCAATTTTATCCTATAGGATATCAAAAACCTTTACTAAAGATCAAATTTTGGAGTTATATCTTAATCAAACATTTTTTGGTAGGGGAGCTTATGGAGTTGCCATGGCTGCTCAGAATTATTTTAATAAGTCTATTGAAGATTTAACTGTTGCCGAATCAGCTTTTATCGCTGGTCTACCAAAAGCACCATCAAATTTTAATCCGGAGAGAAATTATGCTAGGGTGAAAGATCGTAGAGATTATGTTATTATGAGAATGTTGGAAGATGGTTATATAACGCAAGAAACAGCAAAAGAAGCAATAGATAGCCCTATTACTTTGCAAAAGCGGGATCGTAACGAAACCGTTACAGCCGGTTATTATGCTGAGCAAGTACGGGAAGAAGTCATTAGTAAAATTGGCAGTAAAGAATATTTCTATACTGGAGGGTTAACGGTCATTACTTCACTTGATGCTGGTTATCAGCAAGCTGCAGAAAATGCTCTTAGGCAAGGCATAAGAGCATATGACAGGAAGCATGGTTTTAGAGGAGTCATAACTAATATTGATTTAAATAACTGGCAAGATAATTTAAATAAAGTAGCAAAGCCTCCAGCTATTTTAGAATATCAATTAGCTGTTGTGTTAAATGTTTCGGATAATCAAGCAGAAATTGGTCTTTGTGACTTGAGTCAGTCAAAAATAGTTTTATCAGAAATGAAGTGGGCAAAAAATGATCTTAAATCAGTAAAAACTCTTTTAAAGAAAGGTGATGTTGTAGTAGTCGAAAAAGTAAATGCTAATTACTATTTGCGGCAAATTCCTACCGTTAATGGTGCGATTATAGTGATGAATCCTACAACAGGTCAGGTACTTGCCAGCGTTGGTGGATATGATTTCACAGTTAGTAAATTTGATCGTGCTACTCAGGCACTGCGACAACCAGGGTCACTCAGCAAAACTTTTGTTTATCTTGCTGCTGTAGAAAACGCAATCCAGCCAAATAGAATCTTTGAAGATGGTCCAGTAGAGATTCCACAAGGTCCTGGCATGCCAGTTTGGCGACCAAAAAATTATAAAGGGAATTTTTTAGGTGCAATTACTATGCGTATAGGGCTTGAGAAATCACGAAATCTTGTTACTGTTAGGGTAGCACAAGCTATAGGACTAAGCAAAGTTGCTGAGATAATCAAGCGATTTGGTATTAATAATGAGCCGAAGAGATTTTATTCTATGGTACTTGGTTCGCTCGAAACCACACTAGAAAAAATGACCAATGCTTATGCAATAATTGCCAATTCAGGAAAAAAAGTTACGCCGCATTTCGTAGAGCTAATTAAAGATCGTAATGGTAAAATAATTTATCGTAGAGATAATAGAGAATGTAAAAATTGTAATGTATCTGACTCCCAGCTTACTGATAACTTATCACTCCCTATCCTACCTCAACCCGACTATCGGATGATTACCGATGAAGCAAGTGATTATCAGATTATCTCATTTCTCACTGGAGCAGTTGAAAGAGGTACGGCAACCACTGCAAAAAAACTTGGTAAGGTTATAGCTGGCAAAAGTGGTACTACCAACGATAGTATGGATACTTGGTTTATTGGTTTTACTCCAAAAATAGTTGTCGGAACATATATTGGTTATGATACGCCAAAAACACTAGGAAAAACTGCAACAGGGTCAAGTGTTGCCTTGCCTATATTTATTGATTTTATGGAGAAGGCTTATTCTGATATTCCATCACTGGCATTTAAAGTACCAGAATCAATTAGATTGTTACCAATAAATCCAACAACTGGTAAAGTTACTTCTTCTAGTAGTATTATGGAAGCATTCAAAATTCATGATATACCAGTATTAGATTATCAAGAAGAAAACCAAGGTCAAGATAATGATGCTTTCCATAATATTCCTCCCGAAAAAGATACTTCTCAGGAAATATATTAAGCTCGAGTATTGATGTAATACCATTTCCCATTATTAACTACGCTATTTAGCACTACAGTTGTAGTACTAATGTCAAAACGATGTCATCCCAGCGAAAGCTGGGATCTAATAATGTTTAATAGTCTTTTAGGCTATTTTTTTAGATTCTCGCCGTTGCTGACAGCTCTGGGTAGTAACTACAACTGTAGTATTAGCGTAGTTAATAATGGGAAATGGTATTACATCAATATTTGAGGTTATATTAAGCTCAAATATCATGAAAAGGTAATAGTTCAGGTTCATTTTTAAGATTTTTAATCTTTTCCGGTAAGTCTAAATAAACGGCTATAGCTAAAAATAGCCCTAAATATTGTTTAGGATTCACTAAAATTGCTAGATCTTCGTAAATTCTTGAAGGGGTTACAGAGGAGAATTGTTTATATAATTCTACAATCTCAAAAGAAGGGTTATGTGCGAAGGCAGCTTTTAATATTTCAATGTTTTTATTATTCCAGCTAGAAGAATTTAGAGGTAGATAAAGATTTAATGCGAAGGTATGTGAAGGTATAAGTTTAATAGCTGATTCTAAATAATGTATAGCATCCTTTTCTTCATTAGCTTCCAGCATATTTTTGGCAGCGTCAACATAGTAATCAGCAATTTTGTTCTTTATAGACTCTAGTTTTTGTGCGTCAACTCTGCTAAGTTTAGATACCACAAAGATAAATTTTGTCCACAGAGAAAGTTTAGCATAACAATTAAGTAAAATTTCTAAAGTTTCACTATCAAATTCATTTAGGTTAAACGATCTAACAGCATAATTCTCAGCTGTTTCATACATATTATTTTGATAAAATATTTGTGCAAGTCTTTTGGTAACAAAGGCACTATAATGTTTAGATTGCTCTAATTCCTGAAAATATTTTATTCTTATTGAAGTATCTAATTCTGCTTCTGCTAAAAGTAAAGTATGAAATACCTTGTTTTCTTCGCTTAAACGGTAAGCTATTTTTTGGATCAAAGCTACTGACTTTGATTTTTCACCAGCAATATATTCTGCCATAGCTTTCATCAGTAGGTAATTATCAGTAGTGGCTCTTTTGGAAAAGAAAAGATCTTTTAAATTAGCAGGTAGGTCAATAATTAGCAATATTATTTTTAAAAAAATAGCACTAAAAAGTGTAAATAATATATATAAAATAATGAAAGTAAAAAAGGAGGTTTCTATATAATAATCATATAAATTTAAGGTTAATGTTGAGTCAAGCTGATTTAAGACAGAAAAGCCTAAATATAATAACAAAAATGTAATACAAATTATTAATAATCTTATCATTATTTTACTCTACAAATTTTTGCTGTAATTCTTCTGAATAAAAGAAATTAATAAAAAAATCTAGATTGCCTATTATTCTCAACTTTAGTTTTTCTTTATCTTTGGTAAAACTAGATTTTCTTTCAATCTTAATAAATTTCTCGATCCAACAATTTGCTTTTGGAAAGATCTTGACTAAACCTAAACTATTATTAAGTAAATAATTTTCATTATAATTATGTAGGTCTAGCAAAATATTTTTTATTTTTGTAGGTAACTCTACAGTTTCAATTTGACGAATTTGCTGTGTATAATCTTTATCTTGTAAAAAATTCATCACTAAAAGATTAACGCTAAGTAAATAAATGGTATAATTAGGGGGGGTCTTAGATGGTTCGGGTTGGTGGTTTAATAAGACCTCTTCTTGTTTTGGACTATTATCTTCTTGAATTACATCATGTTCTGACATAGAGTCTGTTTTAGAAATAGTTGTATTATTGGGTAATTCAGAATCGACCTTTTTATTATTTAAAAAAGTCATATAAGTTACCGATATTGCAAATAACACAATTAGAATAATTGTGAGAATAATAGGATTATTACTACGAACTTTTATTATATTAGTTTCTGATTTTTGCATTATAAATTAATAACTCTAACATTTGTTGTGGCTGTCCATTATCACAATAAACCACATTTTTGGCAAAATATCTAATAATATTTGCCACTTTTTCACTTATAGTAATCACTAAACTATTATCTAGTAGTTTTAGCAAATTATTTTTTATTAATAATTCAATGAAAGTCTTAGTGCTGTTCTGTGAATATAGTAAAATAAAATTGATGCCCTTTTCAATCTCTGCTATTTGGTATAGTTGGGTCGCGTATTTTACCTGATAAATAATGTGTCTTTTTATTCTTTGGGGCAAATCTTGAGTAATTTCATTTGACGATAAATATATGGTTTGGTCATATATTTCTTGAGGGATGTTTTCTAGTAGATCTTGAATATTTGTAGCAACATATCGTACTACAAAATTTTTTTGTTCTAGAATTAACTTTGATGAATTGCCGACTATCCATACGTTCTTTTGTTCTGCCTCTTGATGTCCAGCAAGGATTCTAGCAGCAAATTTACTGGTGACAATTATATTAACATAATTATGCAAAATAGTGCTATTTAATGGCAAAGCTTGATATTCCACTAAAGGAGAACAGATATATTTAAAACTACAATTTTTCTCCAATTCTCTAATGATTTCATCATTATCCTCTAAACTTCTAGTTAATAGCACCGATTTCATAGAGCTAGCTTATGGCATAATTCTTGATAATCTATGGCAAGTGGTTTAGAACCAATAATAGATAAAGTAGGTTTTGTAACAAATATTTTGTTAGCAATATTTATTAGATCTTGTTTTGTTATATTCATAATATGTTCAATAATTTGTTCCGTAGGTATATATTTGCCAAAAACAGCAAAATTCTTACCAATTTCTTCTGATTTATAAGAAGATTTTTCTTGAGCCATATAGATACTAGTTTTTAGTTGTATTTTAGCCCTATCAATTTCTGAGTCTTTGATGTCTGTAGAAATTTTTTTTATTTCATTAACTAATTGTTCTGCAAGGAATGGTAGTTTATCATGATTAGTGGAGGCATATATGCCAAAAATTCCACTATCATAGTAGGAGCTATTATAGCTACCAATTGAATAAACCAGTCCAAGTTTTTCCCTGATTTGTTGAAATAATCTCGATGACATACCATTGCCAAGTATTAGTGAAAGAACTTGCGTATGATATAATTGTTGTATGTTAAAATACGGCACACTCTCGAAACCTAGAACTAGGGTAGTTTGCTCAAGATCTTTGGTGATAAAGCTATGTCCCCCAGTATATCTAACTTTCTCAAAATGACTATTTTGTTTATTTTTTAATGAACAAAATAATTTTTTGGCAAATTCTACAACTTGCTCATGGGAAATATTTCCTGCTACTGATAAGTAAATATTTTCGGCATTATAATGTTTGTCAACATAATTACTAAAATGTTCTCTATCAAATTTAGCCAAACTGTCGTGAGTTCCTAGAATTGACCTGCCAAGTGCTTGATTCTCATAAGCACTACTGTAAAATTTTTCATGGATAAGTTCATCAGGGTTATCTTGAACATGAGCAATTTCTTGTAGAATCACCTGATATTCTTTGGCTATTTCTTCCTTTGAAAAAACTGAATTTTGTATGATATCTGCCAGTATTTCTAAAGCTTTATAGCAGTTTTCATTCAATATTTTTGAATAATAAACAGTTTGTTCATGCGAGGTATATGCATTAAAATGTCCTCCTATAGAGTCAAATTCTTCAGCAATTTGTTTAGCAGATCTAGTTGTTGTGCCTTTAAATGCCATATGTTCAAGAAAATGGGATATGCCTATTTCTGAAGATTGTTCATAGCGGCTACCTACATTGACAATGACATTAATAGCTACAGAATTTACATTAGGCATATGGTAAGTAACAACGGTTAGTCCATTGTTAAGTTTGCTTGAGTTGAAAGTCATTTTATCACTTATTAGATTGTATCTTGAATATTAGCTCAATATGGAGTTAATATGGTCGGAAGGAGTGACGCCGTTTAATTTAGATTGGTCTTTAAAGACCGAGGGAATCTTGGTGCACTCCTTCCTTGAATCGCAAAGTATAATACGAACGGTAGGATGATCCTTTAGAGATCGAATTTACAATCATGTATCAAAACTTTGCAAAACAACCACTAATTATAGGTAAAGCAAATGACTGAAAAAAGCAAGATATTTATGGGAATAGATGTTTCAAAAAATACGCTTGATATATCTATGAACAATATTCATTGTAAGATTAAAAATACAGATAAAGCTATTTCTGATTTTATAAAATCAGAAATAGCTTCTCGAAATATTGTGCTTACTGTTTTGGAATCTACTGGCGGTTATGAACGTTTGGTTATGAGGATGTTGCAACAAGCCGGGCTTGCTGTGCATAGAACTCATCCTAATAGAGTTCACGCTTTTGCCAAGGTCTGTAACCATTTTGCTAAGACTGATAAATTGGATGCGTTATTACTTGAGAAATATGCAGCTTTTATTGCTAATGATGAGAAAGGAGACCAAATAATTTCTGTTATACAAGAAGAATTACAATCTCTAAGGAGCATAGAACGTAATATAGAAGAAGATATACATGCTAATCAATGCAGAACAAAAGTTGCATCCGAGAAGGCCAAGAAATATCTCGAGGAAATGATAAAGTGTGGCAAAAAACAGCTTGAGGAAATTAGAAAAGATATAAAGGCTGCCATAAAGGAAGATAAGAGTTTAAAGGCAAAAAATGATTTGCTGATAAGCTATAAAGGTATAGGCGAAAAAACAGCTAGTGTTTTGCTAATAGAACTGCCAGAGCTTGGTGTGCTGAGCAATAAGGAAATTGCAAGCTTAGTTGGACTCGCCCCAAAAACAAGCCAAAGCGGTCAAAAAACTAATGGGGCTCATATTAGAGGCGGCAGGTTTTTTGTTCGAAAAAGCTTGTATATGGCTGCTTTAGTAGCGATGCGTCATAATGACAAAATGAAGGCATTATATGAACGTATGACTAATGCTGGTAAAAAAGCAAAGGTCGCTTTAGTAGCCGTTATGCGTAAAGTAATTATTTGTTTAAATTCTATGGTGAAAAATAATAAAATTTATGAATACTAATCTACTTTTTTTCTTGACTAGCAAGACGGTAGATTCCAATGACCTTAAAATAACTCTTTACGAGTAGTTATGCAATAGGTCTATTATTTTCTACATAAATTTCATAATATTTAGTATAATAACCTCAAACAACTAAAGATATTTTCGTGTCCCAAAAAATCAATTTCGCTAAAATGCATGGATTAGGTAACGATTTCGTGATTATTAACCAGCGTGATTTACCTAAAAATTGTGATTTGCAACAATTATCTCTAAAGATTGCCAATCGCCATACTGGTATTGGTTGTGATCAGTTTATTATTTATGATAAAAAACCAAATTACTATGAGATGATTATATATAACCAAGATGGATCAAGTGCCAAATTATGTGGTAATGCTTCAAGATGTCTTACCAAGCTGATATATCTTGATTTAGGTATAAAGGAAATCACTTTGAGGGTATACGGAAAACAATTATCTTGTAAGATACTGAATGAGAACGAGATTGAAGTAGATAGCGGGATAGTTAGTTTCGAGGAAGATTGGATGCCTTCATCCGAAAAAATTTGGCCGGTTGTAGAGCGTTATATGATCGACATCAAGGAAGTTATTTGTGCCGATATTGGTAATCCACATTTTGTTATTTTTAGCGATCTCACTATTGAAGATAAAGAAATAATAGGAGAGAAATTACAGGAAAAAGAATTATTTGCTGATGGTGTTAACGTTAATTTTGCTTCAATCAAGGATAATAAAATTTATTTATCGGTTTGGGAAAGAGGTACAGGCTTAACTCTTGCTTGTGGTAGTGGAGCATGTGCTAGTTTTGCTTCTGCGGTAAAGCTTGGATTTATTAGCTCTCCTTGTCAAGTGGTGTTTCAATTAGGTAGTCTACAAATGTCAAAACAAGGCGAGAATATAATTATGACCGGTCCTGCCGCTTTAGTTTCACGAGGGGAGTTTTTTTATGGCTAAATTACAAGCAGTTGTAACCCAAGAAGTTGTAACTTTTGGCTGCAGATTAAATATTTATGAAAGTGAAGTGATCAAAAATAACTTAGCTATTTCTGGTCTCGAGAATGTCATAGTATTTAATACTTGTGCAGTTACTAAGGAAGCTGAAAAACAGTCGTGTCAAGCAATTCGTAAGGCTAAAAGAAATAATCCTGATGTAAGAATTATTGTTACTGGTTGTGCTGCCCAGAATAACCCAGCTATTTTTGCTAATATGGTTGAGGTTGATAAAGTAATTGGTAATGAAGAAAAATTGATTGCTAGCAATTATCAATTTACCGAAGAAAAAGTGGTGGTAAATGATATAATGTCGGTTACTGCAACTGCTAATCATATGGTGAGTAGTTTTGACGGTAGGTCTCGTGCCTTCATTCAGGTGCAAAATGGTTGTAATCATCGTTGTACGTTCTGTATGATACCTTATGGTAGAGGTAATAGTAGGTCAGTACCGATGGGCGTTATAGTACGGCAGTTAAGGGCATTAGTAGAAAATGGTTACAATGAAGTAGTATTTACAGGAGTTGATGTGACGGCTTATGGACCAGATTTGCCAGGAAATCCAACTTTTGCCCAGATGATTAGACGAATTATTGGCTTGGTTCCAGAACTAAAGAGGCTTAGATTATCTTCAATTGATGTAGCTGAGATCGATGATGATTTGTTCGATCTTATGGCTTATGTACCAAAGATTATGCCGCATTTTCATATTAGTTTACAAGCTGGTGATGATATGATACTTAAGCGTATGAAACGTCGCCATAATCGTCAAAATATTATTGATTTTTGTCATAAATTGCGTAATTTAAGGTCAAATGTATCATTCGGTGCAGACATTATAGCTGGTTTTCCGACGGAAACTGATGCAATGTTTGAGAATACAAAAAGACTGATCTCTGAGGCAGATTTACAATATTTACACGTTTTTCCATATTCTGAACGCGATGAAACTCCGGCTGCAAGAATGCCGCAAATAGCAAAATCGATTAGAAAAGCAAGAGCAGAAATTTTAAGAACTGCCGGGGAACAACAATTACAAAAATTTTTCCAAAGAAATATAGGGCAGGAAGTAGAGCTACTTGTAGAACAGAATAACATAGCTCATACAGAAAATTTTATTCCGGTAAAACTTGAAGATAATTTTGATGTAGGACAAATTGTTAAGGCTCGGCTAGTTGCTATAGAAGATAATCATATGATTTCAGAAATTTTGGTATGAACAAGTTTAAAAATATTGCTGTTTATGGTGGTGGTAGTTGGGGAACTGCACTAGCCTGTCAAGTGGCAAGATGTTACGATAATGCTCCAATATTTTTACGTGATAATAATATTGTTGAAGAAATAAAAAATAATAAAACCAATAGCAAATATTTGGGTAGCGATATTACATTACCAAGTAATATAGTGCCTTATAGTGAGTTGGCAGCTATTTTAGATCAAGAAGTAATAATTATTGCTGTACCATCTTTTGCTTTTCATGATACTCTGAATATATTAAAAGATACTGGGATATCTAAGGATGTGGCGTTATTAGTTGCAACTAAGGGATTTTCTAGAGATCCTACAGAACTACTATCCGATAAAGTAAAAAAGATATTACCAAATAATCCATTGGCGTTTATCGCTGGACCTAACCTAGCTAAAGAAGTTGCTCAAAATTTATTAAGTTCGGTAACTATTGCTTCTGTAGACATTGACCTTGCAAGAAGATTGGCAATTAGTTTAATATCACAGCAATTTAAGGTTACTGTAACTGACTATGTGGTAGCAATGCAAGTGGCATCTGCTGTTAAAAATATTGTAGCGATAAAAAGTGGTTGGTATGAGGCAAAAGGTTATGGACAAAATGCTAAAGCAGGTCTGATAACGGGGGGGCTTCAAGAAATAAAAATTTTATCTGAGGCCATTGACGGAGAACTAGGGGATAGCTCTATTTTATATGCTCCAGGCGTATTAGGGGATTTGGTGCTAACTTGTTACTCTAAAGAATCACGAAATAGTAGATTTGGCTATGAATTAGGGAAACATTTAGATGTTAATAAATTTTTAAATGAAAATTTATACTTAGTGGAGGGTCGAGAATCTGCTAAACTGGTATTGGATCTCATAAGAAAATATGATCTAACATTACCGATTATTTCATCAGTAATTAAAGAACTGAAATTAGTATGAAGTTTTTTGGCAATTTATCACAAATATTTGGTAAAATAATATTATTAGAATTCTGTTTGTTATTATTAATTTTTCCGTTAGAAAATTTTAGAATTAATGGAGAATCTATTATTTTCCCAGCTTTTGAAGTTAGTTTACTCTACTATTTTTCCACATTTTATCATATTGGTTTCTGGCTAATATTTTTAGCAGGAATAATTTTTGACCAGTTATATTCCATGCCAATTGGTACAAATTCTTTGGTTCTGATAATTGCTCACATAACTTTAGAATTCACAGGAAAATTTTTTGTACTTAGAAGTTATTTAACAAATTTTATCGTCTTTTGTTTCTATTATTTCTTTATATTACATTTTAGATATTTGCTAATTTTAAGCAAAGGCTTATCTTCGGAGGGGTATTTTATGATGTTAATGCAGTATCTAACTACTATATTCTCATATAATTTGCTACGAATTCCACTTGATAAAGCATTAGAATATTTTAGAAAACATGCTAAATAGTAAAATATTATATAGCCAGTTAATATCAAGAAGGGCTTTTCTCATAGGTTCAGGAAAACTGACATTGCTTTCGTTATTGGCTGGAAGAATGTTTTTTATGGAGTTGCTTGAAAATGATAAATATCGTACTTTATCTGATAAAAATCGTATAAGTTTTATTCTAATTCCACCTTTTAGAGGGCAAATTTATGATATCAGCGGTAACATTATGGCTACAAACCAAACTTGTTTTAGGTTGTTACTTGACATACATGATGGCAATGATTACAAAAATGAATTAGCTCTAGTTGCCAATATCCTAGAATTATCCGAGGAAAAACAAAATTACATTAAGCAAAAAATAAAAAAAGCCAATAAACATACTCCTTTAGTTATACTAGATAATCTTAGCTGGCAACAAATGTCACTTATTGAAGAACAAAAGTTAAATTTAAGTTCTATTTTTGTAGATGCTGGTTATGCAAGATTTTACCATTTTTCAGAAGCGACTTGTCATGTGATAGGGTACACTGGACAGATTAATGAGCAAGAAAAACAAGATTTACAAATTAACAATTTAGGGGATTTTAATATTGGAAAATTTGGTGTAGAAAAATATTATGAAGACAAGTTACGTGGAAAATTTGGTTATAAGCAGATAGAAGTAAATGCTTTGGGCAAACAAGTAAGAGAAATCACCAATATTCAAAGCCAGCAAGGTGAGGACTTACATTTAAATATTGACGTGGAACTACAACAAAGAGTGCAGCCATACTTAAATAAACAAGGTTGCTCTGCAATAGTTATCGATACCAATAATGGTAATGTGCTAGTGCTGGCTATGTCACCAGTATTTGAGGCCAATAACTTTATAAAATTATCCCAAGATTACTGGCAAAGTTTAGTCAATGATCCCTATAAGCCGTTGATTAATAAGACCATACAAAGTACTTACCCACCTGGATCTATTTTTAAAATTATTACAATTTTAGCCGGATTAGAGAATGGCATTAAACCAACTCAAACTGTTAATTGTACTGGTGCTTCAGTATTAGGTAATAATAGTGCTAGGTGCTGGAATCGTCATGGTCATGGCATCGTTGATATGTATAATGCTATCAAACATTCTTGTAATTCTTATATGTATGAAATAGCTCGCTTAATAGGTCATAAAAGAATATTAGATATGGCAAGAAATTTTGGTTTCGGTACAAAAACTGGCATTGATTTAACCGGAGAAGCATCAGGTTTTATCCCTTCAGAAGAGTGGAAAATGAAAAAATTTAACTCTAAATGGACGATTGGTGATACTCTTAATTTATCGATAGGGCAGGGATTCTTATCAGCTACTCCAATCCAATTAGCTAGATTTATAACGGCAATTGCCAGTAATGGGAAATTGTATAATCCTAAAATTGCTAAAGATATATCAGTAAAAGATGGGTCAGTATTTGATCAGGTTAATATAAATCAACAATATCTAGATATTTTAAAAGAAGGCATGTATAGAGCAGTTAATACGCAAGGTGGGACTGCCTATTATAGCAGAATTTTGACAGAAGGGCATCAATTAGCTGGTAAAACAGGTACGGCACAAGTGCAATCAAAGGCTAATATCAATGATGATTTAAATAGAGAGTCAATTGCTTGGGAAAGGCGTAACCACGCTATATTCGCTGGGTTTGCTCCTTACCTACAACCTCGTTACTCTATTTTAGTTTTTGTAGATCATGGTGGAGGCGGGGGCAGAGCAGCAGCCCCTATAGCTAGTAAGATTATGGCTATGGTACTTGATAAATATAATTGAATATTTTTTACTATTCGTACTTAGTGCTAGCGATTTTATAGTATATATTAGTATTTATATAAAAACTTAGAAACTCGCAATATGACAGACCCAATTCTTAAACAATTTGTAATTATTTTACCTGAGATAATGCTGACCTTACTAGCTTTATTTACTCAGACATATGCAGTGTTATTTAGTACAAAAACTAAAACCATTAGCAATATTCAGATATTACTATCGGCAATATTACTTATTGTTGCTTTTCAACAGTTGCAGTATCTTGCTTTACAAGGTTCAGATAATGATATAATAGCTTTTCATAATTCTTTTGTCGTTAATCATTTTACTGTTGGTTTTAAATTCTTTGTTTTATTATTTTCAATAATGACCATGATGATTTATCAGGCATATTGTAAAATTACTGGGGAAGAATTTAAAAGTGAATTTATTACTTTAATAGTACTATCGACTGTTGCTATTTGTATTACTATATCAGCCCGTAATTTTTTACTTTTATTTGTTGCTATGGAGTTACAGGCACTGGTAGCCTATGTATTAGCTGGCTTTAATCTGAATAATATTAAAGCATCAGAAGGAGCGTTAAAATATTTTATCCTTGGGTCTTTGATTAGCTGCCTAACGTTATTTGGCATTTCCTTTATTTATGGATTTGGCGGTAGTTTAGATTATAGTAATATTTTTCAGAAATTGAATCATTCCCCGCAGCCAAATATTGGTTTAATAGTGGGTTTAGTGCTTTTTTTAAGTGGTATCTTATTTAAATTATCAGCTGCTCCTTTGCATAGTTGGACTCTAGATGTATATGAAGGGTCTCCCATTCCTTCAATTACCTATTTCTCTGCTGCCACAAAAATTGGCAATGTGGTGGTATTATTAAATATAATGACTATGGTAATTGGAGATTATAAGCAAATTTCAGTTGATCTAATAAAAATCACTGCGATTTTGTCCATGCTTATTGGGGCAGCTGGTGCTATTAGACAAACCTCCCTTAAAAGGCTAATGGGTTACAGCACTATTCTAAATATTGGCTATGTTTTAATGGCTATTTCTTTTCATACTCCTCACGGTGATAGGGTAGCATTACTATATATGATTATTTATGCTGCTTCTGTCACTGGCTTTTTTGCCTGCCTAATTACTCTGCTGGGTGAAAAATCAGATTCGGCAACTTTTGATGATATTAAAGGCCTTGCTTCTACCCGTAAGGCGTTAGCTGCTGGGATTGCGATTATCATGTTCTCTATGATAGGCATTCCACCACTGGCAGGATTTCTTGCGAAATACAGCGTTTTCTATCAGGCTATTATAGAGAAGCAATTTACTCTAGCATTTATAGCTATTGGCACAAGTGTTATAGCGGCTTATTATTACCTGAAAATAGTTAAGTCTATGTACTTCTTTGAGGCGAATAAAAGTTTAAAACGAGTTTTAGTACCAACACCTAAGAGTTTAAAATTTATATGCTATTTGATTATTGGAGTTTTATTGTTTCTGTGTGTTTTTATCCAGCCACTTGCTGATACTATGGATGGTTTATAGCTATGTCATGGCAGGAAAAATATAATCTACTAATTTTTGATGAGATAGATAGTACCAGTTCTGAAGCTATTAGGATGGCTAAGGCTTGTCCTGATAAAAATTATGTAATATTTGCTAAAAATCAAACAAAATCGCGTGGGAGAAATACAAAAGCCTGGCATTCTAGTCTAGGAAATTTGTATGTTAGTATATTATTAAATCATAAGATTGATCTTAATTTTATTCCACAATTATCTTTTGTTATGGCTATTGTTGTTTATAAAACCATAAGATCTTTGTGGGTGGAATCGGAGAATTCTATCAAATTAAAATGGCCCAATGATGTTTTGATAAACGACAAGAAAGTATCGGGTATATTGCTTGAATCTATTAGTATAAATGATAATAATTATCTTATTATAGGTGTTGGCATCAACGTTAAGGGAAGCCCTTTAAATATTGATCAATTGGCAACCAATTTATCCGATGAGAATATAGAAGTAAAAGATCTAGAATATTTATTAGAGCTTCTCATGATTAATTTTGAAAAATATTTTAGTAGATGGAAACAAGAAGGGTTCAGTAAAATAAGACAATATTGGCTTAAAAGAGCTTATAAGTTAGGTAAGATGGTTAGCGTAAATGATGGAAACACAAAAATTTCAGGAATTTTTAAAGACATAGATGAAAACGGGAGCATAAGGATTCAGCTTGCATCAGGACAGGTTTGTTGCGTTAATTATGCTACGGAAATAATTTATTAATTCACCTTACGTATAGCATTTAAAAATTGCAGAAAAGTACAAGACGTCTATTAGCGAGACCACGTGAGTGTAGTGGCAATCATAGTACCCTACATTTTTTATATAACCACTATTAAAATGGCTGCTGATCGTCATTGCTAGGAGTCGCTGAAAGCGACGACGCGGCAATCCAGGATACGCGAAGCGTACTAGAAAAAACAGCTTCGCTGTTTACCTAGATCGCCACGGCATCTAAAGATGCCTCGCGATGACGATTATAGAAAAATGTAGGGTACTATGAGTGGCAATCCACATTCATTAGATTGCTTCGTCGCCACAAAGTGACTCCTCGCAATGACGCTAGGCTGTTTTTCTCATGACTTTTAAATTGCCATGGGAGTTATGCGTAAGGTGAGTTATTAACTGATATTTTTTTGATAAAACTCTATAGCCTTGTTTAAATCCTCTGCTGTATCAACAGAGATAGGGATATTGTTAACATAACATACCCCTATGGACATGTTATTTTGTAAGGCTCTTAGTTGTTCAAGTTTCTCGCTTAATTCTAAAGTTGAAACAGGTAAGTTTATGAATTTAGTTAATGCTTCTTTGCGAAACCCATACATTCCTACATGATATAGAAATTCTTCTGCACCGTGTGGAATGAGATTACGAGAAAAATACAAAGCCTTATCATTATGATCAGTAATAACTTTGACATTACTATGACCATTTACGGCATCTATACCAACTTTTACTACTGGGGTCATAATATCATGGCTACTGGACTTTAGGTTTTCAATAACTTTGATAATTGATTCCGGTTCAACAAAAGGCATATCACCCTGTACATTCAGGATATAATTAATATGGTGATTGTTAGGTATTGCTTGAAATGCTTCGTATACACGTTCGGTACCAGTTTGACATTCCTGGGTTGTTATAATAACTTGTCCACCGCAATCAGTAACTATTTTAGCTATAGTTTTTGAATCAGTTGCCACATAAATATTTCTTAGTTTGGTTAAATATACTTGCCTAAGAACACGTTCAATTATTGAGATTCCCCCTACAAGTTGTAGAGGTTTTTCGGGAAGTCTTACTGAATCAAGTCTTGAAGGGATAATAATTGCAACATCAGAATGCATAAACTACCATATAACTATATTTAACCTCATGTATGGATCTCCCGTAAAATGCAAGAAAAAACACATATTCCTAGAAAGAGATCTATTAATTGATTTAAGACTTGGTGGTAAAGTTAGTAAAGAAGAATTTCAAACCAAAAAACAGAAATTAAAAGATTGTCAGTATGAAATTAGCCAATTATTAAAGCAGATGATAAATTTACTGACACCACTGCAACTCACAAATCTTGCCTCTGAAGCCTATGAGACTTTCAAAGGTTCTGAAAGCCCTCAAAAACGTAAGATGATAAGTTTCATACTTCAGAACCTCAAACTAAACGATCAGAAGCTAGAGTTTACCTTGCGTTTCCCGTTTTATATATTCGAAAAAACTACTACTAGTCTTGAATGGCTCCCCGGGCCGGACTCGAACCAGCGACCGAACGGTTAACAGCCGTTTGCTCTACCACTGAGCTACCGAGGAACATTTGCCTTTATATAGACTAGGTTTCTTATAACAAATCTTTTGACTAGGGTCTAGTATTTTCTTATTTTATCTATAAAAAATAAATAGACCTCTTGCAGAATTCGTTTATGCTGAGGCATTTGAAGGAGACTTGGAATCTCGACCCGCAACGTATATCACGCGAATTCGGGATAAGAATTTGCCAATTCTTATCCCAAATTCGGTAAAATTATAGAAACAATCAGATTTGAGACGGCTCTGCATCTGATTGTTAAATTAATATTTTGCTAAAAACATGATTTTAAAAGGTTAAAATCATGTTTTTAGCTTTAGAAAGGTTTAAAATGCATTCGCGTTAGCCGCTTTAAGAATGCATTTTTCCTTATAACAAAGCCAGTTCGATATAAGAATTAATAATTCTTATATCGAACTGAGGTTAATTAAGAAACATTACTATGCTGGTGTACCTGAGCATTCATTACTAATCCAAACCCAATAAGCATTGATACCATCATTGTACCGCCGTAAGATATAAAAGGTAAAGGCACACCTACCACTGGCAATAATCCCATCACCATAGCTATATTTATAAATACATGACTAAATAGGGTTGATGTTATGCCTATTACCATCAGTTTACTAAATATAGCTCTACAATTCACAGCAATCATTAATGAAATTATTATAATTGCACAATAAAGAATTAACAGAAACAAACTACCAACAAAACCAAATTCTTCAGCAAAAGTAGCAAAGATAAAATCGGTCTGATGCTCTGGTAAAAAATCTAGATGGCTTTGGCTACCTTTAGCTAACCCCTTGCCCCACAACCCACCAGAACCAATAGCGATTTTTGATTGAATAATGTTATATCCAGCTCCAAGAGGATCTTTCTCAGGATCAAAAAAAACCATGATTCTTTTTCTTTGATAATCATGCATCACTTGCCACATAACTGGTATGCAAGTAAGGACTATAATACCAATTATTACAAAATTTCTTACTCTAAAACCAGCAGCAAAAAAAATAATACTAGCAATAATGATATTAATCACTCCAGTACCTAGATCCGGTTCTTTTATTATCAGTATAACTGGTACTATCACACCTATTATAGGCAATAATATCTTGTAAAATCTAGCAAAATCCTCAATTTTTAGTTGATGAAAATACCTAGCTAACATTAACACTACTGCTAGTTTTGTTGGTTCAGAAGGCTGCACACGGATAACTCCTAAATCTATCCAACGCTTTGCTCCCATAGAAATAGATCCAAAAAGCTCAACACTAACTAATAAGATAATAATAGCAATATAAAATATATATGAGAATTTAAATATATATTTTATATCAATGGTTGCAATAATAATCACAACTGGTAAAAACAGGAAAAAATGCATCATCTGCTTATACGCCCAAGGGTGAATATTACTGTCTGAAGCGGAATATAGTACAACAAAACCAATGCTACAAATCACACTAATAAGCATAATTAAAGTAATTGGTAGTTTTTTTAGTTTTTCAAAATAATTTCTTTGAATTGACATTCTAGATAGATATCCATAAAAATTAGCTGTAAAATGATATTATTAATTACGATTAAAAAACATGAAATTATTATTACATAACACACTTACTCACAAGAAAGAAGTTTTCATACCGCTAGATAGTAATTTAGTAAAAATGTATGTTTGCGGTCCAACCGTCTACGATCATCCCCATATTGGTAACGCTAGGTCCGTAGTAGTATACGATATTTTATACCGCTCACTAAGCAAAATATTTGGTCAAAATCATGTAAAATATGTGCGTAATATTACCGATGTTGATGATAAGATAATAAATAGAGCCAAAGAACTCAAAATAACGATTTCTGACTTAACAGTTAGAATTACCGAAGAATTTCATGCTAATATGCAATATCTAGGTTGCAAAACGCCAAATATCGAGCCAAAAGCCACCTTGCATATTGATGACATGATTGTGATTATTCAAAAATTACTTGACCTAAACCACGCTTATATCGCAGATAATCATGTTTATTTCGATATTTCTACCGCCCCAAATTATACAAAATTATCAAATCGTAATCTTGATGAAATGCTAGAGGGGGTGCGTATTGAAAATAATCCATCAAAAAAGCAACCACATGATTTTGTATTATGGAAACCAGCCAGTAAAGATGAAGAAATATTGGCAAATTTCGATAGCCCTTGGGGAAGAGGTAGACCAGGCTGGCATATAGAATGTTCAGCGATGAGCTATAAATATCTCGGAGAAAATTTTGACATTCATGGTGGAGGGGCAGACTTAATTTTTCCTCATCATACTAATGAGATAGCACAAAGTACATGTGCTTTCCCAAACTCTCACTTTGCTAAATATTGGGTGCATAATGGATTTCTGACCTGTAATGGTGAGAAAATGAGTAAATCACTCAATAATTTTATTACTGTAAAAGATTTGATAGATAAAAAAATCCCTGGTAGCGTAGTTAGATTACTGTTACTGAGTAGCCACTACCGTAAACCATTAGATTACAACAATAAAGCTCTAGAAGATGCTACAAAAACAATGAATTATTGGTATAGAGCGATAGACAATTTGGATATTAACAAACTTGACGTCCAAAACATTCCAAAAGAATTTTTATCTCATTTATTCGATGATCTGAATACACCTCTAGCCATTAAAGTAATAAACGATTATGCTAAACTGATCTTTGCGAGTAACAAAGAAGATGATAAGTACTTATATGCCTCTTACCTACTTTCATGCAGCAATTTTATAGGTCTAATGACCCAACCAGCTAGTAGGTGGTTTTACTGTGAAATAAATGATGAACCGATTCTCCAGCATATTGAGCAACGTAGGCAAGCCAAATTACAAAAAAATTGGTTATTAGCCGACCAAATTCGTCAAAATTTATCAAAAGATGGCATAATTCTAGAAGACAAACTAGATGGATCAACTAGTTGGAGAAAAGTTTGATTAAGAATACATTTACTAACTATTAAGGAATGTTTTTTTATATTTTCTTGATTTAAAATCAAAAATGTTTATATGACTAGTTAAAATCGTTTTTACCGGTTTTGAATTTCAGCTACTTAATATAAAAGAAATTAAAGGAGAATTATGAAAGAGATAAAAATTTTTGAAAATGATGTTCTATTTAAAAATGGACCCTGTGACAACTATAACTTATTAAATCAACATAAATTTTATGAAATGCCTGGAGCAGAAACTCTAAATGTAAAATTAATAGGTTCAGGATTGAGTGTATTTAATGCTCTGCACTCTCCTATTAGCGAAGAATCCTTACGATCCGCAGGACATACACTAGTTTTTGGTCATCATTGGTATGGATGGAATGATTTAGGTAAGATATACGAGATTGCAAAGCCTTATATAGAAAAATATAATATAAAAAAACTTAATATAATTTTGCAAATGCATGGTATTATCAAAGAAGGTCTATATCACCTTGGTCTAAGTTATGATCCTGAAGGAACAATGGGATCACCGAAAATGTTACCTGCTTCTTTAATTATAGATCAAATATCAAGGTTAACTTATGAAGTAGATTCTACCGAACTCACATCTGTATCTTGCTACGGTACTCACTTATTAGATAATCCAGTAAAATTTAAAAATACTACTTGTAGTTTCTTATCAAGTGATGATGTGACTTGGCAGGCCGATCATACTACCAATTCGAAAATATTAGATAACTTTTTTATGTCATGTGGTTTGAGTGTTATGGCAAAGAACTTACTTTCTTATGCTGCTAATGTTAAAGAAAAACTGCACGTGCCGGATATCTTTATAACTAATGAGGGGATAATGACAAAAATAGATTTTTCTAACTATTTAAAAGAATTACAAAAATCTATTACCACTAATTCTTTTGTGCAAGAGTTAATTAAAGCAAAGATTATTAGAGAAGAGGAAGTTACTAATATAAAATTAGAAGAATTAGAGTTTACAGATATTGCCCAGCAACATCCAGCACTTTTTGGAACGATTGTAGGAGCATGTATGTTTGCACATTTTACACAAGCCAAAGAAAATAATAACAGTAACAGTGTCACTACAGTAAGTCAAATTAGTAATGACGGTTCATCCGCTATAGCACTTGACGATATTTATGCTTCTGATACTCAAGTTGAGCTAGGAGGAGTGGATACTGTAAATATTATGGAATTACCTCTATAATTACCCTGATAATTACGTTCAACATAACCCTTGCAAATATGTTGATCAAATATATAATAAGCTGTGCTTATTGTATTTAAGCAAAATTCACACGTAAGAGCCTAGTTGTTAGTCCAATTTCTTTGGTATCAACTCTTGCAGAGGAGTACCTATATAGTAGGTACATAACTAACATTTTAAGGAGATTTAATAATGTCTAAACTACAAGCTGTTAATGTCAGAGATTTACTTGATGCTGGGGTACATTTTGGTCATAAAACCTCACGTTGGAATCCAAAAATGGCATCTTACATTTATGGTGTCAGAGATGATATCCACGTAATTGACTTACAACAAACTGCTGCCCTGATGCAGATAGCTTTGGGTGTAATTTATGAAACTGTCAAGAAAAACGGTAAAATATTATTTGTCAGTACTAAAGTTCAAGCCAGTGATATAATAGCTGAGTATGCGGAAAAATGTGGGCAATATTACGTTAACCACAGATGGCTTGGTGGTATGTTAACCAACTGGGGAACAATTTCTGGCTCAATAAAAAAGCTGGATAATCTTGAGAAAGTTTTGGGGAATGAAGAGGAATATTCCGGTTATACTAAGAAAGAAATACTGGAAATGACCCGTAAAAAGGATAAATTACTTAAATCCTTAGGGGGTATTAGACATATTGGGACAAGACCCAATTTGCTTGTGGTAATTGATACTAATAAGGAGCATTTAGCAATCCAAGAAGCAGTAAAGTTAGGTATTCCAATAATTGCTATTGTTGACACTAACTCTAATCCAGACAATATAGACCACCCTATTCCCGGTAATGATGATGCAATAAGATCTATAAGACTTTATTGCACCTTGTTTGCTGATGCAGCACTTGCCGGTATAGAAGAGGCTTTAGCTGCATCTGGTGTTGATTTAGGAAGCATAGCTACTCATGAAGAAAAAGGTACAAATATAAAAGGTATTACTAAGTTAAAATCAACCAAGAAATTTTCTAAAACTCTAGACCTAAATAATCAAGAAGCACTAGAGTCAGAGTTTGAGACAGCTTTAGAGCTTGCAGAAGTTGCTACAACAAAAAAATAACTAGTATTTAGGGGGTGTCAATTTAAGTAGCCTCGATGTCATTCCTGCGAAGGTCACATGGGTATCAACTTAAGCAGTCTAGATAGCATCCCCGAAGGGTTTATGTCATCCCTGCGAAAGCAGGGATCTAAAAATGTTTAAGCACCTAATCCTTGCTACTTCTTTAGACCCCGCACTGAAGCAGGGGTGACATCGAAGGTGAATTAGGGGGAGCATCAACCCTAACAGGGATGACATCGAAGATGTAGGGATGCATCGAGATTATTAAACCGATATCTTACATCAAACTCAGGTTAAGTTAACAGCATATATACTGCTATGATTTCAAGAGTTGGTAGACTCCTCAATCCAATAAAAATAACTATAAACCTTAAATAAAGGAGAGTAAAATGATAAATGCTGGACTTGTAAAACAATTAAGAGAGAAAACTGGTGCAGGAATGATGGACTGCAAGAAGGCTTTGCTTGAAACAAAGGGAGATTTTGAAGCAGCTATTGATTGGTTAAGAAAAAAAGGATTATCAGCTGCAGCAAAAAAAGCAGATAGAATTGCTGCTGAAGGACTAACAGCAATACACATTAAAGATAATGTTGGGGCTATTATAGAAGTAAATTCGGAAACAGATTTTGTTGCAAGAAACGATAAATTTCAACAATTGGTTAGGAATATTGCTGAACTAGCTTTGAAACAAGATAATTTACCATCACTAAAATTAGCAAAAACATCAACAGGTAGATCAGTTGAAGAAGAAATATTAGATAATATTGCTACAATTGGTGAAAATTTAAATCTACGTCGTATGGATGTCTTACAGGTATCAGAAGGTATAGTTGCATCTTATGTACATAACACTGTTGCTGATGGTTTGGGTAAGATTTCTGTCATTGTTGGTTTACAATCAGCTACCAAAGATAAAGCTAAGCTCCTAGAATTAGGACAGAAAATTGCTACCCATATAGCGGCAAGTAATCCTTATAGCCTTGATACATCAACTTTGGATCAAACATTAATTGAACGTGAGAGAAATATATTTTTTGAACAATCAAAAGCTTCCGGTAAACCGGACAATATCATTGAAAAAATGGTTGAAGGTAGAATACGTAAGTTCCTAGCAGAAGTTGTTCTGCTTGAACAAAACTTTTTATTTGATGATAAATTAACAGTTTTTGAAGTTATGGATAACACTGCAAAAGAATTAGGAACTTCGATTAAAATTACACAGTTTATAAGATATGAACTAGGTGCAGGCATAAAGCAAGAAGATAAAAATTTTGCGGACGAAGTTGCAGCTGTCATGCAAAGCTAGGAAAAAGAGTATACTCAAATGATTTGGTCAGCAAAAGACTTGAGTAGTGCGTTGAATATTGAGGTACATCCTGATATTCAGGGGAGGCAGATTCAGTTTAATTCCAACTCCGTTGCAAACGGCGATTTATTTATTGCTCTGCAAGGTAATAATGATGGACATAATTATGCCTTACACGCTCTAGAACGAGGAGCAAATGCAGTAATTATTAGTAAGGCAATAAAAGGGTTACCTGATAATAAAGTAATTATGGTCTCTGATACCTTAGCTGCTCTACACCACATGGCTGAGTATAAACGTAAAAAATCTAAAGCAATGTTTATTGGTGTTACCGGTAGTATTGGTAAAACGGGTACTAAGGAAGCAATCAAAACTATATTAAGTTATTTTGGATCTACTTTTGCTAGTAGAGGAAATTTTAACAACCACCTTGGCGTGCCTATAAATCTTGCTTCGATGCCTGATGATATAGAATATGCTGTTTTTGAAATGGGTATGAATCATTCAGGAGAAATAAGAGAGCTGACAAAAATGGTACGACCTAACATATCAGTAATCACTACAATAGCAGAAGCCCATCTTGAATTTTTTGAATCTATGCTTAGTCTGGTTGATGCCAAATGTGAAATTTTTGAAGGAATGCCAAAAAATGGCATAGCTGTTGTAAATTCAGACCATCAATATTATGACCGAATTTTACAGAATCTTAAACAATTATCGATTAATAATATATATAGTTTTGGTAAGTCCGAAGGCACAGATTCTAGATTAGTATCATATGAGCATATTGGACAAGAAGTACATCTACATTATTCTATCTGTAATACTAAAATAGATATTAGAATTCCTTTTGTACCGGAACATTATGCTAGAAATTATACTGCTGCTCTTCAGGTAGCAGCAATACTGAACTTAGATATTAATGCTGCAGCAACACAATTAAGCAAAATATCATTAACTGAAGGACGTGGGAAACTAGTCAACGCTAAATATAATGGTCAAAACTATCAAATTATCTGTGATTATTATAATGCTAATCCAGCATCAGTAAAAGCTGCTTTATTATATCTAAAACAGCTTAGTGGACAGAAAAAAGTTGCTATACTAGGTGATATGCTAGAATTGGGAGAAAATTCGATAAAATTCCATAAAGACTTAATACCAGCAATTCTTGATTCTAGTGCTAAGAGGGTTTTTTTAGTAGGTAATCTTACCAAACATATATACGATTCTTTGCCAAATGACATAGAAAAAATGCATTTTGATAATGTTGATTTGTTGATAGAAAACTTAAATGAATTACTTAAAGGCGATGAATTACTCTTACTAAAAGGATCTAACAGTATCCAACTTAGTAAAATTATACAATCTTTTGAATTACTACAATGATATACAACCTTCTTGCCCCCTATATACATAAATTACATATAGCCAATTTATTCCACTATGTTACTTTTCGTATTGGACTTGCCATATTATTTAGTTTGACCATTTCTTTTTTAATAGGGCCTAGGTTAATTAGATTTTTACAAAATTTACAAAAATATGGTCAACCAATTCGTGACGACGGACCAGAAACACACAAAGCAAAAGTAGGAACACCAACTATGGGGGGGATAATGATTCTCTTCACCGTTTGTCTTTCCACTCTATTATTCTCTGACCTTACTAATAAATATATATGGATAGTGTTATTTGTCTTTGTTAGTTTTGGTGTACTTGGTTTTATGGATGATTATGCTAAAGTAACAAAAAACCACCATAAAGGTGTTAGCGGAAAGAAGAAATTATTATTTCAGTTCACTATTTGTCTAATTGCCTGTTTACTATTAAGAGATTCCAATAGTCAGGGAAACAATCTGCTCACTATTCCATTTTTTAAAAATTTATTGATTGATTTAGGTTTGTTTTATATACCATTTAGCATGTTTGTGATAGTTGGTGCATCAAATGCGGTGAATCTAACAGATGGTCTTGATGGTCTTGCCATAGTACCTATTGCTATTACTGCAGGTTCTTTTACCTTAATTATTTACTTGGTCGGTAATAGTTTCTATGCAAATTATCTACAAATTATGTATATACCAAATATTTCTGAATTAACTATCTTCTGTGCTTCAATTGTTGGTGCTAGCCTAGGATTCTTATGGTTTAATGCACAGCCAGCAGAAATTTTTATGGGAGATACTGGAAGCCTAAGTCTTGGTGGCGTTCTTGGTGTTATTAGCGTTATAACCAAACATGAAATTGTACTAGCAATTATTGGCGGATTATTTGTTATTGAAACTTTATCAGTAATTATTCAAGTATATTATTTTAAAGCTACTAATGGTAAAAGAATTTTCAAAATGGCCCCGCTGCACCATCATTTTGAGAAACATGGCTGGCCGGAATCAAAAGTTGTGATACGTTTTTGGATTATAGCCATAATATTTGCTCTAATTGGTTTATCTTCACTAAAACTGCGGTAGAAAAGCTATAGTCAATTCAGGAAGCTTGGGTAGCAGGAGCGATCGAAGACGGCACTACCTACTTCTCATCAATTGACTATATATATTATTTGTTACTGATTATGACATATAACAATTACTGGTTGTAATTTTAAATTATTTTACAATCTAAGATTAAATTGTTGTTGATTATTTAATTATTTGGTATATAGTTGATCTAAGATAAAAAAAATAGCTTTATGAAAACTACCTTACCTAGCCGATCATTAGTTATTAAAGAAAAACTAGACAATATTATTAAAGAAATTCTAGACGTAGGCAAATCAAAAATAGCGATGATTATTTTATTTGGTTCTTATGCTAGAGGAGATTGGGTACAAGACATATATCAGCAAGAGCATATTACCTACAGCTATCAAAGTGATTTTGATCTTTTGTTGATTTTAAAGAAAGGCAAATATGCAGGTCATCAAGCTAGAGAACTACAATATACGATAGAAAAAAGGCTCGATAAAAAATTCCCAATGAATATAGATACCATGATGAAAAGGCAGCCAGTTACCCTGATATTTGAGCCTATTAAGCGGGTAAATAGCCAATTGGAAAAAGGTCAGTATTTCTTTTGTGATATCAAGAAAGAAGGAGTTCTTTTATATGATAGTGGTGAATTTATATTATCTGAAGCCAAAAAATTACCATGGTCGGAACGAAGACCAATAGCTGAGGAAGAATATGAATATTGGTTTGGAAAAGGTAAAGGATTTCTTATTGGTGTAAATGCTTATCTTGAAAATAATGAAAATGCTTTATCAGCCTTTTCGCTTCATCAAGCTACCGAGAGCTTTTATAATGCTATTCTGCTAGTTTTTACTGGTTATAAACCAAAGTTACATGATATACTGGAACTTGGCAAGCAGGCTAGAATTTATCATTATGACCTCTATAAGATATTTCCACATGAGACTCTTGAACAAGAAGAGTGCTTTAAGTTACTCCTAGGTGCTTATGTTGGTGCAAGATATGATAAACACTATAAAATTAGTAAAGAACAATTACTTTACCTGATCAACCGGGTAGAAGAATTAAAGACAGTTACTGAAAGAATCTGTTTAGAAAGAATTAATAATACAGAAGTAACGTAATTGTATATACTCAAATGATTTGGAGAATTGGAAATGATACTTATAGCT
The DNA here is from genome assembly GCF_965178575.1 of Candidatus Tisiphia endosymbiont of Micropterix aruncella. NCBI lineage: Bacteria > Pseudomonadati > Pseudomonadota > Alphaproteobacteria > Rickettsiales > Rickettsiaceae > Candidatus Tisiphia > Candidatus Tisiphia endosymbiont of Micropterix aruncella. Next base: position 239,338 of record NZ_OZ238268.1, read on the forward strand.
AACCCGAAAAGGTTTAAGGCATAGTAATGGTGATAGCCTTGATGTCATTCCCCGTGGGGAATGACATCTAACGCGAATTCGGAATAAGAATTTGTCAATTCTTATCCCGAATTGGGGTGAAATGATACTTACAAGTTCACCTTACGCGTGGCATTTAAAAGTCATAAGGAAGAAAACAGCCCGACGTCTATTAGCGAGGAGCTATTTTAGTAGCGACGAAGCAATCTAATAAATGTGGATTGCCACGACCACTACGTGGTCTCGCTAATAGACTCTTGTACTTTTCTGCAATTTTTAAATTGCCATGGGGGTTATGCGTAAGGTCAAGGCCAAAAACGATGTCATTCCCCACAGAGAATGCTATCTAGGCTTTTTACTAATCAAGAATAGGAGTTATGGATAAAAATTTAAAACAAACTAGTTTTTTATTTGGTAGCAATGCTGTTTTTATAGAAGAACTATATCAGCTATATTTATCAGATCATAAAGCAGTTGATGAAAGCTGGCAAGACTATTTCCAAACTATTGAGAATAATAATAGTTACCAAGTTAATAAAACTATTGCTCATGTTATTACTGCACCTCAAGAAAAACCCTTGCCGTATGTTACGGAATTTTCCGCTACAACTAACAAGCTCAGAGCAAAAGCAATGATTGCCAGCTACCGTAATTATGGACATTATTTAGTCAAGCTAGATCCCTTGAATCTTGAGGTTCTTAAGACTAAAAATGAGTTGAGACTTAATATAGAAGATTTTGGTTTTACCACAGATCAGTTGAATAATATTATAGAAATTGATGATGAATTTTTTGGAATAAAAGCATGTTCTCTTAAGGAATTGGTTAATTTGCTTGATCAAACTTATACTAAAGATATTGCCGTAGAATTTGCTCATGTGAGCAATGAAGATGAGAAAACTTGGTTTTCTGAACAAATGGAAAGTAACGTTCAAGCTTTTAATATATTGGAACAAGACAAGAAAAATATATTGCAAGACTTAGTAGAGATTGAAGGATTTGAACAATATCTACATACCAAATTTCCTGGAGCAAAACGCTTTTCAGTAGAAGGTGGAGAGGCAGCCGTAGTGGCTATAGATAAAGCTATAAATATGTCTATTATCCATGGAATAGAAGATGTAGTAATAGGTATGGCCCACCGAGGAAGGCTTAGCACACTGGCTAAGGTAATGACTAAACCTTATAAAGCCATTTTTTCTGGATTTATGACAGGAAGTGTCTTGCCGGATGATTTAGGTATCTCAGGTGATGTGAAGTATCATATTGGCTATTCATCAGATCGGATAAGAGGACAATCTAAAGTTCATCTCTCTATGGCAGATAATCCCTCGCATTTAGAAGCAGTAAATTCAGTGGTAGCTGGTAAAGTACGAGCAAAACAGGACAACATGCAAGATGTTAACCGTAAGAAGGTAATGAGTATTTTAGTGCATGGTGATACTGCTTTTTGTGGTCAAGGTGTAGTAGCTGAAAGTTTATTTATGTCGAATTTAAAGGCTTATAATGTTGGTGGAATTATTCACTTTGTCATTAATAATCAGGTTGGATTTACAGCGAATAGTTATGACACTAGACCAGGTAGATATTCTACTGAGTTTGCTAAGATAATTAATAGTCCAATTCTACATGTAAATGGTGATGATATTGAAGCAGTGATCAAGGCTACCAATATTGCAGTGAATTACCGGTATAAATTTGCTAGAGACATAGTCGTTGAGATCATTTGTTATCGTAAATATGGTCATAATGAAGGTGATGAGCCTATGTACACTCAAGCTGTTATGTATAATGTAATAAAAAATAAGCAATCCCCGGCGACTATTTTTGCAAATAAACTAGTAGCAGGTGGAATAATTGACCAAAATTATTTTCCTACATTAAAAGAACAATTTAAACTGAAATTAGATCAAGAATATGAACAAGCCAAAAATTATCAGCCGCAAGCTCAGTTTTTGGAAGGTTTATGGTCTAGTTATACTCGGTCAAATGCCCAAATGCTCTCTACTGGTGTTAACAAAAACACCTTAAAAGAACTTGGTATAAAGCTTTGTCAGATACCAAAAGATTTTCCTTTAAATCCAAAACTTGTAAAATTATTGGAGTTAAGAGAAAATAGCTTAAAACAAGACAAGCCTATCGATTGGGCAACCGCAGAACAGTTAGCCTTTGCCAGTTTATTAAATACAGGTACGAAAATACGTTTTACTGGTCAAGATTGTGGGCGTGGCACTTTCTCTCACCGTCATGCAGTGTTACATAGTCAGGTGGATGATAGAACTTATACACCATTAAATAATTTATCGCAAAGCCAAGCAAATTTTGAAATTGCTGACAGTAATTTATCTGAATATGCAGTTTTAGGTTTTGAGTATGGTTATTCATTAGTTAATCCAAAAGATTTAGTAATTTGGGAAGCTCAATTTGGCGATTTTGCTAACGGAGCTCAAATAATTTTCGACCAATTCATTTCCAGTAGTGAAAGCAAATGGCTCAAGATGAGCGGTATAGTAGCACTACTACCACATGGACTTGAAGGACAAGGTCCAGAGCATAGCTCTGCAAGACTCGAGAGGTTCTTGCAGCTTGCTGCTGAAAATAATATTCAAGTTACATATCCTACGACGCCAGCTTCATTTTTTCATTTATTACGTCGTCAAATATACAGTAATATTCGTAAACCACTAATAGTAATGTCACCCAAATCTTTATTAAGACATAAAATGGTTGTATCACCTCTCTCCCAGCTTGATGAGAATACAAGCTTTATACCTGTGCTAGACGAAATTAATGATGCCATAAATGCCAAGGAAGTGAAACGAATTATATTATGTAGTGGTAAAGTCTACTATGATTTATTAGAAAAAAGAGAGGAAAAAAATATTTTAGATATAGTGATTATTAGACTCGAACAGTTATATCCGTTTCAAACGGATATTATCGTTAAAATATTAGGTAAATATAATAAAGCTACAGAGTTTATTTGGTGTCAAGAAGAACCTAAAAATATGGGGGCATGGAATTTTGTTAAAGATCACTTAAATGAGAGCCTAAAAAATGCATCAATTAACAATCAATTTGTATATGTTGGTAGGAATGAGTCTGCTTCACCAGCAGTCGGCTCACCGATCATACATAATGAGCAACAGAAAAAATTGCTTGAAGAAGCCTTGATAATTAAGGGGTAGAGTTAAGTTAGGAACGTCAGCATAATTATTTAATTATTCAAATCTAATGCACCTAAAGCCAAGATTAAGCCAACGTAATTATTACTTTTAAACCTAGTAAGACAATTTTGTGGGTCTGAGATTTCTAATGTTACTACCTGCCAAGTTAGCATTATATAAGCACAGAGAATAGCTATATAGTTAGGTCGATGGGTTGCTATAATGTTAGCAAGTATGAATAATAATATGAAGATGGTATAGTAAATATATAAATGTAATTTATAATTTCTCTTTTCTAAAAAAAGTGGCATTGACTTGATCTTAATCTTCTTATCGTCCTTTATATCCATAAAACCATAAATAGTGTCATAACCAATAATCCAAAAACAGCAGGCAATATACATAATACCCGATTCTATTGATATTTTATCAATTACGGCACTACTGCCAATCAATACTCCATTAAATGTTAGCCCTAGAAATACTTGCGGGAAGCTTGTCATTCTTTTCATTAGCGGATATAAAACAATCATGATAAAGCTAAGAAACCCTAGGCAAATCGCTGTTTTATTTAATGATAATAAAATTGTCAAGGAACAGACTGATAATATAGTTAGCAAAATCATCGCTTCATTTACATTTAATGATCCATTAGCTAGTGGTCTATCCTTTGTTCTTAAAACATGCTTATCAAAATCTTTATCAAAAATATCGTTAAGAACACAACCAGCTCCCCTAGTAATGATACTTCCGATAAAAAACAATGATAATAATTTTACTAAATTATAAATTGTAATATTGGTCAGCAGTACCCCAAAGCATGCTGAGAAAAATAGCAACAGATAGCCAGTAGGGCTTTGCAGCCTCATTAATTTAAGGCTCAGAAAAAATTTATTTGGCATTGCTATTAATTATGATATATCTTTGTTAAAAAAAATGAGCAATACCACAAAAATAATTGGGAATTGCTATTAGTGGATCAAAAAAATCTGCTATATATATAAATATAACCGAATATCGAATTCAGGTTAGTTAGTAACATTCCTTATATAATTAAGATATTATTATGACCGAATTTCCAAAAGATTATAGCTTTAGTGAAAGCGAAAGAAAATGGCAAAAATTTTGGCAAGAACAAAAAATTTATCTTTGGGATAAAAATGAAACAAGAGAAAATAGTTTTGTAGTAGATACCCCACCACCAACAGTCTCAGGACAACTGCATATAGGACATGTTTACAGTTATACTCAGGCTGATTTTATTGTCCGTTTCCAACGGATGTTGGGTAAAAATATTTTTTATCCAATTAGTTTTGATGATAATGGTTTGCCTACCGAACGTTTAGTTGAAAAACAAAAGCAACTAAAAGCAAACCGTATGCCAAGAGATGAATTTATTGAAATATGTAAGGAAGTTGTTATTTCTGAGGAAGAAAAATTCCGCTCATTATTTAACCAAATAGCTTTGTCTGTTGATTGGACTTTGGAATATCAAACGATTAATCCATTATCACAAAAAATATCACAAATGTCCTTTCTAGACTTAGTCGACAAAGGAGAAATTTACCGCAATAATCAACCAATATTGTGGGATCCAATTGATCAAACAGCTTTATCTCAAGCTGACATCGAGGATCAAGAAAAAACGTCAATGATGAATGATATAATTTTTCACACCAATAATGGTGAGAAGATTATTATTGCTACCACTAGACCAGAATTACTACCAGGTTGTGTTGCGGTATTTTATAACCCAAATGATGATAGATATAAACATTTGCAAGGTCAATTTGCCATAACACCGCTATTTGATGTTAAAGTACCTATTTTAGCAGATGATTTAGTTAAAATAGATAAAGGAACTGGACTTGTTATGTGCTGTACTTTTGGTGACACAACCGACATAATTTGGTGGAAAACTTATAATTTACCCATGAAAATCATTATAGATGCACAAGGGATCATAAATTGCCCAGCTGAATTATCAAATTCACGTTTTTATAATCAAATAAATGCTTTAAAAATAAAAGATGCTAGAAGTAAAATTATAGAAATTTTAAAAGAGGAAAATTTATTAGTCAAACAGGTAGAAATTACTCAAACAGTAAAATGTGCCGAACGTTCCGGTACACCACTAGAGATACTTATAACACCTCAATGGTTTGTTAGTACGATAAAACATAAAGATGTTCTAATGCAACGAGCAAATGAGCTGAATTGGTATCCCAAAAATATGAAAATTAGGCTTGAGAGCTGGATAAATAGTCTATCATGGGATTGGTGTATAAGTCGTCAACGCTATTTTGGTGTGCCATTCCCTGTTTGGTATTCTAAAAGAACTGGTGAAGTAGGCAAAGCTATATTTCCCCATATAAATCAGTTACCAGTAGACCCCACCCAAGATCTACCAATTGGCTACTCTAGAGATGAAATAGAGGCGGATTATGATGTTATGGATACTTGGGCGACAAGTTCCATCTCACCACAATTAGGTAGTCACGGTATATCTGAAAAGTTTAACATAGATATCGAGCGTCACAAAAAATTATTCCCAGCTGACTTGCGTCCACAAGGTCATGAAATTATTAGGACATGGGCTTTTTATACAATACTTAAAGCTCAGTTACATGAAAATACACTTCCTTGGAAAAACATTATGATTAGTGGATGGTGTCTAGCATTTGATCGTAGCAAAATGTCAAAATCTAAAGGAAATGTTATTGTGCCACAAAAATTGCTTGAGCAATACGGTGCTGATGTAACACGTTATTGGACTTCTAAATCTAAGCTTGGAGCAGACACTGTTTACTCTGAAGACGTAATGAAAAATGGCAAGAGGCTTGTTAATAAATTATGGAACGCTGCTAAATTTGCTGCTATTCACTTCGATAAATTAGACCCACTAGATAAAAATGCTGAAATATCTGATATAGAAAGCAAGATTTGTCATAAGTTTGACCAGTGGTTAATAGTTAAGCTAGTTGAGTTAGTAAGCAAAGTTGAATCAGATATGCAAAATTATGAGTATGCCAATGCTGTGGATTTGATAGAAAAGTTTTTTTGGTCAGTATTTTGTGATAATTACCTCGAAATCACCAAAACCCGGGCTTATAATATGGATGGTTCAGATAATAAAGGGCAGTATAGTGCTATAATAACCCTATATTATTCAATAAAAATTTTACTCAAATTATTAGCCCCTTTCTTGCCACATATAACAGAAGAAATTTGGCAAATTTTGTATAGTACAAAATCTATACATACAAGGGGCAACTGGCCTCAAATCAAAAACTTATCTTTTCCGGTGGATCAAATTCAGCCTGATAGACTTATTGAAATACTAGACTTGGTTAGGAAAGCTAAAGCAGAAAAGAATTTGTCAGTCAAAGCTGATATTGAGATATTAGAAATTATAGGAGAAAAACTTTCTGATGAGCTAATAATAGATCTCAAAAACGTTATGTCTGCTCGCACCATAGAATTTGTTGAGCAATTTTCATCAACAAATCAAGTCTTAAAGAATGGCGATGTTGTAATTAATGTAATATATACTCCGAATGCTTTGAAATTATAGAAACAACCAGATTTGAGACGGCTCTGCACAGGGTAATTTAAAAGTCACACTTTAAAGTTGAAAAACCGAAATAATTTTAGATGAGCATGTACTTACAAACGTCATTGCGAGGAGGTTGCTTGCTGCAACCGACGAAGCAATCCAGCAAAAATACGATAATTTTATTTTTTTTGTTTCCTAGATTACCCCAATTCGGGATAAGAATTAGTTAATTCTTATCCCGAATTGGCTTTAATATAAGGAAAAATGCATTCTTAAAGCGGCTTTGCGAATGCATTTTAAACCTTTCCAAAGCTAAAAACATGATTTTAAAAGATTAATTTAACAATCAGATGCAGAGCCGTCTCAAATCTGATTGTTTCTATAATTTCACCGAATTTGGGATAAGAATTGACAAATTCTTATCCCGAATTCGCGTAGATTGCTTCGGCGGCACTTCGTGCCTTCTCGCAATGACGTTTGATGTTCTTAATAATTACTTATTTCAACTCTAGAGTGTGACTTTTAAATTACCCTAGCTCTGCATCTGATTATTAAATTAATATAATTAGCTTTTAGTGAGATTAAACAAAATGACTACCGTTATCTACCTAATAGGTAAACCAGGAACTGGCAAGTATACTATAGCAAAGGAAATAGCAAAAGCTGGCTACAGCATATGTGACAACCAGCATATCAATAATCCTATTTTCTCACTTCTAAATTATGATGGATTGACTCCTATTCCAAAATTTGCTTGGGATACAATTAAACATATACGAGATGGTATTTTTAATTTTCTAAGCCAAGAAACTTATAATAACTATGTTCTTACTAATTGTCTCTATGAGATTGATGGTGATCATAAGCTTTTTAATCAAGTACAACAACTAGCATCGAACCGTAAGTCAACATTTATTCCTGTAAAATTATTGATTTCAGAAGAAGAAAATATTATGAGAATTCAACAGCTAGATAGGCTGCTTCGTTACAAATCAATCGATGTACAAGATGTTTATCCAAAATATCCTTTGATTCAAATTTCTCATCCTAATTTATTTGAGCTTGATGTTACACTCCTTCCTGCTAGTGAGGCTGCAAAGGAAATTTTGCAGCATGTTAGGTTATATACTCAAATGCTTTGAAAAATTGATAAATTAATTTCTAAGTTTGGTGTGTAATATTTTTAGGATTCCCTACGATACTATATAATTTATTTTTTACTTTTATTTATTATGATACAAAATTTTATTTGTTATAATATAAATTTTATGATAACCTAAATATCAGGAAACTTTAAAAAGTTACGGAGGCATAGTTTATGACTACAAATCAAACGGAACAAAACAAAGTTCTTTGCCTTTCAGGTGGTGGGGTAAAAGGAATAGCTGAGTTAGTTGTACTAGCGAAAATAGAAGAAATAACCCAGCAACCTATATCTAAATTATTTAATATTATTTCTGGCACTAGCGTTGGTGGGTTAATTGCAGCCTTATTAACAATTCCTGAAGAAGAAGGATCAACAGAGCCTCGTTATTCAGCTAAAGAAGCTTTAGCATTATTTGAAAACACTGCTCCTGAAATCTTCCCTCAAAGCTGGTTTAACTGGGGAATAATAAAACACAAATATAGTCAAGAACCTTTGAAGAAAATGCTAGAAAAGCATTTAGGGGATAATAGATTGGATGATAGTCTATGCCGTCTTATTATACCAGTTGCTGATTTGAATGAAGGAAAGAATAGTATGCATATCTTTGATAGTCATGATAAACATAGTCCACATGTTAGAATAAAAGATGTGCTTCTTGCAACTACAGCAGCCCCAACCTATTTTAAAGCTGTTGTTAATAAAGAGACCGTAAAAGATTATGATTATGCTGCGGGTAAGCCTTATGCTTTTGCCGACGGTGGTCTTGGTGCTAATCGTCCAGCTGCTACAGTGCTACAGGTACTTAAAGAAGGACTTAGTTATCATGAACAAGCAGACATTATGGAAAACACTATGATTTGTTCTATCAATTTTGGAAAAACTGAGCAAACAAAATCCCAAATACCGTCAGCTAATTTTGATGGAGCATTAGGGTGGTTACTTAACGGCTTAATTGATACACTTATGAAAAATGACGAGGAAGCTGATGTAAATGAGGTTAGGTTAGATCTAACGGGTGAAGGGCAAAATACAGAGATATTGCTTCCTATTCCAAAAGAATGTAAAAACTTAGACGATTCTAGCCAAAATAATATAGCAAAGTTAAAGGTAGTCGCTGAGCAATATTTAGAAAATAATTCCAAGTTAGTACAAGATCTGTGTGATAGATTAAAAGCTGATTGGAAGGATAATCTTGAGGAATCTAAAGTCTCAAATGTAATGGTAAGTAATGGAGTTAATGATGAAGGGTATGAAAGTGATAACAACTCAGACTATTCTGATATAGTGGTGGCTACTGCAGAACCTGAAGTCTTAAATGCAATGGTAAGTAATGAATTAGAATCTAGTAGTACTATAGTGACTAATGGAAAAACAGATCCTACTGTAATTAGTGAGAAATTTACAACAACACTTCAGTGGATTAAAGAGTTATATGCAAAGGATTCCAAATGTGCATTAGAATATTTAGAATATGTTAATAATGTATCTCCTGAAAAGTTAGATCTTACTACAATTGAATCACTACCTGAAGAAGTACAAAAAACCGTTCAATGGATTGTAGGGTTAGATACAGAGAGTCGTTCAGAGCTATTAGAAAATATTAAGTCATTAATAATTAGTACCTCTCATGATGATAATATTTCTTGTGCTCAAGAAGTGACTGAACTTGAAGGACAGGATCCACTATACGAACATGCTGACGACTTAGTTGACTGTTATTAGAAAGTAAAAAAGAGTGCATTGCTAAAACTAACTAGGTGAGAACTTGCCTTAAGAGTAATCTTACCTAGTGATAACAGAATGTTTAGCTTATTGGATGATATACTCTTCCTGCTTTAAAGAATTGGCTTCACAAAACTGTATTTGCTTTTTTGCTGTTATATGTTATTGTTTTTCTTGCATTTTACGGGAAGTCCATACAAAGTTAATTATTTAAATTAAAAAACTTTGTAATAAGATTCTAACACCCTTTCCCTTACTTTTACCAGCCCTACAGACCGACTGTTAAATTTCTCTGATTGCAGACTTTAAGCTTTTGCTGTATGCTAATCTCAAGTATCGATGTAATAAATTAATAGTAGGCTCAAGTAATCATCGCCATTAGGGATGATGTCATCAACCCCTGCTGCCATTATGTCATCCCAACGAAAGCTGGTATCTAAAACTATATAACATATCTTCCATGCTATTCTTTTAGACCCCGCTACCTTTGCAGGGGTGACATCGAAGGTGCAGACACCCTAGGCTATTAAACCGATGTCTTACATCGAACTAAGATTATGTTACATAAAAAAAATCTAAAGAACAATGGCAATATCTATTAAAGAACTTGAAGAAATTATACGTTATAGTTTTCCAAATGCCAAAATAAAAATTGTTGATTTAGCTGGAGATCAGGATCATTATTCCTTAGAAATACAAGATGATGCTTTTCTTGGAATCAGTCTAATTAATCAGCATAAGATGGTAAAAAAAGCTTTAACAGAAATACTGAATAATAATAAATTACATGCTATCACCATAAAAACTACCAGCTCTCCATTAAATATAGTCAAATAACCCTACGGATGGGGCAATAGACCTTTTGCATAATTCTACTTCTGTTGGTAATTTAGGCAATGCACCTAGACTCGAAGCCTCACATACATCATAGTCTGCTGTGGGGCGAGGTTTCATGTCTCCTTCAAATTCCCTAGCAGAAGCGAATTATGCAAGAGGTCTGAAGGGAGAGAGTTAGTCTTATATCTGCTCCACATCGTTAGGAGTAGAGGCTTCTTGTTGATTAGAACTTTCAAGGGAGCTAATAGTATCTTGCTTATTGTTCCTTGAGTAATCTTGTGCTTCAGATTCTGACCTTGCAACAATTACCGTTATATTTGTACTAAGCTCAGCGTGCAACCTAACCTCTACCACGAATACACCTGTTGACTTTATTGGTTTCTCAAGAATTATACTTAAATGTGATATTGAGTGCAAAGAAGCCTTAGACAAACTTTCAGCAATTTCTTTATTATTCACTGAACCAAACAACCGACCATCATCAGCAGACTGCTTAATAAATATTAATTCCTTACCACTTATAACATTATTAATAGCTTCTGCCTCAGATCTTATTTTTAGCTCCTTCGTTTCAAGATCATGCTTTTGGGCTTCTATGAACTGTTTATTAGGTTCTGTTGCCCTAATTGCTAACTTTTTGGGGATAAGATAATTACGAGCAAACCCCTTTTTTACCTTAAGAATCTCTGCAATCTTTCCGAGTTTTCTTACAGGCTTAATCAAAATAACTTCCATCTTATTCCTCTGCTCAAATTTGAAATACAAAAGGCAACAACGCTAGGATTCTAGCAATTTTTATAGCATTCTTCAGTTTTCTTTGCTTTTTGGCACATACATTGGTAATCCTACTAGGCAACATTCTACCACCTTCTGATACAAATTTTAGTAACAAATCAGGGTTCTTGTAATCAATTACTGGAGCATTTGGAATAGAAAGAGGGCATCCCTTACGTTTTCTAAAAAACACTCTTTTATTACTTCTATCAGCCATTCTAGTCATTGACTGAGAGTCAACAGCATCATTCTCAAACATTTTAATATTTTCCAATTTTATTACTATTTAGTCTTTATTAATTGTTACATCAACTATTTCTTCATGATCTGAACTTTTACTTCTTAGAATCGGCGAAGGTTCAGCACTTATTGAATCAACATTGATATTAACAAACCTAATAATATTTTCACTTAGCTTCATTTTCCTTTCCAGTTCATTTATTACCGAAAAAGCAGTTTTAAGCCCCATAAAAACATAATGTCCTTTTTTATTATTACCAATCTTATAGGCTAAACTTCTTAAACCCCAATATTCAGTTTTAATAACTTCACCGTTACTATCTTTAACAATTTTAGTAAAGTCATCGGTAATTTTATCTACATCAGCAGACGAAATATCTTGACGTATGATAAAAACTGATTCGTAAAAAGCCATATATAAGAATCTCCAGCTACAAAATAAAGCCATTTATAACAATAAAAAACATTTAATTCAAGTGTTATCTTTATTATAGAGCATAATTAATAAATCACTAATACCTTTTGATTGCAAAAATGTAACCGTTTTACACGGATTGTAAACAAATAATTAAATTAGTAGACTTATATTAATAAATTTAGTAGAAATTTATTAATTAATTCGATAATATTGTACTTTAAAAAGTCAAATTAATATCATTACAATAAATTCACAACAATGTAACATTAGACTCTTGCATAACTGAATTATACTCTTTTTACTTTAAAAATTGACTCAGCAAAAACTTTGAGGGTTCGCGTACTTCACATTACTTACATGTATGTCTAGCATGCTTATACCTTGTTTTATGCTCCAATCCCTCAATCATTTGGGTATACAAAGAAGAATTTAGTCATGCCTAAAGTCTTCATTTAATTAGTATTTAAAATGTTTGATAAATTACCACCTAGAGTTCTTATTATAGAATCAACTAAAAGCATTAACGTTTCTTTATCTAACGTCATAGAGAGAGCATGGTTTGACCTTGTTAAGGTTAATACAATAGAAAAAGCTATGGTCTCCTCTATTGCAAATCACCCTGATATAATTATTGTTGATTCGATGGTACAAGATAAAGTTGCTACAGAAATAGCAACTAAACTAAGAGAAATTAATGGTTTAGCGAAAGTACCAGTAATTTTTTTGCTACATTCCGGAGAGTCCCCGTCTAATTATACTTTGGAAGATAATAACTTTGTTGTTTCTCTTATTAAACCATTCACGCCAGATCAGCTAATGATTTCAATAAGATCATTACTCCGACGATCTAATTTGATTCTACAAGATAAAGTTATAAAATATAAGGAAGTAAGTATGGATCTTACTACCTATAAAGTAACTAATAACGGCAGGATAATTCGTTTAGGACCAACAGAATTTAAGATTTTACAACTTTTTATAAAAGCACCTAAAGTAATATTTTCCCGCCAAGATATTGTAGACAAAGTGTGGGGCAGAGATACAGCTATTGACCTACGTACTATTGATGTACATATAAATAGAATAAGAACATCTCTAAAAAATAAAGAATCTGAGATATTTATAAAAACGGTCCGTGCCACAGGATATTGCCTTGATTTGCCAGATTCTTAGAATTAAAGTAAGAAATTATTTACCATCCAAAAATTTTGTGTAATGTTCTAAAATTTTAATGTATAAAGGACAAGATCTGCAACCAATGGAAGTTATTAATGAAACTAGATAAAATTGAGAATATCATAGTCGCACCATTGTATATTATTATATTAATGGTTATAATACCGACGTTAAGTGAGACGATTTATACCCCCTCACTTCCTGACTTAGCAAAGGATTTGAAAATTAGTGCTAATTTAGCAGAATACACACTTACTATTTTTTTGTTTGGCTTTGCTGTTGGTGTTTTAATATGGGGTAATTTATCTGATTTTTATGGGCGTAAGCCTTGCATACTTACAGGATTTTTGATTTATACTTTATCGTGCTTCATTTGTTATTTAGCAGATAATATTAATATGCTACTTGCTGCAAGATTTATGCAAGCTTTTGGAGCTAGTGTTGGGTCGGTATTAGGGCAAGCCATAGCTAGAGATATAATAAAACCAGCAGAGCGTGGTAAAATGTTCTCAACGATAGCTATTGCCATAGCATTTGCTCCTGCTATAGGACCAATTATAGGTGGTTTTGTAATAAAATTTTATCATTGGTCGGCGGTATTTCTTGTTCTGATAGTGATTGCAATATTTATCATGGTGTTAATATCAGCCAGACTGCCAGAAACTAACCTAAATCTTAGAACTGAACGTTTGGTTATTCCACTTTATAAAGAATGTTTTGGTAAAATGATTAAAGATCCAAGATTGCTTGGTTTAGCATTTTTAACTGGAGCAGTGAATGGTATTTTATTTGGTTATTTTACTGAAGCGCCTTTTTATTTTATCTCAGGACTAAATATTTTAACTTCATCATTTGGTATGATATCATTTTTTATATGTATTCCCTTAGCTTTAGGTGGACTTATATCCAAAAAGATGCATAAACTGCAAAAAACTTCTGATAATATTATTTTTGCAGCTATTAAGGTTATGTGTTTAGGATCTTTGCTATTCTTGTTATCTAGTTATTTTAATCTAATTAATAAAGATAATGTGACAGGGTCTTTATTACAAACTTTATTATGGCTAGGTATTATTATGACAGGCATCACTATGATAGCTCCAAATTGCTTAAGTCAAGCTTTGGAAGATTATGGCAAATTTGCTGGCACAGCAGCTTCACTTTTTGGTTTTATGTATTATATAATTGTCACAAGTTTTACAGCATTAATGGGATATATGCATAACGGATCATTGACACAATTACCATTATTCATGCTAATCATTTCAATTAGTATGATGTTAGTGTTTCATATTGTTATTAATAAGCAGCAAATGGCAAAGAATAATTCCCCATTTTTATAAATCCTCTAAACTCCATTTTGCTCTAGGACAAAAATCGAGTAGGTTAGTAAGATTGTTTTGCAAACGTTCTAGCCCAGCATAAGCAATCATAGCGGCATTATCGGTACATAAATGTGCTGGGGGTACTAAAAGTGCATATCCTTGAGTTGCAGCTTGATACTTAAGTATAGACCTCAAATAATCATTAGCAGCAACCCCACCGGCAAGCACACAAGTTTTTTGTGGCAATAGCGACTTACCTATAAATTCTTCATATATTCTAAAGCTATTAAGCATTTTTACTGACAATATTTCTCCAACCACATATTGAAAGCTGGCTGCTATATCATTAATTTCTTGATCACCTATAGGTTCTAATTTGGATATTAATATGCGTACTGCAGTCTTTAAACCTGAAAACGACATATTACAGCCACTTTGATGAATAATAGGTTTTGGTAAAATATATTTAGACGGATCGCCAAATTTTGCTCTTCTCTCAATTTCTACTCCTCCAGGGAAAGGCAAACCCAGCATTTTAGCTACTTTATCAAAACACTCTCCAACCGAATCATCTATAGTTTGTCCTAAAATTTTATATTTGCCAAGGGAGGAAACGGCAACAAATTGACAATGTCCGCCGGAAACTAATAGAAGTAAGTAAGGATATTCAGCCTTATTGGTTAATCTAGCAGTAAGTAAATGTCCTTCTAAGTGGTTAACTGCAACAAAAGGCTTCTTTAAGACACTAGCAATGGACCTGGCAAACATTGAGCCAACTATTACTCCTCCTATCAAGCCAGGACCGGAAGTAGCTGCGATTCCATCTATATCAGATAACTCAAGATGGCTTTCATCTAAAACATATCTAACTGCTTTTTCTAAATTTTGTAAATGTGATCTAGCGGCAATTTCCGGTACTACCCCTTGGAATAGCTTATGCTCTTGGTGCTGGGAAATAACAATATTTGACAAAATTTCTTTATCTGAGGTGACTATTGCCACGCCAGTATCATCACAACTTGATTCAATACCTAATATTTTAATTATTGTAATCTCTCCTTTAATAAATCATTCACTAGGCTAGGATTGGCCTTGCCTTCAGTTTTTTTCATTACTTGTCCTACGAAAAAACCAAATAATTTATCCTTACCGCTTTTATAAGCAGCAACAGAATCAGGATTTTCCAACAATATTTCGTCAATTATAGCAGATAGTATACCACTATCTGACATTTGCACTAAGCCCTTTTCTTTAATAATTTTCTCCGGTTGCTCGCCAGTTTCAAACATAGTTTCGAAAACTATTTTGGCAATTTTTCCTGAAATAACCCCATCTTCTATTAACTTCACCATTTGGGCAAGCATTTTTGGGGTAATTTTACACTCATTTAAGCTAATGGAATTTTTATTAAGCTGACCAAATAACTCACTAATAACCCAATTAGCAAGTATCTTTGGATTGCATAAGGTCACTGCTGCTTCGAAATAATATGCTACCTGTTCATCAGCCGCAAGAACCTCAGCGTCATATGTGTTTAAACTATATTCGGCAATATATCTTTTGATTTTTGCATCCGGAAGCTCTGGTAGTTCTTGAGCTAATTGCTCTATTAGTTCCTCAGATATCACTACAGGTAATAGATCCGGATCAGGAAAATATCTATAGTCATGAGATTCTTCTTTTAAACGCATTGTCCTAGTTTCACCAATATCAGCATCAAATAATCTAGTCTCCTGTATTATTGTCTGACCATTTTCAATTAAATTCACTTGCCTATTTGCTTCAAACTCTATTGCTCGCATAATATTACGAATCGAATTGATATTTTTGATCTCACACCTTGTTCCAAGTGGATTCCCGGGAAGCCTTACTGAAACATTAGCATCGCAACGTAACGAACCTTTTTCCATGTCACCATCACAACTTCCTATATATCTCAACAAAGTCCTGAGTTTACGAACAAACTCAGCCGTTTCCTCCGGTGAGCTAAGGTCTGGTTCAGTAACAATTTCCATTAATCCTACACCAGCCCGGTTTAAATCAATGAAACTATAATACGGAGATTGATCATGGATAGACTTGCCCGCATCTTGTTCTAAATGCAAACGATTAATTCTAATCTTCTTGGTTGCTCCCTGCTGAGTTACTATATCTAAATAACCATCTTGGACAATTGGATGATAGAATTGCGAGATTTGATACCCTTGCGGTAAGTCAGGGTAAAAGTAATTTTTACGATCAAATCTTGAATTAAGATTAATTCTTGCCTTAAGCCCAAGACCAGTCTTAATTGCTTGGTGAACACAATATTCATTTAATACTGGTAACATTCCAGGCATTGCTGCATCAATCAACGATACTTGTGAATTGGGAGGAGCAGCAAATTCGGCGGAACTAGCAGAGAAAAGCTTGGATTTTGAAGAAATTTGAGCATGTATCTCCACGCCTATAACATATTCCCATTTACCTGTATTACCAACAATATAAGTCATTTAAAATCTCTTTAGTTTACTATATAAAATGTGAAAAATTTTTAAGATTAAATCTTTATCATATTTTCGATAAAAATTGTAGTTTTTTATAAATCTTTATTTTCTATATCTTTTAAACTACCTATAGTACTATGGCTAGGTGATGCACACAAGTTATATTAATAGGCAGTCCAAACGTCATCGAGAGAGGCATCATGCCACAACTGAGAGTTTACAAACACCTATACCACAACGTCATTACGAGCGTAAGCGAAGCAATCTATAGATAAATGATGTTACTGGATTGCTTCGTCGTCCTTACAACCTCCTCGCAATGACGCTTATAAGCATATATCCACCTAAAATTACCTCAGTTTTTCAATTTTAAAGTGTGGTCTTTAAATTACCCTGGTCTATCTTCCAAGAACATATACAAAAGTGAACAAAAACAACCATACTACATCGACAAAATGCCAGTACCAAGCTGCAAATTCAAAACCCAAATGACCATTATCTTGCACGAAGTCACCTCGCCGCACTCTATAATAACAAACGCTTAAAAATATAGTGCCAATTATTACGTGAACCCCATGAAAACCTGTTGCTAAGTAAAAATTAGAAGCATAGATTCCATCTTTAAAAGCAAAAGCTGCATGATGATATTCATAAGCTTGCATTAAACTAAAAAATACCCCAAGTATTATGGTAAAGCCAAGAGCGGCCACACAATCTTTTTGGTTATTTTCCTCAAGAGCATAATGTGCCCAAGTTACTGTTGTACCGGACAATAAAAGAATCAATGTGTTAATAAAAGGAATGTCAAAAGGATTAAATGTTTGAATACCAGTAGGAGGCCATACACCAGCCTTTACCACCCATACACCATCTAGCATTCCTACAGGAAAAAGGTTTGCTTTAAAAAATGACCCAAAAAATACAGCAAAAAACATTATTTCTGACAAGATAAATAGTGCCATACCTATCCTTAATCCGACTCTTACTGGCTGCGTATGATGTTTTCCAATTAATCCCTCTTTAATTACATCAC
Source organism: Candidatus Tisiphia endosymbiont of Micropterix aruncella (assembly GCF_965178575.1). Taxonomy (NCBI): domain Bacteria; kingdom Pseudomonadati; phylum Pseudomonadota; class Alphaproteobacteria; order Rickettsiales; family Rickettsiaceae; genus Candidatus Tisiphia; species Candidatus Tisiphia endosymbiont of Micropterix aruncella. The sequence continues at coordinate 257,237 of NZ_OZ238268.1, forward strand.
TCCACCATGAATATAAACAAAAAATCACTGCAAAAATACCAGCCCCAAAAACATATTCACCAAATCTATATGCATGCATAAACATTATGCTACCGCTAGCTAAAAGCAATAAGGCAAATGAAGTCAGGATTGGCCAAGGGCTCGGATCAACAAGATGAAATAGATGTTGTTTTTCTTCTACAGAAACAACATTATTGTTTTTAATAGATCTATGTAACATAACAAACTCATAAGCAATTCAATTCACTGCTTGGTTATTTTATGCTATCTTCTGTAAATATCAAGAATATACTCAACAGGGTAATTAAAGGGTCGCGATCAGTAGTTGCTATAAACATAAGTTTAACTACTGATGATGTTATTCCTAGCTAACCTCAAGTATTGATGTAAGACATCGGTTTAATAGCCTAGGGTGTCCCTGCCTCTCCCTTGATGTCACCCCTACGTAAGCAGTGGTCTAAAAAAATAGCATAGAAGGTATGTTATATAGTTTTAGATCCCAGCTTTCGCTGGGATGACATAATGGCGGTGACATCACCCCTAATGGCGATGATTACTTGAGCCTACTATTAATTTATTACATCAATACTCGAGGTTAGCTAAGAGCGGGAATCCAAAAAATAACCTGCAAAGGCTATTAGATATTATGGATTCCTCACCGAAGCGGGAATGACATCGTTTTTGATCCTGTAAGTACTATACTAACGTTGGTATTTTTGATCCACGCGGGCAAGCATACGCGGAAATGACATCAAAAACTTATTGCATTACAATCCTTTTAATACTGGCTAGTTGCCTTTTAAACCGTTCTAGCAACTATTAATTGTGATTTTTATTAGAACCCAATTACAATTAATACACCTCAGGAGGAGCGTGTGAAAAATCTGAGCCTCTCCCATCACACGGTACTTCTTGAGCCAAAGCTTCTTGACCACAAGTACTCGGAAGCGAAGCATAATCATTATCAGGTATAAACATCTTACTAAAAGAGCTAAGAAGCATATTTTGAGAATTAGTTAACTCAGGTATCTCATCCATATGATTACCGTTGATGATTGAGCTAATCCGACCGGATAGAGCTTCAATTTGTGTATTATCTAATACTTGTAAGAACATTTCTAGAAGCTGAGATTCCCTAGGAGTTAAAGTACTCAAGCCTTTTTGTAGAGTTTCATATTGACTATCATCTAAATCTTTAATCAATAATTTTTGTCTATCACATTCATTCGATATTACGCGATTACTAACAGTACTGGCAGCATTATTATCTTGTCCTTCATCATCAGTATTATCACTCGCTACTAACGCACTAGAGACATTAGATTCGTCAATATTTGCTGCTTTTAAGCTCTCTTCTCTATTGACACTCTCAACCAATGTTTTACAGAGATTCTCAAGTAATTCTTTGTTATTTTCTACATATTGCTTACCAATTTCTTTTAATTTAGCTATATTATCCGGCTTAACATTATCCAATTTCTTACATTCTTTTGGTATAGGAATTAAGATCTCTGTAAATTGACCAGCTTCTGGTAAATCTTTTTTAACTTCATTTGTAGCACTACTTTCGGTAGCTTTCGTAATTTTGCTTACTATGTTTCCTTTAGTTACCCAACCTATCGAACCATCCAATTTTTTTGATGGTATCTCCATTTCTCTATTAGTGTGTTCAAAATTGATAGAACAAATCGTCGTATGTTTTAACATTTCTACTTGTTTTTCAATAGTTAGCCCTTCTTTCAGCACTCCTAGAGCTGATGCTGCTGGACGATTAGCACTTAAGCCTCCATCGACAAAAGCATAAGGTACTCCAGCATCATAGCCAAAACCACCTACACCCTCTTTATTAACAACAGCTTTAAAATAAGTAGGAGCTGCCGTAGTAGCAAGAACTACCTCTTTTGTTAGTGGGCTGTTAGGGGCATGACTATCAAAAACTTTATTAGGATCATTTTTGCCACTTACGTCAAAAACAGGTATAATAACGCGACTTATAGCCTCATCCAATGTACTATTACCCAAATATTTTTCTAACATTGCTTTAAGAGGTTTTTGACTATATTTATGGCTGAATATGTTACCGATTGGCCCATTAAAATACCACTTTTGTGGGAAAATATCAGCAGCAGTATTTTCAAATAGTTCTAAAGCTTGTTTTGCTGAAAAAAGCGGTTCGGTTGACCCCTCTTCTTTAGGGATGGTCAATAAAGCTGCAATTAATCCCCCAACACTAGTACCAGCAATAAAATGGAATAATTTAGATATAGGCATGCCTGTATATTCCTCAATCGCTGCAAGTATAACCAACATAGGAATCCCCTTAATTCCACCACCTGAGAGAGAGAGCCCCCTCTTTTCTTCTATTTTATCTATTCCTCTCTCTTGTATTTCATCTATTTTACCCAATTTTGTTGCACCTATGTCGCTCATAATTATAACTCAACTAAAGTTAATAAAAAATATTTATACAACATCCATAGTGGGAGACCTTGTCAAAAAAATCAAGCAATAGATGATGAAAACTACTAATTATTATCTACCTATATTGTATAATAACCACTATAATACTAAATAATAATTAACTTTTTTGTAATATATGTAGCTTGTCACAAAAAATAAAATTATTTTACACTTTATAAGTTGGTTAAGTGGTCTATAATCCGATTTAATTAAATTTGATTGATAAGATCTAATGAGCAAACCTAAATCCGTTTTTTTATCAGCAATTTCAGGCAATATACTGGAATATTACGATTTCACAGTATATTCAGTATTTGCATTAGTAATTGGTCACACATTTTTTCCTTCAAGCTCAGAATTTTTACAAATATTGTTGGCTCTTGGGGTATTTGCAGCAGGATTCATTACTAGACCAATTGGTGGTATATTTTTTGGTTATGTTGGCGATAAATATGGAAGGCGTATAGCCTTAATTATTTCCATGCTTGGTATGACTATACCAACATTTACTATGGGACTAATTCCTTCTTATCATGACATAGGAGTTTATGCACCGATAATATTAACCATAATGCGTCTTTTTCAAGGCTTATGTATTAGTGGTGAAGGGGCTGGAGCTGCTATTTTTATTCTAGAACATCATCAAAATTTACGACCAGGTTTTACTGCTGGTTTAGTACATGGTTCAAATATGGCTGGTACGTTGATCGCTACTCTTACAGGAATTATTATTGGACAATATTTTTATCATTTTGATTTTGCTTGGCGTTTTGCATTTTTACTAGGCGGAGTTATGGGGCTTGTTGGTTTCTACTTGCGTCTTCGTGTATCAGAGACTCCAATTTTTAAAATGTTAGCTGAACAAAAGAAAACTTTAGAAGCACCTTTTATCAACGTAGTTAAGACAGCTTGGAAAGCGATGTTTTTAACCTTTTGTACAGGTGCAGTTGCTAGTAGCGTCGTCTATTTAGTAAAAACCTACATTAATGTGTATTACCAAGATGTTATGCATTTTGATAATACAACTTCCCTTATTTATTCATTATATGCAAATTTTATAGCGATGGTATCTATGCCATTATTTGGTGGATTAACTGATATTATTGGAAAATTTAAGACTTTAGCTTTAGTAAGCTTAGCGATCTTGATATTGGCTTTACCTATTTTGTTATCTATGTCATTACCGTTCATGTGGCAACAAATTCTAGCACTAACTATCTTAGGTATTCTTAGTGGGGCAATAGCTGGGGCAGCCTATAGCTTTATTATATCTTTATTTACTCCTGAACAAAAATTTTCAGGGGTATCCTTTAGTTATAATTTGGGTATTACTATATTTGGTGGGACTTCTCCTCTTATTTCTCGTTGGCTTGTTGAAAAAACAGGCTTGTTTTATGCCCCTGCCTTTTATATTATGACTATTTCTAGTATATTTTTAGTTATCATTTATTTTATGAGAAATGAAATAAGATGTTTACTTAGTAGGAATTCTTTCAAAACTAGCAAGAGATAATAAGTTGTTTTAACACTCCCACTATAGTGATGGTATAAATTACTATGACCAATAACAAAGAAAAAGCAGTAACATGGTTTACAAATTTACGTGATCAAGTATGTACTGAATTCGAGAAAATTGAACTTGAATATAGTAAGGCGAAAGGTTTAGCTACTGCAAGATTCATACGATCACCATGGGCTCGAAAAAACGGCGGTGGTGGCGTAATGTCTGTAATGCGTGGTAACTTATTTGAAAAAGTTGGTGTTAATATTTCTACAGTTTTTGGGGAATTATCTCTAGAATTTAGTAAAAATATACCGGGTACAGAAAATAGTAGACAATTTTTCGCTACTGGTATTTCTATCGTTGCTCACCTTACTTCTCCATTAATACCAGCAGTACATTTTAACACACGCTACATTGAAACTACTAACCATTGGTTTGGTGGTGGTGGAGATCTAACGCCATTTTATTCTAATGAAAATGAGACGACAAAATTTCATAATGCTTTTAAACGTGCTTGTGATAAACATGATCCAAATTATTATCCTAAATTTACAAAACAATGTGATGAGTATTTTTACTTAAAACATAGAAATGAGCCAAGGGGAGTAGGTGGTATATTTTATGATTATTTAAATACTGGAGATTTTAATAATGATTTTTCTTTTACTAAGGACGTAGGACAAGCATTTCTAACAGTATATCCTGAAATTGTTAGAACAAAGATGCTACTGCCTTGGACTAATGAACAAAAGGATTATCAATTAGTGCGTCGTGGTAGATATGTTGAATTTAACTTATTATATGATCGTGGGACAATGTTTGGCTTAATGACAGATGGCAACGTTGAAGCAATATTAATGTCTCTGCCCCCAGAAGTACGCTGGTAGCCTTATAATCCCTAGATTTTTAAGTATTTGGTGCATTCGATTGGATTCGAACCAACGACCTCTGCCTTCGGAGGGCAACACTCTATCCAGCTGAGCTACGAATGCTTAATCTTAAGCAAATATGGGGCGAATGACGGGACTTGAACCCGCGACCCTCAGATCCACAATCTGATGCTCTAACCAACTGAGCTACATCCGCCATGTAACCTGCGTTAAAGTAAATTATTATTACCCGTAAGTCAAGTATATTCAACTCAAATTACCATGACTTAATACATTTATTTTTAGAGTTTTTGCTGTCATAATTATATGATAACCTCAGTTCGATATAAGAATTAATAATTCTTATATCGAACTGGCTTTGTTATAAGGAAAAATGCACTCTTGAAGCGGCTGACGCGAGTGCATTTTAACTTTTTTCATCATTCAATATGTGATTTTAATTATTAAAATCACATATTGAATGGAGTGTTATATTTTAACAATCAGGTGGGCAGCCGCTTCAAACCTGATTGTTTCTATATATAACACGAAAGTTCGATGTAACTTGTTACATCGAATTCAGGTTATGATATTATTTTACTAATTCATCTAACTTACCTTCTTTCTCAAGTTTATGAAGAGTGTCACAGCCACCAATATGCTTATCATTAATAAATATTTGTGGTAATGTACGTTGTCCATTAGCTTTAGCTTGCAACTCTAACCTTTGCTTGTCACTATAATTGTCTACGATTATTTCTTTGTAAGATATATTTTTTCGATTAAGTAGTTTTTTTGCCTTAGTGCAATAGGGGCAATATGTTAATGTATAAATTATGACGGTGTATAGAATAATTTTGTGCATAATTGTTATCCTATTTTATAGTTATAAAACTATTATCCACATATAATAAACTTTTAGCAAGTTACAAATTAATGATAAATAAATTTTCAATAGTATCTAAATATAGTCCAGCTGGCGATCAGCCAAGAGCAATTAATGAAATCGTTAAAGGTCTTGAATCTAGAATGCGTTCACAAATACTCTTTGGTATTACTGGTTCTGGTAAGACCTTTACTATGGCAAATATTATTGAGAGAACCGGTAGACCATCGCTTATTATGGTACATAATAAGACATTAGCTGCCCAAATTTATTCAGAAATGAAGGCAATTTTTCCCAATAATGCCGTTGAATATTTTGTATCATATTATGATTATTTCCAACCTGAAGCATATATTGCAAGAACCGATACTTATATAGAAAAAGATTCTTCGATAAATGAACAAATAGATTTATTAAGACACTCTGCCACTAGGTCACTGCTGGAACGTCGGGATGTAATTGTTGTATCCTCAGTGTCTTGTATTTATGGTCTTGGTTCACCAAATCTTTATTACCAGATGACAATAAGCCTTAAGTCTGGGGAAACTTATGCTAGAGATAAATTGCTTAATGACTTAGTAAATTTACAATATGAGCGTAATGATGTGGGGTTTGAACGCGGTACGTTTAGGGTAAAAGGTGATAATATTGACATATTCCCAGTACATTATAACGATAAAGCTTGGCGATTGTCATTCTTTGGCAATGAACTTGAATATATAAGCGAATTTGATCCGCTTACAGGTGAAAAATTAGCTAAATTAGATCAAGCTGTGATTTATGCTAAGTCCCACTTTGTAACACCTAAAGAAGTAGTACAAAATGCTATATCGCAAATTGAAGAGGAGTTACAACGACGCTTAGAATTTCTTAAAGCACATGATAAATTAGTAGAGGCTCAAAGATTAAATCAGCGTACCCAGTATGATATGGAGATGATGATGGAAACTGGCAGTTGTAAAGGTATTGAGAATTACTCTCGATTCCTAACTGGTAAAGCAAATGGGCAGCCTCCACCAACCTTATTTGAATATTTGCCTAAAGATGCTTTATTATTTGTTGATGAAAGTCACGTATCTGTCCCGCAAATTAGAGCAATGTATAATGGTGATAGGGCAAGGAAAGAAGTATTAGTGGAACACGGGTTTCGCCTTCCATCAGCCTTAGATAACAGACCATTAAAATTTGAAGAATGGCAAGATTTTAGGCCTCAGACGGTTTTTGTCTCAGCAACACCTGGACCTTTTGAATTGGAAGAAACAGCAGGGATTATGGTCGAACAAATTATCAGACCAACGGGACTACTAGACCCAGAATGTATTATAAAACCAGCGACTAACCAAGTTGAAGATTTGATAAGCGAGATTCAATATACGATAAATAAAGGATTCCGTGTTTTAGTAACAACATTAACTAAAAAAATGTCAGAAGATTTAACAAATTATCTACAAGAGTTAGGGTATAAAGTATCATATTTGCACTCTAATGTTCATACTCTTGAACGTATGGAAATCATAAGAGATTTACGCCAAGGTACTGTAGATATTATTGTTGGTATTAATTTATTGCGAGAAGGTTTAGATATTCCAGAATGTGGACTTGTTGCAATACTCGATGCTGATAAAGAAGGTTTTTTGCGTTCTGAAGTCTCATTAATTCAAACTATCGGCAGGGCTGCAAGGAATAGTCAGGGAAGGGTAATACTCTATGCAGATCGCAATACTAAGTCTATTGATAAGGCAGTAAGTGAGACATATAGGAGAAGGAAAATTCAGGAGGAATATAATGAGCAACATGGTATAGTACCGCAGACAATTAATCACCATATCCATGCACTAATTGAATTAGAAAAATTGGATAGTAAGTTAGATAATAAAAAACAAACTCATATATTATTGGACAATCCAGTGAAATTGAAAGCTCATATCGATAAATTAAAGAAGGAAATGTATGCAAAGGCTAGTAATTTAGAATTTGAACATGCGGCAAAAATACGAGACCAAATTAATATGCTGGAAGAAGCTGCCTTAGAGTTAACTTAATTTAAAGTACTTTCTGTTCCAATGGTCTATCTAATTAACCTCAATTCGGGATAAGAATAAGCCTTTTAAAGAATGAGTAATAGTAATGTACTGGTTAGGGGATGAAAAAAATAAGCAATACCGCAAAAATAATGAAAACAGCTATTAGTGGATCATAAAAATCTGTTATATTTATAGATATAACCGATTTTGGAATAACTTGTTATATCGAATTCAGGTTAACAGAGATAATTACGATATGTTTAATTTGTTGGTAAAACAAGCTGTTTTGTAAAATTGGAATATTCTATATGTATACTAAAAGATTAGAAGCATCTGTAATGCATGATATCTTAGTCCAACTTGATAATCTTGGTTGGATTGTCGATGAAAAAGACCCAAAATGTAACGTCTTTCAGCAAAGAGTGAAACTTACAAAGCAAAAAGAATTACTTAACGGTAAAATACCTGACTTTGTACTATACAAGGAAGGAAGTAATGAACCAATAATAATAATTGAGGCAAAAAAACCGAATGAAAGTATACAATTAGCAATGAACCAAGCATTGAATTTGTATGCTAAACCACTAAATACACCTCTTATATTTGCTTATAATGGAAGTTATATTGAAACACAATATTTGTATAATGGACGTAATCTTAAAATTGACGGGGAAGATGTAAGGCAATTTATAAATCACCATACGGCACTCAGATTTGTTAATGAGGGCTCTGAAATACTATCTGCGGTAAATTTTATTCAGCATTCAAGAGATGAACTTATTAAAGTATTTAAAAGTGCAGCTAATTTACTAAGAGAGGATGGATTACAAGCTGGTCTTGATAGATTTGGGGCATTTTCTGATATTTTGTTTTTAAAAATTCTTGATGAAATTTCTGTTCTAAAGATGTGTGGAAGTGAAGAGAATACATTAGATGAGTATCTTAGATGGAGTTCATTTACTAAGAGAAAAGGAAAAGAATTGTATCAATATGTAAAAGATGTTGTTTGGATTAAGATTAACGAGAAATATGGCGATATTTTTAACGAAGCATTCCCTATTAGTTCACCTGATATTTTTGAAGAAATTATTTGTGAGCTTTCAAAACTTAACCTTACAGCTTCAGATAGTGATGTGAATGGTGATGCTTTTGAGTATTTTTTAAAAAATGCTTACCAAGGCATCAAAATTAAAGATTTAGGCGAATATTTTACACCTAGAAACATTGTAAGAACAATGATAAGTATGGTTAATCCTAAAATTGGTGAAACCATTTATGACCCTTTTTGTGGTACAGGAGGGTTTTTAATTGAAGCGTTTAGATATTTAAAAATCAGAACTTCGTTTAACGATGAGATGCAAAATATTCTAAGAAAAAAAACAATTTACGGTTCTGAGATTACTGTAAATGCAAGAATTGCAAAAATGAATATGATTTTGTTCGGAGACGGACATAGTAATATCAAAAAACAAGACACCATTTCTGATTATGTAAATCAAAAATATGATATTGTAATTACAAATCCACCATATTCGCAACAAACAAGGTTTGGGTATTTATATCCCATTCAATCAAATAATGGTGACGCTATTTGTGCTTTGCATTGCTTTGAAGCTTTAAAACTAGGTGGTAGAGGTTGTTTACTTGTAAAAGAAAATTTTCTTTCAGAGGGGGGCGATGTTGGAAAGGTAAGAGAGTATATTTTTAATAACTCATCAAATGTTTCTATTGTTTCATTGCCAAGAAAGCTTTTTGAACCTTACACACCAACAAAAACAAGCATTGTGTATTTCGAGAAAAACAGAAAGATATCAAACACGTTCTTTTTTGCAGTTAATGCGGTTGGTCATGAACTTGGTTCAAGAAAGAAGCCAATTAAGGACAATGATTTGCCAGCTGCACTTGATGCCTTCAATAATAAAAAGACTGTTTTGGAAATTGAGTCTGCTATAATAGCATCAACTGAAGTCACCAAGAATGCTTATAGTTTATGGATTTATGATTATTTTGATATTTTTGCTAATTTAAAAGGCGATATTATAAAACTTGGTAATTATATTGAGGAGATAACAGAAAAAACAGAGCCGTCTTTACAACCAATTACAGATTTTAGAATTTTAGGTGTAAGTAATAGTATTGGTGTTTTTGACAATGAAATTTTAAAAGGTGAGGACATAAACCAAAAATACAAGCAGGTTCAAGCTGGAGATTTGGTATATAATCCGCATAGGATTAATGTTGGTTCTTTAGGTTTAGTCTTTAAGGATTTAAGTGGTGGTTATGTAAGTGGTATTTATATCGTCTTTAGAGTTTTAAAAAAATTCCAAGATACTCTACCATCCGAATATTTATTACATATTTTAAAGTCAAAATATTATTTAGCCATTATTGGCAAATACGATACAAAGTATGGAGCTGTTAGAGCAAACTTAACTTATGAACAACTTTGTAATATACACATACCATTACTTAAAAAAAATGAAATGAAAGAATTTTTAGAAAAAATAAGTAAACTAAATAATATCACGGAAGAATTTCAGAAAATTAAAAATAATCTTAAAGAATCTATACATAAAATTTTACCTCATTTATGAATTAAATATAATTTCAGATTATTTGACATAAAGTAACAAATTACATACTATACCGCAACTAAAATATGTCTTTGGAGAAAACATGCAATCAAATCGGTTATATTTATTTCGAGATACGCGTTTTTTGCCTATCTTCATAGTACAATTTTGTGGTTGTCTGAATGATAATATACTAAAAAATGCTCTAATTATATTAATTACCTATAAACTATCTAGCCAACTGATGGATTTAACCCAATTGCTTGTGCTAGCTGCTAATACTATTTTTGTATTACCTTTTGTAATATTTGCAAGTATTGCAGGACAGGTGGCTGATAGATATGAGCGATCAACTTTAGTTAAAATCATTAAATTATTTGAACTAGCTATAGTGCTTTTTGCTACTTATGGATTTTTTTACAATGGTTTAGTTATACTTTTTTTATCTATATTTTTTATGGGTATACATTCAACATTTTTTGGACCAATAAAATATAGTGTTCTGCCGGATCATTTATACCAAAATGAGTTATTGGGAGCTAATGGATTTGTTGAGGCAGGAACATTTATCTCTATTTTAATTGGAACTATTATTGGAGGGTACTACACTATAAGCGGTAATCTAATAACTATTAGTTTGATAATTATTGCTATAGTTGGCGTTGTTTCTAGTTATTTTCTGCCAAAATCAAATAATTCTAACTCTAAAATTAAAATAAATTTAAACTTATTTCGTGAAAGCATAGAAATGATTAAATATGCTAAAGCTAAAAAACAAATATATTTAGCGATTCTTGGTATATCTTGGTTTTGGTTTATCAGTGCAGCAATACTTGCCCAAATCCCATCTCTTGCTAAAGATACTTTTGGAGCAGATGAAAATGTCGCTAATTTGTTCCTTGCAACATTTTCAGTTGGAGTAGGCATTGGTTCTTTTTGGTGTAGTAAGATTTTTGAAAATGAAATTACCACAAAATATGTTTTTGTCTCGGCAATTGGCATAAGTATATTTGGCATTGATCTGTTTTTTGCCAGTCGAATTAGTGCAATTCATTATGAACCGGAACAGTTAAAGAGTATATTTGTCTTTTTATCTAAAAGGCATAATTGGCGGATTATTATAGATTTATTTTTTATAGCTGCTATAGGAGGTCTATATATTGTTCCACTTTTTGCGTCATTACAATATTTTAGCTCTTCAGCTCATCGTAGTAGAATAATTGCTGTAAATAATTTTATTAATGCTATATTTATGGCTGTGTCTACTGCAATACTTTCATTGCTATTCCATTGGGGATATTCGATACCATTTGTTATATTATTTATTAGCCTACTTAACATAGTAGTAGCTTATTATATTTATCAATTAATTCCTGAAGTAAAAATAGTACCTTTTGCTGTTATCCGAAGTATTTTGAAATTTATTTTTGATTGCATGTATAGAGTGGAAGTTAAAGGCATTGAAAATTTTTATAAAGCCGGCAAAAGATCAGTAATTATAGCTAATCATATTTCATATATTGATCCTGCCTTACTTGCAACCTATCTACCTGAAGAAATGACTTTTGCCATTAATACAACTATAGCTAAAGCATTGTGGGTAAGACCATTTCTAAAAATGGCAAAAACGCTGTCGGTTGATCCTACTAATGCAATGGCTATAAAAACTTTGATTAGAGAGGTACAAAAAGATAAAAAAATTGCTATATTTCCCGAAGGAAGAATAAGTATTACTGGTTCTTTAATGAAGATATATGAAGGACCTGGCATGATTGCTGAGAAATCTGATGCGACAATTCTACCTGTAAGAATAGATGGTACACAATTTACTCATTTTTCCAAACTTAAAAACATACTAAAAACACGGATATTTCCTAAGATTACTATCACTATTCTACCACCAGTAAAATTTCCTTCTAAGCCGAATATAGATAACAGGGAAAAGCGTAAATATATAGGTCAGGCTCTTTATGATATCATGGCTGATATGATGTTTGAAAGTTCTGATTATCATAATACTATATTTCAGTCTCTAATTGAGACAGCAAAAGCTTACGGTTTTAACAAAAAAATAATACAAGATATTGATGATAAATCTATTACCTATCGCCAATTAATATTGGGATCTTTTACTTTAGCAAATTTAATAAAACAGGATACGGAAGTAGCTGACTATGTAGGTCTTATGCTACCTAATATGGTTGAAACTATTGTTACTTTTTATGCTATGCAAGCCTGCTGCCGTCGACCAGTTATGATTGACTATATGAGTGAGGTTAGCAATATAGTGGCTTCATGTAAAACAACGTCAGTTAAAATAGTATATACTTCAAAACAGTTTGTCGAAAAAGCTGGATTACAGGAAGTGGTGGCAAAAATCTTAGCAGTCAATATAAAAATTATTTACCTTGAAGATTTAACACAAAGAATTGGTTTATACTTAAAAATTAAGGCTATTATTGCCAGCTTCTTCCCACAAAGTTATTACAACAATATATGTAGCAGTTATGATGATAATGATCCGTCAGTTGTAGTATTTACTTCGGGTATTTCAGCAACGGCTAAAGCTGTAGTATTATCACATAGGAACTTGCAGGCTAATAGATGCCAACTTCTAGCTAAGGTACATTTTAGTCCTGATGATTTTGCCTTTATGGCTTTACCGCTTTTTCACTGTTTTGGTTTATCTGGAACAATAATGATGACACTCAATGCTATACCAGTGTTTCTTTACCCGTCTTCTCTGCATTATAGGAGTATTCCTGAGGTAATATACGATATCGGAGCGACAATTATGTTTGGTACGGATATATTCTTGCATGGTTATGCTGTCTATGCTCATCCTTACGATTTTTATTCTATAAGATACGTATTTACCAGTAGTGAGAAACTGAGAAAAGAAACAAGGGACTTATGGCTTGATAAGTTTGGTATAAGAATTTTTGAAGGATATGGTACGTCAGAAACATCTCCAATAATATCTTGTAATACCCCAATGCATTATCGTGCTGGGAGTGTAGGACGTTTGATGCCTAAAATAGAATATTATATTAGACCAATTCACAATAGACCTCTTGCAGAATTTGCTTCTGCTGAGGGATTTAAAGAAGCCACAGAACTTCGACCCGCAACGTACTCAAATGTATGTGAGGAGCAGAATACCAGTAGCACAAATAAATTATACTCAAATGATTTGAAGAATGGGGGCAACAAACAAGGGGTGAGCGGACTAGGCGTAGTAAACCGTTGTTCGTACGCGAATTCCCCGCAAGTATTTGCAAAAGCCAATTCTTCAAAGCAGAAGAGTATACCAACAGAAGTAGAATTATGCGATAGGTCTATTGGAATAGAGGGGGTAGGACAACTATTCATCAAAGGACCAAATATTATGCTTGGCTATATGCACTCTAATAATCCCGGAGTTATCCACCCTACATCATCAGAAGAATTGGGTTTGGGATGGTATGATACTGGAGATATCGTAAAAATTGATGAAGGCGGATATCTTACCTTATTAGGCCGTATTCAGCAATTTGTTACAATAGAAGAAGTAATTTCGCTGATATTAATAGAGGATTTAGCTAATATGATCGATGTTGATAGTAAGCATGTTGCCATTTGCCCTGATGATGATAATAAAGACAGACAGATTTTTCTCTTTACCACAAGTCAGACCATAAATAGTGAAAAATTCATAGAAATAATGCATAAAAATTCAATAGACTCAAACCAAAAGAATATACCAGTTATTATCCCTGTTAAAGAAATACCGATTCTACCAATAGGTAAAGTAAATTATCGGCAAATAACTAAAATGCTTGAAAATTATAGAAAAGTAACTAGAATGCTGGAATGAGGTAAGAGCATAGCAGTTTAAAAGCCCAAGGCATCATTGCGAGGAAGTGTAAGCCGACGAAGCAATCCATTTTTGGGTACTTTTTACCCCAATTCGGGATAAGAATTGACAAATTCTTATCCCGAATTCGCGTTAATGGGTTTAGCTATAGGCAAAGTAATTGTTGATTTACTATTTTGAGTATAAACCTTTTTTTAAAACCTAAATCTATTTAATAGAAAAATATTATGCATAATGTTGTTGGTAAAGTATTATTGATTATTGTTGTTGTTCTTCTAGCATTATTTGCTTATAAAACTATGAAGACTCCTAGTGCTTCTACTACGGTTTCGATTAACACTCTTGATCAGCAAGTGTTAGACAGAAAAGAAGAAGTGGAAAAAACCGAGAAAATTATAAAAGAATATTTGTTAAATAATCCTGAAATAATCATTCAGGCAATAGAAGGTCTTCAGCAACGTAAAATGCAAGAAATGGAAATAAAAACTAGCGAATATATAAAAGATAATAAATCTGAAATAGAGGATTCTCTTACATCTCCTGTACTTGGTAACCCGAATGGAGATGTAGTCATCGCTGCTTTTTATGATTATAATTGTAGTTATTGTAAAAAAGGTCATAACTTTATTAACCAGTTAATCAAATTAGATACGGGGGTTAAAGTCGTTTTAAAACCATTCCCGATTCTTGGTGATACATCTAATTATGCTGCAACTATTGCTTTAGCTGTTTATAAAACCACTCCAAATAAGTTTCAAGATATTCATGATGGTTTAATGGTCTTAAAATCTATTACCAAAGAATCTGTAGAAAAATTGTTACTAGTAAATGATCTAAATCCTGAAGTAATTGCGGAAGAAATTAATAAAGATGAAATAAAAAATCTCATCGATAAAAATGTTAAGTTAGCAAAGGGTTTAAAAATACAGGGAGTACCTGCTTATATTATTAATGGTAAATTAATAGCAGGAATGGTAGATCTAGACCAATTACAGACGATAGTTGCTAATATACGAAGTCAAAATAAGTAGTTTCGGTGTCATCCAAGCTACGGTACATGGGAACTTTGCTTAAATGCCAACGTAAGTAATGGTACTTACAAGACCAAAAACGATGTCGACAACACAATTCTTCAAAGTATCACCAAATAAAATGCTATGCATTCTTAAAGCGGTTTTGCGAATGCATTTTAAACCTTTCTAAAGCTAAAAACATGATTTTAAAAAATTAAAATCATGTTTTTAACAAAATATTAATTTAACCTGAATTCGATGTAACAAGTTAATACTAGACCCAGTATCATCTCATTGTGGGTGATGTCACCCCTGCGTAGGCAGGGGTCTAAAGAAGTAGCAAGGATTAAGTGCTTAAACATTTTTAGATCCCTGCCTTCGCAGGGATGACATCGAGCGTGCAGAGAATAATAATTATTCTTACATAGAACTGAGGTTAATTTAACAATCAGATGCAGAGCCGTCTCAAATCTGATTGTTTCTATAATTTCACCGAATTTGGGATAAGAATTGACAAATTCTTATCCCGAATTCGCGTATTATGTAAAAACATAAACAAACTATTAGAAGCAGTTTGTTAGGAACTCCACACTTGATATGCTCTGCGATCAAGTTCATAATGGAAGAAACAAAAAAGTAAAAAATGCTTGAAAATCAATATGTTAGCTAATTGTTTCCTAGAAGAGGATACACCTAATAACTCAAAATCAACATATCTCGGTCTATTCTAAAACCTTTAAAACGCTCTAATAACGACATGCCGAGTAACGATACGTCAAGACCGCCAGTACCTATGTGAGCTTCAACATTTCTAAAAAAAGCTCCTCTACCAATCTCGACACTATTTAATCTCACGGGAGCAGCCCTACTCGTACCATTAGCTGTAGAGTAAGTTCTAGTGTAATTTAGTTTTGATAAGTCAAATCCTAGCATTTTAGCATCACTAATAGTAAGAGCAACATCACTTGCTCCGGTATCAATCATAAATTTAATTCTTATTCCATTTACCACGGCATTAACGTAGAAATGCCCATCGCTACTACGACTAATTACTAATTCCCCTTGTTTATTGACCCAATTATATGATGGTATTAGTACGGATATGACTCTTTGAGCGGCGTAATTTAATTCAAACTTGAAAGCATAACCAGTAATTATAATTAAGAAGATTCCGCCCCAAGTTAATAATTGAATAGAGAGTATCTTTATACCTTGTTGACTAAAGGAATTATAAACTATACTGATAATTACCAAAATCATTATAAAACAAGTTATACTTTTCTGGTTGTCCCAAGAGAAACCAAGAAGTTGTGCCTCTATCAGTTTATGTACAAAGAAGGTAATGATAGTACTAATACAGAGAATAATAATTAACTTTACAAGACTTTTTTTACTCACATTAAATCACCTATATTCTCTAAAAATAATCTTGCTCTATGAGATTTAGGTTTTTCAAAAAATTCTACTGCCGGCTGATCAGCTAAAACTTGTCCGTGATCCATAAAAATTATCCTATCGGCTATGGCTTTGGCAAATTTAATATGATGAGTAACTACAATCATGGTCATTTGACTTTTAAATAAAGATATAATTTCAATAATATCTTTAATATTTTCAGGATCTAAAGCTGAAGTAGGCTCGTCAAATAACATTATTTCTGGATCCATCATCAAGGCTCGGCAAATCGCCACTCTTTGTTTTTGTCCCCCAGATAAATTGACAGGAAAGGCGGTAATTCTTTGTTTTAAACCAAATTGTTCTAATAATTTCTCTGCCTTAGCAATGGCAGCCACTTGCTTCATTCCTAAAATATTAACAGGAGCATATATTAAATTATCTTGGACATTTAAGTGCGGGAAAAGATTAAAAGCTTGAAAAACCATGCCAATTTTAAGACAAAGCTTCCTTTTATTTTTTTGCGTCAATTTTTTGTCATCGATTAACACATGCCCACTAGTAGGAACTTCTAAAGCATTGATAATTCGCAATAAAGTGGATTTACCACTACCAGAAGATCCTATAATCGCTATAGTTTCTTTTTTCTTGAACTCAAGACTAATATCTTTAACAGCATAGGTTTTGCCATAGTTTCTTGAAACCTTATCGAGTATTATCATGCTAAACTATAAATTTGTAACCATCATATAGAGGTTTTATATTACTTGGCAATATTTTTGATATCTCATGGTAATCAATAAAATGATTCATATTCGTTAATAATATTTGTTGAGGTTTATATTCATCGTTCCACTGTAAAATTTTATCTAATCCTGCATGGCAATCATTAGATTCATACGCCATACAGTCTAATATCCAAACATTGATATTTTTCAAGAATGGTTTAGATTCTGCCGGAAAAGCTAGCACATCACTAGAATATACAAAATCACCCATTCTAATACCTAAACTATCTATAGGACCATGATGTTGTCTGAAGAATTGTACATCTATGGTACTAATTTTAAATTTTGCAAAAAAATCTACCGGTCTTGCAATCAGTTTGTCCGGAGCAAATAAATGTTGGTGACGATTCTCAGTTTTCAATGCTGTGCTACTGTCAGAAAAAATTTCTAGTGGTGTTTTTTGGAAAAATGGAAATACACGTAAATCATCAATACCGTTAACATGATCTGCATGATAATGGGTTAATATAGCACCGTCCAATTTTTTAATCTTTTCTCGCATTAATTGATTCTTGATGTCAAAACCAAAATCAACAAGAATTTGACTATTGCCATCATCGATGTATATTGATGATCTAGTTCTTTTATTGTAACTTGAAGTAGAAGTGCATATATTGCAATCACAATTAATTATCGGCATACCAAGTGATGAGCCACATCCTAGCACTGTTATTTGTAGCATATACTTAAACCAAACAAAATTGAAATTGAAAATGTTTGAACTTTTATATAATTTCCATGGCCTTAATCAAGAAATATTCTTGTGGATCAATAGAATTACTAACCATTTTAGCATAATAGCTTATATTCTACAAATTATCTCTTATTGTTTTAATATTACCAACTTTGCTATCGTTTATTTTATATATTGTGGATATTTCTATATCCAGTTAAAAAAGATTCAAGATTTTAATCAGCGTCAGATCAAATTTTGGTCTATATATAATAAAATGGTAATGATTGGTATAATTTATGCTACATTCGGTTGTACTTATGCTCTATTTAAGTTTTCAGTTAATATAGCTAGACCATTTTGCTCATTACCTCTTAATAGTTTTGTAACAATTGCTAATGTTGAACTTGAAAGATGTTTATCCAGCTTTCCAAGCAGTCACTCCGGATTAGCATTAATGGTATCTTACTGTATTTGGCCATATATAACAATGGGGCAAAAAATTATAGCTTTTGTGATTGTTTTATTAGTGGCCGTCTCACGTATTACTCTTGCTATGCATTACCCAGCTGATATTCTTTATAGTTTCCTTATCACCATAATGATTATAGTGGTTAGTAAAATGATTTTTAAAATTTTTACCAACAATTTAATAAAATGGTTTGGTGAAAGGATTCTTTCTCTATTATATCATTATTTTCTAGACCACTAATAGTAATTTTTATTTTGAATAAATTTCACTTATGTTTTATAGTAGTAAGATACTAAAAAAACTCTTATATAGCTTTCAAATTTATGCAAAATATGGAAATTATTGAGACTATCTCTACATCCGTATCATGTTTTGGCAAAGAACCACCGTTTGATCATCCAAGAGTTTATTTGGAGATTGATTCAACTAAAGGATCTATTGTGTGTCCTTATTGTAGTAAAACATTTGTGTTAGTAAGTAATGAAGATAAAACTCCTATCAGATAGTACTATAAACCGCATCGCTGCTGGAGAAGTAATTGAACGACCAGCTTCGGTGGTAAAAGAACTAGTTGAGAATGCTATTGATGCAGCTAGCACTAAGATAGATATCATGCTTGAGCAGGCAGGGAAAAATCTTATTATTATTTCTGATGACGGAATAGGCATGTCTGAGGAAGATCTAAAAATTGCCGTAGAACGTCATACTACTTCCAAACTTGATGAGTCAGATTTACAAAATATTCACACTTTTGGCTTTCGCGGAGAGGCATTACCTTCAATAAGTTCTGTAAGTAAGATGTTGATTACTTCAAAGGCACGTGGGGCTGATAGGGCTTATCATATACAATCTAGCGGTGGACATAATAAAGAGATTAAACCTACCATTCATAACGAGGGTACTAAGATTGAAATACGTGATTTATTCTTTGCTACCCCTGCAAGACTAAAGTTCTTAAGATCTGATAAAACTGAATTGGCAGCTTCGGTTGATGTAATCAAGAAAATTGCATTAGCTCATCCTAAAATCAGCATTAATTTATCTCATGATGGCAAAAACATCATAAAAGTAAAAGGCCAAGATGGAAATTTTGATGATCTTTTAAAGCAAAGAATAATTGATATATTGGGTTATGATTTTATTGAAAATTCTGTCCATATTAATCTACAAAGACCGGAAATATCAGTATATGGCTTTACCAGCCTTCCTACCTTTAATAGAGCTTCTGCTGAGGATCAGTTTTTATTTGTTAATAATAGAGCCGTTAAGGATAAATTACTACAAATCGCTCTAAGACTAGCCTATCAGGATTATTTAGCTCGGGATAGACATCCAGTTTCAGTTTTGTTTCTACAGATAGATCCCCACATGGTTGACGTTAATGTGCATCCTGCCAAAACAGAAGTAAGGTTTCATGATCCTGGTACCATACGGGGATTACTGATAAGCTCTATCAAAGATGCCCTTGCCACTAGAAGTCACATGGTGTCAACGAATATTGCCACAACTGCCTTAGGTCTTTTTCGCAATACTACTACTGCTAATAACTTTGTTAAAACAAATAAGGCATTCCAAAAGAACCCTACCTCTTCTTCTAACAAAGTATATCCAAATGGTTTGAGTATATCTGATAATATCAGTACTTATAAGGCTCAAAATTTAACCATTCCTAGGCACAATGATAGTTCTAATGTTCAGCAACAATTAATAAAGACAGACCCACATGCTAAAGTAGAAGTGCTAGAGGATGATATCCTAGACCTAGATTATAATAATAAACCTCTTGCAGAATTCGCTTCTACTAGGGAATTCGTAGGAGGATTGAAACCTCGCCCTTCAAACAATACAGCAAATTCCGTTACGGATTCAAGTCTAGCACCATTGCCTAAATTACCAGCAGAAGTAGAGTTATGCCAAAAGCCTAATGTTGCACTCGGAGCAGCGAGAGCCCAACTGCACGGCACTTATATAATATCACAAACAGCAGATAGTATTATTATCGTAGATCAACATGCAGCACATGAGCGTTTGGGATACGAGAAAATTAAGCAAATGATAAGTAACAATGGATTAATTAAGCAACGATTACTCATGCCTGAGATAGTAGAATTACCGGATGTCAAAAGAGCTGATTTATTGTATAATAAAAAGGAGGATCTTTCTAAATTAGGTTTAAGCCTAGAGAAATTTGGCGAGCGATCCATCATTGTATCAGAGACTCCAAGCTTACTTGGAAATACCGATATAAACCAACTTACCCAAGACTTGGCAGATAATTTATCTGATCTTGGTGAAAATATTTCCTTGATTCAATTGATCGAATATGTTACAGAAACCTATGCATGTCATTATGCTATCAGAGCAGGTCGTAAATTATCTTCTGAAGAAATGAATGAATTATTAAGACAAATGGAAAAAACCCCATTTTCTGGTCAGTGTAATCATGGTAGACCAACTTACATCGAACTCAAACTCAAAGATATTGAGCGATTATTTGGACGTAGGTAACCTGAGGTTAGGTAGGTTTTAAACTGTATAAAAAAATAATGTAATGTCTAACTATCATAATATATTCGATCACCATATAACTAGAATTAAACAAGAAGGAAGATATCGTGAATTTGTGCCTGTTCAAAGACAGGCAAATAACTTTCCATCTGCTTGGTATTATGATAAAAATATTGTAATGTGGTGTATTAATGATTATCTTGGTATGAGTAAGCATCCAAATGTTACCAAAGCTGCGTTAGATGCTACATCCAAATATGGAATTGGTTCTGGTGGTACAAGAAATATAGGTGGTAATAATAGCAGCATAATAGAATTAGAGAAGGAACTAGCAATCCTACATAATAAAGAATTAGCTCTAGTGTTCACTTCCGGTTATGTTGCCAATGATACTAGCCTTGCAACACTGGCAAAAATAATGCCTAATATAGTTTTTTTCTCAGATGAGTTAAATCACGCTTCTATTATTTCCGGTATCTGTAATTCAAAAGCTGAAAAACATATTTATCAGCACATTGATACTTGCCATCTTGAAGAATTACTCAAAAAGGTAGATATTAATAGACCGAAGATTATTGTTTTTGAATCAGCTTATTCTATGGACGGATTATTTTCACCAATAGAAAAAATAGTGAATTTAGCTAAAAAATATAATGCTTTAACCTTTATTGATGAAGTACATACAGTTGGTCTGTACGGCAAGCATGGTGCTGGCGTTGCCGATCTTCAAGGTTGTGCTGATAAAATTGATATGATCCAAGGAACGCTCGGTAAGGCTTACGGCACTATTGGTGGTTATGTTGCAGCCAATCGTCAAATTATCGATTCTATAAGGCTTACTGCACCAGGTTTTATATTCACCACCTCTCTGCCCCCAATTATTGCTTCAGCAGCAACTGCCAGTATTCGTCATTTAAAAAATTCTAATATAGAGAGGGAAACTTACCAAAAGGTAATAGCCAAGGTAAAAGAATCTTTTGATAAAGCTAAAGTAAATTATTTAAAAAATGATAGTCATATTATACCAATAATTATTGGTGATCCAATTAAAGCCAAACAAGCCTCTGAAATGTTGTTGGACAAATATAATATTTATGTTCAGCATATTAACTTCCCAACAGTACCACGTGGCACAGAACGTTTAAGAATCATCCCAACACCTAACCATACCGACCAAATGATTCATGACCTCACCACAGCCCTTGTTGAAATTTTTAGTACCCTCGATATATCACCATCAATCAATTCTTACTCTATAATAAAATTACCTTTACACCCTGCAGCGTAGTATAATATTACTCCAAAATCAGCTAGATGTGCATTACGCGAAATTATAGAAACAATCAGATTTGAGACGACCCTGCATCTGATTGTTAAATTAATATTTATACATTTTCTTCGATCGATTTCTAAAGAAAATAATATATAATGAAAATTATTAAGAAATGAACTAACATGACCACATTTACTAATATAAAGACTCCTCGCTGGCTATATCGTTTTGATAATTTTAAACGTGCTTTTGCTTTGCTACGCGAGGCGATGTACATAATGCGAGAACGCAAGATAAGTCAGTTAGAGATGGAAGGAGTAGTACAGCGTTTTGAATATACGTGGGAATTGACATGGAACGTACTTAAAGACTACCTAGAATATAAGGGGGTGATACTATCAACCATTACCCCAGCTACCGTACTTAAGGCAGCTATTGCCGCTAATTTGATTAAGAATGGTGAAGTATGGATGAATGCTTTAGATTCTCGTAATAAGATGTCACATACCTACGATTTCAAACAGTTTGAACAGATTATTATAAATATTGAAAAGGATTATTATCCTGAATTGGAGATCATGTATTTTAAGATGTATTTGGTGATGCTGAAATTTACAGAAGAAGAGATGGTAGATGAAAGTAAATATATCTCATCATGGATTAAGTAAGGAACAGTTAAACATACTGCGTAATATTTTGTTGCCCTTCTCAAAACAAATCGAGAGTGTTGGTTTGTTTGGTTCGCGTGCTACTGGTTCTTATCGTCCTAATTCTGATATTGATATAGTTATTTATGGTTCGCTTGATGAAAAAACCCTCGATCGTATATTTACTTTACTTAATGACAGTAACTTACCGGTTAAAGTAGATGTACAATCTTATGATCTGATCACCTATCCACCTCTCAAAGAACATATCGATGCTAACATGCTACTGTTGTTTACGCATGACCAATTTGAAGAGAAGTTGCTTTAGTGATAGTAACAGATATGCTAAAGTAATGTTAAACTAAGCATAAACATGAAAAATCCTTTATCGATATATATACACTGGCCGTTTTGTTTGTCAAAATGTCCGTATTGTGACTTTAATTCTCATGTTGTAAATAAAGTAGATCATGATACATGGTTGAAATGTTATGAATTAGAGCTTGATCATTTCAAGGATACTATAGGTCATAAATATATAAAATCTATTTTCTTTGGAGGTGGAACTCCATCTTTAATGAAGCCATTTGTTGTTGAAGGAATAATTAAAAAAATAGCAAATTTAGCAATAATAGATGAGCAGACAGAAATTACTTTAGAAGCAAATCCCACTTCATTTGAGACTGAAAAATTTAGGGACTTTAGATCAGCTGGAATAAACCGTGTGTCAATTGGCGTCCAGTCTCTAGTGGAAGATGACTTAAAGAGTTTAGGACGACAACATGATGTAGGGCAAGCAATCAAAGCTGTTGAAACAGCTCGCCATCTTTTCCCTAGAATATCTTTTGACCTAATTTATGCAAGAAGTAACCAAACTCTAGAAAGTTGGCAAGATGAACTTACCAATGCCATGCAACTTGCCTCAGGTCATATCTCACTATATCAATTGGTCATCGAAAAGGGTACGTTATTTTATAAATTGTTTAACGAGGGAAATCTAACTATACCAAACTCAGATCAAGCAGCTGACCATTATGAGTGGACTAACTGGTATTTAAACTCCCAAGGATATCTTAGATATGAAATATCAAATTATGCTATATTAGGTCATGAATGTAAGCATAACTTGACATATTGGCAATATGACAATTATTTAGGTATAGGTCCAGGTAGCCACAGCAGGGTTAACATGTGTGATAGTAATTTTACATCTAATCTCTATAGTATCATGATGTGGCATAAACCAGAAAAATGGTTACAAGCTGTTGATAGTTTAGGATGTGGTATTCAGCAGATTAATAAACTTTCTATGCAAGAAATAATTGAAGAAATGTTGATGATGGGACTACGTCTTGAAAAGGGTATAACTATTGATAGTATACAGAAAAGAACTGGTAAACAATTATTTGAGATTTTAGATATGGAAAAGGCAACATACTATAAAGAGCTAGGTGTACTTAGGTGGGATGAGGGATTAGGTGATAAAGGTCATATTAATCTTACAAACAAAGGTCTAATGTTACATAGCTATATAGTGCCAAGGTTATTTAAAACCTCAGTTTTGGATTAAAATTAAAAATTTTAATCCAAAACTGGCTAGAATATCAGAAAAATGCATTCTCATTCCAATTTTGGATTAATGAAATTAATCCGAAATTGAGGTTTAAATAGACTTCTTTATATTAATGTATATGTTGGAACAAAAAGAGTTAGATAAGATACAAAAAAGGATTAAGAAACTTAAAACAAATAATCATTTTCACCCTAAACTTAATCCAAAAAAAGAAATTGATGCACTGGCTATAGCGTTAGATTTGTTTTCTAGTGTGATGCTAGGGTTTTTTGTTGGTTTTACATTAGATAAATTGTTTAATTCTAAACCATTTTGTATTATAATATTTTTGTTGATAGGTATGCTTGCAGGTTTTAAAATAATTTGGCAAAAACTAAATAAGAAATAATGTCCCATAGTCCCTTAGATCAATTTGCAATAAAGAAACTAGTAGAAATTAATTTATTTGGTTTCGATATTAGTTTTACTAACTCTAGTTTGTTTATGTTACTTGCTGGAGTTGTAGGCCTCTCCTATTTTTATTTAGCCTTAAAAGGCAAAAAAATTATACCATCTAGATTACAGCTTAGTGCTGAAATAATTTATGATATAATTACAGTGATGCTCAATCAAAATGTTGGAGAAAAGGGGCGTAAGTTTATACCATTCATTTTCACTTTGTTTATGTTTATTTTGTTATGTAACTTGCTTGGCATGCTTCCTTACGGATTCACTGTTACTAGCCATATTATAGTAACATTTGCCTTAGCAATTATGATATTTTTTATGGTTACAATTATTGGTTTTATTAATCACGGTATACATTTTTTATCAATATTTTTGCCTAAAGGTACGCCATCTTGGTTAGCTCCGCTTATGATTTTGATAGAATTATTTGCCTATCTAGCAAGACCTATAAGTTTATCTTTAAGGTTAGCTGCTAATATGGTGGCAGGACATATATTACTAAAGGTGATGGCAGGATTTATAGTTTCATTAATGATTTTCTTTAAATTTTTGCCAATTCCACTAATTGTGATCCTTATTGGATTTGAAATTTTTATAGCAATACTTCAAGCTTATATATTTACAATTCTTTCTTGTGTATACTTGAATGATGCTGTAAATTCACATTAGGTTTTGCGAAGGCTTCATTTTTATGGTCTTATAGATCGTTATTTTTGTTCTCGAATCCTCACGTACATCATGGTCCGCTGCGGTTCTCCGAACAAAAATGCCTATAAATCTACTAATAAAATAAAAATGAAGCCACACGCAAGAACCTAGAATTTTTTATATTTAGGAGTTTAAATATGGACGGAACGTCTCTAAAATTTATTGGTGTAGGATTAATGGCTATTGGTATGTCAGGTGCTGCCATTGGTGTAGGTAGTATATTCAGTGCATTGCTGTCTTCAATTGCCCGTAACCCTTCAGCTACTGATCAATTACAAAGAATGGCATTCATTGGAGCTGGACTTACGGAAGCTATGGGCTTATTCTCGTTCGTAATTGCAATTTTGTTGATATTTTCTTAAGTAACTATGCCTCAATTTGATGTTACCTTTTATTGTTCGCAAATCTTTTGGTTGGTAGTTGTTTTTAGTATCTTATACCTTCTAGTTCATAAGTTCATTGCACCGCTAACTGAAAAAATTCTTGAGAATAGGCAAGCTTATATAGATACCAATATTGCTAGTGCAGAAAGTCTTGGGGAAAAAGCTGATAGCTTGCACAAGCAATATGCAAGTACGCTAGCAGAAATATCAAATATAGTGGAAAATATTAAAAAAGAAGCTAGGGATGCAATGGAAACATCTCTTCTATCAAAAAAAATGCAACTCCATAATGAGTTGAAAGCACAAATTGCCAATAATCATCATGATATAGAAAAAACTAATAAATTATTTTGGATTGATGAAAATGATTCATGCATCAATTTAGCAAAATTATTAATTCAAAAAATTACTAATCAAGAAGTTGATTTAGAATTACTAAAAGAATCTTACAAAAAGATAAAATAATGCAATTATTTGACGAAAAATTTTGGCTAGCCATCTGTTTCCTAATTTTTGTGTATTTGGTCTATAGACCGATAAAAAATATAATTTTAAAATCGTTAGATGACAAAATTATGGCTATCAAAGACCAAGTCTTAGAAGCCCAAAAGCTTAACGAAGATATGACGTTGTTATTTGAAGATGCTGCAATCCAAATACAACAAATTGAAGTTTTAAGAGAAAAAATGATCAAAGATGGCAAAGAAACTGCCAATAATATAATTAAGCAGCAAAACGAAGAATTTGATAAGTTTCTAGAAAGCAAAAAACTTGAGACTATAGATTTAATGAATAGGCAAAAGCTAGAAGCTTCTCAAATGCTACAATCTGAGTTTTGCGATAAAATGCTAGAATTAGTAGCTATATATATGCAATCTACAAAAAACGATTCCATATCAGATAGTGAGATAGCTAAGAGACTCATGAGAAATCCAGCATCTGAAAAATTTATACAATAACTGTACCTCAATTCGATGTAAGACATCAGTTTAATAGTCTAGGGTGTCCCTGCATGTCACCCCTGCGAAAGCAGGGGTCTAAAAAATAGCATAGATAGGTATGTTATATAGTTTTAGATCCCAGCTTTCGCTGGGATGACATAATGGCGGTGATATCACCCCTAATGGCGATGATTACTTGAGCCTACTATTAATTTATTACATCAAACTGAGGTTAAGTAGACTCCAATTCTTTAAAAGTAGCAGAATATACAAGCTCATTTTAATATTAAGTGGAGGAAAAAATGATAAAGTATCCGCAGGAACAAAGAAGCCTAACTAGAGAACAGAAAGAAGCAGTTGGATTGCTTTCAATTGGTACATTTTTAGAATATTTTGACTTGATGTTATATATTCATATGGTGGTGTTTCTTAATGAGTTATTTTTTGAACCTACTGATTCTCTCTCCACCTCTTTAATGATGTCTTTTGCCTTCTGTACTACCTTTGTTTTTCGACCTGTTGGTGCCTTAATATTTGGTTGGTTGGGCGATAATATAGGACGTAAATCTACTGTTATAATTACAACTTTTATGATGGCTGCATCATGTTTTGTCATGGCTAATCTCCCTACCTATGCTCAAATAGGGATAGCTGCTACTTGGATAATAACAATTTGCCGTGTTGTTCAAGGCATGACTTCTATGGGAGAGTCAGTAGGGGCAGGACTGTATTTAACCGAAACGATTAACCCACCAATCCAATATGTAAGTGTGACATTGATAGCGCTGTTTGCTTCCTTAGGAAGTATAGGTGCTTTAGGAATTGCCTCACTTGTTACTTCCTATGGTTTTAACTGGCGTCTAGCATTTTGGATAGGTACAGTAGTAGCATTGATTGGTTCTACTGCTAGAACAACATTGCGGGAAACACCTGAATTTGCTAATGCAAAACTGAGACTAAAAAGGAAATATGAGAAAGCTAATATTGATATAAAAGAATTGCATAATGACCCAGTCGTTAATGAAAAAATTAATAAAAAAACAGTAATAGCTTTCCTTTTATTAGAGTGTTCTACACCAGTATGTTTTTATTTTCTCTTTATGCATTGTGGTGCTATTCTCAAGACCGATTTTGGTTACACATCAGCTGAGGTTATTCATCATAATTTTATTGTCTGTATATTAAAATTCTTAATTATATTAATATTATCTTATGTAAATTACAGAGTATATCCATTATTAACCGCGAAAATTATACTTATTATATATTCTATTTTTATTTTATTTTGTCCATATTGGCTGGACAATCTTCATTTTCCGTTTGAGTTATTTCTCATTCAGACAGTCATTATTTTATTTAAGTACTGTCTTGTCTCTGCTGGTCCCATTTTTTATAAAAGCTTTCCTGTATTTAAACGTTTTACCTATGTTAGCATGATATGTTCTGTATCTCGTGCTTTGATGTACGTTATTAGTTCTTTTGGTTTCGTTTATATTATTGACTATTTTGGCAATTGGGGGATATTGATTATTATGATTCCTACAATTATAGCTTTTACCTACGGGTTATTACATTTTAAGAAGTTAGCAAAAGACTCTGGAAGTTACCCACAAAAGAGAACTACATAGTGTAAGCTCAGTCCGCCATTAGGGGTGACATCGGGGTTGTTAAACCAATGTCTTACATGTCATTCCCGCGAAGGCGGGAATCCTAGATACCTGCCTTCGCAGGGGTGACATCGTAGAGGGTTTATGTCATTCCTGCACAGGTAGCGGAATCTAAAAAAATAGACCGAGAGGGTTTGTTAGATTTTTTTAGACCCCGCTACCTTCGCAGAGGTGACATCCGAAGGTGCAGGGATGGCATCGGGGCTATTAACTAGACTTGCAAAAATTGTGACTAAAACACCACTTAAACCTTTCTTTTCCAGCAATTATACGTCAATTCGGGATAAGGATATTGAGAACATGTAGATTAAAATCAAATTTTGTTGAAGGTTTATTTTTCTTTAATGAATAAGCAACAAGAGTAGATAATATATGGACAAAGGCATTTATTGGTGATCTATGTCTAGTATGTTCAAGGTTCATTTTATTTTTTAGATAATCAAAAACTGTTTCAATTAAGTTACGCTTTCGAAGTAAGATTTTTTCTTTCAAATCCATTAATTTATTTTCCATATTCTTCTTAATTCCATGAATCATTTTTAAGCCTCTTTCATATAAATTTAAGAACAAATTTTGCTTAATATAACCTTTATCAGCTGCTATAATTCCAGTTAATCTTTTTGTTAACTCCGGTACTGGAACCCTATCATCTACATTGCCTTTGGTCACTTTTAATGCCATAAACTCCCCTTTATTATTGATTATTACATGTAATTTAAAACCATAAAAATACCCCATAGAGGATTTACTATGTTTGGCTAATCCTTTAAAAACTTTATTGCTATAACGCCTTTTATTGTGACAAGCTTTAATCGTTGTAGAGTCAATAAAATAAATACCTGTTTCTTCACCAAACAACAAATGAATCAACATATTTAGCGGTATGAATAATCGTGCCATTAATTCAACAAATCTATTATAACTCAAGGCTTTAGGGAAATCATCCTTATGCATGCACTCTATATAACTTTTATAGAAAAATTTAAAATTCTTAGCATAGGATGTATGAAACATAATTATTATTGTTAACATTTCACTTAAACTCATGCTACAACAGCGATTTCTCTGCTTATTTGATGGTAATAACTTTCTCTGTTCATACTCCAAATAAATTTTACAAAAATCATCTATAAAACTATATAATTCTGTGATATCTTTTTTCATGCCTGTAGTTTGTTTTTTTGTTTAAAAATATAAATACTGCAGGCACTCCTTTTTGACAATCCTTTTATCTATTACTATTTCATCTATATCTTATCCCGAACTGACGTATTATCTAATTAGATTACGATCACCCTATATTTAATCCTTGAACTGTAAAAATGTACAGTATAGAATCATCCACATGTCTAAAACAATTCGTTAACGAGGTAAAATATGAATATTTGTAGATCCTATTCTGAACAGTTTGATAGTGGTTTTGTGTGGCGTTTACTGTTTATCCTTTGTAGCATTGCTCTAATTACTACAGCATCGGATGCTTTTGCTAGTGGTGATCCAGTAGGTAGTGTATTGTGTAATATGATCAAAACATTTCGTGGTAATACGGCTCGTGGTATAGCCATTATTGGTGTAGTTGTTCTAGGGATTCAAACTCTTAGAGGACAATTAAAATGGGAAATTGCATTGGTTACTGTGACTGGTGTTATAATATTGTTTAAGGCTCCCGACATTATAACCCTGGTAGGTGGTGCTGCTGCTGCTGATACTGAAGCATGTAAAGGAACTTAAGTCGTCTCTTAGTTTCATCTTAGTGCGGAGATCTAAAAAATAGCCAAAACATTTTTAGACCCCTGCCTACGCAGGGGTGACATAAAAGGAGAGGCAGGCATTGGAACTATTAACTAGACTTGCAAAAATTGTGACTAAAACACCACGTAAACCTTTCTTTTCCAGCAATTATCTCATTAGATTACGATCACCCTATATTAATCCTTGAACTGTAAAAATGTACAGTATAGAATCATCCACATATCTAAAACAATTCGTTAACGAGGTAAAATATGAATATTTGTAGATCCTATTCTGAACAGTTTGATAATGATTTTGTGTGGCGTTTGCTGTTTATCCTTTGTAGCATTGCTCTAATTATGGCAGCACCGGATGCTTTTGCTGCTAAAAAAGCTGCTGTTGGTGCTACTGGTACTGCTGATGCTACTGGTGATCCAGTAGGTAATGTGTTGTGCAATATGATCAAAATATTTCGTGGTAATACGGCTCGTGGTATAGCCATTATTGGTATAGTTGTTCTAGGGATTCAAACTCTTAGAGGACAATTAAAATGGGAAATTGCATTGGTTACTGTGACTGGTGTTATAATATTGTTTAAGGCTCCCGACATTATAAACATAGTAGCAGCTGATAAAGCTGCTGCTAGTGTAGCATGTACAGGAACTTGAAGTCATCTCTTAGTTTTATCTTTAGTAGCGGAGATCTAAAAAATAGCCTAAAAAGTTATGATATACAGATCTCTGCTTTCTTTTTGTTAGTTAATTTTGCAAAATTGGAAAATTTAGATTAGTGAGTAATATATAATGTGGTATAATTTCGACGTAATATAAAACTACAATATATAATGATAAAACTTACTATAGATGGTACTGAAGTCGAAGTAGAGGAAGGCACGACCGTATTTCGTGCCTGCAGCAAGCTTGGTATAGAAATCCCACATTTTTGTTTTCATGAACGTTTGAAGATTGCCGGTAACTGCCGTATGTGCTTGGTGGAAATGGAAAAATCTCCCAAACCCATTGCTTCTTGTGCTATGCCTGTCTCCTCAGGTATGGTTATCCACACTAATACCATAGGTGTTAAAAAGGCTCGTGAAGGAGTGATGGAATTTCTATTGATTAATCACCCCCTAGATTGTCCTATTTGTGATCAAGGAGGTGAGTGTGATTTACAGGATCAAGCCTTTAAATATGGTAAAGCAAGTTCTAGATTTTCAGAGAATAAAAGAACGGTCAAAGATAAATATATGGGACCTTTGATTAAGACCCATATGACTAGATGCATACAATGTACTAGATGTATAAGGTTTGCCACTGATATTGCTGGGGTTGAGGAAATAGGAACTCTTTACAGGGGGGAGCATATGGAGGTAACCTCGTATCTTGAGCGTAGTCTTGAATCGGAATTATCAGGCAATATTATAGATATTTGCCCAGTCGGAGCATTAAATTCCAAGCCTTATTCTTTTAAAGCTCGTAGTTGGGAACTAACAAAGACTGAGTCAATAGATGTATTGGATGCACAAGGTTGTAATATAAGGGTTGATAGTAGGGGATCTGAAGTAATGAGGATATTACCAAGGGTTAATGACGATATCAACGAAGAATGGATATCAGATAAAGCAAGATTTGCTTATGATGGTTTGAAATATCAAAGGTTAGATTCTCCATATATCAGGAAAAACGGTAAATTAGTCGAAGCCTCTTGGAATGATGCTATTGAATTAGTAGCACAAAAATTAGAGTCTCTTGCTAGTGATCAAGCCGGTGATCAGATTGCAGCAATAGCTGGAACGCTAGCATGCACCGAATCAATGTTTTTATTGAAAACATTATTACAGAAACTTGGATGTAACAATTTTGACAGCAACCAGTTTAATTATAAAATAGACCAATCTAGTAGGGGGAACTATCTATTTAACACAACAATTTCTAGACTTAAAGAAGCTGATCTAGCTTTGTTAATTGGTACAAATATCAGACAAGTAGCTCCTGTCCTGAATGCTCGTATTGGCATATTGCAAAGAGAGGGAAAGCTAAAAGTAGCTCGTATTGGCAATATTACTAACCAAACTTATTATATAAATGAATTAGGGGCTAGCCCTGACATAATTAAGGCAATAATATCAGAGGAACATCAGTTTGCTAAGGAATTAGAACATGCAAAAAATCCAGTTATAATTATTGGTGATGGTGTATATTCTCGGGATGATGGTTATGCTATTTTGGCACTCATTCACCAAATGGTTGATAAATATAAGATAGTTAGAGATGATTGGAATGGTTTTAATATACTGCATAATCATGCGTCAATGGTCGGTAGTTTAGACATAGGCTTTAGTCCTAAAAACGGCGGTAATGGAGTTTCTGAAATTTTACAAAAGGCAGAAAGGGGTGAGATTAAGTTTGTATATTTACTAGGCAGTGATGAAATTGATATGAACAAAATAAAATCATCTTTTGTAGTATATCAAGGACATCACGGTGATAATGGAGCAAATGTAGCAGATGTAATCTTTCCTGCTAGTAGCTATACAGAAAAAGATGCCACTTACGTAAATTTTGAAGGAAGGCCTCAATATGGTAAAGCCGCAACTCATCCAGTAGGACAAGCAAAAGAAGATTGGGTTATTATAAAGAATCTAGCTAATAGTTTAGGGCTAAATCTTGGCATGAATAATTTAGATGAAATAAGAAATAGGTTGGCTGCAGAATTCCCAGTATTTGCCAATATTTCTGAGATAATGAGCTGTGATTTTATAAAATTTACCTCCCTCGATAATTTACTTAAATCTGATATAGTGACTAAACCTATAAATTACTATATGACAGACTCGATTAGTAGAGCATCTGTTACTATGGCAAAATGTGTGGAGTCAAAGCAAGAAAGGGACAAAGTTGCATGATATCGTTCTTTCAACAATATCTATTGCCATTAATTATTGTGGCTTTGAAAACTTTATCTATCACTATTCCTCTTTTGCTGTGCGTAGCTTACCTTACCTATGCTGAGCGAAGAGTAATAGGGCTAATGCAACTCCGAAAAGGTCCAAATGTAGTAGGACCTTTTGGGTTATTGCAACCAATTGCCGATGCAGTAAAACTATTATTTAAAGAAACAATTATACCAAACCAAGCTGATAAAATATTATTCACCCTAGCACCTATGATTACCCTTATACTTAGTTTAATTGGTTGGGCGGTAATACCTTTTGATAAGAAACTTGTACTAGCCGACATAAATGTTGGTGTTTTGTATATTATGGCAATCTCATCGTTAGCTGTTTATGGTATAATCATAGCGGGCTGGGCAAGTAATTCGAAATATGCTTTCCTTGGGGCTGTTCGCTCGTCAGCTCAGATGATTTCATACGAAGTATCTATAGGGTTGGTGATTGTTACTGTACTTTTAACAACGGGTACTCTTAATCTTTCAGAAATCATAGAAAAACAAAGATTATTTCCTTGGTGGGTTGATTTGATGTTGTTACCTATGGCTGTAATATTCTTCATATCAGTACTTGTAGAAACGAACAGATTGCCTTTTGATTTATCAGAAGCTGAGTCTGAGCTAGTTGCTGGTTATAATGTTGAATATTCTTCTATGGGATTTGCATTATTTTTTCTTGGTGAGTATGCTAATATGATTTTAGCTAGCGGTATGACCACCACATTTTTCTTAGGTGGCTATTTGCCACCTTTTGGCATTAAAGTCTTAAATTTTGTGCCAGGTTTTATGTGGTTTATACTAAAAACCGGGTTTTTATTATTTTGTTTTTTATGGATAAGAGCAACATTACCTAGATATCGTTATGACCAATTAATGCGTTTAGGTTGGAAAGTATTTTTACCTTTTACTTTGTTTTGGGTGGTGTTAGTATCAAGCGTTCTGATGTTCACCGGTAATTTACCCTAATTTAACCTGAGTTCGATATAAAACATCGGTTTAATCCCGATATCTTCCCTACACCTTCGGATGTTACCCCTGCGAAGGTAGCGGTCTAAAATAACTTAACAACCTATCTTGGTCATTTTTCTAGATTCCTGCCTACGCAGGAATGACATAAACCTTACGCAAGGAGAACATAAACACTACGGTGTCACCCCTGCGTAGGCAGGGGTCTAAAATAACTTAACCTGAACTTAACCTGAATTCGATGTAACTTGTTACATCGAATTCAGGTTAAGTTATTCAAGGTCTAGAGTACTAACCCCATGCTGAGTTTTATCCCATTTGAAAGGCATGAAAATAATCTCCCAAATCGCCTTATAACTTGCTATCGTATGTAGTAGAAAATACAGAGGCCACACAAACAAGGCAGCAATATCTAATGCTCGAAAATTAGTTATTTTACCTTTTTTAGTCAGTAAAATAAAAAAAGCACTTCCGTAAAGGTATGAAAAAGCAAAAAAACTGTTAATTATCCATAAATAATTAATTATGGCGAATGTATTAATTTTAATAGTTAGCATTAGAAATGGTAAACAACAAAAACCATAAGAAGAAAAACCAATAAAAATGAAAATAGTAGTTATTTGATAAAATTTAAACCTTTTATATTTGTCTTTTTGGGCAAGAAATACCAAAAATGTTTGGATAAATCCTTTTATCCAACGAGATCTTTGCTTTATCCAACTTATAAGATCTATAGGCGATTCCTCTAAAGTATAAGAATCTATCATATGAACTTTATAACCAAAAGAATATAATCTAATTCCTAAATCAGCATCCTCAGTAACATTATAAGCGTCCCAAAAACCTATTTTTTGTAAGGCGTCAACCTTAAAATGATTGCTAGTTCCTCCAAGAGTTACTGGTAAGTCCATCAAGCTTAAACCCTTCAGAAGATATTTAAACCATAAACAATATTCTATGCTAAAAAGTTTAGTGAGTAAATTTTCATTCTCATTATAGAAGTTAAGTTTAGCCTGCAAACAAACATATTCTTTCGGTAATTCATCAAAGGCTATTACTGCTTTAAGGAGTTGATCAGCATCAGGTCTATCTTCTGCATCATATATTACTACATATTTTCCTCTGCAATATTGCATGGCATAATTAAGGGCTTTAGGTTTAGTCCTAGGTAAACTAAAAGGTACTTTAAGCAAATGTATATAAGAAGGTAATTCATATAGGATACTTTCCTTGATCATCAAATAATCATCTGCTTCAATAATGATTTTGACATCTAATTTATGTTTAGGATAATTAATATTAGAGACATAATTAATAATTGACTTTAGTTTGCTTGATTCTTTATATAATGGAAGTAAAATAGTGTAAATAGGTAGAGAATCATTTTTTAAAATGGAGATATCACTACTGTTAAACGCTGTATTTTGTACAATGACAGCTTGGTTAAATAGCATAATTTTTAAAATATTTTGTGCAAAATAGCAAGTAATGTTAATCACATGAAAAAGAGGTTTAAAATTAAACAATATTCCAAAATATATCACAAAAAATATGATGATTGACTTAGTGTAATTGATATTTTTTGCTACCATGTATACTGAGATAAATTCAAGAAAATATTTGGATTTGATTATATTCAAATGGCTAAAATTTTGTTCAAGTAGCTGATAGAAGTCATTCTTTCTGACCAAATTAATCTGTACATTATAATATATTGTTGATAACTTCCTTAAATAAGCTAGGTCATTTATAGCAAGCACTTTATTGCTTTTATCATTTTCATAAATGAAATAACCATTTTCTACATATTGATCAATTTTTGCATAATCGCAAATCTTAACCTGTGTTTCTTGCACATTCAATAGAGGCAATAATTTATTTTTATACAAAATATCTATAACCATCTCATTATTAATAATTCCTTCTGCAATTATCACGTTAAAAAAATCATTCTCACCAGTACTCTCAATTAATTTGAACTTAACGTGAGATATTTGTAAATCCGTAAGTAGTTGTTCTTTTAGTAGAATATCTAAAAATTCTCTATTAATATTTTTTATACATCCATCCATATGGAAAATATTACTCCTGATATTTTATAATGTTTATTAATTAGGCTTTTATCACAAAAATACCCTATTTGTGTTGTCAGGCTATTCTTCTCTAGATTACCAAATTTAATCTTTTTTGCAATTGAAAGTTGCTTATATAAAGTTCTATTATAAATATTACCGTAATTTCTCCTAGTATAATATTTGGTAAAGTCTACTAACATAATGCCATTTTGAAATTCAATGCCTTCAGATATTGAAAAACTATAATGACTTCTTCTTGTATATGGGTTATTTAGGGCTTGCCCAAAACTAAAAACACTTTCAGCAAATACTGAAATTGTACGAATTTTTTTGGAAAATGCTGATAGCAATAATAATTCATAAGAAAATTGTTGCTGGCAACCATCTTTGGTCATGTATATTCTTGGCTGAACTGAGACTATCCTATTAGTGTTCTGAAAGAGCTTAATTTTATAAAATATACCAATTTCTTTATTATTAGACAGGTAGTTCATGTCATTACTTCCCTGGAATTTATTTTCTTTATAAAGTAATTGAATTCCTAAATTTTGGTTTTTATTAATTCCATATTCGATAGCAAAAATTCGCATTAATTCGTCTTGGTATGAGGATATTTCTCTAGATCTACGCTCTAAAAATTGAATTTGCCTAAATAACTTATTATAAAGAGCCGATGAATTATTAACCAACTTAATACGATCTTTTAAATATGCCAATTTACACTGAATTTGTAGAAAAAGATTGGCTCTTACTTGTTTAATATTTTTAGAATTTTTATCAATATTGCTAGCAGTAACCGTATATTTGTACTTGCCTGAGTCAATTAACCAAGCTGATGCATAAATCTTATTTGTTACGGAAATTATAAACAGAAGTATAAATATAGTTGTTGTTTTCACTCAAATAACAATTAATGGTTTAAATTTACTAAAATACAACTATTATAAATTTAATAAATGGATATTTTAATAAATTTTCAAAAGTCTATTAGTACCTAAAAAATATATGCTATAATAACCTCAAGTATTGATGTAAGACATTGGTTTAATAGCCTAGAGTGTCAATCCCTGCTCTTTCGGATGTCACCCCTACGTAGGCAGGGGTCTAAAGAAATAGCATAGAAGGTATGTTATATAGTGTTAGATCCCAGCTTTCGCTGGGATGACATATAATGGCGGCAGGGGTGACATCAGCCCTAATGGCAATGATTACTTGAGCCTACTTATACTACTCATAAATGAAGAGTTGATAGACGATAGAATCAAAATTATGATAGTAGCAGGAGTCGAAGGATCGAGGTGCTAGGCATACATTTAGTACGTGGCTACCTACGATCCCTGAAGACGACAACGCAATTCTTGATTTTCATCGAGTATATTAATTTATTACATCAATACTTGAGGTTATAATAAGCTTAATACTACAAATGTAGTATTAAGTTCGGTATAAGAATATTTATTCTTACAAAGTGAGGTTTTTATAGTAAAAATACTTGCTTTTTAGCGTTTTTTTTATTAGTCTGTGCAATCTTCATAGAGTCTAAAATAACCTGACCTTGCCCGCGTGATGGAATGGTAGACATAACGGACTTAAAATCCGTGGGGTGCAAACCCTTGCCAGTTCAAGTCTGGCCGCGGGTACCATTCATTTTTATCAAGACCATTCTTTTTATCGAGGAAAAAGTATATGTTTATTCAAACTGAAATTACTCCTAATCCTAATGCGATAAAATTTTTCCCTAACATACCTGTTAGCCCTAACGAGCCGGTTCATTTTAGTAATCTTGATGAGGCAAAAGGTAAAAGCAGGCTAGTAGTTCAATTATTTAGTATAAATAACGTAAAATCTGTATTTTTTGGTAGTGATTTTATTACTATTACTAAAGAAGAAGAAAGTGATTGGCTAGTGTTAAAACCTGAAATTTTGATGGTTATTATGGATCATTTTACTGCTGGTTTTACTGTTTTTGATGAGGAAAATGCTCAATCTGCCATAAATAATTCTGACGAGATGTCTGAAATTGAACAACAGATTGTAGAAATTATTGAAACACGTGTACGTCCTTCGGTTGCCATGGATGGAGGTGATATAATATATCGAGGATTTGAAAATGGAGTGGTAAAATTAGAGCTTCATGGAGCCTGCAGGGGATGTCCTAGTTCAGCTATTACTTTAAAGAATGGTATTGAATCAATGCTTAAACATTTTATACCCGAGGTAGAATCTGTTGAAGCTGTAGATGAGTTATAGATATACTACTCGTAAATGAAGAGTTGATAGACGAAGATCAAAATTATGAAGTGCTAGGAGTCAAAGGGTCGAGGAGCGGAGCGTACATTTAGTACGTGGCTACCTACGATCCCTGAAGACGACAACGCAATTCTTGATTTTTATCAAGTATAGTACATTCTCGATGCAATCATATCCTTAAACAGCCTTCTTCTAATTCTAAAAGTTTTTTCTTGAGTTCAAGTCCTCCAGCGTAACCAGTTAGTCTACCATCAGTACCTATAACCCTATGACATGGCACTATAATTGACAAAGTGTTGCGTGCCACAGTGTTTGCTACTACACGTACAGCTTTAGGAGCAAATATTAAATTTGCAATATCCTTGTAACTCGTCACTCTAGCATATGGGATGGCAGAGATGGTGGACCATACTTTCTCCTGAAAATTAGTCCCCGTGAAACGGTAAGGTACGGTAAATTCTTTTCTAGTACCATTTATGTATTCTGTTAGCTCTTGGTAAGTTTGATCGAATATACTGGAATTCTGCTGCTCATGATAGCTACTATCTAAAATTGGCATATGTTTTTGCCCTACAAAATATAAACCTGTTAAGAAGTTCCCATCTGATACCAATAATATATTCAAATCATTTGAGTATATTAGAGCAATTGGTAAGTCTATATATCTATATATTTTTGTCATTTTAATTTTTTTCTTGGAGAGAGTTTTGTTCTAAACGACTTTTAAACCCTGTGAAGTCAACTATTTTTGCATCTTGATCTTGGCAGGCACAAGTAAAAATATATTTCCTTTCATCTGTAACTTTCTGAATGCATTGTCCACAAATACCTTTCATCATACACTGCATAGGAGAATTAAGACTTACTATTAGTTGAGTTTTGTTACCAAAAAAATCATCTTTTATATCTCTTATAGCTTCCATCATTTCTATACTACCCGCAGCTATTATCCTATCTATGCTCAAATTTTTCCAAAGGTAACAATGCCCCATTATAGCATACACCAAATCGCCCTTAACACTAATATCTTCCGCCCTATTTTTTGATAAAATACCTTCTTCACAACACCAAACTACTATATCGGCTGCTTCTTCTATTCTCTCTTGATAGAACCTATCTTGTAAATTTTTATAACCAGCAAAATATATAATTTTACAATTATTATTTTTAAGAGCCTTAGCTATTGAGCATAA
Organism: Candidatus Tisiphia endosymbiont of Micropterix aruncella; assembly: GCF_965178575.1. NCBI lineage: Bacteria > Pseudomonadati > Pseudomonadota > Alphaproteobacteria > Rickettsiales > Rickettsiaceae > Candidatus Tisiphia > Candidatus Tisiphia endosymbiont of Micropterix aruncella. Next base: position 297,061 of record NZ_OZ238268.1, read on the forward strand.
AACTGCATTTCCAACTCCTCCACCAACAAGCACTACATTGCTATCCTTTAATATCTCAGTTGGCTTACCACTAGGCCCCATTAGTACTACTAGTTCATTTTGCGATAAATATCTACATAATTTACTTGATTTACCATTTTGCCAAACTATCAAATGAATTAACCCTTTTTCTACATCAACATAAGCTCCAGTGACAGCCAATGGTTCAATAATTTTTGAAATATCACTAGAATAATTTTGTAAACGGAAAAATTGCCCCGGTTGAAAATTTTGAGCAGCGAGAGGAGAATGTATTACCAGCTCTACTATCTTATAAGATAGAATATCAATCCGTTCGATACGGCTAGTTAGTAAATAATCTAGTTTAGCGAAAAAATCTAGATTATTACCAAAAAAACTTGGTTTATTTTTGATAAGTTTTTTTCCAATAAACTTGTACCCCTCTTTACTACTTGCTAAGGCTTTAACCACACTTCCAGAATATTGAGGATTACAATCACCAAAATATGTTATACTCAAATCATTTGAGTATATGTCTTCCAAATAACTATTATCTTTATGCGTACCTATTGCCATAAGTACAGTCCTTACCTTAAATTTTTTCCTTATACCTAAATTATCAAATTCTATTGATTCAGCGTAAGCATACTGATCAACATCAATGCCTAAAGGTATCATATTTTCAGCAAAATTTACACCTGCAGCCATAGCATACATAACTTCCTCAGGATTTAACTTGTAGGCAGGAGAATCCTTTAACTTTCCTCTATAACAAATTGTAACTCCACCTAGTTCATCGAGGATTTTTTTTACAGCTTCCGTATCTTGTGCTTGCCTAAATAATTTTGCATGCGAGATAAATTCTTCGGCTATTAATCTGTCCTCATCTGTCCAATTTTGTTCTGTATGATTTTTCCCATTCTCCTCAACTGACAATTCATACTTCTTTAGAAATTTTTCTACTTGTAACTTATAATAATTTAAACTTTCAGTTGCTGCATCAATGGAGGTCAGTCCCCCACCAATAATAATAATAGGCATCCTAATAAGCAAATTAGTGTTAGATTGTTCTAAAAAAGCTCCTCCTGATTGTAAGGTCATTAGAAAGTCGGAGGCTGTTTTCACACCTTTTGCAAGAAAATTTTTCATTTGGGCGATTTTAGGCTTACCAGCTCCAACACACAAGGCAACATGGTCAAATCCTAAATGAAATACCTGCTCCATAGTTATATTACTATCTAAACTTACACCACCAAAAAGCTTAAAATGACTGTTTCTCTCCAATATCAGACGTAATATAGTTAAATTATTTTTATCCCACCTTGCAGTAATACCGTACTCGGCTACTCCTCCAAAACCTTCAGGTATTTTTTCTGATAAGTTTTTTTTATAATCAGACCAATATTTAATAGGCTTGTTAATATCAAAAGGTAATGGGGTGATTTTTAAGCCATCTATAGCTACTACAGTATGTCCGTCTCGTAATAAATAATGACTTAAACTAAACCCAGCTGGTCCTTGACCCACTACTAAAACTTTGTAATTAGTTGGAGGCTTTGGCATCAGAGCAAAAATGTTAAGTGGATTCCAATTGGTAAGTAATAAATATATTTCCACCCCGTAAGGTAGAAGCAAAGTAGTTTCCAAAATATTAGATTCAACAAGAGGAATATCTACAGGTTCTTGCTTTTGATAAATGCAAGCATTGGAACAATCATTACAAATCCTATGACCAGTAGCAGCTACCATTGGATTATCAATGACAATAATAGCAAGAGCAGCTAAATTGAATCCCTTGGATTTTACATAATTCATCTCAGAGATTTTCTGTTTCAGCGGACAGCCCGACTTTGATGGCGTAGTCGGTAGTATATTCACAGAATCATTCGAGTATAACCCTTTAGAACACGAGTCTTTTCCCTGTTTATGACAGTAGATACAATAGTGAGTAGCATTTAAGACTGTATCTAGGCTAGGGTTAATGTCATCCCTACTAATGCTGTCATCTCCTTGTATCCCAATGTCATCCTCACGTAGGCGGGGATCTAGATCCCTGCCTACGTGAGGATGACATTGAAGAGATTGACAATGAGCAGGATTTAAATAATCAAACCCTACTCTTACATGTTTTTTATATTTAGCTACCTTATTAAGATCTATTAAATTATCTTTATCTATTTTATTTGGTAGAGAAAATAATATACTTTCAGATTCATTAGATTTCCTTTGAAACTCTACTTCTGCAAGAGGTCTATTATAAACCATGAAGGCAGCATATTTTGCTGCTATATCTAACTCAAAAGCATATTTTTCATCATCTAATTGCCATTTTATTACTTGACGAGCAAACTTGCCTTGAGTAAATTCCCCTCCTAAAAGTTTTTCTAGAAAAATTGATACACTATCAAAATCAATCTCTTTTAGTTTCTCAGGAGGATATTTTTTTACTGCAATACGCTGGATGAACTTTCTCTTACATTCATAAATTACATCAAATTCTTTATGACTAAATCTTAGATTGGCTATTTCTTGTTCAATACCAAATAACTTAGCTAGAAAATCATCAAAAACAGGCGAAATTTCTAATAAAAAATCTGAGTAATATTTTTGATCAACTTGATCGGGATTAGCCCTTAATGATAAAATAATTTCATAAAGAGAATAACTATGGCTACGCAGAAAATTTAAAAAAATTTCATCTAATTTTTTTAGACCTTCTAATTTATTTAAATCTACAAAATCTAAACCGAAAGCAAGTGTCATATAGCTAAAACTCGATAATCAAATTTTTTTCTGAAGGCTACAATTCATGGCAGTTTATGTCATCCCAGCGAAAGCTGGGATCTAAAATATCTACAACCCTGTCTATGCTATTTCTTCAGATTCCCGCCGTTGCTAAGAATAACATCTTCTCTGCTTCTTTTCATGACTTTTAAACTGTCCTGAATTATATAACTCATAAAAACTTGGTTATCGAGTAAAACCTTCTTTAGGTTAGCTATATATAATATATGACATTTTTAGAAAAAAATCTGTAGCCAAGATAACTGAAAAATGAAACAATAACGGCTACAATAAAGGATTTTATAATCATAAATACATCTGGCAGCACTCCTTCTATTACTAAGAATTGAACTGGTCTTATGACAAGAAAAATGGGGTTAATTTCAAAAAATATTTTCTTTGATTCTGGTACCATAGAATATGGGTACACTATTGGTATAGTCCAATATGCAACATTCAAAATCAAATTTAATATCTGTGGAACATCACGTATATAAGGGGTTAAAAATGCAAAAGCAATAGAACTACTAATCACAGAAATAACCAGTGGTAACACAAGAATTGGTACAAAAAGTATATATATACTAAATTTTTCGGGATATAAAATGATAAAAGCTACATACATAGCTACAAACGAATAAATTAGGGTATAAACTTGTATTAAACTATCCGATATAGGAAAGATAGTCCTAGAAATTATTACCTTTTTTATAATACCACTACGATTAATTAATGAATTTGATGATATATTTAAGCTGCTAACAATAAATGTCCATAACGGTAAACCACCAACTAGGTTTATAATCATTGCTTCTCTTGGTATCTTAAGTACCAATCCAAAAAAATATGAAATGATCATTATATGCACAAAAGGCTGAACTAAACCCCATAACGAACCTAAAAAAGAATCTTTATTTTGACGAGATATAGAAGCTTGGGTTAATAACACCACTGACAACCAGTATTTCTTGGAAAAAAAATACTTTATCATTAATAATTCCCACTATTATAAATTTTTAGTATTTCATTTGGATTACCGTCTGCGATAATACTACCTTCTTTTAATAACACACATCTATTGCAATTCTCCTTAATAATATTTTCTTGATGACTTACTAATATTAAAATAGGTATATTTTGTAACTTGTTTTTCATAAAATTGGTCGACTTCTCAATAAAATGACTATCACCAGCAGCAAAAACTTCATCTAGCAAAAGAATATCTGAATCTTGAAAAGCCGATACAGAAAAAGCCAATCTTGATAACATACCAGAGCTATAATTTTTTACCGGTAAATCTATTTTATTCCCTAGATCAGAAAAATCTATGATTTCTTGTTCCAATTCTTTACTGTATTTACCTAACATATTATTATAAATCATGAGCATTTTGATATTTTCCCTGCCAGTTTGCTCTAATTCAAAACCTACTCCCATCTCAATAATGGCAGCAAAGTTACCATGAACTTTAATTTTTCCAAACTTTAATGGGTAAATTCCAGCAATCACCTTAAGTAAAGAACTCTTACCTGAACCATTGCTACCAATAAAGGCAATTTTTTCGCCTCTTTGACAGGAAAGATTTATATTATTTAAGATAGGAATTGACGAAGGAAAAAGTTTACCTCCTTTAATAAAAAAGTGTCTTAAACTTTCTACTCTTTGTTGGTTATTGATTCCTTCTACACAACCATCAGATATCTCTATAGATACTAGTTTAGACGTCATATATTAAAAACATGTATTATATTTTTACTGAAGAGTTAATCACCTCAATTCGTGATAAGAATTAGTTAATTCTTATCACGAATTCGCTTTAATCCATTCTTCAATAATATTTTTGGGGAATACTCCAGTCTTAGTAGCTAGTTGTTTTCCATCTTTGAACAAAATCATTGTAGGTATACTACGAATACCTAAACTTGAAGGTATATTGGGATTTTTATCTATGTCCATTTTGACAATTTTTACTTTACCCACTAATGCCTTACTTAATTCTTCAATAATAGGTGTTAACATTTTACACGGTCCGCACCATTCAGCCCAAAAATCAACTAATACAGGTGTAGTGGACTCTAAAACTTCTTTGTTAAAAGAATCATCTGTTATATTACTTGCCATAATCTCTTATTTTTAATATTGTTTTAACAATTAACCTGAGTTCGATGTAACAGGCTTGATGTCACCCCTACGAAAGCAGGGGTCTTAAAAAAAGTTCTACAGCCCTTCTTTTGTCTATTTCTCTAGATCCCTGCTTGCACAGGGATGACATCGCTTTTAGCTAAAACCTTTTCGGGTTAACTATATAATCATACTAAGTAAAATTCTTATTGTAAATGACTGCTTTAAGTTTACTTAAAAATATTAGTATCTAAATTGTTAAGAACATGTTTCTTACGATCATAATAAAGTTTCATAGCTACAGCAGCGGTTTCTTCTACAGATCTTCTTGAAACATCAATTATTGGCCACCCTTGTTGCTCGCAAATTTGTTTTACTTGCATACATTCTTCTTGGACTATTTTAAAATCTGTATAATTGGTATTATCGCTCATCTGTAACGAATGCATTCTAGTTTCTCTTATTTCAATTAGCCGAGTTGGGTTAATAATCAAACCAACTACAAGCTGTTTTGTAATACTGCCTAAAATATCTAAAAACGGATAACCATGAATATAAGGCACATTTGCTGTTTTAAATCCATTATATGCTAGATATACAGAAGTTGGAGTTTTTGATGTCCTAGAAGGACCAATCAGAATAATATCAGCTTCGTCTAATTCACTAGTCATCTGACCATCATCATGTCTAAGAGTATAATCAATAGCATGAATCTTATCAAAATAACCTTCATCAAATTTATAATCATAAACTAAACTTTCTTCTGTTTCTATACCTAAAAAAACTGAAATTTCTTTTACAATTCTACCTACAACAGAAATACAAGGAATTTTTAAATCATAACAAAATTTAGTTAAATTTCTTCTTAGTTCGTGATCTAAAATAGTGTATAATACAATGCTTGGTTTCATCTTGATCTTTTTCAAAACCTCATTCAATGATTCTGCATTTCTTAACATTGGCCAATGATACAATTTTGACTCAATTTTGCTAAATTGTGACAAGGCAGTATTAGCTGCATGTTTAACTGTTTGCACTGAAGAGTCTGAAACTAAGTGAATAATCAGCTTATTCATAGTTTATTAGTCTTTGTGGATAATTTTTTATTCATATTTTAATCTCTATATTAAAAGTAATCAATAACTACTCATATATATCCCGTATATAGAAGTTAATAACCTCTATAATTTAAAGAATAATTTTGTGGATAATTTTGTGTGTAAAATGCTAGATATCTAATATCCTTCACGTTTTCTCATTCTACACACATAAACCACTATGAATTATCCACTAAAAAAATAATCCTATGAATAATGTGAGTAATAATTATAATCAATAAACCTTACTAGTAATTTAGCAATAAAAAAATGTGTATAACTATGTGTATATATAATTAATCTACATATTAACAATGTCTACATCAACTAAAAAAATATTATATATAATATATAGATTATTATGGATTATTTTATGAACCAACTTTTACAAACTTTTAAGAAAAAAAATAATCTTGTACCTATTTGGTTAATGCGTCAAGCTGGTAGATATTTACCTGAATATCAAAAAATAAGAAAAACTGTTAGTGGTTTCCTAGATATATGCTATAATGTTGATAAGGCTGTAGAGGTGACTTTACAACCAATAAGAAGGTATGGCTTTGATGCTGCTATAATTTTTTCTGACATTTTGGTTTTACCTGATGCACTTGGCTGGGATGTAAAATTTGAAGAAAATATAGGGCCAATATTACGTAAATTTCAATCAAAAGAAGATTTTAAATATCTTGAAGGAAATTCTAATGGAAAACTAAATGTAATTTATGAAATAATCAATAAAACTAAAGCAAATTTGCCAGTTGATACTGCGTTGATAGGTTTTGCTGGTAGTCCTTGGACGGTAATGACTTATATGCTTGAAGGAAGAGGCAAACAAAGTTTTGAAACAAGTAAAAAATTTATTTATGAAAATAATAACTTAGCACAAGAACTTCTAGACTTTATTACTGAAAAAACTATTATTCATTTAAAGGAACAAGTAAAAGCTGGGGCAGATTTAGTACAATTATTCGATTCATGGGCAGGGATATTAGAAGAAGCAGAATATGATCAGTTTATAGTACAACCAACAAAAAAAATAGTAGTAGCTCTAAAAGAACAGTTTCCATATTTACCGATTATAGGTTTTCCAAGAGGTTCTGGGCTTTTATATGAAAAATATATTAGTAATACTGGAGTGGATGCTATTGGAGTAGATCAGTTTGTACCAGCTAGTGCCATGAAATTATGGAGTGAGAAAATTGTTGTACAAGGTAATTTAGACCCATTTATATTGCTTACTAGTAAAGAAATTATTGCAAAAAAAGCAAGTAAAATAATTGCAAATTTTAAAGAAAGAAATTTTATATTTAATCTAGGACATGGTGTTTTACCAAATACACCAGTTGAAAATGTTGAGTTTTTAGTTAATTATGTTAGAGAATTTAAATACTAAAATATCTCAAAAAAAAATAGCCATCGTACTTTTTAATCTTGGTGGACCAAATAGCTTAAGCTCAGTTAAACGATTTCTATTTAACTTATTTTATGATAAAGCAATTATTAACCTGCCAAATCCCCTAAGGTTTATTCTTGCTAAGATAATATCAATTACTAGAAATAAAAAATCTCAGGAAATATATTCTCTAGTAGGTAATAATTCGCCTATTTTACAAGAAACAGAATCTCAAAAAGCTGCTATTACAGAGAAGTTAAAACAAACTCTGAATGAGGATTTTAAGATTTTTATAGCAATGCGTTATTCTTATCCTGATTCCAAAGAAGCAGTAAGAAAAATAAATGAGTATAACCCTTCAGAAATAATATTGTTACCATTATACCCACATTTTTCTAGCACCACTACTGGATCTTCTATTAAAGATTTTATATCTTCTCTTTATAAAAATAAAAGTGAGGATTATCAACATATTAAAACTATTTGTTGCTACCCTATCGATGACGAATTTATTGAATCTCATTTATCATTAATAAAGCAATCATTAAAAAAATTGAAAAACAAAAAAGGTTTTCGTATATTATTTTCAGCTCATGGTCTGCCTGTAAAAATAATAAAAGCAGGAGATCCATATCAGTGGCAGATTGAAAAGACTGTAGAAAGTTTGGTGTCTAAGCTTAGTATAGATAATTTAGATTATAAAATAACTTATCAAAGTCGTGTTGGTCCAGTGGAATGGCTTAAACCTAATACAGAGGATGAAATTGAGATAGCGGGCAAAGAAGATAAATCTCTTATAATAGTTCCAATAGCATTTGTATCAGAACATGTTGAAACACTGGTAGAATTGGACATTGAATATAGAAAGATTGCTGGTAAGTACAAAATAGAATATATTAGGACTCCTGCTCTTGGAACAAATAAATTGTTCATCAATAGCATAACTAAAATGGTATCAAATTTAGTTAATTACGGTTTCGATACAAAAGATTTGATATGTAGTTCAATTAATAAAAGAATATGTCCTTATAATTTTACTATGTGTCCTTGTAATTTAAAAAACTAAGTAATGGAGTATCAACTTTAAGTAGTCTCGATGTTATGCATAAGCATTGTCCACGTGGATCACTAGTATGTCATCCCTGCGTGGGCAGGTATCTATAATATCTAATAGTTTTTTAGACTATTTTTTTAGATTCCCGCCGCAGCTCGAATGACATCGAGGCTGCTTAAGTTGACACTCCCATAAGACATTGGAGGTAAAATTAATGGCTAGTTATTATTTATGGTTTAAAGCATTCCATCTTGTATCAGCAATTTCTTGGATGATAGGTTTACTATACCTACCAAGATTATATGTCTACCACACTAAAGTTATAGTAGGTAGTGAAACTGACAAGATGTTTCAGTTAATGGAAAGCAGGTTACTCAGAATCATTATGAATCCGGCTATGATCAGCACTTATACCTTAGGTATAATTAACAGTTATATATACGGATTAGTAGCTTTAGGAACATGGTTTTACGTAAAAATGACAGCAGTTCTAGGTATCACTATTTTTCATGGTTTATTAGCTAGATGGAGGAAGAATTTTGTTGACGGCAAAAATAATCATTCTGAAAGATTTTATCGTATCATTAATGAAGTACCAGCACTATTGATGATAGTGGCTGTTGTTATGGTAATTGTAAAACCATTTGATTAATATATTTTTCTGCTTTATTATTTATATTACTGATTTCTAATCGTGACGCATATAACAATTATTGAAGTAAGTAATTAACCTATGGTGATGTCACCCTAGGCTATTAAACCAATGTCTTACATCGAAATGAGGTTAATTATTATAGCTAGTTATAGATAACATAACAGTGAGGTTTAAACAACTATATAAGCAAAATTATTCGAGCAAATAATAAGGTTATGCAAAAACAGACTAGTTTGACTAGAGAACAAAAAGAGGTTGTTGGATTACTCTCAATAGGGACGTTTCTTGAGTATTTTGACTTAATGCTTTATGTGCATATGGCTGTGTTGCTCAATGAGTTGTTTTTTCCCAAAACTGACCCACATACGGCTACTCTTCTTTCAGCCGCTGCTTTTTGTTCTACTTACTTGCTTAGACCATTTGGTGCATTAATATTTGGTTGGATAGGCGATAATGTAGGAAGGAAAGCATCTGTAGTCATTACAACTTTTATGATGGCAATATCTTGTTTTGTCATAGCTAATTTGCCAACTTTTGCTCAAATAGGTATTACTGCAGCTTGGCTGGTGACAATATGTCGTATTGTGCAAGGTATGGCTTCTATAGGGGAAATCATAGGAACTCAATTATATCTAACAGAATATCTACAACCACCAAGACGATATGTGTCTGTAGCTACAATAGTTTTTTGTGCTGCCTTTGGAGGTTTTGCTGCTTTAGGTGTAGCCTCTCTTGTTATTTCTTATGCTCTTAATTGGCGATTGGCTTTTTGGTTTGGTGCAGGTGTGGCATTAGTTGGTATGATTGCTAGGGCAACGCTGCGAGAAACGCCTGAATTTGCCGACGCTAAACGTCGATTAAACAAAACTTTTCATCAGTTGAAAGATGTCGGATCTAATATTGACGTTGAACGTGTAATGCAAGATACTCTCAATATTCAAGAAAAAATTAATTGGAAAACAACAATAAGTTTACTGTTAGTAGATTGTATATGGCCAGTAATTTTTTATTTTACTTATATACATTGTGCTAATATTTTAAAATATTCGTTTCACTATACAGCTGAGCAAATTATTCACAATAACTTTATTGTATCTGCTATGTTACTAGGAAACATGGTTTTTGTGCTATATTTCACCAATAAACATCATCCACTAGTGATATTAAAGATAAGATTAATTTTAGTTTCCATATATTTCCTAATGATTCCATATTTATTGAATAATGCAACAACTGGCTTTGATATATCGATAATTCAGTCTTTACTATTATTTGTTGCATGCGAAGCATCACCAGCTAATGCAATATTCTTCAAGCATTTTCCAGTCTTTAAACGTTTTACTTATACTAGTGCGATATACGCTGCATCCCGAGCTTTAGTATATCTTATTACTTCTGTTAGCCTTGTGTATTTAACAGATTATTTTAGTCATTGGGGATTGTATTTTATTACAATCCCAACAGTTGTGGGTTGTACATATGGATTATCACATTTTATTAAACTCGAGAAAGATGCTGGAAATTTTTCTGAAAAGAAAACTTATCTAGACTCTGTAGCAAATATTGCTTAGATGATATAGTAGATAAATATTGATAACATAACTCTATTAGTTTTTTTTCTAAATCAATTGCTTCTAAGTGTATAGCTAGACGTATAAATTCTTCTATAGTTTCCTCAATAATCTTCCTAGCTTTCTCCGGTGATTTTACTCCTATAGTTTGTAAGTTGTGAATTCGGCTAAAAATTTTAATAAATGCTACATCATATTTTTTTTGTTGATATAATAAATTTAAAATCTCTTTGGAGCTAATCTTGCCGTGAGGCTTAACCCTAGTTAAAGCTTCCACTTGACTAGCCACTGTACTTCCAAAAATGTAAGCAATCATCTTTTCAGTAAGTTTTGTATCTTCGATAGTATCATGCAGTATACTGGTAACAACCATGTCAGTTCTGAAATATCTTGGAATTTCTGATGCTGCATATTCTGCTACCATATATGCTACTTCAATCGGATGCGAGTAATAGGGTTCGCCTGACTGCCTCATTTGGCTACCGTGATATTTTTTTGCGTAATAAATAGCTTTTTTAACTTCGTTAATATCTATTGGCTGGTTTACTTCCTCATTTATCTTACAGAGTTTGTTCAGTAACCTAGTAGTATATTGACAAGATTCATACTTTGAGTTGTTCCAATAGTTAATATCTTCCATAAAAAATCATAATATTTTAAATCGCTATACAAGTTAAACTAAAAATTAGAATATTACTAGGAATTTATTATATTTTTTTGAAAAAGATCAATATTTTTGCATTTTGTTGTTGTTTATCTATTAGTGCTTCTGCTAATTAGTGTATAGTATATGGTATACTCAAATGACCTGAAAATGAATTTCAATGCAAGTTGCCAAAATATTATTGCCATTAGCTAAGCTTTTTCCGTTGGATTATTTAATTCCAAATGAATTAAAATTAGCTATAGGAGATTTAGTAGTTGTCCCCTTTAGGAATAAAGAATTAACGGGTATAGTTTGGCAATTAGATACTGAAGTTTCAGAGAACACTAGTAAAATTAAATCTATTAAACAGAAAGTGCCACTTGAATTTAGGTTTAATCAGGAAATATTAGATTTAATTAAATGGGCTGCTAATTATTATATGACTTCACTTGGTTCGGTTGCCAAGTTGGCTTTGCCGATCGATATTGCCCAGCAACCTATAAAAATAAAGCATCAAGAATTAAACAAAGATTTTATTTTGCCAACTCTTTCAATAGAGCAACAAGAAGCACTTTCTCTATTAAGTCAATCGGATAAACCATCAATTATTAAGGGAGTAACCGGATCAGGTAAAACAGAAATTTACTTTCATCTATTGACTGATTATTTGAAGCAAGGTAACCAAATATTGATAATGTTACCAGAAATTGCTTTAAGTCAGCAAATTATAAATCGTTTTACAGCACGCTTTGGCTTTCAGCCAGTAATATGGAATTCTGCGGTTACTAAAGCTCAGAAAAAGATGATTTTAAGAGGTTTGCTCAACAATGAGATTAAGGTTATAATTGGTGCTAGAAGTAGTCTATTTCTACCGTATAGTAATCTTGGATTAATTATTATTGATGAAGAGCATGATAGTTCTTATAAGCAAGATGATGGTATATTATATAATGCTCGCGATGTGGCGGTATTGCGGGGAAGCTTATCCAAAATAAAAGTAGTATTATGCTCGGCTACTCCGTCTATTGAAACAATTTTTAACGCAAGTACCAATAAGTATCAATTAATTGAATTGTCAAATCGTTACCGGGAGGCGACTTTGCCAGAAATTCAAATAATTGATATGAAAAAGGAGAAATTATCAAAAAATTCTTACTTATCTAAGGAGTTAATAGCATTAATTGGTAAAAAGCTAGCAAGCAAAGAGCAGGTGTTATTATTTTTGAATCGTAGGGGTTATGCCCCTTTGATGTTATGTAAACTTTGTGGTTATCGTTTTACTTGTAATTCTTGCTCTGCTTGGTTAGTGGTACATAAATCTAGCAAAAAACTTGAATGTCACCATTGTGGTTATCAAAGTAGGATTCATATTTTTTGTCCTGATTGTCGGGAAGAAGATTCTTTAACTGTTTGTGGTCCTGGGATTGAAAGAATTGAAGAAGAAACTAGGTATCTTTTTCCCGATAATAAAATTGCGGTAATTAGCAAAGATTATGCCCAAAAACCTGAAAAGATCCGCGAATTACTATATAAAATGGAGCATTCTGAGGTTGATATTCTAATTGGTACTCAGATGATTACTAAAGGTTATCACTTTCCTAACCTTACTTTAGTAGGTGTTGTTGATGCTGATCTTGGGACTATTGGTGGTGGAGACTTGCGATCAAGTGAACGCAATTATCAACTACTTCACCAAGTAGGAGGTAGGGCAGGAAGAGAAGATAAAAAAGGTCTAGTATTAATGCAAACTTATTATCCAGATAATGCTATATTTAGTTATATAAAAAATGGAGGAGATCAGTTTTTACAATATGAACTTGAAACAAGGCAAGCAGAGAATATGCCTCCTTTCACCAAAATGGCATCAATAATTTTGTCTGGGAAAAATGAGCATAAAGTGCTTGAAATATCCAAAACTCTAGTTGCAATTGCACCAAAAAGTTCAGCTAGAATACTCGGACCATCTAGTGCATTAATGTTTAAATTAGCAGGAAAGTTTCGCTACCGTATTCTAATCATAGTGGATAGGAAATTTAATTTACAAAAATTTTTACAAACATGGTTAAGTTTAATCAAAATCCCTTCTTTTTGTCATTTGAAAGTGGATATAGATCCTAAGAGTTTTTATTGATATTACTCTCACGATTATGCAAGTAAAAGCTTTAGCTTAGTACTACAGTTGTAGTTATTCACAATGTCGTCATCCCCGTGAAGGCTTTGCCCGTGTGGATCACTAGTATGTCATTCCCGCTTCGGTCAGGAAGCCATAATATCTAATAGCCTCAGTTCGATAAGAATTATTAATTCTTATCGAACTGAGGTTGAATAGTCTTCTTGGTTATTTTTTTAGACCCCTGCTTTTGCAGGGGTGACATCGAAGGGGAATCAGGGGTGGCATCACCCTCTAATAAGGATGATACTAAGTTTAATATTAACTTGTTACATCGATATACTCTTCTACTTTGAAGAATTGTTTTTTGAAAATATCAGGAACTTGCGTACTCATGTACTAAATGTACACCTAGTTCGCTCACCCCTCATTTTCAAATCCAATTCTTCAAATCATTTGAGTATACTTGAGGTTAAATAAGTTATAAATATTTTTGTTGGAGATATTTTAAAAATATTTCCGATTGAATTTGATCTTCACCTGTAGCGTTTTTAATTAATTTGCTGGTGCTTTTTAAGGACCCATAGCTTCTAAGATTATCATTCAAGAATTGGTTTACACCATTGAATTCTCCTCTTGTTATTTCCTTTTTTATATTGTGATTAACTTCCTGTGCTTTTTTCATAAGCATTGAAGCAATAATTGCTCCGTTAGTGTAAGACGGGAAATAACCAAAACTCCCCATTGGCCAATGTATATCTTGTAAGCATCCATTTGTATCTGTTGGTGGAGTAATGCCTAAATATTCTTGCATCTTATTATTCCAATGATATGGCAAATCATCCAAAGTTAGATCTCCACTAATTAATAATTCTTCTAGTTCAAACCTAACTATTACATGCATTGGATAAGTCACTTCATCTGCTTCTACTCTAATAAAACTAGGTTTGACTCTTGTCATTAATTTGTAAAGATTTTCTGCAGAATATTCTAGTCCTTTGAATTCAAATTCATCCTTAAGTAGCTTTGATAGATATTGACAAAATTCCCCTGACCTACCTACTTGCATTTCCATAAATAAAGATTGACTTTCATGGACAGCCATACCTTTAGCCTTACCTACTGGTTGGTTTTTATATTTGTTGGGCAAATTTTGTTCATATAAAGCATGACCAGTTTCATGCATAATCCCCATAATCCCTGAAATAAAATTATGTTCATCATATCTATTAGTTAATCTAATATCATCAGGAGTACCCATACAAAATGGGTGAGCTGATTCATCTAATCTACCTTTAGTGCAGTTAAACCCCATTATTGCCATAAGTCTTTTGGCAATTAGTTTTTGCTGTTCTTTATTAATACTATCAACTATAGGTAGAACATGTTCTTGGCTTTGTTTTTCTACTATCTGAGCAATTAATTGTGGTATGGTTTTTTTTATATTATTAAAAACTACTTTAATTTCATCTAGTTTACGATCAGGGTCATATGTATCAAGTAAAGCATCATATTTAGTACAATTTAATATTGCAGCTTTAGATTTCGCCATTTCTTGTACGCAATCTAATACTGTTTGTAGGTAAGGTTTAAGTGATAGGTAATCATTATTTTTTCTAGCATTCCGCCAGATTAACTCACATTTTGCACTAGCAGTGACATACATTTTCCGTAAATCATCATCTATACAGCTAGATTCAACGATCCGTCTTTTTGTTTCTTGTAAATTTGCTAATTGCCAAATATCTAGCATATTTAGGTTTTCAGAAACAGCTTCTACTAATTCAGCAAGTTTTTTTGACTGTAATCTAGAATGTGCCATGGAAGATAACAGTGATATTTCGTTTGTTCTACTATCAATTGCTCCTTGCGGAATGTTTACTGCGATATCCCAATAAAGTATATTAATCACGTTATTAATTTGAGAGATTTGCTCTAATTCTTGCTCTAATAATGTATAATGTTTCATACAATTTTCCCTACTTATAATAAGTTATTCTAACTATTTTTACAGTATACTAATATTAACAAAATAACTATAATAAATATACTATTTTGCTTCCAACAATTGATCATTATGAAAAATACATATTACATTACTACTCCGATTTATTATGTCAATGATATACCTCACATAGGACATGCTTATACAAGTGTTGCATCTGATGTAATAGCAAGATTTATGCGTTTATCAGGTAAAGAGGTAATGTTTCTGACCGGTACTGATGAACATGGTCAAAAGGTAGAAAAATCTGCTATTGCCAAAAATGTTGAACCACAAATATTTACCGATACAGTATCTGAAACTTTTCGTACATTAATGCACTCAATGAACATTTCTAATGATGATTTTATTAGAACTACAGAAGCTAGGCATAAACAAGCGGTAAGTAGTCTATGGCAAAAATTGCTGGATAGTGGCAATATTTATCTTGATAGCTATAAAGGCTGGTACTCGACGCGCGATGAGGCTTTTTATGATGAATCAGAATTAACAGAAGATGGGCTAGCTCCGACTAAAGCTCCTGTTGAATGGCTTGAAGAACCAAGTTACTTTTTTGCCCTATCAAAATGGCAAGATAAATTATTAGATTTTTACGATGCCAACCCTGATTTTATCAGACCAAATACTAGACGTAATGAAGTTATTAGTTTTGTCAAATCAGGGTTGCATGATTTATCCATATCACGTTCTAGTTTTAAGTGGGGGATTAAAGTACCAAATGACGAAAAGCACGTAATATATGTATGGCTTGATGCACTAACCAACTATATTTCGGCTTTAGGATATCCAAATGATACAAGCCAGTATAACAAATTTTGGCCGGCTGATGTTCATATAGTCGGGAAAGATATATTACGCTTTCATGCCGTATACTGGCCAGCATTTTTGATGGCAGCTGGCTTACCGCTACCAAAATGTGTTATGGCACATGGGTGGTGGACTAATGAAGGGCAAAAAATTTCGAAATCTATAGGGAATGTAATTGATCCGCTGCAATTAATAAAAGAATTTGGTTTAGATCCAGTTAGATATTATTTAATGAGAGAGGTAATATTTGGCTCAGATGGTA
Organism: Candidatus Tisiphia endosymbiont of Micropterix aruncella; assembly: GCF_965178575.1. Taxonomy (NCBI): domain Bacteria; kingdom Pseudomonadati; phylum Pseudomonadota; class Alphaproteobacteria; order Rickettsiales; family Rickettsiaceae; genus Candidatus Tisiphia; species Candidatus Tisiphia endosymbiont of Micropterix aruncella. The sequence continues at coordinate 313,566 of NZ_OZ238268.1, forward strand.
ATTATTCTCGTAGTAGCTTAATCAATAGAGTTAATAGTGAGCTATCTAATAAAATTGGTAATTTATTGCAAAGAACCCTAGCCTTTGTTTATAATAACAATGAGGCAAAAATTCCGCCAATTAGCAAGAAATCTATCGATAGCATTTATGAGTCATTTTTAATGAAGCTATCCCACCAAATTATATCAGAAAATTCACTGTTCATTAAGACTTTTGCTATTAATTCTGTGTTAGAAAATATTATTACTTTAACCGAAGAAGCCAATATTTACATAGATCGAGAAGCTCCTTGGCAGTTAAAAAAAACTGATCCTGTAAGGATGAATGAGGTGTTATATACGCTACTTGAGACACTAAGATATATTGCTGTAATGTTACAACCATTTATCCCTGATTCGGCTAATAAAATGCTTGATCAGCTTGGTGTACCAAAAAGTCAGAGAATGTTTAAACATTTAACAAAGGAGTTTACTTTAGCTCTAGGTAGTAACATTAACCAGCCAGAGCCGATATTTCCAAGATTTCAGGATAATACTCGATGAAAATAGAAGTCTATTCTAGTTATTTCTTGTAGCATATATTGTAGTTCTTAAACTATGTATGGCCTTAAAACCTAGATAAACGGAAATACGCTCAATAATTATCTGTTGATGAAATGATAGTTCTAAGGCGATGCTCGAATTTTCCACTTGTACATGTAAAATATTTATTCTCTGTCCTTTCTCTTTAGGGCTAGATATTTTTAACGGGCTAGTTTTGGTACTAAATTTCGGTCCAACAATCTTGCTCCAATTAATCATAATTTCTGCAAGCAATGGGTGCTGTTTACCAAAGATTCGTCTAATAATTATATTGATGTCATGGCTGAGCGGTTTCATGGGCAAAATTAATTATTGTAACCATTACTACTAATATAGCAAAGATAATTGATAATAAAGGAAAATACAGAGAAATAATTGATAATATCATGAGCAATATATTGCATATTATAATTCTACTCACTACTTCCCTATGACTCTTACCATTTCTGACTGCTTTTTGAAAAAAATGCTTTAAATGAGGTTGCCAAATTTTCTCCTTATTAACTAGTCTAATTAGTATGGTTAATCCTCCATCTGCTAGGTAATATAAGCTAGCAATAGATGAAGCAACAAACAAATGAACACTAGATGCTGAAATAAGTAGCAAACATAAACCTAATAAAAATCCTAAGCTTATACTACCTACGTCCCCTAGAAAGATTTTAGCAGGATGCCAGTTAAATATCAAAAAACCTATGGAACATGCTAATATAATGATGTTAAGCATAATTATAAAATTTATATTTATTATTATATCAGATTTTAGATAACAAAGTATCAATATAGTAATCGATAAATGAATAGATTCAGCACCACTAATGCCATCTATTCCATCAAGAAAATTATAAATATTTAAAAAGACAATCAATCCTATTATAGATAGCACAAAATCAATATATAAAGGTAATTCATGATGAAACAATACTGCTGGAGATAAAAATAAAAAAATGGCTATTGTAGAACAAATTATGTGAAAAATTAGTCTTACAAATATCGGAATAGAAATAAGATCATCTAAAAATGAAATGGTAGAAATGATCAGCAGTAAAGGTACAATTTTAATTGAGTTTATCAGAGTTTTTGCCCCAAAATATTCATAGGCGATAAGAGCAATTATTACCACTATAACTATCGCAAGCCCACCTCCTCTTGGTGTGATTCTACTATGTACTCTACGTGGATCTGGTATATCCACCACTCCAAAAGATGGAAGGCTAGAAATCAATAGCCAAGTAAGAAAGCTTGTTGCTATAAAAGATAATAAAAACAAAAAACTATAATTAATAAAGTTACTCATAATAGCATATTAGACTTAAAACTGAAATATTCATTGGCTGTAATAATTACGTGGTCATGAACCGATATGTTCATATTAGCACAAGTTTCTACTATTTTGTGTGTTAGTTCAATATCAGTATTTGAAGGCTTACTAACACCACTTGGATGATTATGTACCAATATAATTGCACCAGCTTCATTAAATAAAGCTCTTTTAATTATTTCTCTTGGATATATTGTTGCCTGATCTATAGTGCCTTGGCTTAAAACTTCATCAGCAATTAGGACATTCTTTTTATTTAAAAATAAGATACGAAATTGTTCTGTCTTCATGCTACCCATCGTTGCTTTTAGATAGTCTATTAGAACGTTCCAAGAACTAATTACATTTTGATTTATTACTTTTTGTTTTAGCATTCTGTTAGTTAGTTCACGCATAATGACAAAATTTACATATAAATTATCATTAGTTCCTTTAATATTAAGCAATTTTTCTTTATCTGTATTTATTAAATTAGCGAGACTACCAAATTGTGTTAATAATTCCTTTGCTAATGGTTTTACATCTTTTCTAGGTATTACAAAAAATAATATCATTTCAAGTAATTCATAATCTGCAAGATTTTCTGCAGAAACAATAATACGTTGTTTTAGGCGTTGTCTATGCCCAATATAATGGGGTATATCATCTTTCATATTTAGTTTTACAATAAGTCTGTTTTATAAGGTGGATGTATCAAATGTTTTGGTGATAAAGTAAAAATGTCAAAACCATCTTTGGTTACGCCTAAACTATGCTCAAATTGTGCTGATAATGATTTATCACTTGTTGTGACTGTCCAACCGTCTAATTTACTTAGATGAGTGGAGTGATGTCCAGCATTTACCATTGGCTCAATAGTAAAAAACATACCTTCCTCCAAGACTAAGCCAGTGCCAGCTTTGCCATAATGTAGAACAGTTGGTTCTGTATGAAATATACGCCCTATCCCGTGACCAGTATAATTTCTAACAACTGAATAATTATGTTTTTCAACATAAGTTTGTATAGCATTTCCGATATCTCCCAAATGTACTCCTGGTTTTACTAGTTCAATTCCTATCATCATAGCATCATAAGTAACCTGCACTAAGCGTTTTGCTTTAATTCCTACATCACCAACATAATACATTCTACTAGTATCACCATACCATCCATCGACAATTACAGTAACGTCGATATTTATTATATCGCCATTTTTAAGGAGTTTATCATTTGGAATACCATGGCATACTACATGATTAACAGAAGTACAAATTGATTTTGGAAACCCATTATAGTTTAAAGGTGCAGGGATTGCATTATTGGACACAATAAACTCATGGCAAAGATCATTTAAATAGATCGTACTCACTCCTGGTTTTACGTAATCAGTAATAAAATCTAGGGTTTCTGCAGCAAGTTTGCCTACAATATGCATTTTCTTAAAGTGTTCTTGTGAATGAATTGTTATGGCCATAAAATAATTAACTTTTTTTATTAAAATCATCTATTAAAAGCATAGATAACCCGATTGATGTTACTCCGTTATTGCTAGGAGGCGTGAGCCGACGAAGCAATCCATTTCTAACAACTTTTTATGGATTGCTTCGTCGCTACTAAAGTAGCTCCTCGCAATGACGTTGGGTAAAAATATTCCAGTCTATTAGCGAGACCACGTGAGTGTAGTGGCAATCCACATTTATTAGATTGCTTCGTCACGTTCGGCTTCTTGCTAATAGACGTCAATTTACTACGACTAGATGCTATCGGGTTAGCTATATAAATATATACTAAATTTCTACTTTTTAAATTATTATTTGAACTTCATTGAATCTTTTTCAATGGTTCTTACCTTATAAAAACTATAAGATAGGGTTATTGTATCCACATCATTCATTTCTTTATCTTCCTCAAAATCAGAGTCTATAAAAAATGTCACTGGCATCAACATTTTTTCTCCTGCTTTTAATAACTGTTCTTCAAAACAAAAACAATGTATTTTAACAAAATATTTACCAGCTTTATTAGGTGTAACATTGTAAACGGAAGTTCCTATTATATCATCGTTACTTAGATTTTCAGATTCATAAAAAATTAGTGTATTTTGTCCTAGGGTAACTTTAGAGTTCCTTTGCTTAGGAATAAATCGCCAAGGTAATTTACTGTCAACATTGGAATCAAATTCTATAGTTATGGTTCTAGTTCCTTTTTTAGGAGAATATATATTGAGTTCCTGTCTTGTGGTAGTACCACCATATCCAGTGACTTTACAAAATAAATTGTAAATTGGTATTGATGCAAAGCTTAAAAAAACCATGCTAAGTACTAAACTAACTAGGGCTAAGGCAAAATTTCTATTAGATTTTTGTAACACTATGTTGCTCTCTTTTTGTAAAAAGTCAAATTTCAATTTTTTACAAGAAGTCTATTTAAAATATTTTAAACTTATGATATTATGTACCCATTCTAGTATATCCTTAAGTAAAGGAATCTATTTTAAAGGTATTATATGACTAACAAAATCAGTGTGCCAGTAATTTCTGCAGAATCAGGGTTTTATCAATATTTGCAAAAGATCAATAAAGTTCCGTCACTTTCACAAGAGGAAGAATTTCTACTTGCCAAAGCCTATCTTGAGCAGAATGACCTAGAAGCTGCTCATAAGCTAGTAACTAGCCACTTGAAATTGGTAGCAAAAATTGCCATTAGATATAGAAATTATGGGCTACCTCTAAATGAGCTTGTGTCAGAAGGGAATTTAGGTCTTATGCAAGCAGTAAAGAAATATAATCCTGATTTAGGTTTTCGCTTGTCTACTTATGCTTTGTGGTGGATTAAAGCTTCAATCCATGAATATGTCCTAAGATCTTGGTCTTTGGTTAAAATGGGTACTACGGCAGCACAAAAAAAGTTATTTTTCAGCCTTGGTAAAATTAAGCATAAAATCACTAACCTATATTCAAGAGCTGTTACAGATCAAGATTTTGTTCAAATTGCTCAAGAACTTGGAGTGACTAAGAATGAAGTTAGTGAAATGAATTCTAGGTTATCTGGTTCAGACTTATCATTGAATAATTTGGTAAATAGTGGAAATGATAACAGTGATAGCGAACTAATTGAATTTTTACCGGAAACTCGTCCAAGCCAAGAGCTAAGATTAATTAGCCAAGAGGATTCTGTTAACAAACATAATTTGTTAACACAAGCGATGAAGATATTAAATGATCGTGAATTACATATTCTCACTGAGCGTAAATTAAAAGATTCTCCAAAAACTCTTGATACTCTTAGTATAGAATATAAAATATCTAAGGAAAGAATTAGGCAGATTGAAAACACAGCATTTGAGAAAGTGAAAAACTTTATATTGCAACAGATGCCAAAAGCTGTTTAAGGGTTTATGCATAACTCATAATACGCGAATTCGGGATAAGAATTAACTAATTCTTATCCCGAATTGGGGTTATAATACCATTTCCCATTATTAACTACGCTATTTAGTGCTACAGTGTAGTACTAATGTCAAAACGATGTCATCCCAGCGAAAGCTGGGATCTAATAATGTTTAATAGTCTTTTAGGCTATTTTTTTAGATTCCCGCCGTTGCTAAGAATGACAGCTCTAGGTAGTAACTACAACTGTAGTATTAGCGTAGTTAATAATGGGAAATGGTATAATGTGGCTAAAACAACGTCATTTAGTATACTCAGATGGTATTACAACATTTAAATTAAATATTAATTCATGAAAGCAGTTTCTATATATTTATTGATTATTTTGATTTCTACGCAAGTATTTGCTGGAAATCAAATTACTAGAAAAGGTTTGAAATTTGATTCATCTAATGATTGCACAGAAAGATTAGATATTTTGGAGAAAGAGAATCAACACTTACTTGGCAGAGTCGAAATAATTGAACATACTATTGCCAAATTAGAGAGAATTTTAGCCTCTACAAAACAAGAGGTAATAAGTTCTGAGGATACCAGTACAGCAAAAAATTTAGCAGATGATTCTATAGTTGGCGATGTCTTTGAAATACCAGCTACTAAAGAAGCACAAAAAGAAGTTGCGTCGTATGATATTGCAAAACCCATCTCGGGGATAGCAAAAGATAAGCAACTTTATGACTTAGCACTTGCCTCTTTAAAAGATAATAAATTAACCGATGCAGAAGAAAAATTTGCAAATTTTTTAAAAAATTACTCTAATAGTCCTTTGGTAAGTAATGCATATTTTTGGTACGGAGAATCTTTTTTTAGACGTAATATGTTTGATAAAGCGGCTATAAATTATCTAAAAGGTTACAAACAATCACCAAAAGGCTCTAAAGCTTCTGACTCATTGTTAAAATTAGCATTATCTCTTGGGGAATTGAAGAAAATACAAGAGGCATGCTCTATTCTTGATAAACTTGAAACAGAATTTCCGAGTAGATCAGCTACATCAATAAAAAGAGCTAAGGATGCAAGAACCAAATTTGCTTGTAAGCGTTAGGTTCTTATGAACAAAAAGGTAAATAATAATGACTGACATTTTAGAAGAAGTCTTAAATGATAAAAATGAAGAAAAGAAACTTTATTACTTTAAAAAACTTCTTCCTATAACTATAATACTCGCACTAATAGTTGTATTATTTATGCTAATAAACAATTGGCTTGATGGTAAGAAAATAAAGAATAATCAAAAGACAGGTGATATTTTAGTTAAGTCTATGTCGCTTATCAATGACAATAAAGACCTAACCATAAAGTCGTTGGATAATTTAATTGAAACAAGTAATAATAAAGTAGGAGAGCTTGCTGCTATCGAACAAGTCAGTATAAAAATACAACAAGGAGATTTTATAGAGGCTAGAACTTTATTAAAGAAAATTATTGATAACAAGAATTATGCCGAATTAACAAGTGCATATGCACGTCTAGTTTGGTTAAGTTTAATGATAGACGAAACAAATTTATCTAATGTAAACATTAATGAAATCGAGGAATATTTAAATTATTTTGATGATGAGAATAAACCATTCTTTGGTACTGCAAATATTATCAAAGCAATTTGGTATATTAACAACAACTCAAAAGGTTTAGCAGAAAATACTTTGAAAAAGGTAATATCACTAGAAAGTACAACTCAAGTAGTTAAAGAGCAGGCTAAAGCTTTACTTTCAAACTTACAATAAACCTCAATTCGGGATAAGAATTAGTTAATTCTTATCCCGAATTGGCTTTAATATAAGGAAAAATGCATTCTTAAAGCGGCTAACGCGAATGCATTTTAAACCTTTCTAAAGCTAAAAACATGATTTTAATCTTTTAAAATCATGTTTTTAGCAAAATGGATTGCCACGCTCACATACGTTCGCTTGCAATGACATATACGTATACGTCTATAAAACGTCATTGCGAGGAGACCGTAGGTCGGCGAAGCAATCTATAATTTCACCGAATTCGCGTAATAACAAAGGCTTAAATTATGATAAAACAACGATTAATTATTTTCTTACTACCTTTTATTCTAACTTCTTGCGGTCTTGGAGCTAAAAAGATTAAAAATATTGTAGAATTAACTCCTAGATTATCTGTAGAAAGTAATGAAACAATTCAAATAGATTCTACTGTAAAAACAAATATATTTAGCCCTGAACAGCTGCAAAATAAGGAATATACTGTTGCAAAATATAAAATAATATCAGAGCCAATTTTTAATAAAGCTGTTGCCTATACCATTGATACTAAAGGTAATATTTCCGCTTTTTCTATGAAAGATAAATCTATTATGTGGTCATATAATATCAGCACTAACAAGAGTGATTATTATGTTGGTGGAGGGATCTTATGCCACAATGATAAACTATATGTTACCTATGGTTCAAGATTCTTGGTAGTATTAGATAGTAGGTCAGGTCATGAAATAATCAGAAAAGAGTTGCCTGATATTACTAGAGTAAAACCGGTATTAATTAATAATCATACTATTGTAGTTCAAACAGTAACTAATCAAATATTAGCGATTAATATTGATAACTTAAATTTTGTTTGGCAACATGAAGGTGTAGTAGAAACTTTGTCATCAAGTTACCATGTTAGCCCAATAGTACAAAATAATCATGTAATAGTAAACTATAATTCAGGACAAATTCTTGCTCTAGAAGCTAGTAGCGGCCAAGTTTTATGGACTAACGATTTATCTAGTCAGCAGGAAATAGGTTTACCAAATTTTGAGGCAGCATCTATATTATGCAAACCTATTGTCAATAACTCTCATATATATATAGCTAATAGTGCTGGTAAGATAGTAAAGTTAGATATCATGACGGGTAATATTCTTTGGCAAACCAAAGCTTATGATGTGCAATCCATGCTGTTAGTTGGTAATAGTTTATTTATAACAAATAATGCTGGACAAATAGCTGCTATAAGTACTGATTTTGGTAAAGTCAAGTTTGTAGCAGATCTAAATGATGGGAAAGATATTAAAAAAGTTAAAGCTGCATCATTCCTACCCCCTATAATTGGTAAGGTAGTTGAGACAAAAGAGTGGAATTTAAATATTATTTCCACTAAAGGTGAATTATATAGTTTCCAATCAGATGTTAATGGTAATTTAAGCACTACTCCACAGATTACTAAAATTACTAAAAATATTGAATATCATGGAAAAACCTGCTGTGGTAGTGTGTATTTTGCTACTGATAAAAAAATTATGTTTGTCGAGTAGTCAAGAACTATGTTAAATATATTTACATTTATCTTGACAAAATAGTGGTTATAATGCTATTTAGTATAGCCTAGGCTGGGACAATGATAACATTAATTCTAATTAATAAAGATATATAACGTGAAAACTTATTCTGCAAAACCATCACAAATTCAGAAGAAGTGGTGGGTCATAGATGCTAAAGACCTTGTATTAGGTAGACTTGCTAGTGAAGTAGCTAAAATCTTACGTGGCAAACATAAGCCTTCCTTCACTCCTCATTTAGATTGTGGAGATTATGTAATAATAATTAATGCCAAGCATATTTGCTTGACAGGTAAAAAATCAGACCTGAAAGATGGTAAGTTTTATTATCGTCATACTGGTTTCCCAGGTGGAATAAAGGATACAACAGCTGGAAAAATTCTGTCTGGTAAGTATCCTGAACGTGTCGTTAAGCTTGCTGTAAAAAGAATGATTACGCGAAATGTTTTGGGATCAAAGCAGATGGGTAATCTATATGTCTATGCAGAGAATGAACACCCACATAAAGCTCAGCAACCTGAGTCTTATGATTTTGCAAGCAAAAATACAAAGAATAAAAAATAGTGAATTATGACAACATTAAAGGTTCAAAGCGAAAAAACCAAAAGCGATACAGTTCAGAGTAAGTTAGTTAAGCCTAAAACGCCTGTAGGAAGCAGTGATAATAAAGTCTATGGTACAGGTAGAAGAAAAAGTGCAATAGCTAGAGTTTGGTTAAAAAGCGGTAGTGGCAAGGTAATTGTCAACAAAAAAAATATGGAGCAATATTTCACTCGTGAAGCTCATACCAAATCTCTCTTGCGACCATTTGTTGTAACCAATACTGCTGGACAATATGATATAATATGTACTGTCAGAGGTGGTGGAATATCAGGACAACTGGGTGCTGTACTACACGGTGTTTCTAGAGCTCTTGACAAAATTGCACCAGAATTTCATAGTATTTTACGCAAATCCGGTTTCTTAACAAGAGACTCAAGGGTTGTAGAACGGAAGAAATATGGTAAGCATAAAGCTAGAAAAAGTACTCAATTCTCTAAACGTTAGAATTTTACAGAGTCTGTTTGGAGTTGTCTAGCATGTAATTTTCTGAAGCTCTTTCCATCATGGCGGGGTAGCTCAGTTGGTTAGAGCAGCGGAATCATAATCCGCGTGTCGGGGGTTCAAATCCCTCCCTCGCTACCAAAATGCTAATTCATGTGGTGGTTTGTTATCTAGAATTTGTATAATGGGGGTTTTCATAATAAGAATCAACAACCAATTCTTTAAAGCATTAAGTATACGGCGATTTTTTTTATATTTTATATATAAAAGTCATTAGTGCTACTTGATATATATGCTATTATGCGGTGAATGTACTCGAAATTCTTCAAGTTCTTGCAAACATTATTATGAAAAGGATTACATTCGGTTTAGTAGCTGAGTATGTGGCTATTATTATTTATAAAATTAAATTTTATCAAATTCTTCACCATCGTAAAAGATATTATGTAGGTGAGATTGATATTATCGCTCTACGTGGAAAACAACTTGTTTTTATAGAAGTAAAAGCAAGGCGTTCTGACGTTGATGATCGGATATTATCAACTCATCAACAAGCAAGAATAAAAAGATCTGCTAGTGTATTTTTAAGCTCTAACCCAAAATACCAAAATTATCAAGTTAGATTTGACCTAATAATTATTAAACCTTACAGTATACCAATTATTATTGAAAACGCATGGTAATAGAGTGTTTTCTACTAGACGAAAAAGAATCTAATTATACACTATACACTCAAATGCTAACTGACTAAGTAATTATTTTAAAATTATTGCTTGACCAATAAAGCAATATATGTCAAAAAGATCATACTCATATAGTCTGAGACTTCTCTTAAAACTAGGCCGCTATAGCTCAGAGGTAGAGTACATCATTGGTAATGATGAGGTCGTAGGTTCAATTCCTACTAGCGGCACCATATTAGTATCAACCTTTTTATTTTAAATCATAAATTAAAGAAAGGATATAATTTTAAATGCCTTAAGAGATTTCAATGAAAAAATTAATTATAGATGTTGTAGCTCCTTCTTCAAAAACGCCTGGTATGTACCAATATTTTGATCAGATCCAAGCATTATTTAAGGATTATTATAATATACAAATAAGTATTGCAGATAACATTATTGATGATTCAAGTGTGTTTAGTGCCTCAACATTAGAAGTAAGACTACAAAGCTTTATTTCAGCTTTACAAAATCCAGATTCAAATGTTATATGGGCTTATAGAGGAGGATATGGTTCTATGGAATTAATTCCTTTTTTGAGACCTCATATGTTCAATAAATATAAAGTATTAGTAGGCTTTAGCGATATTACTGCGTTACACTTATATTTTAACCAAATAATAGGGTGGTCATCTTTACACGCTACAGTTTTAGACAGAATAGTGCGAGGCGTAAATGCTCAAGACCACATTTATATAATCAATGCTCTTTTAGGTAATACTAAAAATTTTACTTATGATCTTTATCCTATAAATGCAATAGCAAAAAATTTAACGAATAGAGAGTCAATTTTAGGACAAATCCTTGGTGGTAATTTATCTATGGTGCAATATTCTCTTGGTACAAACTGGCAACTTAATTCTACCAATAAAATATTAATTTTTGAAGATGTAGGAGAAAGAGGTTATAGAATATTTGCAAGATTAGAACAATTAAAACAAGTGGGAATTTTAGAAAAAAGCCAAGCAATTCTTTTCGGTGAATTTACAAACGGAGAGGAACAAGATGGTAGAGATCTTACACAAACGGCAATTCAAATTGCAGTAGAAAATTCACAAGTACCTGCCTTCTTTATAAAAGATATAGGACATATAGCACGAAATCTACCACTGCCATTAGGTACATCAGTTGTTATTAGTCAAAATAAATTATTAATCACTAATCCGTTTATTTAATAGAACTTGATAATGCACCCATAAAATTAGACCAAAAAAAGTTATTGATCCGAGAATAACGGGATAAAATATAGTGAAAGACATTGAATTAGGTGAGTTTATATGATATAAATAAGAGAAAAAAATGTCAACAAGCCCATATAGTCAAGATTTAAGAGAAAAAGTAATAAATTATATAGAAAAAGGTAATAGTCAAATATCTGCTGCTAAGATATTTGATATACACAAGAATACAATTAATCGTTGGAAGGTAAGGAAGAAAAAAGAAGGAACAATATTAGCAAAAGCGAGATTAGGATTTAAAAGTAAAGTTGACAAGCAACAATTAGAAGAATTTGTCAAAAATAATTCAAATATTACGCTAAAAGATATTGGTAAGAAATTTGGGATTACAGGCACTCAAGTTGGAAGAATATTAAAGAAGTTAGGCTATAGTTATAAAAAAAACCTTCAGCTATTTGGAAGCAAGTGCAGAGAAACGATCTGAATATTTAGAAAAGGTCAGTAAATATGACAAAGAGCAAATGGTGTATCTTGATGAGAGTGGTATAGATAGGACCATTTGCCAAGATAGAGGTTGGGGTAAGATAGGAGAATTGTTGGTTGGACAAAAAAGTGGTAAACAGTATCAAAGAACTAATATCATAGCTGGTTTGGTAAATAATAAGCCGATAGCCCCTTTTGTGTTTAATGGAACTTGTAATACAGAACTATTTAATAATTGGGTTGAGAAGTTTTTAATTAAAGAATTAAAAGCAGGACAGGTTGTAGTACTAGATAATGCTAGTTTCCATAAATCAAAGAAGACGAAAGAATTAATAGAATCAGTAGGTTGTAAGGTTATTTTTTTACCCCCATATTCACCAGACTTAAATCCAATAGAAAAATTTTGGGCTAATATGAAAAAATGGATTAAAAATAAGATAACAGAAACTAGTAAATTATTCGAAGCTATTTCTATGTTCTTTGTCACCTAATTCAATGTATTTTACTATAACAATAAAAAAAGGTAAAATTTTATGACAGCAAAGAATAAGTTATGAAGCGAGCTTAAAGGCGAAGGTAGTATTGAAGCAATGGTAAGATTTCGCCACTCAGGTGGGAAAAATTACCTACTATATTATAAAAGATGGTATCAGAGATTCTCTACAAAACTGTTAGGAAAAGTTAATATTTACGTCATATTCCCTCCCCTTGAAAATTAGTTAGAGAGAAAATTGGTCTAATATTTTTGCGACTATAAATTGGTTGCAAAGTTGCATAAAAATTTCTGACTATAAATTAGGAATCCCCCTGAAACCCTGATAGGAGTGTGGCACACCCTAGTGGATGATTTTCGAACAAAAAATTAAGTGAGAATTATTAGTAAAAATTGATTATTGAATTGATTTATTAGTTAAATTATATTATTCAAATTTTTTGGAGATAACGCATTTCATTTGCCTATAATATCATTATATTTTATTACACTCGATAATCAAGTTTTTTCTAAGGCATACAATTCATGATAGTTTATGTCATCCGAGCTACGGCGGGGATCTCAAAAACCTTTACGTCTAAGGTGTTTTTGTATTTTTAGATTCCCGCCTACGCGGGAATGACATCTTCTCGACTTCTTTTTATGACTTTTAAACTGTCCTGAATTATATAACTCAATAAAAACTTGATTATCGAGTTACATATCTCTTAATTAACAAGTTGTTTCTGAATTTTACAAAGATTATTTTTATGTATTTATTTATTACTATTTTAATTATGGAAATTTTAGTGGGAGCTGAGATAGATTTATTTGTTCCTAGTTTTCCAGAAATACAAACTATCTTTAATATTTCTACTTTTGAAGTAGAGTTATTACTTGGAATAAACTTTATAGGACACTGTATTACTTCCTTAATTGTTGGAAATTTAGGGGATAGATTTGGTAGAAAAGCAATTATTATTATAGGTTTAATAATATTTGTGATTGGTAGCATATCTTGTGCGTTTGCAATGGATTATTATGTATTGCTATTAGGTAGATTATTACAAGGCATCGGTATTGCTGGAATAGCAGTATTAGGTTATGTAGTAATTGCTGATATCTATTCTGCTGAACAACAACAACAAATGTTAGGGATTCTTAATGGAGCCATTACCCTGGGGATGGCTTTTGCTCCAGTAATAGGAAGTTATGTAAGTTTTTTGCTTGGTTGGAGAGGTAATTTTTCTATATTGTTAGCACTGGGATTAGTTTGTTTGGTATTGGGAATATTATTCATTCCTAAAAGTCAAGTAAACTATAATGTTAAAATATCACTAAGAGAATATAATGTAATTTTTAAATCAAAGAAGACTATCTATTATTTAATAATTGCAGTTTTTATTTTGCAGAGTTATTGGGTTTTTATTGCTATTTCTCCTATCTACTATATGCGAGACCTAGGAGTACCTATTCAACAATTTGGTTTTTATCAAGGGGTTATGGCGGCAGTATGTTGTATTGGCAATTTTTCTAGTAGTTATTTTTTGAAAAGATTTGGACAAAAAAAATGTTTCTTTTTTGGTGTTGTAATGCTTAGTGTATTTATTATTTCTGCTATGATCTTACTAATATACAAGATTAATGATCCATTAATAATAACTATAGTGATCCAATTAATTGCTATTGGAGTAATATTTCCTTGTAATATTTTATGGCCCTTAATGTTAGAAACTATACCAAATGCTAAGGGTAGGATTACGGCTGTAGCAATGTCAGGAAGATTTATTGTTACTGCAATATGTGTACAGTTAATTAGTTATTTTCATCATGGTACTTTTCTACCATTAGCAATTGTCATGTGTACTACTATAATTATTACGTTAATTACTTGTTATAAATTATTACAAGAATATAAAATACTTAATTAACCTGAATTCGATGTAACTTGTTACATCGAATTCAGGTATTTTGATTATCTTCAATTTCTGTTAAAGAAATTTGTTTATATAATTTCTTTACTATACCTTCTCCCTCTAATAGTTTAGTTAGATATTCTTGTATTTCATCTGATGCAAAAACTTTATCGATAATGTTAGTTCCACCACTATCTAGCCAATAGTGATCAAGCTCGCCCTCACGTGCAAGACATTGCATAATTGACCATGGGTTGTAGATGATCTCTCCACCAAAGGTGTAACCATTATACCAGTTTTTAATTTCTTCGGGATTAGTTTTGGTTGGGACGACGGTTAATAGCTCATCAACTTCTGCTTGGGTGAAGCCATAAAACTTAGCAGAATTTTTATCAAGTAAGGTATATTCACTAACATTATTCAAATCGGAAAATAAATTAGCTTTAGCAATACGCAAGATGCCAGTTATTACTCCTTTTTCTACATAAGGGTTGCTCTTTAAGCCGCTGCCAAATATTCCGCGGAATATCTAGTACATCATCAAACTCTTTTGATTTATCGCCAAATTCAATGTATGAACTATTAATTGGTGTATCATATTCATCGATTAATATATAAACTTTTTGGTTAAAATGTTTGTAAAGTATTTCACTTAAAAACCTTAAACTATACTTTAAATCTTCTTTCGTCAGCTCTTCTGTAAAATATCGTTCTAATTTTGCTTTTTGTACACTATCTAATAGTCCTATGTCTTGAGTTAGGTAATGTTTTAGATAATAATGATTCGCAAATAGTTGTATAACCTGATTCCGTATACCGCTTTCAATTTCTTGGTAACTGCTGCCCTTAACATCCTTGAAATTTATAGAAATAACCGGATAATTACCTTGTTGAACCATAGCGTATTCATTACTATTAATCTTTAAAGGTTTTAGAGTCCTTTCGCCTTTAATACCTAAATCTACTGTACCTCCAAGGAATAGTTTGTTATTTATCTTTTGTTCTAGTGGTAAAGGCTTGCCTTTTTCATCTGCTTCAATTTCAAAGAATCTCCGGAGCATATCCATATTCAGGCTCTTACCCCAGCGTCTTGGTCGAGTAATTAGGATCACTTCTCCACTATCCTCTAACAACTCTTTGATCATTAGACTTTTATCAATAAATACATCACTGTTTAACAACAATGTTTTAAAGTCATCAGTACCTGTTCTCATTTTAGGCAATTTATTATGATCTTTAACAATGTTAGTTTTTTTGTGATGTAAGTTAGTATCAGAGAGTTTGACTATCATATTAGTTGATTATTCGTAAAATGCACTGAAATCGGAGAATGGCGCACCCTAGTGGATGATTTTCGAACCCAAATCGAGGTAAGAATTGTTATAAATCAGCACCTGTATTGTAACATTTGTATAGTATAATGACTATATTAACCATGTAGATGTAATCGGCTTTTGATGTGCCACGAGGTATCTATTGGCTGATTTACTTCCTTATTTCTTACATAGTTTACTTAGTAGCCTAGCAGCATTTAGCTTATTTTCTAACTATAGTATTATAGTTTCCAACTAAAGATAAAAAAATACCAAAAGCAAGAAGGGAAAGCCAATAAAAATAGGGCAGTAATAGAGAAACATCTTGAAAAAAACCATTTCTACTTATAATATTCTTGTAAACCAAACTCAGGATAGAAAACTACAATTAGAAGACATAGTAACTATTGAAGGTTTAGATAAAAACTCAAAAGCTTAACTTAATAGTCAAAGATTTTTAGTAGCAATAATGATTAGATTTTTGCTACACTACGATAGTGTTATTATATGTTAATCCTAAAGAAACAACAAGAGCAAAAAGAGGTTATAAAAGTAAGTATACTTTATATATTTTCTATTGTAATCATTGTATTAGTTACAAATGTAGGGTTTTATAAATATCTTTGGTATGAACATAAATATCAAAATTTAATACGTGTGGAATCTCAACATGATTTAATTAAATCGCTTATTATAAGTCATTTATATGTTTTTGATGATGATCAGCAAGAAAACACGGATAATAAGATATTAAAACTTAAAGACTATGTAAAAGATAATATACTTTTCCCTAAGGCTTCTTTATCTACAAATCGTTATAGTTCGTGTTATTTAACCTATATAACATTACAAGAAATGCTAAACGTTATTTCAGAACAAAACTTTATTTACAATATCAAGTTTAATGAATACCACATTATCAATAATGGGAATATAGAAACTAGTAGTAGTATAACAAGAAAATACTTAGTAAACAAAAATTTAGTATGCACTATAGAACTAAATATTAATCCCAACTCACTTTATGAAGAACAAGCTATAACAAAAATAAACCGACAAATGTTATGGTTTATGTTAGGTAGTGGTATCATCTTTGTTTTAGTTATTAGAGGGATAATTTATTTATCTAATAGAGACAGAAAAATTAAGGAACTATTAGAACGATTACGGTCAAATTTACATGAGAACATTCAGAGAAGTAATGATATTTTATTATTTCATAAAGTAAATGAGGAATTTATATTAAAATGTTATCAGTATTCTAAAAACTCTATGTATAAAAACTTCCTTGGTAGAGTAGATTTAAACCATAATATAGAACAAAAACATAATAATGAATATTTTCCTTTAGCAATAGAATCTCTAGAAGAGAAAAAAGAAAATGGTTTTAAGGTAGAGCTAAGTTCAGTAATTTTAGATATAAGAAACTACTTCAAGGGTTATACAGCTTGTTATAATTCCAATATTATATTAAATATAGAAAATACAGTAGATCATCTTGTAGTTCCCTTTGAACAGGAAATATTTAATCAGATAGTCATTAGTATATTATCTAATATCTTATATTTTAATAAGGATGCAGAGAATAGAAGATATGTAAAAATAATTTTTCAAGAAAACATGCTAGTGTATTCTAGCAACGGTTTTCGGTTAGATAAAAATTTAGCAATAAGATATTCTGAGAAAATATTTAATAATACAGCAAACCTATATATATTAAATTTAGGTCAAATATTTCTTTTATTGAAAGATTTTCAAATAAATCATTCAGTGATTAGAAAAGATGATCAAACAATTATAGAAATAAAAATTGATAGTGTGATATCAAAGCAAAATGATATTAATGCTCAACAAGCTAAAGTAATACAGTTAGATAAATTGCGAAATAATAGGAAACAAAATGATCAATAGGCTTATCGTTACACTATTTGTTACTGCAATTACTCTTAGTGATTCAGTATATGCCATAATTATAAATAAAGAAAAACCTGTATATTATTTTACTAATCATGAAGAGCAAATTAGCAAATTAAGAGAGAAATTAGTAAATGATAAGAAAGTGGGTGTTACCGGTATTACCGGCATGGGTAAGAGTGAGTTAGTACGTAAATATGTTAAAGAATATAAACATGAATATAATATTATAGGGTTTCTTGATGTAGCTGTGGATTTAATCCCACAATTCATAACAATTGCTAAAGAAATTAATAAACAAATATGTCTTAAGGAGGGGTGTTATATATCAGAAGATCCAAAAAATGTTAAGAATAGTTTAATGGAATATTTAAAAAACCAAAGTAAGTGGTTATTGATATTTGATAATCTCCATATTAATGAGAACGATAAAATTAAAGATATTATAGATTGGAGTCATGGAGGACATATTATTATTTGTTCACAAGATGATAAATATTTAATTTCAAAAATCCCAGTGCCTTATTTAAAGGAAGAGAATGCTACTGTAATAATCAACAAGATTATGAAGAATCAATCACCTAAATTTGTATCAGAGTTAGTAGGTAGCTTAAAAGGATATCCTGCTTACATGATCGGTCATAGTGCAATTTTCCTACAAAATAATAGTCATATGACAATTGAGGAATATATAAAATATATGGCAAAATATGATAATAAAATAAGAGGACATTTAGAGATAATATTAAAAGAAATTACCCAATGTGGAAAAGAGTTATTATATAAGATAACTCTAGTAAATAATCAAAAAATACCTAGATATTTGTTAGAAAAGATAGTCCCTGATAGTGAAAATCTATCTGATTTATTGAGGGAGTTGGTTAGATTTGGTCTAATTGAGCAAATTAGTGAAGATAGAAATAATCAAATATTTAGAGTACATGATGCTATTAAAGAGGAATTATTAAATATTGCTGGTAAAAAATTAAATCAGCAAAATGTTAATTTATTATTGGATGAGTGTAATAATTATATACCTGAAGCAGTAAATAAAAGAGTAGAAGTTATTACTAAAAGTGACTTTTTAGAAAGTAATTTAGAAATGTTATTAAGTAATGCCGATAACTATAATGCTGATATATATAAAATCATTGAATTAAGAGAAAAATTACTATGGTATTATTTAATAGGTCAGCGTCAATCTGATAATGCAAAAAAAATGGTCGATTGGTTTAATAACAAGGTATCAAATATTAGTTTATTGTTTCGTAGCGATAAAGAAAAAGCTGTGTATAGTGGCTACCTAACTTTTATAGGAATATATGAATATTATACTATTAACCAACCAATAAATATTGCAATGAAATATTTAGATCAAGCAGAACAAATTGCTCAAAAACTAGCAAATTACGATGAGTTAAAGTCCTACATTTATTCTATAAAAGCTGGTATACAAATTGGCGTAGGAGATATTAAAAATGCTAAAGAAAATATAAGGAAAGAAGAGAAAGCTCGTCCTGATACTCTTAAAACATTTTTAGGAGCTGGAGGAGTAGAATATAATAAATCTATGATTCTTATGGCAGAAGGTAAATATCAAGAAGCTTTAAATATACTATTGATTGATATAGACAATAGTACTGTAGCTAAGAATAGTATGCACTTAACATTAGCACCTGAATATATAATGCAAGCTAGAATATTGAATTATATGCAAAACTTTGAAGCCGCTTATGATGTCATTAATAATAAAGTATATAAACATCTAAGCAATAAGAAGAATACAAAAATTTCTGCAGGTATTTTGTCTCAAACTTTAACAGAACTATCAAGGTCTGAGGTAGGTATAGGTAAAAAAGAAGAGGCACTAACCCACGCGACAGAAGCAGTAAATCTTCTTGTAGAAGGTAAGGAAAGAAATAATAAACTAAATGATTTAGATAATTCAAAAGATATATTTCTTGCCAATGCTTTAGTAGCAAAAGGTGATGCATTGAGTGCTATAGGCAAAGCAGAAGAAGCCATGAGTACATATAGATTAGTTAAAAATATCTACTGGAATATCTATGGGATAAAAAATCTTGGCAATATGGATAATGTTAGTTACTTATTTGTTCAAGCAGCTAAAACAGCTAAAAGCCTTCCTGATAAAGCTGAAGGAACTGTACAATGTTCTTATTTTTATGGAATGCTGATAAGATATTTTGGACCAAAATACCCAAGAACTCAGGAGATAAAAGGTATATGTAACTAATTTTTACATATACTATGTTACTTTTTATAATGTTGTTGGATAAGCCATTTTATGTGGATATTATCCGCATGAGTCAAATTTAGATCCATGGAATATTTATAAACTTCTCTTATTAGTTTCAAAATATTATTAGGTTTTATTGTGTATTTATCACATATAGGAGTTATTTCTACAATAACTTTCTTGCAAGTATCCAATAAAAGAGTAAGGTTAACATTCTCCTCTTTGTCATCTTCATGTAAAAATTCTTCTATGTCTACATTTAGTGCGTCAGCCAAAGATTTTAGGATATCTATACGGGGATTGTTAGTAGTACCATGTATAATATTATGTACTACTCGTCCCTTTTTTGCTTTATTTTCTAAATCAACAACTCTCCATTCTCTCTCTTTGAGAAGTCTTTCAAGATTCTTTTTTATATTAGCAGCGTTATTAGACATAAAAATTTTATAAATGTATGCTGAATGCAGTAAAATGTATTGCAAAATACAAAACTCTGTAATAATATGGTATTATTATTAAGTTAAGTAATAATACAATTAACTACCTATGGAATTTTTTGAAGTTATATAGGTATGTAAAAATAACAAAGTACCAACCAGTATTCTTCTGAGGTCGCCAAACTTTTAGAGAATACTGGTTAAACTGACAACGTTGTTTAAAACGCAGGTAACTATGCTTATAACACAAAACCATTCTGCGTGCAATAATGTAGATGATAAAGAACAACAAATACTTATTACTAGCACGCTACAGTTAGAGTCAAGTATTTGGTATTATTATCAGTTAGGGCATTCATTTGATAAGAAATGTAACACAGCTGCTATTGAGATTTTATCTAAGCTGCTTCCCCATCTGTATAATAGTGATATCGGATTACAACTAAATCTCAATTACTTCAAAAGTAAATTCAATGTTGGCAGGTTGCACTGGCAAACCAAGAATGCTGTTAGCCCCAAATTATACCTTATTGCTCTAATCAATTTTATCAAAAAGTATGTACGTGTAAAAATTAAAGGAAGTAGGATATGTATTACCCATTATTAGTCATTTTAGCATTTAGCATCATAACCATCGGGCAAATACTCTTAATTCTGCGATATGTCAAGTGGCTTAATAGTATCAGGCTAACCTATAACAATATTAGCAGTAGCGGCAAAGAGTTTGCAAATACCTATACTAGAGCAAAAGGGGAACTGGATTTGTTGCATCAAGATATAAAAAAGCTAACTACCCTTATTGCTAAGAAAGAACATCACCTGTTACATACCACATTTCATTTGGAAGAGATGCAAACATGTATCACAATACTACTTGATGAATTTAGAGAGTTTGTCAAACTTAGCAAGCCTAAAGAAAGGATCGAGAAGAAAGATAACAACCAACATACTTAATAAAAATAATGCTATAATTTGTGTTTGCATAAATACTATAATTATTATTTTTTTAAGGAAATGGTATTTTACCTGTAACTGGCTTACTCAAGCAGTCATGTATATAACAACTATCTCAGATTATTTGAATCAATTAGAAGATTTTAGTTTTTGGATTTCTTCAATACTTAAACCAGTAACTTTGGCAATATATTCAAACGTGGCATTTTCTGCCAATAATTTCAGAGCAGTAACAGTTTGAGGGTCATGGCTCATTTTAAATCTTCAATTTGTTCTTTAGTTAAACCAGTAAATTCAATAATTTCATTTAACGGTTTATTCTTAACTAACATTGTTTTAGCAACAGCTTGCATGGCTTCAGCTTTTCCTTTAGCTTCAGCGACTTTTTCAGCTTGTGCAATTTTAAATTGTTCTACTGCTAGATTGTCTAGTTGTGTTTTGGTTATTTTATCATAGGTATTTAACTCTGCTTCCGTCCAAGAGGCTTGATCTATTGCTTGGAAAGCTCTTTTAATGATAATATCATGACCAATTAAATGTTCCATTTCGGCTAAAGTGCTATGATGAGCATGCTTGAAAAAGTACATCCATTTTTCTTCAATATTCTCTAACTGATCAATGGTTTTATGGAATTTTTTTAGTTCAGCAAAGATGAAGTAAAAATCCTTGAGATCATGCTCATAAATCTTGGAATCCAACAATCTATGGGTTGATTTCCAATTTTTTTTGTCAGGAAACATGATGAAATCAGCAATAGCCAAAAATATCACCCCTTTAAGCTTAGCATATACTGCTAACTTTTTATGATTTTCATCTTCTTTAAGTATTTGCTGTGAATAGGCTTTAGCTGCGTAATATTGAGCCCTTTTTTCAAAACCCTCATGCTCACTAACTTGCATTTCGACAATTACTTGCGTGTCATTTTGGTCTTTACACAAAACATCGACTATAGATGCCGATATGCTGCAATAGTAGGGTCTTGTATGGTTTTAAGAAAACTAACTTCAATGATTTGATCTTTTCCTTGATATCCCAAAATATCATTAAGGAAGTGAATTAATATATCTTTATTTTTCTCTGTACCAAAGATTTGCTTAAAGCAAAAATCATTTTTTGGATCGAGAAAACGAGAAATAGCCATGATAGATAACCCAAATTATATCATATTTTTGCTGGTAAGATTATAGCACGAAAACTATAAAGCATTAAGTAATATAATGTAAAAAATACAATGCAAGAATAAAAGCCTATTCGGCTAGATGGCTAGTAGAGGTTTTTATTGAAGACTGGAAATCATATGAAGGATGGTGTCAATTGGCTAAACAACAAGGCATTGAAGGGATCAGATCGGGATCTTATTTTGAGCTTATTGTGTGACCATATGCTATATTTATAATGGACAATTGGTCTCGTTTAAAAATAAAGAACAGGCTGTAACACTTGGTTCTCTGTGTGAAAGGATTATTATGGAGTCGTTAATTGCTTTTATTGAACAAATTGTTAAATCGGATAACCCAACAAAATTATTAGAAGAGCTTACAGAGCAAATTTCTAATTTGTTTAAATTACGTTCATCTATAAAGCATTTACGGAAATTTGATGAACAACACGTTACTCCTATGATTTAATAAAAAAACTTGATCATCGAGTTTAACTTGCCAACCTTAACGGAGTTAAGAATGTCTGAAATTTAATGTTCTTCCCGACCTAAGAAATAAAATATATCTTAGAGTGCGTAATTTTGATTGTAGAATAGGTTATAGTCATGTTAATCTTATAGAGATACCACTAAGTAATAATGTAAATTTTCTGAAACCTTTTACTAAAAAAAGAAATGAATAAATATTTTATATTAGTAATAATATTCATTATGCCCTCTAACTCATTCGCTCAAGGGCAAATAGCTAGTCTCGTTACACCAGTAACTTATTTTGTTGATCATGTTAAACAACTAAATTTGCTCAAAAATAATTTAATAAAACACCGACAAGCAAGTATTATAGGCACTAGTGGTATGGGAAAAACCCAACTTGCTAGAATGTATTCTTATGAGAATCAAAATAATTATAAACTTATTTGGTTTATTGATTGTAATTTAGATATTAACCAAGAATTGCTAAAGCTAGCAAAAGCGATTAATAGTACTACTAAATCTGATCTAATATCAGAAGATATGAAATTAGTACGAAAAGAAGTAATGAGCTATTTATCGAGTCAAGAAAAATGGTTGCTGGTATTCGATAATCTAAAGGTAAGTGGAAATAAAAAAGTTCAAGAGTTTGTTGATTGGGAACATAATGGACACGTTATATTTTGTTCCCAAGATAGTGAAATGTTACCGAACATATTTAAAATGACTGCATTTGAAAAAAGTGACATCCGTATTCTTGCTAACAATATTTTAGAACATAATGATCCAAAATCAGTAGAATTCTTGAGTGAAGAATTTGCTGGTTATCCTATCCTAATAGTACAAGGAGTACAATTATTAAATAATGTATCAGGTTTAAATAGAGAAGGATATAGGAAAAGAATTCACCAATCAACAGACAAAATTAAATTGAACATTACATTAGCTATCAATGAATTAAAGCCAAATGCAAGAAATTTACTAAATAAAATAGCCTTAATAAATAATCAAGGCTTTTCAAAAGAATTATTAAGTTTTATTACTGATGATCAAAGTACCATAAACGATGATATTTATCAACTGTCTAAATTTGCCTTAATATCTAACATTGATCCTAATGACACTAACCCTATCTTTGAAATGCATGATGTTATTGCTCAGAAAATAGCTGAGATTAATGGTAATAAGAATAATAAAGCTTATTTAGAGGATATCGTTACTAAATTAGTTGGATGTGTACCAAAGACTGTGATAAAAGCCCAGATTTTTAGGAAAGCGAAAACTATACATGAAAATTTTGAAATTCTTGCTAGGAATGCTGAAAAATATAATGCAAATATATATAAACTTCTGCAATTAAATGCACAGCTAATAATAAAATATATTAATTATTTTGATTACTGTAATGCAGAAAGGTTAGTTAATTGGTTTAATAAAAATGATCAGCAGGGTACTGGCAAGTTTAATTTATGGTTGATGAATAATGATGAGAAATATACATATGCAAAGTACTTACAAGCAATAGGTGTGTATCATAGTGGGTATTCTAATCATAGGATGGCAATAAAATATTTTATAAGAACACAAGAAATATCTGATGATTTGCAAGGTTATGAATCTTTAAAATGGGGTTTGCTGTATCATGTAGCAGTATGCAATATTTCATTAGGACAACTTCAAGAAGCAGAAAAAAACATTCAAGTTATAGAAGAAATGTTTAATGAAGGTTTAATGGATAAAAGTGATATATCTTATATACATAGTATTAAATCACTATTATTAGTTGCACAAGGGAAATATAGTGAAGCATTAGAACAAAGTAATAAATTTATAGAAACATTAATTAAAAATGGAGTAAGTCCAGATGACGTAATGCTTGTAAAGCCTTATTTAGTTGGAGTAGGAATATTAAATTATCTTAAAGAATATCAACAAGCATATGATAAAATTAAGCAACTATATGATTTATATAAATCTTCTAGAAAAAATGTTCATGAAATATTTGGTCGTATTTATAATCAAATGGCAAAAAGTGAACTAGGGTTAGGTAAGATAGACCAAGCCTCAGAGCATGTTAACCAGGCTATCTCCATATTTTTAGCCGATGAGCATAGAAATCCTAAAGATGTAGATTATTCAGAAGATCCAAATTTAGCTATTAGTTATGTAGTACAAGGCGATATTTTATTTGCTCAAAATAAGATAAAAGCAGCAATAGAATCCTACAAGAAAGCTTATACCATATATTATTATTTATATGGAGATAATAGTAAGAATGTGGCACAAGTTAGTTACATGTATAGTCAAGGAGCTAAGGCTGCATGTAAAGCAAAAGACTTATATAATTATAAATTCTTTGGTAAATCGCAAGTAAAGGAGTTTGGGGTAGATCACTCTAATACTGTATCTATGTTTGAGTATTGTAAGAGATATGATATGGATTTATGGGTAAAAGGAAACTAGTTGTATTGACAAAATTTTAACGTAACCATATTAAAGTTCCAACGAAATTTAGAAAAGCTAAAAAGATGGTTGGAGTTTTATATCAAATTTGGAGAATATACGCCTATAGTGATATTTTAGTACCTTTATTGATTTAGTGTAACAATTATATCCTAGAGAATAAATTTATAAAAGTATTAAAAATATCTTGTCAATAACATTCTAAAATGTCCGGGTTTTGTAACAAGGTAATTGTCCGTTTTATTGTGAATCTTTTTTTTAAAATTCTTAAAAAATATTTTTTAAAATTTAGATGGTTGTGGTTGTGGAATTGTGGGAAACTTCGTTAGAAGTTATCCATAATTCCACAACCAGTTAAAGTTAGTGAT
Organism: Candidatus Tisiphia endosymbiont of Micropterix aruncella; assembly: GCF_965178575.1. NCBI lineage: Bacteria > Pseudomonadati > Pseudomonadota > Alphaproteobacteria > Rickettsiales > Rickettsiaceae > Candidatus Tisiphia > Candidatus Tisiphia endosymbiont of Micropterix aruncella. The sequence goes on from NZ_OZ238268.1 coordinate 339,339, forward strand.
TCACAATAACTAGCTCCCTTTACGCTGCAATATTGACGCTATCAGCCTTTTTGCTTAACTCCACAATTACCTTGCCACTTGCATCATATTTTGCTACTCTCCTAGCACCATGGAAAATAGCCAGTTCTCCATTGGTGTATTCATGTATCATTACTCTACATTTTACATAATACGTTAATTCGGGATAAGGATTAGTAAAAATAGCAGACATATATACACTACGAAGAGCAATTAATGTATGAATTCACAGAAATGCAATTTATACATATCCAAAATCTTGTATTAGTTATAGCTAAAGCATTTTTACTAATCCTTATCCCGAATTGACGTTACTTGTGTCGGGTTATTCTTATCTACCTTACCACCGGCTATTGCCGTGTAAGCATAATGGCTACCTCTATCCACATACAGAGAACTAAATAACCCTTTAGCTTCTATGACTTCTGTCAGGGCTATAAAACAACTTGCTGTTCCTTCTTCCTCTATTAAAAATGCTGAATATATTTCATTGCTAGCATCGTCCATTGTCACTATCAAGTCCGGATGATACCCTAGTCCATAAATCCACTCATGGGTAGAACCATCCTGATGCAGCATCATGCCAACCATGGACTTCCTAGCTCTTTTAAGACGATGGTGAGGCTTCTTATTAATAAGTTTACTTACTAATCCACATCCTTGCAGCGATATCCTAACAAAATTATAACTATGCTTAAATTTATGTTTCTTTACTAGCTGTTCATGAAAATGCTTAGATGTAAAATCATAGTATGTTTCTTCGTATAATTTTAGCATTTGCTCTACTTCATCTACTGCTACTTTGTTAGGTGGCATATGACCTATCCTTCTATCTAACAGACCAAAAAATCCACTTTCTTCATACCTCACTTTCTTTCGTCTAAATGTTCTCTCTCTACATCCTAATAAATCTGCTGCAACTTCGTTGCTAATTTCTCCTCTATCGTATCTGTCGTATATTTCTTCAAATCGCATTTTTATAACCTCTTGTAATATTTTTGTCTTACTTGGCATAACCTCTCTCTTCTATTGTTATTGAGAGAGACTTATACTCTATTTACGGACAATTACCTTGTTACCAAATACGGTCATACACCTTGTTATCGACAGTATTAAAAATATCAATAGTTACTAAATAATAGAATGGAATATTTTTTTGAATATTAATGTATATATAACATGTCGGACTGTTGAAAAAGTTGCTGAGAAGATTAGTTGAATTAGTGAAGTATAATTTATATTTTGATATCTTATTAATAGGATCTCTTTAACGCATATTATTCATATTTAAACTATCTTTTACATTTAAATCTGCCCCAGCTTTTATTAGCAATTTTACTATGTCAACGACACCACAATCTGCTGCATAGATTAAGGCTGTTTCGTTGTGACCGTCTCTATCATTACAATTTACTCCAGCCTTAATTAAAACTTTCACTATATCAAGATAGCCACGCCATGCGGCAATCATTAACATCGTCCTAGATAGTTTAAATACTCTATAGTTAACCTGCTGCTATTGCACTTTTAACAGCATCTATATCTCCATTTTGCACCGCATATGCTAATTTCTCATTGACTAATTTTTGTTTTATAAAGAACGCCGTAAAACCCATATGTCTTTAGCGTGTGGGATGTAAGGCGTTACTTACCTTGAGTTTCAATATATCGTCTAATTGTATGTGCGTCGGGTGAAAGTCCTGTTATGGAAGGAGTAGCTAGCTCCACCATATAGCGAGTCTTGTGCTGCTGAAGGTAACGACAGTAGTAAAGCGTAGACAGCGAAACAATCGAGCCGAAACCAAAAGGTGAACGTGATAGCCCCGAAATAGTCGGTAGTAGTGAGAGCTGATACTTTATATAGGGTAGTAAGCAATAGAATACTGGAGGTTATAACTAGCAAATCCGAAAGTATTTAATCACCGGGGTCGCAGGCCACAACTGTCGAAAGTTCGAAGGGGATCATATTTTCAGCTCCACCAAGTTTGGATTACCGCCACAAAAAAGTACAATATCTTTAATAAGTTCCTTCTCAATGAACAAAGTAAACTTTAATAACGCCATCTTAAATCCTGTTAGTTTATTACTAATTTTAAAAATTATAAACAAAATTGCTGCTATTAAAATGCAATATAAATATACCTGCATTCCATTCATATTATGACTGACAAAATTCTTAAATTGTAAATTTTGTTTGATAAATTTGAAAAAAACTCCTATAGACCAGCGTTCCTTATAGGATTCAGCAAGCTCCTCTGCAGATAAATCTAATATGTTAGTCAAAAACCATAACTCATCTTTAGCAACATTTTTAGCTTTAATTAACCTTAAATTACAATTAATTTTCTGATGTTTCTTGTTATATAGATTTACTATTTCGTCACTTGTAATATCTAAATTCCCTGCATTCACTATATCGTTTCTTTTAACTAAATGATATTTTCTATTTAACTTTATACGGGTAATAAATTTCTTTTCTTGCTTATCTAACTCTCTAAAACTATCTGCACTTGACACTCCTCTATCAAATAGCAATACATCTTCTTTTTCTATCTTAGCTTCGTTAATCGCTTTAACTAATGCTATATCTTCGCTGACTTCCGATTGTCCATTACAAAATCTTATACTATTTGCTATTGAATTCTTTAATCCAACACTAATCTTAATATGCCTAGCTGTTTCCTTCCCTCCAGCATTTATACCATCTTTCAATAATTTACTAGATAAACTAATAATTGTTGAATCAAATATATTAAATTTTTGTTTATCATTTCCTGCAAATTTATTGTTATATTTATTTACTAAATCTTCATAAATTCCTTGAAAATATTTAACGTTTATACTTTCCAACCTCTTACCAATAGAACTATGATCTACTTGCTTCTTGTTTGGTCTTTTTGATTTTAACAACTCAGACAATTCTTTGCTATTATTACATAGCATCTCTAATGAGCGTAAACTAACAGCTCTTTTCATAAGAACGCATTTTACAAAATTTTTAACAATGAATTTTCCTGTAATTTTGTTATTGATTTTATCAACTTTATATAATGTTCCTAATTCCTCTAATTTTTCCTTATCTATTAAATTCATTATTTCCGATATATTCATTTGTATTAGCCTCTTTATGTTTACTAATACTTGATTATATCTACTTTTTTACTTATGAAAATCCTCTAAAACCCCCTCTACCTTCAAACTTTCGACAGTTGTGGGCACAAGAGCAAGGAGTAATGACGGAATGGGAGATTATTACAACGTTAAAATCAAGTCAAAATATTAAAAATCTTCATGCTACTATAGAAAAAGCTTGTGAGGTACATTACATTAAGAATAACCTAAAAATGTTTGACAAAGATAGGGATAAAGCTAAAACTCCTGAAGATATATTAAAGGTTTTAGGGCAAAGGCAAGAATTCTTAAGCAGGCTGCACGAGAAACTAAAATATACAGATCATGATCAGAATTTACTAAACTCAATAAAACAAGCCAATACACAGCAAAAAGATAATATAGTGTACCAATTGCATAAGGTAGTACAACAGGCTCTAAATACTGGAGATAAAACTAAGGATGAAATATTTGAAGAATTGCGTACAACACCTGACATTGCAGCAACTCATGAGAATATTGACAGAGCTTGTGAGGCTTATCACATTAAGAGCAACCTAGAGATGTTTAACAAGGATAGGGATAAAGCTAAAACTCCTCAAGAGATGTTAAAGGTGTTAGGGCAAAAACAAGAGTTCTTAAGCAGTTTGCATGGTAATCTCAAATATAGTGACTACCAACCAAGCTTGTTTAACTCAATTGATCAAGCATACCAACAACAAAAAGATAACGTCATGGACGATTTGCATAAAGCTACAATGCATGCTATTGAAAACAAGGTAATACCATCACAAGAGCTAACAAGATTTTTGCAAGAAACTAAAGATCCACAGGTAACTCAGAAAGAACTAAGGCGGGTTTGCGAGGATCACTATGGTGCTTACATCAATAGCAATCTCCAAAAATTTGGAACAGATTATGAGATAAAAGTTGCTGATAAAACCTTTGTCTGTCCTATTGAGTATTTGCAATATCAGATAGCCCACCCGCCTCATGAATTTGCCAATGGTCCAAGGGTTATTAAATGTTTAAAACACACTATACGTTAATTCGGGATAAGGATTAGTAAAAATAGCAGACATATATACACTACGAAGAGCAATTAATGTATGAATTCACAGAAATGCAATTTATACATATCCAAAATCTTGTATTAGTTATAGCTAAAGCATTTTTACTAATCCTTATCCCGAATTGACGTACTATAGAAGCACAACGAGAAAAGGGGATAGAACGTTCTACGGATGGGATGTCTATGGAGATGTAGTTTTTTATTACCTCAAAAAAAGCAAAGAGAGTTATCTTTGCCGATAAAATATGATAGATAAATATCTAAGATTTAGAGCTTCACCTATTTTTACCTGTTATATTAAACTTGGTCACTACTCAACAAGGGTATAGTTCTAAATTTAACAACTCCTCTTTAATTTATACAACAACACTGATGATATAAATATCATTAAATATAATAATATTTTATCATTATATATCAAATTCTTGGTAATACCTTAAATTTTAGTTTAAATTATGAGTTTAACATAAAAATATTAAGGTACTGTAGTCATGCAAGATATTGACAGTTGGCAGGCAAATGATTATTTAGATAGTACACAATTATTTATAGAAAAAATAAAGACAAATAGCAAAGCACAGAACCTTAATATTGATATTTCTTTAATAGAAACTACTATTAATTACATTAAACTATATCATCAGGGTCAGACAAGACATTCTGGTGAACCTTATTTTTGTCACCCATTAGAAGTCGCCAGTCTCGTAATGGACTATTTATTTGATACCGCAACTATTACTGCTGCTTTATTACACGATGTTGTTGAAGATACGCCATCTTCTCTTCAACAAATAGAGTTTATTTTTGGCAAAAAAATTGCAGAGATAGTTTGTACACTATCAAAAATAACCAATGAATACCAACTGTCTAAGGCAGAAACTTTTTATAAAATTAACAATTTTCAGGATATAGAACGTAAAGCTATAATTATTAAAGTAATTGACCGGTTGCATAACATGCGAACTATCCACTATATCAAATCGGTTGAAAAACAAAAACGAATCGCTAATGAAACTTTACAGATCTATATTCCTCTTGCTAAATCTGCCAATCTTTTCGAAATAGAGCATGAGTTAAACTCTATTGTGCTTAAAATACTTAATCTTAAGCCTTAGTATCTAACTGTTGTAATTCTTCTAAGGTTAATTTAGTGATTCTTGCTACAGTTGGAAGACTCATACCTATATCTATTAATTGCCTAGCGATATCACATACTATGCCATTATTTTTATTAATTATCTGAATATTCTGTGTTTTTACCTCATCTAGTTGTTTATCCGGTAAACCCATTTTCTTAGGTCTAATTTCTTTTAACCGAGATGGAATAGTGATTGCATAAATTACCTGACCCAAATTATCTAAGCTAATATTAATTCTACCATAATGAGCAGTAATTATTTTATGAATTTCTGCAAAATTTAGCTCATTTATACTATTAAATGTTGGCTGTAATATTAGACTCACGTCTTGTTGTATTAATGTAACATTATCAATCATAATTGATAATGTTACTGCATCTCGTCTGATTTTTAGGGGGCTATTCACATCATACTCAAGTTCTGTATCATATACTGATATAGATACATTGGTAATACTAGAATTTGTTACACCATGATTAATACATGTCATAAGGGTTCTTTTAATCAACAGAGGATCAATTTCTATTTCTTTAATGTTAGTTTTAAAATCAAGAATTATCTCAAGATCATAATGACTATTTGTATTCTTATATTCATCAATTATATCATAAATAAATTGTTTGAAATTCACTTTAACAGGATGAATTTTTACTAAATCCTTCACTTGAACAATAACCTGATCTAAATATTCAGCACCGGATTTTAATCTATCAATGATCTTAATAATCTGTTCTTTATCTAAAGAATTTTCAATATCATTATTTTGCAATTCTTGATCAAGATTATTAATTTGTTGATGTATTGATTTAAAGACTCCTATACAGTACTTATCAAGTCTATTAACAAATTCTTCCCTGTATTGAGATAATTTAATTAATTCTAGTTGCTTGTGTTTATTATCATCATCAAGATAATTCTTAATGTACTCAGATATTTCCTGATTTTGTTGTTTTGGTTTAAGAAAGACTATTAAAGCACTGCTAAATAGTAGTAAAACATAAATAATTTGAAATTGTATATCACCAAAATTATCAACTAAATGCTCACTCATATAATATTTAAAAAATTGTACTGAAACAAATATACCTGATATAGTCATAAAGAGTACAACTTGCCATCTGAGTAATATACACATAATCAACAAATTCAGCATGGAAACCATTAACTGTAATGTATTAAATTTGCTAATAATTACCAACATGCTGCCAACACAAATTAATAGATAAAAGATTCCTAAATTCCAAACTATGGCAATAAATTTCTTGTTTTTGAATGTTGGTGGCCATATCGGATAAGTTAAGAATCCAGTAGATATTATTAATACTGAATGATAGATAAAATTATATATTTCGTGATAATGAGTTCTAGTAACTTCATCTATGGTATATAAGGATGAATAAGTTGAAGCTATGATAAAAAAACCTAAAAAACTATAAGTAATTTCATTTTGTGGTAGGTTACTTCTGCAGAAGTTTAAAATATTAAATTCTTTAATTGATTGAAGTAATTTGCAGAATTTTCTTTTACGTTCAAGCCTCATTGCAATTAAAGGATTTGGGTCTTTTATTCCTACCCACCCACCGGGTTGTTTTAGAAGGTAATGGCTTCCTAGTAAAAAAATTAAGTTGGCAATCATTCCTGGTATTACAGTGTTAATTCCTGTGTGTGACAAGAATACTCGCCAAATTATTACAGTAATGACACCAGCACTCATAGCAATTAATACTGCTTTCTCTGTGCTACGAAAACCAAAAATAGCAAGCATTAAAGGCACAGAAACTATTGGCACATAGAAACTAGCTTTAAATAGTACTAGCTCAAGTAAATCTTGTGTTGACAATGCAAGAAAAATAGCAAAAATGCCTATTATCAAAGAACAAATACGTGATAATAACAATTCGTTTCTTTCTACCCATTTTATATTTAAAGATTTGCAAAAATCATGAGCAAAGAGTACCGCAGATGTGTTAATGTAAGAGTCAGCTGTAGACATTACCATTGCCATGATACCAACTATAATAAAACCCTTTAAACCTACATATGCATAATTATCTATTATATAACTATAGATACTATTAGGATCTAGTCCTTGCTTACTAGCGAATATCAAAATACTAATCCAACCAAGTAATAATATTATAAGCAAAGAGCAGAAACCAGCTATATTAAAAGATTTGTATATTTGTTGAGTATTCTTAGCCATTAATACTCTTTGGAAAAATACTGGATCAAGTCCTGGAAGTGAAAAATGTAAGCATAAGGCAAACAAAGACCAAAATTTAGGATTGTGATAATTAAATATCTCATTAAGATTAAAAATATGATTTTGTTTAATTACCTCAAATACTATTGTGGAGTTGTCAAAAGATTCCCAAATTGTTAACGCTATAATAGGAATAAATGTACCAAAGGTAAAAAACTGTATTATATCAGTAAAAGTTACAGCTTTAATACCGCCAAAGGTTGAATAAATTATAACTATGGAACTACTAATTAATACAGCAATTAAATTATTAATAGCAAAAAAATAACTAAGTGTTGTTGATAATACTTTAAATTGTATAGCAACAACACCTATCACACAAAACAATCCGGCTATAGCTGTAATAGTTCTAGTAGTTTTGCCATATAAGTTACCCATTACTTCAGCAACAGAAAGTTGACCTAAAAACTCAGCCATACGTGGTGCAAAAAAATAAGCCACCACTAAAAATGATAATACATTAGATATAAAAGGAATTAAGGAATAAAAACCATCAGCATAAGTTTTTGATATAACAATAGAAAAAATCCCTCCCCCAGCCCAAGTTGCAATTAAAGTAGCAGCTATTGTAGCTGTTGAGAAATTTCTATCACCTATAGCATATTCTTTAATAGTCTTTATTCCACGCCCATAATATATACCAGCACAAATATTCACTACTAAAAAGCTGATAATAATTGCTAAATCAATGTCAAAGTGCATAAGACAACTCATTTTATGATCAAATTTGAGTAGATTTAATACAAATCTTCCCAATTATCATTAAGTTTTATCTGTAATTCTTTATTAAGACTATATACCCCTATTTGTACCCTAGTAAATAAACGTTTGTTATAGGGATAATTACTATTTACCTCATTGCGAGCAAGTATAGATCGTATATATTCTTGTGATTTGTATCGTTTAGGTAAAACATTCTCCGGAAAATTCTTTAGCATATTACTAATATTACCGGCTTTAAACACTATCTGTTTATCATCCTTGATATGTGTTATATTCCTTACTTTTGTTAGCAAAAGATAGAGGAAAAAATATTCAGATTTATACGATTCAATCTTAACTAGCTTATTATTTATTTTTACTATAATCGAATCCGGTTTTAAATATTCATAAATACTTGGAAAAAGTCCTGTGCAATATTTTATATCATCTGTTGCTCTAGCAAGACCAATCATAAAGGCATTGCGACGGTTATTATCAATTAAATCTACTGATGCCCCTAAAGAAATCAAGGTTTCAACAGACAGCTTTTTGCCAATATATGTAGCAGCCATTAAAGGAGTAAGATTGAACTCATTTCTATAATCAATACCAAATTGATCAATTTTTTGTAACATAGCACTAGTATTTTTATAAGTATAATCACTAAAATATTCATCCTGCATTAAAGCAACACATTTTGCAATATTATTCGCAGCTTTTATTCCCATATCTTGTAGTTTTCTTATTATTGCAGAATCAGAATAGATTATTGCATAATTAAGCAGTTTAATTATATCCTTTTTACTAGCAGTTTTTTGTTCTAGTACAGCGATCCGTAATTGAATCAATTGTTGATTATCAATAATTTTCCACGGAATTACTTTATGTTGTAATATGTTGTCTTCAATGGCTTTTGCCTGCTCTTCTTTACCTTGTACTATTAATTTATTCGCTTCCTTTTGCCACTCCTCTCTAGAAGATTCCTTGGCTTCAATATTTACTTCCTTAATTTGATTAATATCTAATAGCCACAAGAACTTATGAGTAGGATTAGACTCTATTATATAAACATTACAAATAGACCTAGTAATTGCAACATACAGCGAATTTATATAAAATTTATATATTTCAAGAGACTTGTCTGATTTGTCTTTCATTCGAGAATATTTAAAATCTGAGTCAAGAAATGACCTATCCATATCCTTGATAATAGTAGTATAACTTTGTTCAGAGGATATAAAATTGTAGAGAATTATATTCTCATATTCTAATCCTTTCGCTTCTTGTACGGTGAATATAAGTGGGGTATTAAAAAACTCTCTTGCTTGTTGCTTGTAATGATCATGTAACACTAAAATGGCGTAACTTGTAGACCTAGATGTTCGTGCATTTACTTCTTTTATAATATTTGATGTAGCTTCTAGGCAACTAACACTACCATGATTTTCAGAAGTGCTTTCTATTAGATAATGACTCTCTTTATCTATTGAGCCAAAACGATAATTCTTAAAGCGGAGTACACGATTAGCCAACTCAGTGACTTCCAAGGTATTACGATAATTGCTTGCTAGAATCCTAGTGATGTTATGTGTACTTAAATCTGCATCATTATAAAAAAAGGATTTTAGTTGAGACCAAGAGAAAAAGTTAGGATGAACTATTTGATTAGCGTCTCCACATAACAAAAATTGACTTCTATCTTTTAAACTTTTGAATATTAGAGATAATTGGCTATTAGTAAAATCCTGAACTTCATCAACAAGAATTGCGTCATAAGTAGACTCAACTAAATTAGTATATGTATAAGCAATAATATTACTGTCATAATAGTTTTCTTTATCTAAAAACTCAGTATATTTTTGAAAAAGATTATATATTTCATTCCGTTGTTCGGGTGAAAATATCGACTGCTTGATTCCTAAATTGAGGTAGTCTTCTTTGGTAAGATAAGCTTTATCGACAGAAGAGCCAGCTATTACCCCCATAAATTCTTCAAATACCTTACGCCCATCCCCTATAGATCTAGCAAGATTTTGCTTGTTAAACCATAGTAAAAATATATTTTCATTAACTTGCCTTCCTTTAGGAATTTCTATAGTTTCTAGAAATTCTTTAAAAGATAAAAAATCAAGTTGTTGTTTATCATTACTGTAGTTGCAAGAAAAATATAATTTTTGTGAATGATGTACCAAATAGCTAGATAGACTTGTATAAAGGATTCTTCCTTCAAGTCTTTTAAGTTTTTCTAAAGTTACTGAGGTTTTTCCACTACCAGCAGAACCAATAACCAGCAAAGGCAAGTTGAGGTGTAATATATCTTCTTGCTGCTTATCAAAAATAATAAACTTATTTAACAAGTGAACAGACGAAGTAGCAGTAGGGTCACCATTTAATAACTCAATGTTATTTATTGCAAGTGGCTTAAATTCTACATCTTCCTCAATTATTTCTCCGCCTTTTAAAAATCTTGATTTATTGTAATCATGGTTTCGAATTATTTCTAAAATAAGTAAGCAATACTGATTCTTATGTTTTATAGGCTTAAACAACACCCGATTAGTTATATCCAGTTTAGCTCTAAAATAATCAGTAGGTTTTAGCTTTTTAACTTCTGCTGATTTAAAATCACCTTCCTGTAAAAATTTAACCACCTTATTAAATTTTGTTTCAAGACCACTATAATCTAGATTATTATAATAAAGTATAGAGTACACTAGTTATTCTCAAATTGATTGTATAGGTAAAGTTAGAAAATAAACTAAAAGTACTATGAAATAAATAATAAAATATAACAATTTGGGAATTTAGGATAACTTTTATTCCAAATTCGCTAATATAAGGAAAATGCACGATTTGAAGTGTCTGCTTGTATTAAGTTAGAAAAATTAGCTGCTTTTTGATTCCTAGCCAAACTAACAAATATCTTCAATACTTTATGTTTATCAGTATCTAAGTATTGACACTCTTTGGCTTCTTTCTCCACTGCATTCCATTGTTTTTCACTTCTTTTGTGTTGTTCTTCTAGCACGGCAATTGTCTTATCTACTTCAGCTTTACGTTCTTTAGCTTCTGTTACAGTATGAGCGATTTCCAATATTTGCTTATTCTGATGTTCTAATTTTTGCTCTATTATCTTAAGTGCGTCTAGTGATTTTGCTTCTTTTGACTTCCTCTGCTCCTTCTTAAGTTTTTCTTCTAACTCTTTTTTATATGCCTTCAATTTTTTATCATGATAACACACTACATCGTAATGCTTATCAGTGTCAAACTTATATTGATAAAAATATTTGTATTTTTCATTCTGTTGTTTAATTTGGTCTTCACTTTTTATTAGGATTGCTAGCTTCTCTACCCACTCAAATTTATGCAATTCTTTCATAATCGGTAATTATAAACTTAATATAATTTTATTATAAATTGAAATATTATTATAGTTTTTTCTAGCAAGAATTCTATAATAATATAAATTTTATTGGTACTTTTTTGTCTAGTCACTTACAGTTTACACAAAGATTTATAGGGTATGTGAATATAAAGGGAGTAGCTGTCTATTTATACAACAACACAATGCAAAAATATTCATCTTTTTCAAAAAAATATAATAAATTCCTAGTAATATTCTAATTTTTAGTTTAACTTGTATAGTGATTTAAAATATTAGGGTTTTTATGGAAGAAGAAGAGATTAATTATTGGGACAACTCTCAGTATGAATCTTGTCAATATGCTACTAGGTTACTGGACAAATTACGTAAGATTAATGAGGAAGTAAACCGACCAATAGATATTGATGAGGTTAGAAAGGCTATTTATTACGCCAAGAAATATCATGGCAGCCAAATGCGTCAGTCAGGCGAGCCTTATTACTCTCATCCAATAGAGGTAGCATATATGGTAGCGGAATATGCAGCATCAAAGATTCCAAGCTATTTCAGAACTGATATTATTGTTACCAGCATACTGCATGACACCATTGAGGATACAAAACTTACCGAAAAGATGATTGCCTATATCTTTGGGGAGAAGGTTGCTAGTCAAGTAGAAGCTTTAAGTAGAAACAAGCCTCACGGCAAGATTAGCTCGGCGGAAATTATGGAATCGTTATGGCTGCAAAAAAAACATGATGTGGCATTGATTAAAATTTTTGATAGAAAGCATAACTTACAAACAGTTGGGGCTAAGTCTCCTGAAAAAATTAAAAAGATAGTAGAGGAAACTTTAAAGAGTTTTTTATCCATGTGCATGTATTTAGAACACAGTCAATTAGATGATTATTTATATGAACTATGTTGTGATGCTACGCATAAAAAGTCTATATACAACATAGATGTTTTTTAATTTTGTAATAAATTCAAATTAATTGACTATAACCCCATTAACATAATCGTCTTTTATGCTTCTTAACCTTGTAAAATACTGCAAGCCTACTCCATAGGAAATAAGAAATGGTATGAATAGCATCAGTATTCCCCAATGACCAAAGTACTCAGTTAAATAGACTAATCCAAAGGAGGTCATGATAAACATTATCGCACGTATAATAGCAAATGCTAAGCTGGTACACCTAAAGCGTTTAAATATAGGAAATTGCTTGTAAAATATTGCTGCTGCTGGAAACACTCTAGGTCCAAATATAACTACAAATAACTGTAATAATAATAAATGGAAAGAGGACTGAATATTATTTAACAAGTATGGAAAAAATAAAATTATAGTAGAAAATACTATTAATCGTTTCCTCGAAATTTCTAACGGATCAATTTTATAACTTAAATAAGTGTACACAATACCGGTAAGTAGATATCCTATTGCAAGAATCAAGTTGTGACCAATAATTTGATCAGCAGTATATTTAAAGACCTCTTTAAGTGTACCAGCATTATAAATATATACAAAGTAGAAATCAATTGGTCCAGTGGAGTGGATCGCTGAATAAGCCAATATAGTTTTTATGTTAACCTTTTCATCTAAAATTTCTTTATTAGTAATATCGTCTTTTTCTAAACCGAAGGCTTTAAGCTTATTTACCAACTTTTTTGTTGCATCAGCAAATTCCGGGGTTTCTCTAAGGCGTGTTCTTGCAACAGCTCCGGCTAGTGCAACCATTGCACCAAACAAAAAAGCCAATCGCCAATTAAATACGTACGAAGTAACGAGAGTAGCAACACCTAAAGCAAATGTTGCACCTAGGTCAGCAAATATAGAAATAGATGCAACGATAGGATTCTGCAAAGGAGGAGAAGTCGTTTCAGTTAAATATAATTCTGCACCTACTACTTCTCCTAAAGATGACATACCTTGTGCTATACGACAAATGGTGATTAATACAGAAGCAGTAATACCAATTTGGGCATAAGTAGGTAAACTAAACATAATCAAGCAAGAAAATGCCATTAGAAAAGTTGTTATAACTACGGTAGTTTTTCGACCTACTGTATCACCTACCCAACCAAAAAACCAAGCTCCGATTGGTCTGAATACAAAAGTGGAACAGAAACCAAGGGCTGAAAGAAGACTAGCAGTATGAGGATCAGTTTTAGGAAAAAACAGCTCGTTCAACAATACAGCCATATGAACATAAAGCATCAGATCAAAATACTCAAGGAATGTTCCTATTGACAGTAACCCTACCGCTTCTTTTTGTTCTCTTGTTAAACTGGTTTGGGGATAGATAACCCTACCATCTTCTCGTACAAATTTGCTCATATTAGTGGTTAAACCCCTTAGTACAGGACAAAGAGATTAACAAGGTGATAATCGGAGTAAAGATGGTATCATTGGCTTAATAAATTTTGTTATAACTTCCATCCATTTTCCCATCATTTCTTCAATATTCAAAAATATTCTCTGCAAGTAATCTAAGCCATACCTGAATAAGGAGATAGACTTTCTGCCATGTTTTTTAAGCTTTATAGGTTTGATAGAATTTTGCCATTGACCCACAACATAAGCAAAAGTAAATGCTATAGCAAGTAAACCAAGCAATTTACTAATTCTATCTAAATGTATTATATGGGTATTTTCAAAATTGAAGCCTCGAGTCTTAAGGCAAGCAAAAAGGTTTTCTATTTCCCATCTTTTTTTATATATATTTAGTGCTATATTAGGGTTATCATTGGTAGCTATGATTACTAATTCTCCTTGATCATTACGCAATGCCGCTACAGATACTTTAGATCCTTTATAATTCTTACCCAAATATCTTTTTCCTTTAAACAACATATATTCACCATTCTGTAACTTCTTAATTAAATGATTAGCAGTAACTAACTCATCTTCTGCTCTACCAATGGTAAGATTGGCTTTGATTCTAATATAAAATGGTATCATTTTATCGGCTAAAAACTTTAGCCATAAATCACCAATAAACTCCCGATCCCCAAGCAATGCTGACATCTTCTCTATGCCAAATACAGTAACAAACCTTTCCATTAATTGCTGACGTTCAATGTTATTAGAAGTTCCTGCTTTTGGCAACATATCCCACATAATTGGTATAGCAATGCCTTTATGGCAAATAGATAATACTAAAATATTGATGTCAAGCTTGCCAAATTTCCAATTTGTCCGATCAAGCACTAGTAACCATTGTTCAGCATCAATTCCAGCCAACCTAACCAGTAACTTGGCTAAGGACGTATATGATAATTCACATTTGGCAAAAAATCTCTGTAATTTCTTATAGCGTGATTCTTGCTTATCTCCTTTTATCGTTAAGGCAAGCTGGGTAAGATTTACATCTCTCACTTGCAGTAATCCTAATATTATTTGTTCTATTAATTTTATGCTTGCAAAACTATTAAAAAAGTAGTCTCCTATTAATTGTGATAACGCTGTACTCATTCTCTTGCCTCTTAAGTCTTCAATAACCTAAGTAATAGAGCTTTGGCTACGCGTTATCTACTATTTTTTATTCTCTCCTTAATCTCTTTGTCCTGTACTGAGGTTAAACCCTTACTTTATGTTATCAATATTTACCTATTATTACCTAGCCTTTGTTGCTAAATCAATGTTTGATTGAAAATAATTTTCTCTCTTCTTCTCCAACTTTTCAAAATGTAATAGTCCGTATGCGAACCCCACAATTGTAGGAATCATAATAACCCATAATCCATAATTGCCAAAATGATCAATAAGGTAGGCAAAACCAAAAGAGGTAATAACATACATCAAAGCCCGAGACATAGCGAATGTC
This sequence comes from Candidatus Tisiphia endosymbiont of Micropterix aruncella, assembly GCF_965178575.1. Classification (NCBI taxonomy): domain Bacteria; kingdom Pseudomonadati; phylum Pseudomonadota; class Alphaproteobacteria; order Rickettsiales; family Rickettsiaceae; genus Candidatus Tisiphia; species Candidatus Tisiphia endosymbiont of Micropterix aruncella. Next base: position 354,838 of record NZ_OZ238268.1, read on the forward strand.
ATACTAACACAGGTAAAACGTTTAAACACAGGAAAGCTTTTATAAAAAATTGGCATAGCGGGACCTAAGCATTCATCCAATAAAACTATAATAAATTGAATCAAAAATAACTCATAAGGAGAATGAAGATTATTCAGCCAATACGGACAAAATACTATAAAAACAGAACATATTATTAATATAACTCTCAGGGTTAATAACGGATACACTTTTAAACTTAAACGAGATAATATTAATATTGTTAAGAACTCTATTATACAGATAATAAAATTATGATGAATAACCTCGGATATTGTATAACCAAAGCTAGTTTGTAAAATATTACCACAATATATGAAAATAAAATAAAAACATACAGGACCAGGAGATAGTAATAAAAAGAAGGATATTGCCGCTTTCTTACTAACCTTTTCTGTCCAAAGAGGATGGCTTTTTAAAGTGCTGGTATCTGTATTAGTTTGTACAAAAACTCTTTTTAGTTGACGTTTGGCATCAGCAAATTCAGGTGTTTCTCGTAGTGTTGTTCTAGCAACAGAACCAATCAATGCCACTATTGCACCTAGCCAAAATGCTGCACGCCAGTTAAAACCATAAGCAGTAACAAGTGAGGCAATTCCTAAAGCAGCTACCTCTCCTAGGGCACCACAAACCCACATCAATCCTACACCTGCATATTGGGCTGGTGGATTAATCGTTTCAGTTATATAAAGTGCTGCTCCTGTCATCTCTCCCATAGAAGATATACCTTGAACAATACGGCAGATGGTCAATATCCAAGCTGCCAAGCTGCCTATTTGAGCATAAGTGGGCAGGTTAGCCATGACAAGACAAGATGCAGCCATCATGAAAGTTGTAATAATAACGGTAGATTTACGTCCTATATTGTCGCCTAACCAACCAAATATTACTGCTCCAACAGGTCGGAAAACAAATGTAGAGCAAAAGGCAAAAGATGTCATTAAAGAGCTTGTATGAGGATCAGTGGTTTCAAAAAAAATCTCATTAAGAAAAGCCGCCATATGAACATATAACATTAAGTCAAAATATTCTAGGAACGTCCCAATCGACAGCAACCCAACAGCTTGTTTTTGTTCTCTTGTTAGACTGGTTTGGGGATAGATAACCCTACCATCTGCTCGTACAAATTTGCTCATATTAGTGTTTAAACCCTTAAGTTATATTGTCTAGAAAAACGATATCATTCCCGCGTAGATCACTAATATGTCATCCCTGCTAGGGTTAATGTCATTCCCGCTTCGGTGCGGAATCTAGAATGTCTAAAGCACCCTTTCTGTTTGTTTCTTTAGATTCCGCTACTTTCGCAGAATGACATTAACCTTACACTCCTACCTTTCTTACGATGTCACCCCTGCTTCGGTGCGGGGTCTAAAAAAGTCTAACAAACCCTATCGGTTTATTTTTTTAGATTCCGCACCGAAGCGGGAATGACATACTAGACGCAACAAAGTTTCCGCGGGAATGACATCATTTTTGCCATTACAACCTATGATATAACACAACAACAAGGATTGGAACTAGAATCTTCCTGCCCTAGTGCTGCAACATCCGCATGCACATCTTCACCTACTCCAAGCAAATTGGGATACAGATTCTGTACTGGTTCTACTAGTTCAACAAAGTCAGCATAAAAACTTATCGAACCTTCTTGAATATTGTCTGCAAATGTTGGTTTAGCATTAGATTCTAATATTTTATCAATTAGTTTACCGTAGCCTATAGCTTGTTCATAGGTAACTTTTTTACTTCCTACTTCTCTTGCATTTTTATTAATCTGTACTACACACTTGTCTGCCAACTGTTTAGCATCATTTGGGATAGGCTCATCACCAACCAATTCGATTGATTTTTGATCCTTGAGCTTAACACCTATTGCCATAGATAAAAAAGCTAAGGAATCATCTTTTATTGTACCATAGCCGTTTATAAAACTTGTTGCTAAATAATACGTTGCTTTTGCTTCTCCTATTGCTAAATATAAAAAGAACTCCCATGCATGATCTTTATCACTTGAGATTATTACGTCCTTAACGTTAGGATCAGTATTATAGACATCAGTTTGCTCTGTTTTTCTACTTACATCATATGCTTTCTGTAGGTTCACGAAATCTCCTCTGTTGTTAAATGTATTCGTCAAGTGATTATCTATTTTCTTCCTTGCCTCTGGGTCATCAATTAAATTTACTCTTTTAGTTTTCATAATAATCTCCTTAATTTATGTTATTATCCACGCCCTTCCATTGCTTTTTGTCGTTGTAAAAACTTAGACATGGCATTGGATGTTACCCCTTTGTTTTGTCCTTGATCTTTACTTGCTACTGAATCAATATTAGGTTGAGAATTTTTAGCTTTAACTTTGCTATTGGATTGCTGTGGTAACAGATGACTTTGTTCTAAACTATCTCGTACAGATTGAGCATGTGCCTTAGCCTGTTCTTTAGGAGTTTTAGTTGCCTGTACAACAGGACGCTCAATAGTTTCAGCTGGATGCTGTACTACTGATGAATCTTTTATATTTTGAGAAGGTACAATTGGTTGTTGTTGTACTGGATATTTAGGTTTATCTAACCCTAGTTTTTCATGACCACCTAACTCCATGATTATTGAGTGCAGCTCGTGATATCCTTGATGATTAGGATCTTGTTGCCTTGCATCATCATAGTCTTTTATGTGATGCTTATGATGATCTTTTAATAGTTCTATAGCTAACTCAGCTCGATTACTTTTCACCAAGGCAAGCAGTTGTTTTCTATTAACCTCTACATCTTGTTCTGCTGGATTAATGGCTGTTAACTTTTCTTTAGCTGTAGCAATCTCTTGCTTATGTACGACATTATCTTGTAACTTACTTTTTCTCACTGGCTCAGGAGTATTGGGATTGTTAATTATTGCATCATTTTCCTTAATTTGACCTTGTCTATATTTGATGGATTCATTAGCTTTATGTTTAATAGCATAATGGGTTTTCCAACGTTTAGTCATTTCTTGCTGTTTCTTCTGTGCCTCTTCTTCCTTCTCTTTAGTTGGATATTGCCCTAGCAGCTCAGCCCGTTGTTCGGGAGTTAAAGACTTTGGATTATTTATTGCTTGATCTAAAAGATCTCTTTGTTCTTTTAACTGCTTATGAAAATCTTCTTGAAATGACATATATTCATCAAAGTGTTGCTTTAACTCTGCCTCTCGTTTTTCGTTTGCTGCTTCTTCTAAAAGTGCTATGGATGCTTGTAACTTAGCTTCTTCTTCTGCCTCTCTAATTTTTTCCTCTTGATTGTAACGTATATTCTGTTCAGCACGTTCTTTCTTTTCGTTCACAAGAGCTTGTATTGTTTTCAATATCTCTTCTGTTCAGCACGTTCTTTCTTTTCGTTCACAAGAGCTTGTATTGTTTTCAATATCTCTAGTATCTTTTCCGGGATGTTACCAGTTAAAGAGCTACCTATATCATTACTAAGCCTTGCTAGTTCAGCTGGGTTAGTGGAATGCATTTGGGATTTGATATTATTAATAATATTCTCAAGTTGAGGTGAACCTGCCACCTCTTCTTTTATTCCATTATCCCTGTCATCAAAATCATCAGCCATTTTATATTCTGCCATACTATTAGGTTGATTTACGTTGCCATAATTTTAATTAGAATCAATTCTAAAATAATAGTCAAGTATTTTTTAATTATAAATATTATTATTTTTTAACTATTTTCTCTGCAAAGATTATTTTTAATAATTTATTAGGATGCGATGCAGTTTTGATAGTCAACATCTCTTTGATCTTAAGCCTATATTTTTACCAAATATCTCTTTTTCCCCTTCTAATTTATTTATAGAAATGTGATATTGTTACAACCAAGATTTATTATTTCAATTTTCTGTATTATTTTTTCTTGCTATCGTTCAACCAAATCATCAATATATTATGTTATATCTCAATTCGATGTAAGACATTGGTTTAACAACCTAGGGTGTCACCCCTGCGAGGGGTTATGTCATTCCTGCGTAGGCAGGAATCTAAAAAATGACCAATATTTAGGTTGTGTTAAGTTATTTTAGACCCCTGCCTACGCAGGGGTGAGGTTATTATATAAATATATTACTTAAGGTGAAAAAATGATAGGATATCAGCAGGAACAAAGAAGCCTAACTAGAGAACAAAAAGAAGCAGTAGGGTTATTATCGATTGGGACTTTTTTGGAATATTTTGATCTGATGCTTTATGTGCATATGGCGGTATTGTTAAATGAACTATTCTTCCCAAAATATGATCCTCATACTGCTGCCATCCTTTCAGGTGCTGCCTTTTGTTCCACTTATTTACTAAGACCTTTTGGGGCTATAATATTTGGCTGGATAGGTGACAATATAGGACGAAAATCAACTGTAATCATCACTACTTTTATGATGTCACTATCCTGTCTAGTAATGGCTAATCTACCAACATACGAGCAAATTGGCGTTAGTGCTGCTTGGCTTATCACTATTTGTCGTATTTTTCAAGGTATGTCTTCTATGGGAGAAGTTGTAGGAGCTAAACTTTATTTAGCAGAAATGGTCAAACGACCAGCACAATACCATATTGTTGCGTTTATTACAGTTTGTTCAACTTTAGGAGCAACAGTGGCCTTAGGTATAGCTTCACTGGTTACTTCTTTTGGATTTAATTGGCGTCTAGCATTTTGGTTTGGTACAGGAATTGCGTTAATTGGTGCAGTAGCAAGAACAACTCTTAGAGAAACACCTGATTTTGCGAATGCTAAGAAACGAATAAAAAACACCATTGAAAAAGCTAATATAGATACAGAAGGGCTAAAATCTAATCCTGCTTGGCAAGAAAAAGTTAATCAAAAAACCTCTCTAGCTTATTTTTTAATAGAATGCACAGGACCTATATGGTTTTGTATTGCTTATATTTATTGTGGTAATATATTGAAAAATGTTTTTCAATATAATGCAGAACAAATTATTCATCAAAATTTTATCGTTACTTTAATAGAGATGTTCAGTACTATAATTATCACTTTCCTAGTTTATAGAATACATCCTTTAAAGATCCTTAAAGTAAAATTAGTAATATTTTCTATCTTTTCTCTTATTTGTCCTATTTTATTACAAAATATATCAAGTCCTATAGAATTATTTTTTATTCAAATAGCTATTACAGTATTTGCTCCTACAGGTTTCCCAGGTTTTGCTGTGTTTTGTATGCATTTCCCAGTATTTAAACGTTTTACATATACTAGTTTTACATTTGCTTTATCACGTTCTTTAACGTACACTGGTGCTTCTTTCGGCATTGTTTACTTGGTGGATTATTTTAGTCATTGGGGCTTGTTATTTATGATTATTCCAACTCTTATTGGTTTTACATTTGCTATCTCTCATTTTAAAAAGTTAGAGATGGCAGCTGGAAATTATAATTAAAAGAAAATCTAGGGCTATTGTGTATCTCTAAAATATCTAGAGCATTTAAACAGAGTTTAGTCAATTCGTTTTCTAATTCTAATCCGTTAATAGTTGTTGTTATTGACAAAAACGTAATTAAAGTTTCTTCAATAATCTTCTTTACTTTCTCCGGTGATTTAGCCCCAATTGTTTGCAAGTTATGCTTTCTGTCAAGAATTTTAATTAATGCTACATCATGTTTCTTTTGTTGAAATAATATATTTAATGTTTCCGCCGAGCTAATCTTGCCATGAGGCTTAACCCTAGTCAAGTCTTGCACTTGACTAGCCACTTGACTGCCAAAAATATAGGCAATCATGGGTTCAGTCAGTTGTGTATCTTCAATGGTATCGTGCAGTAATGCGGTAACAATCATGTCAGTTCTGAAATATCTTGGAATTTTTAGTGCTGTGTACTGGGCAACCATATAAGCCACTTCAATCGGATGGGAATAATACGGCTCGCCTGATTGTCTCATTTGACTGCCATGATATTTTTTAGCGTAGTAGATGCCTTTTTTTACTACATCAATGTCTATTGGTTGCTTTACTTTTGTATTTAGCAAAATTAATTCATTAAGCAACCTCTCAGCATATGCACAATACTGGTATTGTGAATTATCCCAATAATTTATCTCTTCCATAGAAAATCATAATATTTTTAATTATAAAGTTATAATAAACTAAAATTTTTATTACTCAAAGCATTACTACTTTTTATTTTTAAAAATATGCATATTTTCTAATTTTGTTGTATAAATTACAGTTTCTTATCCATAAAAATAATATCCAATAATTCGCTAACATGGGATATGTGGATGATGGTTAATACATCCCTAATCTCAGCTGGTATTTTAGCAACATCTCTTTTGTTGCCCTCCGGAATGATCACTGTATTACGTTAATCCTTATCCCGAATTAACGCATTTACGTCCTAAAGCATTAGCAATAGACCTAGCTATGGAAGTTTTTCCTACTCTTGGTGGTCCAACCAAACAAATTATTGGAGCTTTAGCGAAATTAGAACGAGTTATAAATACTAAAGATTCTAAAATACGATTTTTTACTTCCTCTAATCCATAGTGTTCTTGATCTAATATGCTGGATGCTTTTTTAAGATCAATATTCACATCATCATATTGCTCCCACGGCAGTTTAAGTAAATTGTGTAAATATTTAAGATGGTCAGCTTTCTCAACATTATTAGACCTCTTTCGAAACTGGTTAACGTAGTTCAAAATTATAAATGCCAGAGATCAAATTAAATCTAAGACCGAATCTTTTACGTCTATTTCGATATTTGTCAGCAATAATTTTGAACCGTTTTAGCATACCAATAACGTTTTCATTCAGAACTCTTTCTCCTGCTAACCTACGATTATTCTTTTTATCATTTTTAGTTAAAGGATTTTTCTTGCTTTTTTTCTTTGGTAACTCAGAATTATTGTGAATTTTTTGTATACCTTGATATCCTGTATCAGTAATCGCTTTAACCTTAGAATGGATAAGAATTTTGGATTCCTTAAATAATCTAAAGTCATGTTTTTTACCGTTAGAAAAATCTGTACATATTACTTGGTGTGTCTTCTTGTCTACCACTATTTGAGTTTTTAGTGTATGCCTTTTCTTCTTTCCTGAATAATAGAATTTTTGTTTTTTTTAGGTCTTTCTATAGGACTCTCAGTAGCATCAATCAAGACTACTTCATAATTCATATCACTCTTCATTAGAGCTTTACGACCTGGAAGAGCAAAGTTTGGGTGTTTAACTAGGGTGTCTTCTACCCATTTAACAGCTTTATATGCTGAACTTTCACTAATCCCATAGTTCTGACCTATATGGAAATAAGTACGGTATTCTCTAAGGTATTCTAAGACCATCAGCAACTGTTCCTCCAAATTGAGCTTATTTTTACGCCCACCTTTTGATTTCTTAAGACCATCAGCTTGCCTCAAAATATCCACCATCTTTGAGAATGTTCCCTTCTTTACTCCTGTTAATCGACGAAATTTTTTATCCTCTAACTCTTTAATCTGATCGAATTTCATATTATTACTTCAAATCAGATATTTATAACACCATTCTACATCATTGTCTAGTTTCGAAAGAAGTCTATTATCATTAAGTGACTGAATAATGCTAAATTCTTTAAGAGCAATATTTTTAGCTGCTAGTGAAAGCGGGGTGTTCTCAATTAAATCTTCTAGATCTAAATTACTTAAAGTAGTTTTACGTAGTGCTAAAAAGTTGGCGTCATTTGGATTAATTGCTAATCCTTTATCACAACATTCAAATGATTCTCGATATTTTTTTAGATGATTTAATACCCTAGCTTTATTTATGTATGAAAATGTATGATTAGAATCTAATGATCATGCTTTGTCAAAATACTCGATAGCTTCTTGATGTTTTCCTAATAGACTGAGAGTATTGGCGTAGTAGGCTAAGCTATCAGCCTCTTTGTTATCATCAAATGTTAATGACTTATCAAAATAGTCCAAAGCTTCTTGGTATCTCCCTAATTTACATAATATCTTACCTATATCGTAAAATAGTTTGTATCTTATACTGATTATCTTTCAAAATAGAATTAATAATTTAATTCTAACTAATGATAGACCTAATACTAAATTATACCATGATACCATGTTAATTCTATTTTGAAAGATAATCAGTATTAGTGGTTCAGTTTTGCTATGGGTCATACTATCTAATTTGATCAGTTGTTCAAGATAATTAACCGCTTCTTCTGCTTTACCCAACGTGTCACATACCATTCCCATATAATATAAAGCAGTTGTATTATTCGGCTCTAATTCTAATATTTTCTCATAACATTTCATCTCTTGCTCATAATCTTGCCAAATATGATTGATTTGGCTTTTGATGACATATGCACTTTGATGATCTGAGATATCTAATATTGTATAATATGATTTTAATGCTGTTAGATATATTTCTAGATAGAGATATAGTTCAGTAAAAGTTCCTACATGAGAAATGCTAATTAAAAACTTGTCATAACACTCATTAGCTTCTTTCAGTTTCCTAAGTTTAGAATAAGTCATAGCTTTTAGAAAGTAATAAACATTATTTGGGCATTCAGCATTATCTGAGTTGAGTTCTTGGTCTAGATATTCAATTGTTTTTTCATATTCCTTAGTAGCAGCTTCTTGCTTACCTAAAATATCTAATGCAAGACCATAGTTCAGGTTGGTTACAGTAGCATAGTGCTTAGCAAATTTACACGCATCAGTACCAACATGGTCATGATTCCATTGTGGAGCAAGATCTAAAGATTTATTATAGCACTCTATAGCTTCTTGTAATCTACTTAATTCAACTAAAACAAAACCTTTTAATGTTAGTGGTATAGTATTAGACCAATCTTCACTCCTTGTTATAATTTTATCATAACACGTTAATTCGGGATAAGGATTAGTAAAAATAGCAGACATATATACACTACGAAGAGCAATTAATGTATGAATTCACAGAAATGCAATTTATACATATCCAAAATCTTGTATTAGTTATAGCTAAAGCATTTTTACTAATCCTTATCCCGAATTGACGTATAACAGTTATTTGCTTCTTCATACTTGCCTAATTGAAAATATACTTTTGCCTGTAATATTAAATTAATACCTATATCATGATTCTCATCTAACTTTATTAATTCATTATTATATTTTATTGTTTCCTCATATTTTTCTAATGAATAAACATAAATTTCAGCCTTCTTCAAGGCTTCTTTCATATATTGTTGATCAAGATTTAATAACAGAGCCTTTTCAAAACATTTGCCAGCTTCTTCAGTTTTACTAATTTTATCAAGAGCTTTTGCTTTAAAGTACCAGCCTTCAGCATTATTTGGATTTAGCTTGGTAGCTTGATTATAATGGCTAATTGCTTCCGAATACAATCCTTTCTCCGCCTCAGATTTGCCTAATTGTAACCACTGCTCACTAGTAGTAAAGCTACTGGTATCAATATCAGTGCTGCTGGAGGTAGTTGGACTAGATATCTTCGCAACATAACCAGTTGCCGATATTTTCTTATCTTGTACAACCTCATTGGATTTAGATAAATTTCTAGATATACTTGACTCTATATAGTCAATAAGATATGTAAGTTTCTCAATTGTACTTTTATTACAGAATTTTTTGCTAATATCTTTTTCATATGATGTATATTCATAACCTAAAGTCTTTTGAGCTATATAAAAGCTGATATTAGTAGCATACATCTCAAAACTAACAAAAGATTCATTAAAAATAGGTACTTCCTTATCGTATCTTGAGGTAGTTTCCTGATAAAGCGTAATTAATTTTTCGACTAACTTTCTTAATTGACTCAATTCTTCTATACTGGTTGACTTTGGTATTATAATTTTTTCAGCTCTACCATAAAACATACCATCTTTTAAAACTACTGCCTTTATGTTTACCATCTGCTCAGGAGTTACGTATATATATGCTCCATTATCTTCGTTGATTTCAATGCTATTAACTTTAGCTAGTATACAAGGTGTGTATTGGTCTCCGGTGAAAAATCGTCTGAGTTTCCTTTAACAATTAATATTGTTTTTTCATTGTTATAGTAATTTAGTTCAATCTGTTCGGCTTCAGTGATACTATAATGTGTTAAGTATACTCTTATTGATCCAAATAACGACAAGCATTCTGCTATTTTTACTTGATTGTTAAATAACACAAAAGAAAATCCTTGAGGAATATCTTTAACTTCTTTAACAGATTCATTTGCTTTGTTTTTGATTTTTTCTAATGCTTTCTCCCTCTCAGTATTAAGAATTTTAAATAATAGAACTTCAATAGCTTCATATCGAGCTTCAAGGTTGTTGATATTAAATAGATCTGTTAACTTTATTGTATCATAGTAAGGTAATTTGCTAATAATATGGTAAATTAAATAATGACTAATATTAATGGCATAATCAATTTTATTTGCCATATTTTTATTGAAACTAATTATAGAACCACCTGAATATTTTTCAATCTCCCTAAAAATATTTAGACTTTTAGTTATTAAGACTTGCAGGTTTTCATAGTCACAAACCTCACATTCTAAGTCTTGTACTTCACAGTAAAATATATATCTTGGTTCATATTTTCCTTTACACTCATGCTCTTGTACAATTGAAACCATCACTGGTTTCTTGGGTGTGATTTCTAATTTTAGCGATGCATATTTTTCTGTAGGAAGGTCAACAAAAATGTCTTTAAATGATACTAATATTCCTATAGTTTTTTTTCCTATATTATCATATAGGAATTCTCTGTCAAATTCAGGAATTAGAACAACATAGTACTCCTCTTCTTGTAAAATTTTTGTATATCTTATCAACTTATTTTGAATTGCTTTTGATATACAGATGTTATGGTTATATACCCAAGGAACAATCTTTTTTTGATCTGTAGAATCAATAGGAATAGCTGGAAATATTTTGTTAGACAATAATTTTTCTTGGAATATAGGATCTTGTTTCTCTTCTTTGGCTTTATTGTCTAAATATTTCAATAAAGCATATCTTGCTGTTCTCAACCTAACAATACTATTACCATAAAGTAAATCTTCATTATCGATTTTCACATATTTACTAACAAAACTAGCAATGAAGAAACTTAAACGATAAGAATATTGCTCTAAAGATTCGATATTTGATTCCAAATCAAATTCAGGAAGAGTTGGCATATGTTCATCTTGTATATACTTAATATCTAAGATTAATTTTTCTACATCCCTTTTTATTTCTGCAAAGTTTTCATCATGTATTACTTTATAATTGGCAGTTGCTATTCCTCCTTCTACAGGATTGAATAAATGTATAAAAACTCCTTCTATAGTTTTTAAGTGAAGTATCACAGATGTTTCACTAAGATAATCTACAGATATTATTTCTGCTCTAACACCAGATGCATATTGTTCTAATCTAGTTTTAGGAGTGAGTAAAATATATTTAGGTAGAGAATCTTTTATCATGTTCCTAAATATTAAATTGTTAAACTTATATTCAATTACTTGGTTAGGCTCACCTATAATTTCTTGGCTATTTATGTAAGGTATAACTATTAATCTATCGCTTTTGTCATTTTTACTTACTATTCCTATGCTATTTACCATATACCAATATGTAGTTGTAGTAATGTCGTGATATTTAAGGAGATAATAAATAATCTATTGATTAGACTATTTATTATACATACAAGCACATTGTTTCAACAAAAACCTACCTAGATTAAATCGTTGCTTCAAATAAAATCTAACCTTGTAAATTTAGAAGAAATGCTACACTATTTTATTTATTTTTATACTTTTTTATATCTTTATATTATGTACCTTAATACAATTTAACATTGATGTGATTTTTAGGCATGAGTTTTACTCATTCCTTCCCTTCCTCCACCTTAATTTTTCTTTGTTTCAGTTTTAATTTTAGTATTCTGCTCGTTTTGTGGCATCTTCCTCCATACACTAACAGTGCTATTGTGTACGGATAAGTCGTTAACGTTTTCTACTCTTACATATCTAGGAAAGTTGTTAGTTACCACATAGGCTGTAATACTAGACACTATACCTGAAAACATTACAACTAAAGCTAGGTTTTTTAAAAGTTTATGCATATTACTAGTTGCTGCCGTTGTTGCACCCTGTATTAAATCTTTTGTGAATTGATCAATATTCTGTTCTAAAATAGCTGAAGTACTTTTAGCTGTATTGAATAGTGTCTTTTCGATTAATTCAAATTGTTGTCTTATTTCTTCAACTTTAGAATTATAAATTTTTTCTACCTCAGTAGCTATTTGTGGGACGATTTCGCTAATTCTGTTCTGCATTTTCTCAGGAATCATTGCAAGCATTCGAGATTCAGTATTAATTTCACTAATGATTTTCTCTTGCTTAGTCACGCATTGTTCAAGACTACTTACCATCTTGTTAATTTGATCTTCAGCTTTAGTGACTGTACTAACTAAGTGATTAGATGCACTAGTAATAGCCCGTGTATTATATTCCAGTTCATCACTTACTTTTTGTGAGTTACTAACTATTCTACTTATTTGATTATCAACTGTTATATTCTCGGCTGCTACCTCTTCTTGTTCTTCTTTCATATGTTACCTAATAAACCATTAATTGATTTTTTTAAAATCTTAAATTTGCAACTTCATGCTAAGTCTTGTTATTGGATAGTTGCCAGCCAGCTTGACATAACAAGTTCTCGTTGGTAGACTTAATATTTCAGTTGGCATCACTAAAGGTTTAGTATGTTCTATTGTATTAATATTAACCCCATCTCGCATGCTATCTGCACCGTACGACAAACTTTCTTTAGTCTCAGATATTTCTTTTTCACCTAAAGTCTTTGATGCATATTCAGCAGTACGACTATCTCCTACTTTAAACAAAAAACGAGTATTGAACATGTCCAGCAGCGACAAAGCACCAGCATGTCCATATATTTCTTCAATTTGGAAGATATTTTGAATGCCAGCAACAAAACAACCACCATATTTCCTCCCTTCTGCTAGCCCTCTTTTTAGTGACGATATTTTTTGTAAAGCTGGTAGTTCATCTAATATAAACCACATTTTCTGATTTATAGCTTCCGGTGATCTTTCCATTAAGCCTTTGATAGCGATATCAATCCAAGCAGATACCAAAGGATGCAAAGTATCTCTTTGATTGGGTGGAGCAGTGATGAATAACCAACCTTGTCCATTATTGATCCAATGTTTGATACTGAATTTACCGCCATCTTTTAGATATTTTAGCCTAGCAATTTTGTTAATCAAGGTAGCCCGTACCTAGGCAGTTCCTTTCTCCCCTTCTTTAGATACCAATCCAGCAGCAGAAGTCTCCTCAAAATACTTACAAAATTCGGTTAAACTAACTTTAGTTAGAATATTAAGTAAAGCTGTTAAGTCTTTGCTATCTTTTTGTTTGTTTAAAGCTTCCGATAATACCTTTTGAGCTGCTTCTTCCCAATATTTATCAGAAAAGCCTTCACCATCAATGAAAGCACTAGCTAAAGCATCAAACTCAAAATCTTCCTGACAGTCATTCCATGGTAACCAATTCTCAGTATTTTCCTCAAAAGGATTTAGTAATATATCTGTCTTACCATCAAAGAATTTGTCAACAAATGATCCTGTTAAATCAAAAATAATAGCTCGATCATTTTGCTTTCTGATCTGAGGTAATAGCTCATTTAACATATTAGTTTTTCCGCTGCCAGTAGTACCAGTTAGTAATATATGTTGCGTTTCGCTGTCCTTGACTATCGGTAGACCTGAGATAACTATGTTTGAAGCAGCTTTTGCCTTACGTAACATGCGAGCTAGAACTTTTGTCTCTACTAGATCACCACCCCTTATTTTTGCAACACACGTTAATTCGGGATAAGGATTAGTAAAAATAGCAGACATATATACACTACGAAGAGCAATTAATGTATGAATTCACAGAAATGCAATTTATACATATCCAAAATCTTGTATTAGTTATAGCTAAAGCATTTTTACTAATCCTTATCCCGAATTGACGTAACACCAATTATCTGTTTTTCCCTTTGAATAAAGAATATTGTGGTAACCAATATTCCTATGATAAATACCGCAGAAAGCTCTAATAACGCCGAGTAAATACACCAATGCCAAAAATTAGTAATGCTAGAACTATAAGGCATAACATGCCAAAAATGATAAATGAATTCCTGAGCCGAACTATAAATAAAATCTTTCTTCTCAAAATGATAAAACTCAATGCCTATTTTAGATAGAGGATAAAAATGCCTGCCAATTGCTAACTTTAGTTGCACATAACGCTCAATCACCAAATAATACACACTGACAAGGCTTAAATGTTGATACATACGCCATAACAACCAACCAATAGCACACACTAAGCCAACTATGACTGAATTTTTAGTACCCTGTCCAAACATACGGAGTTTATGGGCATAAAGTTGAGACCCACGGGTAAAACTACCCTGATTCTGTATTTGCATAGGGTTATTGTGGAAATAGTGCAGCAAACCGCTGCACTATTTCCAAATCTGCATATTCCCCAACGAATTGCTTCATGTACTTAAATTTCCTCTTGATTAATAACATTCATATTCATATTTACTAATGCTTTTTTATTTCTACTACTTTTTGGTCATATCGATTTTTTGCTTGTAGGACTATTTCCTGAATTTTTTTCTCAAAGACCTTAATAGGTGGCAATTCAGTCCAATATTCTGCTACATGTATGCCACTTGCTGATACATCCAAAAGCTCAATTTGAGCATGTGATTTTTCAGTGCAAAGAATAATACCAATTGGTGGGTTTTCTCCTTCAAAGGTCTCATACTTCTTAAGCCAATTTATATAAAGCTCCATTTGCCCTTTATATTCTGCCTTAAATTTGCCAGTTTTGAGTTCAATCGCTACCAACCTTTTGAGTTTCCGATTATACATAAGTAAATCTAAGTAAAAATGCTCATTATCTATGGTCATTCGCTTTTGACGTGCAACAAATGAAAATCCTGTACCAAGCTCTAAAATAAATTGTTCAATTTGCTGCAAAATAGCACTTTCTAGATCACTTTCATAATATTCATCCGGTAAATTTAAAAACTCCAGTATGTAGGGGTCTTTTAACACTAACTCGGGAACTAATTCATTATTTGATTTTAATAACGACAGGATTTGTCCGCTATGTTTTTCAGATTTCTTAGATAGCTCGCTTCTTTCATAAGTCATTTTATGGATGCTAGTGCGAAGTTGCCGTACACTCCAATTACCTTGTATACACATATATGCGTAGAATTCTCTTTGGTTTTGTTCTTTCAATGGCAATAACTCTATTATATGACTCCAGCTCAATTGTCGCGACACTGTCGCGACAATTTGCTCTTTCTGAAAAACTTCATAAAACTGTAGCATTCTAAACAATCCTGCACGGGTAAATCCTCTACCATATTCAGCTGAAAGATGCTGTGCCAGTGTTTGAATGATCTGCTGCCCGTATTCTGCTCTTGTATCTTTAAGAGTTTCTTCCTTAATTCTCTTACCTATATGCCAATATACCATGGTCATTTCAGAGTTTGCTACTCTTGCTACTCGGTTTTTGGCTTGAGTGATCAGAAGTTTTATATCTTCTATCAAAGAATTATGATCATTGGTTATTATTTGGTTCATTTATTTTTCCTATTAATATATTTTTAGTATATTTATTTTTTAAGTAGCACTAAGCGAAATCATACAATTTTTTAACAAGTTTCTGAAAAATTAACAAAATTTGTATATCCATTAGCAAAATTACTTCATCCCCATTCAGTTATTATTATTTATATTGCTCAACTATTCTTGCTTGAATCAGCTTGTAAACTTCATGGGGATTTTTTAGACTATAAAATGTTACACCAGCTTGATTCATAGTTGCGTTACTAATCATTGAAACAGCACCCAATCCACAAATACGTTGTAAGACACCACGTGTTAAACTTACTTCTTTTATATCCTCGTACTTAATATCTACCCTTGTATAATTAATAAAACTATTAATATATGAAACTTTATCTGCTCCAATTAAAAAATCTGTACAATGATATTCTAACGCTATAGCTCCAAATAATATAAAAGGTACTAGAATTAATAAAGTGAGGATAAGTGTATTGACATCTGATATATATAAAATTCTAAGAATACACATATAAGGAATACAAATTAGTATTCCATACATACCATAATACCTAAAATCTAATATAGGCTTAATTTGTTCCATATATTATTCGCTCCCATCTTGATGTTTATTTACATATTTCTTTGCTCTTACTGAGAATTCACTGGAATTTTCTATTGCTTGATCAACAGCCCTAACATAAGTAGAGTCTTGAGTTTCTTCATAATTTCTCTCTAAGTCCACCTGATCTTTTACCGCTTTTAATGGCACGGTTTGTAGATACTGTACTATTATTTTTTCTCCTACGGATAAATTATCATTAAGCACGTGTCTTGTATCTTTATTATATGATTGTTTAGCAAAGTGTAGATCATTTTCCACTTTTTGCCTCAGTGATATTTCGCCACCTGTGGCATCTTTGATAGTTGTCTGATTACACGTTAATTCGGGATAAGGATTAGTAAAAATAGCAGACATATATACACTACGAAGAGCAATTAATGTATGAATTCACAGAAATGCAATTTATACATATCCAAAATCTTGTATTAGTTATAGCTAAAGCATTTTTACTAATCCTTATCCCGAATTGACGTAATACCAGTATTGTGCATATGCTGAGAGGTTGCTTAATGAATTAATTTTGCTAAATACAAAAGTAAAGCAACCAATAAACATTGATGAAGTCAAAAAAGGCATCTACTACGCTAAAAAATATCATGGCAGTCAAATGAGACAGTCCGGCGAGCCATATTACTCGCACCCAATAGAGGTGGCGTATATGGTTGCCCAGTACACAGCCCTAGAAATTCCAAAATATTTCAGAACTGACATGATTGTTACCGCATTACTGCACGATACTATTGAAGATACAAAACTGACCGAACCCATGATTGCCTATATTTTTGGCAGTCAAGTGGCTAGTCAAGTGCAAGACTTGACTAGGGTTAAGCCTCATGGCAAGATTAGCTCGGCGGAAACATTAAATATATTATTACAACAAAAAAAATATGATGTAGCATTGATTAAAATTTTTGACCGAATTCATAATTTAGAAACTTTAGGAGCTAAATCACCGGAAAAAATAAGGAAAATTGTACAAGAGAGTATGAGAGAGTTTGTAATAATCACTATGTACTTAGAAATCCCACAATTAACACAAAAATTACTACGGTTATGTTACCAATATTTATCTATTATTATTACACAGTCTTTTCCACAAAATCAACCTTTGGCATTTTCTAAGGATACGCTACTTTTTTCTCCAACCTTTCAAAATGAAATAGCCCAAATGCGAACCCTAGGCTGATTAAACAAAATAGGATAAGCAACCCCCAATGACCAAAATATTTAGTTAGATATATTGGTCCAAAGGATACAACGACATACATAAAAGCACGTGATAGGGCATATGTAAGAGTAGCACAGGTAAAACGTTTAAATACAGGAAAGTGCTTATAAAAAATTGGGGTAGCCGGCATATTATCAGACATTAACAAAACAACAAATGCTTGAAGTAGGAAAACATCTAAAGAATTTCTAAGGTTATTTAATAAGTACGGACAACTTAAAGACAGGATGATTAGAGCTACTAATTTCACTCTTAAAATTTTTAATGGATAAATTCTTGAACTTAGGTATGTTCTGATTATAAAACTGAATAAAGTTATTAAAGAAACAATAAAGTTTTGATGAATAACTTGTTCTGCTGTATAAGCAAAAGAATCTTTTAGTACATTAGCACAATAAATATACACAAAATAAAAACTTGCGGGGGCTGAACATTCCATTAAAAAATAAGCTAAAGAGGTTTTTTTAACAATTTTTTCTTGAAAAATAGGATGATTTGCTAATAATTTAGAATCTTCAGCAGCTTTTTCTAAACTTATTTTTAATTGTCGTTTTGCGTCGGCAAATTCTATTGTTTCTCTAAGGCTTGTTCTAGCTATAACACCAACCAGTGCAACCACTGTACCAATCCAAAAAGCTATTCGCCAATTAAAGCCATAAGAAGTAACAAGTGAGGCAAGACCTAAAGCTGCTGTCCCACCTAAAGCAGCAAGAACAGAAATTATTGCTACAGCTGGATATCGTGCTGGCGGAGCTATAGTTTCAGTTAGGTAAAGTTCAGCTCCAATTACTTCACCCATAGAAGATATACCCTGAACAATACGACATATAGTAATAATGATAGAAGCACTAATACCTATTTGAGCATAAGTTGGTAAGTTAGCCATGGTAATGCAAGAAATTGCCATCATAAAAGTGGTAATGACTACCGTTACTTTACGACCAATATTATCCCCTAACCAACCAAATATTAATGCACCAACAGGTCGAAAAATATAAGTAGAGCAAAAGGCCGTAGCTGAAAGAAGACTGGAAATAAGAGGATCAGCTTTTGGAAAAAACAACTCATTCAACAATACCGCCATATGAACATAAAGCATCAGATCAAAATATTCAAGGAACGTTCCGATCGAAAGCAATCCAACTGCTTCTTTTTGTTCTCTAGTTAGGCTTCTTTGTTCCTGCTGATATCCTATCATTTATTCACCTTATATTTATTTATACTGTTTATGGATATTGATGATTTGGTTGAACGATAGCAAGAAAAAATAAAACAGAAAATTGAAATAATAAATCTTGGTTGTAACAATATCACGGTGCTATAAATAAATTAGAAAGGGAAAAAGAAATATTTGGTAAAAATATAGGCTGAGATCAAAGAGGTGTTGAATATCAAAACTGCATAGCATGTTAGCGAATTATTGGATATTATTTTTATGGATAAGAAACTGTAATTTTACAACAAGATTAGAAAATATTGTATCTTTTTAAAAATCAAAAGTAGTTAATGCTTTGAGTAATAAAAATCTTAGTTTATTATAACTTTATAATTAAAATATTATGGTTTTTATGGAAGACATTAACTATTGGGATAATTCACAATACCAGTATTGTGCATATGCTGAGAGGTTGCTTAATGAATTAATTTTGCTAAATACAAAAGTAAAGCAACCAATAGACATTGATGTAGTAAAAAAAGGCATCTACTATGCTAAAAAATATCATGGCAGTCAAATGAGACAGTCCGGCGAGCCATATTATTCGCACCCAATAGAGGTGGCGTATATGGTTGCCCAGTACACAGCACTAGAACTTCCACAATATTTCAGAGCAGACATGATTGTGACTGCATTACTACACGATACCATTGAGGATACACCACTTACCGAAAAGATGATTGCCTATATTTTTGGCAGTCAAGTGGCTAGTCAAGTGCAAGACTTAACAAGAATTAAAATAGATAGAAAAATTAGTGCGGGAGAGACCGTAAACTTACTATTCTCTCAATATAAAAAGGATGTATTACACATCAAATTATTTGATAGATTACATAATTTGAGAACTATTAGTGCTAAGTCTCTCGAGAAAATTAAAAAGATAATAGAAGAGACTTTGGCTCACTTCATACCTCTTTCTATATACCTTGGACTCAATAAAATAACAGAGGAATTAGAGAGATTATGTTTAACGGCTTTAATCAGTAATAACTTACTTAATTTAGATCTTTTTGAGGATAATTTCCTACTTCTTTCTCTAGGTTTCCAAAATGATTTAATCCAAATGCAAAACCAAGAGTTACAGGAATCATTATAACCAATACCGCATAATTGCCAAAATAATTGGTTAAATAAATAAATCCAAATGATGTAATGATATACATTAAAATTCTTGATAGAGCATACATAAAACCTGCATATGTAAAACGCTTAAACACTGGGAAATGTTTGTACAAAATTGGTTGACCTGAAAAAAACCCTAGTGAAAACGTCCCAATTACTAGTTGAAATATAAGTAATTGTAATGGGGACGTTAAATTATACAATATGTAAGGAAATGTTAAGATAATAATAGAGAATATTATCATTCTAATTTTAATAAGAATTAAAGGATATATGTAATAACTTAAATATGCCGTTACTATAACGCTTAAAGCTTGTGCTATAGCGATATAAAAATTATGAGTAATTATTTGCTCGCCAGTATAGCCAAAGGAACTTTTTAAGATATTACCACAATGAAAGTAAATAAAATAAAAGCATACTGGCCATGCACAATTAATTAAAAACAAAGAAATTGAAGATTTTGTTTTAACCTTTTCTTGTACAATTGGATTGGACTCTATTGAGTCATGGTTAAACCCAGCTTTTTTAATAATATTTTTTACTCTACTTTTTGCATTTGCAAAATCAGGTGTTTCTCTAAGTTTAGTTCTAGCAATAGAACCTACTAATGCAATTCCTGCTCCAGCCCAAAAAGCATAACGCCAATTAAAATTTTCGTAAATAACAAAATAAGCAACACCTAAAGCAGCAAGACCGCCTAAACTAGAAAATATAGTTATCATAGACACAGCAGGATATTGTACTGGTGGTTTTGTTATTTCAGTAACATATATATCAGCCCCTATTACTTCACCCATTGAAGACAGACCTTGAACCATACGGCATATAGTAACTAATATAGAAGCGGTAATACCTATTTCTGCATAGGTGGGTAACATAGCCATGACCACACAAGAAGCAGACATCATGGTAGTGGTAAGTATTACCGTAATGTTACGACCATAATTATCTCCTAGATAACCAAATAATAGAGCTCCAATAGGTCTTAAAAGATATGTTGAACAAAATGCAAAAGCTGTCCCCAAAGAAGCAGTAAAAGGATCAGTCGGTTCAAAAAATAACTCATTCAACAATACCGCTAAATGCACATAAAGCATCAGGTCAAAATACTCAAGGAACGTTCCTATTGAAAGCAATCCAACTGCTTCTTTTTGTTCTCTAGTTAGGCTTCTTTGTTCCTGCTGATATCCTATCATTTATTCACCTTATATTTATTTATACTGTTTATGGATATTGATGATTTGGTTGAACGATAGCAAGAAAAAATAAAACAGAAAATTGAAATAATAAATCTTGGTTGTAACAATACCACGGTTCTATAAATAAATTAGAAGGGGGAAAAGAGATATTTGGTAAAAATATAGGCTGAGATCAAAGAGGTGTTGAATATCAAAACTGCATAGCATGTTAGCGAATTATTGGATATTATTTTTATGGATAAGAAACTGTAATTTTACAACAAGATTAGAAAATATTGTGTCTTTTTAAAAATCAAAAGTAGTAAATGCTTTGAGTAATAAAAATTTTAATTTATTGTAACTTTATAATTAAAAATATTATGATTTTCTATGGAAGAGATAAACTATTGGGATAATTCACAATACCAGTATTGTGCATATGCTGAGAGGTTGCTTAATGAATTAATTTTGCTAAATACAAAAGTAAAGCAACCAATAAACATTGATGTAGTAAAAAAAGGCATCTACTATGCTAAAAAATATCATGGCAGTCAAATGAGGCAGTCCGGCGAGCCTTATTACTCGCATCCGATTGAAGTGGCGTATATGGTTGCCCAGTACACAGCCCTAGAAATTCCAAAATATTTCAGAACTGACATGATTGTTACCGCATTACTGCACGATACCATTGAAGATACACAACTGACCGAACCCATGATTGCCTATATTTTTGGCAGTCAAGTGGCTAGTCAAGTAGAAGATTTGACTAGGGTCAAGCCTCATGGCAAGATTAGCTCGGCAGAAACATTAAATATATTATGTCAACAAAAGAAATATGATGTGGCATTGATTAAAATTTTTGATAGAAAGCATAACTTGCAAACTCTAGGAGCTAAATCACCGGAAAAAGCTAGAAAAATAGTAGAAGAAACTATAAGAGATTTTATGGTTCTCATTATGTTCCTTGGAATGTCAACAATAGAACAAGATTTTAAAAAGCTTTGTACTCAACAAAAAACTATACTCTCAGATTTGTTGTTGGCTGATCAAATGTTTAATTATCAACATAATAGTCAGCTTGTCTTTCCAACTTTATAAAATGGTTCAGCCCAAATGCATATCCTATACAAGTAGGTATCATAACAATTAGTAGTCCCCAATGACCAAAACTTTCAGTCAAATATACCATACCAAAAGAAGTAATAATAGACATTACACCACGTGCTAAAGCGTATGCAAGACTACCACAAGTAAATCGTTTAAAAACAGGTAGATACGTCAATTCGGGATAAGGGATAAGGGATAAGGGATAAGGGATAAGAAAGAATAGTGTAGATATAAGAGTTGCAAGGAGTTAATGCCTGTGATAAATGTTTTTGTGGAAAAAGAAATAAACACAGGCATGAAAAAAGATATCACAGAATTATATAGTTTTATAGACGATTTTTGTAAAATTTACTATGAATACGAAAAAAAGAAATTATTACCAACAGAAAAACAAAGGAATCGCCGTTGTGATATGAGTTTAAGCGAGATTATGACAATTATGGTAATGTATCATACTTCTTATGCTAAAAACTTTAAATATTTTTATAAGACTTGTATAGAATATATCCACAAAGGTGATTTCCCAAAAGCATTGAGCTATAACCGTTTTGTCGAGTTAATGCCTAGATTGTTTGTCCCACTTAATATTCTTATGCATTTGTTATTTGGCGAGGAAACAGGTAGTTATTTTATTGATGCAACGACAATCAAGGCTTGCCATAATAAAAGGCGATATAGTAATAAAATATTTAAGGGGCTAGCAAAACATAGCAAATCATCAATGGGTTATTTTTATGGGTTCAAGTTACACTTAATTATTAATGAAAAAGGACAATTTATAGCATTAAAAATGACTAAAGGAAACGTTGATGATAGGATTCCAGTACCTGAGTTAACAGATGGTTTAACTGGAGTTATGTATGCAGATAAAGGATATATTAAGCAAAACTTATTCGTCAGTTTATATGAAAGAGGATTAAAAATGGTGCATGGGATTAAGAAAAATATGCCAAATAAATTAATGGATTTAAAGGAGAAGATTATGCTAAGAAAACGTAATTTAATTGAAACAGTTTTTGATTATTTAAAGAACAAAATGAACCTTGAGCATACTAGACACAGATCACCTATAAATGCTTTTGTTCATATACTTTCTACACTAGTTGCCTATTCTCTTAAGAAAAATAAACCTTCCATAAATTGCAATTTCAACTTCCCTCTAAATTATAACCTTATCCCGAATTGACGTGTAGATGTTTAAAAACGATTGGCATAGCCAATAAAGCAGAAGGCCCTAACGCAACAACAAATGATTGTATTAATAATATTGCAAATATATTTGGAATATTATACAAAAAGTACGGACAAAACAGAATAAAAATAAACATTGTTATGGACATTGCTTTAAGAATCTTTAATGGATATATTTTATAACTTAAATAGGTTAATATTATAGAAGCTAATAACTCTATTATTGATACCCCCAAATTTTGATGTATCACTTCTGCCGGTGTGTAGTTGAAAGAATCTTTTAAGATATTTCCACAGTGAATATAGGCAAAATAAAACCAAACTGGCCAAGAACATTCTAACAAAAATAAAGATAGTGCTGTGATCTTATTAATCTTTTCCGTATAAATAGGTTTGTTATTTAATGTTATTGTATCTTGTTGAGATTCCTCAAAAGTCTTTTTTATCCGACGTTTTGCATCTGCAAAGTCTGGTGTTTCTCTTAAGGTAGTTCTAGCAACTGACCCAATTACTGCAATGATCATGCCAAAACCAAAAGCATAACGCCAATTACAGCCATATAACGTGACAAGTGAGGCTATACCTAAAGCAAATACTGTACCTATACTACCACAAACCCCAATCAACGTTACAGCTGGATATTGTATAGGTGGTTTTAATATTTCAGTTAAATAAAGCATAGCTCCTATTCTTTCTCCCATAGAAGTTACCCCTTGCATCATTCTACATATTGTAATAATCACAGAAGCGGTGACTCCTATTTGGGCATAGGTTGGAAGAATAGCTACTATAAAACAAGAAAGTGCCATCATTAATGTTGTAATAATTACCGTTTCTCTACGACCTATATTATCCCCTATCCAACCAAATAGCAAAGCTCCAAATGGTCTAAGAACGTAAGTAGAACAAAAAGCAAAAGCTGTCATTAAAGAAGCTGTGTAAGGATCAGTCGGTTCAAAAAATAACTCATTCAACAATACCGCCATATGCACATAAAGCATCAGATCAAAATATTCTAGGAATGTTCCAATTGAAAGCAATCCAACAGCTGATTTTTGTTCTTTAGTTAGGCTTCTTTGTTCTTTTTGAGACCCTATCATTTATTCACCTTAATATATTTATTAATACTAATATATATTGAAGATTTGGTTAATTAATAGCAAGGAAATATAGTATCGAAAATTGAAATAATAAATCTTGGTTGTAACAATATCACGGTTCTATAAATAAATTAGAAGGGGGAAAAGAGATATTTGGTAAAAATATAGGCTGAGATCAAAGGATGTTGATTATCAAAATAATATCATATCCTAGTAAATTATTAAAAATAATCTTTGCAGAGAAAATAGTTAAAAAATAATAATATTTATAATTAAAAAATACTTGACTATTATTTTAGAATTGATTCTAATTAAAATTATGGCAACGTAAATCAACCTATTAGCATGGCAAAATATAAAATGGCTGATGATTTTGATGATGGGGATAAAGGTAAAGTAGAGAAAGAAGACTCTGCTTATTTTACTCAATTTGAGAATGTTATTAATGAGATCAAATCTCAGCTGCATACTACTAACCCAGCTGAATTAGCAAGACTCAATAGTGCTATAAGCAGTTTGTTAGCTAGTGATCTTCCAACAAAAATACTAAAAAGTTTAGAAGCTTTACAAGCTGCTGTTGCCAAAGAAGAGCAGCGTGCTGAACAAAATATGCGTTACAGTCAAGAGGAAAAAAGCAGAGAAGCAGTTGAGTTACAAAATCAGGTAGATTTTTTAGAAAAGGAGGCTGAGAGGTTAGAAGCTAAACAGTCAGCACAATTCCACCAAGAAAGCATAAAATTAAAAGAACAACATACAGAGTTTAACAAAAATGCTGATGCATATTTAACCGCAAGGAAAAACTGGACAAATCAGTTGCACGATGTGGTTAAAGATCTTAAAGATGGCAAAGATGTAGAAAGTGAACTGCAAAAACTGGTAAAGAGCGAAGATCAGATTAAAAAACAAAATACAGAATATAAAAATTTACTTGAACATCGTGATAAAACACATGAACATTACGATGGAGTAATGAAGCACAATGAAAAATTAAAAGCAGAAAAGGTAAGGTTAGAAAAGGAAGCTGAAAAAGAGAAACAAAAACCGAAAGAAATCCATTCACCAAGTGTATTTGAAGAAGTAACGCAAAAAATAAAACATCAGGATAAGAAAATTACAGATTTTGCTCCGGTTGTGGCACAAGCTCAGAAGCAGAAAGATGAGGTGGATGCTAAGGTTCAGGAGATGAAAGAGGAACACAAAGATTTTGTAAAGGAAATGGGTGACTTTGATGAGTTAATTAAACAATTGCAACAAACAGATCCTGTTAAACATAACAAATTAAGTAAATTTACTACTTTACTTAAAAATCAAGAAGAGGCTGTTACTGGCAACGGCATAGTTAATGATACATTACTTCGTAGTGAATTTACCGATAAAACTAAAAATGCAGAAAATTTAGAACCTGAAATAGCAGGAACTAACCTACCATCTTCTCCCTCTAAGCTAACTGAAATAGCAAATGATAAAACACCACAAGATTCTAAAACTATTGACCAAGAACAAGATAAAACGCCACCAACCAATCTTAATAAAACTCTTAAAGACGAATCACGTAAGCTTGGGAATAAAATGATACAAAAATTAGGATATGATGACCAAGTGACAGTAATGAATCAAGTATCAGAAAAACACTTGGATCAGCATATTACTAAGGGATTATCTGAGGCAAAGCCTGTTCCTCTAAAACCTGTGCCAACTCCTAATCCCAAATTTACTACTCTACACAAGGATGACAAACAAAGGTAATCAATTAAATAATAGGTAAATTATGGCAAAATCAAAAAATTCGTCAGAAAATTATATAGACCCAAAAGGAACTATATTACGTACTAGTAATAATTTATATGAATATGCTTCTGAACAATTTGACAAGGCGGAAGGTGCAAAAGAACAGGTTGGTTTAGTACCTCAAGTGATTAGTGGGTACAAAGCAGTTGCTGGATATTGGCGTGAATCCTTACTTTTTGGAAAAGCAGAATCTACTGCTGGACTCGCTTGTCTTTATCGCGAAGGTTTAGGGGTAGAAAAGAGTGAATATAAGGATAAACTTTACGTATCTGTTGGAGCTAAATTAGGCGATCCATCTTGCAAAGAATTACTGCCTCAACGAAATCATAAAGATGTTGCTTCGGAAGCTGAAAAATGGGCAAAATCTATTAAAGATATTACCACAAGATATCCAAACAAGAATGCAGAAATTACTGCGGCAGATGCAGTTTGGGCTAACGGAGTATTAGAATTCCATTGTCAACAATTTCACTCACATCAGGGAGCATCTTCTTCTCAGCTTAATGATTCGTACGAAACTCCTGATACGTCGTTTGACTCGGAAAAAGATACCTCACTAATTGGAAGTACTAAGCTTCATGTCTGTTGTGAAATTATGTAGTATCAATTCCATAAATCATCATCCCCTATGCCAATTGGTATAGGGGGTTGTTGGTTACAGGGAATTAAAAAATTACCATAAATTTATAGAAAACTATTATAGGGCAAAAAATATAATTTGAGGAGACAATATGAAGGGAACATGGTCAGACTATGAGGTAAGAAATAAATATTATGAAGATAGAGCTAAGCATAAAAGTAACACAAGCAGTTCAACAAGGGAGCAGCAGCAATTTGCAGGACCAACCTACTACAATAAAAAACCATATAGTTGGGAAGAAGGGAAGACAGACCCTAGAAATATAGATCTTTTAACCAAAATCACAAATAGTATGGATCATTATAACAGAGAGCGCTACAATGGTGCTAATGTGTCCGCTGTATTTGAGATATATAATAAGCGATATGAAAAACTTCACGCAAAAAAAAATAAATCTATAAAAGCTCTGAAAAAAGAAACAGAATTATTGGAAAAAATACTCAAGAGAATAGAACATGATAATGACCTTGATAATATATGTTGTTGTTGTAGCATTATATTTATCGACATACCTCTAGCAATCGGTCTTTCAATAGAAGACTCTATAGTGGAATGGAAGGATCGGCTAATTGGTTCAAGTGATACACGATCAGGAGGAATTTTTTCAAGTGCTAATTTACCGGTAACAAATATTGTTCCTACTTATGGTACTGTAGGAAATAGTACACAACGAACTCAAGATGACACCCCTTCTACTAGCAGTGGGTTCAAACATCTTGGATATACTAGCTGGGGCAAGGCTATAGAACTGGATTTGGAAGGTAAAGTTGGTGGTATAATGTATGAGCAGATGCTAGCAACTTCTATACGTTTTAAGGTAAATAATAACTATGTAGTAAAAATTGAACAATTTAGATCAGTCATGCTACCTGATAAGGTGAACTTAGATGTAACTTATAAGATCCAGCTAGTTTGTAGCGATCCGGATGGCTCTAAAATGTCAGTAAAAGATGCAGCTTATTTAGAAATCAATTATGATCAAAATGGTAAACTAGAAAAAATGACAGTACCAAATACTCCAAAACTTTCGAGTAATCCAACTTGGTCTGTTTTAACTGTGTATCATGGTAAAGTATGCAGTCTACCAGTAAGTAGTGGAACTTATAATTGGCTGGTACAAAAAATACAAGAAAATCATGGGGATGTAGTGATTGGTCATACGGAAGACTATCATTTAGATTACTTGGGATAAAGGATATAACTTGATGCGTATGCTTATCTGATAAGTCAGAAGTCATTACCATTTATATTAAATCGATATAGGGGGTTTTTTAATGCAATTATATACAACTCTAGACAATATAACTTAAGGGTTTAAACACTAATATGAGCAAATTTGTACGAGCAGATGGTAGGGTTATCCATCCCCAAACTAGTCTAACTAAAGAGCAAAAAGAAGCGGTAGGGTTACTGTCAATAGGAACATTCCTTGAATATTTTGATCTGATGCTTTATGTTCATATGGCGGTATTGTTGAATGAGCTGTTTTTTGAACCAACAGATCCTCACACAGCTTCTTTAATAACAGCTGCTAGTTTTTGCTCTACATACTTGCTTAGACCATTTGGGGCTATAATTTTTGGTTATATTGGCGATAATGTAGGAAGGAAAACAACTGTTGTTATAACAACTTTTTTAATGGGATTATCTTGCTTCACAATGGCCAATCTACCAACTTATGCTCAAATTGGCATTACTGCTTCTATTGCTATAACAATATGCCGTATTATTCAAGGTATGTCCTCAATGGGAGAAATAACTGCAGCACAACTTTACCTTACCGAAACTATTGATGTGCCTATAAGGTATCCAGCTGTAGCTACTATCAATTTATTCGTAGCTATAGGCACAATGGCTTCTTTAGGCATTGCATCATTAGTTACTACATATGGATTTAATTGGCGGATGGCATTTTGGTTTGGTGCATGTATAGCTCTACTTGGTGCAGTTGCAACAACACGTTTACGAGAAACAACTGATTTTGTAAATGCAAAACATCGAGTACAACTTCATTTTAAAAAATTCAATCAAGATTCTAAAAATATAAAAAATCATCCTATTATACAAGAAAAAGCTAGTATCAAAACCTCAGTAGCATTATTACTACTAGATTGTATGTGGCCATTATGTTTTTATTTTGCTTATGTACATTGTGCCAATATTCTAAAATATTCTTTTAATTATACAGCAGAGCAAATTATTCATAACAATTTGATAGTTTCAATAGTGCAAGTATTAAGTTGTCTTATATTAGCATTCTTATTGTGTTATATTTATCCATTAATAATTCTAAAAATTAAACTAGTTATATCTTCTGTTTTTTTAATTGCTAGCCCATATTGGATAAACACCGCAACAAATGCATATGAGATACTTTTAATGCAATCTTTGATAATATTTTTTGCATGTGATGCATCTCCAGTTAATTCAATTTTTTTAAAACATTTTCCAGTCTTTAAACGTTTTACTTATACTAGTGTTATATATGCTTTATCTAGAGCTTTAGTATATGTTATTACCTCTTTTAGTTTTGTCTATTTAGTAGAATATTTTGGTAATTGGGGTATATTATTTGTGGTAATTCCAATAATAATAGGGTTTATCTTGGGCTTATCACGTTTTGAAAAGTTAGAAAAAGAAAGAGGGGTTTTATATTAATATGCAAAAAGCACCATATCTTCGCTTTCTATAAAATATTATTTCGTAGACATAGCTTTAGAACAATTTGTAATTAAAGTTTGTTCAAGCTCTATTTTTTCAAAATACATTGAGTAAATTAAAAAACCGTTAATAGTTTCCTCAACTGTTTTATTAATTTTCTCTAGAGATTTAACCCCAATTGTTTGCAAGTTATGCTCTCTGTCAAATAATTTAATCAATGCTACATCATATTTCTTTTGTCTACATAACGATTCCATAATTTCCGCCGAGCTAATCTTCCCGTAAGGCTTGTTCCTGCTTAAGTCTTCTACTTGACTAGCAACCAGCTCCCCAAAGATATAGGCAATCATCTTTTCGCTAAGTTTTGTATCCTCAATGGTGTCATGCAGTATACTGGTAACAATAATGTCAGTGCGATAAAGATAATCAGAAATCATATATGCTACCTCTATTGGATGAGAATAATAAAGCTCTCCTGACTGCCGCATTTGGCTGCCATGATATTTCTTAGCATAATATATGCCTTTCCTTACTTCTTCCAAATCTATAGGCCGATTCACTTCCTGATTCATTTGATAAAGTTTATTCATCAACCTGTCAGAATATTCGCAAGATTGATATTTTGACTGCCAACAATTTATATCTTCCATAAAAATACCATTTTAAATTATATTCTATAGTATAACACTATTATTAGAAATAATAATAATAATATCTAAAGTTACAATATAATTATTTAGTCGTAAATATAAACTTTATATTTACTAAATATTAATTACTAATAATCAAAATATCAGAATAAAACAAACTAGCTGTCTTCACTGTCTCCATTTTACCGCTCTTTGCAATAAATTGCACAAAAAATACACTAGCCGCTAAAAACTCTCTGTACTTTTGTTATTAATTAAGTGATGTTCCAACTATTGTAATTGGTATCTAGGCTGGAAGTCATGTTTACTATAAACGTCACTTTACGTAATTTGTCCAGTAACCTAGTAGCATATTGACAAGATTCATACTGTGAGTTGTCCCAATAATTAATCTCTTCTTCCATAAAAAACTATAATATTTTAAATCGCTATACAAGCTAAACTAAAAATTAGAATATTACTAGGAATTTATTATATTTTTTGAAAAAGATGAATATTTTTGCATTTTATTGTTGTATAAATAGACAGCTACTCCCTTTATATTCATGTAGTTCATAATAAACTATTAAACTAAAATGTCACTACTAATCTATAGCTATAATATTTACATTAATATATTTTTAAAAACTGAACAAAATGTTTAGATAAGTGCTGACTTAAGGTTATAGAAAAATCTAGCAATACACTATTGTAGGGGCTAAGCTAGGTTATAGTACTTGTTTAATGGTGTTTCAGGAGTATACTATAACAAATCTATAACGATGTTTTATCAAGGAAAATAGAATGGCAAGAAAAAACCAATACATAAAGCAAGTTGATCAACTGATTGGAGAAAAAATTTATACTTTGAGATTGGCAAAAGGTTACGCACGGCAACAACTTGCTGATTTAATTGAAGTAACCCATCAACAATTACAAAAATATGAAAAAGGCATTAATAGAATATCCACAGGTAGATTAATGCTTATCGCCAAGGCATTAGATAAAAATATTGATTATTTTCTTGAAGGGTTGGGAAATACAGGTAGTGCTGAACCAGTACTTACCCAACACCAACTTATATGTATTGAAGTATCAAGAAATTTTATGAAAATTCGTAATCCAAAACATCAACAAGCTATTAATATTTTGATACATTCACTTATAGTACAAGAAACGTCGGAGTAATTTTATCAGTTTTTAAGAGCAAAAGAATATAACGGTTACTTGAACTGTGTGTAATTTAATAAAGAAAAATCGTTTGTTTCAGGTCTGTATAATCAATCCGTCTATCCAAATGGGTGAAGTTTTTGTTGATGCCGATAGACCAACCTAGCTGCCAAGCAAGTGAGATAAGGTTTCCTTTAACGGTATTGTCTGAAGTAGCTACATCAATAGCACAGCAGCCGGTAAAGCCATAACGTGGATAGTCGTAGATGTGGAAAGAATTTGGTACACCGCCGATCTTGCGGTTGTATTCTTTAGAACGACAGGCTGAGGTAAGCTGCATGGGACAGTTAAATTTGCTACGTAAGGTAACTAGTTTTTCAGCAAAACCTGCAGCTAAAATGATTTGACCAGTTTGCCTGCATGCTAGCTCTTGGTGACTAAAGTATGGTAGGTAGTATTTGCTGTTCATACTATTATTATTTATTTAAATAAGATTATCTTTACACCTTCCCACAAGGTTACAGCTGCTGTCCCTATGGTTACTGAAATTACAGCCCGTATCAACATATGACCTGATTCTTCTGAGCGTTTGCGAAGTTTCCTTAAAAAATGAAAATCGCATTGTACTTCTTGTTGATTGTCCATATCTGCACCAAAGGACTTTAAAGCACTTATCACACCTTTCTCTATGGCTTTTTCAAGATGTACCTCTATACTTAATAATATTTCTCTTCTTAGGGCTTCACATATGCGTTTTTCTGTGAATCTCATGAGAATCTTATTTTTGACTTTTGTTTTTTCTACCGCCTATAGGAGTGTTAGTAAGAAACCGTAAGACAATATTGACAAGGGATACAATTGTGATAGTAATTGCGGTTTGATGATCTTCTGATACTTCAATAGCATGCTCACTAGTAAGCCAACTTGCTGCTATTGCGACTATATTGAAGGTAATAGTTTTAAAACCTTGTAGTATGTTCATAATAATTTCTCATTAGTTATTATTGTTTAGATTAGAATTTTGGTTGAAGGTTAGATTTAGATTGGGAATTTGGACTATGATTTTATCCAACTATTTCCATCGAAGCGGTATTTGCTGCCATTACTATCAAGTGTTACTTCCAGCCATTTAGGAGCAGTAATAAACTTCCAGCCAATCTCCAACTTTTGGGCTATTTTGTTTGCATGGCTGATAAACTCACCTTGAGGATTTTGACTAACTATGTACAACTGTCCAACAGTTGCATCTTGAGGCGGCATAGTTACTTGAGTAGCTTCTACCACTGGATTAATGAGGATATCGAGTAAAGTTAGTGCTTCGTTATGAGTAATCTCCTTTTGTGCCTGCCCACTATGGATATAGGGTAACTTTAACCTAGAAGTGTAAGACATAGTAATTTTTAGAGCAAAGTTAAAGTTGTCCCGTAGCCTCTGCCGATTTGGCTGGAGAGTTGGTAAATGCTGGCGTTTAAGTTTACCGGTAGTTCTGATGCATAGGCAAAATCAGCTGTTTGTGCTTGTTTGCTATATACGTTAATTCGGGATAAGGATTAGTAAAAATAGCAGACATATATACACTACGAAGAGCAATTAATGTATGAATTCACAGAAATGCAATTTATACATATCCAAAATCTTGTATTAGTTATAGCTAAAGCATTTTTACTAATCCTTATCCCGAATTAACGTTATATATAACATTTGGGCTTGAGACTTCAAGGGTTCTAATAACATTAGAACCACTTTTAATATCAACCTGATATTTCTCAAACTCTTCGCCAAGTGGTACATCAACATAATCACGCCAATCACTATCTATTCTACTCCGTCTAATCCAACTGATAATAATGTTACCTTGCTTATCTTTTTCAGACTTGGTATGCACTGGTGCAAGAGGTTTAAGATTTCTAGCCATAAACTTGCTCTCTATAGTATTAGTTTCACCAAATGAACTACCGACTGACACAGGTTTGTAGAGTAACTTCCGACCAATTAAGTGATGATTTAGATTAACTGCCATAACTGCTGAATTTAGAAGAACAAATTTATCTGCAATTTGGTGTTTATTAATAGCCCATTCTGTTCCTTGTCTACCTCTCAACAATTTTGTTAACTTATATTTATGGTCACCAATTAATTCAGCGTTTTGGAATTGTACTAGCTCATCACCTATTAGAGCGGCGTTTGCACCATTTAGTAACGCAAGTTCGCTGATGCTTAATAATGATCCATAAAGCAATTGTACAATTATTTCGTTATGACAATCAAAAATTACTGTATATCCAAAAGACAACTGATTAGTTACCACGCCCATAACTGAGGGTACAGTGGTAGTTGCTAGCAATTTGTAATCGTAACCATCATCCCTACTATTATATATAGCTGTTCCTTGCCAGTTGCTACCATCAGGCACTATGGCTATGCGTAGCATTGGTTGGTTTGTCTTAGCATCAGTTGGCAGCGTAGGCGTCTCTATTAGTTCCATGATAGTTGCAGCTAATGGTTTTGGTAATTCATAATTTGACGTAAGATAATTTGTGTTGCTATGAAAGTCATACATCGCCATACTAAAGCTAGTAGCAAAAATCTTCATCAACCCTGAACGCTGCATATCGGTTTTAACAATCCTTAACTGATGCTGCACTTGATTATTTTCTGCTTTACAGATAACATTGATAATATCTGTTGGTTCTAAAAATCCATATTGGGGAGGCAAAGTTAGTTGGTAACTAATTCTCTCCTGCCAAGCATTGTATAGGGTAATATCAGCAATTTGTTTGGCTGATTGATCATCTAACACTATTGGTAATGAGAAATTTACTTGTTCTGTGGTTTGAACTGCCTGCCGTTGTGATTGGACAGTGACTAAATCATAATTTTGTTGGCAGTCAATATGAGTAACACTTACTTTTTGTGGTAGCTCTAATTCCTGAGTAATGCTTATTTCTATAGTAGTTTTGGTATCTGTACCTACTGTAACTAAATTATCTTCTTCTATATCTATGTCACTCATACCTTCAAGTCTTAGCATAAACTTAAGGATGCCATCACTTTCTATTACATCGAAAAAATAGGCACTTTGCAGTTGTTCTATTGCTTCTCTTGCCGTTATATGCTGATTGATAATATAGCCATAAACATCTTGAGTCAGTCTAGATACATCATAATCAGTAGGCTTTAATCCAACACTTGCTAAAATTTCAGCAACAATAGCCCCAAGGCTTGAAGCTCCCAGCTTACCGTTAATCCAGTGACCAGTTGGCCATAATATTCCATCTTGCCATATGCTTTTAAAGTCAGGCCAAAAAGGGAAAGGTCTTGCGTCATAAGTCCAAACAAATCTTTTTGGTATCAGTTGCTCACAGCCTTCTTTAGTATTACGTTCTGCTAGATAATCTAGTGTGGCATTTAGTGCATGACGTTGAGCTAAAAAATTTACTCTACCTTTAGAATTTCTAGGAAAGTACGACTCAACGGAAGTCGGGTCATAAAATACATTAGGCTGATTAGTGCAAGCATCTACTGACGGAAAACCAAATTCAGTAAACCATATAGGCTTCATCTTCGGCTGCCAGCTAGTAGCTCCACCATCCGGGTTATGATGTGCAGTTGTCCACCAATGTTGTAAATTTTTCCAAGCATATTTATCAGGGGTTTGTGGTGATTCAGCAGCAAAATAATGTTTTTGCTTCCTTTGCCAGTCCCAATAATAGTCCCATCCTTCACCACTTTCCCAGCCTTTTTTAATAAGCTCTTCGGTAATCTGAGAATGTGGCAAGTCTTCAGTAAGCGGAAAATAGGCATCAATACCAACAAAATCAATGTTTGGACTAGCCCACAGTGGATCAAGATTAAACCAACCACCTTTTGTATGATGATATTCTGTCCAATCAGCAGCATATGTTACTAGAGTATTACCTAATTTTGCTTTTACCATAGAGGCTAGCTGAATAAATTGCTCAACTGCTGGGTATGATCCAGCTCTATCGGTAAAGGAGGTTAGGCTAACCATTTCAGAGCCAATAATAAATGCATCAACTTGTCCAGCCATAAGACCTGCATAATGCATAATAAAACTATTATATCCTGAGACCGGATTATTAAACCAGTTATCAATTTCACTGACGCTGGTGGCTATTATCCTTCCTCTCCAAGGTTTCGGCTTTGGCTCAAGTTCATCTACAAAGAGCATGGGATAAAACATTACTTTATACCCACACTTTCTAAGATATTGACAAATAGCTACTACGCTATCATCAGAAGGAGTACCACCATAGGTTGGAGTAAATTCATTGATGTAAAGTACTACTTCAGCCTGCGACCTAGCAACTCCTGCTACTTGCCAATCAGTTGGTAATATTTTTGTGCTATCACCATAATATTCTACTTTGGGTACAATGCGACAATCAATAGCTCTGCTAGAGGTTGCAAACCAAGTTACTACTAATGCCACCCACTCAAGGTTCGGTAAAGTCCTTGCCATTTGCTCCAGTGCTACAAACATATTAGGTTTGTTTGCATAATTATGCATGTTAAGATAGTATTTGTTCCTTAGTGGCATCCAGCTATTGCCAATATTCATACCATCTTGTTTAGTATAAATCTGATCAGCATAAACAAATTCCCCAGCTCCCGGGATCAATACTACCTCTTTAATTTTGTCCTCTACTGCTGGTTTAAACTTAACTAAACGCTTAACCTCAAAGGTAAAATTCGGAATGCGATTGCCAAACTGCTCAAGAGGAAAATCCTCTATTACCACATAGCATAAACCTCTATAGGCTGGATATGTTTGAGCAGATTTGTACTTACCAATAATGTCATCAGGCATTTGTTCCTCAGTACCAAGATGAATGTTAAATTTCCCCTGATTACTTCTCAAGATATCTTCAGTAAGCAACTTGCTATCAGCCCAAATTCTAATAATTTCATTAACTTCACCTTCACATATGCTAATTGCTAGGCTAACAAAATAGCTATAAGTGATGGTGCTTTGAGTAGTAATAACTGTTTGTCTGCCTCCTCCACCTTTACCACCACTGTTTTGCCCTTCAGAATGTTCATGCTCAGTTGCCACTTCTTTTATATCAGTAGCCCAAATAATATTGCCAGCAAGCCTCATTGAGCCGTATATTTTAGGTATTACGTTAATTCGGGATAAGGATTAGTAAAAATAGCAGACATATATATACTACGAAGAGCAATTAATGTATGAATTCACAGAAATGCAATTTATACATATCCAAAATCTTGTATTAGTTATAGCTAAAGCATTTTTACTAATCCTTATCCCGAATTGACGTGTATTACTTCACCGTAACTTGATAGCTGCACCCTTAGGTCACTAAGCCTTGACCCTTCTTGGGTAGGTAATTTAATACTTTGCTTTTTTCTTGGTAAAAAGAGATTATTGGCTGCCATACCCAAATTAGCACCCATAATCGCTCCAATAGGTCCGCCAATGAAAAAGCCGCCTACCGCTCCTGCTACTGGTAATATGGCATTGGTCATTGGTAGCTAAACCTATAAATCCCAACTAGCATTCTCTGCCATGCAGCTGATAAATAATGTTCGACTACTTGGCCTGAACCTGAATAACAATGAATAATGCCTATACCTCCACTAAAATAGTTGCTAGCTATACCAACATGTTGGGGCTGGCTAAATAGCTTAAACAACAGCACATCACCTAGTTTTATTTGGTTGGTATCAATGTTTTTTAAATGTAAATCTAGAAACTGCTTTAATCTTACCCCATCAGGATAAGGAGAATAGCTCGTTTCATCAAATTCTGCTAATAGTTTGCCATCTGCCCCAACTAGCCTTAGTTCCATAGCAACTCCCATAATCAGCCCAATGCAATCAACACCACCATTGCTGGCATAATTTTTCTTCAGTCTACCTTGGTGATGATACTTAGTGCCAAGCCATGTTCTGGCGTTTGTTACTATATCTTTACCGCTGATCATTATTACTTAGTTACTTCTACGTGTTCCAGCGGTACTCATCAGTTTATCTATGCCGGGCAAATCAGGTTCACCACGGAAATTGATAATATTTTGAAATTTTTCTATGCATGTTTTACTACTTTTATCACAACCAACAATAATAGCAAATTTATCAGATACACTAATAGCAAAAGGCATTGGTAGAGCTAATATTATCTTTGTATCAGCAAAATCTTTTACTTCCATCTTTAGTCCATGATTACTACCGCTATACCAAATAACGTAACCTCCAGTAAACCAGCCATTGGGCTGATTAAGGCTTTGAGCAAAGAAGCTTTGCTGGTCAATCACCCTCGATACTGTTTCTTCCACAGTAAATCCTAGCTGTTGCAAGTTAAACTTGCATTTTGTATCACCAAGATTAGCTCGACAATGAGGCAGATAAGTGTCACACATTGTTTGTGATAAGAATTGTGTAAGCCCTCTTATTTCAGCACAAAACATGTTGCTATTTAAGGTTACTTCCCCTAATATTCCACGCTTTTGTATTAGCTTACCACTATTTGGCTCTTGATAATTTACTAAAAATATTTCAACTTCAGCAAAATCATATTTACCAGCAAGTAAATCGCTAGCATTTATTTTAGGGGTAAAAATTTGCCCTGATAAATCAAGATTATCTACTGCCATGTTACTGCTACTCTCAACATTGCTTGGAGTAAAACTGGCAATAGACTCATATTGCAAATCATTAATCAGTAAATTTTGGTCATAATCAGTAAATCCTAAAATTATTTTGTCTAGTCTAGTAATTTTCCAGCAAGTAGCAAGGCTTGTCACCTCAGATTTTAAGTGATGAGTTAATGTTGGCGGTAAATTTCTCATACTCTAATTTCAATGAGAGGAATATTACCCCAAGAGCCTATGTCAAAACTATCCATCGATAAATCAAGGTGATCCGTGTCAAACCTAACTGGTACATCAAATTCAAAATCTGCCTTTATTTCTTCATCTCTTCTTGGAGGTTGAGCAAAGACAATTGAGCCAGTGGTAAAATCAATATCAATTTCTTCTGTTTGCACTACACAAGAATCAAGATAAATCTTGCAAAAACTATTTTTTACTGGTTTAGTTATAATTCTAGCATAAATATAGCCACCACTAATATAATTTTTAACTAATTGGAATTTTTTTGTTTGACCATCCCCTTTGCCTAATAACTGATTTATACCTTGATAATCAGACCAGTCTTTATAACGAAAACCTATAGCTCTGCCACGCCTTGCCCGAAAAAAACTTATTAGCTCTTGCCACTGGGCTTGCGTCTTGATACCACTACCAATATCATATCTGCTTCTTGCCATTTGCCAGTTAATATTACGTTGCTCATGACCACTAAATGTTGTAACTATATTAGTTGAGAATATTGGACCACCCTTAGAACCATAAGATATCTCAGGCGGAAATTGCACCTCAGCAAAGACAGACATAAATGATTAAATTAGCTTGTTAATCAGAGAGTTAAGATTATTATATATATCTTTTCTATGTCCTATTTTTAAAACTAAAATAAGCAAGATGTTATGTTGAATTTTATAGATTACTCTGTAATCACCAACTCTTAATCTATACAAATCATCCATCCCACTTAATTTTTTTATTCCAAGATTAGGTATTTTGGGGTTTAGATTTTCGAGATTTTTGATAATGTCCTTTTGTAATTGTCTTGGTAATTTCTTGAGTTGTCTCTGAGCTAGTGGTGCTAGCTCGATATTGTATTTAACACTCACAATTTAATATCTTCTAAATATCTTCATTTTTCTTAAAGTCAGCTAGAGATATAGTGCCACGTTGCTTGGCTTCTTCTAGGGATTTTCTTGCATCCTCTACATCTAATTTATCTTCAAGAGCTTCAAGCAAATTTAAATCTTCCATAGGTATTATGGCAACAAGTTTTTTTCCTCGCCTTGTAAAAATGATTCTTTCTTTCCCATAAGCACTACGATTCAGTACTTCAGAAAAATGTTCTCTTGCTTCTACAGTGGTAATAAAATTCATAGTAGGATTGTAACCCTCTTTAATCTACTACCCAAATGTACGTTACGTACAAATTTTTGTCAAGTTATATGTCACAAATTTCTAGAACTCCTTGCTATCTGTCTTGCCATATCAGCGGCAATTTGACTTCTGCTTTGGTTAAATGAGCTAATATCCGGGGTTTGAATATTCATGTTAACTACAATATTGTTGTTGCTAGCACCCGATGCCTCCAGTTTGCTAAAGGGTACAATGCTACCAACACTATTGGGAATAAACAACTCAGGCTCACCACCATCACCAACCACATGTGCTTTACCGGGCTTTACCGTACCACCACTTGCAAACAAACCTCCAAAAATGGAGCTTATCCCACCTAAACTTCTTCCGCCGCCAAACATTTCACCAAATGTACCACCACTAGCCCAAGAGAAAGCCTGTTTAAGCGTCATCTTTAATATATCAACTTGCAGTTGTTTAAAAAAATCACTAAAAACGTTAATTCGGGATAAGGATTAGTAAAAATGCTTTAGCTATAACTAATACAAGATTTTGGATATGTATAAATTGCATTTCTGTGAATTCATACATTAATTGCTCTTCGTAGTGTATATATGTCTGCTATTTTTACTAATCCTTATCCCGAATTAACGTAAGGCGAATAGATTTCGCTTAGATGAAAACCAGCAATATTGTTACTTTCTCCTTGAGCTTCAGATATCCACTTGCCACGCTGCAGCATCGACATTTTATCATTATCATGTAGAATGCAGCCATTTACCTCACAAACATAATGTGCTTCTTCAGGTTTGTCTTTAGGCCATCGTACTTGAGACCATTTTAAAGTTTGGTACTCACCACATAATTTACATGGAACATAATAACGCCTTTGATCGCTTTGCAGATAAGCTAGTTCTATTCTGCTAAAATATTTGATAGTTGGGGTGGAAGTTAAAATAATTTTTCTGTTCCAAAAAGTTGTGGCTCTTTTCTTGGCTAAATTAACTGGATCTCCTTCTGAACCACTACTAGCAGGATAACGATCTACCTCATCACATAGCACAATTCTAACCGGTCTGCTTGCCAGTGAAGATGGTGAATTACTACCAGCCATGGTAATGTGTCCACCCGGAAAACGCTTGTATAATATCTTATTGCCGGAATCTCTACTTTTTGGGTCTTTGACTAAGTTCTTAAACACCTCACTATCACGCAGCATAGGAGTTAAACGATCCGTTGACCAGCTTTCTGCTAGCTTTTCAGTAGGTTGCACTATCAGCATTGGTGCTGGGTCTTGATGAATATGATAGCCAACAATATTATTGATCACTTCGGTTTTACCAACTTGTGCTGATGACATTACTACGATCATCTCTATTTTTGGATCATTTACTGCATCCATGATTTCACGCTGATACGGAGTCTTACTAGTATGCCAACTGCCCGGCTCAGCCGAGGACTCACTTGACAGCTTACGATAATTATCCGCCCACTGACTTACGCTTAACTTTGGTGGTGGTGCTACTAGTTTGGCTATTTTCTTGGTAATCTGACTCCAAATTATTTGGCTTGTTGGCATAATGGGATTGTTGCAAGATGAAAATTTTTTGAATCAGTTTGCAACACTCCCATAATTGCTGAGTTCCAAAAGTGCCTTATGTATCTCCGCCTCTAAACAATGCACAATGGCCGCAAAATCATTATCAAGTACTATTATTTGCCGAGCTATATTGTTTGGAAGGCTTAGCATCCTAGCTCTAAAGGCAATGATCAAATTAGACCAATGAAGTTCCACCTCACTGCTAGCTAAGTATTTGCCTTCCAGTATCTGTACTTCTAATTCTGCTTTATCTGCTTGAGCTTTGAGTAAGCGTAGTTTTTGGGCGTTTAAATTATCAGAGGTATTTTTGCTAATTGGTCTTGATTCAAGATATCGTGCATAAGACTTTATGCAGTCAGCTAAATCATACTTACCAGCTACTGGGGCAGGCAGTATAGCTTCCTTAACCAATTGACGCACTCTACGTTCACTTAATTGCAAAGCTTTGGCAATGTCTAATACTTTATGGTTATTCATTAAACTTGGTTTATTTCAAAAACAATTCTTAAAATTATACGGAAGTACTATCATACTTATGCAATAATAATAGGAACTGAATATTGAGTTATTTTATTATCTCTAGTAATTA
Source organism: Candidatus Tisiphia endosymbiont of Micropterix aruncella (assembly GCF_965178575.1). NCBI lineage: Bacteria > Pseudomonadati > Pseudomonadota > Alphaproteobacteria > Rickettsiales > Rickettsiaceae > Candidatus Tisiphia > Candidatus Tisiphia endosymbiont of Micropterix aruncella. Next base: position 396,309 of record NZ_OZ238268.1, read on the forward strand.
TAGTCAAACCTTCTATAATAGCCTGAGATATAAGGAGTCTATCAAAAGGGTCATCATGATAATTTTCTAACTTTTCTACAAAAATTGTATGATTGATATTTATAGGCAAATGATAAAAACCACTCTCTAATATTACTTGTTCGAGGTTATTGGGAGCTTCTAGTTTGCCAAGAGCTTTTTTAATAGTAATTTCCCAACTATTTACTGAACTAACAAAAATTAGGTTATTAGGGTTACTAATAATTTTTCTAGATTCTACTGTTAAGGTTGGGTTGTCTTCTAACCACCACAATAAAGTATGAGTATCAAGTAAATAACTCACTCCTCTTTCCCCATAAAACTTGCCAATAAGTTTTGTGGCAATTGATCAAAATCTTTAGCAATTTTTATTTTTCCTTTCCAAGCTCCGGCTTTACGTGGAATTGATACAGCATTATATTTTATTATTTTAACTGTTGGTTTGCCTGCTTTGCAAATAATTACTTCTTCTCCTTCTTGAGCTTTTTTGATTAAGTCAGAAAAATGAATTTTTGCTTCATGTATACTTGCTATTTGCATTTCTTTTCTCTAATGCTTCTTAAAAATTAAGATTAAACTAAATTTTATTATATGTATAGACAATGTTTAAAAATAGATATATGGCTTACAAGTTTATACTTAATTTCGTTTTTTACTACAGCTCATTAAATGTAAGAGTCTTATATTTAAAGGGTTACAGAGCTTTTGTTAAATTAAAAGAAACGAAATATACCAAAAATTTTTATCGCTAGGAAAGGGTCGGGGTGGTCAGTCACCCAGGTTCGACAAGCCTAGAAAGTACCTTGTTTCGTTTCGTGTTTTTCATACTATTTGTTAAATTGCTTATGCCTCCTTTATTTTGCTGTGTCTAATGCAAAGTTAAAAGAAGTCGTAAACACCTTATCAAAACGGCTATTAAAAGTATTAACTGCTGTAGCCTTAAACCCAAACCTTGGGTTAACTTGAGCTTCATGGGTTAGGCTATATAGCTTTTCCAGTCTTTGACTACTAACCCTACGATAAATAGATCTGCCAAGTTTAAATATACTTCTATTCCCCTGTTGATCTCTCAAAGCTTTTGAACTTCTTTGTTTTTTTGGTACATTACTGGTTGGTACAGCAATCATACTGCCACGATATGGCACTTTAATTCCACCTTCTTCCTGAATGTAGGCAAAATGAGCCTTAGTGTACACAGCAGATATTAAGGCATATTTAGTAGCAAATGCCACCTTGATACCAGTTCTTTGGTGTTTGTCCCACCATTTTTTGCTGTTATTGAATATGATTGGTACTCTTTTGCAGATTTGTTCTTGCACAAGCAATGCTATTTTGTTCAGAGTCAAGTTAACTGCAAATGGTAGCTGTTTCTTCTCGATATTATCCATATAACGGGCTATCCTGTTTATATCACTTCTCACATCAATAGTAAAACTCATAACTGCAACCTTTCTAATTTTTAAGCTACCGGACGATATTTAGAACCGTGCAATATTGCAGCAACACCCATTAAAACCCCCTCTCCAAGGTCACCTGTTACTTTAATTGCTGGTCTTACAAACCTCTTATCACCAATATAACCTGCCATAAAAGCAGTAGTCTCATCAGGTCTAGTTTTAAGGTAAGCAAAAGTGCCAGTATTCTCTCCAAGCACAGCTCCTATAATCTCTGTATCAAGGCAATCAGTAAAACTAACATTGTCGTTTGAATGTTGCAACCTGATTTGTACATGCCTGTCATCATTCGGATTCACGTTAGCCGCTCCTACCATTACCGTAAAAATACCACTTTCAAAACCTGATACATCCACTGCCTCTACATCAAGTTTATCTGCATTAATCGCTACTGGTGCTAACAATTGCTGCAGTTTGCTATTGGTTTTTTCTTCTCTTGTTACTGCCATTTATTCCTCTTTTCCCCTTACACCAAGCTACCAAACCTACTATCCCATTCTTGCCTTTTATTATATCCTAAGGTTTACTAACTTGCAATAGTTTTTAATTAAAAGTTACTGTAAGTTACTGCTCACCCTTAGAGTTATAGTGCTTTCAAGGCAAAAAATGTTACTTTAAATTACATTTTTGCTAGAATTCTTGCCATCTTTTTTGTTTCTTCTTCTCTTGTTACCGCCATATATTCCTCTTTTGTCCTTATGCCAAGCTACCAAACCCACTACACCCATTCTTGCCTTTCATTATACCCTAAGGTTTACCAGCTTGCAATAGCCTAAAACTAAAAGTTACTGTAAGTTACTACTCACCCTTAGAGTTATGCTGCTTTCAAGGCAAAAAATGTTACTTTAAATTACATTTTTGCTAGAATTTTTTAGCCCCTCTTGCCGATAAACCTCAATCAAATCATCTAGTGCTTCACGTAATCTAGTGCTGCCCGCACCTTTAGGCCACTGTGGTATTTGCTTTAGCTCAAATTGCCGCAACGGCAACTCCAGTAGGCAAAAATGCTCAACTATCTCCTGTGACTTCCTACCAAGCTTAGCAAATATTCGTTGATGAACTCGAGTTGCCTGTACTTGCATCTCAAACCCCAGCATTTTGCTAAAGTCTTTGTTTGCCTCAATTTGGATTATACCTCTACCACCAACCATGATTACTCTCTGGTAATTACAAGCTAGGCGATCAGCTGCCCTAAACTGCTCATGGTTGATCCCATGCCTCTTACCTTCTGCTACTCCATTTGCCTCATCCTCCAGCCAACAGCGATAAAACCTAGCTATTGGCCTTTTGTCGAATTTGTTTAATTCTGTTCTTTCAGTTTTATGGTGTTTCATGTTTGTTACCTTGTAAAAATTATTGCAGATCCACTTTGCCAGCAGAAGCAAAAATATATATCTACGGCAGACTTTTTATAAGTCTGCTATATATATTTATATATATACAAAATCCTGCTTTTTTGACCTACCTTGAAAGGCTTGTAGTATAAGGTCTTGCGGGTAGTCCAAAAACGCATTTTTATTTAAAAGCGTACTGCTTTTTTGGTCTGCCTTGTATCCCAGTTTCTAAAAGGGTTTGCGGGTAATCCAAAAGAGCAGTGCTTTTTTACTGCATCTTTGCTGCGTTTTAAAATGCATTTTTGCTATCCCCTGAAAGCCTTATAGTATAAGGGTTTGCAGTATTTTCCAAAAGAGCAGTGCTTCTTTACTGCACTTTTAAATTACTTGAAAGCCTTGTAATATAAGCCTTTGCAGGCAGCCCAGAAATGCAGTACTTTTTTGCTACGTCTTTAAATTTCTACATCTTTGCTGCACTTTTAAAATTCTCTACAAGCCAGTCTTTAAAAAAAATTGCAGTATTTCCAAAAGAGCAGTACTTTTTTGCTGCGTCTTTAAATTTCTGCATCTTTGCTGCACTTTAAAAATTCTATACAAGCCAGTCTTTTAAAAAGTTTTGCAGATATTCCAAAAGAGCAGTGCGTTTTTACTGCATCTTTACTGCACTTTTAACATCCCATGAAAGCCTTGTAATATAAGGGTTTGCAGGTAGTCCAAAAGAGCAGTATTTTTTGCTGCGTCTTTAAATTTCTACATCTTTATTGCACTTTTGTTTTTTGGCAATTGTTTGTTCCGTATTTTATCTTCATTTAATCCTCATGCTTTCTTCTAAATCTATGTGCCAAATTTTAGGATTAAGTACCTCATCTTTTTTGCCATCACCGTCACGTTTATAATGTGTGGGCAGTATCGCTTTATAGTTTTTGGATATTTCACCAGTGTTGGTATCTATAGATTCACCTAAATACATTCTCATCCCTTCAGTACACATAAAACCAAAATTTGCTTTCCCTTCTTTGACAAGTTTTAATCCATAATCTTTTGGATTATCAAAAAACTTAATAAGTCCTTTAGTAGCAGCTGCAGAACAATCATCACAAATAGCTCTTTTATTTCCTAAATCATTAGTATTACGAAACTTTTCACCAAATTGCTTCATTAAATAAAACTTGCCTTTGATAGCTTCAGACTCAAGCAAATTGAGGATCACCATAACCCTTCTCTGTCGTTCTCTATCAAATAACAAACCACTTTTTTTAAATGCTATTCTTTTATTATTTGCAATAGATTCTTCTACCCATCGCCCATTTTTCTTACAAATGATTTTAGTTGGTATTTCCCTGCCATTACGCAACTCAAAGATCAGGTGGCGGTCGTTACTTTCGAGATCAGGCTTATATAACAAAGTACCAGCGGTGTAGTAACCACGCAAACTACTAGCACCGCTAAAAGCTTGAAAGGGATCTTCGTCAAACTGAGTTTTAGTGATTTTTTTAGTGTGATGCACTAGTATAATACCAGCATCTAGATTTACTTGATCTCTTAGTAACTCAATCCTCTTTTGCAGAAAAAATAACATCGCATCATTGTCATTTTCAGTAGCTCCATTTCTGCCACCATCAAAAACATTACGAATAGGATCAATTGCAATAATGTCTAGTTTATCAGGAAATACCTGCTTTATGTGTTCAGCCAATGCCTCTATCGTTTTTTCATCCAAACTCAACTTTGAATTTGGAGTAATGTATAAATTATCTTTAGCTAGATTAATCAACTCTTCTGATAATTGCATATTTTGCAGACGCTCCCGCAAATAATGATAACCAATTTCTGCCTGAAAATAGAAAATCCTCAGTGGTCTTGGTGGCACAAAGCCAATAAATTCTCGACCAGCTGCCATATGTACGAGTAGTGACAACAAAAAATCGCTTTTTCCAACTTTAGGTGAACCACCAAACACAAGCATGCCACCTAGTGTTAAAATACGTGGGGCAATTATGTCTTCAGGTAGGCTACTTTTGTCCCCTAAAAGAGACTTAAATGAAAAGCTTTTAATTATAGGCAATTTGCTATTTTCTTTACAGTTTACCTTTTTCGGTTCGCCGTATTTTTGCAAATGCAACTTCCAAAGACCATTAACCGTCTGTTTGATTTTTTCAAGAGACCAAGAAGGGATTACATTAGATAGGTTATAGCTATGAATTTCCTCAATAGCCTCATCCTCACTAATTAATCCATCATGACAACGTCGTAACCAATAGCCAATTACCCGGCTTAAATGGTTAAACCGAGTACGCTCACCATTGCTTCCCTCATGGACTTTATTGGTTAGTAAACTATTAAAAGGCAATGTATTATTATTTGATGGTTTTAAAGCGTTAACAGCAATATTATTATTTAATGTAGGAAGATAGCTAGCACACGTTAATTCGGGATAAGGATTAGTAAAAATAGCAGACATATATACACTACGAAGAGCAATTAATGTATGAATTCACAGAAATGCAATTTATACATATCCAAAATCTTGTATTAGTTATAGCTAAAGCATTTTTACTAATCCTTATCCCGAATTGACGTTAGCACGTGTTATTAGCTCTTCTATTGCATATTCTACTGGATTATACGACCTAATCTTAACTAGATGATACTGACCCCCTTTATGGTAAACTGAGCCAGCAACCCTAATTGGTTGATGAGCTGATTTAAAATGCATGTCACCACCGAAAGCTAGGGCAATTTGGTATCTAAGTTTTAGAAGTTTCTGCAAATCATCGCCCATTACTGCCTTGGTTAACTGCCAGTAAATATGTAGCTTGGCATGACCTGAATCAGTAGTACCTCCAGACTCAACAACCATAGTTGGCTCACCTAAAGCTGCGGTTAAATCCGTTAGTTTACGTTCAGTATCGCCTTCATCAATGTCAATAAGCAATGTTTGCATTTGGATGACATCAATACTGCCAGCTACTCCAGCTTTAGAAACAGTGCCGGGGACAACATAAAAAGCAGAGCTTCGTTGATTAGCTAGCTTTGCAAAATTAGCAGCATGTTCTACCACCTCATCATCAGCCTTTATCCACATATTACTTGGTGGTCGACTGTTGTTATTGCCCTTTTCAGCAAAAGACCTCAATGGTATAAAACCTTCTAAATAGCCAAATACTACGTAAAAGTAAGTTTTTATATAATCTCTTGATGGTTGTAACATAGTTCTCTTTATGAACCCCAACATTTATTTTGGTAATGGCACATTTTACACTCGAAATAATCCTTGCTAGTAAAAGCCCTTGGCAGTAATTCATCAGCTTCTATAGCCCTGATAATATTTACTGCCTTATCACTCATTTTTTGAGCAAGTTCCCCGTCAAATGGTATCAATTCGTGGTAAATTTCTGCATTATCTTTGTTAACAGCTGTAAACAAGCATGGATTCTTTGAAATACTAGGAATAGTCTCTGTCATATAAGCTTGGTACAAAGCAATCTGAGCAGCATAAAGCGGTTTAGACAAGGTTAGCCCTTTTTTTGCAGTTTCCTTCCACGCTCTATTGTTCATTGATTTTGCTTCCCATAAGGCAGGACAGGTAATATTGATTCCACTAGGAGCAGTCTTAATAATCCCATCGATATGCCCAGCTATTCGAGTATCAGCTACCATAAAACCAAATTGCTTACCGTTGTCATCAACAGTAATTAGCTCAAATCCAGCTAGGCGTAACCATCTTGCCGCTAGTTCTTCAAACAAATGCCCGGCTTCAAAGATACGAAGCGTTTGACCGCTAAAGCCTGAAGTTTCATGATGTACAGCACTAAGATATTCATACTGCAACGCTCTACTACAAGGATGACCAAGGCTAGAAGCACCTAAATACTTACGTTTTGGCAACGTTTTTCTCTCTAATGTTAATGCTTGGTTCAGCAATAGATTCAACTGCTCATTAATAGTATTACTGACAGGTGTATTGATTGGTCTATTAAAATCCAGCATAATCAGCCCCAACTTGGTATATTACTAAGACCCATTACAGCAGCATAATCCTTATGCTCTAGACCAATGGCACATTTGATCACGTTTCTCTTATTACCTTCCTGATCTTGTTCAACATCTATTTTAACCACAAACTCCAGTCCATTAAGGTCAGCAAAACTGTTAATTTTTCTAGCAGTTTGTGCAGCTTCACAATTATCCTTATCACTAAACCCTTTAGCTGAATTTAAGATAGAGCGGATAAAACTGCGACCCATAGCACCCCAGAGATTATTATTCTTCTCACTGTAAAGACCAATTAGCTGCCATATTTTGTAACCTATATATTTTTCGTCTAATTTTCCTTGTAAAATTGTAAATGCACAGTTAAGGTAAACAGCCTTGCTTGCTAAATTCTGAGTAGCATAACCCAAAGTCCAACCTTGCTCTAGGTCATCATAACCGCCCATCTTAATTCGCAAAGCAACCTTAGCTATAGTCCCAGCTGGGATTAGTTCAAAATTAAATTGTTCAATATTATTGAAATCGTAAAAGCTCATAATTATTTTCCTCCTGTTGTTATTCTTGTTGCTGATTTAATTTTTTCCATTAATTTGCCAAGGTCAGCTGGTTCGATCATTGCTAATTTGCCTGATCGGTCTTTGGCGGGATAACCATATGGATTGTTGGTATGGTTAATAAAAGCTCGGTAAGTTGAGTTATCTTGTGCTTTAAGCTCTGCCATAGTAATGACCTGATCAACTATGCCCGGTAGCTCATTTGCCGTTTTGCTACCATCTATTTGCAGGGCAAAATTTTTGCGGTTTAAATCATCAAATTTTTCCTCTAAAATTCCAACAAGCCATACATTCTTACTTCTGCTATGTTGTAAAGTAGTAAGCCAGCTAATCATTTCTTGTCCATGCAACCCATAGGCTGAACGCATATCTTCTTTACCGGTTTTATCGCTAATTACCTGTGGCTGCCCCTTACACCATTGTAAACACAAGCGACCTGCAACAGTAATGGAATCAATAAAGATAGTCTGATATTTATCCAGCATTGCAGCTTCCCCAAAGCGTTTGCAAACATCTTGATAATGAGCATTACTGTAAACAAAACCATCACGAATAGCCGGATTAGCACCACCAATAAACACTGCAAGGTCTCGACATTCTTGCCAAGTACGCGGTCTAATAGTATCTCCTTGCCAACCTTCTACTGCTAAATCACCTGCCTCTAGGTCAAGGAATAAAGTGTTATTTTTTGGCAGCGTCCAAAGTAAACTGGTTTTACCTACTCCGTAACCACCAAAAATACATCCCTTAATACCTCTTGTTTCAGCTAAGCGTTCATCGGCACTGATAATAGGCAGCTTGCTCATAATGCTACCTCCTGATCCAGTCTGTTTAGTTTATAAATCGGCTTACCCAGCTTTAAAGTTCGAGCAGGTTCAAAAATGTTCTTAATTGTGCTAGACCAGCTGTTATACTTAGCCTCTGAGATATTGTAGTAGGTTTCAATGAAGTCACTTAAATTCCCTCCGTTAATTAAGATATCAGTAACAATCTTTGCCAACTTGTGCTGATCCCATTCAACCTTCTTAACAACATCACAACTAATCTTAAAGCCATTATCCTCAAGATGTATAACGCCCGTATCCTTCTCAAGTCGTAGCCTTTTAGCTCTAACATGTTCCCCATACTTTAAGCTAATGGCAGACAAAAGCCATTCTCTAGTTTTTTTTGCTTGCTCAAGTTGGTCTGATACTTGCTGCAATAACTGGTACAAATCTTGTATTTGGTATTTTGCCAGCGAGCCAATTGGTACGTGTAAAACGTTATCTTTATTCATCATTAATCTCCTATTTGAAATATAAAATGCCCTTAATAGGATTCCTTGAAATTTCAATTTTTGCAACCTTAAGTTATTAAAAATAACTTGTTTAAACCGGATATCTAGCATAGATCAAGCAAAAAGCTCTTTAATTTAGTTATTTAAAATAACATTTTTCCACAGATTTATAATTTTAGATTACAGTACCCATAATTAGAAATCAGTCCATGACTCAGTACATTTCTAAAACTCCTATGTAGAACCTTTGATTTAACAAAAAATATTTTTCTATACATGACAGTTAGCTAGGTTTTATAACCTACAATTAAAATTAAGAAGATTATGAAACTTTCAACTTGGATGTCAGTAAATAAAATAAAGCCTACTGCAGCTGCTCGCTTATTTGAAACAACTCATACCCATATTTACAAATATCTTTATGAAGCAGCTATTCCAAGAGAAAAAATTATGATGAAGATTTTTATAACTACTCGAGGAGCTGTAACACCAAATGATTTTTACGGAGCTACAGATGAATTTCTTGAACAAGAATTATTAAAGGAATTAAAACAAGATGACTACCGGTATTAAACGTAAACTTCAAACTATCCTAGCACTTGACCTTGGCACGACCCTAGGCTGGGCAATACGATATCCAACAGGTCGTATTACCTTTGGTACAGTCACTTTCAAGCTAAAGCGATTTGAAGGAGGAGGCATGCCATATTTACGCTTTAAGCAATTTATATCGAAATATAATTAAGGAAAGAATAATGGACAAAAAACCAACGACAGCATACAAACAACACTCACATATCAAACAAGATAAAAGGAGTAAAGATGAATTATATGAATCGATAGTTAATGGTATCAGAGCAGAATATAACGGCAAATTATCCGACGTTGAAGCACATACGGCAGCTAGAAATTTAATAGAATTTGTCAAAATCTTGCTTCATTTTAATCAAAAGTAGAATAAGATAAAATAAATTGACTATTAAGAGAGTTTAAGTTAAATCTTCTGTTAAAACAACTATATGTAATTGGAGATAGAAAATATGATAGAAAAACCATTAAAAGCTGTTAAAGCTATTTTACTTGCTCGCGTTTCAACAAAAGAACAAGAAGATGGCTACTCTATTGAAGCACAGAAATACCGATTGCAAGAATATTGTCTGCGTAAAGGTTTAGAAATTCTAAAGATATTTGAATTCTCGGAGTCGTCAACAGTAGGTAATCGTAAAAAGTTTCAGGAAGCTATATACTTTGCTAAAAAACAAAAAGAAATTATAGCAGTAGTTGCAGATAAAGTTGATCGATTACAACGTAGCTATAAAGAAACACCTCTACTAAATGATCTAATTGAAAGAGCAAAAATCGAACTACATTTTTACACGGAAAATTGTATCATCCATAAGCATTCTACTTCGCAAGATAGGATGGTATGGAATATGTTTGTAATGATGGCTCAAAATTTCGTTGACAGTCTTAGAGATAACGTAAACCGCAGTATAGCTCAAAAACTACGTCAAGGAGAGTGGATAAGCACTGCTCCCATTGGTTACTTGCATGTAAAAAGTGGTAATAGTAACGATCGAGGTAAGGGAAAAATAATAGTTGATCATGAACGCTCACATTTAATAAAAAAAATATTTGAAACATATGCTGCAGGTAGTCATACTCTTCCCGAAATACTAGAGAAAACCAAAGAATGGGGGCTGCGTAATTCTAGAGGTCATCAAGGTTATTTGTGTCATTCTCATCTTTATGCTATTATTACAAATCCATTTTATTACGGAGTAATGCGAGTACTAAAAACTAATAAAGAATACCCGCATATTTATCCACCAATCATTAGTAAGGAGTTATTTGATGTTTGTCAAGCAGTACGCCTTGGTTGGAATAAGAAACCGTTTAAATATGGAGAAAAAGAGTATATATTTAGGGGGTTAATAAAATGTGCTACTACTGGTCGAATAGTCACTGCTGCTACTAAAAAGAAAACCTACATTAATGGTCAGATTGGAGAATGGACATATTTACGAACTTGGGATTCCACTAACTCTAATAAGATAATATACATAAAAGAAGAAGAAATATTAGAAGAAGTAGAAAAAGTCTTTGAATCTATGCATTTGAAACCACAGATGTTAGTTGATGTGATATCACATATTAAAAGCGGTGTCAATGCGGAGCAAGAATATTATCAACAACGTATTAAGGAACTTAATTGTGAACATGCGAAAATTACGACACGTGCGGATAAATTGACTGATTTATTTTTAGATGGTGATATTGACAAAAATACTTATGAAGAGAAACATAAACAGTTAATACAAAAACGTAAAGATATTATTAGAGAAATAGAGAATCATACAAATGCTGATGATAAATTTTCAGAACTCCTGATTAACCTAGTAGAACTGGCTTCCGGAGCGTTCGTAGCCTTCAAAGGTTCTACTATTGAGAGAAAACGTAAATTGATAAATTTAGTGTTTGGTAACCTAAAATTAAAAGACGGAAAGCTAGACTTTATGCTACGTCCACCGTTTGACGCATTCGTAAAATGCACTGAAATCGGAGAATGGCGCACCCGAGAGGAGTCGAACCCCTAACCCTATGATCCGTAGTCATATACTCTATCCAATTGAGCTACGGGTGCCTTATATACTCTTCTGCTTAAAGAATTGCTTTTTGAGATATTATTGGATTCACGTACCAAAGTACGCTGCGTGTGTCCCTAATTCATTTTCAATTCGTAGGATCATTCGAGTATACTTGAATCCTAGATAGCATTTTAAAGTTGAAAATGGTGAAATTTTTAGAAAGAGTATAATATATCCCTAAACTCCTATTATGTCAAGATCATAAGTTTCCAAACCTAGAACAGCCTAATTAAAATATTATTTAGCCAAACCAATTTATTAAAGTAAAAGTGATAGCATAATGCATGACTGAAGCAAAAATTGCTGCTGCAATGTCATCTACCATAATACCAATACCCCCTTTGATATTAGAATCGAGCCAATTTATTGGCCATGGTTTTATTATATCAAAAAATCTAAACAACACTAAGGGCAAAGCAAATAAAAAGATAAAATTTATTATTTGTGAACTTAAATATTTTGTAAGTCCTGAGTAGTTTACGAAAACCACAGAAAAACAACTTAGTATTATTGTTAGCATTTGACCAACTACCTCATCAATCACCACTTCTTTTGGATCGTCCTGTGTACCATATTGTATGTATATTGAAGAGAAGTATGTGCCTAATATAAATAACAACAGGCAAATCAAAAGAGTAATAATAAAGAGAGTAATAAATTGTGCTTGTAAAGTTGTGAAATTAGTAAATGAAAAAATTAGTTGATTAGTTATAGAAAGATATACGATCAAGTAGCACAAAGGGAAAGCAGCTAAAGACCCAAATGTACCAGGACAGTATTTTATTCTACCTATATAGAAAAAAGTTACAAAAAGTTCTACAAATTTTTTTCTTTTAGACATAATTCTGCTTAATTTTCTGATAATTCAAATAATTGATGCAAGCAACGTATTGTTTTTTCGGTATCTAGGTCTTTTATTAGGATAGAAATTTTAATTTCTGAGATTTGTATCTTTTTCACTGATATATTTTCTTTTTCTAGTTCATTTAATACCATACCAAGTAGGGTTTGATCATTTTTAATACCATAACCAATAATTGATACTATAGAAATTTGACTGTCAATGATAAAATTATTTATTTGATTAGTATTTTTTAGATCATCTAGTAAATGTTGTAATTTATTTTTATCGGATAGTTGGATAATGAAACTATATTGTATATTTTCCTCAATATTTTCCATTAATTCTAGGTGAATATTATGGTCAGCGATGAGGTTGCATATCTTGGAAAAACTCAATTGGGAGGATACCACTAGTTGTAATAAATTTTTGTTGGAAGTAATACCAGTAATTTGCCTATTTTCCATAATTTTATCTCTAGATGTTATTAGTGTACCGTTTTTTTCGTGGTATAATGGGAGTAAAAACGATGATAAAACGCGTATGGGTACATTATATCTAATAGCAACCTCTAAGGAACGTGGATGCAGCACTTTAGCCCCACAAGATGTAAATTCCAGCATTTCTTCGAAACTAATCTGTGATAATTTTGTTGCTCCCGGGACAATTCGAGGATCGGCAGTAAACACTCCTTCCACATCAGTGTATATATCACATCTATCAGCTTTCATAGCAGCTGCAATTAAAGAGGCGGTAGTATCTGATCCTCCTCGACCAAGCGTTGTCAACCTATTATGATTAGTGACACCTTGGAATCCAGCAACTATTGGGATGATGTTTTGCTTAATACATTCTATTAATAAACTAGTAGAGAGTTGTTCAACCAAAGCTTTGCTATAATTATCATTGGTTAAGATCGGTAATTGCCATGCCAGCACAGATCTTGCATTCATGCCTTGTTCTTGTAGTTTAAGGGCTAGTAAAGATGCTGTTACCATCTCCCCGCTACAAAGAGCGGCATCATATTCTGCGAGTTCTGAATTAGTCTTAAGACTAGAAACTTCATTACATAGAGTAACTAGCTGGTTGGTAACCCCAGCCATAGCTGAGACGACAATTATTACTTGATTGCCATGCTGCTTTTCAAGCTTAATAATTGGAATAATTTCTTTTATTCTTGCAATGTTAGCAACGGAAGTTCCACCAAATTTTTGAACTATTATTGACATAAATCTGAAAGCGTAATTTTCTATGTCATTCCTGTGGCTTCAATGTCATCTCTGCGTAGATTACTAGTATGTCATTGCCGCGTAGGCGGGAATCCAAATACGATCTTACAACCCCTGCTTCTCTTACGATGTCACTCCTATTCACCACAATGTCACCCCTGCGTAGGCAGGGGTCTAAAAAAGTCTAACAAACCCTCTTGGTCTATTGTTCTAGATTCCTGCCTACGCAGGAATGACATCGTAGGTGAGGATGACATCCGCAGGCAAAAATAACATCATAACTACACAATATTGACTATTTTATGGTTTCTCTTACTAGAAAATTCTACTTTGCCTGCAATCAAGGCAAATAACGTATGATCTCTACCAAGTCCAACATTTTTACCTGGGTAAAATTTAGTGCCACGTTGTCTAACAATAATGTTACCTGGTATCACATATTGTCCATCATATTTTTTGAGACCCAACCTACGACCGGCTGAATCTCTGCCGTTTCTAGAACTACCACCAGCTTTTTTAGTTGCCATCTATATATCCTTAAATAAATCCTATTATAGTTTAGTAATGTCTAATATTTTCAGTTCGGTCAATTCCTGTCTATGACCAGTCTTGCGACGATAATTCTGACGACGTTTTTTCTTAAAGACAATAACCTTATTATCTTTAAACTGGTTAGTAATTTCAGCAGTAACAAGAGCTCCTTTAACCATTGGCGTACCTATAAAAGATGGCTTTGAATCTTCACCAATCATCAATATTTGGTCAAATTGGATTTTTGCACCTCTTTCACCGTCAATTTTTTCTACTTTGATGACACTGTTTCTGCCGACTTTATACTGTTTCCCGCCTGATTTGACGATTGCGAACATGAAAAATATCCTAACTAAAATTTAAACAAATTAAGTCGACATTATATTACCAGCAACTATTTTAGTCAATAGCAATTCGTAATTAAATCGATAATGCTATAAATAAAAGATAGTTCATATTTTATTGATAATAACACAGTTTTTAATCATTATTATGTCCTTGTATTGTTGACATGATTAGTAACTATGTGATATAAACTATGTGTTAGAATGCCTAATAGTTGTAGTAGTTTTGTTGTCATCCCTGTGTAGGGTCTATGTCATTCCTGCTTCGGTGCGGAATCTAGAAAAATAGACCGAGAGGGTTTGTGAGACTTTTTTAGACCCCTGCCTACGTAGGGGTGACATCGTGGTGGATAGGGGTGACATTGTAAGAGAAGCAGGGGTGACATTGTAGGCAGGGATCTAGAAATGAATTATTTTTTTAATTATAAAATGGTAAAATGATGGTGAAAAAACAAAAATTCTTTAAAAATTTGCTGGCTAGTAGTGCAATTGCCTCGGTTGTAGCTAGCCTAGGCAGTAGTAATGTGGCATTGGCGGCTGGTGTGGCTCGTGGTGCTGTAATTAGACAAAATGCGACTTTGACGGATGGTGATGCTAATGCGAATTGGAATGGAATTAATAACGTCGGTCGTCCTCTAGATCCCGTAGTATCATATAATGTGGATGATGTGTGGAAGGACCCTAATCTAGCAACTCGACAATTAGCAATCACCTATGGTGGTGGTTTTGAACTTACTGCTAACAGAGAAAATGCCGTTATTACCGCTATCAACTTAGCTCACAATAATCCCGGCAGACTTACGGTTAATGAAAATCTCTCAATTGGTTCTATAGTAAGTACTGATGCTGATGGTAATAATCCTAGTGCTGAGAGGTTACCTATAACTATAGCAGCTGGTCGCACCTTAACTTTAACTGGTACTGTAGCTGCTGCAGATCAGCATGGCTTTATTGTACCAGTGGCAAACACCTACACCGGCTTGGGTAATGTAACGCTTGGTGGTAATGATGCTGATGGTAATGCTTCAACCCTTGTAGTTGGCGATGGGATAAGTATTGGTGCTGTCACTACGAATAGTGATGATGAAGGAAGATTAACCTTCCTAGGAAATGCTGAAGTAATTGGGGAGGTCGGTACTCAAGGTCACGATTTAGAGCAGATAAATCTCGGTGATGGAACAGTTACTTTACACAAATCAGTTCATGCTGAAGTTATTAATTTTAATCATAACGATTCTATACTTAAAGTTAATAAAGATGCGGACATTGACGCTCATATAGAGATTCCTGATATTCATGGTGCAAATAGATCTCGTGGCACGCTAATCTTCGAAGGAGGAGCAGGAGGGGTTTCTGAAGTAAAAGGGCATATCGGTGCTGAAAATCATGCTTTAGCATTCATAAAGATAAAGGAAGGGCAAGTTACTTTTGGTAGAAATGTTTATGCTAATAACACTGAGCTTACCCATGAAAATTCTGTACTTAACGTGGGAGAGGGTGTAACAATCACTGGTAGTGTAGATAACACCACTGGTGCAGATAATAAGGGTATATTAAACTTCGAAAAAGCTGGTGGAGTAACTGGCACTATTGGTGGTGTTGGTCAGGCTTTAGCAGAGGTTAATTTTGGAATTGCTGCTGGGCCTGATGCGGGGGGAGGTGTTGTAAATTTAAGGGGTGCAGCCATTGCCGCAGATTTTAATATAAACCATAACAATGTTATAGTTATTGCTAGAGGTTTGATGACTGGTACTGTGAATTTTAATGCGGCTGGTAGGTTAACTGCTCATTTTGGGATTGCGGGTAATGTGAACTTCAAAGGTCATGCAGGTACAATTATTTTAGGAAGTGGTAAGACAATCACTGGTGCTGTGGATAACACTGGTGGTGTTGCTGCTGGTGTATTAAACTTCGCAGGAGCTGGCACGGTAACTGGGGCTATTGGTGCTACTAATGCTTTAACAGTGGTCAATTTCGGGGGAACTGAAACAGGTGTTGTAGAGTTACAGGGTGCAGCCAAGGCCACAAGTTTTAATATAAATAATCCTAATATTACTGTCAATGCTGCAGGTTTGATGAAGGGTGCTGTGAATTTTAATGGGACTGGTAGGTTAAATGCTAATGCTGGGATTGAGGGTAATGTGGACTTCAAAGGTAATGATGGTATAATTACTCTAGGAGCTGGTCAGAAAATCGAAGGTAATGTGGATAATGATAATGTTGATGCTATTAAGGCTGGCATATTAAACTTCGCAAGAGTTGGTGAAGTAACCGGGGCTATTGGTGCTACTTGTGCTTTAGCAGAGGTTAATTTTGGAATTGCTGGAATAGGAGGAGGTGCTGTACAGTTAGGGGGTGCATCCAATGCTAGAAATTTTAATATTAACCATGATGCTGCTGATGTTACCGCTGCAGGTTTGATGAGGGGTAATGTGAATTTTAATGCGGCTGGTAATTTAAATGCTGCTTTGGGGATTACGGGTAATGTGAACTTCAAAGGTCATGCAGGTACAATTACTCTAGGAGCTGCTCAGACAATCACTGGTGCTGTTACTGCGGGTGGAGTTGGTACAGGAACATTAACCTTTGCAGGAATTGGTACGGTAACTGGGGATATTGGTGCTGATGGTGCGAGACTTCACCAAATTATTACCGGCGGTGTTACTACATTAAGAGGAAGTGTCTATACTGATGATCTTCACTTTGGTAATGCTGTTGGTCATGCTGTAACAATTGGTGGTCATTTTGGAGGGAAAGTTACTTTTGATGCTGTTGAGGATGGAACACTGACATTTAACGGTGCTGCTGGACCTTATACTTTCGACTCAGCAATAGAGCATGGTGATCATGGTACTTTAAATGTTCGTACTAACCTTACAGCCACAAATGCACAGATTGGAAATATTAAAACCATAAATATAGGTACTATTGCTCCTGCTGCTAGGACTCTAACAATAGATGCTTCAAAAGGTCATGTTAATCTTCTTGGTCTAGTTGATCCTGCTGTTCATCAAAAGATTAATTTCTTGCATGCAGATTCGATCTTGGGTTTATATACAAAAAATAATGATAGCACCATAATTTTTCACGATGATTTACCAGGACTTGCTGGTGGTGGTGGTTTTGTGTTTATGGAAGGTAAGAATGCAACTTTAACTCTACAATCTGCAGGAGGAAAGAGTTTTGGTGCTGGTGATGCACTAAATGGATTGCTTGTTGCTGGTAGAGTTACCATTGTAGGAAGTGCTGCTAATAAACTTGACGTCCATAATGCACAAGTGTTGCACATTATTAATGGGGCAAGATTTACCGATAAAAGTGCTACTTCAGCACAGATTAAAAATATTCATATTGGGGCGGATTTTGGTGCTGGTGCCGGTCCAGCAACTTACATACTTGATGCAGAACACGGTGTTTTTAATTTAAATGCTACTAAGGCTGATCAGATTACTTTTGACCATGCAGATGCTCAGTTAACCTTACGGAATAGTGCTGCTGGAGATAAAACTATAACTTTGGTAAATAATTTAGATCCAGGTGCTGCAGGTGCTGATGGTAAGGGTATAGTTGAGCTTCATTCTGTTGTGGATGGAGAAACATTGACGATTGCTGGGGTAGGCTTATCTTTAGGTACTGGTGGTAATAACCTAAAAAAGGTAATTTTTTCTGGTGCTGGTAAATTTAACACTCAGCAGATTACCATTCATAGCAAAAATATAGAATTAAATGTAAATGAACTAACATTGGGTGCGGTTAATAGCAATATTTTATTTGCTACGAATACTGTACTTACCGCTAATGGTGATA
This sequence comes from Candidatus Tisiphia endosymbiont of Micropterix aruncella, assembly GCF_965178575.1. Classification (NCBI taxonomy): domain Bacteria; kingdom Pseudomonadati; phylum Pseudomonadota; class Alphaproteobacteria; order Rickettsiales; family Rickettsiaceae; genus Candidatus Tisiphia; species Candidatus Tisiphia endosymbiont of Micropterix aruncella. Next base: position 414,338 of record NZ_OZ238268.1, read on the forward strand.
TTACAGGTAATGTAGATTTCCAAGATAAGGATGGTACAGTTAGGTTGGCACCTAATAAGAACATCAATGGTAGTATAATTGGTGGTGTTAATGGAACATTAGAATTCCTAGGAGATGCTACAGTAACAAGGCAGATTACTAACTTAAAGGTGTTAAAAGCTGGGGTAGGTGATGTACAATTAGCAGGTGTCAATCATAATATTAAAGAAATTCAAGGTAATGGTAATAATAATTTAATTTTTGCTACGAACTGTAATTTAACAGGTTCTATTAATTCAACAGGAGGAACTGCAGTTGGTTTAATATTCAAAGGCAACAATGGCGTTACTGGTGTAGTTGGAACGGACAAAAATCCTGTTGGTACTATAGAAGTCCAAGTTGGTACTACTAGATTTGGCGACAAAGTTCAAACTGATAATAATCAGGACATCATAATATCTAATGGGGCAACTGCTGAGTTTGCTAGTACTGTGACGACCCATGATATTAAGGGAGAGGCAGCCGGTCAAGGTACGGTTAAATTTAGTAATGCTAAAGAAGCTATAACCGTTAGTAGTACAATAGGTGCTGGAAATTCAGTATATACTCTAGAAATAGCGGGAGCAGATGTAGCGATTACCCAAGCAGTTTCGGCGAAGAATATTAGCTTCTCTAATGCTAAAGAGGCAACTTTAACTTTAAATGGAACAAGTACTGTAGATGGCATTAGTACTGTTGGTAATAATGTTCATACTCTTGCATTAGCTGCAGATTTTAGCACTGGAATACAAGATATTGGGTCAGAGAAGAATAGGTTAAAATCTATTAAATTACTGGGTGATCATAAAATTACTATTAATAGTGCTGTCTATTCCGATGTATCAACTAAAGATAATAATACTGGTAAAGTAGTTTTCAACTCGGATAGAAGCTTTGCTTATAACCTTGGAACAGAAAAATTAAGATTGTCTGATGTAACTTTTGATAATAATGCTACGGTAAAAGGTGATGTTTATTCTAAGCAAATAACAATTGCTAATGATAAGACTGCAACTTTTGCTGGTACTAAAAACAGAACTATATCTGTGCCAAACCTCACTGTAGATGGGTCTAGCCTATCAAGATTATTGAAAAGTTTTGCCTATAGTACACAAATTGTTTCGGATGAAATAAAAAATGCAGGTATTGCAAAATTTGATAATGCAGTACTGGTTGATGCCAAAATTAATGGTGGTAAGGTAACGTTTGTCGATAATGTTTGGTTTAAACAAACTGCTGATGGAACAGAAGTAAGTTTTGCTGCAAATAAGTTTGTAATATTAGAACAAAATATTAGGTTTGCTAATATTAAGGCAGATAAAGCTAAGATAATTATATTACCTAAAACAGCCTCTATAACTGGTAATTTAGCAGCTAAAGATTTCACCGTAGATCTTGCAGCTAATAAATTACAATATACTGGTAAGGCACAGCTGACAGGAAAGATAGAACTAGTTACTGCCTACGATACATCAAGTGGAGCAGGTGGTAATATAGAGGTTCAGAAAGATAGTGAATTGGATTTATCGAAAGCAGACCAGCTGATTATAAAAGTGAACGCTCAGACTGATGTTAACAAAATTCCTAAAGGGGGTACTCAGTATTTTGTGATTTCGTCAGTTGATGGTAAAGGTCTTGTTGCAATTGATAATAGTAAAGTTAGTCTTGACTCAACTGGTGAACAAAACCGTTTTGTAAAGTGGTCCATGGATTCTAGTGATCTAAAACTGTATATAACTGACATTTCTAATAAAGTTTTAGTTAAAGACTCTGCTAAATATGCACCACATGAACAAGAGTTTGTTAATAAACAATTGCTGAATGCAACAGGTGATGCTGCTAAATTCAGAGGCGAACTTGGTAAAATGGATCAAAAGAATGCCCATTTAGCGATTGAGAAACTATTGCCTGGTAATGAACATTCAATAGGAGAGAGTCTTGCAAAAACATCTGCAATAATGGGAACGTTGATATCTCAAACTGCTATCCAAATTGCTTCAAGACAGTATATGAGAATGCATAATCCTGCATCAGCTATAGGGTCTGGTGATGATGATCAGGTAATGTATGGAGTATGGGGTAGTCCATTCTATGGTACTGCTTGCCAAGAAATGTATGAAGGAGTTAGTGGTTATAAATCGAAATCAGCTGGTGGAATAGTTGGATTTGATGGTTTAGTAAATGATAATCTGCTACTTGGTGCAGCTTATAGCCGAATTAACACACAAATGTCTCATCAAAATCAGAAGGTTGGTGATAAAACTAACGGCAAGACTAATATCTTCTCTTTATATAGTTTATATAATTTTCCAAATAATTGGTTTACTGAAGCTATAGCATCATATGGCATAACTAGGGTTAAGAACTCAGAAGGACGCCTGATCGCAACGAAGGTGAGAACTGTTACTGCTCTAGAGACTGCTGCTGCTAAGTATAAATCTATTTCTTATAGTGGTCAATTACTTGCAGGGTATAATTATCAAGCTTCTGAAAAGTTAATGATTACCCCAACAATTGGACTCAGATATTTGCAATTTAAGGATGCTGGCTATACGGAAACTGGTACAAAATTCCAAAACCTAGCTGTTAAGAAAAGGTCGTACAATAAACTTGAAGGTATTTTGGGGTTAAGAACTGCGATAACCTTGAAGGTTAACGAAGTACTGTTAATACCAGAATTGCATGGTTACGTTAATCATGACTTCAAAGGAAAAGCACCAATTATTGATGCAAGGTTAGATGGGATAAATGAACCATTATCGACTAGATTAGTTAAACCTGCTAAGACCTCCTTCACTGTTGGTACTGGCTTAACTGCGAAATATAATATGATGGAATGTGGCGTTACCTATAATGCTAACATTGCCAGCAAATATATTGGTCACCAAGGTAGTTTGAAGGTTAAAGTGAATTTTTAAGTAGAACGAAAAAAGATGTCATTCCCGCCTACACGCCGGAATGACACCTTCCTGCCATTTATGTCATGGCAATTGTCATAACGTAAACACTCTTAGCCCCGGAATCCTTTAAGATTTTAGCACATTTGTTAATGGTAGTGCCAGTGGTCAATACATCATCTACTAATAATATTTTTTGGTCTATAATTTGATATTTTTTATTGAGTATAAGGCTATTTGATAAGTTTTTTTCTCGTTCTTTTTTAGATAAAAAAGTTTGGGATTTGGTCCATCTTGACTTAATTAATACGTCAGGACTTACCGGTTTTTTTAGTAGTTTGCTGATTTCTTGAGCCATAATCAAAGCAGGATTATACATTCTAAACAATCTTTTGAACCTATTCATTGGAACTGGAATAATCAGGTCAATATCTTGAAATTCGCTGTGGTATTGTCTATAAAGTAATTTGCTGAAAGTTTTGGAGAAAATAGTTTTATCTTGATATTTAAAGGCATGAATTATTTCTTTGCTATGCTCATTAAATTTAATTAAGCTACGAGACATGTCATAGCAAGGTTTATGTTGAAAGCATTTTGCACAACACATATTATCTAAAATTGATATATCTAATCTACAACCACAAATATTGCAGTAAGGTTTTGTAATAAAATCAAGTTTCTTCCAACAATTTAGACAAAAATCCTCTTTAGTGGCAGTCATTTCAGCACAAGACAAACATCTTGCTGGCAAGATATAATCTATTAGATAATTATAAAATCTACTGATTTTGTACATTATTATAAAAGCAAACCTTTAGACGCGAATTCGGGATAAGAATTTGTCAATTCTTATCCCAAATGGGGGTTTAGGCAATATCTCTAGTTAAATTTACCGGTCTACGAACACATGGGTTGCTAGTACTAGAAGAATCTGTTGATTCAATAGACACACAAGGGCTTTTAATCTCGTAAGGAGGACCAGGAGTGCATGATAATAACTGCAAGAGTATAACAAAAAACATAGAAAATCTTAATAATTTTGTCATAATTGTCATTTAGAATTAATTTTATTACCTTAGATTCTATAGGAGGTTAACCTAGTTCGCAATAAATCTCAAGTACATTTGATAAAAAATAAGCTTTAGATACAAAATACATAATAGCTTGTGGTATTTTCCCTGACAAGCATATATACTCTCTTCAAATATTTGCAAGTAATAACCTGAGGAAACGATGGTAAGTACCACATTCAAAGAAAGACCTCCTTATGCTAGAAAGTATAATAGCTGGCGTATTAGAATTTTATATTCAATAATTATTGGTTATTCAACATTCATATTTTGTCGTCAGAATTTTAATATTGCAATGCCTGCTTTAATGGATCATTTTGAGGTAACAAAAACTCAACTTGGCTGGATTTTAACAGCCTCTTCTATAGTTTATGGTGTAGGAAAATTGTGTAATGGATTCTTTAGCGATAGATCAAATGCTCGTATATTTATGGTGATTGGTCTTGCCCTTGTAGGCATCATAACATTGTTATCGGGTTTTGCTTCTAGTATAACCTCACTGGGTCTTTTATGGATTCTGAATAATTGGTTTCAATCCATGGGCTGGCCGCCTGCAACACGTATGTTGACTTATTGGTATGCTTCTAAGGAATTAGGAATGAAATGGTCTTTGGGGGCTACTTCTAATCAAATTGGTGGAGCAACTACTATGATAGTGTGTGGCTATTTAATAGACGTTTATGGTTGGGAAGCAGCATTTATAATTCCTGGAATAATGGCATTATTAATATCGTTATTTTTATTTAATAGATTACGTAATTCTCCCAATGAGGTTAATTTACCCATAGTGGAAGAGTATAAAGAATGTGATATATCTCTTGGAAGCGATGGTGATAATTTATTAACGAGGCAACTAATAAAAATTGTATTTTGTAATAGGCTAGTGTGGTATGTGTGTTTTGCTAATATGTTTGTTTATATTGTACGGTCAGGTGTAATTTTTTGGGCACCCGTATTTTTACGTGAACTAAAAAACGTTACTATTGCTCAAGCTGGCCTACAAGTTGCTTCTTATGACATCTTAGGTTTAATTGGTGGTGTTGTTGCTGGATGGATGTCAGACAAGCTATTTCAAGGACGACGTGGACCAGTTGGTTCAGTATTTATGTTTGTTTTGGCTTTTACTCTTATTTTATTTTGGCAAATACCAAACGAGTATGAAATATTTAGCATGATTATTCTTGCTTTGGCTGGTTTCTTTGTATCTGGACCGCAAGTCTTAATAGGTGTTGCTACAGCAGATTTTACTAATAAACAAGCAGTTGGTACGGCTAACGGTCTTTCAGGTCTATTTGGTTATCTTGGTGCTGCATTGGCTGGGGTATGTGTTGGTTGGATTTCTGATAATTTAGGTTGGAATGGTGTTTTTTTATTTTTTATCTTTTCTGCTTTCTTGGGGGCAATACTTTTTTCCTTAACTTGGAATTATAGTTCTAGAAAAATTGTATAAAGTACTACTTTAACTGTGCTATCAGAATTTGCTTGCCAAAAATATATAAATTTATATAAATATTAACAATAAATTAATAAAGGTTTACCGTGACTCAAGAATATACATTTTCAATGATTAAGCCAGATGCTACGAAAAGAAACCTAATTGGTAAAATTATTTCTTACTTAGAAAATACTGGACTAAAAATAGTAGCTCAAAGAATGACTATTCTAACTAGAGATCAAGCAGAGAATTTCTATGCAGAACATAGGTCAAAGGCATTTTTTAATAGTTTAGTGGAATATATCATTTCTGGTCCAGTCGTCTTGCAGGTGCTTAAAGGGGAAAATGCTGTTTTAAAAAATCGTAGAATAATGGGGGCTACTAACCCAAATGATGCTGAACTAGGCACAATTCGAAAAGATTTTGCAGAGAATATTGAGGCTAATAGTATCCATGGTTCTGATAGTTTAGAAAGTGCAGAAAGAGAAGTGCAATTATTCTTTACTAAAAAAGAAATTGTAGAATAACTTAAGTCTTATGAAATATAGCGTTGTAGTTATTGGTGGTGGTCATGCTGGTTGTGAGGCAGCTTCCGCTTCTGCACGTCGTGGTGTAGATACTCTTTTAATCACTCTAAAGCTAGATAATCTTGGTGAAATGTCTTGTAATCCTGCAATAGGTGGAGTGGCAAAAGGTACTCTAGTGAAAGAGGTAGATGCACTTGATGGGCTTATGGGTAAAATTATAGATCAAGCTGGTATACATTATAAGATGCTTAATGAAAGTAAAGGACCAGCAGTTTGGGGACCAAGAGCTCAAGCTGATAGAAAACTTTATAAAAAAGCTATGTATAATGCTTTGATAAATCACCCAAATTTGACAATTTTATATGCATCTGTAGAAAATATTGAAATCCAAGACTCTAAAGTAAAAGCATTGATTTTAGACGATGGTACGAGAATTGAATGTCAAAAAACTGTGTTGACTACAGGTACGTTTTTATCTGGACTCATTCATATAGGGTCTAAAAAAATCCCATCTGGTAGAGTGGGTGAAAGACCATCATACGGCTTATCTAAGACATTAAAAGATCTAGGTTTTTCTCTTGGTAGGTTAAAAACTGGTACACCTCCAAGAATAGATGGGAGAACAATTGATTATAACGAAGTAGAAGTGCAGGCTGGAGATGCCGTACCACGCCCTTTCTCTGAACTTACAGATTCTATTAAGGTAAAGCAAATAAATTGTTTCGTTACTAGAACAACTGAACAAACTCATGAAATTATTAGAAATAATTTAGATAAATCAGCTATGTATTCTGGACAAATCGAGGGCATAGGGCCAAGATATTGCCCATCTATTGAGGATAAGGTTACTAGGTTTTCTAAAGCAAGTCATCAAATATTTTTAGAACCTGAAGGTTTGGATGACCATACTATATACCCAAATGGTATATCTACATCATTACCTGAAGATATACAACTAGCATTACTAAAGACAATTCCTGGTCTTAAGAAGGCTACAATGTTAAGACCAGCCTATGCAATAGAATATGATTATGTTGATCCTAGAGAATTAAAAGCAACGTTAGAAACAAAAAAAGTTGAGGGGTTATACTTTGCTGGTCAAATTAATGGCACTACTGGTTATGAAGAAGCGGCGGGGCAAGGAATCATAGCAGGTATTAATGCAGCTTTATCACTAAAAAGTCAATCAAATTTTATTTTGACTAGAGCAGATGCCTATATTGGTGTTATGATTGATGATTTAATTACTCTTGGTACAGCAGAGCCTTATAGAATGTTTACTTCTAGATCTGAATATAGGCTTTCAGTTAGGGCAGATAATGCAGATTTAAGACTAACTCAAATGGCTATAGATTTTGGTATTGTATCTGATTTACGCAAAGAGATTTTTAACAAAAAATGTGAAGATATTCATAAAGCAGAAAATATTGTAAAAAATATTTCTTTAACAACCACTAAGTTAGCTAATCTAGGTGTGTCTATCTCACAGGATGGTTCGCATAAAACAGCCTTTGATTTGCTAGGATTACCAAATTTTGGTGTCGATAAAACAATAGAAATCTTTCCAGAGCTTGTTTCATTAAATAGAAAACTTCTTCATTATCTTTATATCGAATCAAGGTATTCCTCTTATTTGATTAGACAGAATGCAGATATTCAATTATTTAAAGAAGAAGAGTTGGAATTGTTAGATGATGATATTGATTATTTTAAAATACCAAGTTTGTCTACAGAGGTACGAGAAAAACTACATCATCATAAACCAGATACTATTGGTGCGGCTAGAAGAATATCCGGTGTTACTCCAGCCGCTTTAATAGCAATTATAATTTATATGAAAACAAGACATAGAAATTAATGCTTAACTATGATAATATTTCACGTGAAACAATAAATGCTCTTGAAAAATATCAATCGTTAACATTGAAATGGAATAAAACTATTAATCTCGTTTCTTGTAATACTGAACATGAGTTTTGGGTAAGACATATTTTAGATTCTTTGCAATTAATGAAATACATAAATGAGCAAAATATCCATTTAGTAGATGTTGGTTCGGGTGGTGGATTTCCAGGGATAGTATTGTCTATTGCAGGGATACAGAATGTTACTTTAGTGGAATCTGATATAAGAAAGTCTATTTTTTTATTGCAAGCTTCTAAAATTTCTAGTAACAAAGTAAAGGTGGTTAATCAACGAATAGAAGATATTAAATTAGATTGTGATATATTAACTTCTAGGGCATTTGCTCAGTTAGAGAAAATATTTGTTTATACCAAACATATTAATGTAAAAAATAAGTATTTGTTATTTAAAGGTGAGCAGTATCAAAAAGAAATTGAGATTGCCAAAAAGAGGTGGTCTTTTTGTCATTCGGTATATGATAGTGAGACTTCTAATAATAGTAAAATTCTAGAAATTAGTAATATACATGACAAAAATAGTTGCGATAGTTAATCAAAAAGGTGGAGTTGCTAAAACTACGACTACTGTAAATTTATCGACAGCTTTATCTGTAATGGATAAAAAAATTTTAGTAATAGATTTAGATCCTCAAGGAAATAGTAGCACTGGCTTTGGTATAAATCAACAAGATAGAAAGGTTACTATTTATCAGGTATTAACAGGTTCAAAGCCTATTGAAGAAGCTATAATACAAACAAATATTCCAAATTTACAATTAATTACAGCTAATACTAATTTGTCTGGTGCTGAGTCGGATTTATTAAGTATAAAAAAGCGAGAATATTTATTATCAGATTTATTAAATAACTTAGTCGATGACTATGATTATGTTATGATAGATTGCCCTCCATCTCTTAATCTGCTGACAGTCAATGCGTTAGTTGCTTGTGATAATGTGTTAATTCCTATGCAGTGCGATTTTTATTCATTAGAAGGGTTAAGTCATTTACTAAAAACAATTGAAATTATAGAGAAGAGTCTAAACCCAAAAATAAAAATTGCTGGTATTTTATTTACTATGTATGATAAACGCAATCTATTAACTGAGCAAGTGGAAGAGGACGTTAGAAAATGCTTAGGAAGATTGGTATTTAAGACAGTTATTCCAAGGAATATAAAACTATCTGAGGCACCATCTTACGGTCAGCCAGCAATTATTTACGATCATAAATGTGCTGGCTCTATTGCTTATATGGAACTTACTAAAGAGATTTTAGGTAGAAATATATGAAAAACAAAGGTTTAGGTAAAGGGTTGTCAGCTTTGCTTGGAGAAGAGGTTTTTACTATAGAGAAAGATGAATTAGTAAAAATTATAGATATCGACAAAATTGAAGCTAGGAATAATCAACCAAGGAAAAAATTTGAGTATGATAAAATAAAAGAATTAGCCGATTCCATAAGTAATAATGGTTTGTTACAACCAATTATTGTTAGTTCAATTAGCAATGGGAAATATAAAATTATAGCTGGTGAGAGACGTTGGCGTGCTTGTAAGATAGCTAAGGTTACTGATATTCCTGCAATTATAAAAGATTTAAATGATAAAGAGATTATAGAAATAGCTCTAATTGAAAATATTCAAAGGGAGGAATTATCGGTTATAGAAGAATCAGAAGGATTTGAGCGGTTAATAAAAGAGTTTGGTTATACACAAGAGCAGCTAGCAGAAAAACTTAGCAAAAGTCGTAGTCATGTAGCGAATTTATTAAGGCTAAATCAATTGCCACAATCTATCAAAGATAAAATAAATGATGGGTTTTTAACTATGGGACATGCAAGATGTTTAATTAATCATGAGCAGGCTGAGATAATAGCTAATTATATTATTGAGAATGATTTAAACGTTCGTCAAACTGAAGATATGGTAAGACACTGGTCCAAAAATGAATATACAAAAGCCCCAGAACATGAGAAACGTGTAGGAAAGAAATTCCTAAAAGAAGGTAGTAAAGATAATGATTTACAGTTATTAGCTAAATCATTGTCAGAAAGATTTAATATAAAAGTAACTATTGAAGACTATCCAATTGGTGGAAAATTAATATTTCACTATAATAGTTTAGAGGAACTTGATTCAATTTTGTCGAGGTTAAATTAAATGCAAATTTTTTTAGATAGTGCTGATATTAAAGAAATTGATGAGATTAACCAATTGGGTATCATTGATGGTATAACTACTAATCCTTCTTTGATGTCTAAGACAAAAGATGATTTTGGATCAACCATTGTTAAGATATGTAAGATAGTACGCTCTGATGTTAGTGTGGAAGTAGCTGCCAATGATGTTGACACTATGATTAGCCAAGGTAATAAAATTTTAGGAATATCAAATAATATTGTTATTAAATTACCTATGACATGGAATGGTATTAAAGTGTGCCAGTATTTTGCAGATAAAGGAAAGAAAGTAAATATGACACTATGCTTTTCGGTTAATCAAGCTCTTATTGCTGCAAAAGCTGGAGCATATTATGTATCACCTTTTATAGGTAGGCTTGATGATATAGGTCAAAATGGTATGAGTTTAATAAGCGATATAAGACAGATGTATGATAATTATCAATATCAGACAAAAATCCTAGCGGCATCTATAAGAAACCCTAACCATGTTTATCAATCTGCTATGTATGGAGCTGATGTTGCTACAATGTCTAGTAAAATTATCAAACAATTATTAGATCATCCACTAACAGATTCAGGTTTAGAGGTTTTTAATAGAGATTGGGCTAAATCTGGATTAAAGTTTTAATAATTAAAAAGGTGAATATATGAAAAAAACTCAATTACAATTAAAGACTATAAAGCTTGTAGGTATTAATAAGGTGCGTACTTCCAACATAGTTGAGCTGAACCCTGAAACAGCCCAAATTGCTTCTTGCTTTCAAAAGTTTCTTCAGCAGGATTTTGCTAGTAGAATCCCTAATAGGGTAAATCCTAATGTTATTTTTTCTGTATATACTGAGTATGAAAGTGATCATACAGGAGAATATAGTTATTTTCTTGGAGAAGAGAGTAGTGACATTGCAGTTATTCCAAAAGGTCTAGATAGTTTAATTATTCCTGAACAAAAATATATAAAGTTTACCACTGAAGCTGGTTCAATGCCTGATATTGTAATAAATAGTTGGCAAAAAATTTGGCAAATGTCATCAGAATCTTTGGGGGGTACTAGAAGTTATCGTGCAGATTTTGAAATTTATGATGAACGTAGTATAGATTACAAAAACGCAATAGTAGATATCTATATAGGTATTAATTAAACTGCAAAAAGTAATTTATACTTTATGTTACAAAAACTATAGAATTAATTCATATATATTAAGGTTAATCTTTCCACCAACTATTTATAAAGTTAAAAGCTACAAGTAAATTATAAAAAATAATCGACAATAAAGGAATTAAGAGTTATGTCATATCAATATGTTTATGTTATGAATGGTCTAAGTAAGACTATCAATGGTAAACAAATCTTAAAAGAAACGTATTTATCCTTCTTACCAGGGGCAAAAATTGGTATTATTGGTCCAAATGGTGCAGGTAAATCTACTCTTCTAAAAATTATGGCAGGTATTGACAAAGAATATGACGGTGAGGCTTTTGTAGCTAGTGGGATTAGAGTTGGCTATTTAGCTCAGGAGCCGCATCTTGATCCTACTAGAAATGTTTTTGATAATATTATGGAAAGTTTAAGTGAGAAGAAAGCTTTAATCGATGAATTTAATGAAATAAGCTATAAATTTGCTGAGGAAATGTCAGATGATGCAATGAACGAACTTCTAGCAAAACAGGCTGATCTACAGGAGAAAATAGATAGTTGTGATGCTTGGAGTTTAGAGAGGGAAATAGAGATTGCTATGTTTGCATTAAGGTGTCCAGATAAAGATGCTGATGTTACAAAAATCTCAGGTGGGGAAAAAAGGCGAGTTGGGTTATGTAAACTTTTACTAGAAAAGCCTGATATGTTATTACTTGATGAACCGACAAACCATTTAGATGCTGAATCGGTATCTTGGCTAGAAAATTATTTAAAAAATTATAAAGGTACTGTAGTAGTTATTACCCATGATCGATATTTTCTTGATAATGTAACGGATTGGATATTAGAGGTGGATCGTGGTAGATGTGTTCCATGGCATTCTAATTACACTGCTTGGCTCGAGCAAAAGCAAGCAAAATTAGAGCTTGAAGATAAAGAAGAAGATGATAGGAGTAAACAATTAAAAAGAGAACTTGAATGGATACGTCAATCACCAAAAGCTAGGCAATCAAAAAGTAAGGCTAGAATTACCGCCTATCAGGATTTGTTGACCAAACAAAAAGAACAAAGATCCGGCACTGCACAAATTATTATACCTAATGGTCCACGCTTAGGCGATTTAGTTATAGAGGCAGAGCATATAGCAAAGAGATACGGTGATAAGGTGTTGTTATCAGATTTTAGCTTTAAGGTTGTTCCAGGAGCTATTGTTGGTATTATAGGTCCAAATGGAGCAGGTAAATCAACTTTATTTAACATTATCACTGGCAAAACTGATCCAAATCACGGCTCTATTAAATTAGGACAAACTGTTAAACTTGGTTACGTTGATCAATCAAGAGATGATTTAGACGATAACAAGACTGTGTGGGATGAGATTTCCTCAGGTCTTGAAGAGTTACAACTTGGTTCTAGATCAATGAAAAGTCGAGCTTATTGTGCAGCCTTTAATTTTAGGGGTGGAGACCAACAGAAGAAAGTAGGGCAACTTTCTGGTGGTGAACGTAATAGAGTGCATATAGCCAAATTACTAAAAGAGGGAGCTAACGTTATATTACTTGATGAACCATCGAATGATCTTGATGTTGATACGTTACGAGCCTTGGAAGATGCGATTTTGGATTTTGCTGGATGTGTATTAGTAATAAGCCATGATCGTTGGTTTTTAGATAGAATAGCAACACATATTATTGCTTTTGATAAAGATGGAAATGCTACATGGTTTGAAGGAAATTACCAAGATTACCATGATTATATGATTAATTTAACAGGGGAAAATATTATTAATCCTAAATATCGTCATAAAAAGTTAGTATAAAATATGTCTCTAGGAGAAATATTAGTGGTTATGTTAGTAGCACTGATAGTAATGAAGCCAGAAGATATTCCAAGCATTATAAAAAAAATTCAAGAATTTAAATTATACTGCTCAGCTATCAAAAATCAAGCATTGGCCTATATTACGAAAGACTTAAAAATTGATAACGATATTCTAAAGAATAATGCTGAGCAGTTGAATTTTTATTTAGAAAGAATCATTAATATCCAAGGCTATTATGATGGTAATTATTCTCTAGATGAACTTAAAGCAAAGTATGATGAGCTTATAAAAATAAAAAGTACAAAGTATGTACAAGATTGTAAGAAATAATGAATTTATTGAATATATAAAAGATATATTAGCACCTTTCGGTCAAATAACTACTCGTGCGATGTTCGGTAGTTATGGTATATATAAAGATAGAGTGATAATAGGGATTATTGCAGAAAGTGAGCTATATTTTAAAGCAGATAGCTTCGCCGCTAAATATTTTAAATCTTTTGGCTCACAGCCATTTACCTATAATAGCAAAAATAAGCTGGTAACTATATCATATTGGAAAGTATTACCTGAAATTTTAGATCAAGAGGAAGCACTTGGAAAATGGGTCTCTATGGCGTTTAATGTATCTATTAATTCCAAGAAAATACCTCATGCTTTAAATCATTTGAGTATATACCCCAATTCGAGATAAGAATTAGTTAATTCTTATCCCGAATTCGCGTTATATGAGATCATATGGAAAAATTTGCTAATTACTTAAGAGAACAATTACAAAGTGAAGAAGAAGTTGAGGCGTATGTCAATGCTCATAGAACCCTACTTTTTTTTATATAACCACTATTAAAATTGCTGCTGATTGTCTATTAGCGAGGAGTCGCTGAAAGCGGTGACGCGGCAATCCAGGATACGCGAAGCGTGCTAGAAAAAACAGCTTCGCTGTTTACCTGGATCGCCACGGCATCTAAAGATGCCTCGCGATGACGATTATAGAAAAAAGTAGGGTACTATGGTCAATGCTGCTCCTGAAGACGACAACGCAATTCTTGATTTTTTATTCTAAAGTATACTATTAGTGCTAGTTTATTTTATGTTATAATCTTCTGAAATCATCTAATTCTAATTAGGTATAGCTTGTTTAAGAAAATACTAAAAATAAAAATTGTTTTTGTAACTATTACATTGATTTTGTTGATCAGCGGAATCAATTTTTGTATATTTTACTTATTTGTACCTGGTTTACTTGCAGAAAGTAAAACTCTAATAATCAAGCCTAAATTGTCGATTAATCAAATTACTACGATATTAAATGATAACAAAATCATTAAATATCCTTATTTATTTGCATTTCTTACAAAAATATATTCATTAAAACATCCTATAAAAAGTGGGGAATATATTTTTACTCAAAATATTTCTCCAATGCAAACTTTAAAAATATTGTCCAGTGGCAAATCGATTATTCATAAAATGATTATACCCGAGGGTATGCTTGTGCATGAAATAATACAAAAGATTAATAATGAAGAACGCTTAATTGGTGAGATTCTAGGAACAATTCCTGAAGGATTTTTAATGCCATCTACTTATTTTTTTTCATATGGTGATCAAAAAGAGCAGATCATTGATAAAATGCGAAAATTAATGTCCCTGCAGCTTGACAAAGTCATGGAGAAATTATCACCCAATTCCCCATTAAAAACCCGTCTTGACGTCTTAATTTTAGCATCCATTGTAGAGAAGGAAGCTAGCTTAGATGCAGAAAAACCTTTGATTGCTGCTGTATTTCTAAATCGTCTTACCAAACATATGAAATTGCAAGCAGATCCAACGACGATTTATGCTATAACACTTGGGAAAGATAAACTAGCAAGGCGATTAACTAAAAAAGACTTAGCTATCCAATCACCCTATAATACATATTATGTCTTTAATTTACCACTTGGAGCTATTTCTTGCCCTGGAGTGAAATCTTTAGAAGCTGTAGTAAATCCTGCTAAAATTGATTCATTATATTTTGTTGTGAACATTAAGGGAGGACATAATTTTTCCAATAACCTTAACGATCACAATAAGTATGTTGAGATTTATCGCAACAGTTTGAAGGAGCATTAAGTATGGACAATACTGAATTTGCCAAATTGGCTGAAAAAACAATATCTTTAATTGCCGATACAATTGAAGCAGAAGATAAGAATTGTCTTATCGATATTGATTTTCAAGGTGATATTCTAACCCTAACTACTAACCAAGGAGTATTTGTTATTAACAAACACTCAGCTGCTAAAGAAATTTGGTTATCTTCACCGATTAGTGGTCCTTACCATTTTTATTATGTTGCTGGTAAATGGAAATCAAAATCCTCTGATGATCTAGTTGTTATTTTAGAGCAGGAGTTAAAAATTAATATGCTAAATTGTAGCTCATAGTACCCTACATTTTTTATATAACCACTATTAAAATGGCTGATAATCGTCATTGCGAGGAGTCGCTGAAAGCGACGACGCGGCAATCCAAGATTACGCGAAGCGTACTAGAAAAAACAGCTTCGCTGTTTACCTAGATCGCCAAGGCATCTAAAGATGCCTTGCGATGACGATTATAGAAAAATGTAGGGTACTATGATTGTAGCTATACTCTTCTGCTTTGAAGAATTGTTTTTTGAAAATATCATTGATTCGCATGCTCACCATTCATTTTCAAATCCAATTCTTCAAATCATTTGAGTATATTAGTTATTATCTTAAATTTAAGGAATAATATCTAAGATTCATGATGTTATATTATTGTACTCTTTACTTAATTCTTTAATCACCCAAATCCATATGGTACAAATTATGCCAAATACTATCATTAAATATATAGAAATAGATTGATAAGTCGCACAAGGCAAAATAATAAATATTAAAGACTGGAGAAGGGCACTTGCTGACTTTCCAAGTTTAGTACCAATTACGTCGGCAGCTGCTTTACCTTTTGTCTTAAGTTCGGTATCTAGAGGAACATATGACATTTCTTTTGTAGAATCAAATAAAGTATATTTACTTGATTTACTTAGAACATTGTTTACTAGTCCCATTGTAATAGCAATCAAAGAAGGATCAGTTAGCATGAAGCTAACCACTATTATGGCAGCAAACCCATCAAAGTTAGATACTGAAAAAAATAGCATGCCAGTTATAAAGACCATTATTGGCGTTATACTTGCTGCTGTAAACCAGCCCAACCTTCTTACAATATTAGAGCCAAGAATAACAAATAAAATGGTAAATATACCAGTAATACTTAGGTAATTGCCAACAAAAGCAGCAAATTCCGTAGGTGTTTTATAAATCTTTGAAGCTGATGCTTTCCAAGGTCCTTCAACTAAATTTATAGCTATACCATAACAAACAAGTAATGTAGCAATTAATCTAATATATCTTGAAGCAATAATCATTTTAAAACTTTCTATAAGAGTTAACGATTGTTTCTTGACAGAAAATTGCAGTTTTTCTACCTGAACTTTATCTAATATTTTATGGTTCAGCATCCAAAAAGTTGCCAATGCTATTACGCCTAATACCAGTACACAACCTAATATAATTTGTACTGAAAGTTCAGTCTCTGTATGTTGTAGGTCAAACTTTTTAATTAAAGATTGATTTAAATAAGCTAAATTTTCTAGAAACTTACCTGATATGTAAAGTCCCGTTTGAGCAAAAAGTCCAAATAAAGGATAGAATCTTTTCGATTGTTCCACCGAGGTTATATTATTAACAAATTGCCAAAAAAGTAATGCAAATATCACGCTTGGCCACAATTCTGCTATAATATAAAACAGAGAAAAACTCCAATTAGATAAAAGTAATATAAACCATTTCAAGTTTGGATAAGACTTTATTAAAACGCCAGCATGTTCACTACTCAAATGTAATGCTAGATGATTAGGAAAAATATAAAAGGCAAATAAGGCAAAAAATAGTAGGAAAATTGACAATATAAGGTAGAATATATATTCTCCTTTCATGTTATTTACTAATTTCACATAGATTATCGACAGCAGAAATGCCGAAGGTAGAACCCCCCAAAATTTAAGGAATGATACAGTTTCGGTACCAATCATGGTATTAACCAAACTGTCTTTTAAGGCTCTGATAATATTTTGTATAAATAAAATACAAAACATCAACAATGTTACATATAGAAATTTAGATAATTCATGCCTTTCGATAGGAAAGACATATTCTGACAGTCTATTTGTTAATTTTGAGGTAGGTGATGTATTGTGAGTTATAGAGAGATACGAAAAAATTTTAGAAATAACTGCCATATAAGGCCTAACCTACTTATTTATTGGTTAGGGTTACATATTAAAGCTTATTGTCTTTAGTGTCAAGAAGAATAAGCACGAATTTGAGCAGGGTAATTTAAAAGTCACAATCAATAGTTGATATAAACATAAATTTAACCGCTCTCGAGTTAGCTATATACGTTAATTCGGGATAAGGATTAGTAAAAATAGCAGACATATATACACTACGAAGAGCAATTAATGTATGAATTCACAGAAATGCAATTTATACATATCCAAAATCTTGTATTAGTTATAGCTAAAGCATTTTTACTAATCCTTATCCCGAATTGACGTTATATGTGACTACGGTTCATCCATGCTGCTTTTAAAAAATAATTCTTGAAAGCAGCGAAGAGTTGATACTATATTATTTTTATTACTGTTCTACCTACGTTGCTGTATTACCTGCTAAAGATATATCTTGAGTCTCTTCTAGTACATATTGGGGTGTTGTTATTATATCTATTGGGTGATCAACGTTTTCGTTCTTACTGTCAGAACTTTTACATGCTATGTATATAGCGACAGAACCTATAATAACAGAACCAGCAGCTAAACTACCAGCTATGCCTAAAATTGCTCCTGTTAACATTGTACTACTAACATCCTGATCGTGAGAAATTGGTTTTTCAGTAGTATTATTTTTAGGAGTAGTAATACCATCAAAGGTAGTAGTACCCTCTAATGTATAACCCTCACTTGTTGCACATTTTACAATATAATGTGCTGGCAAACTATCTTTATTATCTATTGAGTTAGGGCGAATCATAGAAAGAGTTGTCAATAACAGCATATCTTTAGCTGTATACGACTTAAGAGGCTCTACTTTAGGAAGAGCTTTATCTTGTTTTAAAAAATTATGTTTCCGGTAATGATTAGCCCAGTCTCCCTGAGTAAGGTTGTTACGTCTCATATTTTTTCCTCCTTGTACATTAACAAATTTGTTGCATTCAACTACTTTAGATAAAGTATCAATTAATATCAAGTGAAATCATTATATTTAATGATTAATATTCTAAATATAATAGTATATTAAAAATTATGATATTATTTGGTGTTAAAAAGATTTTCTCAGTATCTTTTGATTGACTAAAGAGGATTATTATAGTGTATATTAAATTTTGCTAGATTTCACGTTTAGCAAAAAATATATAAAAACATTTTAGGAGCGTATGATGATAAAAAAACAGAGATTAATTACTACTATAATAGGATTACTATTACTAAGTTCAAATAGCTTGGCAAGTACAACAGTTGCAAAATCAAATGCCAATAAAACTAATATTAGTAGTAGCACTAATGATGAATTACAAAAAATTGAGAGTGATTTCAAGTCTTATGCTGCAGGAATTTCAGCAGAACTAAGAGAAGAAATAACAAAATATAGAATAGAAGTGGCTAAAATTAATGGCCAAAAACGTGAATTATATAAAAAAATCTCACAAGAAGCTCAAAACTATCTTGCCAAAGAACGAGACTATAAAAAAAGAATACTATCCTTAAGCAAAAATTCAGCTGAAAACCAAGAGGATACTAGCTCTATTGAGAAAAAATCTGACAAAAAAGATTTGCCTAAATAATGCTTTATGAACAATTTCAGCATAATATTGAAAGGCTAGTTGATAGACCTCACCTGAGGTCTATCGCATTGGCTATTTCGGGTGGTTCTGATTCCATAGCCCTTTTAATGTTAACACATAAATGGGCTAGCACTAATAGTATTAAGCTAGTAGTGATGTTAGTTAATCATCATTTACGAGAGCAGTCTAAGATGGAGCATGAGTATGTACGAGACTTAAGCCATAAATTGGGACATAGATATCACCAGCTTCATTTCGATCACCAAAATAATTTTTCTAATTTACAAGCAAGGGCTAGAGAAGGTCGTTATAAATTAATGACTGATTTATGTAGCAAATTAGATATATTGACAATTTTAACAGCACATCACTTGGATGATTATATTGAAAATTATTGTCTGAGATTAGAAAAAAAAAGTAGCCTATTTGGACTTAGTGCTAGCAATATTAGTTGGTATAATAATGTTAAAATAGTGAGACCATTATTTAACATTCCGAAACAACAGTTAATTGCATATTTAGTTACCAATAATGTAAAATGGTTTGAAGATAAATCTAATGAATCTGACAAATATCAACGAAATATCATTAGAAAAAAGCTATCCCTAGGAGGAGAATCTATAAAGAATCAAATAATTTCTCAACAATCTAGAATTAACCAAGTAGTAGAAGAAAAATGGCAACCGGAATTGATTGCTTGCATTGCAGAATCAGTAAAAATTTATGATTTCGGTTTTGCTACTGTAAATTTATTAAAATTTGCAGAATTTTCTAGTGCAATAACACTACAGGTAATCAGTTTTGTACTTATCATTATTAGCGGTAAGAACCGCACTAGTAGATCAGGCTCAATAAGCATGATAACAGAACTATTACAACAAAAAATAGACTTTATTAAGACACTCCATGGTTGCGTGATTAAAAAAATTAGTAGTAATCTAATAATTTACCGAGAATTTGGTAGGAATTTACCTATAGATATTAGACTTAATAATGTAGATGCATGGGATGGTAGATTTCATTTCTATATCAATGAACTAGAATTCGCTCTAGCTCAGGAATTTGTAGGAGAGCCGGAACACAGAACCGCAAGCAGTACGAATAACGTATGTGAGGATTCGAGTCTAGCCCCGACGCCCAAATTACCAGCAGAAGTAGAATTATACAAGAGGTCTAATAATTCAGGTTATTTGATCAGTAACCTAACGATCAAGGATTATAGTAAAATAAGGCAAGATTTAGATTTTAAAATACTGAAAGACACAAGTTTTAACAATCATATAGCTATTTTATTCACCCTACCAGTAGTCAAGATACTTGAAAAAGTTATAGCCATACCCCATATATCGTATTATAATGACCAAGGTTTGGGGAGAAGGCTTAGTGTTTCTTTCTCTCCTAATTTTATATCGCGTTTTACACATTTCTGTTAGGTGAGTAGTAGATGAATAATCAAAGTAAGAATGTTCTAATTTGGGTGTCGATTTTTGTTTTAATAGTACTTGTTTTTCATGCGTTTCAAAATGATGGTTTTATTGGAGGAAAAAGTAATATCGCTTTTTCAGATTTTTTAACCAAAATTGATGAAAAAGCAATAAGTTCTGTTAAAATTCAGGGTAGAATAATTGATGGAACTCTAAGTGATGGATCTTCTTTTTCGACTTATGCTGCTGACTATCCAGATCTAATAAATCGCCTAAATAGCAATTCGGTTCATATTGAAATAGTGCCACCTGATACAAAAATGAACTTGTTGTTTAACATATTTGTTTCGTGGTTTCCAATGATTCTTTTGATAGGTGGGTGGGTATTTTTCATGCGTCAAATGCAAGGTGGAGGAAAAGCCATGGGTTTTGGTAAATCTAAAGCTAAGCTAGTTTCAGATAAAGGCCCGAAAATTACTTTTAAAGATGTTGCTGGAATTAACGAAGCTAAAGAAGAATTAACTGAAATTGTTGATTTCCTTAGAGACCCAAGCAAATTCCAAAAACTTGGTGGTAAAATTCCAAAGGGATGTTTACTTATAGGATCACCTGGAACAGGTAAAACTCTCCTAGCAAAAGCTATAGCCGGCGAGGCAAATGTCCCATTCTTTAGTATCTCTGGCTCTGATTTTGTTGAAATGTTCGTTGGCGTTGGTGCTAGCCGTGTTCGTGATATGTTCGAACAAGGTAAACGCAATGCTCCTTGCATAATTTTTATTGACGAAATAGATGCAGTAGGTCGACACAGAGGTATTGGTATGGGTGGTGGCAACGATGAACGTGAACAAACACTAAATCAAATGCTGGTCGAAATGGATGGGTTTGAGGATAATGAAGGGGTAGTTATTATTGCTGCAACTAACAGACCAGATGTATTGGATCCAGCGTTGCTAAGACCTGGGAGATTTGATCGCCAAATTACTGTTCCTAATCCAGATATTGATGGTAGAGAACAAATTTTACAAGTACATTTGAAGAAAATAAAATGTGCCTCAAATATAGTCGCTAGAATCATAGCTAGAGGAACTCCTGGATCTTCAGGAGCAGATCTTGCTAATCTTGTCAATGAATCTGCATTAATTGCTGCTCGCAAGGGTAAAAAAGAAGTAAGTATGGCAGATTTAGAAGAGGCAAAAGATAAAGTGTTAATGGGTGTAGAAAGACGTTCTATGGTTATGTCAGATGAGCAGAAAAAACTAACTGCTTATCATGAGGGAGGGCATGCATTGGTTGGGTTGTATTGTCCTGCTTCTGATCCAATTCACAAAGCAACTATTATTCCAAGGGGTAGGTCACTTGGAATGGTTATGCGACTTCCTGAAAATGATCGTTTTTCTATGCCACGTGATAAAATGGAAGCTGATATAGCGGTGGCAATGGCTGGCAGGGTAGCTGAGGAGCTTATTTTTGGCAGAGATAAAGTTACTTCTGGGGCTTCTTCAGATATTAAAATGGCAACCCAAATGGCTAGAGCTATGGTAACGGACTGGGGGTTAAGTGATGCAATAGGACCAGTATATCATGGTTCGAGTAATGAAGATCTGTATACTAGTGGTAGGGGAGCAGGTCATACTTCTGTACATACAGCAGAATTAGTTGATACAGAAGTGAGAAAAATTATTGAAAAAGGCTATGATTTTGCCAAAAATATATTAACTAAACATATTGATCAACTTCATTTATTAGCTAAAGTATTGATTGAACATGAGACATTGTCCGGTCAGCAGATTAAAAACTTGCTTAGTGGTAGGTCTATGAATTCAGAAGAGGAAAATTTATTTCCAATAAAAAATGACCATGGTGGTACTGTAAAAGTTAAGAAACTAAATCAGAAAAGAACAGCAGGGTAATTTAAAGTTGTGGCTACGGTAGAGAAGTGTGCTTTTAAATTGCTCTGAAATATAGTTAGAATTTTGGATAAGGAATAAACATGGCAGAACTTAGATTACCACCTAATTCTAAAGTCCGTAAAGGTACTACATATCAACATTCTGGAGAAGCGGTTAAGTTACGTAATATCAGAATTTATAGATATGACCCAGATTCTGAAGAAAATCCTAGAATTGATATTTATGAGTTAGATCTATGCAAGACAGGTCCAATGGTTCTAGATGCCTTAATTAAAATAAAAAATGAAATAGATTCTACCTTGACTTTTAGGCGTTCTTGTCGTGAAGGAATTTGCGGTAGCTGTGCGATGAATATAGATGGAACTAACACACTTGCCTGCATTAAGTCTATTGAAGAAATTCGTGGTGATGTCAAGATATATCCTCTACCGCACATGAAGGTAGTAAAAGATTTAGTGCCTGATATGTCGCATTTCTATGCTCAATATGAATCAATAGAACCTTGGCTAAAAACTGACAGTCCGCCACCTTCCAATACTGAAAGATTGCAGTCTCTTAAGGATAGAGAGAAACTAGATGGTTTATATGAATGCATATTATGTGCGTGTTGTTCCACCTCTTGCCCAAGTTATTGGTGGAATGGTGATAAATATTTAGGACCTGCGATTTTACTACAAGCCTATCGGTGGATTGCTGATTCTAGGGATGAGTATACTGGAGAGCGTTTAGATGCTTTAGAAGATCCATTTAAATTATATCGTTGTCATACGATTATGAACTGTACAAAAACTTGTCCGAAAGGTTTAAATCCAGCTAAAGCTATTGCAGAGATAAAAAGCCAAATAATAGAACGTCACGGAGTGTAAAGCGAATAGACAACCTAAGTTCAATATAGCATTAGTGTATCCTTGATGTTACTCCCGCGTAGGCATTGCCCGCATGGATCAAAAACACCAACGTAAGTAATGGTACTTACAGGATCAAAAACGATGTCATTCCCGCGTAGGCGGGAATCTAAAAAATAGCCTGCAAAGACTATTAGATATTATGGATTCCCGCCTACGCGGGAATGACATCTTTGATAGTTCATGCTACTACATACGGTAACTATTGATTGTGATTTTCAAATTACCCTAGAGCTAATCTTAAATAAAATATACTTGTTATTAATATAACCTCAATTCGATGTAACAAGTTAATACTAGACCTAGTATCATCTCTATTGTGGGGGATGTCACCCCTGCGTAGGCAGGGGTCTAAAGAAGTAGCAAGGATTAAGTGCTTAAACATTTTTAGATCCCTGCCTTCGCAGGGATGACATCGAGCGTGCAGAGAATAATAATTATTCTTACATCGATACTCGAGGTTAATATAAATTATTCGCTCACCATTTATTTTCTAATCCAATTCTTTAAAGCATTTATAGATAAAAATCACTCTACGTGATAATTTTTAATAAAATCAAACTTATAATTTCTTTTATGCAAAAGATCAACTAACTGACTTAAATTTTCTTTGCCATTAAATTGGTCTTGAAACATTTCATCATGCATAAGTAAAATTAATTTATTAGGTAAGACAGTATCATTTCTGTTAAATTTATCTTCTATCTCTTGCACTAATTCATCTAAGGATTGAATTGGCTTGCCATGCTGATTATGTGTCCATTCTAAATCCCAGCCATATAGATAGAAGCCATTTTTATATATTCCATCATCATCTATTCTTTCTACTTTATCTTCTTCTTTTGAAATATATGGATCATCTTTACTTAGGTTAGGGAGACGGAATACATCTCTACCTGGTAGTCTAGTATTGATATGTGAACCAGTGAAACCAAAAACAGTATTATTTTTTTTAAGATCCTTAATTACATCCGGAAGATGATGATAAAAATTCCTATAGTGGTTATTAGCGTGAGTATAGCTGTGATTTCCTATTTCAATAAAAGGGTTTTTTTTAGCTAGATCAACAGCTTTCTTTAGGCTAGGACTCGAATTATCATAATGTAATCCTACCATGAACATGGTAATAGGAGTCTTTTTTTGGGTCATGACATTAATAACATTTTTGGTTCCTCCAAGAGGACCATCATCAGATGTTATATAAATTGTTTTATTTGTATCTGCACATAATGCATAAGGTAGATTTACTATAGCTACGAAACAATAGATTAGGAAGATTTTGGTTATTCTCATAAATATATACCTGAGATTATATGGTTAAACCCCAATTCGGGATAAGAATTGGCAAATTCTTATCCCGAATTCGCGTGTTAAGTAGGTTGCTTTTACCGTAAATAGAATTGTACCATTACATTACCAAGTATACCAAAGTAAAAAATTGACAATTAACAATAAATATTTACTGGTAGTGATATTAATAGCGATGTAGTGGTTCATTTGAGTATAATTTTGCTAAAGACAAATAATCTTGTGGTGATAAATTTTCAGATCGAGAAGAATTATCAATCTTTAATCGAGATAACAAATCTTCTATGTGCGGGGTTAGTTTCTTCAAAGATGATTTAATCATTTTACGACGTTCACTAAAGGCTAGTCTAGTAATTAGTTCAACTTTCCCAATTAGTTCAGATGTTAATGGATTATCAAAAGGCACGAGTCT
This sequence comes from Candidatus Tisiphia endosymbiont of Micropterix aruncella, assembly GCF_965178575.1. NCBI lineage: Bacteria > Pseudomonadati > Pseudomonadota > Alphaproteobacteria > Rickettsiales > Rickettsiaceae > Candidatus Tisiphia > Candidatus Tisiphia endosymbiont of Micropterix aruncella. Next base: position 439,205 of record NZ_OZ238268.1, read on the forward strand.
CACTATTGCAGAGTGGACTTTTGGTGCAGGGTAGAAAGCTTGCGGATTAACATCAAAGCATTTTTCGACTGAACAAAGTAACTGACATATTATTGATAATCTGCCATAAGATTTTGTCCCAACTTTACCACATATTCGCTCTACAACCTCTCTTTGCAGCATTAAAGTCATACTACTTATTAAGTATGATTTTTTTAACCATTTTATGACTAACTCTGTACCTATTTGGTAAGGTAAATTTGAAATAATAGTTATTTTATCATGTGTTTTGTCATGACTTAAGATTGATAGATCAAATTTAGAAGCATCTGAATGAATAATATGCAGATTAGGGTATAACTCTCTTATTTCCGTCAGTAACGGTATGCATCTAGCGTCAGTTTCAACCACAGTTAAAGATTTAGGGCTGTGGGAAAGGATAGCTCTAGTGAGTCCGGCTGTACCAGGACCAACTTCTAATACAGAGTCATTTTCTCGGAGACCGCTTACGCGAACTATTTTATCACATAGACTACTATCAAAAATGAAATTTTGACCATATTTCTTAATAGGAACAATACCATGTTGGCTGGCATGCTTGGCGATCGAAGGTAGTGTACTCGGATCATTCGAGTATATCACAAAGGTAGCATTATTTTGATATATGCTTTCTTACGCATATCCTCAAAGTATTTTTGGGCTTTTTGTGACATTTTTTTATTGGTCAGAAGATTTACTACATAATCATTTTCATCTAGAGTAACATTAACTATCTTTTTATTACACATTAAGATTAACTTAAACCCATCTTGCATCTCGAAAACACTACTTTTCTCTGCTGTATTTAAATCCTTGAGAATTGTTTGTAGCGTAGAATCTAGAGTACTTAAATTTTGATTAACTATCTCTAACGTAGAAAAATCTTTATATAAAGATTCTTTGATATCGTGACAATTTGTAAGGCGTTTTTGTAACCCATACATCTTTTGCAAAGTTTTATCCTGTTTATCTTTTGAAGTAAAGATTTGAGCCGATATTTCTGCATCTTTTGAATTAGTCGCTAATATTATAGCATCAACTTCTTTTGCACTAATAGCAACTGATCTAGAAATACTAGATAAAATATTCATTTTGATAATTTCAGCACCAATCTGAGATTTAAAACTATTAATATCTACAGATTTACTCTTCAAAAGTTGCATTAATTGTCCTTTTGCCATTTTATTACGTTGCTCAATAGTCTCTATAGACTCATTTAACTCACTATCAGAACTTTTTTTACCGTTTACAGACTGATAAAGCAATAAATCATTAATCACGCTGTTAATTGCCATCCTGTCAAGTTGCTTATCTGTTTGAGAATCAGGATTGTTAATATTGTTAAGTGCCATGATCATGTGTTTTCTAGCTAAAAATTCATGTAATGTAATTGGCTCATTATTAACTAATGCAACTATATTGGATAATTCTGCTTTCGCTATAGCTAGGTTAAAAACGATAGCAACTAAACAAAATAACTTCTTCATAATTTTAGACTCACATATTTAATATTTTTAAACCTATAGAAATAGCAGGTACAGCAGAATTCTTTTTTATTCCCCTACTACCATCTACCATATAATTGTCTGAAAGTTTTCCGGCTATTCTAACACAATCATTCAAGTATGTCACCTGGATACTCTTAGAAAGAACATTTAGTTTGCTTTTTGGCCAATTTACTCTCATATCATAGGCAACTGACCAATTTTCTGTTAATTGATAAGTGAAATTATAGTAAAATTGCCTTATTTTGTTATCAGTTAATTTATCTGTAAAATAATATTTCTGTAAATTTGAAATCTGAACCAATCCAGCAGTTAACTGAATTTTCTTAGAGTTAAGGCTTCCACCTAATTCATCTCTAATTGGATCAAAATTTCTACTTTTTCTAAATCTATAGAACAGCTCTATCTTATCAGCAAAACTACTAGCAATTCTACCAACATTTTCGATATTATTAATAGAGTTAGCATTAATAGCAGTGTTATAGGTTTGTCCTAGAAATAAACTTGTATAATTCTCTTCCGATAGTATAGAAGAATTAACCCCATAACTTAATCTATTGCCAAATTCATGATAATCTATACCACTATAGCGATTCGAATTGAATATATTATTTTCTGATAGTTCATATTTTGATGGATCAATAAAGGAAAATTTCTTATTAGAATTATGTCTACGTCCAATAGTTACGGATATAATTGGTTCTACAAACAGGCTAGTTTTATCAAAAATTGATCCAGCTAATGGGTAACGCCAAATATTTTGGATTTCAGGTGTATTTCTAGTTAGAACATGATTAGTCCTAGAATCATTTGGATATAAGTGATTAATAAAATATACATCTGATCTATTCCGTAAGGTAACATTAAACAAATGACCTGCCTCAGTTAAAAAATTATTATCCACTGCCAGTTGTAATGCAACTCGACCTAGTTCCTTTCCACTTCTTTCTTTATAGATTAATGCATTATTCTCTACAACTAAGTTACTAGTTTCTTCGTCATTTAGAGGTATAACATTCTTGGTTCTAACCTTGGGGAAAATTAATGGATTCGTACTACTAGAATCATTTGTTCCCAACCCTTCAAAATATATTCCTTCCGTCAATAAGTAATTATAATTATTGACATGTTCTAAATATAACTTAGACATTAAATACGGAGTATAATTGTTATAGTAATTTTTTAAATAAGCTTTATCAGAAGTACGTTGTAACCTAAATCCGTATCTATAATCGTTTTTGGTAAAATTACCATTGCTTAATAGATAATATGAGTTCACCTTACGGTTTTTTATCGTTACATCACCATCTTTTATAGAGTATGGTACTTTACCATAATTAGCGTCTAAAGATATATAATCAGTTTTATTCGGTTTGTAACGAGCTTCTAGTTCGAAAATTTTATATATAATATTATGCTTTTGCCAAAAAATCCTAGGGGTTAGAGTAAAGTCTAGATTAGGTTTAGCTCTATAATATAGCGGTATTCCCAAAGCATTATCCCGCACTCTAGGTATCAATATTCCCGATTCTGCGGGAGCCTTAGGTGTTGGATGAGAAAAATATGGTATATACAAGATTGGTACACCATATACCTCAAAAAATAGGTGATTATAAACCATTTTATTCTTATTAAGATATATCTCAGTATTTTTTGCAGAAACTTGCCAAATAGGTTTTTGGTTACATAGTATTTTGCATGGAGTAAAGGTAGTATTATGCAGACGAAAAACATCTTCATTTACTCTTTCTGCTAATTTTGATACTAATAGTGTATTATCACCAAAATATAAAATAAAATCTGAGATTATCCCTGCCTTTAGTTTGTCTTTTAATATAACAATATCTCCTAGAATAACTCTATTTTGCTGATCTTTAATTCTAATATCACCTTCAGCCCAAAGTTTATCTTGCCCTATATCATAAATCAAAGAATTAGCTGTTAGGAAGTAATTATCCAATATAACTTGAACATCACCTTTAGCATAAATAAGCTGTTCTTTTTGGTTATATTCAATATAATCCGCTGACATAAAGCTAAATTGTTTGTTCATCCCTTGCTTGTCAGCTATTGCAAAACCAAAAACCGATAACAAAGTAATAATAATCAATATATTGCAGAAAATTCGCATTAAAGATAACTTTTGAAGTGAGGGGGTATATAAAATGCGGTCATATAGTATATAATACTATATACTAAATTTGATATATTTATACGATAATCCGACGTTAAATAGTAGTAATTTTTAAAATTAGGTTGTTCTATAGCTAATTCGATTAGCTATACCTTCGAACTTTCGACAAAGTAAGGTTATCGATGGCAATGTGCCCTACAAGGATACAGCCTAGGTCTATTTATGCCAGTTCATTTAAGCTAAATCATCGTCACCCAAATTACCAGAACCAGTTGTAGGTACTTGAGAAACATATTCACCTTGCAAGTGGATCTCTAGCACCTTTTCTTCTTCTTTCAAACGGTCGATCTTATTATCAATTTGCAATAAAGTTAGTTCTAGTTCTAGCTCTTCCTCACTAGCAGCAATAGCAATTTTATCTTCTTCAGTAAGATTTGCAACGGCATCCTTACCACCTTTGTTAATAATCATTTCCCAAGTTGCCAAGGGGTCTTTTAGGGACTGATTACCTAATAATTGTTTAAAACCAACAATAACAGGTACTAGCTCCATATTATTGATCATATTTTCAAGATTTTCAGGATTTAGGTTTTGCAAATTATTCATAGATTCCATAATAGGTTCAATCCATATAGTGAATGGACTTCCAAAATTACTTGAAATGTATTCTTGCAATTGTAAGATATTAGTTTTCAGCGTGTCAAAGACTGTTATAAACTTACCTATATCAGGTTTACTGTGTTCCTCTAGATAGATATACGCTTTGTGCTTTAGCTCCTTACTAGTAATAGAGGAATCAGAATAAGTTTGGTGGTATTCTTGATAATATTTAATAAGCAGATGAACATCACAAAAATACTTAGCCAATTCCAATGTACTTAATTTTTTGATTTCCTCTACTGACTTTCCCTCAAGTTCTGTCCGGGACTTTTCTAAAGAATCTAAAAATTTTTTATGTTGCTTTTCTATTGTTTCTTTACTTGTAGAGGTGGCATCATCTTCTTGGTTCTTAGACATAGTTACTCTCCATTATTTATAATATTAATTCAATTTTAATAGTAGTAATAAGTAAAGTGTAGTTAACGATTTTTTTACTGTCAATGGGTTTTTTTATGATAAAATAATACTTGACTAAATTAGTAGGATATTATATAGTAATGTTATTATAGTGGAGTTGTTGTATGCAATTAACTACAAAGGGACGATATGCTGTAATGGCTATCTTAGAAATCGCATCTCAAATGTCGGATATGCCTGTTACCTTGGCAGAGATTTCGGCAAAACAAAATATACCGGTTAACTATTTGGAGCAAATTTTTGCAAAACTTAAGAAAGCTAATATAGTTAGATCAGCGAAAGGTCCAAAAGGTGGTTACATCATTAATGAAAAACTAAATAATATCAAGATTACTAATATTATTGATGCGGTAGATGAGAATATTGAAATGACAAGATGTTTAGGAAAATCTCAGAATAGTTGCGTACCTAATAAAGTAAAATGTAACGCTCATCATTTATGGTTAGGTTTAAGTAAGCATATAAGGAACTATTTTGACACCATCTCTGTAGCTGATATGCTAGCTGATACACTAGATAGCTCTAAAAGTTTTTGAAAATTATTTTAACTTATGTATTAGTGGACGAATAAATTATGTTATTATAACCTCAAATATTGATGTAACATTACCGTGTCCTCATATGTCATCCCTGCGAAAGCAGGGATCTAAAAATGTTCAATTGTCCTATTAGGCTACTTTTTTAGACCCCTGCTTTCGCAGGGATGACATTGTTCGCAGTTGATGCTTAACAATATAACTTGTTACATCGAACTGAGGACACGGTAATGTTATATCGAACAGAGGTTATTATATGTTATATTTAGACCATAATTCTACTACTAACGTTCATCCTAAGGTTAAGGAGCTTATGAAGAATTTGCTCGAAGCAGCATATAATCCGTCTTCTATTCATACCAAAGGACGTTATGCTAGGAGTTTAGTAGAAACAGCTAGGGAGCAAGTTGCAAGATCTGTGGGCGTTGACATAAATTCTAGAGAATATCAGGTTATTTTTACTTCCTCTGGCACAGAAAGTAATAATTTGCTGATGAATAATTATTATGACGGAGAAATTTTTGTTTCTAGCATAGAACATTTATCGATCTTTGATCATGTTAAATATAGAAATAATATTAAAATTATTCGTGTCGATAGTGATGGCATTGTTGATGCTCAGCATTTAGGAGAACTGCTATCGGTTAGTCATAGCAATAAAAAGCTCGTGTCTGTAATGCTAGCTAATAATGAAAGTGGTGTTGTGCAAAATGTACAAGAGCTGGTTAAAATTGCCCAAAAATATGGGGCAGTATTTCATAGTGATTGTGTTCAGGCAGTTGGCAAAATATCGGTCAATATTAAAGAATTAGGAGTTGATTTTGCTACTATATCAAGTCATAAATTGGGAGGAGTACAGGGAAGTAGTGCGTTGATTGCTAAAGCAGAGCATACACTTAAAGCAATGATGATTGGTGGAGGGCAAGAGAGAAACATCCGCTCAGGTACAGAAAATGTACTAGCGATTGCTTCGTTCGGGCTTGTGTCATCAATAACGACTACAGAGATAGAAGATAGATATAAAAAAATGAAGAAATTACAGACATATTTGGAGCAAAATTTGTGCAACTATAAAAATGTTAAAATAGTGTCGAAAGATGTTGAAAGATTACCAAATACCACGTTGATAATCGTACCTAACACTGATGCACAAACCAAATTGATAGCTTTCGATTTACGGGGTATAGCAGTTAGTTCCGGTTCTGCCTGTTCATCAGGGAAAGTTGGTAAGTCACATGTTTTATCGAATATGGGGTTTAGTGAGGATGATACTAGGTCTTCGATTAGAGTCAGCTTTGATTATCAACAAACTACCCAAGATGTTGTAACGTTTATTAAAGCATTTGAAGAAATATACGCTTCTAACTTAAACGTCATTGCGAGGAGCTACTTTAGTAGCGACGAAGCAATCCATATCTAATTTTCTTGGATTGCTTCGTCGTAGCAATGCTACTTCCTCGCAATGACGTATAACCCTTCTAGGTACAGGGATGATCTTAAAAATCACAGGAACGCTAAAAGAGTAACTAGTATGGATGAATTAGAAAAATTAAGACAAAAAGTAAAATTAAGTGGTAAATCACTACCAATTTATATGGATTATCAAGCGACAACTCCTATGGATACAAGGGTTCTGGAATGTATGCTGCCATATTTTACCACTAAATTTGGTAATCCGCATTCTAGGAGTCATTCCTTTGGTTGGGAAGCTGAAGAAGCTGTGGAGTTGTCGAGAAAAGCAGTAGCGAGGCTTATTGGAGCAGATCCTAAAGAGATTATTTTTACTTCTGGTGCTACTGAATCTAATAATTTAGCTATTAAAGGAATTGCTAAATTCTATGGTAATAAAAAAAATCATATAGTGACGGTGGTAAGTGAACATAAATGCGTTTTAGATGCTTGTAGACATTTAGAAGATGAAGGATTTAAGGTAACATATTTGCCAATTCAGCCAAGTGGTTTGATTGATTTAGAAATATTGAAAAATGCCATAACAGATCAAACTATACTGGTATCGGTGATGGCTGTAAATAATGAGATTGGTGTTATCCAACCAATTAAAGAAATTGGCAAAATTTGTCGTGAACGAGGAGTATTCTTTCATTCAGATATTGCCCAAGGATATGGTAAAATTTCCATAGATGTTAATGATTGTAACATTGATCTGGCAAGTATTTCCGGGCATAAAATTTATGGTCCTAAAGGTATTGGGGCTTTATATGTAAGGAAAAAACCTAGGGTGCGATTAGTGCCGATTTTAAATGGTGGAGGGCAGGAAAGAGGTATGCGTTCTGGGACTCTACCAACTCCTTTAATTGTTGGGCTTGGCAAAGCTGCTGAAATAGCTCTGCTTGAGATGCAAAAAGATGCTAAGCATGTAGAAGAGCTTTTTGATAGGTTTTATGATAATATTACTAAAGAAATTGCCGACGTTTACCTAAACGGTGCTAGGCATAATAGATATAAGGGGAATCTAAATCTAAGTTTTGCTTATGTGGAAGGTGAGTCTATGATACTAGCTATTAAAGATTTAGCCGTTTCATCCGGTTCTGCTTGTACATCATCTTCGCTTGAACCATCATATGTGCTAAAAGCTATGGGTGTTGATGAAGAAATGGCACATACCTCTATTAGGTTTGGTATTGGTAGATTTACTACTAGAGAAGAAATCGATTATGCTGCAGCGTTAATAGCGTCAAAAATTAATAAATTAAGAGAGCTAAGCCCTCTTTGGGAGATGGTGCAAGAGGGAGTTAACTTAAAGCAAATCAAGTGGGCAACACATTGATGTGTCATTGTTGTGCAGCGTAGGTTGCTTATAATTATTATAATATAGATAGGAAATAAAATGGCATATAGTCTAAAAGTGCTGGATCACTATGAAAATCCTCGTAATGTAGGGTCATTAGATAAAAATGATGCATATGTTGGAACAGGTCTTGTTGGAGCTCCTGCATGCGGTGATGTAATGAAGCTACAAATTAAAGTTAGTGAAGATGGAATTATTACAGATGCCAAATTTAAAACCTTTGGTTGTGGTTCTGCTATTGCTTCAAGTTCTTTAGTAACAGAATGGGTTAAGGGTAAATCTATTGATGAGGCTGGTAGTATAAAAAATACTGAAATAGCCAAAGAACTATCTTTACCGCCAGTAAAACTCCATTGCTCTTTATTGGCAGAAGATGCAATAAAAGCTGCAATAGCTGATTATAAAACTAAAAAATTGCAGTAGACTTATGAAAAATATTATGTCATTGACTGATGCAGCAGCTAGGCAAATAAAGCTATTGATAGGCAAACGTAATAAACCATCTTTTGGTATTAGGGTTGGGGTAAAATCTGGTGGCTGTTCTGGTCTATCTTATTACGTAGAATATGCGGATGACAAGAATAAGTTTGATGAGGTGATAGAAGATAAAGGTGTACGAATATTAATCGATCCAAAAGCTCTGATGTATATTCTAGCAAGTGAAATGGATTATGTAGAAGACAAGTTTAAATCCGGGTTTACTTTTAATAACCCAAACGAAAAAGGTAGTTGTGGGTGTGGAAAGTCGTTTAATATATAAAAAAATATTTCTGTTTTTATAATTTACTGATATACTTACTTAAGTAGCTACTAAATAATGAGTACGAAAATGACAAGGCTAAGTATCGATATTCCTAATGAACTACATCAGTTCTTAAAAATTCACACTGCGTACAGAAAAGATACAATAATGAATTTTGTAAGAGAAGCTATATATATTAGAATACATCAAGAAAAGAAATTAAACGAAGAATCTGTTAAAACATTAAAAGAATCAAGAGAAGGCTTAAATATAAATACATATCCATCTTATGAAGAAATGTACAAAAAACTAAACTTGATATGATTATACAAAGTGCTACTAGACGATTTGAGAAAGAATTATCTATAATGCACAAACGTGGTAAAAACATTACAAAATTAATAGAAACAACTGATTTGTTGGTAAAAAATATTAATTAAGGTGTAGAACATCATTTGTTATTACCTACCAAATATTGTTTACACAAAATTGTAAATATGAATAATATTTGGAATTGTCATATAGAACCTGACTGGATATTACTTAAACGATGAAGTATTAAGGCTAGAACGTACGGGAACACACAGCGATATCTTTAAATGATGATTTTAACTGGTATAGTGGCTCTGTTGGAAAAATGTCTAGGAAGCATGTGTTTAGCCAAGGTAATTTAAAAGTCACCGTCATTAGTTGTTATAGTATGTAAGTTTAACCACTACCGATGTCATTCCTGCGTAGGTAGCGGGATCTATATTACTTAATAGTCTTTCAGGCTATTTTTTTTAGATCCCAGCTTTCGCTGGGATGACATCGAGTGCATATTAAGCACTTTTTCCTTTATCTATTAGGCTTGCAGCCCGACTTTTAAATTACCCTGCTGGCAGCAGCTTCAAGCAAGAGGTTATAAGTTACCTTTTTAATAATTAAATATGTGTGATAGATCATGCAATTATTAGATTTCGTTAATAAAAAAAATTACATAGATGGAAATTGGCTAGATTGCCAAGAACAGTTGGAAGTATCAAATCCTGCGAATGGCAAGGTAATTGGCTCGATACCAAATTTGCCCAATGATTTAATTGTTGGTGCTATTCACAGTTCTGTTAGAGCTTTTAAAGATTGGTCACAGACTTCTTTTGAACAAAGAATCATCATATTAAGAAAATGGCATTCTTTAATATTAGAGAATATTGATGAATTAGCCTGTATAATTACCTTAGAGCAAGGGAAAATATTAGAAGATGCAAAGCGGGAGGTAGCATATGGAGCATCGTTTATTGATTGGTTTGCCAGTAATATTTATAATATTCAAGGTAAAATCAAGCTTGGCAAATCAATAAATCACAAAATTATTACCGAATATGAACCGGTTGGTCCGGTTTGTGCAATTACTCCGTGGAATTTTCCAAGTAGCATGGTAGCAAGAAAAGTTGCCCCAGCACTAGCTGCTGGTTGCAGTGTTATACTTAAACCATCGGAATTCACTCCTTTTTCTGCATTGATTTTGGCTAAACTTGCAAGTGATGCTGGCATGCCAACTGGAGTACTAAATATTATCACAGGTGATGCCAATAATATTGGGCAGATATTTTGCAATGATTTTAGAATTCGTAAATTATCATTTACTGGCTCTACTAGGGTAGGGAGGATATTATACCAAAACTCTAGTGCTACTATGAAGCGTTTGTCTCTAGAACTTGGCGGTAATGCACCATTTATTGTATTAAGTGACGTTGATCTAGAGAAGGCTGCAAGTGAGCTTATATTAGGAAAGATCAGGAATAGTGGACAATCTTGCACTTCTCCTAACAGAATATTTATTGAAGAGACAATTTATGATAAATTTTTATCGATTCTTACTACGAAATTTGCTAACCTTAAAGTAGGGGATGGTTTTGATCCTGAATCAGTTATAGGGCCACTGATTAACAAAGCAGCTACAGATAAGATTTTAAAATTGATCGAAGATGCTAAAAATAAAGGTGGGAAAATCATATGTGGAGGTAAAGCTCATAATAATTTTTTTGAGCCAACAATTATTAGCAACTGTCAGGATAATATGGAGATTTTTACAACAGAGATATTTGGACCGGTTCTTGCCTGCTATAAATTTGCTAATATAGATGAGGTTATAGCTCGATCCAATAATACGGAGTATGGATTGCAAGCTTATATATATTGCAAAAATATATCCACAGCTCAAATAATGGCAGAAAAACTTGATTTTGGTATGGTATCAATTAATGATTCACTACCTGCTAATGCCAAAGCAGCATTTGCCGGACGCAAGAATTCAGGATTTGGAGTGGAAGGTTCGGATGAGGGGATATTTGAGTATTTGAATAGTAAATCTATAAATTTGTATAATTAATCCTTATATAACTTAAGGAAGATATCAACATGGCAAAATCAAGAAAAAAGGCAGGAGAAGAAAAATATACAGCTGAAAATTTTTATAAATTAGGAATATATTATAGCAAAAAGGCAGTTTCATTAGAATTTGATAATGGACAACAGGAAAATATAAATGATAACTGGAGTAAGGCTGCAAAAAGTTTTTGGCTATCTTTGTGCTTAGGCAATGTAAAAGCTGCTTTTGCCTTTTTTAATTGCCGTTGCCATGTTTGTAGCAATGAGAAAGAAGATGTCGAGATAAAAACTCTAATGTATGGAGCAGCCTTACAGCTTACACCCAAAAAATGTACTGAAATGCTGCCTAAATACCGGGTAGAAGTTCCTGAGTCTATGCAGGTTATAATAGATGAGTTTGTAGCAGTAGTGAGAAAAGCTCAATCTGATATTCATGCTGAAGGAGTGAATATAGAAATAGTAAATAGTCAAATAGCTAAATGCAGCAATCTCATTAAATTACACAGCAAGTTAACGCCTAATTGTTTACCAACATCTGCATACGAGGAGGCTGAAGCTTCTTATTCCTATAATGGCGAAGTTAATCTTGGATATCAGAGTAGTGTTAGTGATGATACTGTTAGCACCTCTTCGACATATGTGTCACTACTAGGAGAAGAAGTACAAAACCAAAACTAGAGTGTACACTCGATAATCAAGTTTTTATTGAGTTATATAATTCATGGCAGTTTAAAAGTCATGCAAAGAAGTCGAGAAGATGTCATTCTAGCAAGACGGTAGATTCCCGCCTACGCGGGAATGACAGCTCTGGGGAGTAACTACAACTGTAGTATTAGCGTAGTTAATAATGGGAAATGGTATTAGACGTAAAGGTTTTTGAGATCCCCGCCGTAGCTCGGATGACATAAACTACCCTGAATTACGCGAATTCGGGATAAGAATTTATCAATTCTTATCCCAAATTGGGGTGAATTGTATGCCTTAGAAAAAACTTGATTATCGAGTAATAATTAGACTTATCTAGCAAAAAATAATCATTTCGTTTGACTTTTCTTGTATATATCTGTATAAGTCCACTGACTTATAATGATAATCAAATAGTATGAATAAGGTGGAAAATAATAGTTATTTCTCAGAAATGAGAAGAGTAGTTTGGCCAATTGAAGGGCATGAAAATAAGAAATTTTTGCCGATGGCGGCTATGATGTTTTGTATTTTGCTCAACTATTCCACTCTTAGATCGATAAAAGATGGATTTGTGGTAACAGCTATTGGTCCTGAATCAATAAGTTTTGTAAAAACCTATGTTGTTTTACCAATGGCAGTACTATTTATGGTTGCTTACGTAAAGCTTTGTGATGTGTTAAAACAAGAAAATGTTTTTTATGCTGTAACTAGTTTTTTTCTTGCATATTTTGTCCTATTCACTTTTATCTTATATCCTTACCCAGAGTTAGTGCATCCTAATCCCGAAACAATCGATGCATTGAGTAATGAATATCCAAATTTTAAGTGGTTTATTAGGGTAATTGGTCAGTGGAGTCTTGCTATCTTTTATGCTATATCAGAACTTTGGGGAAGTATGATGCTTAGCTTATTGTTTTGGCAATTTGCTAACCAAATTACTAAGACTGAAGAGGCAAAGCGTTTTTATTCTATGTTTGGTATGTTAGCGAATTTATCTTTACCAGTCACTGCATTAATACTTGGCTATTTTTTAAGCAAAGAAACTCAAATAGTTTCAGAAGAACTGAAATTTACGCCACTACTTATTATTATGATGAGTAGTGCTGTAGTTATCATGTTGTTATATAGATGGATGAATCAGCATGTTTTAACCGATCCTACTTTATATGACTCAACAAGTAAAGCAACCAAGAAAGGCAAGGTTAAGTTATCTCTCATAGAAAGCTTCAAAATGATTTTTAGCTCAAAATATTTAGGACTTATTGCCTTACTAATTATATGTTATGGTGTGTCAGTAAATCTTGTAGAAGGTGTATGGAAATCAAAAATTCAGCAGCTATATCCAACTAAAGAAGAATATACCATGTATATGGGGCAATTTCAGGCTTGGCAAGGTGTTACAGCTATATTATTCATGATTATTGGCAGTAATATTCTAAGAAGGGTTTCTTGGTTCACAGCCGCTATGATTACTCCTTTGATGATGTTAATTACCGGGGTTGCTTTTTTTGCCTTTATTTTCTTTGATAGTACTATCGCGATGTATATTACTGGTTTATTCACTTCTGGACCTTTAGCAGTAGCAGTGATGATTGGCATGATTCAAAATATTTTAAGTAAGGCAACAAAATACTCACTATTTGACGCTACTAAAAATATGGCATATATTCCTCTTGATAAAGATCTTAGAACTAAAGGTCAAGCGGCGGTAGAAGTTATAGGTGGTAGGTTCGGTAAATCTGGTGGTGGTATTATCCAGTCAACATTCTTTATCTTGCTCCCTGCTTTTACCTTCACTGAAGCTACACCTTATTTTGCTGGTGTGTTTTTTGTTATTGTAATATTGTGGCTATACGCGATCAAAGCACTTAATAAGGAATATAAAGTTCAGATATCTGATGTCAAATCCGAAAGTTAGTTGTAACGAAGTTAGATTGATGGGACTACGCAGTATTTGACCAACGTGGATCAAAAACTCCAACATAAGTGATAGTGTTTACAGGAGCAAAAACGATGTCATCCTAGCTTCCGCGTACTAGTGTCCGGTTTAAGTCGGTTGTCATCTAAAACTAGAGCATTCGACATTAATTATTATTCTAAGCACCTTCGATGTCACCCCTGCGTAGGCAGGGGTCTAAAAAAATAGCCAAGAAAACTATTTAGACTTTTCTAGCCCCCTGCTTTCGTAGGGGTGGCATTGAAGGGGAATCAGAGAGAATGCAGGGTTATTTGTCTAGATAAAAATTATATACTCTTTATCATTTAAAAAATTATATGGACAAAGTTTTTTTAATTAGTTATAAGAAACTCTGCCTTGAATCTTTAGCTGTAGTCAATTGATTTGAGTTTATTACACAATATGTCTGTTTATACGGCTAGATAGCTCAGTTGGTAGAGCAAAGGACTGAAAATCCTTGTGTCGCCGGTTCGATTCCGGCTCTGGCCACCATCTCTATGATAAATCTTTTATCGTATACTTTATGAAATATCTAGATTGTATAATAACTATTATACAATCATGAACAATATTCTGAAATACAAATTACGCGAACTCGGGATAAGAATTAACTAATTCTTATCCCGAACTGGGGTAAATTATTGTAAGAAAACTTGAGTATTTTCTAACTAGCGTTTATACTGTCGCCATTATTTTGTAAAATTAAATAACCATGATAAACTCACGTTTTTATAAGAAATCTGCTCCTTATAAATTATCAGAAATTGTAAAATTAATAGATACTGAGATAGTATACTCAAATGATTTGTTAATCCATAATGTTAAGTCATTAGAAGAGGCTGATGTTGGTGATATAAGTTTTTTAATTCATAACAAATATATTATTCAATTCCAAAACACTAAAGCTTCGTGCTGCATAGTCCCAGAGAATTTTTTGCACGAATCTAATAATGGAACAATTTTATTAAAAACAAAAAATCCGTATTTTGCTTATGCAAAATTAGTAGATTTGTTTTATAGTAAAGCAAAAACTTATCCTAACAAAATTATGCCATCTGCTTATATTTCAGATTCTGCCACTATAGGAAGTAATTGTTATATAGGGCATAACGTTGTTATTGAAGATCATGTTATAATAGGAGATAATTGCATTATAGAATCTGGGACGAGTATAGATTTTGGAGTAGTAATAGGTAATAGAGCGTTAATATACTCAAATGTTTCAGTAAGTTACAGTATAATAGGTGATGATGTGGTAATATTAGCGGGAGCGAGAATTGGACAAGATGGATTCGGTTTTGCAACAGATAAAGGAATTCATAAGAAAATTTTGCACACTGGTATGGTAAAAATAGGTAATAATGTTGAAATAGGTAGTAATACTACTATTGATAGAGGATCGATAAATGATACAATAATAGAAGATTTTTGTAGAATAGATAACTTAGTGCAGATAGGACATAATGCTATAATAGGACGGGGGTCAGTTATTGTTGCCCAAGCAGGTATAGCAGGTAGTACTAAGGTAGGAGCATATTGTGCTTTAGGAGGGCAGTCAGGCATATCCGGACATATAGTACTAGGCGATAAAGTCCAAGTAGCAGCCCAATCTGGCGTGATAAAAGATGTTGAACTAGGAACTACAGTTGGTGGATATCCTGCAGTACCAATTAGAGATTGGCATAAACAATCAGTAATTATGAAGCAACTTGTAAACAAAAAAACGGGATATAGATGACAATTAATATTAGAGAAATAATGGAAATGCTACCTCATCGTTATCCATTTTTATTAATAGATAAGGTGCTAGAATTTAAACTTAATGAGTCTATTGTTGGTATCAAGAATGTTACTTTTAACGAGCCGCAGTTTACTGGTCATTTTCCCACAAAACCAGTAATGCCTGGTGTGCTAATTATTGAGGCTATGGCTCAACTATCTGCTATTTTAGTAGCCAAATCAATGGACTTCAAAGATAAAGATGTTTTCTTTATGACTATTGAAGAGGCAAAATTTCGTAAAGTTGTTGAGCCAGGTGATACATTACATATTTATGCTAAAATAGAACAAAATAGAGGTTCTGTTTGGAAATTTTCAAGTAACAGCAAAGTCAATGATCAGATAGTTGCAGAGAGTAAATTTACTGCAATGGTTAAAAATAGGAATTAACAATGACCTTATCAGCTATACACGCAACTGCCATGGTAGATTCAAAGGCTTCGATTGGTGCAAATGTCAGAATCGGTCCTTTTTGTACTGTTGGGTCGGATGTGGTTTTGGCGGATAATATTGAGTTAAAATCACACGTAGTTATAGAGGGAAAAACAAAAATTGGTGCTAATACAGTTATATATCCATTTGCTTCTATTGGTCAGCCCCCTCAAATACTTAAGTATGAGGGAGAAGAGTCAGAGGTTATCATAGGCAGTAATAATACTATTAGAGAATATGTAACTATTCAAGCTGGTAGTAAAGGTGGTGGTATGGTTACCTCTGTAGGTAATAATGGTTTATTTATGGTTGGAGTACATATAGCACATGATTGCATCGTAGGAAATAATGTAATTTTTGCAAACTATGCTAGCCTAGGTGGTCACGTTAAAGTTGATGATTATGCCATTATAGGAGGGCTTTCTGCTGTTCTGCAATTCGTACGTATAGGACAACATTCGATGGTGGGGGGTATGTCTGCAGTGAGCAAAGATGTGATTCCATTTGGAGTAGTTACAAATGAAAGGGCATTTCTTGAAGGAATAAACTTAGTTGGGATGAAAAGACGTGGCTTTGATAATCAGGAAACGCTTGATACTATAAAAGCCGTAGATGAGATTTTTATTGGCGAAGGTATTTTTACTGATAGAATTGAGATAGTTTTAAAGCAATATAAAGGTAATCCTATTGTAGAACAAATTATCACTTTTATAAAACAGGATCTTACTAGAGCATTTTGTCAGCCAAGACAAGTTGAGCATGATAAGGTAAGTAGGTAAAATGTTGCAAATATACCCTTTAAAGCAAAAGAGTATAATTGGAATTATAGCAGGAAATGGCTTATTGCCAATTTCACTCGCCAATAGTTTCATTAAGCAAGGCGGGCAATGTTATATCGCAGCTTTGGAGGGAGAAGCAAATCCGGTATTGTATAAGGATTTTATCCACCAATTTTTTAAAATCGGTATGGTTAAGCCAATAATTGAATATTTTCGTAAGTATGATGTAAAAAATATAATTCTTGCTGGTGGTGTAAATCGTCCTAATTTGCGATCAATTAAAGTAGATTTAATGGGATCAAGGTTACTTGCACGCATATTGAAACAAAAATTTTTAGGAGATGATAAACTTCTTAGTATAGTGACAGATTTCCTAGAAGAGAAAGGGTTTAAAGTAGTTTCTAGTTATGAAATATTAAGAACAAATAATGATGTTATGACCATAGCTGTTCCATCTAGAATAGATAATACAGATATCGAACTGGGGATAAAGCTATTAGATAGTATCGGATGTCTTGATGTAGGACAGTCAGTAATTGTTGATAATGGGTATATTATAGGTATTGAGGCGGCTGAGGGTACAGATAATTTAATAGAAAGATGTTCATATTTACGTAAAAATTCTACAGGTGGTGTACTTATTAAAATGATGAAGAAAGGCCAAGATACTAGAATTGATATACCTACAATAGGAGCAAAGACAATAAGTAACTTAGCTAATTATGGTTATAAAGGATTAGCCATACAGAAAGATAAAGTGATTATTTTAGAGATAGAAAGAACTATTGGCCTCGCTAATGAATGCGGACTTTTTATTAAACTTACTTAGTGTATCTAAAGAATTAAGGCAATAGATTTTATCTTACAGCCCCTACTTTCGCAGGGACGTCTTTTTTGCCCTGTAAGTAGTATTACTTACGTTAGCGTTTTTGATCCAAGCTTGCAATGTCAAAACCGATTACAATTTACACTTTCTGCATTAATACTCGATCATTCCGAATCAAACACGTTCACTGTAAGCACTGTTCCTTTTAAGGAACTATTAGACTTAGATTTTAAATATTCTTCGATTTTAGTGCATTTTATGAACGTGTCGAACGGTGAATGTAACATAAAGTCTAGCTTTCCGTCTTCCAATTTTAAGTTTGTAAATTTAATAAGTACTGGCTAAAAGTTTTTCTGCAAAAAAAGTATGGTTAAAAACCATATAGTAATCAAACATATCCAAAGTCCACCTCTAATGTCATATGTACGCTTGATTAGGATTTTTAGAGCATCTTCAGTCTTCTTAGCTCCTCTTATACACTCTGATCTCATGGCAATTATGTAACCTGATATAGTCATAATCTTGCTATATAGTTGTTTTAGATCTTTATCATTAAGATCATTTTGCATAAAACCCTCTTACTATGATTGTAGGTAAAATATTCCTATTCATTATTAGATAGGGTAGTTGAGGTTGCATTTTTAAAAATAAAGTTGCTAAATAAGCAAGAATAAATTTGATTACTGAGCAAATATTGTATATATTCATAAGGCATTTCCTTTTATGATTGAGGTTTTGTGCTTAACTAACATTTAGTATTATTTCGTTTTTATTCAACTTACCTATATTTAGTAGTTGAATTTATGTACTAAATAGTTTTAGTTTTTAAAGTTTATCTTACTAAATAATTCTTTGGTTCATTTAGTAAGATAAACAACTTTACTGTGACAATTTTTTATTGTCAAGAAAAAACCGTTTTTCACGGATCAATTTTATAAAAAAAATATTTACAATGGGCTGGATTGAAAATATAAAAGAATTCCTTGGGAATAAAATGGAAGAAAAACAACTAAAGGCAAGTGATCTTGCTGAACTTGCAGGCATCCCTCCGACTACTATGAGAGGGATGTTGGGTAATCGACGTCCTGAAATAAAAAACATAATCAAACTTGCAAATTATTTTGACTGCTCTATTGATGAAGTGCTAGGTAGAAAGGAATTTGAGCCTCAAGAAAAACAAGAATATATGCAACTATCTCCAGAAGCATTAAGTGCTAATTTGAAGAGCTTTATCACCGAGAAGATGAACAAAAACCAAATGACTCAATACGAATTAGGATCAAAAATTGGTCGTAGTGAAGACACCCTTCGTCCTTTTTTAAGAGAAGATGATAATAACCAAAAAATGCTAAGTACCGAAGCGGTTATAGCTATTGCTGATTATTTTAAAGCTCCTATTGATGGAATGCTAGGTAGAACTTCGCAGCTTGGAAGAGAGAAACAGGTAGACAGATCTTTAGGTAACTTAAAAACATTGAGTCCTGAAGTTCTAAAAGCCGCTCAACTTATTGGGAAATCCATTGCAAGTGATATATCACCTAAGGCTCTGACTACAGATAATGTTGCTCCCAGCCATGTGAGTTCTTTAATTAAGAAATCACCTAATAGCAGCAGAGGAAGATAAATCTTTTTTATCGATGGTAATTTAATGCAAGAACGTATTAGCAATATTAGAGCCCTTTTTGCTAAGTATAAAATAGATGCCTATATAGTACCGTCTAATGATCAATATCTTAGCGAGTATGTTCATGAAAGTGCTAAACGACTGCAATATATGACTAACTTTAGTGGGTCAAACGGTATTGTGGTGATCTGCAAAAATAATGTTATCTTTTTCACAGATGGTCGTTATCTAGAACAAAGTAAGCGTGAACTAGATCCAAAAATTTTTGAGATTTTTGATATTAAAGATTTACCCTATTTTCCTTGGGATGATTATTTAGGTAATGATGGTATATTGGGGTATGATGCGAAACTCTTCACTAATGTTAAGTTAAAAATATTTTCTAAAATAAAGCCTCGTTTACATAAGGTATCTAATAATTTAGTAGATCAAATTTGGCGTAATAGGCCGGCTGAGCCATCATCAAAAATATATATTTATGATGATAAGTTTGCTGGTCAATCGTATAGTGATAAAATTACCATGTGCCGTAATCTACTCACTAAATATTCTGCAGATACCATGATTGTTACTGCAGCAGATTCAATATGCTGGTTATTAAATCTCAGAGCAAGTGACATTCCATATTCACCATTGATGCTTGGTATAGTCCTAATCACTAAGGATCAACTATATTTATTTACTAATCCAAATAGGGTGGATCAAGATATTATACTTGCTCGTCCTCATATAACTATCTTACCTTCAGCACAATTTGCTGATATATTGAGTCAAGCTAATAAAGTCCTAATTGACGAAAACTTCACTTCAAATTATATCATAGATTTGCTAAGCACTAAGATAATAGAAAAAATTAATGATCCTTGTCAATTAGCTAAAGCCCGTAAAAACGATATTGAAATTAACCATGCAATTAATTTCCATATTAAGGATGCGGTGGCACTATGCGAATTCTTTGCATATTTATTCGAACTACCAAATTTACAAGATCAAACTGAATATGATTTAGGAGCAATATTAACAGGGTTTAGATTTAAACAAGATCAATATGTTATGGATAGCTTCCCGACTATATGTGGCTTTAAGGAAAATAGTGCTATAATTCATTACCGAGCAACAAACACGGGGGCAAAGAAAATCTTAGGTAAAGGCATATTATTAATTGATTCTGGTGGTCAATATAACGGTTGTACTACTGATGTAACTAGGACTCTTGCTATAGGTGGATACCCTACCAAAGAACAAAAATTACGTTACACTCAAGTTCTTAAGGGGCATATTGCTTTGTCGATGATTAAGTTTCCAGTTAATCTTATTACTGGAGCTAATTTAGATGTGCTAGCTCGGCAGTTTTTATGGAGAGATGGACAAGATTACCCACATGGTACAGGTCATGGTGTTGGTAGTTTCTTAAGTGTTCATGAAGGACCACAAAATATTAGTTTACGCAGTAACGTTATTCTAGAACCTAGTATGATTGTATCCAATGAGCCAGGTTATTATAAAACGAACGAATTTGGCATTAGAATAGAAAATCTGATGTATGTCAAAAATACTTTACAGGATGAAAATTATCTAGAGTTTGACACGCTTACCCTTGTTCCTTATGCAAAAGATTTAATAGATCGCAGAATGCTAAACGCAGATGAGATAAATTATATAGAACAATACTATCAAAAAATTAAACAACAAGTTTATCCTCTACTTTCAATTAGAGGACAGAAATGGTTAAGTAATCAATTACTTTTCTAGCTTATTGATTTCTTCAATACTCAAACCGGTAATCTTTGCTATATACTCAGACGTCATATTTTCTTTAAGTAAAATTTTAGCTATAGCTATAGCTATAGCTTTTTTCTTTTCACCTCTAGCCTCGCCTCTAGTTTCAGCAGCTTTTTCAGCTTGTTCGATTTTGAACTGCTCTACTGCTAGATTATCTAGTTGGGTTTTGGTTATATGATCATAGGTATTTAGCTCTTCTTCTGACCAAGAAGCTTGGTCTATTGCTTGGAAAGCTCTTTTAATAATAATATCGTGACCAATTAAATGCTCCATTTCTATTAAAGTACTATGATGGGCATGTTTAAAGAAATACATCCATTTTTCCTCAATAGTTTCTAGTTGGTCAATGGTTTTATGGAATTTCTGCAGTTCAGCAAAGATAAAGTAAAAATCCTTGAGATCATGTTCATAAGTCTTGTTATCCAACATTCGATGTGTTGATTTCCAATCTTTCTTATCTGGGAACATGATGAAATCGGCAATAGCTAGGAATATCACCCCTTTTAGTTTAGCATATACTGCTAACTTCTTATGATTTTTATCTTCTTTAAGTATCTGCTGTGAATAGGCTTTAGCTGCATAAAATTGAGTTCTTTTCTCAAATCCCTTATGTTCGCTAACCTGCATTTCAACAATTACTTGTGTGCCATTCTGATCTTTACACAAAACATCGACAATAGATTGCCGATATGCAGCAATTACAGGATCTTGGATGGTTTTAAGAAAACTAACCTCAATAATTTGATCCTTTCCCTGATATCCTAAAATATCATTAAGGAAGTGAATTAATATATCTTTATTTTTCTCTGTACCAAAGATTTGCTTAAAGCAAAAATCATTTTTTGGATCGAGAAAACGGGAAATAGCCATAATAAATAACTTAAATTATATAATACTCATTAGTAGTATAGCAAAAAAACTCTCAAGCACTAAGTAATATTCGATAAATAATGCTTATACCAAGAAGCTACCTAAAAGACATTTTTATAACTTATACATTAGCTAGTCAACTAAAAATATACCTAAAATTGAAATAATTATAACATTTTTTCAATTTTCAAAAAACTTGGTTCAGAAACTCATTAGGTTCTATGAAGGTTGTTATTTAATTTTGTAGATTTAGTTGACTTGCTATTATTGAATACACCATACTAAATCTCAATTGGTCCAGTAGTTAAACCATTAACAAATTGTTGCAAGTAAGGATTATCACTATTTTTTATCTCATCTTTTTTACCAAACCATAAAATCTTCCCTTTATAAATCATAGCAACCTCTTTAGCTATCATATAAGCACTATTCATATCATGAGTTATGGTGATGGTAGTAGCCTTTAGCTCCTCTTGAACTTTAATTATTAATTCATTGATAACATTAGCCATTATAGGGTCAAGACCGGTAGTTGGTTCATCAAGGAAAAGAATCAACGGGTCGCCACAAATAGCCCTAGCTAAAGATACTCGCTTTTGCATACCTCCGGAAAGCTCAGATGGATAAAGCCCCAGTATTTTTGTAGACAAACCTACAGAATTAAGTTTAGATGCAGCTAACTCCTCTTTATTTTTTGGAGATAATTTATACAGTTTTTCAGTAAAGAATGTAATATTATCTTGAACAGTTAAAGAATCAAAAAGAGCTCCCCCCTGAAATAGAAACCCCATGGTTTCCATCATTTTAAATCTATCTTTACTTGAAATGTTTACAGTCTCCACTTCATCAATAACTATACTACCTTCATCAGCCTGCATTAAACCAACTATAGTCTTTATTAACACTGATTTACCAGTTCCTGATCCCCCAAGAATTACTATTGAACTATTCCGCTTTATATCTAAGTCTATACCATCAAGTACCTTATGATCGCCAAAAGATTTATATAATGAGCGTATTTTTATTTTTGATTCGTTATCCATAATCTATTCTACATATACACGTCATACCCCAATTCCGGGATAAGAATTAGTTAATTCTTATCCCGAATTGGCTTTAATATAAGGAAAAATGCATTCTTAAAGCGGCTAACGCGAATGCATTTTAAACCTTTCTAAAGCTAAAAACATGATTTTAATCTTTTAAAATCATGTTTTTAGCAAAATATTAATTTAACAATCAGATGCAGAGCCGTCTCAAATCTGATTGTTTCTATAATTTCACCGAATTCGGGATAAGAATTTGTCAATTCTTATCCCGAATTCGCGTGTCATCGAGTCTTATACTTTAAAAAACAACTCTGTTATCAAGTAATTACTGATTAGAATAAGAACTGAAGAATTTACTACCGCAGAAGTTGTACTCGTCCCAACTCCTTTTGCTCCTGTACCTGAATAGTAACCACTATAACAACTTACTATTGAGATAATAAAACCAAACACTGCTGCTTTTACCAAGCCAGAAATGACATCTATTGGTTCTAAAAACTTAAAGCTATTCGTTATATAATTAAAGCTATTAAAATCAAGCTTATAAACACTTACCAAATAACCACCCATTACTCCTAATATATCACCTATTAATACTAAACATGGTAACGTAATAACTGCGGCTAGTACTCTTGGAAAAACTAAATATTTTATGGGATCAGTTGACAAAGTATAAAGTGCATCTATTTGTTCAGTCACTCTCATAGTAGCTATTTCAGCAGCAATTGATGCACCAACCCTACCAGCAACCATAAGACCAGCAAGAACTGGTCCAAGCTCTCTAGTTATTGAAAGAACTACCACCGTAGCTATTGAACTTTCAGCCGAAAAACGAGAAAAACCTGTATAGCTTTGTAATGCCAGCACAGCACCAGAAAAGAAGGTAGTCATAGCTACAACTGGTAAGGAATAAAAACCTATAGACAATAACTGCTTTAACACTAAGTTGTAATATAAAGGTCTCTTAAAAATACTAGTGACTCCTGCAATAGTAAATAGAGAGAAAGCCCCTATAGTCCTTGCAAAACTAATAGTATGTTTACCTAATAAATTAACGGTATCAAGAATCATTTTTGTATACTCTCTTATATCTGCTACCTAGTAGAGTGAGAATTTCATAACCAATGGTATTTATTATATTCGCTATTTTATCTAAAGTACAATAATTCCCTATAATTTCAGCTTGTTGTCCTAGAAAAATTTTGTTTGGTGGTAGTTCAGTAACATCAATAGTAATTGAATCCATTGATACCCTGCCAACTACAGGAGCTGAATGCGAATCAATAACTACTACTCCACAATTGCTAAAAGCCCGGGGATAGCCATCAGCATAACCAAGAGGCAAGGTAGCAATTAGCCTATTACTATTTGTTTTAAAGGTCATATTGTAACCAATGTAACTTTCCGGTGGTAATTCTTGCAATTGTATTATTGGAGCAGTCAGTCTTATTGGATTATGCATTGGATTTTCCAAGGCATTTCCCAAAGGATTAAGTCCATATAATGCTGCACCAGGACGTATTAAGTCAAAATGATATTCTTGTCCTAGAAATATACTACTAGAGTTAGCTAGACTAGCTTTGACTTTTGGGAAATATTTTAAATAACGCTTAAACTTTTTTAATTGTTGTAAATTATAAGGATCATCAACTATTTCAGATGTAGATAAATGACTTATAATATACTGCAATTCAAGACCAACTAATAGATCGGGTTTGTCTATTATATGTTGCATTTCTGTGTCGAGCATTCCTAAGCGATTCATACCAGTATCAACATGGATTGTACAGCGTAGCACTTCTTTTTTAAGAGTAGCAAATTTTTGCCAAATTTCAACTTGCTCTAAACTATTAAGCACAGGAATTAAATTACTATTCCTAAATTCCTCAACATCATTGTAAAATACACCATTAAACACAAAAATATTAGATTTTTGCCCCAATACTTTACGTAATGATATTCCTTCATCAACTGAGGTTACAAAAAAACTTTGACAATTCTCCATCTGTAAGGCTGGTGCGATAGCATCAGCACCAAGTCCATAGCTGTTAGCCTTTACCACGGAAGCAATCTCTGAAGTTTTACAAATTTTAGAAATAATACGATAATTAGCACGAATTTTTGCTAAGTCTATTTCAAGTGTACATTTATCAGTATGCATAAAGTTCTAAATTCTCATAATCTTACAGATTTTTGTAATGCTGCTATAATAATTGGAGCAACCGATATTACATGGAACTTAGATGGTAAATCAGTAGTTTCTATTGTATCAGTTATATATACGTTCATTACATCAGAATTCTGAATATTTTCTTTAGACATTCTAGAAAGCACTGGGTGAGTTATAAAAGCATTGACAGATAAAGCTCCTACTTCCATTAATAGCTTAGCTCCCTTACAAAGGGTTTCGCCACTATCAACAATATCATCAATTAATATACAATGCTTGCCGGAAACGTTACCTATTATTTCTGACATTTGACATTTATCATTAGAGCTCTTGATATCTCTACTTTTATTAATAACAGCTATATTCATGTTAAAAAGCCTATTCACATCACGTACACGTACAAAACCACCAACATCTGGAGATACAATAATAGAATTATTATAAGTTTCAATAATCGGAGCAAATAAACTTATTGGATCAAGATTTTGTACTGGAATTTTAAAAAAACCCTCTAATTGCTGTGAATGCAAATCGACAGTTATTACATGATCAACACCAGCAACTTCCAGCATATTCGCTACAAGACGGCTCGATACTGGAGTAAAACTACAAGATCTACGATCTTGGCGGCTATAACCAAAATACGGTATAACCGCAGTTACTTGTGAAGCTCCCGCTCTTTTTACCGTATCAACTAATAATAAAAGTTCCATCAAGTGGTTATTGGCTGGTCTAGAAGTAGATTGTACTATAACAACATCACACTTATGCATATCTTCAAGGATTTCTACCCTTGTTTCAGCATCATCGAAAGTTGTAATATAAGTTTCGACATATTTACAATTTAGTTCCTCAGCTAAACATCTAGCTAATTTTTTATGACTAAGACCTGCAAGAATTTTCATGCTAATTATAATAATTGGTTTAAGTTTTTGTAGTATACAATAATTATAATTTGCACTAAGTGTTTTATGAAAAATATTTTTATTATTTCTATTCAAGTTGTCGTCTATTACTCGATAATCAAGTTTTTGCTAAGGCATACAATTCATGGTAGTTTATGTCATCCGAGCTGCGGCAGGGATCTCAAAAACCTTTACGTCTAAGGTGTTTTTGTATTTTTAGATTCCCGCCTACGCGGGAATGACATCTTCTCAACTTCTTTTCATGACTTTTAAACTACCATGAATTGTATGCCTTAGAAAAAACTTGATTATCGAGTATTAGCTATGACAAGTTTCATGGATTGCCACGCTCACATACGTTCGCTCGTAATGACGTATAAGTATACTCAAATGATTTGAAGAATTGTTTTTTGAAAATATCATGGATTCGCATGCTCACGTACTATATATACGCTACGCCTGCTCACCATTCATTTTCAAATCCAATTCTTCAAATCATTTGAGTATATACGCCTTTTAAAAAATCACGACTTTTTCATCAATTCATCTATCAATTTTTCAAAACCACTATTACTGAGAATATTCATGAACTCTGACTGTTGAGAATTGATAAGACTAACACCTTCTGTAATAACATCTGAGACTTTTAAATTAGTTTTATCGCTTGCATTCTTTACTTGACGTACTAAGTAATTTACTTTAGCAGTTCCTATTAACATTTCTACCATAAACTCTCCTTCATCAAGAACACACACTTGTTGAACTTTAGGTTCTTGACCCTGGTAATTCTTTACTAAATCAGCATAGGACTTGCTTACATAATTACTGTAAACTTCTGTGAATTGTTTAATTTGTTCAGGAGTTAGAGTTCTTCTGTAAACACCAAGGGTAAATTTAGCCATCCAATTTAGATCTAAGTTAGCTAAAATTAGCTTTTTACTTTTAGCAATTTTAGCGTCTTGATTTAAACTCTCATCTTTAAATACGTCTAGCCCATCTTTTATTAGCTGATTAACATAATTATCAATCACCTTGTTATCAGTAGTAGCACAGTAGGCTGACAAAGACAGGAAACTTAAAATTAAATAAACAATAATTTTTTTCATAATTTTGCATTTTTTAATTAGGTTTAGGGCATTTAAATTGCTTAGGATAGCAAATTACAGATTCACGATTTTGATGCGTAGCTGATCTTACAGCTATGTAAGGATCAGTAGAACTAGATCCTATATAGTCAGTAAACGGTAATAATCCTAACCTAGTATTTATAAGTTGTACACCAGAAACTATGATTTCAAAATCTCTATGTACCGCGTACATTATAGGATTTAAGTAACTATTTGTAAATATAGCATCTGTACTATCTCTTGCATTAGTACCACCAAGAAATGGTATGACTAAATATGGTCCAGGACCAACTCCATAGTGGGCAAAAGTACTACCCAAAGTTTGTTTAGTAACTCTCAATCCAATTTTATCTGCTACATCAAATAACCCACCTATACCAAACGTAGCATTAATTAAAAATCTCCATAGACTTTTCATAGTTTGATCATAATTCATCTGTAAGCCATAATTGACAACAGTCAAAGGCATACTAACGTTATCTAGAAAACTACTCACTCTAGCCCTAGTATAATTATTACTAATTCGTTTATAGCCTATAGTAATAGGTCGTAAGAACAGATAGTCTAAAACAGAATTAAAGGCAAAGATTTTACGATTTAGTTTCTCATAAGGGTCATAGACTTGAGTACACCCCTTACCTTCATTATAAACATACCTAAAATCTTCATCATCTTGAGTATTTTGAGTACTTGCTATTGCAGTTATACTAGAAAAATTAATTAACAATAGTAATATAAATTGCTTCATGGCGTCATTAATGGTTTTTCTTACAAATCACCATATAGTATTTATCATTTTTTTCTAGAGCTAATTCTTCACTATTTAATATGGTAAACTTAGTTTGACCTAAAGCTTTCTTAATATCTGCTATAGTAAAAATAAATCCTTTTCTCTTTAACGAAAGGTTTGTGACGTTATCTATTGGTAAACAAAATGCAAAATACCCTAATGCATTGACTATAGAATAAATAGAATTAAAGTAATCTA
This sequence comes from Candidatus Tisiphia endosymbiont of Micropterix aruncella, assembly GCF_965178575.1. NCBI lineage: Bacteria > Pseudomonadati > Pseudomonadota > Alphaproteobacteria > Rickettsiales > Rickettsiaceae > Candidatus Tisiphia > Candidatus Tisiphia endosymbiont of Micropterix aruncella. The sequence goes on from NZ_OZ238268.1 coordinate 467,371, forward strand.
ATAGGTTTTTAGTAAAAGAAAGAGAGTTAAAACTTAGTACTACATCATATTTATTAGAGTCATGTTTAATAAAATCCGATATTGAAATTTCTAATAACTGATCATAAATATTGCCATATACGGTAACAAGCTTATTCATAATTTCTGAATTTTCAACACCGGTAAAAGTAAAGCCATCAGGAAAACGCTTTTTCACTTCATAACCCACTAAACCTATATTACTACCTAGCTCCAAAATATGGTAATTATCAGGTAAGTCTGTTATGTTATTCATAGTTGTGCTTACAAAACTGTAAGGTAGGTATAGTTTATTATTACTACGAAATTTATTGCCATAATATTCAGCGGTAAGATTTCTATATTGATGCCAAATTTGCGGTGGAATCTCTGACAAATTATTATAATTTTGTAGAAAAGATTCTAACCTTACTTGATCAGCTTCAAAAGCTTTTTGTAGATGATACAAAGCTTTTTCATAATTATTTTTTAAGAAATATGTCCAACCAAGCCAATAATTAGCTTGATGGTCGTTAGGAGAAAAAATTTTATCAACCAATTTGAGCCTTAGTATAGCGTCATTTAAGTTATTTTTATACAAATGTTCTATACCAAGATTAAAATTAGTTTCTTTTAAGTGTGTTACCTTATATTTTACATCGACAAAATAATTGATACACGTAAAGATTTTCTCCCTATACCAAGATGGAAAATTTTTACTACAATGATAATATAATTTTATTTTGTCTTTTATTGAGCCGTAACTGTTACGAATAATTTTGCTGCCGAACATAAATTGCTATGAATTTGATTTTGTAAACATATATTCATCATATAATAACATATATATCAAATGACACTAATACTTATAGTAATAAATTATATAAAATAAATCATATTGTACTATTTTGCTTTCAATAATTGTTTTTTTTTAACAACATAGTATAATACACCCCAATTCGGGATAAGAATTAGTTAATTCTTATCCCGAATTCGCGTAATACGAAAATAATTATAAGGTTCTACAGAATCATGTCACTCATTGCTAAACGCTTAGATCTAATAAAACCATCTCCAACTTTAGCTTTAGTCAAAAAAACATTTGAACTAAAAAAGCTAGGCAGAGATATCATCTCTCTTGGGGCTGGTGAACCCGACTTTGACACACCCAATAATATCAAAGAGGCTGCAATTAAAGCGGTGCGAGATGGTTTCACAAAATATACAAATGTTGATGGTACTTTGGAGATTAAACAAGCAGTACAGACTAAATTCAAGTATGAAAATAATTTAGATTATGATCTAGATGAGATAATAGTATTAAGCGGTGGTAAACAAGTAATCTATAATTTATTTATGGCTTCCCTTAACCAAGGGGACGAAGTAATTATTCCTAGTCCTTTCTGGGTTTCATACCCAGACATGGTAATGTTAGCTGAGGGAATTCCGGTATTTGTTAACTGTGGCATTGACAGCAATTTTAAGCTTACTGTTGAAGCTCTAGAGCAAGTAATTACCCAAAAAACTAAATGGTTAATTATTAACTCACCGAGTAATCCAACAGGAGCTGCATACTCTCACCAAGAGCTAGCAGATATTGCTGAATTACTACGCAAATATCCCAATGTAAACATTATGTCAGATGATATTTACGAGCATATTATTTTTGATGATTTTAAATTTTATACTTTTGCCCAAGTAGCACCGGATTTAAAAGATCGAATATTTACTGTTAATGGTGTATCAAAAGCTTATTCTATGACAGGATGGCGTATAGGATATGGGGCTGGGCCTAAATCATTAATTAAGGCAATGACTATTATTCAGTCACAAAGTACTTCTAACCCCTGTTCTATAAGCCAAATGGCAGCTATTGAAGCTTTAACTGGCACTCAAGATTTTATTAGGTCTAATGCAAAAAACTTTCAAGAAAAACGTGATTTAACATTATCAATCCTAAGTGATACCAAGGGTATTAGTTGCGATAAACCAGCAGGGGCATTTTACCTATTTCCTAAATGCAATGAATTATTTGGTCTTAAAACCCCTTCTAGTAAAATTATCAAAGATAGTAACGACTTTGGAGAATATCTGCTTGAAGAATGTAACGTTGCGGTTATTCCTGGTATTGCATTTGGTCTAGAAGGTTATTTTAGAATTTCATACGCAACTTCGATAAACAATTTGGAGCAAGCATGCTCGCGTATAAAGAATGCTTGTAATCAATTAACGTGATAAAAAAAATCCTTAAAAAAAACAATTTTGTACTTAGTGTAGTTACTAAGATGCTGTATGCTTATTTGAGAGTGGTTTATTTTACCTGTCGCTGGCAATTTGTCTTTTCAGATAATTACAATAAACAGGAATTTTTAGCACAAAAAGGGGTGATCTTTGCCTTTTGGCATAATAGGCTGGCTTTCGGTCCAGGAATATTTGCCGGTCATAAAGATATTTATGCTCTTATTTCCCCTCATCGAGATGGCAGAATAATTAGTGATATAGTAGGTAAATTTGGCTTTGGGGTAATAAATGGTTCTAGTAATAAGAATCCTGTATCAGCTTTAAAAATAATTATCAAAAAGTTACATAACGGTAGTAATATAGTGATTACACCAGATGGTCCACGTGGACCTATTTATAAAATAAATAGTAATATTAACAAAGTTGCTCAAAAATATAATATAAAATTGATACCAGTTTCTTGTAGTGCTTCTAGATATTTTTTACTTAAAAGTTGGGATAAACTGATTATGCCTCTACCTTTTGGTAAAATAACAGCTTTTATAGGCTTACCACTAGCTTTTGTAGGAAATGAAAACCAGGACAATATTAATTTAGCACAAGCATTAACAGGGTTGAAGTAAATCTATCTATGATCTATTTATACCATGTCTTAAGTTTTCTATTTCTTCCACTGTATTTCTTTTTATTAGTATTAAGAGTTATTATTGGCAAAGAAGATATAAAACGTATTAAGGAACGTTTTGCTATTTTCCATGCACATACTAAACGAAATGAAACTTTAGTTTGGATACATGCAGCCAGTATAGGGGAATCTCTTATAGCTCTTACCTTAGTTGAAAATATCAATAATCTTTGGTTAAAAAGAACTATGCCAAAAACCGCCTTAAAGTTTTTGGTTACTTCGGGAACTAGATCTTCTGGAAAAATATTACAACAAAAACTACCGCAAAATGCCATTCATCAATTCATTCCTATAGACAATATTATTTTTGTTAAAAAGTTTTTTAAAAATTGGCAACCAAACCTAGGAATTTTTGTTGAATCAGAGTTATGGCCATGTCTCATTAGTGAAGGGGCAAAACATTGTAAACTATTATTATTGAATGCACGTATTTCTGATAAATCATTTGAATCATGGAAAAAAATAAGTTCATTTTTTAGGTTAGTTATCGCTAACTTCAGTGAGATTATTGTGCAAAGTAACCGTGATTTCCAAAAATTTACGCAACTTGGTGTGACAAATATAGTTAATTTAGGTAACATTAAATTTGCCAACAAAAAATTACCTGTAAATGAACAAGAGTTAACAATTTTTACACAACATATGAGTGGTAAAAGAGTTGTTGTATTTGCTAGCACCCACCTAGACGATGAGGTAGTAGTACTTAATATTATAAAACCAATAAAACAGCGACACCCAGATTGCTATTTTATTCTAATTCCACGCCATCCTGAGCGTAAGAATGATATAGGAAAAGCGTGTACTCAATTAAATTTAACTTATAGTATCAAGTCCGAACAAAATATACCTATTCTAACTGATGATCTTTACATTGTTGATAAATTTGGCGAACTTGGATTGTTTTTTAGCATAGCCTATATCTCATTCATTGGCGGTTCATTTAAACAAGGAGGGCATAACGTACTTGAACCAGCATATTTTGCTAATTATATTATATTTGGGCCAGATATGAGTAATTCTGCTAATATTGCTAATGAAATGCTTACTAATAAAGCTGCTACTCAAATTCGAGATGAAAACGATTTGCTGAATAAAATTGAGTATCTTCTATCTAAGACTGGTACTCAGGAATCTAAAGTTTATCAGGCTAATGCTTTGGAATTTGTCAAAAAAAACCAACAAATTTTAGGTAATTATTTAAATATTATAGAAAAACACTTAGTGGAGAATTAGTGTTATGTTATACTCAAAACATGTTGTATTAGTTGATGAGCAAGATAATATCCTTGGAATAGAGGATAAGTTAAAAGCTCATAATTCTAATACTCCATTACATAGAGGATTTTCTGTATTTCTTTTCAATAGCAAAAAAGAATTTTTGATACAAAAAAGAAGTTTACTCAAAAAAACTTGGGGTGGATTTTGGTCAAATAGTTTCTGCGGACATCCACAAATTAACGAAACTTATGAACAAGCAATTTATAGGCATGCAAAATTTGAATTAGGCTTAGTAAGCCTACAGAGAGTAGATCTTATTGCTAATTATCGCTATAAATTTGCTATAAATAATATTGTAGAAAATGAAATATGCCCGATATATTTGGCTTTATCAGATGATATCATAAAAATAAATGAACAAGAAATAGCAGAAGTAAAATTACTTAAATGGGTAGACTTTAAGTTATATATGGAAAAACACCAAACAAAATTTTCCCCTTGGTGCATCGAAGAGTTCGAGATATTAGAAAATAATGAAATATTCAAAAAATTTATGGATTCAGCTCTGTAACTATAGTATAAAGCTGGACTAATGATATAAAGTATTTTTAGGGGTCATAGCTCAGTTGGTAGAGCGTTTGAATGGCATTCAAAAGGTCGGGGGTTCGATTCCCCCTGTCTCCACCAGATACCTCCAACCTTCTCATAATTTTCTACTTTCCTCGTAAATATCCTTATGCTGCTTATATGCTGCTAATAATTTCAAAAATGGTATCTTAATTGCTCTATTACCTCGTTTAAACCTGATGTTTAAGTTGAGGTATTATGCACACTATATGCTGCTCTTTTTTTCCTGCCTGTTCTACTACTGGTAGTGATGTTGGTAATAATTCTACTATCTTTTACCATTTTGTTGGTAATTTTGTGCCACCTGAATGGCGGACTCTTTCTTCCAGTAATGGTAAAGTTTTAAGTAAAACTGCTAGGCAGCTCCTATCATTGATCGTATTTCGCTTACAAATCTATCATAATAATAGCATAGATGAACTCCAGGAAACTTATAACTTTTTTGAACAGTCTTTAGGAGTTTGCCAAGAACGGGTTAGGCAATGTTTGATGGAGTTGCAGAAAGCTGGCTTTATTGATCTTCGTAAAGCAACCATAGTCAAATATGGCATTAAGTGCCGTAATACTCCTTGTATTAAACTGGCAAGAATTTTCCAACCTCATTCTCAAAAAATTTCTACTGAAGATGAAAAAATTTTAGACTCAACTCAAAAAAACTTTGGGGCTAACCCCAAAGAATTTTTGGCTCAACCCCAAAAAAGTTTGGATCACTCTATATATATAGATAATAATAAAAATATATCTAATAAATCTAGATATGGCAAATCTGAAATTTTTCAAAATGAAAAAAATCAAGTTGATGCTAATGAAATTGATGAAAACCAGCAATTACCACAACAAAAGATTGAGCCAATTTTACAATTTGCACAAGAATTATCAGATGAAGCACAAGTTGATAATACTAATACATCTGCTGAAAATCCTATGAGAGATGCCTTGCCACTTAGTAGAACATTACAAAAAGTTGTTCAGCAAGTCTCACAGAAACGTCAGTCAGTAATAGAGTCAAATTGTTCCAATAGTTCATGCATTCCAGTTGTAAACCATAAAAATAGCTGGTTCAGAAGAAAAAGATTAGCTGATTTTTATCCTTTAACTCAAGAAGATGCTAATTTATTGCAGATTAAATCAAATCGAGAATTTAACTTAGACTTTATCAATAAGTTGCTATTAAAGCTAGCTGGGGAATATTCAAATCATCATTTTGGTCATAAGAAAGTGTTGTTGAGCTATATGGCTAAAGCTTTAAGCAATGAACTACGAGAAACTACTAAAGCTAATTCTAGTAATTTCCAGTTTAAATCTAGTGATGACAATAAAACTAAAGAGCAGTATCTACAGAAAATAAAATATTGTACTGATAATAGCCAGCAGGCTCAATTAAAACGTAAAATTTCTGGTGCTTTTGATACTGATACAGCTTATCAGTTGTTAACTTCTTGTACATTTGGTAAAGTTTTAGAGGAGCAATTTCAGGTTAAGTTATTAAAAGATATTTCCTTATCAGAACATGTTAAAACTAAAATATTACAGCAAGTACAAATGGTATATGGTAATAAAATAACAAAGTTACAAATTATGCCATGTAAGCGATCTATATCAACAACACAAGGAAATAATACTAAAGATGAAAATTATGCCTATTTGCTTGAGCTAAGTAAACAATTAAATCCTGATTCATTATGGTATAAAGCTAGAAAATTTTTAATTGAACGATACAATAAATATGTTGATATCGCTACCTTTAGTAAATTAATAGTGGTAAAAGAAGATAAAATCAATAAAAAAGTAACTCTTAAACCCACTTCAGCTTTTTATGATTATTACATTAGAGATCGTCATATGCAAGATTTAAAAGCCGCCTTGCAAGCTCAAAATTGTAGCTTAGAATTAATTAGCTGGAATGATAATTACAATATTATTAATTAAAACTAATAATTTGTAATTATTACCTCATAAGAGGTTTTTCTTTGCTGTGGCATGGAATAGGTGACCTGGATAGTATTAATGTTAAAATCTTGGTACAAGTTTCTAATAAAAGCTGTATCACTATTCGAGATCATAAATTTAACAGTTTGATTATCTAGTTCCTTAGCAAAATCTCTTAGTCTCATTTGGTCTTGTTCATCAAATGGCAATCTAGTATAAAATTTCTCACCAGATTGGTGATAAGGTGGATCGAAATAGACAAAGTCATTTTTCTGCGGTTCAATAAAAGAAAAATCTATAGCACAAATAGATGTATTAGATAACAGCCTGCTACATTGTTGTAATTTAGTAGTAATGTCAGATTTATGATAGTTTCTACTAGAAAAGCTTTGAGCTGGCTCACCATTGATATTGACACGATATATTCCTTTAAAGGAATATCTATTAAGATAGATAAATCTTGCAGTAATTTTATTAGGATTATTACTATTATTATCACTTCTAACTTGATAATAATAGTCTTTGCAATGATTTGCTTGATGTGAATCAAGTAACTTACTTATTGCTTGTGGATTCTTTTTAACCGCATTATAAGACGTCACTAAATCAAGATTAATATCAGATAGATAGCATTTATTAAACATGTGTCGGACTTGGAAAAATAATGCACCACCGCCAAGAAATGGTTCATAATAATTACTTACTCCTGAAGGAATATGTTTAATTAATTGATCAACAATTTTTCTTTTACCACCAACCCATTGGATGAATGGTTGGGTTTTTTCTATAGTTACTGACATAAAGTTATTTATTAAATATTCTATTATTAGATTATATCTAAAATAGGCTTAAATGCCAGATAATACTGTAGTTTCAGGTCTTTTTTAGTATTATTATTAGTATAATAAACACTATTATTCTGTTTATTTTTATAATTAAGAATTGCTTTTATTAATTAGCACAATCTAAGTGTCTCATTTGTGCAGCTCTGTATCAGATTGGACAAAAATCTGTTAAAGACTTGGCAAATCCTCTGTACTGTCAAGAATTATGGTGATATCTGTGTGAATGATGCTGCTAATTAAGGCACGCATCAAGCTCAGAGGTTAAATTTTACTATGCAAGTTTAACCCTTTAACCTCTGGCTTTCTATTTCCATCACTGAAAACAGCAGAGGTATGCTATGACAATTAACAATGAAAATCAACAACAAGATAACAATAAAATAGAAAATTCTACAGAAAAAAACTGGATTTTACATCTAGCTCCAACAACTGTCACATTAATACCATCCGATCAAGCTTGCCAAATGATAGCTCCACAAGGAAATTATGCGGACATTATTAGATATAAAGAAATACAACTAGAATTGCAAGAAGCTCAAAATAAACTAAAAATAGATGAATTAATGAGAATAGATTTAATTCGCAATATTGGTTATAGCATAGAAGTGCCTTGCAGTGGGATGTTTGCCCTAATAACCGTTCTTTATGAAGTAGAGCAAGACACAGAGAGAAAGCATTATCTCAAAACTATAGTAGATTGTGCTGAAATATTACTTGATTATTCGCATCATGTTCTAGCCTTTTTAAGGCAGAATGTTGCAGCACCAACCATAACTCTAGAAAAATTTAACATAAAAGAATTAGTCAATAAAACGATCACTAAAGCTAGGCCAGCTGAGATAAGTAAAGGCTTAAATCTTTCCTGTAATTTTCAATATGATATGGCAGATTATATCATTGGCGATCATTCTAAATTGCAGGCAGTATTGGATCAATTAGTGGGTAATGCTATTAAATTTACTAAAGAACGTTAATTCGGGATAAGGATTAGTAAAAATAGCAGACATATATACACTACGAAGAGCAATTAATGTATGAATTCACAGAAATGCAATTTATACATATCCAAAATCTTGTATTAGTTATAGCTAAAGCATTTTTACTAATCCTTATCCCGAATTGACGTAAAGAAGGTCATGTTATTGTGACAGTTGGTTTATTTCCACCTTTAAATGGCACAAATAATGCACGAGATAAGATGTTACAAATTATTGTGCATGATACAGGGGTTGGTATCGTTGAGGGAAAACAGCGAGATATGCGTAAAGAATTAGATGATGCAAATACAATTGCTAAATACGTCAATTCGGGATAAGGATTAGTAAAAATGCTTTAGCTATAACTAATACAAGATTTTGGATATGTATAAATTGCATTTCTGTGAATTCATACATTAATTGCTCTTCGTAGTGTATATATGTCTGCTATTTTTACTAATCCTTATCCCGAATTAACGTTATTAGATATTATAGATTCCCGCCTACGCGGGAATGACATACTAGTGATCCATGCAACAAAGCCTTTGCAGGGATGACACCTTAGGTTGTTAAACTATACCTAGAAGTTTTGCTATTGCTTTTTTTCAAAGCAAAATAGTATAATCCCTACAATGTGTCATAAGAGTCTCCTAGGGAAGGAAGATCTTCACCTAACAGTTCTAATTTACTCTCTGTTGGCTGATCAAAGTCAGTCTGTATTTGATTTTCTTTTTGTTCTTGTGCTGTAACTATCTTAGAAGCCTCAGTTAAATACCCGATATCCTTGGCAACATGTATCCCCTGCATACCATTTTGCCTTGCTATATCCACATTATCTAAATCATCATCTATTAAAACAACCTTCTTATTCTCAGAAACACCAAAATGCCTCTTGGCTTCCTCTATATGCTCCTGTTTGCCTTCACAGCCATCTCTACGAGGATGTGACACTATATAAAATTTTTTCAATAGAGTTTCTTCCAATAGAGTCGATTCTAAAGCAAGTTGCTTAAGAGCGTATTTGATCCACTCAGGATATGAGCCAAAAGATACAATAGCTATATGACATCCTATAGTTAATACTTTTTGTAACAATTCTACTAATGGCTCTTTATTTTTCCAACTTTTTGTTTCATCTGCTAGAAATAGATCTACACAATTCTTATAATTGAAAGTAGTATTAAGAGCATTGTGTAAGGAGCCTTTTACTATTGTTCCATCCCAATCAATACATAATAACATCTTATCAGATTGAGTTTCTTTTTCCAAAGAATCCTTTTGCTGTTTAACTTCTAGTTGGTCATAATCCGAAGTATTCATTACCCATTTATCTTTTACTATGCTAAAATCAAAAGGGGGGAGTTCTAATCTTGCCTTTTTTACTTTTGACATCTGTTGTTCTCTTATATTTATTTTTGTTATTTTTTATAATTAAGTAATTTATAGGAAAAACTGTATTACCCTTTTAAAGGGTATTCTTCTTGAACCCAAAAACTCAGAACTTAATAAATTAATTTTAAAATTTTTGCAAGCAAATTATTAATATTATTTAAGTAAAATGAAATATATTAATCACTGTTATTAGCATATTGTATTGCTTATTAAAATATGATAAACTAGTTTAATTAACTAGTCTATTAAAGAGGATTCATGAGAATAGTTGGTATGTTTAAAACAAAAACTCACTTACCGGAGCTAATTAAAGAAGTAGAAGCAGGTGAAGAATTATGCATAACAAACAGAGGAAAAGAGGTAGCTTTTGTTATACCTGTAGCTAAATATTATTCCCAAAGATTTGATGATCTATTTAAAAAACTTGCTGAACTTAAAAAACGTAGTCCTCTTGGCTCTACAGATGATGTTATTAAAATGAAAAATCTTGGTAGAAAATGAATTTAGTAGTAGATTGTTCATTCATTATGTCATCGATTTTACCGGATGAGCAGCAGCTTAAGGTCGATAACATTTACCATCAGATTTCTAACAAAGTATATAATATATTTGCCCCTGCTGTCTTTTTTTTAGAATGTAACAATGTGCTTATATCATCCTTAAAAAAACAGCGTATTACTAAAAGTAATTATGAAGAGTATTTACACCTCTTAAATACTCTTCCTATTAATATTGATAAATTTTGTTCTAGCCCTGAATCTCTACATATAATAGCAAGGATTGCAACTAAATATGGTCTAACGTCTTATAATGCTTCTTACCTTGAATTATCCCTACGCCTTGAAGCAAAAATTGCTACTCTAGATAATAATTTGGTTAATAGCTGTAAGATAGCAAATATAGAATCTATAATTTAAAATACTAATTACTTCAAATATGCACTTAATAGTGAATTCAGTTGAATTATGTCAAAGAAATCTCCACTCGAACTTTCAGGTTATATTAAGTACTAGTATATTGTTATACCAATAGTTTAATTATTTTAGCCTACTATATCATTTTTTCTTGCTATTAATTAACCAAATCATCAATATTTATAGTACTATTAAAAATTATAAGGTGAATAAATGATAGGGAACTATAAAGAACAAAAAGGTTTAACAAGGAAACAAAAAGAAGCCGTTGGATTGCTTTCAGTTGGGACATTCCTAGAATATTTTGACCTGATGTTATATGTTCATATGGCAGTATTTCTTAATGAGCTATTTTTTCCAAAATATGATCCACATACTACAGCAATTTACTCTGCTACAGCTTTCTGTTCTGGCTTTGTTTTTCGACCGGTTGGTGCATTAATTTTTGGTTGGATAGGTGATAATATAGGGCGTAAGACTACCGTTATCATCACGACTTTTATAATGGCTTTATCATGTCTTATAATAGCTAATCTACCTACCTATGCCCAAATAGGTATTACAGCTCCTTGGTTACTCACCATATGCCGTATAATACAAGGAATCTCCTCTATGGGAGAGGTAATAGGAGTACAACTTTATTTAACTGAATTTATAAATCCACCAAGCCAATACCCAGCTGTTTCATCAATTTCCGTTTTTAGTACTTTAGGAGGAGTTGCTGCTTTAGGAATAGCATCTTTAGTGACCTCCTATGGATTTAATTGGCGTATAGCATTTTGGATGGGAGCGAGTGTAGCACTGGCTGGTACAGTAGCTAGAAGGAGTCTTAGAGAAACGCCGGAATTTGCTAATACCAAACGTCAACTAAAAAAAACTCTTCAGCAGACTTCAAATGTTGCCGGCATATATCTCAAAAAACTGGAAAACAACCCGATATGGAAGGAAAAAGCTAATAAAGTAACAATAATAGCCTTGTTTTTAATAGAATGTATGTGTCCCGTATGTTTTTATTTTTCTTATATTTATTGCGGAAATATGTTAAAAAATTCTTTTGGCTACACTGCTGAACAGGTTATTCATCAAAATTTTATTATCTCAATATTTTCCTTCTTAAGCACTTTGGTATTAACATATTTAAGTTATAAAATATATCCGTTAAAAATTGTAAAAACTTTGTTATTAATATTTTGTCTATTTGCTTTAGCTTGCCCTTATTTATTAAATAACCTTAATAACTCATTTGATGTATTTTTAATTCAATTAGTCGTTATGTTATTTGTACCTAACGGTCCTAGCACAGGACAGCCAATCTATTATAAACATTTTCCTGTCTTTAAACGTTTTAGCTGTGCTAGTCTTACATTTGCCATATCTCGTGCCTTAATGTTTTTAGTTACCTCTTTTTTGATTGTTTACTTAACTGAGTATTGGCATCATTGGGGGATAATGATGATATTGTTTCCAGTTTGCATAGGTTTTGCATTTGGATTATTTCATTTTGAAAAGTTGGAGAAAAAGACTGGGAATTATCCACAAAAGCTCCATGTAGAGGTATAGATAAATGTTGACAACATAATGCCATAATTTGTTTTGTTACTGTTGGTATTTTTAAATGCATAGCTAAAGTTAAAAAATCTATTACTGTTTCCTCTAATATCTTTTTAGCTGTTTCCAGTGATTTAGCTCCTAGAGTTTGTAAATTACCCCAATTAGGGATAAGAATTAGTTAATTCTTATCCCTAATTGGCTTTAATATAAGGAAAAATGCATTCTTAAAGCGGCTAACGCGAATGCATTTTAAACCTTTCTAAAGCTAAAAACATGATTTTAATCTTTTAAAATCATGTTTTTAGCAAAATATTAACTTAACAATCAGATGCAGAGCCGTCTCAAATCTGATTGTTTCTATAATTTTACCGAATTTGGGATAAGAATTGGCAAATTCTTATCCCGAATTCGCGTAAATTGTGAATCCAATCCAAGAATTCTAGCAAGCGAGAAGCAACATTGCTGCTAATTCAACTGAATTCACTATAACACAAGAACTCTATTCCAATTTGATATATTTTGCTCTATAATGCACATCTAAAAAATATATTAAAGGTTTTTGATGTCTGCTATTCGCAATATTGCCATTATCGCCCACGTTGATCATGGTAAAACCACTCTAGTTGATAATATGCTTAAGCAAAGTGGGACTTTCCGAGAAAACCAAGCAGTAGCAGAACGTGCTATGGATTCAAATGACCTTGAACGCGAACGTGGTATAACTATTTTAGCCAAATGTACCTCCCTTATGTGGGAAAATATCCGTATCAATATAGTTGATACTCCTGGTCACGCTGATTTTGGTGGTGAGGTAGAACGCATTCTTACTATGGTAGATGGAGTTGTATTACTAGTTGATTCTTCTGAAGGTACAATGCCTCAGACAAAATTTGTGCTGTCAAAAGCTCTAAAACTTGGTTTGAAACCAATTGTTGTTATCAATAAAATCGACCGTCCTGATAGAAGAGTAAGTGAAGTAGTTGATGAAGTATTTGAATTATTTATGGCATTAGAGGCAACTAATGAACAACTAGATTTCCCAATTATCTACGCTTCGGGACGTAGCGGTTGGGCATCGCTCCATCTAGAAGATGAGCAAAAAGACCTTTCTCCTCTTTTTAATTTGATAGTATCTCATGTACCTGCTCCTGTTGCTGATAGCAGCCTTCCCTTTTCTATGCTTGTTACTACTAGAGAATATAACTCATATTTTGGTCGTGTATTTACCGGTCTAGTGCAGAGCGGTACGGTTAAGATTAACCAAAATGTTAAAGTACTTAATCGCGATAATATGGTAATTGAAAATGCTAGAATAAGTAAAATACTGTCATTCCGAGGATTGGAACGCGTAGCTGTCGATGTAGCATATGCAGGGGATATCATTGCTATTGCTGGAATTCAGAACGCTACGGTAGCTGATACTATCTGTGACCCTGAAATAATGCTAGCACTCCCTTCCTTACCTATAGATCCACCAACATTATCCATGACCTTTGGAGTAAATGACTCTCCTCTTGCTGGACGGGAAGGATCAAAGCTTACATCAAGAGTTTTAGGTGATAGATTGATGCGAGAGATCGAAAGTAATGTGGCAATACATGTCAGTCAAACTGAAGAAAAAGATGCTTTTCAAGTTGCAGGTCGTGGTGAGTTACAATTAGGAATATTAATTGAAACTATGCGACGTGAAGGTTTTGAACTATCAATCAGCAGACCACGTGTATTATTCAAAGAGGATGAACAGGGAAAAAGATTAGAACCAATTGAAGAAATCCAAGTTGATGTTGATGATGATTTTGTTGGAGTTGTTGTTAAATCCTTGGCAATACGTAAAGCAGAAATGACTGATATGCGTCCATCTGGTGGCGGTAAAACTAGAGTCACATTTTTAGGACCATCACGCGGTCTTATTGGTTACCACGGTCAGTTTCTAACCGAAACTCGAGGTACAGGTGTTATGAACCGTGTTTTTCATAGTTATGGCTCATATAAAGGGATTATTGAAGGGAGACGTAATGGAGTGTTAATTTCTAATGGAGATGGTGAATCTGTTGCCTATGCTCTATGGAATCTTGAAGATCGTGGAAAAATGTTTATAAACCCTAATGAACTAGTATATCAGGGAATGATTATAGGCGAACATAATCGGGATAATGACCTAGAGGTAAATCCTCTGAAAGCCAAACAATTATCAAATGTCAGAGCTTCTGGCAAAGATGAAGCTATGCGTCTTATCCCACCAGTCATTATGACATTAGAACAATCTATCAGCTATATCCAAAATGACGAAAGAGTAGAAGTTACTCCTAAATCAATCCGGCTTCGTAAGGCAGTATTAAACCCTAATGACCGAAAGAGATCAGAACGACGTAATGAGGACTAATTGCTATAGTTAAATCTTTGCTAAAATAGCATGCTCTTTCGTCACTACTGGGAAAAATTGCTTGTTAAAAGGAAATAATTCTACTTTTTTATTGCTGACAAACTCGATTTCAATGATATCGCCTGCTTTAAAATTAAAAACATTTGTAATTTTTCCTATAGCCACCAAATTAGTATCTAGTACCAGTAAACCTCTTAAGTCTTCAATATAAAATTCATCTTCACTTAATGAAGGGAAATCACGCCTATGACAAAAAAGCTTACATCCCTTTAACCCTTCAGCTAATGTCCTACTATTAATTTCGTTAAATCTACATATTATATCACCTTTAGAATTTTGACTAATGAGTTTGAGGATAATTTTTTTTCCTAATTCATCCACCAAATTCATTTTAATGATATTAGTATTTGGCATAGTAAAAGATTTGACGTAAACATTACCCTGCACTCCGTGTACTGATGATACTACACCAACAAAAATTAAATCTTCTTTAATAGACACCACCTAATTCATTAAGAGAAACCATTTTTTCTTTTTCGGATAGTTTCCAGTTATTTTCTCTAATTTTTCAAAATGAAATATGCCAAAGCTATATCCTATCATGACTGGAATTATAATAATCTGTAATCCATAATTACCTAAATATTTTGTTAAATAAATAAGCCCAAAAGATGTGATAATATACATAATAGTATGAGATATAGCAAATAAAGAACTAACATATGTGAAGCGTTGAAAAACAGGGAAATATGTAAATAAAATTGAACGGGCTGGAGCTAAACTAGGTATAAACAACAGAATAAATACTTGGAACAGAAAAATATCAAAAGCTGTTCTAGCATGACTCAATAAGTATGGGCAAATCAGAATAAGAACCCAAAAAATTACCATTCTAATTTTTAAAATCATTAGGGGGTACACGTAATAACATAAATATACCAATGATAAAATCCCTAACATGTCTACTATTGAAACAAAGAAATTTTGATAAATAACTTGTTCAACCGTATAACCAAAATTATTTTTAAGTATCTCTCCGCAATGAATAAATGTTAAATAAAAACATACTGGCCAAGCACAGAATATTAAAAACAAAGATAAAGCTGTTACTTTATTAACTTTCTCTGTCCAAATAGGATTCTTTTCCAATATACTAGAATTCTCATTAATATCTGCAAAAATCATTTTCATTCGTCGTTTTGCGTCAGCAAATTCTGGTGTTTCTCGTAAAGTTGTTCTAGCTACTGAACCAATTAACGCAACCAATGCACCAAAACAAAAAGCATAACGCCAATTGAAGTTGTAAGAGCTAGAAATAAATGCAACGCCCAAAGCAAAGGTTCCCCCTAATACAGAAAAAAAACTTATTACTGTTACAGACATATATTGTTGTGGACGTTTTATAGTTTCAGTCAAATATAATTCTGCCCCTATTATTTCTCCCATGGAAGTCATGCCTTGTATAATACGACATATTGATACAACTACAGCAGCAGTAATACCTATTTCAGCATAAGTTGGCAAACTAGCAATAATAATACAAGAAAATGCCATCATAAAAGTGGTAATAATAACAGTTACTTTACGTCCTATAGTATCACCAATCCATCCAAAAATTAATGCCCCAATAGGTCTTAATAAATATGTGCCACAAAAAGCAAAGGCTGAAAGTAATTGTGCTGCATGGGGATCATATTTTGGGAAAAAAAGCTCATTAAGAATTCCCGCCATATGTATATAGAGCATCAGATCAAAATATTCTAGAAAGGTACCGATTGAAAGTAATCCGACAGCCTCTTTTTGTTCTCTAGTTAGACGAGTTTGAGGATGCACCCCATCTGCTTGTATTAATCTATTCATATTGGTCTATATCTATCTTCCTTATTTAATACCAATTGTCTTTTATAAAATAGCTTAAATCTCAGATATTAGCACACATTTGCAGCACTCTAATTACTAAACCCTTAATACCTTTATGTATTTGTGCTAAAGGAGCATCTAACATAAAAGCAGGAGTAGTAACCAATCTATTATCTTCGTCCACGACTATATCTTGAGCATTACAAATTTCTCCTGTTGCTCCTAGCTTATTTATCAGATCATTTGATTCTCCAAGAGTAACCTTAATTTTTGTATGATTTCTTAAGACTATAGCAAGTAAAGCAGGAGCAATACATATAGCTCCAATTGGTTTTGATAAATTATAAAAGCCTACTATTATTTCCTGTAAATCTTCTAGTACTGTAGCATTTTCATTTTTGAGTCCTATATCAGACAAATTTAGTGCAGCACCAAACCCACCCGGTAATATTAAAGCATCAAAATCTTCAGCACGTATTTGATTTAATGGTTGGATTTTACCACGAGCAATGCGTGCTGATTCAACCAATACATTACGTTCCTCTAACATTTTTTCTTGAGTTAGATGGTTAATCACATAATGTTGATTTTTATTAGGAGCAAAAATTTTTACATTTACATTATGCTTATCAAGTTCCAATAATGTAAAAACTGTTTCAAAGATTTCAGCCCCATCTAAATATCCACAACCTGAAATAACTACAGCAACATTTCTCATAATATTCCTATAGTCTTTTTCTGTTTCTTACTTTAAGATTTGTAGCAACTTTAGTTGATTTTATTTTCTTACCATATGTTCTTGATGGTACTGTTGTCTTGACTATCAATTTATTAACCATAGTATTATTATTTCTAGGCTGGTCAAAATGGCTATCTAATAGTTTTACCATTTGCATATTTCTAGACTCAGCAGATTTACCACCAGTAACAATAGCAACCAAAGATTTATTTTGTCTAGTTGCTGCAGTAATCAAGTTATAACCGGCTGGAATGGTATAACCAGTTTTCAACCCTTCAACTCCTTCATACATTTCATTTACTTTATTATGTCCTCGTACAATATTGCCTCTAAAAACAAAGTTGTTTCTAGAGAAGAAAGTATAATATTTAGGGAAATCTCGCTTAATAGCTATAGATAGTTTAGCAAGATCTCGAGCCGTAGTTTTCTGACAAGGATGATGCCATCCAGAAGCGTTTTTAAAATAAGTATCTTTCATACCAAGCTGTCTAGCACGAATATTCATCAACTGAGCAAATCTTTCTTCAGTACCTTTAATATTTTCAGCTACTACCATAGCTGCATCGTTTGCTGATCTAATAATTAGGCCTAAAATAGCTTCTCTTACAGTAATAGTTTCTTTTTCTTTAAGCCCTAATTTGCAGGGCAACATTTTCTCTGCGTTTTTTGAAACATATAATCTTTGATTCATTAATAACCTGCCAGATTCTACCGCTTCAAATAACAAATACAAGGTCATTAATTTTGTCAATGAAGCCGGATATATTCTAGTAGTAGAATTTTTATCGTGCAGTATCCTACCAGTATTGTAATCTACGACAAGACTTGTCTGAGGTGGCGAAGACACAAGCTTTTTTGCAGCATAAACAGGACGTAGGTTTGTACTGAATGTTATTACGCAAGTAAAAAATAGCAATAATCGTATTAACATAATTTTATGTTTTAGGAATCTTTTTATTAAGATAGAACAATATTATAAGTCCTGGCAAGGCTAAAATTATTGTTAAGATAAAAAAATTATCCCAACCCAACATTTTTACTAGGCTACCACCAAAAACGGTGACTGTGTTATTAAATAAACTACTACTACTACTGAGTAAAGCATATTGCGATGCAGAATATTGTTTGTTGCAAAGGTTGCTAATATATCCAACAAGTGCAGTAGTACCCATAGCTCCAGCAAAGTTCTCTATAGTAATAGCAATGAAGAAAGCTTCAGAACTTACTGGTTGATGATTTAACCAAATAAAAGCAAAATGCGTGATACTTTGTACAATTCCCGTTATAATCAGCCCTTTAAAATTTCCAAGTCGGTATACAACTATTCCACCAGCAAAAGACCCAGCAAGTGTAGCTAGTACCCCATAAAATTTAATAATCAGTGCTATCTGTCCCTTTGTATAACCAAGTTCCATATAAAATGGCATAGATACTACACCAAGCATAGCATCACCTAATTTAAAAAATATTACTGCTAGTAAAATAGTAACGGCATATTTCCTAACAAAAAAGTCCTTAAAAGGGTTAATTACTATTTTTGTTAGTGATAATAAAGATAAAATATCAACATTTTCTCGTAATAATGTAGGTTCATTGACAGTAATTATAAAAATTGTTGCTACAACAAAAACTATACTCATAGCCACAAATGTAGCTGACCAATCACTTGTGGCTTCAGCAAAATACAAAGCCCCAGCTCCAGTAATCAGCATGCCAAGTCTATAGCCTAATACTGCCGTAGCACTTGCTATAGCTTGGGTTTCCTGATCAAATTTATCTATCCTAAGTGCATCAACACTAATATCAAATGTTGCTGACAAGAAACCAAGGCAGATAGTAAGAAAATATAGTAAAGTTAATGATTCATTAGGTAAAACTGTACTCATACTGAATAGTACTAAAGATATTAGTATAGTACAAAGTATCAGCCAACTTTTTCTATGACCAAATTTCTTTAATAATGGTATCTTAAAATAATCTACCAAAGGAGACCAAAAAACTTTTAGCGAATAAGATAGTCTTGCAACGGCAAAAGTGGTAATAATTGCAATATCAATATTAGAATCTTTAAGCCAAGCAACTAAGCTAGTGAATAATATAGCTAGTGGCATGCCACTAATTGCCCCAAGAACCAATATTTCGAATAGTCTATAATCTTTTAAAATTCTTAATAATAACATTTATTCTTCTTTAATTGTGGATTTCCTTCTGTTCTCTAAAGCCTTTCTTAATTCAGTCTCGTCTGACGTTTTTATGGGATCTAATATAGTGCCTGAGGTTTTTATTGTAAGATTTATAGGTGTATTTTGATTACTAGAATTATTTAGATTAGGATTTAAGTCTGCTATATAGAAAGATAATATTGAAGATAATACCATATCTAAATTATATATATTTATAGCTAATGATGCAGCTCCGCTAGTATATTTTGTATTAAATACTAAGTTTTTCATTGTAACTATTCCATTTTTTAACTGAAGATTACCACGCAAACTATTCAATTCAGTGTGCCCTTGATACATAGATTTTGCTAAATCATCTTTTAAATACTTTAGATTATAGTCTTTATTATTAATTTTTTCTATCAATGAATCAACAGAGAAGTTACTAATCTTGGCATTTTTTACTACAAACTCTGATTGAGTGTTAAGCTCATACAATAATTCTTTTAAACTATTGCCATGAGTAGCAAGTGTTCCATTTATGCTCATTCCACCGTAATTGTCTAGTAATCCTCTTGGCAAAATATTAGATAATTGAGCTAAATCAATAGAATTAAGTGCATAAACAAAGTTCAGAGTATATGGATTTAATAAAATATTACCTTCTGCTTTTAATTTACCAGAAAGTAGATTTGCTTCAAGGTTATCAATCTTAAATAAAGCATTATTATTTGCTAAAGCAAGTTTAACATTTTGTAATACTAGATCATTCTGAATTATTTTTGATAATGCACAATTTAATTTTAACTCTATTTTTTCTACGTCAAATTCATTCAATAAGTTATTTCGCAGATTAAGTAAAGATTTAGGGGTTAAAAAGTTAACATTAAGAGAGCCATCATTTATTGTAACTGTTAATTGCGGTTTAATGTTACTTGCTAACAAACTAGCACTAAGATTGATGTAATCACTATTGCTTCTTATATCAAGATTACTAATTCCAATATTACCTGGTGAGACATTTGCTAAGATATATGCTTTGCCAAATGAATTCTTTCCTATAAGCAGATCATTTATAGTAATATCAAAATTACCTAAATAATCAGCTGTCCTAATGGGAATATATTTAGCTAAGTATGATTCATCTTTCATATTCTCTGACAAACTTTTAGCAAATTTGATCATTGGTGAGATTATCGGGTAATCGTCTCTATTTAAATCAATCGAGGAAAAGTCAAGGGTCGCTATAAAATGCGGCATAGAACCAATAAATCTAGCAGTAATATTACCTATAACTTTAGTGTTGTCAGTTTTTAGCATAAGGTTTTGTAAATAGACATCTATTAAAGTTAGTTTTAAATCTGAAGATAAAATAAAAGCTGTAGGTTTCTTACTCACTGCTTGTTTGTAACCTAAAGTATTCAACACAGAATTAAGGTCATTATGTTGCAAGTAAATTGTGCCATCAAATATACTTCGTACTGAGTTTTGGGTTACATTACCTATCAATTGAAAATTTCCTCCGGATTTTATTATACCAGAAAAATCATTGACCACTAATACCCCTTTATCTAAATTAAATGAAAGTTTAGTATTATTTAATATCTCATCGTTACCTAATATTATTTGGTCAACTAAAACATTCGTTATGATTGATTTATTATCAAAGATAAGTCTTAATCCAAAAACTGAATCACTAAATTGGTTAATATTGTTTGATGAAGTGATAAGTGATTTTACGTCTATTTTAGGAAAATATAATTTTATTATACTAGTAACATTGTCATTTCTGCTCAAATATACCCCTCCATTACCTACAAGCGAATTAGAGTCTATGGTTACATTTTCTAGCTTGAGCAGTTGCCCAGTAGGTAAGATATCAAATTTTATATTTATCTTTTCATTCTGATTAAATCTTCTAAATAAAGAATCTAAATCTGGCACTAGAATATGTAATATATCAGCTAAATTTTGTATTAAATATTCTGCTTTGCCATTTATTAGTTTAGAGTCTATATAGGTTTCTAGCAAATGAAAATTATAATCATCATTAGAGATAGTAAGATCGAGATTTATTTGGTTGGCCTTTTTTTCAAAAAACCCAGATAATTTTCCTACATATCCTCCATCCCCTTTGAATGAAGTGCTATTAGCAATAGAGTTATTTTTAAATAAAGAGCAATTATTTAAAGTAAGAATAGGTTGGTTATTTTTATTTAAAATACTCAGATTTTTAACATTAAAATTTATATCCATTATATCATTTGTTATAAATGAACTAACTAGCCTATCATGGTTTATAATGTCAAAATCTTGTTCATCTGAATATATTGTGGCACTATATATAATTACAGCACTAATTCTTGGTCTGAAAATTAATAATGACCATGGGACAAAGCGAATTTCTATATTTTCTAATTCTAATTTCCCTTCCTCTTTTATGTGATCAATAATCAAATAAGGTATGGGAAATTTAATTATTTTTATTTTTTTTAAATTCTGAGGAGAAATTTTTAATTCATTAACAAAACTATTACTGGCGGAACTATAATCAACAAAGTTCACCGCAACTAATATAGTACATACTAACAACGAAATAGCAATGACAGTAAATATAATTACTTTTCTTATCATAAAATTATTATCTTCCAAGAACCAATATTACTAGGTATATATCAAAAACGTTAAAAATAAAAACTATATAATAAATATCTAACATGACGGGGGTAACAAACAAGGGGTGAGAGGACTAGGTGTACATTTTAACACTTTTGTAATAATTCCTTCCTCAAAAAACTAGTTAAAGAGAGAGTTTTTTGGGGGTCGTATTCCGGCAATTTTAGTGAAAAAACGGCATGCGACGGGAATACAGACTTTTTATTAGAATAATAAAAACCATAGAAAGCTAGAGGTAATATGGTGGGCGGTGACAGACTCGAACTGCCGACCCTCTCGGTGTAAACGAGATGCTCTACCAACTGAGCTAAACGCCCCTTCTTTCAATTTAACGCAGATAATGCCCTATCTTCCCAAAAAAATCAAGTTATTTCTGTAAATTATTTAGATTCTATAGCTAACCCGAAAAGGTTTTAGGTATATGTTAATCTTAGCTTAACTAGAAGCGATGTCATCCCTGCGTAGGCAGGGATCTATAATATCTAATAGTCTTTTAGGCTATTTTTTAGATTCCTGACCGAAGCGGGAATGACATAAAGGCTATCACCATTACTATGCCTTAAACCTTTTCGTGTTAGCTATAGATGAACTACATGAGGTACAAGTTACGTATACTGCTCGTAAATGAATAGTTGGTAGACGAAGGTCAACTTCAAGAAGAGCTAGGAGTGTCAAAGTCGAGCAGCGGAGCGTACATTAGTACGTGAGCAGCGGAGATCTTTAGACACGACGACGCCAATTCTTGAAGTTCACCGAGTATACATTCTCCGCAAGTATTTATGATAGCTCTTCTTCAAAGCAGAAGAGTATATAATTAATCTTCAAAATTACTATCTTTAATCTCTTTCCAAGCCTCGAGAATTTCTTTTAACACTTCTTTATTTGTCTCAATTTCGTGGTCATCAAAATCACTCAATGATTTTATTAAGTCCTCAAGATCTTTTAGTGTTAATTCAGATATATCCTCATCGGAATAATTTTTTTCTAAACTTATAGCAATTTCGTCAACATCATTCCAATGCATTATTTTTACCTAATTATTTCCATAGGCAATTACTATTACCACCTAACCATCCCTCTACCAATTAAATAATATATTAGTGCAGGCTTATATATAGTATATTATTAAAGGGGGTGAGATTATTATGCAACTATATCTGTAAAATTTAACTTAAAATACAATGAGGCTGCACAATTTATCAATACTGGTTTAGATATATAATTGATTTGTATAGACTTGTTTTTTCGTTTAAGATGATAGTCATTAGATATGATGACTTTGGAGTACGTATGGCAAAAACAGGTAAAAAAGAAAATAAGGTAAGGTTATTTAATATTAATGGTCATGTAGGTCAAGAGACTCAGCAAAATATTATAGTGGCTAATTTTGACTTAAACATACCAACTAGGGAACTTAAATATAACATTCAAAATGGCAAACTAAATAAGGATAATATAATAAGTGAAATATTGCATGAAGTTAAACAAGGAGAAACGCCTATACTTAATATTCAATATAATTCAAACATGGAAAAACCTATAATTGATACAAATGATTTAGCAGCATTAAAAAAATCAGGTGTTCAAACTTGTTTTACCTTTGGTAATTATAATGCATATAATCAAACTTTGCCATATTATAACTACTGGCCACCTCTTCTTGCACAGACCAATCACGTGTTTTTTGCCAATGCTAACGACCAAATTAGGGCTGTAGCTGAAAAGCATGTAGCACAAGAAAAAACTTCGCACATCCAATCTATGCAAGTTAGCAATTTAATAGAGTCGGAAATTCTAAAAAGACCTCCTAACATATTAGTGTCAGGGAAATTGCCTAATAAAGAAAGATTGACTGAGGTTATGTTTGCTGCAAAAGAACTAGGAAAAAATACTAGAGTTATAGTAGCCAGCAATCCTTCATCTGTAGATGATATGGCTAGTATTATTGCGACCAAATTTGGTATCAACGACCAAAACCAACAATTAGGTATTAAGCTAGAAGTTGAGGAAATTTTAAAAGATAAAATTGGTGGAGCTAAAAAACTAGAAAATTATATATCACAATTATCTCAACAATTCCAAAAAGATCTTAATATAGCAGAAATAAACCCTGTTGATATATATTTTGACCTATCTGATCCATTGAGACTTCAGAATATTGCCAAACAGGCTAAATATACTATAACTCAAGGAGGCTCGGTCGAAAATTTAACTAATGGCTGTATCCCATTAGCTCAAGGTCATGGGAAAAGGGCTGATATTGTTGCTGAAGTTAAGCAAAGGGAAGCTGTTCCTGGCATTAACAGCTTAACTATTAAGGATATGCAAGAGAATTTAAATGAGTATAAACAAGAAAATGCTAAAAGAATTACCAATACCCTTCAGCAAGTGGCAGATGAAAGGGGGGTATCAACTAGACAAAATGAGGTAGAACATTCATTGCCTGAGGGTAGCAAATTAACTAAACTAGATTATTTATATGACGAAGATGATATTGGCAATGTATTAAAAGCGTCTGTAGATCAAACAAAGGTTTCTATTATTACTCATGCTTCTATAGGAGAAGAAAGTTTATTAAAGGAAACTCTTTATAAAGCTGTGTATAGTGATTTAATAGTAGATAACAAGGAAGCGGTTATTATACCCCTTAACACTGGACACGAACATTGGGTTAGTTTAGCAATCACTAAAGACAACGAGGGAGGTATAGTGTTTACCTATAATGATCCTATGGGAACAGATATAGATACAAGAGTGGATTTAGTAGATATGGTTAAAAAAGTTTGTCCTGATGCTAAAATAGTAGATTTACACACTGAGCAACAACAAAATGATAAAGATTGTGGGGCTTTCGTTGTGGATAATTTAATTAAAATGGCAAAAGGCGAGGCAATTCTTACCACTGAAGAATCTAAAAACATAGGAACAACATTACGCCAAGCTCATGCAAAAACAATGGATCTTGAAAAAGCCAAGCAAAAAGTTAATACCATTAGAAAATCGATGAATACCTATCCATCTCGTCCTACTACATCTCCTCCTGTTATTAGGAACAATAGCCGTCCTAGAGAAGTTAGTCCTATCAGATAGCATTAGAGTTTTGGGGCATAGTACCCTACATTTTTTATATAACCACTATTAAAATGGCTGCTGATCGTCTATTAGCGAGGAGTCGCTGAAAGCGGCAACGCGGCAATCCAGGATACGCGAAGTGTACTAGAAAAAACAGCTTCGCTGTTTACCTGGATCGCCACGGCATCTAAAGATGCCTCGCGATGACGATTATAGAAAAATGTAGGGTACTATGGTTTTGGGGTCACGATGTTAAAAGAATTTCCATAAAATTCCATGATCTTTTCTTTAACCTGAATTGGATCAGTCATCATATTAACCCCTCCTCTAAATTCAGCTGAGTTTGCTAAACCACTACTATACCAACCTATATGTTTTCTAGCTAGCTGAACACCTGTATCATTTCCATAATACTCTAACATAGCATCATAATGACTCAGTATTATTTCTAGCTGCTCTGCTATTGAAGGTGGCGGGAGTTCTTCTCCAGTTTTAAGATAATGTGCTATTTGAGAAATAAACCATGGTCTACCATATACTCCCCGACCAACCATTATGCCATCAGCACCTGATTTTTGTAAGCATTCCTTGGCTTTAGACAAAGAAGTAATATCTCCATTAGCGATAACTGGAATCCTCACCACATCTTTAACTTGCCTTATAAACTCCCAATCTGCTTGACCTGAATAAAACTGGCATCTTGTTCTGCCATGAATAGTGATCATTTGCACTCCAACATCATAGGCTATTTTTGCTAAATTTGGAGCATTCTTAGTTTGATCATCCCAACCAGTCCGCATTTTTAAAGTTACTGGGATTTTGACAGATTTTACCGTAGTTTCTAAAATTTTTGCAGCTAATTTCTCATCTCTCATTAAAGCTGAACCAGAATATCCTCCTACTACTTTCTTAGCTGGACAACCAAAGTTTAAATCAATAATCTTTGCCCCCATATCCTCATTCATTCTAGCTGATTCTGCTATTATATCAGGTTCGCACCCAGCAATCTGTACACATGAACCAGTAGCATCGTCCCCAATAATCGCACATCTTTGCAAAGATTGTCTTGTTTCAATAATCATCGCTCTACTTGCTACCATTTCAGAAACGACAAGTCCTGCACCAAATTTTTTCACTAACTTTCTAAATGGTAGATCAGTAACACCAGACATTGGAGCTAATATCACCGGATGAGGTAGCTGAATATTGCCTATTTTTATCATAAATATATTGTAATTGCTTAACTAACCTGAGTTCGATGTAAGACATCTATATTAATAGTCTCGATGTCCTGCTAAAGTATATATCTTAAAAATGATCAACTGTCCTATTAGGCTATTTCTTTAGCCCCCTGCTTTCGTAGGGGTGACATCGTTCGCAGTTGATGCTTAACAATGTAACTTGTTACATCGATACTTGAGGTTAACTAGTTAATAGTAATTATTATAAACTATTTAACAAGATACCACAAACTAATGCTACCACTAAGAAAAATTTTTGGTATTATCTGCAAGATATTGTTATATAATATTATTGAGCATTTTCAGCCAAGAAACTATATCATGAAAATCAATGTAGAGATTATTCGAACTTGTCAAGATTGGAAAAATCAAAAATTTATCAATAAACTATTAGTGAAGAAGGTTATTGGTGCTATACTGAGTAAATATAAGAATTTTAAGGGAGTTGCAGAGTTTGAGTTAGCAATATTACTGACTAATAATAATGAAATGTTAAATTTGAATAGCCAATTTCGTGGCAAAGCAAAAGCTACAAATGTACTATCATTTCCTGATATAGAATTAGACTTTCGGCATTTACTTGAATTTACTCCTAATGTACATTATATGTATTTGGGGGACATAGCTTTTGGCTATGAAATAATTCAAAGCGAAGCTATAAGTCAAAATAAAGCCTTTGGGGATCATTTTATCCATCTTTTGGTACATAGTATTTTACATTTACTTGGCTTCGATCACCAAGATGACGAGGAAGCAGATATTATGGAAAATTTAGAAATAGAGATATTAAAGGGTTTTGCTATTGCCTCCCCATATTAGGTTCTGTCCACTTCTTCGAAAAAAGAAAACCTTACATCTATTAATTCTAAAAGGGCTATGCTGAGAAATCCTTCAAAAATTGTTGCTCTTAAATCTTTTTTCTCTCGGCTGTTTTCCAAAGAGAAGCTAGAGGATAATTTTTATGATGTAATTAAAAAGCTAAAATCTAACAGTAAAAAAATGACGTTAGAAGAAAAAAAGATTTTTATGAATCTTCTGAAATTTGGTCATAAAACTGTAGAAGATGTAATGATCCCTAGATCTGATATTAAGGCAGTAAAATTAACTGCCAGTATAGATGAGTTAAGCCAAATGCTTAATAGCAAAATACCTAATACTAGAACATTAGTTTATGATGAAACTTTGGATAATATAGTTGGCTTTATTCATATAAAAGACTTGTTCAAGATCCTTGTTACTAAGCAACTTATTACAAATCAAGAGTTGCAGCTAAAAAAAATAATTCGTAAACCTATCATCTCTGCTCCTTCAATGAAATTGATAGATTTACTAGCAAAAATGCGAAGAGATCGTGTGCAGATCTCGATAGTTGTGGATGAATATGGTGGAACTGACGGTATTGTAACCATGGAAGATATTATGGAAGAGATAGTTGGTAGAATAGATGATGAGCATGATAAGAAATCAGATAATGATAGTTTCAGAATTATCAATAATAATACAATTTTATCAAATGCTCGAGTGAAAGTTGAGGATCTCGAATTAGCTCTTGGTGTGAAATTAAAACTCCAGGATGATGAATTCGATACAATTGGTGGCCTAGTCTTAGCAAAAGTAGGTAATGTGCCTTTGGTTGGTACTAAAATTGATATTGAGCAACAGGTTGAACTTGAAGTGATTGATGCAAGCCCAAGATCACTTAAGCAAGTTAAGCTGCGATTAAAAAATGGGACAATATTACCTGATAATACTTTATGATTATTACAACTAATTTAGCCATGAGCTATGGTGCAAAAATATTATTTACTGATGTAAGCCTGCATATTAAGAAAGGTAATAGGTATGGGCTTGTTGGAGCAAATGGTGCTGGTAAATCTACTTTTTTTAAAGTTTTAATCAAAGAAGAGGAAGCAAGTATTGGTGAAGTCAATATACTTAAGAATGCTCGTGTTGGTTGCTTGAAACAAGACCAGTTTCTTTATGAAAATACTTCAATTATTAACACTGTTATTGCTGGTAGGAATGAATTATGGCAAGCTTTGCAAGAAAAGGAAGAATTACTAGAAAAATCTCAATGTAATGATCAATGTGATGAGGAAATCGGTTATCGCTTAGGTGAGTTGGAAGAAATTATAGCTGACAATGATGGATATATATCAGAAATTTTTGCAGTTGAGTTACTGCTTGGTTTAGGAATACAAGAAAAATATCATTATCAGCCTTTATCCGTTTTATCCGGGGGTTATAAACTTAGGGTGTTATTGGCACAAAGTTTATTCAATAATCCTGATATATTGTTACTTGATGAACCAACAAACCATCTTGATATAGTCTCAATTTATTGGCTAGAAAATTATCTAAAACAGAAATTCAAAGGTGCTTTGGTATTTATTTCACACGATCTTGCTTTTCT
This sequence comes from Candidatus Tisiphia endosymbiont of Micropterix aruncella, assembly GCF_965178575.1. Lineage (NCBI taxonomy): Bacteria > Pseudomonadati > Pseudomonadota > Alphaproteobacteria > Rickettsiales > Rickettsiaceae > Candidatus Tisiphia > Candidatus Tisiphia endosymbiont of Micropterix aruncella. Next base: position 496,293 of record NZ_OZ238268.1, read on the forward strand.
TAATAATATTTCTACACATATTCTTGATATAGATTATGGTACTATCAAGACTTATACTGGTAATTATGATATTTTTGTTCGTGATAAACAGTTGGTTACCGAACAAAAACTTAAAGAATTCTCTCATTTAGAGAAAAAAATTGCTACTATGCAGAGTTTCGTTGACCGGTTTAGAGCGTTGGCCACTAGAGCTAGACAGGCTGCATCCCGAGAAAAACAAATAGAAAAAATGGAATTACCTGATATCCAAAAAAGTTCACGTGTTAGCCCATATTTTAATTTTAAGCAAAAAAGGCCATCTGGAAAATTAGCGTTAAAAGTTCAGGGTATTTCTAAAAGCTACGAGGATAAAAAAATATTAAATAATGTGAATTTTACTGTCTCGCGCGCGGAAAAAATTGTTATTATTGGCCCAAATGGTATTGGTAAATCCACTTTATTAAAAATTCTTCTTGATAAAACACTTGCAGATTTAGGAAGTTATGAATGGGGATATGAAACTCAAATTTCCTATTTTGCTCAGGATCATCATGAATTGCTAAATGAAAGTATGAGTGTTATTGATTGGTTATCCAACCAAATACCTACTGAAAGTGATAATGTGCTACGTAGTGTACTAGGTCAATTATTATTCAGTAAAGATGAAGTAAGCAAGAATATTCTAAATTTAAGTGGAGGGGAAGGAGCACGTTTATTACTAGCAAAAATTATATTGGAAGAAAGTAACATATTGGTACTAGATGAGCCAACTAATCACTTAGATATTGAATCTAAGGATATGTTAAAAAAAGCTCTAATTAACTACCAAGGAACTCTAATATTAGTAACTCATGATCGAGATTTTGCTAGCAACATAGCCACAAGGATTATTGCTCTATCCCACCGAACTATCACTGATTTTAAAGGTAAATATCAGGAATATTTGCATAAGTATGGTAATGATTATTTGGATAGTAGTTGGGTGTTGGCAAATAAGGGAGAAAAATACCCCAATTCGGGATAAGAATTAGTTAATTCTTATCCCGAATTGGCTTTAATATAAGGAAAAATGCATTCTTAAAGCGGCTAACGCGAATGCATTTTAAACCTTTCTAAAGCTAAAAACATGATTTTAAAAGATTAAAATCATGTTTTTAGCAAAATATTAATTTAACAATCAGATGCAGAGCCGTCTCAAATCTGATTGTTTCTATAATTCCACCAAATTTGGGATAAGAATTGACAAATTCTTATCCCAAATTCGCGTGAAATAGTATGGTAACCTCAGGTTACTCTAGCAATTGGAGATAATTATGATAGAAAATACTGAACTATTGAAAGAGTTTATGGTTAAATGTTTAGAAGAAAAAAAAGCAGAAGATATACTAGTAATAGATATAAGACAAAAAACTACATTAGCTGAATATATTATTTTTGCAAGCGGGCGTTCAACTAAAAATGTTGGAGCAATTGCTGAATATTTAGCTTTAGAGTTAAAACATCAAGCTAATATCGATACTAATATTGAAGGGCTTGGAACATCTGAATGGGTATTAATAGATGCTGGAAATGTATTAGTTAATATTTTTTATCCAGAAACTAGAGAGTATTTTAAGTTGGAAGAGATGTGGAGCAAAAAATAAATTAAAAATAATCTCAAGTATCGATGTAACAGGTTTGATATCACCCCTGCTTCGGTGCGGGGTCTAAAATATCTAATAGTATTCTTGGTTATTTTTTAAGATCCCTGCTTTCGCAGGAATGACATCTAGGAGATTAAACCTATGTCTTACATCGATACTTGAGGTTAAAAATATTAGATTTTTTACTGAAAACTACTTAGTGTATTTAAAAAATAATGTATTAATACTTCTGGGGAAAAGGTGTAAATGGAAGAGCATATTCTTATCAATATTATAATTTTAATAGGAACAGCTGTATTTGTTGTAGCAATACTTAAACGCCTTAATCTAAGCCCTGTTTTGGGTTATTTAATTGCAGGAGCAGTAATTGGAGACCATGGATTTAAGATTGTAACATATGATCAAACAAAATTACTAGGAGAATTAGGAGTAGTTTTTTTACTTTTTGCTATAGGTTTAGAATTATCTTTTGAAAGATTAAAGGTAATGAGGCGGTATGTATTTGGTCTTGGCTCACTACAAGTGTTAACTACAGCTATAGTAATTGCTGCCGTTGTTGTACTAATCAGCGGTAATAGTAGTGCTGCAATTATTATTGGAGGTGGTCTTGCTTTATCCTCAACTGCCCTTGTTATGCAAGTTATTGAGGAAAGCCGTAGCCAATCAACTCAACTAGGTCGTATATCCCTAGCTATCTTGTTATTACAAGATTTAGCAGTTGTGCCCTTGCTAGTTATGGTACCACTGTTTGCTAGCGATAGTAAAGATTCGTTAGCGATAGCCTTAGGAACAGCTTTGCTTAAGGCTATCATAGCACTATTTGCAATATTTGTTGCAGGTAGAGTATTACTAAGACCTTTATTTGGGTTAATTTCATCGGACAATGGTGATATAAACGAACTACCAATTTCCATGACTCTATTGGTAGTTCTATCTGCAGCTTGGGCCACGCAATATTTTGGTTTATCACTTGCTTTAGGAGCTTTTGTTGCAGGTGTTTTGGTTGCAGAAACAGAATTTCGGCTACAAGCTGAAGAAAGTATATACCCTTTCAAAAGCTTATTGCTAGGACTATTTTTTATGAGCGTTGGAATGAATATTGACGCTCAAGAAATATACGCTCAAATATCAACTATACTAACTTGTTCTATTGCCTTGATTGTAGTAAAAACGCTAATTATTGCCGCCTCTTGCATTTTATTTGGTTTTAATAAAGGAGTAGCCTTGCATGCAGGTTTATTATTATCACAAGGTGGAGAATTTGCTTTTATCTTATTCGGTCTTGGTAAAGAAACTCAAGTTATTAGAGAGAGTACGGCTAATGTTCTGTTGTTAGTGGTGACATGTACTATGGCACTAACTCCATTACTGGCAATTTTAGGAAAAAAACTTGCTGAAAGACTTGATAAACAACTTGGCAAGACTCCAATACAAATTATAGAACTTGGAGCAAGAGATTTAACAAATCATATAATAATTGCCGGTTTTGGTAGTGTTGGTAGAATGGTAGCATTAGTACTGGAAGCTGAAGGAATCAATTATATAGCACTAGATGTTAATGACGAGATTGTAAAAGCAGAAACAGCTAATGGATTTCCAGTTTTTAAAGGAGATGTATCACAGATTGATACGCTAAAAGCTGTGGGAGCAGAAAGGATTTTAACTCTAGTACTTACAATGAATAATAGTGTTACTATCAAAAAATCTCTTCGAACAATTTCAAGTCATTTTCCAGATCTTGAAGTTATTGTAAGATTAAAAAATCTAGAGAAGGCTAGAGAATTTTATGATGCTGGAGCAACAACAATCATACCAGAAAATTATGAGACGGGGTTACAGCTTGGTGGAACAATTTTAAAATTTATTGGTCTTAGTGAATATGAAATAAATCGTATCAAAGGGCAATTTAGATCAGGTAATTATGTAATAGCTAAACGAGATGATGCTTTGCGTGAATTAGAAGAGAATGATTAAGAATAACCATGGCAATCAAGTTACTAAAGCAACAGTCATATATTTTGATTATAATCTTGACCATTACACCTTTACTAACAAAAGCTGATAATCAGAAATTACCGATACCTAGATTTGCCTCAATAAAGGCTAATGAGGTAAATGCTAGAGTTGGTCCTTCGATAAATACACCTATAGAATGGGTATTTGTTAAAAAAGGTGAACCAGTAGAAATTATTGCAGAATATGAACAATGGAGGCAAATTCGTGATACAAAAGGAGAAGGAGGCTGGGTACATTCAAGTGTATTGTCCGGTAAAAGATCGGTGATTGTGGTAAGTCCCGAGTTAGTAGCTCTGACTCGAGTAGCTAATGATCAACATAAAATTGTTGCAAGAGTAAGTAATTATGTCCGTTGCCTACTTAATAAATGCAAACAAGATTATTGTCAGGTGTGCTGCAAAAATTATACTGGATGGCTACCTAAAACAGTATTGTGGGGAGTATATAAGGATGAATAATATACCTCTTGCATAATTTTACTTCTAGCTGGTAATTTGGACAATGATCCGCTACCCGAATCCTCATGTATACTAGAGTACGCTGCGGTTTGCAGTAAAGTATTTCCTGCAAATTCTCTAACATAAGCAAGTTTCGAAAGATATCTATTACAATTTACACTAGTGAATTATTGGATATTGTTTTTATAGATGATAAACTGTAATTTAACCTCAGTTCGATGTAAGAATAATTATTATTCTCTGCACGCTCGATGTCATCCCTGCGAAGGCAGGTATCTAAAAATGTTTAAGCACTTAATCCTTGCTACTTCTTTAGACCCCTGCCTAATAACAAAGCCAGTTCGATATAAGAATTAATAATTCTTATATCGAACTGAGGTTAAATTAAACTAAAAATTAAGGTACTTCCAGTGATTTATTATCTCTTTTTAAAAAAGATGAATCTTAGAGCAAGAAAACTACTATAACAGTAATATTATTGTTTATAAATATACTAATTTAACCTGTATAATAGCTTCATTTTACTTAAAAACGATGATTGATATAAACCAGCAACAAATACTAAATAAAATTTCAGATATCACTTTTAGTGACAATACAAAATTAGTCAGTATTATATCTAATATTATAATTAAGGATAAAAATATTGGGTTTGCCATTGATATTCTTGGTAAAGATTCCAAGGAAATCGATGAAATAAAAATTAAAGCTATTAATAAATTAAATGAAATACCTAATATTGGAAAAATAACTATAGTTTTAACTAGTAGCAAAGGTGTAGCTAAAAAATCAACTAATCCAAAAGTTAAGCATTTCATTGATGGAGTAAAGAAGATAATATTGGTGGCATCCGGTAAAGGGGGAGTTGGTAAATCTACTATAACAGCATTGATAGCGGAGCAACTAAATCTTGAAGGGTACAAGGTGGGAATAGTGGATGCTGATATTTATGGTCCGTCAATTCCACAAATATTTGGTATTAGTGGTGTACCAGAAATAGTGTATAATAAAATGACCCCTTTAAAATCGCGAGGCATTGAAATTATTTCTATCGGATTTCTTATTAAGGATAACTCAGCCATTGTTTGGCGTGGTCCAATGGCCAGCAAGACCATTTATCAACTATTATCTCTCACCCATTGGCAGGAAATAGATTATTTAATTATTGACATGCCCCCTGGTACTGGTGATATTCACTTAAGTATTTTAGAAAATTACCAACTAGATGGGGTAATAATAGTAACTACTCCACAAAAAATGGCTGCAATAGACGTCGTTAGATCGATTGATTTATACAGAAAATTTAACCTACCAATTTTAGGTATTATAGAAAATATGAGCTATCTAGTTGAACCAAGTTCGGGCAAGAAAATTCAGATATTTAACGGTAATAGTGGAGAAAATTTTGCCAAAGAATATAATATACCTTTAATCTGTAAGATTCCTATTGAACCCAAATTATCTTACAACTGTGATAACAGCACTAGCCTTACAGATATAGTTAAACTACCAATAAAACAATTTGTTTAATGATATACTCAAATGATTTGAATATAAAATTCATAAAAAAGCAGGCCATAAACAAAGCAGGATTATATGTCAAACATAATCAAGATAGAAGAAGCTCAAGTCCTTAAAAGACCTGATTGGATAAAGGTTAAAGCACCAAATTCATATCAATATCATGGTACAAGAAAACTAATTGAGAGTTTAGAATTAAATACAGTCTGTCAAGAAGCTGCTTGCCCTAATATAGGGGAATGTTGGACAAAAAAACAAGCTACAGTTATGATTTTAGGAACTGTCTGTACTCGTGCTTGTAGATTTTGTAATGTTAAAACTGGTCGTCCCGATTTACTCGATCCTCACGAGCCACAGAGACTAGCACAAGCCGTAATGAAATTAGGGTTTGAACATGTGGTAATTACTTCAGTTGATCGAGATGACTTAGATGATGGTGGGGCTGAGCATTTTGCCAATTGTATAAAGGAAATAAGACTAGTTGCTCCTAATACCACAATTGAAGTTCTAACTCCAGATTTTCTTAAGAAAGATGGGGCAGCTGAAATAGTGGTATTAGCAAAACCTGACGTTTATAATCATAATGTAGAGACAGTGCCTTCTCTATACAAAACTATTAGACCAGGAGCGAGATACTATAATTCATTAAGTCTTTTGCATAATGTGAAAAAATTAGACTCTGAGATTTTTACTAAATCAGGTATGATGGTTGGTCTTGGAGAAACAAACGATGAAATTATGCAAGTAATGGACGATTTAAGGGAAGCTAAAGTTGATTTTCTAACTATAGGACAATATTTACAGCCAACCAAAAACCATGCAGCAGTTGCTAGATATGTTTCCCTAGAAGAATTTAAATATTTTGAAAGAGTAGCAAGGGTTAAAGGGTTTTTGATGGTTTCCGCTAGTCCATTAACCCGTTCTTCTTATCATGCTGGTGACGATTTCCAAAAATTAAAGGGTGCTAAGGCCTCGGTTTCGGCATAGTATAAGAAAATGAAAAAACTATCTAAAAAGCTTAATCTATCCGTAATAATATCGTTCTTACTCGGCATTACTACCGGGATAGGATATAATGAGGTACGAGAAACAGCTTCTTGGCACAGTTTTCATACCGAAACTGATAATTTAAATGTTTGTTTTACCCCACCATCCGGCTGCGGATCATTAATAGCAAAAGAAATATCCAAGGCTAAGGATAGTATTTATGTTCAAGCATTTGGTTTAACTTCGCAAAATATAGTGGATCAATTAATTAAAGCTAAGCAAAACGGTGTTCAAATAAGGGTATTATTGGATCGTAGTAACTTACACGATAGATATTCTAAAATGCATGAATTAAAACGGGCTGGTATTGATGTCTCAATAGATAAAGTACCAGGTATTGCTCACAACAAAGTTATGATCATTGATAAAAGTAAGGTGATTACTGGTAGCTTTAATTTTACCAATGCAGCTGATAATAGAAATGCCGAAAACGTCTTATTAATAGAGAATAGTGATATTGCAGCAACTTATTTGCAAAGCTGGTTTAGTCGTCGAGCAAAAAATTAATTAACTCAACCTCAGTTCGATATAAGAATTAATAATTCTTATATCGAACTGGCTTTGTTATAAGGAAAAATGCACTCTTGAAACGGTTAACGCGAGTGCATTTTAACTTTTTTCATCATTCAATATGTGATTTTAATAATTAAAATCATATATTGAATGGAGTGTTATATTTTAACAATCAGGTGGGCAGCCGCTTCAAACCTGATTGTTTCTATATATAACACGAAAGTTCGATGTAACAAGTTACATCGAATTCAGGTTAATTAGTTCTGACCGAAACTATAGCAGACATTCCTGGTATCAAATTACTAGTAATATCTTTAGGAGTCTCAAAATCTATTAGCACAGGAATCCGTTGAACAATCTTAGTAAAATTACCAGTTGCATTATCAGTCGGAATTAGACTAAATTTTGAGCCGGTAGCTGGTGATATATTACGTATTCTGCCGTATATGATCTTTTTTGGTAAAGAATCAAACTGTAATTTAACTTTTTGCTTTGGTTGCAATTTTGCAATTTGCGTCTCTTTAAAATTAGCTTTTACATACATTTGTTCATCCTGCACAACAAAAAATAATACTCTCCCTGGATTAATAAAATTACCTACCTGCAAGCTACTATTTGCTATTATTCCGTTAACTGGGGCTATAATTTGGGTATTTACTAAACTTCTAGCTACTATATTTTTATCTTCCAGTAACCCTTTCATTTTTTCTTCCTCAGCAGTTTTCTGTAAAGCTAAAAGTAGTAAGTTCTGCTGTGCAATTTGCAAGTTTAACTTTGCCTGATTATGATCAGTCTTTGCTTTAGTAAAAGACATTTTAGATTCATCTAACGTCTTTTTACTAGCAAAACTCTCTTTGTTAAGCTCTTGAGTTCTTATATAATCAACTGAGTTAATCTCCAAATTAGTACTAGCAGAATCAACAACCTCTTGACAAAGCTCTAAACTAATTTGAGCTATTAAAGTCTTTTGTTCTATGATTTCTATATTTTTAATAGATGCCTTAATAGAAGCTTCCAGCGAAGCAAGACGTGACTTATAATCCTGATCATCGATCTCAGCAATAAGATCACCTTTTTTTACCCTCATATTATCTGAAATAAATACATTCTTAATCACTCCATTAATCTCAGAGCTAACGCTGGATATGTCAGCCTCAATATACGCATTATCAGTCGATTCTGTATGACTCCAAATATAAATATGATAAGCTAGGTAGACGACTATTACGCTAAACAAAATCAGAAAATATTTAGCAAATGGATGAGACTTATATTGTTCAAAGATTTTTAACATAAATTATAACCAAAAAATTAAGGTATATATACTCAGGTAGAACTTCAAGAATTGCGTTGTCGTCTTCAGGGCATAACTGTCGAAAGTTTACAATACCTATACCACAGCGTCATTGCGAGCGTAAACGAAGCAATCTAGGAAACAATCTATAGATGTTACTGGATTGCTTCGTCGGCCTTACGGCCTCCTCGCTAATAGACGTATAGAGAAGCTGTATTTACTAATTTTCGACAGTTGTAGTCTTCAGGGATTGTAGGTAGCCACGTACTAAATGTACGCTACGCCGCTCGACCCTTTGACTCCTGCTACTATCATAATTTTGATTCTATCGTCTAAACTCTTGAAATCATAGCAGTATATATTTACGAAGCCAATTCTTCAAAGCATAAGAGTGTACTTCTTTATCATCCTTTCTACTGAATTATCTAGCACAAGTTCTTGATGATTAGAAGCAAATTCTATCCATCGTAATTCGTTTGATTCAGAATTTTTTACAAAATGGTCGTTACAAACGGTTTTTAATAAAAATCTCACATCATAATGATAATGTTCTTGGTCTATAGAATTACTAGGAATTAGATGAATATCTATATCATAAATCTGTCTAGAAATCGGTTCAATCTCTAAAATACCAGATTCTTCCTGTGCCTCTTTAATTGCTACAGCCAAAATGTCATTATTACCATCACAATGTCCTCCTAGTTGCAACCATTTATCTAACTTATGATGATGCATCAATAAAAATTTTGTTTTATTAGAATTAAGCAAGAATCCTGAACTGGTAAAATGTCCTTCTTTTGTCTCCCTACTAAATGGATTTTTACAATTATCTAAAAAGTCCAACATCCTTTCTTTATATTCATATTCTTCTTGAAAATTGCTGACATAATTTTTTATACTCTCACGTAAGTTCATAATACTTCTTTTCGTCCCATCTCTGTCATTTCCATTACAAGCTGCTTTATTTTCTCAACTCTTGATTTATTTACGATCAGTAAAGCATCCTCAGTATTAATAATTATTATATTATCAACTCCTATTACAGCAGTAAGCTTATTATTAGAACTAATATATGAATTTGTACTATCAATGTTTATAACATCGCCTTCGCAGTAATTATTCGTTATATCTTCTTTTTGTATTTGCCATAAAGAATGCCAATTTCCAATATCACTCCAACTAAAATTGGCTTCTATCATAATCATTTGACTAATATTTTCGATTATAGCATAGTCTAAGGAAATTGGGATAATATGTAAGTATGGTTCTAAAGCAAGTGTTATATTATTATGATCTTTGGTTGCAAAATAATATGCATCATATGCATGTTTAAAGAGTTCTTTTTGCCATAATTTAGCCTGCTCTAAAATAAAATCTATATTAAAAATAAAAATTCCTGAATTCCAAAAATATTTGCCATTTGCTAGATAATTTTGTGCTTGTTGAAGAGTAGGTTTTTCCACAAATTGTTGGGTGTTGTAAGTTCTATCTGCTAATAACTTATTTATTTTAATATAACCATATTCGGTATTTGCAAAACTAGGTTTAACCCCAATAGTACAAATACCAAATTTTGCGACATAATTCAAAGATTCATTAATAGTAATTAGGTACTTATCAATATCATGTATATAATGATCAGAAGGCAGTAGTATGACCGTATCATAACCATTATTCTTTGCTTGAATAGCTGATATAATTGCACATAAAGCTGTATTTTTAGGCATAGGTTCTATTATTAAGTCTGCTTCTATATTTAGCTCTCTAAGTTGCTCTTTTGCTATTAATTCATATTCCTTAGCAATTATTAAAGTTGGTTTGCCTAAAGTTCTGTTTGTAATCAAAGTTTTTTGTATTAAACTCAAATTCTTAAATATTTTTATAAATTGTTTTGGTTGCATCTGTCGTGATAATGGCCATAATCTAGTTCCTAGACCCCCAGCCATAATTACTGGTTTTACTTTCATATAGTATTAATTATATAATTATCTAACTAAAGCAACTTATAGTTTATGATTTTAAAAAAGTCTACTAAAATAAACATGGGAAATATATATGCACAAAAATCATAAAAAAACTAATAACTTTTTCTTTAAAATAGCTGGAGTAATTATAATTACTTACGGTTTGTACCAAGGCTATGTAGAGTTTTATGATCACAAATGGAGATATGTAACTCCTACCGACCAACAAGTACAGAAATATACAATTAGTGAAAACAAAGCCCTAAGCTTATACCAATTAATGAAAGATACTCATGAGATATTGACTAAACATAACATACAATATTGGATTGAGGGCGGTACACTTCTTGGGGCAGTAAGGCATAAAGGTCTTATACCTTTTGATGATGACTTAGATATTGCTATAATGCACGCTGATGAAATAAGGTTACAAGATATATTAACAGATTTTGTCGAGTTAGGTTATAAAACTTACCATCAAGATTTTTACACTATATGCAACAAGGGATGTATAGATATTTTTATTTTTCGTCCAAAAGACAACATGTTTATATCTGCTAATTTCAGAACGTTAGGTAGGTTTCCTAATGATTTCTTTTATATTGATGAAATATTTCCACTAAAGAAATATAAATTTGGTGATATTGAAGTTTATGGCCCTCATGAATTTAAAGGTAACCTAGATAGGCAATACCCAGAATGGGATAAATACGGGGTAATTCAGCAACCGCATAGTTATTTTGTTATTCTTTCGCCTATTGAACAAAAGACTAAATTCATTTTAACTCCGAAATTATTAAAGCCAGCTATGCCAACTGGTCCTTTAGAAGAGCGGGTAATTCCAAAATTACTAACTAAAGAGTAAATTTATCAATGAGTTATATTCCATTATTGCTTACTACCGGACTTGTTGTTTTATTTGGTTTATTTGCTTGGTTTTATCATAAGACAACCAAACTAAATGCAGAATTAGGCTTTCTATCAAATAACTATTTAGAAGCAAGTAAGCAGAATCAAATTTTGCAGCAAGAAAAAATTTCTTATATCCAAAAAATTGAGCAATTATCTAGTAAAGTAGACTATCAAAGTCAATTGATAGCTGAAGCAGATAAAGCAAGACAGGAGTCCTATGCATCGGCAAAAAATGCTTTATTTGATCTTGGTAATGAATTGTCTAAACAATTAATTGAAATTCATAGACGGGAAAATCAAGAAGCAAGAGAATTATCAGAAAAAAATATTTCGGGGGCAACAAACAAATTTAATAACGAGTTTGAACGTTTAATAAACATGGTTGGATCATTAAGTAGGGATATCGAACAATCTAAAGGAACAGTAGACATTATTAAACAATCCCTTCTTTCTCCATCTGGAGCTGGATTACTTGCTGAAATTACTCTTGAGAACATTCTAAAATCATCAGGTCTACGTTCTAATTTAGACTTTATCATACAATATTCTGTGACAACTACCGATAATTTAAAACTTAGACCAGATGCCCTAGTTTTCTTACCTTCTGGTAACTTAATGGTTATAGATGCAAAGGCTTCAAAGTTTCTAGTAGATTTAGGGCAAGATAGTACTAATCTTAGTAAAACCATGAATAATCATTTAAAGTCCTTAAATAGTAAAGATTACGCGGAAAATATTTTAGCTAGTTTCCAAGATAAAAAGGAACATTTTGGTAATATAGTTACTTTGATGTTTGTCCCTACTGAACAGGCAATTGAAAAAATTCTGATTGCAGATAATAATTTTTTACAAAAAGCTTGGGAAAGCAATATTTTCCCAGTTGGTCCAGCAGGACTTATGAATATGCTATCATTTGCTAAATTCCAAATTTCAGATTATAGACGTTCAGAAAATCACAAATTAATTATAGAAGAGGTAAGAAAATTATTGACCTCTATTGCTTCGTTAGCAGAGCATTCGCAGAAACTTGGCAATAATATTCAGCATATAGTCAATAATTATGATAAATTTGCCGCTTCTTTTAATCGACATTTTTTATCTAAGGCTAGGAATATTCAAAAATTAGGCATAGATATTGGTAACAAAACAATCCAGCATCCTATAGAGCGTTATCAGCTTGTTTCATCAAAATCTGAAATTATTGATGCCCAGTTGCTCGAATCATCCGATAAAATCAAGGAATTAGAATAGACCTCTTAATTTGCTTATGTTGAGGAATTCGCAGGCACTCCCATAATTTTAAAAAATGAGGAATTGACTTTAATTGTTAAAATATATATACTTAAATTAACGTTATAATGACGTCAGTATGATATCAAAATTATGAGACATAGAGCGTGACAAAAATTATTAATTCTAAATATAAGGCTAGCAGAAGACTTGGTGTGAGCCTGTGGGGCGATAGTAAAGATGCCTTCAATACAAGAAATTATCGTCCTGGTCAACATGGTCAGAATAGTATGGTTAAAACCTCTGATTATGGTCTACACTTGAAGGCTAAACAAAAACTTAAATGCCATTATGGTAGAATTAACGAGAAGCAATTTAGAAATACTTTTACTCTCGCACAAAAAATGAAAGGCAATACGGGTGAAAATTTTATAGCTCTGTTAGAAAGAAGGCTTGACGCTGTTATATATAGAATGAATATTGCACCAACGATTTTTGCTGCAAGACAATTTGTTACCCATGGTCACATTAAAGTGAATGGTAAAAAGGTTAATATCCCAAGTATGAGACTAAAAGAAGGAGATGTCATCGAGCTAAAGGAATCAGCAAAACAAATCCCTGTAATACTCGAGACAGCTAGCAAACAAGGAAACGCTGTACCAAGCTATTTAACTTTTGATTCCAATTCATTGTCTGGTCAGTTTGTCAGAATCCCAGTAATTTCTGATGTTCCGTATCCATTTGAACCAGAAGTACATTTAGTAGTTGAACTCTATTCAAGATAATTAAGAGATTAAATATCACCCCTGCGTAGGTAGGGGGCTATAACACTTAACACATCCTTCTAGGCTATTTTTTAGATATCAGCCTACGCTGGGATGACAATTCATATTAAAACCTGATCCTGACTATAATAGCTTATCGATCACCACGTTCCAACCAATGTCCTTCAGCTGGTGACAAGTCACTTGCCACAGCTCTTCTGTCATCAAATACAAAACATTCTCCTTGCCATAACCTATTACGATTATGGGTCACTTCTAAATATTGTAAAATACCGCCCTTAAGATGGTACACATCATTAAAACCCAGTTTCTTCAAATAGGCTGTTGATTTCTCGCATCTAATCCCACCAGTACAAAACATTGCTACTTTTTTTCCAGCAAGTAATTCTTTATTCTGCTCTACCCATTTGGGAAACTGCTTAAACGTTTCTGTCTTCGGATCTATAGCCCCTTTAAAAGTACCTACACAAACTTCATAGTCATTTCTAGTGTCTACTAATACCACATTATTTTGGCTAATAAACTTGTCCCAGTCCTTTGGCTCAATATACTCTCCTTTCAGATTTGCAATATCAATATCTCCAACTGTCATAGCAATAATTTCTTTTTTCAGCTTTACTTTTAATTTTTGAAAAGGATGGATATCACAGTAATTTATTTTAATATTTACATCTTCCGCAGACGTAAGTTTTATAATTTCATCTACTAAAAAAATTACCTCTTCTTTTGTCCCAGAAATTGAACCATTAAATCCTTCTGGAGCTAAAAGAATAGTACCCCTAATTCTTCTTTTTTTACCAATAAGTAAAATCTTTGGCAGCAAAATCTCAAGGTTTTCTAGGTTAGTAAAACTATAAAAACTTAATACTGCTATTTTAGAATCATTATTCATACTGACTTCATTACTACTAATTTTCAGATTTGGTAACTGGCAAAGCTATAAACATAGAAACACCCCGTCTCTGTACCAACAAGATTATATTTTGCTTTTTAATAGATTGGGCATTGTCATACAACACATTTAATTGATCTATAGAAGCTATAGGTTGTTGATTGCTCGCTATTACTAAATCACCAATTTTAAAACCATAATTTTTTCCATCTTTTGCGATATCAGTTACAATAATGCCCTCGACTTTACTTTTAATGGCAAATTTTCGTTTAAGATTATCTGTTAAATTACTAAAAGTAACATTATTTTTTACAACAGAAAATTTATTATCAGAAGTTTTATCGCTTACCTTGTCATTTACTTTTTTAGGCTCTAGATCCTCTTCACTACTAATCTTGCCACTTAATTCTTGATTTTTGCCATCGCGTACAACGATAATTTTTACCTCTTGATCAACGATAGTTTCAGCAACCATTACCTGCAGCCTCCTAGAATTTTTTACCGGTTGTCCAGCAAATTCTATTATTACATCCCCAGGTTTTATACCAAATTTATCAGCTGGACCATCTTTTTGTACTTCCACTACTAATGCTCCCGAAGCTTCTTTTAACTCAAACCCTTCAGCTATTTCATTAGTTACTTCTTGAATTACTACCCCAAGCCTACCGCGATTAATTTTTCCATTTTGCCTTAGCTGGTCAATAATTGATTTAGCAGTATTAGATGGAATAGCAAATCCAATACCAATACTAGTCCCAGAAGGTGAAAATATTGCTGTATTGACTCCTATAACTTCACCATTAATATTAAACATTGGTCCACCGGAATTACCATTATTAATAGCCGCATCAGTTTGTATAAAATCATCTACTATACCGTTAGTGTTATCAATATCACGTCCCTTTGAAGATATAATACCAGCAGTTACTGTTCCTCCAAGTCTACCAAAAGGATTACCAATAGCAATAACCTGATCTCCTACCCTAGCTTTACTGGAATCACCGAATTTTACAAAAGGTAAAGGAGTTTCGATCTCAATTTTTAAAAGAGCAAGATCAGTTTTTTTATCACTACCTACCAATTTAGCTGATAGCTCCCTATTATCCGTTAATTTTATGTGAATCTCATCTGCATTTGCAACTACATGATGGTTGGTAACAATGAAACCTGTAGGATCTATAATAAAACCAGAGCCAAGGGGAACAGATTTAGGATTTGAATACATCTCATCAAAATCAAAAGGTAGATTAAAACGCTCCAAAAGTTCATTAAAATGATCGAATGGAAAACGCTCGAAAGATTTTTTATGAGAATCTTCTGATTTTTGGTTATATTGTACTGTATACACATTTACCACAGCTGGAATAAGTGGCTCAACAATATCTGCAAAACTATAATTATGGGATTCAGGTATCTTTATTGGCACTGACTGTAAATTACTAGATTCCTCAGGAGTAATTTTGCTTGACTGGATATTTTCAGCAAAAACAGAAGATGCCCACCACATAGTCATCAGAAAAGTGGCAATTAAAGACCTTAGTAAATTGTTAAACTTACAAATATTTTGAACCATATCATCTACCTAACTACTAATCATTTTTACTCTCTCAATGTCATTCTATTTACCCAAATTTAGATATTTAAATAGCTCTGCTTCCGGAGACAATACAAAAGAAGTATCATCTTTCTTTAAAGTATTTTTATATACTTCCAAGGATCTATAAAATTTATAGAATTCTGGATCAACAGAATAAGCAAGATTATATATCTTAGCTGCCTCCCTGTCACCATCACCTTTTATGATTTGAGATTGCATATAAGCTTCAGCAAGTAATATTTTACTTTCTTTATCAGCTCTTGATCTTATGCGAGCTCCTTCTTCTTGCCCTTCAGCTCTTATTTGGGTAGCTTCTTTTTCACGAGCAGTTTGCATGCGGCGATAAATTGCTGCACTATTCTCTTTTGGTAAATCAGCTCTTAAAATTCTAACGTCAATTACATCAAGTCCAAAATTCTTTGCTTCCTCATTAACCTGATTTAAGATATTTGACATTATGTCAGACCTTGCACTTGTAAGAAGACTAGTCAAAGGTAATCTACCTATAACTTTTCTCATTGAAGATTCTAGGTTTTTATTAAGTCTAATTTTAACACCTTGGTAGTTATGTACAGTTTTGTAAAACATCACAGGATCAACAATACGAAATTTGGCAAAAGCATCTACGATTACCCTTTTTCCATCAGAAGCAGTTAGCTCTTTTGCTTCCGCCTCTACATTTAAGATACGTTTATCAAAAAATTCAACATTTTGAATAAATGGAATCTTTATATTTAATCCTGGACTTTCAATGGTTCTCATTGCCTCACCAAATTGAAATACCACAGCGGAATGGCGTTGATCAACGGTAAATAAAGCACTGCTAACTGATAATAATAATCCGAAAACTACGAAACTTATATAATAAATTGTCTTCATCCAGCACTACTCCTTAATTTTATTTTGCTGAATTGCCATATGCGGCAAAACGCCATTAGTACCCATAATAACTTTGCTGGTATCCGTTAGAATATTTTCTATAGCTTCTAAGTAAAGGCGATCCTTAGTTATTGACTTATTAGCAACATATTGTGTATAAACAGCAGCAAACCTTTTGCTGTCTCCTTCAGCTCTTGAGATAACCTCTTGTCTGTAACCTTCTGCTTCTTGGACAATTTTAGCCGCCTGCCCTCTAGCTTTAGGTAAAATATCATTATTATAGGATTGTGCTTGATTTATCTCACGTTCTTTATCGGCTTTAGAAGTTTGTACATCCCTATAAGCATCAATTACTTCAGCTGGCGGTTCAGCTTTTAGTAACTGCACTTTCTCAATACCAACACCAGCATTATAATGATCAAGGATTTTCTGTGTTAAACCTTCAATCTTATTAGTGATTTCTTGTTTTTGGTCTGATAATATCGAAGAGATAGGAGTATTGCCTATAACTTCTCTTATAGCACTTTCAGCAGCTGTTTTTACAGAATCTTCTGGATTGACAATATTAAAAATATATTTTTCTAAGTCAGTAATATGCCACATTATATCACAATTTAGTGCAACAATATTCTCATCACCAGTCAGCATAGTACTTTCAGCAGCCACAGCTTTGGTGTTATCCATATTAGACCTAAGGCTACTTGATCTATAGCCGATCTCAATTCTACGAGACTGGTTTACCTTCTCAACTACTACCTGTTCAAATGGCAAGGGAAGGTGATAATTCAAACCAGGGAATCCTTTACGAACAAACTTACCAAACCTCATTACTGCAGCTTCCTCTCCTTCCTTAACTTCATAAACTCCGGAGGCAAACCAAACAGCAACTAATGACAACAAAACTAACGCCATTATGTTATTGTTAAAGCTAAACTTATTATAGAAATCATTAAGGTTAAACTTATTTTTTTTCCTTGGTCTAGTAAATATATTATATTCACTTTTTTCTTCCTCTTCAGAATCTCCCCAAGGGGATTTTTTTAGAACTTGAGTATATATTCGATTAAACATTTTCTGCTATTGCTATTTTGTTAATTTGTATATTATATCACTAAATATAGTTAGCACTAATACTATTTGATAAAAAAAATTTAGTATATTATTATATCTTGTATATCTAACCGCGTCAAGGTTCGTTACTAAAAAATCAGCAGTTTCCGGTAAAGAAGAAAGGGTAAAGTATTCAAGTGGAAGGAGGAGAAGGAAAAAAAGATTTCATAATATCAAAATTTTCAGGAATTTTAGTTGAAATAACACATATAGATTTTTTAGTAAGAGTAGAGAAGTCCTTAATCCCTGATAAGTCTTTGGTGGAGACAGGGGGAATCGAACCCCGACCTTTTGAATGCCATTGTAATGCTCTATATTCCCCTATTTACCACCCCTCTTCCTATAAACTTATACCCTTGCTTACAACCCTAGTATTTATGGTCTTTTCTTTGTTACCTAAAATTAAGGTTTCACTGTAGTAGAGTTGGGAATATTTGTCAATATTTAAAAATATAGCTAATTTACAAAATATTATGAGCATATATGGAGCATATAATATTTAAAATTAACTAAGTAATTTTTATCTTGTAAAGGTAGTAAGACCTTCTGGGTTTGAAAGAAATTTATTACAATAATTAATTGATTTTACTTTTATGATGATTATATTTAAAACTTTTCGGTAATTATATTTAAAAATAATATTTGCTATTTAATTAAGAAGATATTACAGTTAAATTGTATATAGTTTAATTGTAGGAGATTTTTATTATGTTAGTAAAATCATTACTCTTTACTAGAGAGTTACTCCATGAAATTGGAGCTCCAAAAGTAAAAAGAGATGTGTATAAAGATACTAAAGAAGCTGGTTTAATTCTGATAGTGTCATACGGTGGAAGCAAGGTGTTTTATTTAGGAACAGTAATTAATAAAAAGTACCATAGAATTAAAATAGGTTCTTTCCCTAATTTATCTATTACTGAAGCTAGAACAAAAGCCATGGAATTAAAGAATAAAATTGCTAAAGGATATAATCCTTTGGAAGCAAAGAGTAAGATATCTAATGAACTGACATTTGCAGAACTTTATGATAAATATCTAAATGAATATAGCAAAATTAATAATAAAAGGTGGCAAGATTCTTAGTACAGGACAAAGAGATTAACAAGGTGATAATCGGAGTAAAGATGGTATCATTGGCTTAATAAATTTTGTTATAACTTCCATCCATTTTTCCATCATTTCTTCAATATTCAAAAATATTCTCTGCAAGTAATCTAAGCCATACCTGAATAAGGAGATAGACTTTCTGCCATGTTTTTTAAGCTTTATAGGTTTGATAGAATTTTGCCATTGACCCACAACATAAGCAAAAGTAAATACTATAGCAAGTAAACCAAGCAATTTACTAATTCTATCTAAATGTATTATATGGGTATTTTCAAAATTGAAGCCCCGAGTCTTAAGGCAAGCAAAAAGGTTTTCTATTTCCCATCTTTTTTTATATATATTTAGTGCTATATTAGGGTTATCATTGGTAGCTATGATTACTAATTCTCCTTGATCATTACGCAATGCCGCTACAGATACTTTAGATCCTTTATAATTCTTACCCAAATATCTTTTTCCTTTAAACAACATATATTCACCATTCTGTAACTTCTTAATTAAATGATTAGCAGTAACTAACTCATCTTCTGCTCTACCAATGGTAAGATTGGCTTTGATTCTAATATAAAATGGTATCATTTTATCGGCTAAAAACTTTAGCCATAAATCACCAATAAACTCCCGATCCCCAAGCAATGCTGACATCTTCTCTATGCCAAATACAGTAACAAACCTTTCCATTAATTGCTGACGTTCAATGTTATTAGAAGTTCCTGCTTTTGGCAACATATCCCACATAATTGGTATAACGTCAATTCGGGATAAGGATTAGTAAAAATGCTTTAGCTATAACTAATACAAGATTTTGGATATGTATAAATTGCATTTCTGTGAATTCATACATTAATTGCTCTTCGTAGTGTATATATGTCTGCTATTTTTACTAATCCTTATCCCGAATTAACGTGTATAGCAATGCCTTTATGGCAAATAGATAATACTAAAATATTGATGTCAAGCTTGCCAAATTTCCAATTTGTCCGATCAAGCACTAGTAACCATTGTTCAGCATCAATTCCAGCCAACCTAACCAGTAACTTGGCTAAGGACGTATATGATAATTCACATTTGGCAAAAAATCTCTGTAATTTCTTATAGCGTGATTCTTGCTTATCTCCTTTTATCGTTAAGGCAAGCTGGGTAAGATTTACATCTCTCACTTGCAGTAATCCTAATATTATTTGTTCTATTAATTTTATGCTTGCAAAACTATTAAAAAAGTAGTCTCCTATTAATTGTGATAACGCTGTACTCATTCTCTTGCCTCTTAAGTCTTCAATAACCTAAGTAATAGAGCTTTGGCTACGCGTTATCTACTATTTTTTTATTCTCTCCTTAATCTCTTTGTCCTGTACTGAGATCTGAATCAGTAGGTTGTAAGGTTATTTTTTTACCCCCATATTCACTAGACTTAAATCCAATAGAAAAATTTTGGGCTAATATGAAAAAATGGATTAAAAATAAGATAACAGAAACTAGTAAATTATTCGAAGCTATTTCTATGTTTTTTGTCACCTAATTCAATGTATTTTAGTATAGTTCTTAGGATATCGTAGCTGCAAAAACCTCAATATTGTTCTTGCAATTTGTCAGTTTTTACTTCTTAAATACTTCTTTACTACCCTTTATCTATTGTTTAATCATTCATAATGAGGCATATTGCCTATTGATGACACTTCTTCTAGTTCTAGTATTTCTTCGTAATAAGTTTCATTATCAGAATGACTAAAGTCCTCATCTATCCCCATTATTATTCTATCAAAATCCATAAGGGCAGCACTATATGAATCTTGATGCTCTCGACCTGCATTTAGTTCACCTCTTACCCAGGCTGTATCAATGTCATAATTTTCTATTCCAAACTTTACTATTTCCTCATTATCTGAGTTTTCAAGTACAATATCAGTTGGATCACCTGCCATAAAAGTTAGGTGAAGAGGATTTTCCGCGTATTCCTCTAAAATCTCTAAAATTGAATATTCTTCTCTAGCTTGCATAAAATTTGAGAAATTTTCTTTTAATAAATATAGTAAATTATCAAAATTAATAGTCTCGTTTTTAACCATTTCTATAATTTCCTCGTCATAACAGATATATTCTAATACTTCTATATCTAGCCCTATTAAATCTTGGAGGTTTATTATTTCTTTTTCAACCAACTCTAGTACAGGTTGTTGTGCAAGCATTAGTAATTTATCTCTAGAAAACTTAGTTATTTCTATTTTACATTCTTCTAGAATTCTAAGAAGCTTTTTTTCATCTTCACTTCTAATGTAATCTATTTTGAATTGTTTAATATGTTTCTTTACTGTTTCGGTTGCTTTAACTATTGTATCAACAACATCAGAGTTTATGTATTGTTTTAGTTCATTGATAGCCTCGTTCTTATCATTAGCTTCTTTAGGATTGCGAATCTTTGATAATAAACTTTTACAATGTTTTAAAGCATTTTTATTAACCTTTGCATCGACAACAATAGCACCATTAATGAATAAATTATCGTACCAAACTTTTTCATGAAAATGAGATTGTGTAACTTGCTTACAACTTTTAATATCATCTTTTGTTGGTGAAGCACCTTGAACAAATTCAAAGGAAAATGATATTGGAGATTTAGATGCTTTATTTAGTTTAGCTCTATCAGGTATAGTAGTAATTAGCGGCTTATCTTTACTAAAAATAAAAGTTGCATTTTTCCTATTTTGAATTTTTTTTACTAAACAGGCTGATTCAAGATTGCCTTTTGGTCTTGTTTTGTCTATAAAACTCTCTAGTAAGGTATCGCATCTTTGCTGTATTAATACGCATGTATTTGGCTCCGGGTAATATACTCCGAGAGGAATGTGAAGTGCTGTAATCACTCTAATCATCCTATCAATATGACTTGCAAATTGATATGCTGGCTCATCTTTAGAGTACTCATACCCTGTAGACATTACCGTGGGTATATTATAATCTTTTACAATACGTAAATAAGCACTATAAATTCCATTAAAATTAACTGTATCACTATCTATTAAACTAAGATATATATTTGCATCATGGTCTTTTTTTCTGAACTCTTGTACTAATTTCTTTGTTTTATCATGATTTTTTGCATATTCTCTCAATTTTTGGTATGGTACATCAATATTTTTTTCTTCCGTCTCTCTGAATTCCTGAGCTTTTTTAGGGTCAAGTTTTTTAAGTTGTTTATAAAATTTTCTGACTAAGTTTTGATCAACAGCTGTTCCTCTTTTACTATACCATTCACATTTCCAAAAAAAACCAAATTTTTCATATCTAATATCTGTCTCTATCTTACTTTTTAGTTCTAAATCTAATGATTTATTTTTTCTTGTACTCAACGATTTCATCCTATTTAATGCTATACTAGTACTAATAGATGTTGTTAATTTGTCTTTGTCATCTTTTTCAAAGCTGTTTTGTGATAATTTCTCTAAAAATGGAGTTATTATTCTACTAATTGAATCACTTTGATTTGAGTTTGATAGTTCTTCAAAATTGATTTCTTTTTTCCTCGTATATTTTGGGGGAGTAGTAGTGAAAGGAAAAGAACTTTTGTTTTTAAGATCAAAATTAAAATCTGCATCAGAAAAACTGCCATCCCTTTCCTCACTAGAAGAGTCATTTCTAAATTTACGCTCTGGAACATAAGCGATTGTATTAATCACAAATTTAGTTTTTGGAGGAGGAACTAAACTTAAATGCTTAGTTCCTTTAATCAATTCAGAAATTTCTTTATCCTCTTCAGTTAGGCTTGCTAAATCCTTTGATAACTTGCTATCACTAAGCACATTAGCACTATTATTACTATCAGAATGAATTGGTTCATTCTTTATTGCTTCACAAGCTTTGTCCGATTGTTCTTCTAGTAAAAATTCTAATGGATCAGAAAGTAAACTATTTCTTTGTGCAACAATCTCATGATCACTCACATTTGGCAAATCTTCAGTTTTTGCTAAAGAGTCTAGATTAAATACCGTCCACGGACCACAATCATATCCATTACTTTGTTGTGCTGGCAAATTAACGTTACTTTCAATAATGTTATTTTCAGTTACACCATGATTTATTAATATCTGTTTTAGTGTACAAAATGTTGCTCCATCAGATGTGGTAAAGCTTGTTTCCATAGGACTACCAAGAGAATTAGTATAAAAAGCTTTAAAAGTAGACCCTATTTTTTTAATAACTAGTCCAACCCAATGTGAACCTTGCCAAATTCCTTGATTACTGATACCAAGATTTATTGGTATAGCAACAACATTTAAGGAATTTGGATTATTTAAAACTGTAAAAGCTCCATTTACTCTTTGTAGAGCCTGCAAATCATCAGTACCTGTAGAATCAATCACTTCATACATATTGCCTTGACTTTTTGCTTTTAAAAGGTAATTAATGTCCAAATAATCATACCAATAATCTCTATCATTCTTTTTAGACATTTTATAGATCCCCTCTTTGGTTAAAAATCATAGTATCTCAGCATAGTTATAGAAATGGAGGTTAGCAATTACCGCATTATTACCTATCTCTACAATATTTTTAAGAACTCTTAAGAAAAGACAAATCTTGTTCCCTCCTAAAAAATTAGCTAATACCTAAATAATAAATTAATACATTCTACAGTGTTAAATTTCTAGCATTAGATTAATTTATTTTAATAAAAATTACTAGGGTGTGTCATCAATTGAGCCAAATTACCATGGAAGAAAAAAGCAAACTACTAAAAAAACAAACAAGCCAAAATAAAAATATATCAACACCAAATAGCTCAGAAAAATAGTTATTAGATTAGTAGATAGATTGGGTTACAAAATGGTTGTTAGTTAAAAAGACAAAATAAGACTGTTTTTAGAATGGATAGAGCTTTTGCATTGAAATTCAAAGGTTGAAGTGTAAACTTGTCACTTATACTTAAAAGCGTTCTAAATTAGACGATCTTTCCTAGGAGAAGATAGAAACTACAAAATGGTTAGGGGTATTTAATGTTTTCGTAATATATTATTACTAAATAATATTGAAATAAACCAAAATATGAAATTGTTAGTGGTCACATTAGGGCTACATTATTACTTTAATGGATCACCCACGATCATTACAAAATTATTAGAATAATTTAACTGTCTTGTAATATAAGTAGCAACTTAATCGGTACAATAAAACTTTAATTGTACTAATAATATAGCCAAAGCTAGGCATATTTTTAGCAAAATTTAACTTTTGCCCCTGATTTTGAATCCTCTCTTAATAGTGATATTTACATTGCACTATATAAATAGTGTTATCTTTAGTGGTATATACTAACCTATGCTCCTGATTTATTCTTCTTGACCAATATCCAGATAAACTAAATTTTAAAGGTTCAGGTTTGCCAATACCCGAGAAAGGTGAACGAGATATATCCTTGATTAACTGATTAATTTTTTCTAAAATTTTTATATCATTTTTCTGAAAATAAAGATAATCCTCCCAAGCATCATTATGAAATAATACTTTCATTTATAGTGATATTTTTAAAATTAATATTTTTGTTAAGGTCATTAATTGCACGGTTAAGTCTTTCTGAATTTTTATGGCTCTTTAATAAGTAACAAGTTTCTTCTAAAGCATTATAGTCATCAAGGGACATTATCACTACAGATTTTTGTTTTTGTCTAGTAATGATTAAAGAGTGATGATTTGTACACACTTTATCCATAATGCTAGATAGCTTATTACGTGCTTGTGTATAAGATATTGCTTCCATTATATTGACATATTTAAGTACATGTACATAATATTATTACATACTCCACGTTAAATCAATATTAAAAAGAAAAATTTTCAATAGGTTTTGTCTTAACCTATTTTACTTGTCATTTTTTAAAGTTGAGTTCAGCAGATTGTGGTAAAAACCTTATAAACTCATTCTAAAATTCTTATACTGATTATCTTTCAAAATAGAATTAATAATTTAATTCTAACTAATGATAGACCTAATACTAAATTATACCATGATACCATGTTAATTCTATTTTGAAAGATAATCAGTATTACCCTTACATTTGCTGTTGCTGTTGTTTAAATAAGTATGGATTGCAAAGGTAGAGCTTTGGACAACGTGTTTGTTGAGCGATTTTGGCATTCGTTGAAACAGGAAAAAATTTATCGAATAATTTTAACAATTGTAAAGGAGGCAAAAGCAGCTATTAAGGAATATATCGATTTTTATAACCACGAAAGAATGCACCAAGCATTGGGGTATAGGACTCCTAGCTTGATGTACTATAAACAAAAAGTTGCATAATAGTGACAATAATAATTTCATGGGAATTATATCTCTAAATTGCTAAAATTTTGTCTAGACATAGGGGATCACCATACACCTAATGCATATTTTGCAGTTTGTGCTGAATTCTTTTAAGGTGGATAGAGTTTAAGGGAAAGCTTACTTTAATAATTTCTGAGGCTTGCAGTAAATAATTTTTTGATTGATTTTTTAAATATTCCTGCTGCTCATTACTAGTGGTTTTGAGGTGTGTATATTTTGTTAAATATACATCCGCTAAATTTTCTAGAGGTAAATAACTATCTGGATGTTGATGTTTTTTAAGTATTTTAAGTGATTCACAGAACATTTTCTCTGCAATTTCTAGCTTATTTTCCCTCGTATAAACTTCTGCTAGAAAATTTAGAGCTCTAGCAGTTCGTATATGATCATCACCATGCAACTTTTTATACCCTATATAACTTTGTTCTAAAAATTCTTTTGCCTTTTTATATTCTCCTAAATTTTTATATAAGTTTCCTAAATGTAAAGTAAGTTGTACTATTTTAAGGTTATCTTTATCATAATAATTATTATAAATTGTCCAACTTTTTTCTAACATCTCTTGGGCAATTATATAATTTCCAATATCATTATTGAGACACCCCAATTTAATTAAAATCCAACTACTTTTTAGATTATCTTCACCAAACAATTTTTTGTAAGCTACAAGAGTGTTTTTAAATAATTTATGAGCATTTTCGTAATCTCCTTGTTCTCTATAAAGATTTCCTAAGCTAGCTAGTCCCCATATCATATGGGCATTCTTGTTTGGAAAATATTTTGTATAAATTGATAAACCTTGCTCAAGTAAGTTTTTTGCTTTATTATATTTTCCCATTTCTCTATATACATTTCCTAAATGTATTAGTCCCCAACCTACATCCACATGTTCTTCAAAGTAATGTTTTTTATATAATATTATACTTTGTTCAAGTAATTTTTTAGCTTGCATATAGTTACCTAATTTTCGGTAATTATACCCTAGTCTTACTACCCCCCAACTTATATCAGTATAATATTTGGAGTATGGTTCCTCTACTCTTATTAATCCTTGTTCAAGGATATTTTTTGCTGTTTCATAGTTACCTAAATCTATGTAAATATTTCCTAAATGTATTAAAGCCCAAGTCAATCCTTTTTCATGCTCAGGATGATTCTTATAAATCTTTATGCTTTCAGTAAATAGATTTTCTGCTTCTTTGTAGTCTCCTTTTTCTCTAGAAATAATTCCTTGGTATATTAGAACTTGTGCAGCTCCTACGTGCATTTTATCATTTTTTTTATAAATTCTTAAGCTTTCTTGCAAAGAATTCTTTGCCTTCTCATAATTATCTAAATGCCTATAAACAATTCCCAAATCTCCTAAAGTCTTTGCAGTTCCAATAGAGGCTCTGGAATATTTTTTATAAATTGTTAAACTTTGTTGCAACAAATCTTTAGCTTGTTCATATTTGCCTAAGCGTCTATATACGTTTCCTAAATGTGCTAGAGCCTGTCCTATACCAATATAGTCTTTGCTATAATATTTATTTAGGTTTATAATATTATGTTCGATAATTTCTTTTGTTTTTAAATCCTCACCTAAATAATAATAAATACATCCTATCCCTACTCCAATAGTACTGTTAATTTTAGAGGTTAGTATGTTATTATGACTTAAAAATGATTGTACATGTGTTAATAAAAGCTTCATATATGAAAAATTTTCTTTATCAATTGAATTAGTAATCGCTTTTTCTAATACATCGCTTATCTGTTGCAGTGGTTGATGGTTATTCTTTAAATCTAAGTCTCTAATTAAGTAGGTTAAACTTATTTTTTGAGTAGTGTGATGAAGAGATATCAAAGAATGAAAAAAAGAATTTGTTTTTTTGTTAGTAATAAGCGAATACCTCTTTAAATGATATATAAAATTATCTACTATTCTTTCATCAACATACTCATCTAACAAAGTTCTAGGAATATTTTGAGAATCAAGCAAGCTAACAAATAGCAGTAAGTTTTTAAAATTTTCATTTATCTCAATAAATTGTTTTAAAGACAAGGTGATGAGGTTATAACGTGTTTGAGTATATTCTCCCGTTTCCTTTAATATATCTTCTTGTGCTTTTACAAAATTTTGACTAGGTTGATTTAAACGTTCAATATATTTTTCGTAAGAAATATTAGTAGCTTTTAAATAATAGGCAGCAATAGATACATCTAATGGAAAAGAGGGAATATTAAGCAAGAATTCTTGAGCTTGCTTATTCTCCAACTCAGTAAATTTGTGTGTATTACCTTTGTTTAAAATCTTAAGAAAGAGTTGTAATTTTTCCTTATCTTCTAGTTCTCCTATTAAAATACTATTATTTATGTAACTATTATTTTGTATGTTATTATTCTTGGTGGTAACTAGAATACGTCCCTTTCCCCATACTTTGAAATCACACGGGAAATATTTCTTAATATCTTTAAAGTTTTCTATATTATCATATATTAAAAACCAATTAGTATGAATTCTCAATTTATCTTGTATAAAAGCAATAATATTGTCTTCTCTCTCTTGAAAGTTCCTAATTTTTTTATATTCCTTACTATTTTCTTTTCAGTTTCATTTGCGATCCTATGGGCAAGAGCTTCAAATGAGCGTAAAAGACTCTCTTTGTTTTCTGCATTCATCTCCCAAACAATCGTAGCATGTTGTTGGTGTGCATAATATTTCGCCATAGTACTTTTTCCAGATCCTCCTATCCCTATTATTGCTACCGTATAAATACCTTGATTATCTTTAAACTTTTCTTCTATTGCTGAAATTAGTTTAGGTCTATCAATAAATATACTAACAGGAATAATTAGGTCAGAGCGGAATAAAGGTATTTTATATGGTAAGATTACAGTATGTTTCTTATCTTTTTGAACGCTAGAATAGCTAATTAATGTTACAATACTAAAAATAATACATGCTATTAGTATACTTATTTTATTTTCTGTAAATATTTTCTCTATAGAAGAGAAAATATTTTTCCTGACAACAAATTCCTCAACACTACTTACTTTATTAGAAAATAATTCTTCTGGTTTTTCAGAAAAAAGAGAAAGATTTTTTTTAAAATTAGAGATTATAGGATCTATATTGACTTTTCCTATTATTCTTCGTAGCACTTCCAATACTACTAAATAATAACTGTTTTGAGTTTTGAAGCTAATATAGTCAATTCTAAGAAATTTTTGAGGGACAATAGATATATTTTTATCTAATAAAAGCAAAGTATGATTAACAGGGTTTTGAAGAATTATATCTGTAAATTTAAATTGTATAGCAGACCCATCTGTTATATTCTCCTGCAATTTTTTTATTAACTCTTCCGAAACTATATGAATAATATGATAATTTATGTCATTCCATTTAAGAGAAAAAGAAGAGCCTTCCTCTATTTTATTGATATTAGGAATTCCTGCTAATTTAAAATGCTCTTCTAGATTAGAGGTAAAGATTATTTCACTTTCTGAAAGCTCATATTGATAAATCATGACTCGGGGCAGCATTTTGTTACGTAGCAAAGTAGATATTGCTATTAATGTTTTTTTAAAATCATTTTTAAGTAATAAATGCTGATAAATTTGTCTCAAAAAAAGAGATTTATCTGATCTTTCTATAAAATTGATGATATCTTCTCGGGAATTACACGTTATTTTCCCCATAATATTATGTATGTGAGCCTCTACAGTCTTTGGAGCAATAGTTAGTAAAGAGGCTATTGTCTTACTTCCCCTACCTGCTAGAACACAAGCAATGACATCTATCTCGCGCTGGCTAAACTTTACATTATTTATTATTTCTAACTTTAAAGAGGGAGTTTTTGATTCACCTAGTGTTTCTTCATTTCGCATAATACCTATAAAAGTAACAGTTTTATCTAATAACGTTAATTCGGGATAAGGATTAGTAAAAATAGCAGACATATATACACTACGAAGAGCAATTAATGTATGAATTCACAGAAATGCAATTTATACATATCCAAAATCTTGTATTAGTTATAGCTAAAGCATTTTTACTAATCCTTATCCCGAATTGACGTTAATAGCTAAGTTGTTTGTGGGTATTCAGCCATCGACTAACGCTATCATGTGATATCTTATATGGACTCACCTCTGATAACGCCTTGCCTGAATATCTAACGCTGCTTGCTTGCAAAAATGATGTATATAAATTTTTATTACATTTATGTCTCGTCATATCACATTATGTTTTCTTGTAATGTTATCACATTTTTTCAAAATGCGGAAACTCCTGTATTACTTAACTTATGATGATAGGTTTTTAGATGTTTGTAAGGAATATCTAAGTAAAATTCTCTAAGTGGTATGATTAGACATTCTTTCTAATATTTTAGCAATAAGATATGTTATTAAATCATATAAATTATGAATCATTATTAATGGATATATTTAGAAAATATTAATTAATATGTGATATTTTAGTGGTTGGCGGGTGATAGTAAAATTACCAGCGTTTAATTAGACAATGCTCTACTTATAAAAATCACTAACTGACTATGGTAATATGCCAAACTTAAATTATTTGTTGACTCCTATCACGGATACTCGAGTTAGCAAAGAGAAGGTATGTAAATGACTATTTTTTAAAATGTTAATGAAGCAAAAATAATTATGGAAAGTAGATTGTTTAATTCTTCAAAAGCAGTAATCGCTTATAACTTAAGTATAAGAGAAGATATATTAAATATGTATAAACCTTTATTTGATAATTTTAATATTACTTATTTTGAATATATTCAAATATCTAATGAGGGAAAAGCATTTTATATCTCTACAAATAATGATTGGCTTAAATTCAGTCTTGAACACAAAATGTTTGAGGATGCTGAACATGTTAGACTTTGTTCAATTGCAAGGAATTGTAAGTTCAGATATGTTTTGTGGAATCCATTGAAATTAGAAGAAACTAAACTACTGTCTATGTATAGAAAATACGATATCTGGAATGGCATTACAATTAACGTCAATTCGGGATAAGGATTAGTAAAAATGCTTTAGCTATAACTAATACAAGATTTTGGATATGTATAAATTGCATTTCTGTGAATTCATACATTAATTGCTCTTCGTAGTGTATATATGTCTGCTATTTTTACTAATCCTTATCCCGAATTAACGTAATTAATGAGTTTGAAGACAAAAACTTTAATGCTTATTCATTTGCAACCACAGCAAACAATACCGAATTAAATAACTTTTTTATCAATAATTTAAAACTATTTGATCACTTTGTTATATATATTAAACAAAAAATTAATCTTTTAGTTGAAAGAAGTTTTAATAACATTTTAATACCAGCCACACCATTGTTATCTAACATAGATACAACTAAAATACCTAATAATACTTTGAATATTGATAATTTGTTAGAACAAGTAAGAATTAAAAGGTTTTATATACATAAAAATATTTATCTCACTAACAAAGAGCTGCAGTGTCTATACCTCCTTTCATCAGGAAAAACAGCTAAAGGGATAGGGACTCAATTAAAAATTTCTTCTAGGACTGTTGAAGAGCATTTAAACTCTATAAAGTTTAAAACAGGTATTAGGTATAAAAATCAGCTAATATCTTTCTTTGAAGATTCTGCTTTAAACTCATATTGTCTCAAATAGAACACTAACTATGCAAGAATTGTTGCCTCAATAAGAATGAAAAGCAGTTGACTAAACGAACCGCCATATACAGGTATGTATATGCTAGTGTGGGAAGGAAAACTTGTAAGTATACTCCTACTCCGATCTAACAATCAGAGGGTAAATTATAATATAGAACTAACATAGTTATCTAATCATTTAACTACCCTCATTACAACATTTTTTATTTGGATTTGAAAAATGCGATTCAATAATAAACTTACTCTAATTATGCTTGGTTCTTTCTTAGAATATTATGATTTTGCACTCTATGGACTTTTTGCTATGCATATAAGCAAAGTCTCTTTTCCTTCTGATAGTAATACAGGGCATTTGTTACATGGTTATAGTATTTTTGCTTTAGCATACTTAATTAGACCTGTAGGTGGGACTATATTAGGTTTTATAGCTGACCGGTACAATAAAGTTAAGGTATTTTCATTTTCGATACTATTGATGGGTATATCTACTTTTTTAATTGGACTAGTTCCTTCCTATGAAACTGTCGGAATCGTTTCCCCTATTTTATTAACTCTGGCTAGATTAATTCAAGGAATATCCTATGCCGCAGAGTTCCCAGGAGCAATTACAATAATGAGTAATTCCTATTTCAACAAAAACTTCTCCCTATCCAAAAATATAGGCTATTTAATGGCTTCTACAAACCTAGGAGTTATTTTAGGATCGTTTATCCTTTATCTATTACATCTTGTTTTTACAGAGAGAGAAATTTTTACTTGGGGTTGGAGGTTACCATTCATAATTGGAAGAATATTAGCTATCATAGGTTATTATTCACGACGTACCCTAGAAAATGTTGAAGAATTTAAAAGGGATAATAAAAATCAAACTATCAAAGTTACAATACCAATACTATTTAATATACTTAAATCTAATAAGATAAAAATACTAAGAGGAATAGGCATAACAAATATAATCGCTGGTGGAACAATCTTTTCAATTTATTTACCACACTTCCTACGAGTAAATTTTACATTTAACGTTAATTCGGGATAAGGATTAGTAAAAATAGCAGACATATATACACTACGAAGAGCAATTAATGTATGAATTCACAGAAATGCAATTTATACATATCCAAAATCTTGTATTAGTTATAGCTAAAGCATTTTTACTAATCCTTATCCCGAATTAACGTGTATAGTAACACAGCATGTTTGATCATACGATCTTCAGCATCTTGTGGCAATTCATTGGTTTGTTTATTAGTATCGTTCATAGCAACAATCTCTTCATTTTTTAAAGTTTTAGCTGTTTGTTCAGTATTTTTTCCATTTTGGTTACAGGCTCTATACAACTTTCAATTTAGTAATATTGTGGGTTTAAGTGTAATTTATCATCAATATTTATGACTACAGATTGAAGCCAATCTCCGGCTTTCTCTAAAATAGTTAGCTGTGTATCTATGGTATCAATAGTTTTAGTTTATTCATCTTTTTAATAATTTCTAAATTGGTTTAATTGATATACCTTGATTTTTTTGTACTTCGGAGGTATTTCTTAATTCATGTAATATTTGCCTACCTATTATTGATTCTAGGTTGATATATTGCAATACTTGCTTGTCTTTGGTTATTGCTACTAGATAATCTTCTGGTATTGCATGGCTTCTGCCATTAAAATCACGTATTACCACATCACAAAACCCTACATTACCTAGGTCGTAATCAGGATCAAATTTGTTCCGCATGGTTATTAAGTCATTTTTTATTTTTTGCTCAATTGCTCTAGAACAAATCTTGTGGCTATGGTCGATGAATGCTTCCATATTTTGTTGTTTATATGTTTGCAGAGCGGTGTTTATATTTTCTGCTGTTGCAAATTTTTCTAATGATTTTAGCTCATTTTGAAATATCTGGAACATTGGTTTGATATTTTTATGCCTATAAGTTGCTAATTTGCCTACTTCTGGTAATAGTATATTTTGTAGTGTTTCTTTACCTTGGGTTCTAAGAACATCATTAAAATCACCTTCTCTTGGTGGCATCACTACGGAAACTATAGCACCTTGTTGCTCTAGTTTTGCTTTAGCAGTGGTTACTGTTCTTTGTGATACTGCATCTAAACCATAATTATTTGCAGCAATTAAGATACGTTCATTTACTTGTGGTTGATAGTTCTTAATGTTAATAACTCCAAGGGAACAAAGGATTTTACCGTTAATACCAGCTTCTTGTATACTCAGAGCATTTTCTACTCCTCTTGTGATAATGGTGATGTTAGTTTTGTTCTCCTGAAAATCTGTTGGCATACCTTTTTGAATCTCTACGAAGGAACCACTAATTTTACCAAGGCAACGTTTATTAACAAGGACATTATCTTTATCTAAATATATTGCTTGTACACCGGTAACAATACCTTTACAATCTCGTGCAAAGGCAAGTATGGTTGGATGGGACATTTGGCTTGGACTATCCCCCATCATCATAACACCTCTAATATTCGGACTTAGTTGATGGGTTGCTAGCACTGTTTTAATTCCACGACGTCCTAAATATTCACCATAAACTCCTGCAAGATATTGTACAGGGTTTGAATTCTTATATTGAGTTTGAACATATTTGATCCTAGTCATTTCAATATCTTTTGCTTTTTGCTCTTGCTCTGTGGTGTATTTGTCAAATTCATCTAACTCATATAACTCATCTAAAGCTGATCTATCTTTACTAGGATCAACCATACCTTGTAAATATTCTTTAGCTTGAACAAAGTTACAATTCTTCTTTTTTTGTACCAAGTCAAATAAATCTCCTCCTTTACCTTCTTTAAGATCATGCCAAATACCGGCTTTCTCGCCTACAATCATCATTGATATTTCTCCTTTCTTTCCCCAACATAAAGTGTGACTGTTAGATAAAGATTTATTTGGTTCACCAAGGAGAGATGTAGCTATACTTTCTGCTCTAAGTAAAAGTTGTTGCTTTAAGTCAATCATCTCTAGTGGACGACTCAAGTTACTTTGATATTCCTTCTCAGAATGAGAATTATTATAGGTAGGAGGATTAGTATTTTTTGCCCCTCCTTGCTGACCTACAGATATAACTTCTTGCGATTCATTGGTTTGTTTATCAGTATCATTCATAACAATAATCTCTTTATTTTTTAATGTTTCAATTGTTCGTCCTTAGTAGTCCTTCTACTTTGATTACATGCTCTATATTTACTTTAATTTGGTAATATTGCAGATTTAAAGTACACTATTACCAATATTTATAATTAATAGACTTAAGCCAATCTCCTGCTTTCTCCAAAATAGTTAGTTATCTATGATACTAATAGTTTTAGTCTATTCACTTTTTTAATAACTGGCATGACTTCTAAATTTTTGTACAAGCAAAGGGGAAAGCCTTCTATCTTGTTTTTGTACTTCGGAGATATATCTTAATTCATTTTGTATGTTCCTACCTATTATTGAGTCTGGGTTGATATATTTCATTACCTGCTTGTCTTTGACTATTGCTAGTAGATAATCTTCTGGCATTGTATAACTTTTGCCCTTAAAATCATGTATTACCCAATCACAAAACCTTGTATCACCCAGATCATACTCAGGATTAAATTTGTTGTTCATGAGTTGTAAGTCATTTTTTATTTTCTGCTCAATTGCTATAGAACAAACCTTGTGGCTATAATTGATGAATGCTTCCATATTTTGTTGTTTATATGTGTGCAGAGCGGTGTGGATATTTTCTGTTGTCGCAAATTTGTTTAATGATTTTATCTCATTTTGAAATTTCTGGAACACGTTAATTCGGGATAAGGATTAGTAAAAATAGCAGACATATATACACTACGAAGAGCAATTAATGTATGAATTCACAGAAATGCAATTTATACATATCCAAAATCTTGTATTAGTTATAGCTAAAGCATTTTTACTAATCCTTATCCCGAATTGACGTTGGAACATAGATTTGATATTATTATGCCTATAAATTGCTAATTTGCCTATCTCCGGTACTAGTATCTCTTTTATTGCTTCTTTACCTTGGTTTTTAAGAATATCATTAAAATCACCTGCTTTTGGTGGCATTACTATAGAAACTATAGCACCTTGTTGCTCTAGTTTTGCTTTAGCAGTGGTTACTGTTCTTAATGATACTGCATCTGAACCATCATTATCTGCAGCAATTAGGATACTTTCATTTACTTGTGGTTGATAGTTCTCAATATTAATAACTCCAAGGGAACATAGGATTCTATTGTTAAAACCAACTGCTTCTTGTAAACTTAGAGCATTTTCTACTTCTCCTGCGATAATGGTAATGTTAGTTGCAGATGCGTTATCCTGAGAATCTGTCGACATACCTTTTTGAATCTCTACGAAGGAACCACTAATTTTGCCAAGGCAATGTTTATTAACAAGGACATTATCTTTATTGAAATATATTGCTTGTACACCGCTAATAGTACCTTTACAGTCTCGGGCAAAGGCAAGTAGGGCTGAATGGTACATTTTGCTTGAACTATCCCACATCATCATAACACCTCTAATATCTGGACTTATTTGATGGGCTGCTGTTTTAATTCCACAACGTTTTGATAAATATTCTCTTACTACTTGATCTTCTGTAAGGTATTGTACAGGGTTTGAGTTCTTATATTGAGTTTGGACATGTTTAATTCTAGTCATTTCGGCATCTTTTGCTTTTTGTCTCTGCTCTGTGGTGTATTTGTCAAATTTATCTAACTCATATAACTCATCTAAAGCTGCCCTATCTTTACTAGGATTAACTGATATTTCTCCTTTCTTTTCCTGACATAAAGTGTGGTTGTTATATAAATATTCATTTGGTTTACCAAAGAGAGATGTAGCTATACTTTTTGCTCCAAGTAAGAATTTTTGCTTTAAGTCAATAATCTCTGGTGGACGATTCAAGTTACTTTGATATTCCCTCTCAGAATGAGAATTATTATAGGTAGGAGGATTAGTATTTTTTGCCCCTTCTTGCTGACCTACAGATATAACTTCTTGCGAGTCATTAGTTTGTTTATTAGTATCGTTCATAGCAATAATTTCTTTAATCTTTTAATGTTTCAATTATTCATTCTAGTAGTTCTTCTACTTTAACTACAGGCTCTATATTGCCTTTAATTTGGTAATATTGCGGGTTTAAATGTACTATTACCAATATTTATAATTACAGATTTAAACCAATCACCTACTTAATTAAAATTAGTGTGTAATTCATACAATTAATAGTTTTGGCATCCTTAACCTATTTACCTTTTTAATAATTTCTAAACTAGTTTAACTGATAGCTCTCGATTTTTTTGTACTTCAGAGGCATTTTTTATTTCCTTACCTATTATTGATTCTGGATTGATATATTGCATTGCTTGACTGTCTTTGCCTATTGCTGCTAGATAATCTTTTGGTATTGTATAGCTTTTGCCCTTAAAATCATATATTACCACATCACAAAACCTTACATTACCTAGGTCATAATTAGGATTAAATTTGTCCTGCATGGTTATCAAGTCATTTATTATCTTCTGCTCAATTGCTCTAGAACAAGCCTTGTGGCTATAGTTGACGAAAGCTTCCATATTTTGTTGTTGATATACTTGCAGAGCGGTGTTTATACTTTCTGTTGTCGCAAATTTTTCTAATGATTTTAGCTCATTTTGAAATTTCTGTAATATATCGATACTCAGGGCATCTGATGACTTTACAATTTCTAATCCGATAGATTTGATATTATTATGCTTATGACATATTGTTAATCTGTCAATCTCAGGTACTATTAGTTCTCTTATTGCTTCCTTGCTTTGAGCTTTAAGAACATCATTAAAATCCCCTTTTTCTGGTGGCATAACTATAGAAACTACAGCACCTTGCTGTTCTAATTTTTCTTTAGCAATGGTTATTGTTTTTACTGATGGTGCGTTCTGACCGTCATTATCTGCAGCGATTATTATGTACTCGTTTGCTTGTGGTTGATAGTTCTTGATACGTCAATTCGGGATAAGGTTATAATTTAGAGGGAAGTTGAAATTGCAATTTATGGAAGGTTTATTTTTCTTAAGAGAATAGGCAACTAGTGTAGAAAGTATATGAACAAAAGCATTTATAGGTGATCTGTGTCTAGTATGCTCAAGGTTCATTTTGTTCTTTAAATAATCAAAAACTGTTTCAATTAAATTACGTTTTCTTAGCATAATCTTCTCCTTTAAATCCATTAATTTATTTGGCATATTTTTCTTAATCCCATGCACCATTTTTAATCCTCTTTCATATAAACTGACGAATAAGTTTTGCTTAATATATCCTTTATCTGCATACATAACTCCAGTTAAACCATCTGTTAACTCAGGTACTGGAATCCTATCATCAACACGTTAATTCGGGATAAGGATTAGTAAAAATAGCAGACATATATACACTACGAAGAGCAATTAATGTATGAATTCACAGAAATGCAATTTATACATATCCAAAATCTTGTATTAGTTATAGCTAAAGCATTTTTACTAATCCTTATCCCGAATTGACGTATCAACGTTTCCTTTAGTCATTTTTAATGCTATAAATTGTCCTTTTTCATTAATAATTAAGTGTAACTTGAACCCATAAAAATAACCCATTGATGATTTGCTATGTTTTGCTAGCCCCTTAAATATTTTATTACTATATCGCCTTTTATTATGGCAAGCCTTGATTGTCGTTGCATCAATAAAATAACTACCTGTTTCCTCGCCAAATAACAAATGCATAAGAATATTAAGTGGGACAAACAATCTAGGCATTAACTCGACAAAACGGTTATAGCTCAATGCTTTTGGGAAATCACCTTTGTGGATATATTCTATACAAGTCTTATAAAAATATTTAAAGTTTTTAGCATAAGAAGTATGATACATTACCATAATTGTCATAATCTCGCTTAAACTCATATCACAACGGCGATTCCTTTGTTTTTCTGTTGGTAATAATTTCTTTTTTTCGTATTCATAGTAAATTTTACAAAAATCGTCTATAAAACTATATAATTCTGTGATATCTTTTTTCATGCCTGTGTTTATTTCTTTTTCCACAAAAACATTTATCACAGGCATTAACTCCTTGCAACTCTTATATCTACACTATTCTTTCTTATCCCTTATCCCGAATTGACGTATTATCGCAAGTGGAGTAGAAACAGCTTTAAGTTTACAAGAAGCTATGATTGAAGGTAAAATTCTCTGTACCCTTGTAGTTAGGAACATCGAAAACTATCAACCACAACTAAATGAAGGTATTATAATTGCTGCGGATAATGATGGTTCAAATGCACTATCAGTCAAAACAATCACCACTGCTAAAGAAAAACTGGAGCAGCAAGGTGCTATAGTTTCCATAGTGATGCCACCAGAAAAAGGTGATTTTAATGATGTTCTTAGAACCAAAAACTGGAAAGCAATAAGAGAGATAATAGTACCAGAGATTGATAGGTTAGTAATAAAGGTAGAAATGGCAAAATCAGAAGCTGCTTATAATGCCAATATATTCCAAAACTTTCAAAATGAGATAAAATCATTAGACAAATTTGCGACAGCAGAAAATATAAGTGCCGCTTTGCAAATATATAAACAACAAAATATGGACGCCTTTATCAACTATAGCCACAAGGTTTGTTCTGCAGCAATTGAGCAGAGAATAACAAAGGACTTGCAAACCATGAAGAACAAATTTGATCCTGATTATAATCTAGGTAATGTTAGGTTTTGTGATGTGGTAATATATGATTTCAAAGGAAAAAGTCATACAATACCAGAAGATTATCTAGCAGCAATGGGCAAAGACAAGCAAGTAATGCAATATATCAACCCAGAATCAACAATAGGTAAGCAAATAAAAAATGAAT
Source organism: Candidatus Tisiphia endosymbiont of Micropterix aruncella (assembly GCF_965178575.1). Lineage (NCBI taxonomy): Bacteria > Pseudomonadati > Pseudomonadota > Alphaproteobacteria > Rickettsiales > Rickettsiaceae > Candidatus Tisiphia > Candidatus Tisiphia endosymbiont of Micropterix aruncella. The sequence goes on from NZ_OZ238268.1 coordinate 535,105, forward strand.
TAACAAATGCTTCCGAAGTACAAAAAAATCATGGTATATCAGTTAAACCAATTTAGAAATAGGTATTTCAGGATGTCAGTTATAGCCCTTAATTATATGTGATTTATAGACCTTGTTACAAGCTAATTGTCAGATAAAATTACCGGGCTGTTGAAAAAGTAATAAGTAAGGAGTGGAAGAAAGTTAAGATAAGAAATAAGATGTATTTATATGCTTAAATGAAGGTGTAAAGATGCAGGGTTATAAATCTGATCAATACCCCTTTTACCTAAAAAGAACTCCTGAATCTCTGTTTATTGCAATTCTTTTTCTTCCTTAAAGTATTCAATACATTTCAATGTAGGTTTTTGTTTTTTTATTATTTTTTATTAGTATAATATCTTATATATTATCTCATATGGTTTTTAATATGATAAGTTTGTCCATAACTTTACCGAATAACATAGCTACAGCCAGTAATGAAGTAGCAAAAAAGTTAGGTATATCTCGAACTGAATTTATACGCAAAGCAGTTATACATGAATTAAATAATTTTCAGATTCAGCTTGAACAAAATGATATTATTAAGAGTTTTACCGCTATGAAAAAATCGAAAGAATACCTTAAGGAGTCAGAGGAATTAATAGAGAGTTTAAACTCAAATCTACCGCAAGAAAAAGAGGAATGGTGGAACAACAGAAAATTCTAACTCGAGGTGGTATCTACTTAGCTAGACTTGATCCAGCAAAGAAAGATGAGGTTGGAAAAATACGCCCCGTCATAATATTAAACTCACAAATAATACTGAACTCTAGTCCACCTATTATTTTCGTCTGTCCTCTTAGTAGTAAGTCACAAACTGAATTTAGCAAACTCCATTTTGGATTAGAGGTTAGGGATAATTTACAAGTTAAAAGTTATGCTTTAGTAGAGCATTGTCGCTCAGTTACTATAAATCGTGTTATTCACCCTAGATTAGCACAAACTACCTATGCTGAATTAAATAGTATTTTATATAAGTTACGATTATTAGTTGATTTATGAACTACTAAACTTTAGGTTGGGTCGTTTGATAGTCCACCTACGCTTATTAACATTGCATACAGACCATGACAGTGCTTACAAATAATGTAACTTAAATCGTATACTTGCAGCAAAACTGCATAACTTTATCTAATTTTTTTGCTAGTATGAATTTTTTATACATTTGGGTTCCTACTATGCAAATACCATCAATTACTATTGAGCAAGTAGCTCAGCAATTTAAAGCTTGGCGTCAAACTAAAACTAACAAGTTTGATCCCATACCAAACCATCTAAAGGAATTAGTTCACCAATTACTCCATCATTATTCTTACCAAGAGATAGCTAAACATCTTAATATTAATAAAGCAACAATTAGTTCAATTAAAAAAGCCCATGAACCTACCCTCAAAACTTCTCCTGTCTCAGCTTCAAATCAAGCTCTACAACAAAATATTAATTTTGTCCCATTTCAACTAGTAAATTCTATAGCTACTGATCCTGTAGCGAACCCCAAACAAAATCACTATACTTGTCACATTATTAAACCAAATGGTACCAAGCTTATTATCCAAACACTAGAGCCAAAAACCATAATTCAGACATTTCTATGCTGCAACTAACCCCGGCGTTAGTTATTTTTGTTGCCACTATTGCCATCGATTTTCGCAAGGGTATAGATGGCTTAATCGCTGTTTGTAGACAAAAACTTTCTTCTGACCCTCTTAATGGTTCCTTGTTTTTATTCTATAATAAAAACAGAACTGCCATTAAAATTTTGTCCTTTGACGGTCAAGGCTTTTGGCTATGCTCTAAACGCCTATCCAAAGGTAAATTTACGGCAAAACTCTTCCCTTCTGATAATTTATCTTATCAGATTTGCCATAGAACCTTATACATTCTTATTCATAATGGCGATCCTAGTTCTGCCAAACTCTCTAATGATTGGCGTTCTGTCATTTAAGCTGCTGTCTTGATTAATTCCGTATTATTCATATATCTTGCATAGGCAAAAGGGCTATAATTCGCAGGATGCTTCTTTGCTTTGCTACTCTGCTCTTGTAGCCAATTTAAATATTTAAAGGCATTGATCTCGTTCTCACTACAAGTCTTTACTATACTATATAGACCACTATGTATCTCAGCACTATTGATTGTTTTAAAGAATAATGAATTCTTCCTTTGTAAAATAATGGTACGCAGTGATCTCTCAGCCCAATTATTATCAAGACTGCTAACTGGAATTTTTAAAAATTGGGTCAAACCTTCTTTATTATTTAACCAATATCTCATAACTTGTCCAAGCCTACTATTAGGCTCAACTTTCTTGTCGTTAAATAATTCGTCTATTTTGTTATATATGTTTTCTATATATTTACTGCTATGTTCCTGATGATACCCCAGTTTTTCTTCAGGGCTCATCTCTTTACATTGATGTTCATTGTGGTAAATACCACGTGTTTGTTTGAGAAAATATCCGCATTCTTCAGGGTAATATAGTTCATTCTCTGTAAATTTTCTCTGACCATGTGACAAACAATTGATCATCACTATTATTGCTAGTAATTCTTTATCTGCTTCTGATAATACCGGGTTATTATTGTTACTTGCGTCAGTCATTAATTGGATAGAATCTGTTCTATTCTTACGATTCTTTAGTACGTTACCAATATTCTCCCCGCCATGCTTATTACCTGTAAAATATAAAACTATCACCTCATTATTTGTAGTCTTAGCACATATAGTAGTAGTATAACAGCTGCGTCCTTTCTTATTTTGAGTACGTAATTTTTTATTGGCTATAGTAATTTCTAAAATCCTGGCTCTAGTATCATCAAGATTCAGTGAATTACATTCGGCAGCCATTTCCAATAATACCCCGTAAATCTCAGCTCCACCACCTTCTTGCCAAACATCTAAATATTGTTGCCACAACGAACTATATGCTACAGGAAACCCACTTAAACTTTGCAACCTAGATAAACGGTAGAAAGGAGTACCATAGGTCTTTTGTAACACTATTGCACTTCTGCTACTATTTGTCCATTTGTTGATATTTTTATTGTTCATAACTTTATAGTCGCAAGCATTACAGCGTAGCGTTTTCTTTACATATCTGTTGACTGTAATTGGAGCGTTACCTGTGAATTGTAGCAATTTTCTAGCTTCACTATTATATAGTTTGCCATTATAGCAGTGAGGACAGCTATCACCACTACAAAAATTCTCAGGAGCTAAATAGCTGGTATTCGCATCCTTATAATCATCAAACCCATATTTACCTTGCCAATTACTACGATCTATCTTTTTGGGCTTATCGCACTCTTCTTCATTACCACCATTCCCGTTATCAGATTCACTTGGCGGTTCTTTTAATGAATCTGAACTATCTTTTTTTTGTTATCTGCCTTAAAACCAATCAGCATTTCCTTAAGCTTATTTATACTGATATTTGATGATGCTAGCTTGTCTATTAGTTCGTTACAAAATTTCACAAGTTCTATTATCGCTTGCTGATCATTTCCTGTTAATGAATTTGCCTTAATATGTTGTATTAGTTCTTCTCGTTCTTCAGCACTTAAGGTCGCTACTTTTGGCTTTTGCATTTCGATTAATTATCATTATTGTTAATATTTCAGATGTTATAATATGACTGGTACTTTTTCAACTAGTTTTTTTATTAATCGGTGATATTTGCATAGTAGAAACCCAAATTTATAAAATAAATTTATACTAGCAAAAAAATTTAATAGTGTTATGCAGTTTTGCTGCAAGTATACCATAGATGTAATTTAAAAATTGACTGATTATAGTTTGTATTAAAAATATAATCTTCTAATCTATAAGTTAGAGATTCTTAACTCTTATGAAATGATATAAGTTTAAATAAATTATATTTTATGGAAGATAAAGGAATACTATGCCCTCAAGAGATTTATGAACAACATTTGCTAACAATTAACAATATTAAATTCACATTAAGGGAAATAGATATAATAGCGTGCATTACACGTGGGAAGAATATCAAAGGGGTAGCTAATTTTCTATCAAATGAGGATAAACAGATTGAGACGAGAACTATTGAAAGTCATATCTCTAATCTCAAAAGAAAAATAGCAACAAACTCCCGAGAAGGGATTATAAACTTTATAGAAAAATCTAACAAATACCAACTAATACAAAATTATTATTTAAGTTTATTAGTTCAACAAGAATTCAGAAGAATATTAAAGGAAATTTTAATATTAACAAAGTCTGACAATATATCCCTTTTTATTGTTTTACCAAATCTAGGAAACCATGATACGTTAATTCGGGATAAGGATTAGTAAAAATAGCAGACATATATACACTACGAAGAGCAATTAATGTATGAATTCACAGAAATGCAATTTATACATATCCAAAATCTTGTATTAGTTATAGCTAAAGCATTTTTACTAATCCTTATCCCGAATTGACGTATGATGTAAACTTGATGATCAATAAGATACGTAGTGATTTACACCTTATAGGCATAACAGTTTCTGTAGAATTACGAGAAGATTTTAATAATGCTCCTGTAGTTTTAAAGCATAAGGAGACAGATGACGAAGGCAAAAAACAATTAAGGCAATGCACCATCTATGTTTTAGCAGTAAATGAAGATACTATAGCTAAACAACAGCGAGATGGTGGTTCTATTATTATGTCTAGTGATCAGGATATATCTAAAGTATTTTTTCTTATGCCACAGGAAGAACAATGTATAAAATTCTTACCTAAACAAACTAATTTTGAATATATTAATTTTTTTTCATCCAAACAATATCATTTTATTCTTTTAGAAATTATCACAAAGATTTTTTCTAATGTGAATGTAAACAACATTATTATTAAGTTCAAGGAAAGATATAATAATATTCTATCAAATAATTCCGGTTCAGTTTCTCCTCAATCTTATTTGACAAATAAAAATATTCAAGATAAAGCTAAGAATATTTACTTACCAATATTTGGGATATTGGCTTTAATTATTTGTAGTGCTTATCTTTTAATATTTAATCCAACTATTAAAAAAATAGTTAGAAATCAAGAAGCAATAGTATCTTGGTTTAAACAACAGAAACCAATAACATTTCCTAAGAATCTGACTAGTTGGAATATACCTAGACAAAATCATGTTTTCGTTGGTAGAGAAAAATTATTGAGTGATTTATACAATAAATTACATCAAAATCATACGCCAGAGGCAACAAGTAATTTAGCAATTAGTGCATGTGCTGGACTTGGAGGAATCGGTAAGACACAATTAGCCTTGCAATATGTCAATCATACAAAGCATCCTTATACATTTAAAGTTTGGCTTCCTGCAGAAAACGTTGATTATTTGTATAATAAATATGTTGAATTTGCTAAGTTATTAGGATACACAGAAGCCGTTTATACAAAAGAAAATATTATTGCTTATGTTAAACAATGGCTAATTGACAATCCAGGATGGCTTTTAGTTTTTGACAACGTAAATAATTATCGTGAAATCGAACCATTTCTACCAGAAGCTGGTGGATATGTAATTTTAACAACTCGTCAACGTCATTGGTCAACAAAGTTTGCAATATTGCCTATTGATATCATGACAGAAAAGGAAGCTATCAAAACAATAAAGACTTTAATACAGCGGGATGTAGCAGAAGAACAAAATGCTATAAAAGAATTAGTAAAAATTCTAGGATATTTACCCTTAGCACTAGTGCAAGCTAGTGCTTATATTAAACAAAAACATATCACTATTCCAGAATATTTGGATCTTTACAAGAGGTATGAATCAGAATTATTAGCGGATAATACTTTTTTAGATGAGACAACCACCTATAATTATCCAGTAGCAATAACATGGAATATTAGTTTAGAGGCAATTATTAGAGATACTAAAGTTAATAATGAACCCCCAATAGCTATTGAACTTTTAACAGTAGCTGCGTACCTAGCACCAGACAAAATCTCTCGTGAAATATTACTTACATGGTTGCAAACAGCTTATCCACATTTATCATCTCCACGATTAACATTAAATAAGCATATTGCTCTATTATGGCAATATTCTATGATCAATTATGGTGATAATGATACTATTGCTATTCATCGCTTAGTACAAGCAGTCTTACGTCATCAACTTCATCAGTCACTAGACAATAACAATAAAAATAGTATTTGTTCTACCTTAAATTTAAGATGGTTTGAATTATTATTGCGATTTTTTGTAGATAATGAGCATGAGTTTAAACTAGCTAATTCGTTTCAACAAATTATTGAAACTAGTCAGCAATTTAAAACTAAATTCAAAGACACGTATAATGAAAATCTTGCGGCAATGGACTTAATGATTTCTTCGGTCTACTTTTATCAAGAGAAATATGAAGATTTTCTAGAGATACTTGATGAGGTTAATAGATATTTGCAGGAAACTAACGGTTTAGAAATATTAAAGTGTAAAATTCTATATTTATACTCAGCATATTATCTTAAAATTGGTAATTATCAAAAGGCAGAAGAAAAAATAAATAAAGCATTTTATGAGTATAATAATATAAAAATAAGTAAGTCAGTAAAAGATAGTGATATAAAAATTTTAAAGGCAAAATTATTGTGCAATAAAGTTAATATTGTCTTAGCCAAGAATAATGTAAATAAAACAACAGATACAATTAATACCAATATACTAGAAATAGAGACGTCTATAAAATCAATTCAAAAAGCAATATTTCTATTTAAGGAAGCTCATAACACTAGAGACTTTTTACGATCAATAAGATTATATGGAAAACTACTTATTTTAACCAACCAAGTTGATAAAGTAATAGTAGAGTTCAATAAATATAATAACTTAATTGAGGAAATAGCTGATGATAGAACAAAAATGCTTTTTTATATAACTTATTCAGATGCTTATTTTAGCAAGGGAGATTTTAATAAAGCTTTGGAGTATTGTGGTAAGGCTAAACAACAAGCAGAGAAATTACATCTTAACAATGAACTAAATAATATTAATAATAAGGAAAAGACTATTAAAGCTTCACTGCAATAAAATTAAGTATTACATAGAAGAACAAGCATGGGAAGTAATTTTATCATTTTTTAAGGAAAGAAATGGTATACACAAGAAGAATGAAGAAAAAATGAGATAGTTTATTGGGGTTCTCTACAGGAAAGGGCGAATTTTTTCCCGACTCACCTGTAAGTCTTTGTTTGTAAGCTATACAGAGGGAAAATCAATTGCAAAATGCTAGACATGCCTACCTTGTATACCTTATAAATATTGACATTAATAATAATAAGATTTAACCTCAGGGGGAATGTTCGTCTAAGTGTGTGTGCGTCAAGATAAGGTGCATTAATCTTATGGGTGAAAGTCCTGTTATGGAAGGAGTAGCTAGCTCCACCATATAGCGAGTCTTGTGCTGCTGAAGGTAACGACAGTAGTAAAGCGTAGACAGCGAAACAATCGAGCCGAAACCAAAAGGTGAACGTGATAGCCCCGAAATAGTCGGTAGTAGTGAGAGCTGATACTTTATACAGGGTAGTAAGCAATAGAATACTGGAGGTTATAACTAGCAAATCCGAAAGTATTTAATCACCAGGGGTCTCAGGCGTCAGCGAGTTTGTAGAGATTAATGATGCAACTTGAGAAGTCCTTATAACTCTTACTGAGCTAAGTAAGTATTCAAAGTACAAGTGCCGAAACATAAGGCTTTGGAGATGGTGTAAGGATGGCTGAGTCAGTTGTAGTAGTGATGAAGCTTCGTAATGGAAGTGGAGCGAAGGGCTGGCAGAAAGGTAAGAACGTAAGAGGGAAACAATGACCGTACACAGCATAGACGGAAATACATGGTCAACAAAACTTGAGCGTATAAAGTTGCTATCATCGCAAAATCAAGACATAAAGTTTAATAATCTTGGACATATTATTGATTTAGAGATGTTAGAAGAACAATATAAGGAACTCGATAGCAAGAAAGCTGTAGGAATAGATGGTATAACCAAAGCGATTTATGGTAAGAAGTTGGGAGCAAATTTGCTCTCGCTCCTTACTAGAATTCGCAAGGGGCAATATCAAGCTAAACCTGCACGAATAACGCTAATTCCGAAAGAAGATGGAGGCAAAAGACCCTTGGTAATATCATGTTTCGAAGATAAGATAATCGAGTCTGCAGTAAGCAAGATATTAAACTCTGTGTTTGAGCCAATATTCTTAAAGTGTTCCTATGGATTCCGACCTAAATTAAACGCCCATGATGCACTTAAGAAGTTGAATAGACTTACGTATAACTTCAATAAAGGAGCTGTAGTTGAAATTGATATAACTAAGTGTTTCAATTCAATCAAACATTCCGAGTTGATGGGATTCCTAAGAAAGAGAATATCTGACAAAAGATTCCTAAGACTAGTTATGAAACTGATGGAAACAGCAATTATAGAAAACGGTACTATAGTTACTAACAAGGAAGGATGCCGCCAAGGGTCTAAAACATCACCAATTTTGGCAAATGTCTTCCTACATTATGTTATTGACTGTTGGTTTGCTAAAATCAGCAAGGAAAACATAAGAGGGCAAACTGGAATGGTGAGGTATTGTGACGATATGGTGTTTGTCTTTGAGAATGAAGAAGATGCGAGGAAGTTTTATGAGGTTTTGCCTAAAAGATTAAACAAGTATGGCTTGAACATCAATGAAACTAAATCGCAGATGATTCAGTCCGGTAGATACCATGCTGAGAACTTAGCTAAGCAAGGTAAGAAGATCAAGAGTTATAATTTTCTTGGCTTTACTTGCTATTGGGGTAAATCAAGATTTGGTAACACATGGAGATTAAAATATACCACAAGGAAAGATCGATTTACCGAAAAGCTTAAAGGGCTAAGAGAATATCTACGAAGTCACCTTAATGAGAGGGACAAAGAACAGATACTATTGCAAGTCATTAGAGCTACAAAAGGGTGGATCAATTATCATGGTATATCAGATAATCAAAGACGAGTAAGTTCATTTATTCACCAAACTAGGCGAGCAATATATGGGTGGTTTAATAGAATGGGTGGAAAACGTAAGATGAATTGGCAAAGATTAGCTGTAATACTCAAAAGGGTCAACTTTCCAAATAAGTGGAAGAGCATTTCAATGTTCTAAAACCAACAAAATAGGGTACAAGCCTATCTTACCTTTCGGGAGCCGGATGCGGTAGCTCTGCATGTCCGGTTCTGAGGAGGGGCTTAACCAAGCAATTGGTTAGGTCTACTCACACAAATTGAAAAAGATAATCTTTTAAATATATAAAATAAAGATTATTGATGTTGTAAATAGCGAAGAATGTGGATAAGTTACTATCAACTTATCCACATGTTCTTCGCGTAAAATAATAGGAAATTTGACATGAGTAAACCAATGAAACCAATTCAACTAGGGTGTGTCATCAATTGAGGCAAATTACCATGGAAACCATATAAACAGCTCCTAAAAAGTTCTGAGATGTTTTGTCATATCGTGTTGCGATAGCTCTATATTGCTTCAATTTTGCAAAAAAGTTCTCAATCAAATGCCTAGCTTTATAAAGATCCTTATCATAATTAGCTGGATTCACACGATTCTTCTTTGGGGGAATCACAACTGTACATCCCTTATCTTTCAGCTTATCTCGCATACGTGCATCGGCATCATAAGCCTTATCAGCAAGTACAGCATCCGCTTTCGTCAATTCATTCATCAAAACATCAGATCCTTGCAAATCATGAGCTTGACCCGGGGTAAGATGGAATCCCGTTGGATTCCCTAGAGCGTCACATGTGGCATGGATTTTAGTACTCAGCCCCCCTTTACCTCGTCCAATTGCTTGGTCATCCTCTAACTCTTTTTTTTAGCACCAGCACTATGTTGATGACTCCTAACAATGGTTGAATCAATCATGGCATACTCGTTATCAGCATCTTTAGCCAACATCTCAAAAACCTTTTTCCACACACCTGTCTTGCTCCACCTTGAATGACGTAGGTGAATCACTCGAAAATCTCCAAAACGTTCAGGTAGGTCTCTCCAAGGTATACCAGCCCTATATCGATACAAGACCGCTTCTACAAATAGGCGATTATCCTTGGCTGTTACGCCAACAGACTCTTCCCTTCCAGGTAGGTTATCTTTAATCCGATCCCATTGATCGTCACGTAGAGCATATCGACGCATAGAGAAAATTTATCCTTAATTTTTTCTCTATTACACAACAAACAAACACTATTGTCAACTTAATTGATGACACGCCCTAGATCAAGTATCACAAATACTTAATCAAAATAAATGTATGGAGATCATACAAGGACTATACCAAGGCAAGCCGTTACTTGGTCCAAGTGGACTGCTAACGTCTTTAGTGAAAGATTTTACGGAGCTTGCCCTAGAAGGTGAAATGGATTCTCACTTACTAGAAAATAGTTTGGAACAAGGTAGTAACCGTAGAAACGGCATTAATATACTCAATTAACCTGAAGAGTTGGCAAAATGATTAAAAGTTATAGTCTGAAATTGGTCAGTTATAAGAGTAAGCAAATTACCTTTGTATTTATCAATATTAGCAAAAAATCTATCTATAGCTTCTGAGAATTGAGCAAAATTATGGTAAAATTTATTATTTGTTACAATTCTATGCATAAATTTCCATAATCGTTCAATCGGATTAAGATTAGGGCTATAGGGAGGTAAAAATACTAATTCTATTTTGCTATTTACTAGATACTCCTTTACTTTCTTTGACTTATGATACCCAGCATTATCACAAATCAAATATATCTTCTCTTTATTAGGATTTTCTGCTTCTAATTTTTGTAGAAAATTGATTATATAATCACCGTTTACTTTAGGATTATCTGTGCTAACTAATTGCAAATCAGATAAATTAATTGCTCCTATTAAATGCTTCCTTTTCCAACCACTAAATGTTGGTAAAGTTTTATTTTGATTCTTTCTGATCCAACCATAACGGGCTTTTGTTTGATACTGAGGATGAACGCTATCCATAAAATATATAGCTTCTTTAGCCTTGAGATTACCTTTTAACAAACTATATTCTAGCTTAAATAGTTCTTGCTTATCTACATCAAGCTTGCCGGGTACAATCTTTGGCTTTTTATATACAAAGCCTAATCTCCTTAATAGCTTTGTTATTCCTGCTATTGTATAGGCAACACCGTATTTTTTTTCTATGTAATTGCTAATATCTTTGGCATAAACATAATTACATACTTCTAAATGCTCTATTAACTCTTTCTCTTCTAGCTCACTTAGCTTACTTGCACTACCACCGTTAGCTGTCTCTAATTTATTAAATTTTTGATAATCTCTTACATGCTTTCTTATAGCTTCTTCACTTAACAGCAATGCTTCTGCTATTTCTTCATAGCTCCAACCTTTATCATACAGCAAAACTGCCTTAATTCGGTCACATACTCTCCTATCTCGTTCATTACCATGACGTGACTTCAGTGCCGTTCTTTGTTCAGATGTTAAAATATTTCCCATAATCATATTCTAGCTTCTTTCTTCTCTTCTTTCAACTCTTCATTTACGAGCAGTATACAAAGACTATGAAGACGGCTACAGGTTCCTTCGAACTTGAAACACCAAGAGACCGTAATGGTAGTTTTGAACCACAATTGATTAAAAAAAGACAAACTATTTTAAATGAGGAGCTGGATAATAAAATATTAGCTCTGTATGCTCTTGGGACATCTTACGAAGGGATTGCTGGACACCTACAAGAGATATATGGTGTAGAGGTATCAGCTGCTACAATTTCATCTATTACCGACAAGCTGATGCCGCAATTAAATGAATGGCGAAGTAGACCACTTGAAGCGATGTATGCGATAGTTTTTCTTGATGCTATGTTTTTTAAGGTTAGACAAGATAACAAAGTAACAACTAAAGTTGTTTATAATATTATGGGGATTGACCAAAATGGTCATAAGGATATTCTAGGATTTTATGCTTGTGAATCAGAAGGATCACATTTTTGGTTAGGTGTTCTTAACGATTTAAAAACACGTGGTATGAGAGATGTATTAATAACCTGTATTGACGGGCTAAAAGGTTTTCCGGAAGCCATTAATACAGTATTTCCAAAAACTGAAATACAGCTTTGTATAGTACATCAAATTCGTAATTCTTTAAAGCATGTAGCTAGCAAAGATCAGAAATCATTTATGGTAGATTTAAAGATGATTTACCAAGCGGAAAGTAGAGATGTGGCAGAATATAACCTGCTACGACTTGAGGAAAAATGGGGTAAAAAATATCCGATGGTTATTAAATCTTGGCAACAAAATTGGGATAATCTAGGGCGTGTCATCAATTAAGTTGACAATAGTGTTTGTTTGTTGTGTAATAGAGAAAAAATTAAGGATAAATTTTCTCTATGCGTCGATATGCTCTACGTGACGATCAATGGGATCGGATTAAAGATAACCTACCTGGAAGGGAAGAGTCTGTTGGCGTAACAGCCAAGGATAATCGCCTATTTGTAGAAGCGGTCTTGTATCGATATAGGGCTGGTATACCTTGGAGAGACCTACCTGAACGTTTTGGAGATTTTCGAGTGATTCACCTACGTCATTCAAGGTGGAGCAAGACAGGTGTGTGGAAAAAGGTTTTTGAGATGTTGGCTAAAGATGCTGATAACGAGTATGCCATGATTGATTCAACCATTGTTAGGAGTCATCAACATAGTGCTGGTGCTAAAAAAAAGAGTTAGAGGATGACCAAGCAATTGGACGAGGTAAAGGGGGGCTGAGTACTAAAATCCATGCCACATGTGACGCTCTAGGGAATCCAACGGGATTCCATCTTACCCCGGGTCAAGCTCATGATTTGCAAGGATCTGATGTTTTGATGAATGAATTGACGAAAGCGGATGCTGTACTTGCTGATAAGGCTTATGATGCCGATGCACGTATGCGAGATAAGCTGAAAGATAAGGGATGTACAGTTGTGATTCCCCCAAAGAAGAATCGTGTGAATCCAGCTAATTATGATAAGGATCTTTATAAAGCTAGGCATTTGATTGAGAACTTTTTTGCAAAATTGAAGCAATATAGAGCTATCGCAACACGATATGACAAAACATCTCAGAACTTTTTAGGAGCTGTTTATATGGTTTCCATGGTAATTTGCCTCAATTGATGACACACCCTAGCAACGTATTTTAAGTATTCAGGCGAGGTTAGAAAGCTGATTTATACCACCAATCCGATTGAGGGTTTTCACCGTCAAGTCAGAAAATATACTAAAACAAAAGGAGCTTTTACTAGTGAAAATGCTTTGTTTAAACTGGTATTTTGTGCTATAAAACAGATTACAGCTAAATGGAATATGCCAATACCAAATTGGGCAGTGACTGTTTCGCAGCTAGATATTTTCTTCCCTGATAGGTTGAATTTTAAAGTATGATATTCTATACTGACACAGTTCACCGAATGTTCTCTCATTTGGCATAAATATTAAAAAACTATCGAGCATATAATGGCAGATACTCTGCCCCATTAGATCAAGCATATCAGTGCCATCCCTGCGTAGGCAGGTATCTAGATTTTTGCTTTCGCGGGAATGACAACCTACGCTAGATTCCCGCCTACACGGGAATGACATCTTTTCCGTTGGAACAAATGAGTAAATGATATTAGGGTTAGCTACACTATTCATTAAAGCAGAAGAGTCTATAAAATTTACATGAAAATGCATACTACTACCATAATCGTTTGGAAATGGTTTGGCAGAAAAATTTACCTTGCCCCGTAATTTTTTTGTAATAATTTGTATTTTAGACTTAGTGCTACTAATTTTTCCTATATACTCAATTATGTTATTAGTAGAAGGTGGTAAATCTATTTCAAATTGATTATTGCCTTTTTCTTTCTTAACTACTATACCAAGCAGAGTTTGCAATTCGAGTGGATTAACATTTTTGCTTAAATAAAATTCTATTTCTACTCCAATGCAAGGTATTAGCGAGTAATCTGTTTGAAATTTGTTGATGATTTTTTGCAAATGATCTGATAATTTATAAACAAAATTCTGTGGAGTTGTCATATGCATGAGTTTGTAAAGAATAAAGTATATTATAAAATTTTTGATAAAAGCTTCAAGCAATCTAGTCATGTTTATAGTAAAAAGAATAAGTTTGGTGATCCTAATCAGTTAGAAATTGTCCAAAATAACAGACTAGCAGTAGTTAGGCATTATAATGCTAATAATATTGTTATTTTACAGCAAGTGCATGGTATCAAAATTATTGATGCTGATTTAATTACTGATAGTGATATTGACCCGGAAGCTGACGCGACAGTTACTACAAAAACGAATCTAGTGCTAGCACTACAAACTGCTGACTGTGTTCCTGTGTTGTTAAGTAGCGGAGATGGTATGGTTATAGGAAGTGTTCATTGTGGTTGGCGTGGTGCTAAAGCTGGTATCATTAATAATGTAGTAGAATTAATGCAGAAAAAAGGAGCAAAAAATATTAAAGCTATTATTTGCCCTAGTATTCAACAATATTCTTATGAAGTTGATCAGGAATATTATGATAATTTTGTAAAGCAGCGAGCTGATTACTCAAGGTTTTTTTTAATTCCCTGAAAACAGGACATTATATGTTCGATTTACCAGCTTATGTAGAACTTCAATTACAAGAAGCAGGTGTTAAAGATATAACCAAGATGTTAGAGGATACCTATAGTAATCCTGAGAAGTACCCGAGTTACCGGCGTTGCTGCCATACTGGAGAATTATATAACCGCACAATATTATCCACTATTGTAATTAGGAGTTAAATAAAGTAAATGTCTAAAATTTTAAAAATATCTTGTATTTTGCTAATCGTATTATGCAAGAATTATGAACTTTACGCAGAAGAATATAGCTTTAAAGAAGCAATAAACAAATATTATGATCTAAAATTGTTGCAGCCTAAAGAAGAAGATGATGGTCGGATTCAAACTCTTAATAAGAAAGGGGCAATGTCACCACGTTTAGATGAGGTAACAAAGAAATTTATAGAATTTTCAAAGAACCGGACAGTCCTAGAAATTGGTGGTGCTTATGGAAAAGCTATGATAGAAACACTAAAGAAGCAATATAACGTTATTTATCACTTAAATGATCTTGATGAACGTCATCTTTTTATTGCAGCATACAACATAGAAACGTTAAAATTAAATCAATCAACTTTAGATAAAATTAAATTTATCTCTGGTGATATTACTTCAACCTTTAAAACTGGTGATAAGTATGATGCTATTCTGATAGCACGGGTCTTACATTTCTTTTCTCTAGAGCAATTAGATAATGCAGTTGCCAACATATTTAGTCTGTTAAAAGATAGGGGGAGAGTTTATGTACTTGCTGTCACACCATATGTTAAGGGTTTTGAGAGTTTTATCCCTGAATATGAGAAGAGAGTATTAAATAAGGAATCATTTCCTGGTTATGTCCAATCTTTAAAAGATTGGGTAAATAGCCCTGTTACTGATTCTAAGCAGCTTGCGTCAATTAGTGATGGATCGTTTATGTTTATGGATCAAAATGTACTAACTTCAATCTTTAAAAAGCATAATTTTAGAATAATTGAATGTGAAGAGGTTGGATTAAAGTATAAATCAATATGGTCCTTAGATGGAAGAGAGAATGTGATTTTGATAGCAGAGAAATTAAGTAACTAAAGATGTTTACTCAAATAATTTGAAAAATGGGGATAACAAGCAATGGACAAACGAGTGTTAGCCACTATGAAGTTAGTTCGTTATAATGTAATTTAAGGAGATATTTATGGAATCACAATCACATAGTTTTACATCTGATGATGCTAAACAAAGCCCGGACAAAGTCTTACAATTTATAGCAGAATGCTTTGATCCTAAATATGACAAAGATTCTCAAGATAAGATTGAAGTACAATTTAACCTAGATATACAACGCAGCGGGGTACTTTATATTGAAACCCCAAAAGGAGGACTAGTAGACCTAGTAGCTCAGTGTAAGTTAGGTAAAGGTGATGAGTATAAAGTAACCTATCAAGATATACATAAGATATTAACCAATGATTATAAATTATCAGAACAACAAACAAACTATATTTTAGTGACAGGTCATCAAGGTAGTATAGCTGGTGGTATGGCTGGATTTAACCAGTTGAAAAGAAAAATATACGATAATTGCTATTATACGGATCATACGAATGTTGCAGAGAATGAGTGGATGAGAGGTGGTGTTGAGTCGAAGATTATTATAGATAAAGATAATAATGTATCATATGTCAGTGGACAGAAAATTATGTTTGATTGTAGTATAGCAACTTTTCCTCCACATCAAGAGTTAAATCTTAGAAATATGTTGGGTATAAAATTTGATAGCCAAGACTTTGTGGCAGTAAATATTACAGCTACGCTAGGAAAAGTAGAAGACACTAAGCTAACGACACAGCAAGTAGTAATTGATGTAGCTGGTACTGGAGAAGTCGCTAGTCAATTTATTGATGAGTTAAAAACAATCAAAACAAACTGTCCTGCCAAAGATCCTTCGTCAATTATTGCAAGTAATACCACTTTATCGAAGGAATTATTAACTGATACTCTTACTACTGAACAATATAATGCAGTTGTAACAGAAAAAGTTTTAGAAATTATATCTTCTGATGAAGACCAAACTAAAGGCATAACAACATTAAAAAAACTAGATGGTGTTCAAGAGGCTTTAGCTGATTTGCTAGTAAAACAAATTGACCAAGCAATAGAAGCTAAAAAAGATAAAGAAACAGATAAATTAAGTGCAGAGTCAATTAAGGATATTGCAAAAGAAACTGTTGTGCAGTTAAGTAAGTTTATTGATCAGCCAGACAAATATGCAATGCAGAAATTTTCTGAAGATTTGATAAAAGATCGAGCTGCTTCATCGGATGTAATAACTCCAAGGAAAAATTTTATTGAAAAAATTTGTGAGTATTTAAAAGATAAATGGCACGGATATTCTGATAATAAAAGCAAGCTACACATACCTGAGCAATTGCATGATAAAGCAAAAATTATAGGACAGGAGGCAAAATCACATATGTCATCTAAAATATCAATATCACCACCTCCACATAATAAAAAGGAGGGAACTAGAACAATTTAGTAAGCTATATAAAGAGATAAGTGAGATGGATATTGTTAAACTTGAAACTAACGGTAATATATGGTTAGCTAAAGCAAACTTTACAGCTTTCTATCCTAATGATTTACCAAATGATTTAGCTGTAGATGAAATAACATATCGTACAGAGAATTTTGATAAAAATTATCCTAGGTGTTCTTTAAAATTATATATAGGAGATAAATCAAGAAAGTTGAGTCTCAAACAATTTAACTATGATTGGTCTCCACCAGCTTACGATTACCCTGCTCTATGGAAAAATCATACAGAGTTTTCAAACATAGATATTCCTGAACCTGTTCCACACCTTCTAGGAAATAGTATATTTTGGATAGGATTTAATTACAAAAATAAAAGAGCAGCATCTGTTACAAGGGATCGTACATTGATTGAATTTACTGTTTTAGAAGGAGCTTTTACAGATCAAGAGTAATTCAAGTTGCTTCAAGATTAGCACCTTTAAACACTAATCATGCAGTAGAAGTCCTTTCTAAAACTTTTGCCGAATTAAGTTATGGCTACCCAAAAATTGTAAGAGCTATTAAGGTTCCAATAAGCTTTTGGCAAATGCCTGTTGGTGACAGTGCAATTAAATTTCAAAAAGCCTACAGTGTCAATGAAGTACCTTCAGAAATAAAGAAACATTTAGAAATACCGCAAAGTAGTGGATATTTTTTAAATTCAGTATTTACTTATCAGAAGCAAAAAGAATTCTCTGCTCAAGAAGATAGGGTAGAATATGTTTATGAACATGCTAAGGTTCCAGGGGCAACAGTACGACTAGTGAGAACACCAGTAATATCTATATCCTTTCCTCCTATTCCTGATACCACCCAAAAATTTTATTATGAGGAATTAAGTGGATTAAAAAGAAGCGTTTATTACGCTTATAGATCCAAGAATTATGGATCACATGAAGTTGTTTGGCAGGATAGAAACCATAATTATTTACTTTTAGTCAAACCTACTTCTTGGACAAATAGAGAATGGTTTTTGAGGTTTTTAGGTTCTTATCTTGAACTCACGTGAAACCATGACTATAGCCTCTTACGCATAGTTATAAAACCTTGAGGCACAGGATTTCTGTAAATTGTAACGAACTATTGACCCACCAAACCATATTAGACAAGAGTTGCATCGTTGTAAGGAATGCACGTGATAAAGGTGTATGTCCTGTATCTCCAGCAATAGGTATTATCTCAGGAACTAGTTTATTAGGCGGAGTGTGAGGGAAGAAGGGATGAGCCGCCACTTATAGTTAGATAGGGAATTTCCCGATGACATTTTCATATTCTTTTTGTGCATCCCCTATCGATAATTTCGAATATATTTCTAAAGATTGACGACTTTCATGTCCTGAATACGGCTGAATTAAGGCATCTTCAATACCTTGTTTCTTTAACCAAGTAAATAAAAAGTGTCTTAGTTTATGTGGTGAAATCGGTTCTTCAATACCAGCTTCTTTAGTGTATTACGTTAATTCGGGATAAGGATTAACGTCAATTCGGGATAAGGATATTGAGAACATGTAGATTAAAATCAAATTTTGTTGAAGGTTTATTTTTCTTTAATAGACCTCTTTCGAAACTGGTTAACGTAGTTCAAAATTATAAATGCCAGAGATCAAATTAAATCTAAGACCGAATCTTTTACGTCTATTTCGATATTTGTCAGCAATAATTTTGAACCGTTTTAGCATACCAATAACGTTTTCATTCAGAACTCTTTCTCCTGCTAACCTACGATTATTCTTTTTATCATTTTTAGTTAAAGGATTTTTCTTGCTTTTTTTCTTTGGTAACTCAGAATTATTGTGAATTTTTTGTATACCTTGATATCCTGTATCAGTAATCGCTTTAACCTTAGAATGGATAAGAATTTTGGATTCCTTAAATAATCTAAAGTCATGTTTTTTACCGTTAGAAAAATCTGTACATATTACTTGGTGTGTCTTCTTGTCTACCACTATTTGAGTTTTTAGTGTATGCCTTTTCTTCTTTCCTGAATAATAGAATTTTTGTTTTTTTTAGGTCTTTCTATAGGACTCTCAGTAGCATCAATCAAGACTACTTCATAATTCATATCACTCTTCATTAGAGCTTTACGACCTGGAAGAGCAAAGTTTGGGTGTTTAACTAGGGTGTCTTCTACCCATTTAACAGCTTTATATGCTGAACTTTCACTAATCCCATAGTTCTGACCTATATGGAAATAAGTACGGTATTCTCTAAGGTATTCTAAGACCATCAGCAACTGTTCCTCCAAATTGAGCTTATTTTTACGCCCACCTTTTGATTTCTTAAGACCATCAGCTTGCCTCAAAATATCCACCATCTTTGAGAATGTTCCCTTCTTTACTCCTGTTAATCGACGAAATTTTTTATCCTCTAACTCTTTAATCTGATCGAATTTCATATTATTACTTCAAATCAGATATTTATAACACCATTCTACATCATTGTCTAGTTTCGAAAGAAGTCTAATGAATAAGCAACAAGAGTAGATAATATATGGACAAAGGCATTTATTGGTGATCTATGTCTAGTATGTTCAAGGTTCATTTTATTTTTTAGATAATCAAAAACTGTTTCAATTAAGTTACGCTTTCGAAGTAAGATTTTTTCTTTCAAATCCATTAATTTATTTTCCATATTCTTCTTAATTCCATGAATCATTTTTAAGCCTCTTTCATATAAATTTAAGAACAAATTTTGTTTAATATAACCTTTATCAGCTGCTATAATTCCAGTTAATCTTTTTGTTAACTCCGGTACTGGAACCCTATCATCTACATTGCCTTTGGTCACTTTTAATGCCATAAACTCCCCTTTATTATTGATTATTACATGTAATTTAAAACCATAAAAATACCCCATAGAGGATTTACTATGTTTGGCTAATCCTTTAAAAACTTTATTGCTATAACGCCTTTTATTGTGACAAGCTTTAATCGTTGTAGAGTCAATAAAATAAATACCTGTTTCTTCACCAAACAACAAATGAATCAACATATTTAGCGGTATGAATAATCGTGCCATTAATTCAACAAATCTATTATAACTCAAGGCTTTAGGGAAATCATCCTTATGCATGCACTCTATATAACTTTTATAGAAAAATTTAAAATTCTTAGCATAGGATGTATGAAACATAATTATTATTGTTAACATTTCACTTAAACTCATGCTACAACAGCGATTTCTCTGCTTATTTGATGGTAATAACTTTCTCTGTTCATACTCCAAATAAATTTTACAAAAATCATCTATAAAACTATATAATTCTGTGATATCTTTTTTCATGCCTGTAGTTTGTTTTTTTGTTTAAAAATATAAATACTGCAGGCACTCCTTTTTGACAATCCTTTTATCTATTACTATTTCATCTATATCTTATCCCGAACTGACGTTAATAGCCTTTGCAGGTTATTTTTTGGATTCCCGCTTTTAGCTAGGAATGACATCGTTTTTGGTTCTGTAAGTACCATTACTTACGTTGGCTTTTTGATCCACGCGGCAATGCCTCCCAGCGAAAGCTAGGGTCTAAAACTATATAACATACCTATCTATGCTATTTTTTTAGACCCCACACCGAAGCAGGGGCAACATCCAAAGGAGCAGGAGCATAATGGTGGTAGGGGTGACATTACCTTTAACAGAGATGATACTGAACCTAGTATTAACGTTACATTGAATTAACGTTATTTTAACTGTCAGTAAAAATTCATACATTTTGTCAGTGTATTCTTTAACTCCGCCACGTTTTTGCTTTCCACAAAAATATAACTTTGCCAAATAATTTTCATCAAAACTAAGGATTATTTCTCCCATTTTTCTTAAAGCTTTGTTATAATCATTCCAGTTACGAACTTTTTTTATAGATGGTATACTGCTTGTAAATAAAGAGTTGGTATTTCTGCTTTGAAGAATTGTTTTTTGAAAATATCAGGAACTCGTGTATTCATGTACTAAATTTACACTCCGCTTACTTGCCTCTCATTTTCAAATCCAATTCGTAGGATCATTCGAGTATAGACGATAGAATCAAAATCGTGATAGCGGGAATTACCTACCAAGTCGAGGGACTAGGCGTACATTTAGTACGTGAGTACCGCTAGAATCTTGGATAATGACGATGCAATTCTTGATTTTCTATTCTAGAGTATATTATATACTTTTGATGAGTTTTTTGCCATTCTATTCAATTTCTAGGTTCATAACAACCTATTTTGACTATCCACGTTAGCAATGCCTCCCCACGAAAGCAGGAATGACATCAATTCTATCACTATTACTATGGAGCAAACATTTTTGGGTTAGCTATACAAGAATAATTACTCTTCACTACAAAGGTAATGTCACTTCTGCCTACGTAGGGATAACATCAAGGACTATTATACCTACTTAAACTTGTACATTTGGTTAATTTATGAAGTCATATACTTTTAAAGAGCATTTTTTAGAGCTAAAGGCTAGGTTTTTACGAGTATTTGCTGCATTCATTATTGGTTTTATTATTTGTTATTACTTTAGTAGCGATATATATAACATTTTATTAGAGCCGCTTGCAGAATTAGATCATGCTAATATAAGGAAAGTGATCTATACTGGTCTTACTGAAGCATTCTTTACTTATATAAAACTTGCAGCTTTTGTTTCTTTTGTCATGATTATGCCAATTATCGCTATAGAATGTTTTTTATTTATAAGACCTGGGTTATATTCAGGTGAGAAAAAATATGCTGCTTTTATTCTTTTTATGTCACCTGTTTTGTTTTGGTGTGGGAGCATCTTTGTATTTTACTTTGTTATGCCGCGTGCATGGCAATTTTTTCTAAGCTTTGAAGATAATAATGCTATTATTCCACTAATTCTAGAAGCTAGAATTAGTGAATATTTAAATTTAGTAATTCAGCTAATTATTGCGTTTGGTATGGCTTTCCAATTACCAATTATTATGTTAATATTAAATTTATTAAAAATATTAACAGCAAAAGACTTAGTGGACAAAAGAAGATCGTCTATAGTAATTATTTTTATTATTGCTGGTATTTTAACTCCACCGGATGTACTGAGCCAATTTGCTCTTGCAATACCAATGCTTTTATTATATGAAACTTCAATTATTATGTGTAAATTTGTAGAAAATCGAGGAAGTTAAATGTTAGATATAAAGTGGATTAGGGAGAATAAGCAGGAATTTGATGATCTACTTATCAAAAGGGGAATTACCCCAATGTCCGATAAAATTACTAAACTAGATGAAAGCAAACGCCAGCTAACTAATCTTATTCAGCAATTTCAGCATGCAAGAAGGAAAAAATCTAAGGATCTAGGCAACATGCCTAACAAAGCTAGTAAGGAATTTGAAGAAATAAAGCGTGATGTGGATCACATAAATGAAAAGCTGGAAGAACTGAATCTAAAATTAAATAGTAATCATCAGTTAAATGATATGTTGGAGATCCTGCCAAATCTTCCTGATGATGACGTACCATACGGTACTGATGGAAGTATGAATAAACTGCTTAAAACAGTAGGAGACATTACAACAAAACTATCTCCTCCATTACCTAAGCAGCATTTTGAACTTGGTGAAAGTTTAGGTATGATGGATTTTGTCCGTACTGCTAAAATGTCTGGTAGTAGGTTTGTAACTTTAAAAGGAGAGTTAGCAAAGTTAGAACGTGCATTGATTAATTTTATGATTGATACTCATACTCAGGAATTTGATTTTACTGAATTATCTCCTCCAGCTTTAGTACGACCAGCTGCTATGTATAATAGCGGTCAATTGCCAAAATTTGCAGAAGAGTCGTTTGAAACGGTAAATAATTACAGGCTAATTCCAACAGGCGAAGTACCTCTCGTTAATATGGTGGCTGATACCATAATAGCTAGGGAAGAATTGCCTATACGTTATGTTGCTTACACACCCTGTTACAGATCAGAATCTGGTAGTAGTGGTAAAGATACTAGAGGTATGTTCCGTGTGCATCAATTTGGTAAAGTTGAGTTGGTTACAATAACTACTGCAGAAGAATCTCAGCGTGAACATGAATATATAACTAATGCAGCTGAAACTATTCTAAAAAAACTTGATCTACCATATAGAGTTATGTTGCTTTGTACTGGAGATATGGGATTTACTGCCAAGAAAACCTATGATTTGGAAGTATGGTTGCCTGGTCAAAATCTATACCGTGAGATTTCAAGTTGTTCTAATTGTGGAGATTTTCAGGCTAGAAGGATGAAAGCTAGATATAAAGAATTTGGTAGCAACGAAACTACTTTTGTCCATACTTTGAATGGTTCTGGTTTACCAATTGGTAGGACAATAATCGCAATTCTAGAAAATTACCAAAATGCAGATGGTTCAATAACAGTTCCAAATGTTTTGGTGAGTTACATGGGGGGGTTGGAGCGAATTCATACTACTAAAGAGTATAAATAACATACGCGAATTTGGGATAAGAATTTGTCAATTCTTATCCCAAATTCGGTAAAATTATAGAAACAATCAGATTTGAGACGGCTCTGCATCTGATTGTTAAATTAATATTTTGCTAAAAACATGTATTTAATAGGTATCATTGGTGTTCAAAATAGCTAGCAACTCAAGAAAAGTTGATAAGGATTTATATAATAATTCTGCAGAGGATTTCATTCCAATTGCTTGTCATTATAATGAGAATACTTTGTTAACTAAGAATGGTGAACTACTCCAAACTATCCAAATAAATGGTATCAATGCAGAAAATATTAGCACTAAGTTATTCAATTTACGAGAAGTAGTGCGTAATGCGATCAAGAAAAATGTTCGTAATAAAAATTTTGCATTTTGGATACATACTGTACGACGTAAGACAAACTTAGATGACCCAACTTCTTATAATAAATTGTTAGCAGCTAATATTCACAATTTATGGCAAAAAAAGAATTACTGGGATGATAAATTTGTTAACACCTTATATATCTCAATAATTTATGATTCTGCTGAAATTAAAGTCAAAAATCTCAACCTTTTAATAACTTCTTTGTTTTTTGATAAAGTTGCCAGTCTCCAAAATAAGTACTTAAGTAGTGTTTTTGAAATACTAAATAGCACTGTTGATACAATACTTTTGGATTTACAAGATTTCGGTGCAGTAAAGTTAGGAATAAGATTTGAAGGGGAAGAATCTTACTCTGATCTGATGTTTTTATATCGTAGAATAATCCATCTCAACGAAGAATATTGCCTAGTACCGATTGCAAATCTATCTAATGCTTTAGCCTCTAATCAATATGCAGTTGGTAACGATAAGATTGAAGTAATAAGTAGTCATGATAAAAAGTTTGCCTCCATTATTTCAATAAAGGAATATCAAGAAGTATCATCAGCTGCACTTGATGGATTCCTACAATTACCTGTGGAATTAATAGCAACAGAAATATTTTACTTCGTTGATAAAAAAGAAGTATCTAAAACATTTGAACAACAGGCATATATTTTACAAGTTAGTAAGGATACTAAACTTGCTGAAATTACAGGAATAGATAAGATAATGAACCTTGATGCTTCAATCCCGAACCAATTTTGTAAACAACAAATTTCTATTGCTATTATAGGGTCAGACTTGGAAAAATTGGATCAATCAATTGCCCAAGCATCTAAGGAACTTGCTAAAATTGGCATTGTTCATGTGCGGGAAGATATAAACTTAGAGCAGACATTCTGGGCACAGCTCCCAGGGAACTTTTCCTATGTTAGGAGGCTCGCTCCCACAATTATAGAAAATACCGCCGCTTTGGCCTCATTACATAATTTCCCGACCGGAAGCCAAAATAACATATGGGGTAAAGCGGTGACTTTGCTTAGAACAGAAAAAGGAACTCCTTACTTTATGAATTTTCATGCTAAAAGTAATAATAGAGGAAATACTTGTATTTTTGGCACAGATAATACTGGTAAGACTGTACTAACAAATTTTTTAATTTCTGAAGCCACTAAATATAAGCCAACAATATTATATCTTTCCAATAATAATAATTCAAAGATTTTTGTTGAATCAATTGAAGGGCAGTGGTTTGAAAAGGAGAAGAACCTAATAAATCCATTTCTACTAGATGATACTCTAGAGTCAAGGCATTTCGTTATCGAATTTCTTAAAATAATTTGCAATCATTCTTTTTACCCTCTAACCAAAGCAGAATTAGCTTTCCTAGAAAACTTCGCTGATAAAATTTGGACTTTAGATAATAAAGATCGTAATTTTTCCTCCATTTTAAAAACAATGGACTTTTCTATAGAAGATGGAGATTTAATTAAACTAAGGTTAACTGATTATACAAAAGGAGGATTATATGATGGTATATTTGATAGTGATAAATTCCCTTTATCTGAAGGCGGCATAATCGGATTTAATTTGTACCCTTTCTCTGAGAAGTCTTTTACTGAACGTTTTTATCCAACAGATAGAAAACTTCTAGAAGATTTTTCAATGAATTTGACTAAGCATAATAGTTTATGTGCAGGATTAATATATGCTTTTAATTATCACTTAACTATTATAGGGAAGAATCCAAAAATGTTAGTAATAGATAATCTAGATTCCTTGTATAGACCGGAAAATTTTGATAACATATCACAAATGATTTCTGATAGATTGCTGAATAATAATGGAATCATGGTTAGTAATTTTGATTTTAGTTATCTACAGTCGATAAAAACAAGGGTGCTACAGCATTGGTTGGATTTAACAGACACTAAAATAATTTTACCATCAGAAATAAAATCACAGTATTTAGAACAAATTTTAGGATTAAATGAATCAGAAATAAATAAATTATCGAAATTTACAATTGCTTCTAGAATGTTCTTAATAAATCAAAATAATCAATCTATTGCTTTGGAGTTAAGTATAGGAAGTTTAATTGGCATTATTAAGATTCTATCCTGTAGAACCGAGGAATTAAAAATATATCAAGAAATATTACAACAATATCCAGGACATCCTGATAATTGGATTAATCCTTTGTATATGGCATTAAATCATATTTAATAGGAAGAGGAATTTGGTGCTAAAGAAATATTATCTAGCATTTTTTTTGTTGATTTACTCTAGCAAGAGTTATGCATCATTTTGGGGTGAAGTTGGGGAATGTCTAAGTGATCCTTGCAATTGCGGGTATAATAAGATAGATGAAACATGGAACGGAAGTATCAAACGAACAATAAAGCCAAATCCTATATGCCCACCATGGAATAGTAGGGATGGACGCGATACAGATAATTGCTTGATACAGTTTGACCCTCCTGAGAAGTTTATTGGATTTTATCTTCATCACTGTGCAGAACGTACACCAGAAAGCTCCTATTTTGCACCAAAGATTCGTATAAGAACTCAAAGTTGTAATGCATTTGCATGCTGGAATCAATCCGCTACTTTGAATTGGGATGGTGAATGCGTAATATGGCCTGGGGCTTATGCCTTACCCTTACTCAGAATTTGTGCTAGGGTTGCTGTTCCTGCAATTGGACCTACAAAACTGAATAAAGAAGGAACGCCAGCAGATCCTGGTTATACTCCTGGAAAACACTTGAATGATGTTGGCTTTCTAGAGGATGATAAACCGATTATTGGAGATGATGATAAACCGATTGTTGGAGATGACGGGAAACCGTTTAATAGACCAAAGCTATGTGCGTATAGTGATCCTGGTTTGGTAAATCTTGTTTCAGCTACCGGAGTTCACTTAGATCCGCTGGACTGGAACGCAGCAAAACAGCCTCTTCATAAAACAGATGAGTTACATCCTCTTGCAAAAATTCTAAAGTTTTTAATAGGAATTAAGTCTACTATGAGTATATCAGGACTATTAGGTAAGTTATTAGACATGATTGGTTCTGACAATACACCAGGTCTTGATGTTATAAAAGAAATAGTTAAATGGATAGGATATATTTTTGAACAACAATGGCTGTATGAAGTGGCAAAACAAATAGTAGAAGCACTTGGTGCACTAAATCGTTCTGTTGATGACTACCAATTTGGTTGCGTTGAATTACCATTAGGTCCTTTTCCACCACCATATTGCTCTAAATTAAAACAATTCATTATTACTCCCACTACAAAGCGTGTATGCAGTAAAAAGAAAGGTGATTTATTTGTTCAATCTTCAGATGCACCATGCGTAGTGTCTAAATTAAGAAATAATCTTATTCATAATGTCGTACGTGTTAGTTTAGACAATCTTGTACCTCTTTGTAAAAATAAAGAAAATCCACAAGAAACCGATAAATGTGTAGTAATAGATAATCTTGGTCCATTTTCTTCAGCTAAAGGAATTCATATTGCTACTGCTCAACGCGATGCAATAAAAAAATGTTCAGATGGTGACGAAAAACTTTGCGTTAACACAAAAATTCCTTTTGAATGTAGTGTTACTGAGAATGGTTGCGAAGATGGATTTAGGATAGTTTACACACAAAAAGTAGGTAATATCTCTACACCAAGTAGTTACTATGTTGATGATTTACCTGATTGTAATAGCGAAAAAGCAAAGGGTAAGATTACTTGTCAAGAAATATGGGGCATAAATATTGGTGAGTTTATTGATGTTAGTCTTGCATTTCCTAGTATACAAGGTCAAGATGCTACAAGTTTACTACCGCTCAGGGAAACCTTTAAGCTCAGAGATAATGTTGGTGACAGGCCTAATGTTGGTGACAGGCCTAATGTTGGTGACAGGCCTAATGTTGGTGACAGGCCTAATGTTGGTGACAGGTCTTTTGTTGCTTCAATTACTATAGATAGTATATTGGATACTACCGTAGAACCTAATTTTCGTCGTGATCCAAAATCTATTTGTGTAGCAGAAGGAAAGAGCTTGGTTGGTTGTGAAGACAGGGTGATAGATGGTTACCAAATCCTAACCTACCAGTGTGAAAAATTTCCTGGAATCTGCCTTAAAAATACCTATTATACTCCTCAATTTATTGCGTCAATAGGAGTGTCAGATGATAAAGGGAATATTGTTGATTCAACTAGTACTGTTATTACACCATTGTCGGTTACTCAGTCAATAGCAGGCAAGACAGAAGCAATAATAAATTTAGCAGGATTTAATTTTACTTCCTTCATGGCATATATTTCTAATACCCCCTCAACTATATATACTGCTATGCCATTTTCTGGAACAAAATCTATGAATCCTTTAACGATATATGGTAACTATAAAGATGACAAGACCCCCTATGATGTTAATACAGGAATTCCTAATACAAATGTTGTATATTTAAATGGTCTTGAATATATAAATGGTCAATATGTTCAAGGTGCAACGCATGGTTGTTTACAATTAAAAGATATAGACAAATGTATTCCGGGAGTAAATGATACTAACTGTGTACTAGCAAGACTACTTGAATCAGATACAGTTGATTGCTCAAAATTTAAGACAAAAAGTATGCAATACCTAGGTCTGCACATCTGTCAGGATACTCATACTGATTGTAACTCTGTGGAGACTATAGATGATCTTAAGACAAAGGGTATTACGATTTATAAATGTGCTAACTCTACGTATTGTTATAAAAATAATCGTAAGCCAGATGTTGAAGTATGTAAAGTGTCTGTAGATAGTAATAATAGAATCGATCCTTCTCCGTCACTAGGCCCTACAATAAACACTGATGGAAAGTATTACACTGCTACTTTTAATAAGGATGGTGTTCTTATTGATAAGAATGGTACTTTTGTTGATAAAGATGGGATTCCTGTAGATAAGGATGATGTTATTGTCAATGAAAATGGTGTTTTTGTTAATAAGAAGAATGGTGCTCTTGTGTATCAGGATGGTACTTCTATTGAAAAAACTGCTGCAATCCGAGATAAAACCCCACAAGAATTAGGTTTTTGTACCTTAGTTCCTGCCCCTAAATGTCAAGCAATTACCACCCCGACTAATGACAGTGGTAACGCAACATGGTCTAGCACAGAAATAGGTGATCCTGACACAAAAATAGGTGATTTGGCATTAGGTACTTGTAAGCCTGGTTGGGTAGTAATTGATCCGAATAAACCACTACAACGTTATTGTCTATCAAATATCGATACTAAAACAGTGGCATTTGAAGCCTTACCGGATGGTGTTGGATGTAAAGAGAATACTGGTCTTAATTTCAAATATACAAGCGATAAAAAAGATTTTCCTGTTAAAAATAACTACGATACTTTAACTAAGGTTGGAACCTTTATACTTGGTGGCTCATACGATTCTGCAGCACATACTTACGATGCATTTTATTGCGTAAATTATGAGTTTGATATACCAAATACTAACATGCTAAGCTCTTTCACCATAGGTGGTAATGGTTCATATTATGATGATTACATAATGATTAAAGTTAATAATCAACTTATCAATACTGGTCCTGACAGATTTGACTTGATGGAATGTAGAAATTACAACGCTGACCGTACTCACTGTGATGTTTACATTTCTAGAAATGGCAAATTTGTGAAAGCACCCGACATATATAGATCTACTAACCTACCACAGCTTGATTTGATGCCACGTTTACGAAATGGTAAAAATAATATTAATACTTGTGTGGGAATAGTTGGAGGAGGAACTTTAAATGTTACTATTAAATATCAACTGAAATAACCTAGGTTTGATAAAGACATCAGGCTATCACCATTACTATAGTCAATTCAGGAGGATTTGCTGCTAGGAGCGATGCCTATATGTAATAGGCGAGTGATCGAAGACGACGTTTGCCTACTTCTCATCAATTGACTATATACTCGATAATCAAGTTTTTATTAAGTTATATAATTCATGGCAGTTTGAAAATCATGAAAAGAAGCCGAGAAGATATCATTTTTAGATCTCAGCCTACGCTGGGATGACATAAACTGCCATGAGTTGTAGTCTTCAGAAAAAAAACTTGATTATCGAGATATAGCTAAAACCTTCTCGGGTTAGCTATATCTTAGTTGCAACGCAACTAGCTGTGAATAATTTAATTTGTGCTAGACATGTTGCTACGGCAGTTTCAGTTCGGAGGATATTTGGTCCTAGACTTATTGATAAAGTATTGGGTCTTAATGAAAGCATTTGGAGTTCATTTTGTGAAAAACCACCTTCTGGACCGACAACAACTGAAATATTTGCCGAAATATCTGATGAATATATAGGCATGATTTTTAATAAAGTATTATTTTCATCTTCATTTTCATTGGCATATATTATAGAATTACCTAGAGTTTGCTCTAAGAAAAGACTAAGTGATACTACTGGCATAAGAATGCAGGGTATTAAACGTTCGGACTGCTCTGTAGATTCGATAATACATTTCATCAATCTTTGAGTATTAACAGTGCGAAATTGAGATCTTTCTGCGATTAGTGGAATAATTTTTGTTACCCCAAGCTGTATAGCCATATCTATGGCATCCAACATTCTATCACTTTTAATAATGGATATTCCTAAAGTAAGTTCAGGTTCAACTGTTGCTTTTCTTAAAATATTAGTAAGTCCAACATGTAAATTATTTTTTGTCATACCAGTAATTTGTGCTATAAACTCACCATCTGTGCCATTAAAAATTCTAAAATGATCGCCAACCTTTAGTCTTAATACTGTTTTAAGGTAGTGACTATGATCTTCTGCAAGATTTAACGAATAGTTTTCAATTAGTTTGATATTGGTATATATTCTGTGAAGATGAGAAAATTTCATAATTTTAACTCTAATGGTTAACACCTAGGCATTTTGACTTTTTCATTTACTTCAAAATATTATTTTAATAATTAAAATTATGTTTTGAGTAACAATATATTATTAAGGAAAAAACAACAATGAAAAAAAACTAACTCAAACAGAAGGAGATAATGTAGTATGAAAAGAAAATTCACAGAAATAGAAGATAATTTGTTTAAAACACTTCATAAAAAGGGTAATCCTTTAGTATTGTATAATATTTGGGATGTTGGTTCAGCACAGATTGTAGAGAAGTCTGGGGCGAAAGCATTAGCTACAAGTAGCTGGGCAGTAGCAAAATCTTATGGTTATGAAGATGGTGAGAAATTCCCACTTAAATTAGCCTTGCAAAATTTAAAGAATATTATTGAAAAAGTCAAAGTACCTGTGAGTTTTGATTTTGAATCAGGATTTGCATCGAAGTTAAGTGATTTAATAGAAAATGTTGAACACGTAATTAAAACAGGGGCAATTGGTATAAATTTTGAAGATCAAATTATTGGGAAAGAAAAGGCAAGATACTCTATAGAAGAACAATGTAAACGAATTAAAGCAATTAAAGAAGCTATAAAGGAGTTATTGCCTAATATGTTTATTAATGCTAGAACGGATATCTTTCTTCAAAAAGATACATCTGAGCATAATGAACAAGACTTAAAAGAAGCTATAGAACGAAGCAAAGCTTATGCAGAAGTTGGAGCTGATGGGTTTTTTGCACCAGGCTTAGCAAATCATAATTTTATAAAACAATTATGTGAATTTTCACCTATTCCTGTCAATATAATGGTGCAAGATATAACGACAGTAAAAAACCTTGTTGATTTAGGTGTATCTAGAATTAGTTACGGTCCTTTCCCATATATTGCAGTGATGCAAGAATTGGATAAATCTGCAACTGAAGTGTTAACATATATAGATACAAATAAAAAGACGTAATAGGAGAGGACTAGTACATATTATGGATAACAAAAAAGATACTACCATAAAAGATAAAAAAGAAAACCCCAAAGAAATAGGCGGCTTTAAAGGTCAAGAACCAACTACCTATGGAGATTGGCAGCATAAAGGTAAAGTAACTGATTTTTAAAAATATTAAAAAATTTATGCCAAATTTTCATCAAGTCAAAATTCTACCATATAATGCACAAGAATTATATTACTTAGTTCTTGACGTAAAGTCATATCCTGAATTTTTGCCATGGTGCAAGGCTGCTAGAATTATCTCAGAGAGCGAGAATCAAATTATAGCTGAATTAGTAATTCAGTTGAAAGGTTTCACAGACAAATATCAATCAAAAATTATATACTCAAATGATTTAAAGAAACAAAGCTATTCTATTGAAGTAGAAGCAGTTTCTGGACCATTTAAATATTTAAAAAACTTATGGCAATTTTCCAAAGAAGATACTGGTAGTAAAATAGAGTTCTTTATTGATTTTAAGATGAAATTTGCAATAGTTGACAAGTTAGTTAGTATATTTTTTACTGATGCTACTGAAAAAATGGTTGATGCATTTGAAAAAAGGGCAGATACTATGTTAACTAAAATAAACTTAGCAAACTACTCTTGAAATAGGATATTTAATTAGTGCAAATTTAATATTTATTATTATTTTGCTACTCAACTTTTACCCAAAAATTTGAAAATTGATTTATCAATTCTGCAAGTTTTTGAAGTAGGTCAATATAGGAGCAGATATAAAAATAGATGAATATGTACCAACTATTATACCAAAAAACACTAATATACTAAAGCTATAAATAGCTTCCCCACCAAATATTACCAAAGCTAGGTTTGCGAGCAAGGTTGTAACAACTGTTAGAATAGTCCTAGACAGAGTTTCATTAATACTCAGATTAATAATTTGTGGCATTACTTTCTTATGTGATTTGCGTAAATTTTCTCTGATTCTATCATAGATCACTACTGAATCATTCACAGAATAACCTATTATGGTAAGAATAGCAGCTATGGAGCTTAAATTGAAGTCTAGCCTCATCACACTCATAAAACCTAAGCTTAGTATGGCGTCATGTAACAAAGCTACAAGTATACCAAGCCCAAAATACCACTCAAATCTAATCCAAGTGTAAACCATTATGGCAAGAAACGAAAGAATTAGTGCCGTTATTCCTGATTTTATCAGTTGAGTACCAACTTGTGGACCGACAAAATCTACTTTACGATACTCAAATTTATAAGAAAACTGGTTTTTTAAAGTTGATTTGATAAGCTTAATATTTTGCATTAAAGTATCTTCACTATTGCTGCCAACTCGTATTGACAAATCATGCTGATTACCAAAATTTTGTAATACTACTTCACCAATCTTAAGGTTATTAAGCACTTCACGCATTTTGGTTAAATCAGGGTCTTGATCAAGCCGCACTTCTATAACAATCCCACCAGCAAAATCAATACCAAAATTAAATTTGTAAATCCCTATCCAAATAATACTTACAAGAGATAAAATAATGGACATCGTATAACTTACTTTTCTAAATCTGATAAAATCAAAGTTGATTTTATCAGGTAAAAGCCTTAATGGATATAATTGCATTATTGAATTCTTTAATTTATATACCGAGAGCTTGTCTATACAATTCTAAGATCGCATCTTGTTCAGCTAGCTTATTTCTATCAAGTTTTTTTAGTTTTAACACCGACTTCATAGCCTTGGTATCAAAGCCACTAGAGCTGGCTGCATCAAATATATCTTTTATTGCTTCAGATAATTCAGCTTTTTCTTGTTCAAGCCCTTCTATTTGATTTATATATTGTTCTAATTGTTCTTTAGCTATCACTTCTGTCATAAAATTCAAGTTTATTGTTTATCAAAAATTGTATACTCTTCTGCTCCTACGAATTGTTTTTTGCAAATATCATGGATTCGCATGTGTAACTATACTATATGTACGTTCCGTTTGCTCACCATTCATTTTCAAATCCAATTCTCCAAATCATTTGAGTATAATATGGCTAGTATATATTATTTTATCAAGCCACTAAGTAATTTATAGATAATTTTGCTATAAATGCTAGAAAAATCTTTAGATTAGTTGTTACCCGAACGATCCTTATAAAAACAAAGAGCTATTAGGCTTGAAATAGCACAAGCAATTACATAATAAATAGATGAAGTAATAGTACCAGTTTTTTGCACAAGATATTCTAGTATTAAAGGTGTTGTACCACCAAAAATACTGGTTGCTGTATTATAAGACAATGATAAAGCAGTATTTCTGATATTGGTTGGATAAAATTCAGCTTGCAGTGCAGGTTCAGGACCAATATAACAAGCAGCTAAAATTGATAATACGATTTGAGATATAATTATAAAACAAAATTCTCCAGTTTCAATTACATTCATCAAAAAAGGGATAACTAAAATAATTACCAGTAAATTAATCACAAAAATTTTCTTTCGACCAATTACATCAGATAAATAGCCAGAACATAAAGTAACAATAGCCATGATTATATAACAATAATTAGCTAAATTGCTAACTTGGTCATCGGTAAAACCACGATTTATCCTCAAAAATGACATTAGATAAGTAGCTTGTAGATAGAATATTACTGAACCTGTAGAGTTGATGAAGATTGATATTAACATATCAATCCAATATACAGAGATAACTTTTTTCAGAGGAGATTTTAAAATCCCACCATCTTCTTTTATACTTTGAAAACTAGGGGTTTCACTGGTATATTTTTTGATATAAAGTCCAGCAAATAAAATGAAAATTCCTAATAAAAATGGTATTCTCCACCCCCAATCATTAAATTGTTGTGCTGATAAAAGGCTTTGTATAAGCTGCGAAATGAGTGATCCAAATAATATGCCAATACAAATACTGGACATTGGTATACTGCCAGTAAAGCCACGATGCACCTTACCTGTATGTTCAATAGCAAATGCAATTGAGCCAGTAAGTACTCCGCCCATTGATAAACCTTGCAGCATCCGAAGTAGAATCATTAATATAGTAGCGGTAACACCTATATTGTCATAAGTTGGTAATATGCCAATTAGTGCCGTTGGCAGAGACATACAAAATATAGATGTACTTAAAGCAGTTTTTCTACCAAAACGATCTCCGAGTACCCCAAAAAATACCCCACCTATTGGTCTCATTAAATAACCGATAGCAAATACCAAAAAAGCATGCAATAAAGACGAGCTAGGACTTGATCCAGGAAAGAACTTTGCCCCTATTATAGGAGCAAAGTAACCAAATAGTGCGTAATCATACCACTCAAATGCATTTGCTACACCACTTGCAAAAACTAACTTACATTTATTCATATTTTTTATTATTTCATTGGTAATCAAGGATTAGAACGCTTATTACCCCAATTCGGGATAAGAATTGACAAATTCTTATCCCAAATTCGCGTTTATTAGCAACATATATGATGGCTTACTCATAATGCCCACTCAAGCTGATTATTAGTACAGTCTTTTCATCTTCAAAAATTTCGTATATCAATCTATGTTTGATATTAATTCTTAGAGAATAGCAACCTTTTAAGTTGCCTACGAGTTTTTCACTGCTGATAGGTCTTGGATTATTTTTTAATTCAGTCCATAGTTTTCTAGCCTTATTATCAAGTTTTTCTGACTTTAACTTTTGAAAATCTTTAAATGATTTTTTAGTAAATTTCAAATTGTACAATGACATCAATTCATATCATCTTCATTTAAGCACTCATCCAAAGGTTCTTGCCTAGCTTTTAGTATTTCCTTAACTAATCCAGGTATCGAATATAATTCTAATGTTGCTTGCAAAGATTCGTAGTCTTCTCTAGATAATAGCACTGCGTCATAATGCTTACCTTTTAAATATACTGGTTTATGTGTTTCGTTTGCTTCTTGTACAAGGCTAAATAAATTAGCTCTTGCTACCGATATTGTCTGTACGTTCATAATTTATCTCCCTTATAAGTATACTCTTCTGCTTTGAAGAATTGTTTTTTGGAAATATCAAGGACTCGCGTACTTAAGCTCAGTTTGATGTAATAAATTAATAGTAAGCTCAGTATCATCGTCATTAGGGGTGATGTCACCCCTGCGAAAGCAGGGGGCTAAAAATGCTTAACAGTACCTCGATCTACTTTTTTTAGATACCGCACCGAAGCAGGGACACCCTAGGCTATTAAACCGATGTCTTACATCAAACTGAGGTTACGTACGCTCTGCTTGCTCGCCCCTTATTTTCAAATCCAATTCTCCAAATCATTTGAGTATATACACATATAGTACATGATATTGTACATTTAATATCATTTCAACAAAATGTTTGAAAAGAACAAGCATTGCTAGCCTGAATTCGATGTAACAAGTTACATCGAACTTGCGGGATACATATAGCAACAATCAGGTTTGAAGCGGTTCTTTACCTGATTGTTAAATATTAATTTGCTAATAATCTTATTTTTATACAATATAAAAATAAGATTATTAGCGGTAATAGATTAAAATGCATTCGTAGAATCGCTTCAAGAATGCATTTTTCCTTATAACAAGCCAATTCGATATAAGAATTAACAATTCTTATATCGAATTGAGGTATTGCGAGTACTACTTCATGCAGTAGCTTTATCATTTTGTGTAATATTTCCTTTCTCAGAATATATTATAAACAATGTTGCAGGTATTATTATCAATGCTCCGTATAAAGTACTGTTTTCAGGGACTTCATTAAACACAAGATATCCAGCTGATGCTGAAATTATTAACTCTAAATATCTATAAGGGGCGGTGGCAGTGGCGTCAACTAGAGAGAAAGCCTTTAATAAGAAAAATAAGATTAAACTACCCCCAGCTCCTAAGGTAAATAGCAAAATAAATTCTGAACTGGTAGGTGTTTGCCAATACATTATTGATGACGGTATTGATACTAAAGATGTTACTAGAGCAGAATAAAATAGCATACTAATCATTGATTCTTTTACTACAAATTTCTTATTGATAATATCTAACATGGCAAAAGCTACAGAAGCTAAGACAAAAATCAATATCTGTGGATTAAAGTCACTAGCATGAGGTTTCAGGGTAATAACAATACCAATAAAACCAAATAAAGTTGCTGCCCATCTTTGCCAAATAATATTCTCATTTAAGAAAAAAACTGCTAGAACTAGAGTAAATAAAGGTGTAGCAAAACCAATAACTGTAGCAGTAGTCACTGGGGCAATATTGAGACCATAAATCCAAGACGTCATAGCAAAAAACAATAAAACCCCTCTTGCAATATGTATAAAAGGACGATTAGTTTTAAGAGTCTGTTTCCCATAATATAAAATAAAAGGGACAAGAATTAAAGCACTAAAGAAAAAGCGAAAACAAGTTACCTCAAAACTATGTAGCCTAAGTCCAAGATATTTTGCTGTTATGTCATTAGTTGCACTACTTACCAAGCTTAATATAAACCAACCAATACCAACAAAATAAGTGTTTAATTTATTATTCATTTGTATAGACCTTAATTCGTTATTTTTTTATATTTTTTGTATTAGTGTTTTCTATATTTAGTGTTATAGTGTCACTAATATTAAACAAGTTCAAAAATCTTATTATCAATTTGATTTTCAAATAAGAAAGAATATATATAATACAGCAATATATTTAAAGCAAGAAAAGGTTTATAGTTATGATAAAAGTCACGAAAAAATTTGGAATATTGCTGTTGGTAAGTTGTGTAAGTATTTCTAGCTTTGCTAATTCTGATTCAACTAATAATGACTATGATGCCGATTATTATGAAAATGAAGGTAATCTTGTGTTTAAAATAAGAGGGGGGGGTATCAAATCTAGTGCAAAGCAAAAAGGTTTTCCTAAGGCTACTGCCAAAGACCCAGTATCGATTGGTAATTTTGTTGAAAATGGTTACGGTTTTGATGCTTCTACATCAATATTCTTTGCTAGTAATGTTGCCGCAGAGTTATCTTTAGGTTTTAATGTATTACGTACTAAAAATAATAGTTTAAAGAGTGTGGCTTATAATTATGGTGGTAATCCAGCAGATGTTGGTAAAAGAAAAGATCTTTATATTATCCCCCTGACTGTCACGGGACAATATCATATAGCTCCCTTTGGTGCTATTAGACCTTATGTTGGCGTTGGTTATCATGGAGCTTATATGTTCAGTAAATCTAAAGGATGTACAGTCAAAAATGGTCACGGTGCTGTATTACAGATCGGGGTTGATTTATATGCTAAGGATGATACATTGATTAACTTAGATGTAAGGCAGTATTTTCTTAAGACCAAAGTTGATTATAAAAATAGTTTAATAAAACAACCTATATCATCTAAAGTAAGGTTTAATCCGTTAATGATTGCAGTAGGTATTGGTTATAGGTTTTAGACTTGCCTGACCTAATTAAGCGAGAAATTGAAGTAGTCTAAGATGTCTATTGTTGACTTATTAGTTAGAAGAGACTATATCTTTTCTAGACATATCAATATTATATTATTAGTTTTTTACTATGAGTTCACAACAAAAATTACCTATACTGCCTAGAGCAACTGCTATTTGGTTGATTGATAATACTGCTTTAACTTTTAAGCAGATAGCGGATTTTTGTGGGATTCATGAGTTTGAAATTAAAGGCATTGCTGATGGTGAAGTATCCCAAGGTATTATGGGGCTAGATCCTATTGTTGGAGGACAATTAACTCAAGAAGAAATAATGCGTTGCACGAAAGATCCAAGTAGTAGTTTAAGACTTTTTGTGAGTAGTGCCTATGATTTGGTAAGTACAAAGAAAAAACAACAATCTAGATATACTCCTATTGCTAGACGTCAGGATAAACCAGACGCAATATATTGGTTACTTAAAAATTGTCCAGAAATTTTAGATAATCAAATTATAAAACTAGTTGGTACTACTAAGCCAACCATAGAAGCTATCCGTGAGCGTAGTCACTGGAACATGAAAAACATTCGCCCACGTGATCCAGTTTTACTTGGAATTTGTAGTCAAGTGGAATTAGACAAGAGTATTGAGCAAGCACAGCTTTTATCTAAGCAAGAAAAAACTGATAAAGAATAGACTTCCTGAATAAATCAAAAAAGCTTTCGGGATTTTTAGAAGAAACGAAGCCGAGTACCGCAGCGTACACAGACGGTTGTTACGGAGCGAAGGCGAGTTTCGACGACAAAATCACCAACTAGATTGATTTATTCAGGAAGTCTAATAAGTCATGGCAACTTAAAAACCACGATTAGTAGTTGCTATAGATATAAGTTTAACTATTCTTGATGTTATTCCTGCGTAGACGAAAATATAAAAAAATAGCCTGCAAAGGCTATTAGATATTATAGATTCCCGCCTACGCGGGAATGACTTGCTCATGATCCATGCAACAAATCCTCCATGCGAAAGTTGGGAGGATTTAAAATGGCATCTTTAGTCCAGGTGGCAAACCAATATTACCTAAAGCATCAGACATAGAGTTTTGTGAATCTTCATCGACCTTGCTTTTAGCATCGCTGAAAGCAGCAACAATTAAATCTTCCAATAATTCTTTCTCTGTCTCTTTAAGCAAAGAAGAGTCAATGGAAACCTTTCGAACCTCACCACGACCACTAACGGTAATATTTACTAACCCACCACCTGCTTTTCCAAAATATTCAGTATTTGCCATTTTTTCCTGCATTTCTTGCATTTTTTTTTGCATTGACTGAGCTTGTTTTAAAAATTGATTAAAATTTGTCATACTATTTACCTTTTAATTTTTTAACAAAATATCTGAAATTGTAACATTTGGAAAGTGTTGTGTTAAAATTTTCCAATCTTGACTTGATTTTACTTTATTTAGCAATTGTTCTTTAAGAGTGATTATTTTTAACTGTTTTGTAATGATAACATTCCAAGTTTTACCTGACCAAGCAAATAATAAATTAGCAATTTGCTCTTTTATTTTTGTATTGAGATCGCTTCCAGCAATTTCTATAGTTTGAAGAACAAAAGATTTTAACTCCACTTGGTTCAGTAATCTGTAATAAACTTCCATCTCATTATGCAAATGTAAAAACTCAAGAAAACCGGTAATTTGATAGTTCTGAGTTGATTGTTGTAATACCGGCTGTTCTAGTTGCTCTCCATCATTATATTCCACTAATTCTTCTAGCGATGGTAACATCTGTGAGTAAATAGATTTTATCACCAGCATTTCAGCTTCTATCAATTGATTATGTGAAGTTTTCATCTCTATAATTCCTTTACTATATATTTGCCAAATAATAGATAATTGAGGAAGAGTAATTTTTGTTAAAATATTTGTAACATTATCATTAAAAGATACATATATAGGACTTTGATAATTAGGTAATATCTTTATTTTACTAAGATAGGCAGTAAAATCAGCAACTAATGCTACAAAAGTTTCTAAATTTGCTGAAGACATATAAAGATTGTTTACTAAATCAATCGATTTAGCAGTATCTTTTTGAATAATATATTCAAAAAACTTAACTATACTAGCTGTATCCACCAAACCAAGTATTTGATAAACGATTTCAGGAGTGATCAAGTCTCCTGCTGCCAAACTCGTTGCTTGGTCTAGTACTGAAACTGCATCTCTAGCTGAACCATCAGATCTAGACGCAATTATTCTAAGAGCCTCTATCTCAACGTTTAACTGTTCTTTTTTAGCGATGAATTGAAGCAATTGAAAAATCTCATCAAATGTTAGTCTCCTTAAATCATATCGCTGACATCTAGAAATTACGGTTAATGGAATTTTTTGTGGTTCAGTAGTAGCAAATATAAATATTACATGTGCTGGCGGTTCTTCAAGGATTTTAAGTAGAGCGTTGAATGCACCTTTAGACAGCATATGAACTTCATCAATTATGAAGATACTGTACCTAGCGATTAGCGGCTTATATTCACTACTTTCTATTATTTTACGGATATCATCAACACTTGTCTTGCTAGCAGCATCAATTTCAATTATATCAGGATGGTTATTTTTATTAAAGCTGCTACAATTCTGACAACTCTCACAAGGTTTAATACTATCACCTTCAACTATCAGATTGGTACAATTAATAGTTTTAGCGATAATACGTGCTGAAGTAGTTTTGCCAACACCCCTAATACCAGTAAGAAGATAACCTTGAGATATACGATTTTTTAGAATAGTATAGCTTAAAATTTTTGTTAAAACTTCTTGTCCGTATAGTTCAGAGAAATTAGTAGGGCGATATTTTCTAGCAAAATTAATATATTGGTCGGTTGTTTTTGTCACTTGTATATTCACAAAATATGATCTACTCAAATGATTTCAAGAATTAGATTTGAAAACAGAAGAGTATGCTAGTAATGACCCACTAGAGACTATTTTGGCTGCTTCCTTTCGAACCTGACCACCTGAACAGCACCAATGCCCACTACTAGCACATGATAAAATAGTTCTTTTATCATCTAGAGGCAAGTTATTTAAGTAGCTAAATTGTATTTTTTTTCTATATCGCTTTTTGTTAGTCTACTTGGTGTTCCGAATATGTCTGGATTCTTAAGCTTAAATAAATCATCATCAAATTTTTGTACTTTTGCAATATGATTAAATATTATGGTAATAATATTTTCATCTTCAAGTATTTCTAGCTTTTTTATTTGTTTAGTTTTTTTATCAAAGGTAATCTGACTACGCCGCTCTGATAAAGTATGATAAATAGTAATTTTAAACATATTATCTTGATCTATTACTGACTCAATTTTGAAATATTTATCAAAATCTATACTATCTTCTAATAAAAAATTAAATACATTCTCCTCTGCCTTAATACGACTTACATGTTTCATATCATAGTCATACACAGAAACATAATTAGCATTACCAATAACCACCAAAGGAAATGGTGGGTAATAATTACATCGAAACTTAGAAGGCTTATTTATTAATAACTTACCTTCAGCTTTATTCCCTGCTGAATCCTCTTGGCTAAAGTCCACAGCCATGGATTTTATTTCACGTAAATATATTTTAAGTTGATCAATAGCTTTGTTATCAAGAGGTCTATTCTCTAATATTAGAGTTCTAGCAGAATTCGCTTCTGCTAGGGAATTTGTAGGAGGATCGGAACGCGGAACCGCAAGCAGTACGGCAAGTGTACGTGAGGATTCGAGTACCGTACCGACGCCCAAATTACCAGTAGAAGTAGAATTATGCAAGAACTCTATTTCAGCATAGGCTATGGTTAGAAACCAATAAATGGCAATAATACCTTTACAAAGCAAGCTCATCTTTTATACCTAATATGTGTTACCCCAATTCGGGATAAGAATTGACAAATTCTTATCCCGAATTCGCGTGTGTTATATTTTGTTTCGCTGCTTTAAGTGTATTCTTTAGCAAACAAGCGACAGTCATTGGTCCAACACCGCCTGGAACTGGTGTTATATATCTCACTTTATCAACAACATTGGTAAAATCAACGTCTCCTACCATCTTGTCGCTATTAGGAAGTTTACTAATACCAACATCAATAACTATAGAGTTAGGACTGAAATATTCTTTTGTTAATGTTAAAGGAGATCCAATAGCAGATATTACTATATCAGTACGGGAAGTTATAGAACTTAAATTTTGAGTTCTTGAATGGCATATCGTCACAGTACAATCTTCTCTAAGTAATAAAGCTGATAATGGTTTACCTACAATATTAGAACGCCCTATAACTACAGCATTTTTTCCAGCTAAATTTGGTTCAACTTGTTTAAGTAACTCAATGCAACCAAGAGCCGTGCAAGGTATAAAGCCATTGCCTGAGTTACTATGTAGATAACCAACATTTATAGGATGGAAACCATCGACATCTTTGCTAGGATCAATGGCAGATAAGATTAAATTTTTATTGATATGTTCAGGTAGAGGAAGTTGTACAATAATTCCAGAAATATTTGAATCATTGTTGAGCATGCTGATTTCATGCAGCATATGGTCAATGTCAATTTCACTGGGCAAATTTATTTGCAAAGCGTTCATACCAATTGCTCCTGCTGCTTTGATCTTATTTCTTACATATATACTACTAGCTGGGTTATCACCCACTAGTATAATAGCAAGGGTTGGTACTAACTTGTGTTGCTCCTTGATTAAATTAATCTCTGCCCGTAACTTAGATAATATTTGTTCTGCAACATATTTACCATTGATTATATTACTACGTTCATTCACTATTTATGTACTCCTTTGGTAGTTGAATATTCGAAGTGTAAGGCCTTACCCTCAAATACCCTGCCATAGGCATGATGTAAGCTGCTAGCTGCTTCGGCAAAACCAGTAAGAATTAATTTTAATTTTGCCGGATAACTAGCAATATCGCCAATTGCATAAATGCCTGAAATATTTGTTTCAAAATATGAAGGTTCTACAATTATATGATTAGTTTTGAGATTTAATCCCCAATTTTTTATTGGTCCCAATTCTTGGGCAAGCCCGAAGAATGGTAATAAAATATTCGCGGGTAAAGTACAAATATTCCCCTCAAAATCTTTGACGTTGACGGCTTCTAGTTTGCCGTCTTTTCCTACTAAATGGTCTAGTTGATAATTAATTACTAACTCAATTTTGCCACTATTTGCTAGTTCTTTGAGTTGTCTTATACTTTCATTCGCCGCTCGAAATTTCTCACGCCTATGCACTAAATATATTTTTTTAGCAATTTCAGAGAGTGATATTGCCCAGTCTACAGCTGAATCCCCTCCACCAGCTATTACAATTTCTTTGTTGGCAAAACTATTGCGGTTATTGATAAAATAAAATACTGATTTTCCCTCAAATGTTTCTATATTAGGTAATGGAGGTCTGTTAGGTCCAAAAGAACCGCATCCAGCAGCTATAATAATAACTTTAGCAGTAATTAGGATGTCTTTAGAAGTGGTAATTTGGAATCGCCCCTCTTCTTTTTTCAATTGCACTACTTGCTGATTTAGATGATAAACCGGATCAAACGGTTGTGCTTGCAATGCCAATTGTGCTATCAACTCTTCTGCCATAATTTTAGGATATGCTGGTATGTCATATATAGGTTTTTCCGGGTAAAGTTGGCTACATTGCCCTCCTATTATCTCCTGCGAGTCAACAACATGGCAACGCATACCAAGCATCCCAGCTTGAAAAATAGCAAATAGACCAACTGGACCTGCACCAATTATTATAATATCAGTGTCGTGCATAAAATAAAATTTTTATAAATAAAAAAATAGTCAAACTCTTAACGATACCGGGATTTTATGTTAGAATGGATAAATAATCAACTAATCAGTTTAAATTAATTTTGTATCATGATAAATTTTTATTTAGTTATCAATATTTTGTTTATTGGTTTAATGATCTATTTATTACTTAAAAATGTAAATATTTTTGTCAAACTCTTAGTGCTAAATA
Source organism: Candidatus Tisiphia endosymbiont of Micropterix aruncella (assembly GCF_965178575.1). NCBI lineage: Bacteria > Pseudomonadati > Pseudomonadota > Alphaproteobacteria > Rickettsiales > Rickettsiaceae > Candidatus Tisiphia > Candidatus Tisiphia endosymbiont of Micropterix aruncella. The sequence goes on from NZ_OZ238268.1 coordinate 579,471, forward strand.
GTTTAACTAGTATAATAACCTTATTCATTTGTTTTCTTGGTTCATTTAAAATGAATAATTGTTATTTAGATATTGCTCTAATTTATTTTCTCTTAAGTTTTATAGCAAGTGGAGCATATTTAAAGTATTTTATTGGTCAATCTAATAAGGTGATGTGATGCGAAAACGAGTAGAGAAAAAAGAAATAGTAATATTAGGTTGTGGTTTCAGTGGTATGCTTACGGCATTATTATTTGCGAAAGAAGATATTAAGACTACCATCCTTGAGTATCAATCGATAAATTCTGATAATTTTTGTACTGATATCAGAACGACCGCCTTAACCCCTGCTTCTGTGCAGTTTTTAAGAGGCCTTAATGTATGGTTTGAGATTGAGAAAATAGCTAGCAAAATGCTTGAAGTCTATGTTGTTGATAATAAAGCACCAGAGATGTTATGTATGCCAAATATCAAAGGAAATGATGCACTAGGTTATATAGTAAAAAATAGTGAATTTAAGAAAATATTACTAGCAAATGTTAGAAAAAACCCTTTGATTAAGGTAATTGATCAGTGTGATTATAAAAAAGTTGATAGTAAACCTGATCATTCAACCATATATTTGGATGACAATAAGACTATGAATAGTGACTTATTGATTGTTTGTGATGGGCGTAATTCTAAAGTTCGACAATATTATTTTTTTAATAAAATAGAGAAAACCTATAACCAAACTGCCTTAACGTTTGATATTAAGCATGAGAAAGATCACGAAAATTGTGCTATTGAACATTTTATGCCATCTGGTCCTTTTGCCATTTTACCTCTCAAGGACCAAAAAACCTCATCTATAATATGGACTACGGACCAAGAGCAGGCTGCATTATTGATGAGTTTACCAAAGGAAGAATTTGAGTATTTAGCAAGTAAAAATTGTGGGAATTCTTTAGGGTCTATTGCTTTAGATAGTACTATTAGCTCTTTTCCTTTAAAGGCTCGTATAGCTAGTAAATATTTTTATAATAAAATAGCAGTTGTGGCAGATAGTGCTCATATAATTCATCCTCTAGCTGGTCAGGCTTTGAATCAAGGAATAAAGGATATTGAAACTTTAACGGGGTTAGTGGTCAGTAGTGGTATAAGTGTAGGAATGCTAGAACGATATCAAAAATTAAGACAAAATGATAATTTTCATATGTATATGATTACTGAAAGCTTAAATAGTATTTTCTCAAACCATTCAAAACCCTTGTGGTATCTAAGACGTTTGGGGCTTAAAACTATTGATAATATACAGACTATTAAGAATTTGTTAGTAGAGTATGCTATGGGTCGTAGATAAAATGAATAAGGAAATTATAAAAAAAGTTCAAAATACCAGTTGACAGGATGGTAGATTTTGCATATAACTACTCCTACGAAAAGACGAACATTAATTGTTCGTAGCTGTTTTTAAAAGTAAATAATCAGATATAGGTAGTGACAGCAAAATGTACTTATCACTAAAAGTGATAAATTAAACCTGTCAATTTTTTGAATAAAAAGTAGACAGAATCAAACTTGAGAGTTTGATCCTGGCTCAGAACGAACGCTTTCGGTATGCTTAACACATGCAAGTTGAACGGATTAATTTAGGGCTTGCTCTGAATTAGTTAGTAGCAAACGGGTGAGTAACACGTGGGAATCTACCCATCAGTACGGAATAACATTTAGAAATAAATGCTAATACCGTATATTCTCTTCGGAGGAAAGATTTATCGCTGATGGATGAGCCCGCGTCAGATTAGGTAGTTGGTAGGGTAATGGCCTACCAAGCCAACGATCTGTAGCTGGTCTGAGAGGATGATCAGCCACACTGGGACTGAGACACGGCCCAGACTCCTACGGGAGGCAGCAGTGGGGAATATTGGACAATGGGCGAAAGCCTGATCCAGCAATACCGAGTGGGTGACGAAGGCCTTAGGGTTGTAAAGCCCTTTTCAGCAGGGAAGATAATGACGGTACCTGACCAAGAAAGCCCCGGCTAACTCCGTGCCAGCAGCCGCGGTAAGACGGAGGGGGCTAGCGTTGTTCGGAATTACTGGGCGTAAAGAGTGCGTAGGCGGTTTAGTAAGTTGGAAGTGAAAGCCCGAGGCTTAACCTCGGAACTGCTTTCAAAACTACTAATCTAGAGTGTAGTAGGGGATGATGGAATTCCTAGTGTAGAGGTGAAATTCTTAGATATTAGGAGGAACACCGGTGGCGAAGGCGGTCATCTAGGCTACAACTGACGCTGATGCACGAAAGCGTGGGGAGCAAACAGGATTAGATACCCTGGTAGTCCACGCCGTAAACGATGAGTGCTAGATATCGGGAGAATTTCTTTCGGTTTCGTAGCTAACGCATTAAGCACTCCGCCTGGGGAGTACGGTCGCAAGATTAAAACTCAAAGGAATTGACGGGGGCTCGCACAAGCGGTGGAGCATGCGGTTTAATTCGATGTTACGCGAAAAACCTTACCAACCCTTGACATGGTGGTCGCGGGAAGCAGAGATGCATCCCTTCAGTTCGGCTGGACCACACACAGGTGTTGCATGGCTGTCGTCAGCTCGTGTCGTGAGATGTTGGGTTAAGTCCCGCAACGAGCGCAACCCTCATTCTTATTTGCCAGCGGGTAATGCCGGGAACTATAAGGAAACTGCCGGTGATAAGCCGGAGGAAGGTGGGGACGATGTCAAGTCATCATGGCCCTTATGGGTTGGGCTACACGCGTGCTACAATGGTATCTACAGAGGGAAGCAAGACGGTGACGTGGAGCAAATCCCTAAAAGATATCTCAGTTCGGATTGCTCTCTGCAACTCGAGAGCATGAAGTTGGAATCGCTAGTAATCGCGGATCAGCATGCCGCGGTGAATACGTTCTCGGGCCTTGTACACACTGCCCGTCACGCCATGGGAGTTGGTTTTACCTGAAGGTGGTGAGCTAACGTAAGAGGCAGCCAACCACGGTAAAATTAGCGACTGGGGTGAAGTCGTAACAAGGTAGCCGTAGGGGAACCTGCGGCTGGATTACCTCCTTTAAAGACTTAATTATAGCATGTTATTACTTTTGTAATACTTGCCTAAGTCCGACTTTCGCTGTCACTACCTTTAACTGATTGTTTATCAAATTTTAAAAACAGCTCTTTCTTTAAGTATTTTTCTGTATTCAGCAAGCCTAGCAAAATAAACATTTCCCAATATATATACCCGATGAATTTCAAGAGTTGGCTAGGCGTGCGAGTGGCGAGCGAACTAGCCCGCATATTGCATGAAGGGTGTATGAATATGAGTTGAGTTGTAAATTAGTATATAAATCTTACATACTAGTTAATTTTCTTACAAAATATATCTAAAATCATGATTTTTTCTGATTTTAGATAAAATTCCCCCTTACCCCCTTTTTTATATGTGCCGGGAACAGCACTATAGTTAGCTCATTCTAGAGCTAACGCCTTCAGGACACTATTCCATATATGCTGATAAGGATATGATGAAGCTAACAAGAATTTGATACTTCTAGTATTACGAATAATTATAGCTCCAATTTTAAATAGTTTTAAACGTATAGTACCAACTTGTGCTTTGGCTAGTTCCGTGCCTTGCAATAGTTTATCACGAATATATTCTATCAAAGTGTATGCTAACCCGGATAAAAGCAATCTCAACTGGTTAGCCCACCATTTATGACAAGAAGTACGATCAGAAACAACTCTAATTGCTGCTCCTTAATACGATTCTCCATATCGCCACGTGTGCAATAAATTTTGTCGTATAAATCTTCAGGCTTACCTGCTAAATTAGTTACTACATATCTTGGATTCTCACCAAGGCTACCTACTTCAGCTTTACCTATTATCTTGCGTTGATGACTCCAGCTACCAGCTTGATATTGAAATTCGCTAAAAAGACGTTGCTTTTCTTTTGTTGCAGCAAATTGCTCACTAGCCTGTTGCATAATGGGTGCAAGCAGTTTATTAAGATTATTATTTTTTGCCATGCCAACTATATACTTTACATTATTACTATCGCACCAATCTAACATTTTATCTCGGCAGAATCCACCGTCACCACGAAAAATAATCTCAACCTCAGACCATGCTTTACGTAGATACTTTACTAATAACGATAATATCACCCATGCATGCTTAGCTTGATCTTGATCTGATGGACGTAAATAGTTAACTAATAACTTTTTTCCACAAAATACGTATAAAGGTAAAAAACAATTATGACGATAATAACCGTGATAAAACTTACCTTCCTGATTACCGTGAATCTCATCATCTGTGGCATCAAAATCAAGTATTAGTGACGAAGGAACTGTTTTATATGATGCAATAAATTTATCCAGCATCAACTTATGTACCTCTATGGCAAACTGACGATCAGCTTTATTCTCAAAACGGCATAAAGTAGAGCTGCTAGCCATATCTTCGAGTGTACCGACAGTTGTTTGTAAAGCTGGACATTTTCTTAAATGATCATGATCATTTAAGTCTTCATAACCAAGAGCAATCGAGTAAATACGCTGCTTGAGTATTGAAACTAAGCTGTGAGTAATTTTACTAGGATTACGTTTATCAGGAAATAATTTTGCCAAATCATTAGTGATACCAAGTCTTCTATCTGCTTCTCCTAGCAACAACGCACCTCCATCGCTACTAATATCACCACCAGTGAAATTTATTGCTAATTGACGATTTTTTACTTTGGTAAATTGGTAATTTGATGCTATACAATTTGTCATGGCAAAACTCCTTGCTTTAATGCTTTGTAACACTAGTATTATATATCACTACAGGGGTTTTGTCTCCTCCTATCTCATGCAATATCCAGGCTAGGTGTACATTTAGTACATGAGTACGCGAGTTCCTGATATTTTCAAAAAACAATTCTTTAAAGCAGAAGGGTATACGCGAATCCATGATATAGCTAACCCGAGAAGGCTTTAGCTATATGTTATCTTAGCTAAGAATGATGGTATGGACGAGTAAGTAAAAGAAACTTTACTTACTACCGTGATCACGAATATAATTCGGTCACATAATTATACTATTTAATAATTAAAAAGGAGTCCATACCATGAAAGATATTAACATACTAGGCATTGATTTAGCAAAAACAATTTTTCATATTGTTGCATTAAATAAAGATGGTGAAAAAATATTAGCTAAAAAATTACACAGAGAAGAATTTGAAGACTACATTTTAACAAACATTCCCAAGAATAGTTTATTGGTAATGGAAGCATGTGGCAGTTGTCATTATTGGAGCAATAAGTTTATGGAATCAGGTTTTACAGTAAAATTACTTAAACCATGTGATGTAAAAGCTTTTGCAAAAACTCGGCAAAAAAATGATACAAATGATGCTTTGGCAATAGCAAGAGCAGGAAAAGATCCGGAGTTAAAATCGGTTCGTATAAAAAATATATCACAACAAGAGATTAGTTGGTTACATAAACGTCGGCAACATATTATTAGACAAAGAGTACAATATAGTAATGGTTTAATGAGTGATTTACTTGAATTTGGTTATTACATAAAAATGAGTAAATCTAAATTTGCCCGTGAGGCATTAAATATAGTAGAAGATGCCAAAAATGCTGGTGTGATTTCAGAGAGAATGTATAAGGAAATGAAGGTAATAGCTGAAGAAATTGCTACGTTATTAATACAAGAATCAGCAATAGATAAACAGCTAATAGCAATAAATAAAGAATCTGAAACAGCTACTTTATTAAAAACAATACCAGGTATTGGAGAAATTAATGCTAATATACTAAGCATAGCAGCATATGAAAATTATGATGATTGTCGAAGTTTTGCTGCAAGTTTAGGATTAGTACCTAAGCAAAATAGCACAGGTGGTAAAACAAGTCTTGGATCTATCACTAAGAAAGGAGAGAGATATGTTAGAACTATGCTGATACAAGGAGCAAGGTCTATTGCAATCAGAGCAAAAATACAAAAGGATCCTACTGATCATTTAGTGCAATGTGCAAAGAAATTGCTGGAAAGGATGAGCTTTAATAAGGCTGCTGTGGCAATAGCAAACAAATTAGCTAGAATAGCGTATGTATGTGTTACAAGAAAATGTGCATATGCTTGATAGTTGGTGGTGTATATAGATTTATCTGTATTTTATCTATATAAAAAGAAGAAGTAAGTAAATAGGATTTAAGAGGTACGATATAAGCGAAAGTGATTGGAGATAATAAATGGGCATTCCAAAAACAAGACCGAGATTTTATGTCAAGGCTCTAGAAGCCGTAAGAATGAGTGGATAACTCCAAGGATTGCGTGGAATGCGAAAACTATTATGGCACTAGATGCCGAATATATGACAGCTTATTTTTTTATTACTCCCGCATCATTTTTCTTATTGACTTACTTACTCGTCCATATATGACATACTAGCGATCCACGTTACGTTAATTCGGGATAAGGATTAGTAAAAATGCTTTAGCTATAACTAATACAAGATTTTGGATATGTATAAATTGCATTTCTGTGAATTCATACATTAATTGCTCTTCGTAGTGTATATATGTCTGCTATTTTTACTAATCCTTATCCCGAATTAACGTACGTTGGTAAAGCTTTCGTTGGGGTGATATAATGCTTTTTTAGCAAAGTGGCGGCTCATCGCTTATTAGCTCACACTCTGCCATAATGGCGGTAGGGGTGATGTCACCCCTAATGTGGCGATGATTACTTGAGACTACTATTACTTTATTACATCGATACTCGAGGTTAGTTAGTTGTAGCGAATATACAGGATAGTCAACATGCTGTATCACCAATAAGTTCTACAGATGATTGATATTCCAGCTCTGTAGATGTCGGTAAAAAATCTGCGAGAGCTTTGAGGTCGCATGTTATTGTTGGGTTGTAGATAGAAGAACTCTTAAAAAGCCATGGGCTTTTAAAAAACCATCCGTATTCCCCCTTGTCCATATCCTTGGCAGTTAAGTCATTTAATATAATACCATTGTCTGCTGAAAGTTTAAATGACTCATAGTTTTTATAGCCATTACCTTTTTTAACTTCTAAAGGCATCTTGGTGTTTTCTTGTTCCAATAATGCTTGTTGCTTTAATAAATGAATTGATAGTAAATTTTGATAGTAGTCATGGCTCGCACTCGCACTATCAGTTTTATTATATCCAGCAATAACCATTTCTTTATGGTTTTTTATCAATGATTCTAGAGGCTTTTTGCTATATTCTGTATAATTATCTCCTATAAGAATCTTACTATTCTTGCCATTATCTTCAAATGATTTAATTAATATTGTTCTCATATGTGAGGATGGAACAGTTATCATATACTCTTTATCTAGATGATGCTCCAATGTAGCTTTAGCAATAAAACTATGCAAGTTTGTTGATAGATTTTTATGAAATTCCCCTTTATAAGAAGGGGCTCTTGCAATCCCTACATGTCCAGTAAAATGAGCATTTTTAGATGTCATCATACTCACAAACATTTCAATTGATTCTTGGTCAATCTTATTGTGATCTTGCCAAATTTTATTTGCAACAAAAGCAACATATGTTTCTGTAAGATCCTGGTCATGATAACGTAAACTAGGCAAAAATCCTATAATACCAATGTTTGCATTTTTTATACCTGTATGTGTACTATCATAGTTCTTGCTATTTTGCATCTGATTCATAGCATATTCGTACCACATATCACATTTTTCTGTGACTTTCACCATATAGAAATGAAGATCTTCTTGTTGTAAATGGTAAATTTCTGATTTTACCTCTTGTGATTCATATATAGATTTTAATTTATCTTTAAGATTAGAATGTCGTTGAGCAATTGCAGTAAAATCAAAATTCGTGAGTATTTTTAAAGCATGAAAATACTGCATTGATTTGTCATTTGTAGATTTCGCTTCATTATAGGTATTACAAGCATTCTTTACAAACTTAGCTAAGTCATCATTGCTTAGATTATTAGTATCACAGTCCTTAACTTGGCTATGAAAATTTTTAATTAAAGTATCGGTTACACTAAATTTTGCATTAAATTTAATTTCTACTCCAGATGTTATGCTTAAAGATGTAATGTGATTATCATGGCAATTATGGCGACCTAGTTGTATATATTGTAGCAGAGGGGTTGATAAAATAAACTCTTTAAAGTCATTAAAATGACCTTGATTAAGATATTCAATCTTAATAGAATCGACATTATCAAGCATTCCTAGAAATTGTGCTTTATTTTGTAAAATATACTGGATTCCTTCAAAGCCAATGGTGTTCAATATATGGTCGTTAATAGTTAAGGTGTTAGTTCTTATGCTGTTTCCAGCGTCTTTTAATAATTTTAATATTTTGTTATTGTCATATTCTAAATTTGGCATGTAATTCCTACCTATATTAAATTTTAATCCGTTTAAAACGGATTATGTCAGTTATTATATACTAAATTACTTAATTATTTAGTATAATTTTGCAAAAATTCATGTTATACGCGAATTCGGGATAAGAATTTGTCAATTCTTATCCCAAATTCGGTAAAATTATAGAAACAATCAGATTTGAGACGGCTCTGCATCTGATTGTTAAATTAATATTTTGCTAAAAACATGATTTTAAAAGATTAAAATCACGTTTTTAGCTTTAGAAAGGTTTAAAATGCATTCGCGTTAGCCGCTTTAAGAATGCATTTTTCCTTATATTAAAGCTGATTCGGGATAAGAATTAGTTAATTCTTATCCCGAATTGGGGTGTTATATAGTTAAGCTTTATTATTTTGCCTCTAATGAAATCAAATAAAACGCTATTGCAGCAGCATTTGAGACATTTAAGCTTTCTACTTTGCTTGAAATGGGTATTTTAACTAAGTGATCACATGCTTCTTTAACTAGACGTCTGATTCCTTTATCTTCAGAGCCAAGTACTATTGCCATTTTATCTGAAAATATTTTTGTACTTAAAGATTGTGTTGCGTTACCATCAAGACCAATAATCCAAAACCCATGTTTTTTTAGATATTCTATTGACCACCTTAAATTAGTGACTTTAACCATTTGTACTAGTTCTAAAGCTCCAGAAGCTGTTTTTGCTATGGTAGCATTTTCATCGGGTGCATTATCTAGAGGTAATATTATGGCTGTGATGTCAAAGGAAGCTGCGCTACGAATAATAGCACCAATATTTTGTGGATCAGTTATTTGATCCAAAATAGCAACTTTACAATTAGGAATAGTTATGTCAATATCTTCAATGCGATTAGAGAAGATACTTTTAACGTTAGCGGCTATTCCCTGATGATTATGATTTGAACCAAAAAGACGGGTCAAGTAATCTATATTGGTAATCTCATACGGGTGGTTAGAGATTAAATTTTTGTGCAAATTGAAAATATCTTCTGTACATAAAACATTTTGAATATAACGTTTTGGGTTGCTTAATGCTGCAAATACTGGATGTTTGCCATATATATAGTGCAAATCTTTAGAAATTTTAGCTTTATTTCTCATCTTATTAGAACCTAGAGTAATTTATTCTTGACACAAACTACTATTTATTATAGAAAGTTACAACTGATAAACGTTCTGAAGTAACGTAAGTTTAATATTAGCTTATTTAGGATGGTTCAAGAGAAAAGATTCGGGGTCATTTGAGCTTCAGTTTTATAACAAAAAAGATGTGATGTCCTTCCTGCGTAGGCGAATCCATGATACCTAGCAGCTATTTAGGCTGTTTTTTGGATTTTCACCGCGGGAAGGGTATCGAGGCTTCTTAAGTTGACACCCATGCGATTACGCAGGAATGATACTGATGTTGTATTAAGGGTTTTATCCTTATTTGTAAAGGCTTGTAGTCCGAAGTTCAAATGTTCTTGGAAAAGAGCAGAGAAGATTTGTTGGCACTTATACTAATTTATATTATGCTTTACGTTTAATTAGACCATTTAATACTTGCGTAAATTCTTTGGAGGAATGGCCGAGTGGTCAATGGCAGCAGACTGTAAATCTGCCCGCGTGAGCGTACGAAGGTTCGAATCCTTCTTCCTCCACCACAAGTTGGTTAGGTAGATACGCGGGTGTAGCTCAATGGTAGAGCTCCAGCCTTCCAAGCTGGCCACGTGGGTTCGATTCCCATCACCCGCTCCAAGAGTATTGGTGATAATTGGAAATTGGATAAATTTGTATTTTTATGTTAAATTGTATTAAATCTTAAATTGTGGAGAATGAATTATGGCAAAGGTAAAATTTGAAAGGGATCTACCCCATTGTAATATAGGTACTATAGGACACGTAGATCATGGTAAGACTTCTTTAACAGCTGCAATAACTTTAGTGTTATCAAAAGAAGGTGGAGCACAGGCTACTAATTATGATGACATTGATAAAGCTCCTGAAGAGAGGGAAAGGGGTATAACTATTGCTACTGCTCACGTTGAATATAGAACTAAAAGAAGGCATTATGCTCACATTGATTGTCCTGGTCACGCAGATTATATAAAGAATATGATAAGCGGTGCAGCTCAAATGGATGCTGCTATATTGGTAGTATCTGCTGCTGATGGTCCAATGCCCCAAACAAGGGAACATATATTGCTTGCTAAGCAAGTTGGCGTACCTGCAATAGTTGTATTTTTGAATAAAGTTGATATGGTTGATGATCTAGAATTGCTTGACTTAGTAGAAATGGAAGTCAGAGAACTGTTATCAATGTATGATTTTCCTGGAGATGATATACCAGTTATCAGGGGTTCAGCTTTACAGGCTCTAGAAGGAAAACCTGAAGGTGAAGCTGCGATTAAAGAGTTGATGAATGCTATTGATGAATATATACCTCAGCCTGAGAGAGATACAGATAAACCTTTTTTAATGTCAATAGAAGATGTATTTTCTATTTCTGGAAGAGGTACGGTTGTTACTGGTAGAATCGAAAAAGGTATAGTAAAAGTTGGTGAAGAGGTAGAGATTGTCGGTATAAGAGATACTCAAAAAACTACTTGTACTGGTGTGGAAATGTTTAAGAAGCTATTAGATCAAGGTGAAGCCGGTGATAATGTTGGTATATTACTGCGTGGAACTAAAAGAGAAGATGTATGCAGAGGTCAAGTGTTAGCTAAGCCTGGAAGTATAACTCCGCATACTGAGTTTGAAGCTGAAGTTTATGTACTTACCACGAAAGAAGGTGGTCGTCATACAGCATTTACAGATAAATATCGACCACAGTTTTATTTTAGAACGACTGACGTAACTGGAGAAATAACTTTGAAAGATGGTAAAACAATGGTGATGCCTGGTGATAATGCGAATCTAAAAATTGCATTGATCGCTCCGATAGCTATGGAAGAGGGCGTACGTTTTGCTATACGTGAAGGTGGTAGGACAGTAGGAGCCGGTGTAGTATCAAAGATTATAAAATAATAAAAAATAGTCATCCTGAGAAAGTTCAGGATGACTATTTTTTTAAGGTTAGGCAAAATATGTTTAATTAGGCTTAATTAGAGTAAGTCTATTAAAGAATGTGCTTTGACTGGTCTAGCTGTTTATAAAAAGGTTTAGTTAATGAAAAATAATCAAAAAATCAAAATTCGTTTAAAGTCGTTTGATCACCGCTCGCTTGAGCAAGGTACTAGAGAAATAGTAGGGGCTGTTAAAAGAACCGGTGCTGATATAATTGGTCCAATTCCGCTGCCAAGGACAATTGAGAGATTTACCGTTAATAGGTCTCCACATGTCAATAAAAAATCAAGGGAGCAATTTGAGATTAGAATTCAGAAAAGGCTTTTGATAATAAGTTATCCAACTCCTCAGACTGTTGATGCTTTAAAAAAAGTTGATTTGCCTGCTGGTGTTGATGTTGAGATTAAGTTAGAGAGTGTTGAGTGATGAGAACCGGTTTAATTGCTAAAAAAATTGGTATGAGTTCAATTTTTAATGAAAAGGGAGAGAGATCTACCGTTACTTTTCTACAAGTTGAAGATTGCCAAGTAGTAGGACAAAAGACCTTAGAAAGGGATGGCTATAGTGCTTTGGTTATTGGGGTAAAAGATAAAAAATTATCTAAAGTAACAAAACCAATGAAGCAGGTATTTGCTAATGCTCAAGTTACGCCAAAGGAAAAATTGAAGGAATTTAGAATTTCTGAAACTTGTTTCCTTGATGTAGGTTCTGTATTGCACGTGAATCATTTTGTTATTGGTCAGTTTATAGATGTTGTAGGTACTACTATTGGTAAAGGTTTTGCCGGTAGTATGAAAAGGCATAATTTTAGAGGGCTTGAAGCTTCACATGGTGTATCTGTGTCTCACCGTTCGCATGGTTCTACTGGTGGTAGACAAGATCCTGGTAAAGTATTTAAGAATAAGAAAATGGCTGGTCATATGGGAAGTACAAGAGTTACTATTCAAAATTTGAAAGTAGTCGATACTGATATGGAAAACAGCATAATCATAGTTAGTGGAAATATTCCCGGTTCAAAAGGATCTTATGTCTACATTAAGGATGCTATTAAGAAAACCATTACAGCTATAGGATAAACTATATGAAAGCCAAATTATTAAATCTTGAAAATGAAGCTGTTGGTGAAATTGATTTAGATAACGAAGTGTTTGCCGTAGATTTTGTTAGGGAAGATATTATCAAGCTTGTTGTTGATTGGCAGAGAGCTAAAGCTATGGCTGGTACACATCAAACAAAGACAGTGTCGCAAGTATCTGGTACTACAAAGAAACCTTTTAAGCAAAAAGGTACGGGTAATGCAAGACAAGGATCTTTAAGATCTGTCCAAATGAGAGGTGGTGGAGTTTCTCACGGTCCAGTAACAAGGAGTCATGCTACAAAATTACCAAAAAAAGTTAGAAAACTTGGTTTAAAACATGCTTTGTCAGAAAAATTGGCTGAGGGAAAATTGCTAATAGTAGATTCTTTAAAATTACATGAATCAAAAACTTCTAATCTTATAAAATTATTAAGTAATTTTCATGGTAAGAGTTATTTTATTGTTAGTGGTGATGAGGTTGATATCAATTTTTCTTTGGCAGTACAAAATATTCCAAATACTATTTCAGTACCGCAAATTGGTGCAAATGTTTATGATATAATACGCCATGATTATGTTTTGTTATCACAAGAAGCTGTAGATGCTTTAGAAAAGAGGTTAAAGTGAAATCTTATAAACATTATGATCTTATTAGAAATCCTGTGATTACTGAGAAGAGCAATATTTTATCTGAGCAACAAAATAAGTTTACTTTTCATGTTGCTGATAGTGCTGAGAAAGCTTCTATCAAGATGGCTGTTGAAAAGATTTTTCAGGTTAAGGTTAAAAAAGTTAACATAATGAATGTAAAAGGTAAGAGAAAAAGATTCAAGGGTGTTAATGGTAGACAATCAGATAAAAAGAAAGCAATTGTGACGTTAGAAAAAGATTATACTATTGATTTTACTGGGGGTATTAAATAAATGGCTTTAAAAACGTTTAATCCAGTTACTCCATCCCTTAGAGAATTAGTACAGGTTGATAAATCTGATCTTTGGAAGGGTAAGCCTCATAAACCTTTAACTAAAGGTTTATCTAAGACTGGTGGTAGAAATAACTTGGGTAGAACCACTTCTTGGCATAGAGGAGGAGGGCATAAAAGGCTTTATCGTATAATAGATTTTAAAAGAAATAAACAGGATATATTTGCCACTGTTGAAAGAATAGAATATGATCCTAATAGAACTTCCTTCATTGCTTTAATTAAATTCGATGATGGTGAGTATTCTTATATTTTAGCACCACAAAAGCTTATCGTAGGAGATAGAATAGTATCAAGTGATGAAGCTGACATAAAAGTAGGAAATTGTTTATCTTTGAAATCTATTCCTGTTGGTACTACTTTACATAATGTAGAAATGAAAGTTGGTAAAGGTGGTCAAATTGCAAGATCTGCTGGTACTTCTGTTAATTTAGTAGGTAAGGATTCGGGTTATGCACAGATCAAGCTTCGATCTGGAGAATTTAGGTTGATACCGTTAGATTGTAAAGCTACCATAGGTGTTGTTTCAAACCCTGATCAAAAAAATACCAATTTAGGTAAGGCCGGAAGAAATAGATGGCTAGGTTGGAGACCACATGTTCGTGGTGTTGCAATGAATCCAGTCGATCACCCACATGGGGGAGGAGAGGGGAAAACTTCTGGTGGTCGTCATCCAGTGACTCCATGGGGTTTCCCAACTAAGGGTAAGAAAACACGTAAGAATAAGCTTACATCAAAATTTATTATTAAGAGAAGAAAGTAATTAGGTAGTAATTATGGCTCGTTCAGTTTGGAAAGGACCTTTTGTAGATGGTTATCTGATAAAAAAAGTACAAAAATTGATTGAATCTGGTAAATCAGAAATGATCCAGACTTGGTCTAGAAGGTCAACAATTTTACCATTTTTTGTTGGAATAACATTTGCTGTACATAATGGAAATAAATTTATACCTGTGACTGTAAGTGAAGAAATGGTTGGTAAAAAATTAGGTGAGTTTTCTCCAACTAGAACTTTTCATGGTCATGGTACAGATAAAAAAGTTAAGAGAAAATAGATATGGTGAAGGTGAATAAAGGCTCTACTACAGCAATTGCTAAGTCTCTTAGAGTGAGTCCGAGGAAATTGAATTTGGTTGCAACTTCTATTAGGAATATGAAAGTGTCTGAGGCTCTAATTCAGCTTACCTTTTCCCCTAGAAGAATTGCTCAAGATGTAAAAAAATGTTTACAGTCTGCTGTTGCTAATGCTGAAAATAATTTCGGTTTAGATATTGATACTTTGTTTATTACTTCTGCAACTGTAGGTAAGGCGTTGGTGATGAAAAGAATTATGCCAAGAGCTAAAGGAAGAGCAACAAGGATTAATAAATTTTTTAGTAATTTATATATTACAGTTACTGAAGTTGAGGGGAAATAAGATATGGGGCAAAAAGTTAATCCGCATGGCTTTAGAGTTGGTCCGACATTAATTAAAGGTTGGGACTCGGTGTTATATGCTGATAAGAAGCACTATAAAGTCCTTCTTATCCAAGATTTAGAGGTTAGAAATCTAGTTAATAAAAACTATGTGCAAGCACAAGTTAGTAGGGTGTTAATAGAGAGACCTTCTAATAAGAATGTTATAATTAATATTTTTGCTAAAAAGCCTGGAGTTATTATAGGTAAAAGTGGTAACGACATTGATAAATTAAAAAAATCTGTCCAAAAAATTACGGGTTTAGAAGAAATATATATTAACATACATGAAGTAAAGAAGCCTAATATAGACTCTAATATTATTGCTCAAACGATTGCTATGCAGCTTGAAAAAAGAGTATCTTTTAGAAAAGCTATGAAAACTGCTATCCAAGCCTGCTTCAAGCAAGGAGGGTTAGGTATAAAGGTTGCTTGTTCTGGACGTTTAGCTGGAGCTGAAATAGCGAGAACAGAGTGGTATAGAGAAGGTAGAGTACCTTTACATACTTTGAGAGCTGATATTGACTATGCGACTGCTGAAGCTATGACAACTTATGGAGTTATAGGTATAAAGGTTTGGGTCTATAGGGGTGATCATGTGGAAAATAGAAAGAAACATAATTAATTTTGAAGTAAAATAATGTTAGCTCCGAAAAAACAAAAATTTAGAAAAGCACATAAGGGGAGAGTGCCCTCAAAAGCAAAGGCTGGTACTATGCTAGCTTTCGGTTCTTTTGGCTTGAAATCATTAGATGGTTTAAGGGTTACCGCAAGACAAATAGAGGCAGCAAGAAAGGCTGCAGTTCGTTGTATGAAAAGGCAGGGGAGATTATGGATTAAAATTTTTCCTGATTTGCCTGTGTCAAAAAAGCCTGCAGAAGTTAGGATGGGTAAAGGAAAAGGCTCTACTGAATTTTTTGCAGTGAGAGTATCACCTGGAAGAATTATGTTTGAAGTGGAAGGGGTTACAGATGATGTAGCGACGAAAGCACTTGAGCTTGCTAGTGCAAAATTGCCTGTAAGAACAAAGATAGTGAGGCGTTATGAATAATTTGGGGTTATCAGCAAAGGAATTGGTTGGGCAGACTACGGAAGAACTTCACAAAAAGAGAATTTTGTTTAAAAAAGAGTTTTTTAATCTAAGATTCCAAAGGACGTTAGGTGAATTAAACAATACTAGCAGGTTTTCTTTTGTAAAAAAAACAATAGCTCGTATTAATACAGAGTTAACTATAAGATCAAAAACTGGAGAATAGGGAAATGCCGAAAAGAGTGCTACAGGGCGTTGTTGTAAGTTCGAAAACTGATAAGACTATTACAGTTAAAGTAGAACGTAGGTTTAAGCATCCTATATACAAAAAAATTGTAAAAGTCTCTAAAAAATACGCTGCTCATGATCCAGAAAATGCTTATAAGGATGGTGATAAGGTTAGTATAGTTGAAAGTCGCCCTATATCTAAGACTAAGTCTTGGGTAGTGTTAGGGGATGTAAAGGTATCTCTCTAATAATAGGTTTAGTTGTTACAGAATGGTGAGTTTTATCCTTTGACTTTGTTGTTTAGATTGTTTATTTTGTTGCATTATTAAATTCTCAAGTGGAAGTAAGTTATGATTCAGATGCAGAGCATCTTAGATGTTGCGGATAACTCTGGTGCTAAAAAAATTATGTGTATTAAAGTGCTTGGTGGTTCACATCACATGATAGCAAATCTTGGGGATGTCATTGTGGTATCTATAAAAGAAGCTTTACCAAGCGGAAAAGTAAAAAAAGGTGACGTACATAGGGCTCTAATTGTTAGAACAAAAAAGGGTGTTAGAAGGGCAGATGGTAGTACAATTAAGTTTGATTCCAATGCAGCAGTACTTTTAAATAAGCAAGGGGAACCAATAGGTACGAGAGTTTTCGGTCCTGTAACTAGAGAATTAAGGGCAAAAAAATTCGTTAAGATTATGTCACTTGCAGAAGAGGTGTTGTAATGATTAAGCTAAAAATTAAGAAAGGTGATGAAGTTATTGTTATCACCGGAAAAAATAAGGGAAAAAAGGGTAAGGTCTTAAAGGTTTTGCCTGAACAAAATAGAGCTATTGTTTCGGGTATAAATATTGTTCGCAAGCATGTTAAGGCGAGTAAAACAAGTGAAGGTGGCATAGTGTCAAAGGAGTTATCCATACATATATCCAATGTTGCTCACATAGATCCTAAAACAGGTAACCATACAAAAGTTGCTTTTAAATTTCTAGAAGATGGCTCTAAAGTAAGAGTAGCTAAGAAGTCTGGTGAAATTATCAGTAGTAAGGAAGGTAAGTAATGTTGCTCAGGTTTAAAGATTTATACACTAAAGAGATTGTACCAAACTTACAGAAGGAGTTTGCGTATAAGAATAAACATCAAATGCCTAAAGTTGTAAAAATTGTTGTTAATATGGGGGTTGGTGAAACGGTTGCGGATTCTAAGATAATTAATAATGCTGTCAATGATCTGACTCTAATTTCAGGACAAAAGCCTTTAGTGACTGAGGCCAAAAAGTCTATTGCTACTTTTAAGCTTCGTGAAGGTATGAAAGTTGGCTGTAAAGTTACTCTACGCAAAGATAGAATGTATGATTTTCTAGAGAGATTAGTAATTGTTGCTCTACCGCGTATTAAAGAATTTAGAGGTTTTTCAAGCAAAAGTTTTGATGGTAGAGGTAATTTTACTTTTGGTATAAAAGAACAGATTGTTTTTCCAGAAATTAATTACGACAAGATAGATGTAATTCGTGGTATGGATATCACGATTGTTACAAGTGCTATGAATAATGAAGAAGGTAAATTATTACTTTCTGGCTTTAATTTGCCTTTTTATAATTAATGTTTAGAAGAAAAATAGATGGCTAAAGTAAGTTCTATAAAAAAGAATAATAGAAGAAGAAAGATGGCACAAAGTTTATATAACAAGCGTGCTAAATTAAAGGACAAGATTTACGATAAAACTTTATCTTTGGAAGAAAGATTTTCGCTAGTGATGGTTTTAGCTAAGTTACCTAGAAACTCAGCTATGAATAGAGTTCGAAATCGGTGTGAGCTTACTGGACGTCCAAGAGGAGTATATAGTAAATTTGGTCTATCGCGAAATAAGCTGAGAGATCTTGGTAGTAAGGGGTTAGTTCCTGGTTTGATTAAAGCAAGTTGGTAAAATAACTTGAATTTGATATAACTTGTTATATCGAATTCAGGGGTTAAGTAGAAACAATCAGGTTTGAAGCGGTTTAGTAGCTGATTGTTAAAATATAATATTCCATTCAATAGGTGGTTTTAATAATTAACATCACCTATTGAATGATAAAAAAAGTTGAAATGTACTCGTGTCAGCCGCTTCAAGAGTACACTTTTCCTTATAACAAAGCCAATTCGATATAAGAATTATTAATTTTTATATAGAATTGAGGTTAAAATAGTAGGTTTATCGTATGTCAATGACAGATAATATAGCGGATATGTTGACTAGAATTAGAAATGGTCAAAAAAGTAAATTGATGAGTATATCTCTACCTTGCTCAAAAATAAAATGTGCTATTTTGGACGTTTTAAAAAAAGAAGGTTATATAAAAGAGTATGTAGTTGTCAAGGATGGTAATATAAGTCATATTGAAGTGGATCTAAAATATTCTGTTAATGGCAAACCTGCTATATGTGAAATAAATAGAGTTTCAAAACCAGGTAAGAGGATTTATTCTTCTATTGATAAACTAAAAGGATATTATAACAATATGGGTATTTATATTCTTTCTACTTCTAGAGGAGTTTTATCAGATAGAGAAGCACATAGCCAAAAAATTGGCGGTGAAGTAATTTGTAAAGTGTTTTAAGGTATAAAAATGTCACGTATTGGAAAATTGCCAGTCCCTGTACCTGAAGGGGTGAAAGTTGAACTTGATGGGTTGAAAGTCAATGTTGTTGGCCCCAAGGGAGAATTAACCAAAACTTTCGCAGGAAGTATAGCAATTTTATTGCAAGATAATCAGCTTTTTGTAAAACCATTAGCAGAGACTAAAAGTGCTAGATCTATGTGGGGTACGGCACGAAGTATAATAAATAGTATGATAAAAGGTGTTAAAGAAGGTTTTACAGAAGAGCTTGAAGTCAACGGTGTTGGTTATAAGGCTTTGGTGAAGGATAAATATTTAAACTTAATGCTTGCTAAAAGTCATAATACTAAAGTAGAAATACCTCAAAATATTAAAGTTACCGCTCCTAAACAAAATCAGATTATATTGGAAAGTGTTGATAAAGAAAAATTAGGTCAGTTTATATCAATTATTATAAAGCAGAGACCACCTGAACCGTATAAAGGTAAAGGTATTAAACGCAAAGGTCAATATGTTCAGAGGAAAGAAGGTAAGAAAAATTAAAATTTAAGAGTTAAATATGCGTAGTTCAAAGTTAAAGTTTGATATAAGAAAGGCTAGAGTAAGGTCTAAGATATCAAAGGTATCAAACAGGCTCAGACTGTCTATTTTTAAGTCTGGAAAGCACATATATGCACAAGTCATAGATGACAAACAGTCAATAACTATTGCATCTGCTTCGACTTTAGATAAAGAAATTAGACAGTTAAAAAAATCCAACTGTAATATTGGTACAGCCACGAAAGTAGGTGATTTAATAGGCGAAAGAGCATCGCTTAAAGGGGTACAAGAAGTTGTATTTGATAAGGGTGGTTATAAATATCATGGTGTTGTTAAGGCTTTAGCTGATGCAGCAAGAAAGAAAATGAAATTTTAATTTTAGGTTTAAGAAATGGCTAAAGCTAAAAAAAATACGGGTGAAGCACTAACAGAAACTTTGGTAGATGTAAACAGAGTTACTAAAGTAGTAAAGGGGGGTAGAAAATTCTCTTTTTCTGCTTGTATTGTTGCTGGTGATAAAGCTGGTAAGGTTGGTTATGGTCATGGTAAAGCGAAAGAGGTAACAGAAGCTAGAGCTAAGGCTACTCAAGAAGCAAGGAAAGATATGATTAGAATTCCTCTTTATCAAAATAGAACTATTCATCATGATGTCATTGGTAAAAGTGGAGCAGCTAAAGTCATTTTAAGAAGAGCCAAAGCCGGTACTGGTGTTATCGCTGGTGGTGCTATGAGGGCAATTTTTGATTCTTTAGGAGTTCATGATATTGTTGCCAAATCTTTGGGTTCTAGTAATGTATATGCGATGATTGCTGCAACTTTTGATGCGTTATCTCAACTCTCTTCTCCAAAGAATATTGCTGAAAGGAGAGGAAAAAGGATAAATGAGGTGTCAACTAAATCTACAAAAGGGCAACAAATAATATCAGAACCAAGTGTGCAAGTTTAAGTAGTGTAATAGCCTTTCCAGCGTAGACTCATGGGGTGTCACTTAAGAAGTTTCGATGTGTCATTCCTGTTTCGGTGCGAAATCTAAAGAAATAGCCTAGAAAAGGTTGTTATGTATTATAGATTCCGCTTACCTAGTGCGGGAATGACATATATGACATTGGAGGTGTTGGGATAACAGCAAAATTGTTTAAGTTGACACTTATGTATACTCGAATGATCCTACGAATTGGATTTGAAAATGAGGGGCGAGTAAGCGGAGTGTACATTTAGTATATGAGTACGCGAGTTCCTGATATTTTCAAAAAACAATTCTTTAAAGCAGAAGAGTATACACGTGAATGGGGCTTTGAAGCAATAGGCTATAGTGAGTCTTTATATTAAAGTAAAGTAATAATTGGGTTGTAGGAATTTATGAGTAGTGATCAAGAAAAAGTAAATGAGGCAAAGGTTAAAGTTACCCAAATTGGTAGTAGTATAGGTCGTAAATATGATCAGGAAAAAACCTTGGTAGGTTTAGGTCTGAATAAAATGCATAAATCTGTTATTTTGAAAGATACAAACTCTGTTAGAGGGATGATCAAGAAGGTACAACATTTGTTAAAAGTAGAAAATATAAATTAGAGTTTAGAAAATGAAATTAAATGAGTTATCTAACAATTTTGGTGCCAAGAGAGATAAAAAAAGAGTAGGTCGCGGTATTGGCAGTGGTAAAGGTAAAACATGTGGCAGAGGCGTTAAGGGGCAGAAATCTAGATCTGGTGTAGCTATCAAAGGTTTTGAAGGTGGGCAGATGCCTATAATTAAAAGATTGCCGAAGAGAGGCTTTAGCTGTCCTAGTTCTAAGAAATATAGTGTAGTAAATATTGCTGATATAGAATTTTTAATAGCAGAAAATCGTTTGAACTCAACAGAAGTTGTAACAAAAGAGAAATTAGTTGAAGTCGGATTAATTAAGAACACTAACTTATTGGTTAAGTTACTATTTGTTAGCAGTGGTGAATTTAATAGTCCCTTATCATTTCAATTAGATGCTTATTCTGGCTCTGCTAAGAAGTTAATAGAACAAGTTGGTGGTCAAATATTGTAATTTATGAGTTTAAATTCCACACAAAAATCTAATAAAGACTTAGCTAATAGGGTTATTTTTACTATTTTGGCTCTTATAGTATGTAGATTTGGGTCATTTATTCCTATAGCGGGTATTGATTCAGTTGCGTTAAGCAGTGTGGCTGAACAAAATCAATCTGGTATACTTGGTATGTTTAATATGCTATCTGGGGGTTCTCTAGGTAGAATGTCTATTTTTGCTTTAGCAATTATGCCATATATAACTGCTTCAATTATCATTCAATTAATGTCAATAGCCTACAAGCCTTTGGAGAATTTAAAAAAAGAAGGTGAGGTTGGTAAAAGGAAAATCAATCAATTATCTAGGTATTTAACTGTTTTATTAGCTTCTTTTCAGGCATATGGTGTTGCAATAAGTTTGGAACATGTTGTGACTAATGTAGGTCCAGTAGTTATTATACCGGGACTTTTTTTCAAGGTTACTACCGTTATCACTTTAGTTGTAGGTACTATGTTCTTAATGTGGCTTGGTGAACAGATTACTGGTAGAGGTATTGGCAATGGATCGTCCTTAATTATATTTATAGGTATAGTGTCGGGGGTACCAAGTGCTATTATAAGCATGTTTGAGTTGTCAAGAAGTGGTGGTTTGTCTCCGATAGTAGTTATGGCTATTTGTTTAGGAGTTATTGTAATTATAGCTATAATAATTTTCTTTGAGAAGGCACAAAGAAAAGTTTTGGTACAATATCCAAAAAGACAAGTTGGCAATAAAATTTATGGTGGTGATTCGACTCATATGCCTCTGAAACTTAATACTTCTGGGGTAATTCCGCCAATATTTGCTAGTTCGATTTTATTGTTTCCTGTGACAATAGCTAATTTTTCTAGCAATAATTCGGAAATTATGAGTTTATTAACTTTCCATCTAGGGCATGGAAAGCCTTTATATATTTTGTTGTATGTTGCGTTGATAATGTTTTTTAGTTTTTTTTATACAGCAGTAGTTTTTAATTCAGAAGAAACAGCAAATAATTTAAGAAAATATGGAGCATATATTCCTGGCAAAAGGCCTGGTAAGAATACTGCGGAATATTTTGATTATTTGTTAACTAGGTTAACTGTAATAGGTGGTATATATCTTAGTTTTATATGTATAGTTCCTGAAATGTTAATGAATAAATATGCCGTATCTTTTGCCTTAGGGGGTACAAGTTTTTTAATTGTTGTTAATGTTGTTCTAGATACATTTGTACAAATTCAAACTCATTTATTTAGCAGTAGGTATGAGGGGTTAATTAAAAAAATGAAGTTAAAAAACTAACTGATATTATAAAAAAACAATTCTTTAAAGCAAAAAATTATACATTTTAACTTAGTGGAGGGTATATATTATGTTATGTTTAAAGATGAGTTTCAAATGATTATAGTGCTTATAGGGTCTCCTGGTTCAGGGAAGGGAACTCAAGGGCAGTTATTGGCAAGAAAGTTAAATTTACCTCATGTGTCTACTGGCGATATATTTAGGCAAATGGTAAAGGTTAATAACAAGGATGGTTTGTTAATTAAAGAGTATATGGTACAAGGAAAACTTGCCCCTGCTAAATTGGTGAATAATGTAGTTAAGGAGTTTTTAACTCAGGATATATATAAAAACGGTTATGTTCTAGATGGTTATCCTCGTAATTTAGAGCAAGCTAATTTTCTAAGAAGGTTTGCTAATCAAAAGATTAAAGTTGTGTTTTTCGACATAGACGATCAAGTGATTATCAAGAGGATTCTAGGTAGGTTTAATTGTGAAAATTGTGGACAAATTTATAATAGTTATTTCATTAAACCTAAGGTTGATAATGTCTGTGATGTTTGTGGATCAGATAAATTTATGCACAGACAAGATGATGATGAACAGACTATTAAGCAAAGAATAGAAGAATATAAAATAGAAACTTATCCGTTACTTAACTATTATAGAGATAATAGTGAGTTCTATGTTGTTGATGCAAATAAAGATAAAGAAGAAGTAGAACTTGTTTTATATAAAGTGTTAAAAATGATTTGACTTTAAGGGATATTTTTATATTATTCCCTTTTGGTTATTATCGAAATTTTGGAGATTATTTGTGGCAAGAATAGCGAGTGTTAATATTCCAGCAAACAAAAGATTAGTAGTGAGCTTAACATATATTTATGGGCTTGGTTTTTCTGCTGCAGAAAAGATTTGTCAAAAAACTGGAATATCTGAAAATAAAAGGGTTAAAGACTTAACAGATCAAGAACTTATTATTTTACGTAATATTATTGAAAAAGAATATAAAGTAGAAGGTGATTTAAGAAGAGAAGTGAATCTTAATATCAAAAAGAAAAAGGATATTAGGAGTTACCAAGGTCTTAGACATATAAGAAAGTTGCCTGTTCGAGGTCAGAATACTCATTCTAATGCTCGAACAAGAAAAGGTAAAGCTGTTGCGATTGCCGGTAAGAAAAAAGTTACAAAGTAATATGGTATAATGATGAGTCAGGCTGCTAATACTAAGGTCAAGAAAAAAAGAAAAAATATTACTCTTGGTGTTGTTCATATAAAAACAACTTTTAATAATACTATTGTTACTTTTACAGATGTGCAAGGTAATGCTATAGCTTTTTCAACAGCAGGTACACATGGTTTTAAGGGGGCTAGAAAAGCTACGCCTTATGCTGCTCAAATAACTGTTGATAAAGCCTCAGAAGCTGCAAAAGAACACGGTCTGAAAACTGTTTCAATTAGAGTGCAAGGTGCAGGAGCTCAAAGGGAATCAGCTATGCGTGCGGTATTTAGTCAAAATTTTATAGTTACGTCAGTTTTGGATGTTTCGTCTGTTGCACATAACGGTGTTAGAGCACCAAAAAGAAGAAGAGTATAGGGGCATAGGTAAATAATGTTATCATTAAATAAAAACTGGAGTGCATTGATAAAACCTTCTAAGATAGTTTATGACAGTCCTGATAAGAGTAGTAATATAGTAAAAATTGTGGTTGAACCTTTAGAGAGAGGCTTTGGTTTAACAATAGGTAATGCTATGAGGAGAATTCTACTTTCATCTCTTCAGGGTGCTGCAATAACATCAATAAAGATACTAGGGGTGGTGCATGAATTTTCTGCTATACCTGGGGTTAAGGAAGATTTAGTTGATGTAGTTTTGAATCTTAAGTCTGTGGTCATTAAGATGCATTCTTCAGAAAGAAAGATTGTCAGATTAAGGGCTACTGGTCCTTGCGTTGTAACTGCTGGGATGATTGGAACAGAGCATGATGTGGAGATACTAACCCCTAATCATGTGATTTGTACTTTGGCAAAAGGGGTTCAGCTTGAAATGGAATTAGTGTGTGAGACGGGAAAAGGTTATGTTCCTGCTGCAAGCAGCGTTAGTTCGGAATTAGCTATTGGCGTAATCCCAATAGATGCGTTATTCAGTCCTGTAAGAAAGGTTACCTATAAAGTTGATAATACACGTGTTGGTCAAGTTACAGATTATGACAAACTAATTATGACCGTTGAAACTAATGGTAGTATTACTCCGGAGATGTCTATAGCACTTGCTGCTAGAATTCTGCAAGATCAGTTACAATTATTTATTACATTTGAAGAACAAACAGAAGATAAACAGGATAAGTTAGAAGAATTAGCATTTAATCCAGCATTGTTGAAGAAAGTTGAGGAATTAGAATTATCTGTTAGATCTCAGAATTGTTTAAAAAATGATAATATAATTTATATAGGCGATCTTGTTATCAAAACAGAAGCAGAAATGCTTAGAACTCAAAACTTTGGTAGAAAATCTCTTAATGAGATTAAGGATATATTATCAGGCTTTGGTTTAAAATTTGGTATGGACATACCAGGATGGCCTCCAGAAAATATTCAGGAGCTATCTAAGCGTTATGAAGATCCATATTAATAAAAGGTAATAACATGCGACATAAAATTAAGGGTAGAAAGCTTAATAGAACAAGTAGTCATAGACAGGCGATGTTTGCTAATATGGCTGTGGCACTTGTGATGAATGAGCAAATAAAAACAACTTTACCTAAGGCTAAAGAGCTTAGACCATATATTGAAGTGCTGATAACTAAGGCCAAAAAATCTGATTTAGCGACTAGAAGAATGGTGCTTGCTAAAATCAAAGATAAAGTTGCTACTGAAAAACTTATTAGTGTTTTAGGCAAAAGATATAGTGAACGTCCAGGTGGTTATACTAGGATAATAAAGGCTGGTTTTCGTTATGGGGATATGGCATCAGTAGCTTATATTGAGTTCGTTGATAGAGATGTAAATAGTAAAGGCTGTGGACTTCCAAAAGCAGAAAGCCATAACCATGAAGAATAAAATTAATGAATCTGTAGGAAAATAATCAATATGGCTAATCATTCATCAGCAAAAAAGGCAATAAGACAAACAATAAAAAAAACTTTAATAAATAAGAATAGGTCAAGTAGAATTAAAACATACATAAAAAAAGTTTTGCAAGAAGTTATTAGTGGCTCAAAAGAATCAGCTAAATTAGCTTTGACTGTTGCACAATCTGAAATAATGAAAGGCGTAACAAAAAACATTATCAAATTAAATACAGCCTCACGTAAAATCAGTAGATTATCTCAAAAAATTAAAAATATGAATTAGCTTCTAGCTTCTTGTGTATACCTTCTGTGTCTCAGTTCGATGAAAAACGGTTTAATAGCCTCGGTGTCATCCCCCTCGCCTTACTATTATCCACATCTCTAGATTTGTGGGACGTCATATATGACGTCAGTAGGTTCAAATATACGACTTTTAAAAGATGTGGGTAATGGTAGGTATGTAAATATAAGTGAGGATTCGAGAACAAAAAGGAGTGTCCACGAATTGATTCTTTTTGGTAATTTTGTTGTCAAAATTTGCTTTCGTTCCTCATGGACATCATAGTCCCTATATTTTTTATCCACTATTAAAATGGCTGCTGATCGTCTATTAGCGAGGAGTCGATGAAAGCGGCGACGCGGCAATCTAGGATACGCGAAGCGTACTAGAAAAAACAGCTTCGCTGTTTACCTAGATCGCCACGGCATCTAAAGATGCTTCGCGATGACGATTATAGAAAAATGTAGGGTACTATACATGGACATATACGTACTGCTTGTGGTTACTTGGCTACTTTTTTACTCAGAAATTCCTCAAAAATTATTCAATTTGTGGGTACTTCCCCAAAATAACGAACAGATAGACCATAAAAATGAAACCTTCACAGCTAGATAGAAAATGTATGCAAGGACCTAGTTGAGAGGGATATACTTGATGAAAATCAAGAATTGCGTTGTCGTCTTCAGGGATCGTAGGTAGCCACGTACTAAATGTACGCCTAGCACCTCGACCCTTTGACTCCTGCTACTATTATAATTTTGATTCTATCGTCTATCAACTCTTCATTTACGAGTAGTATATGCTAAAGATTTCAGCCTTTATTATCACAAAAAATGCAGCTATTAGAGTTGCAAGAGCTATCAATAGTGTTAAGGGCATTGTGGAGGAGATTATTGTTATTGATAGTGGGAGTACCGATGATACAGTGCAAATTGCTAGAAATTTGGAAGCCAAAGTCATTTCCAACGAATGGAATGGATATGTTAAACAAAAAACTTTTGGTGAAAATTTATGTCAGAATGATTGGATATTAAATATTGATGCTGATGAAGCATTGTCAAAAGAATTACAGGATGAAATAGAGTTTATATTCGCTTCAAATAATCAAGATAACTATTTAGCCTATCGCACTAAAATTGTCACATTGCACCGTAATGATGATAAGACTCGCTGCTTTGCTCCTTATAATAAATGCATCCGATTGTATAATCGTAAATATAGTAGTTTTTCTGATAATAATAACATTACTACCCATGATTCGGTGTTATTTAATCTAAATATTAGTTCACAAAACAAAATATATGATTTAAATGGTATAATTTATCGTAGGCTTGGCACGTCAATTGAACAACTGATAGCTAAAGCAAATTGCTATTCCTCCGAGCAAGCAGAAAATTTAGTTAAACTAGGTAGGAGTCCATCAAAAACAAGAATTGTTACAGAAACTATGGTTTATTTTTTTAAATCATTTTTTATAAGACGATATTGGGTATTTGGTTTTGATGGTTTTGTTGACTCTATAATTTTTGCTTTTGCACGGTTTATAAGACTTGCTAAAGTAAGAGAGTTGTTAAATAATAAAAAAGACGATAACAACATAGAAGCGTAGATTACATAATAGTCTACAATTTTTGTAAGGAGTTTAGTAGCAAGCTCAGCATATAGACATAAATACAGGGCAGTTTAAAAGTCGCTACTAGTGGGTGGTATAAATATAGATTTAGCTACTGTCGATGTCATCCCAGCTTCGGTGCGGGATCTAAAAAAATGTCCTGAGGGGTTGTTTATAGATTGTAGACCCTTGCTTTCGCAAGGGGAACATCAATTCTATTACTATGACTCAAACATTTCTAGGTTAGCTATAATGTATATAAGACTATACGCTAGTTATGGCTAAAACATTTCCATGTTAGCTACACTACTACTTTCTGTAAACAAAATTAAAAAATTTTAAAATAATTGCTTGCACAAAATAAAATTTTACTGTATGTATGACTAGAAATAATAAAACCGTTTGTTACGGTTTTTGTTATAAGAAATATATACTCAAATGATTTGAGTATAATCGAGGTTGAAAATGAATAGATTAAAGAGATTATCGGCAATCTAATCAAAAATAAATATTGGTAAAGTTCAAATGACCCTAGGGAAGATATTAATAAGTCGAAGATACTATATATATGGACTATTATTTGTTGCAGTAGTGACTGTTGTAGTGATAGTTTCTATCAAAAAAGTAGTCAATAGACAAGCTCCAGCACAGCAAGTTGACAATCAAGCTGTCGTAATTCCTGTTGAAGTGGTTAAGGCTCAATATTCAGAGGAGACAAATGATATATTGGTTACAACAGGCAAAACCTTAGCCTATGAAACACATGCAGTTAAAGTCAATACAACAGGAAGAATTAAAGAACTTGACTTGCCTATAGGTAGCTATGTTAAAAAAGGTGATATTTTAGCGGTATTAGATACCACGCAAATTGACTATCTGATTGAACTGGCAAATGAAGAGTATCGTCTTAAAGAGAAAAAATCTAATGCGATGAAGCAGTTATTGGATAAGAATCTCATTAGATATACAGAGTATGTGAACCATAACATAGAATACTTGGATGCTAAACAAAAATATTATACATTACTTGATGAAAAAACCAATCATTATGTTGTTGCACCATTAAGTGGAATTGTTGAACGAAAACTTGTCACTGTTGGGGAGCTTGTTACACAAAAGGATAAAATAGTCGTTCTTTATGATATTCATATTATCAAGGTTGCGTTTGGTCTTGATGAAAGTGACTATCAAAAATTTAAAAGTTCGGGAGGGAGCTATGTCAATATCTATATTCCCGCTTTAAACTTAGCCCTTAAACTAAGTGATTTTAAAACTTCAGAAATTGCCCAAGATAAGAATCACTCAGTCTATATTGAGGCATTTATTCCAAATGATGATAATTCAATTATGCCGGGCTTATTTGTTAACGTAAATGTTATTTTCAATGGCAACAAGCAACGGATAAAATTGCCAAATTCAGCTGTTTTTTTTGACTCTTATTACTATGTCTATATTATTGAGAATAATACAGCTAAAAAAGTAAGGATTGAAATAGGTGATAGTGATAGTCAAAGTGTA
This sequence comes from Candidatus Tisiphia endosymbiont of Micropterix aruncella, assembly GCF_965178575.1. Classification (NCBI taxonomy): domain Bacteria; kingdom Pseudomonadati; phylum Pseudomonadota; class Alphaproteobacteria; order Rickettsiales; family Rickettsiaceae; genus Candidatus Tisiphia; species Candidatus Tisiphia endosymbiont of Micropterix aruncella. The sequence continues at coordinate 608,618 of NZ_OZ238268.1, forward strand.
GAGGTAGTTAGTGGCATCAAACCGAATGACCAAGTGGTTATTTCAGGAAAGAAGGGATTGTATGACGGAGTAAAGGTTTTGATTGAAGATGAGACAACTCACTCAACAATACGAAATAGACCATAACTTATTGACGCACTGGAATCGAAACTTGACAAATTATAATAATAGTTTGATAAATCGAGGATATTTCAATTATATTTACAATATATTAATACTTTCTTTCATTGTCGGAGGACTGAATATAAATGAATAAAAAAATTCAAAAACTATACTTTTTTATGATACTGCTATTTTGTAGTGCTGTTAATGCTCGTGAGAATAATGATGATAACACAGCTCAACTTAAGCAATTAAACAGAATTCAAGCAGGTACTATACAGGATCAAAAGAGGAAGGAACTTAAGCTTCGGGAAGAATTGGAGAAAAAAGAGCAAGAACTGGAGGAATCTCAAAATATTAATGGTAGTGATACCTCAGATAACTCAAATTCTTCATCGAATACTGGACAAAGAACTAATAGTAGTAATAATTCTGCTCCAGAACAGTATATTGGTAGTAATAATCGTAATACTCAAGATAATGCAAGTTCTCAAATGAATTCTACAGTATATGTAAATGATGACAAAAATCTTGATATTATAAAAGTTCCAAGTACTACTGATTCTGTGCAGAAAACTAATCAATTACCAAGTGATATAACTGGAAATTCGAACCAACAAGAAATAATGTCAGGTGATAATAAGCAATCGAATAGTCAAATTGACCAATTGGATTCAGATGATGAATTGCTGGAAACACGTGAAAATACTTTGAAATTTGAACTATTGCAGAGTGATATTGAAAAAGCTGAAGCAAAATTATTAGAGTTGCAGAGCAGAGAAAATGATTTGAATAATGCTTATGTGGAGAAAAAATTAGCATTTGAAGAACTAGAGCAACTACAATCACAATTGCCTAAACACCCAGAGATAAAAGATAATTCATTAAATCATCTGCAAAAGACTAAAGCAAACGAGCAGCTACTTAATGATCTAAAAGAACAACAACAGAAAGTAACAGCTTTAAAAGATCAGATGGAAGCTTTGGCTAAAGAAAAACAGGTAAAGGATGAAGAATTTAGAAAGGTAAAGGGTGAGTATGAAGAAGCTCAGCAAAAATTAGTGGAAGATAAGAACAAATTTGAGGAAGAAAGTAAGAATCTACAAAAAAAGATGACAGCCTTAGAGGATGGTAATAAGCAGTTGGAAAAGAATTTAGTAGATGCTGAAGAAAATGCAGAAGCTTTGACTAAAGAGACACAGGCAAAAGATGTGGAATTAAAAAGGGTACAAGATAAGTTGAATGAAACGATAGCAGCTCACGAATTAGACAAACAAGTTACGCAAGACACAATAGCAAAGAAACAACAGGCATTAGAATTAGCTCAGCAAGCATTAATAGAAAAGGAGAGCAAGCTTAAGAAGGAAAGTGATAAGTCTCTAAATTTGCAAGAGAATATAACAGCTTTAAAAGATCAGATGGAAGCTTTGGCTAAAGAAAAACAGGTAAAGGATGAAGAATTTAGAAAGGTAAAGGGTGAGTATGAAGAAGCTCAGCAAAAATTAGTGGAAGATAAGAACAAATTTGAGGAAGAAAGTAAGAATCTACAAAAAAAGATGACAGCCTTAGAGGATGGTAATAAGCAGTTGGAAAAGAATTTAGTAGATGCTGAAGAAAATGCAGAAGCTTTGACTAAAGAGACACAGGCAAAAGATGTGAAATTAAAAAGGGTACAAGATAAGTTGAATGAAACGATAGCAGCTCACGAATTAGACAAACAAGTTACGCAAGACACAATAGCAAAGAAACAACAGGCATTAGAATTAGCTCAGCAAGCATTAATAGAAAAGGAGAGCAAGCTTAAGGAGGAAAGTGATAAGTCTCTAAATTTGCAAGAGAATATAACAGCTTTAAAAGATCAGATGGAAGCTTTGGCTAAAGAAAAACAGGTAAAGGATGAAGAATTTAGAAAGGTAAAGGGTGAGTATGAAGAAGCTCAGCAAAAATTAGTGGAAGATAAGAACAAATTTGAGGAAGAAAGTAAGAATCTACAAAAAAAGATGACAGCCTTAGAGGATGGTAATAAGCAGTTGGAAAAGAATTTAGTAGATGCTGAAGAAAATGCAGAAGCTTTGACTAAAGAGACACAGGCAAAAGATGTGAAATTAAAAAGGGTACAAGATAAGTTGAATGAAACGATAGCAGCTCACGAATTAGACAAACAAGTTACGCAAGACACAATAGCAAAGAAACAACAGGCATTAGAATTAGCTCAGCAAGCATTAATAGAAAAGGAGAGCAAGCTTAAGGAGGAAAGTGATAAGTCTCTAAATTTGCAAGAGAATATAACAGCTTTAAAAGATCAGAGGGAAGCTTTGGCTAAAGAAAAACAGGTAAAGGATGAAGAATTTAGAAAGGTAAAGGGTGAGTATGAAGAAGCTCAGCAAAAATTAGTGGAAGATAAGAACAAATTTGAGGAAGAAAGTAAGAATCTACAAAAAAAGATGACAGCCTTAGAGGATGGTAATAAGCAGTTGGAAAAGAATTTAGTAGATGCTGAAGAAAATGCAAAAGCTTTGACTAAAGAGACACAGGCAAAAGATGTGAAATTAAAAAGGGTACAAGATAAGTTGAATGAAACGATAGCAGCTCACGAATTAGACAAACAAGTTACGCAAGACACAATAGCAAAGAAACAACAGGCATTAGAATTAGCTCAGCAAGCATTAATAGAAAAGGAGAGCAAGCTTAAGGAGGAAAGTGATAAGTCTCTAAATTTGCAAGAGAATATAACAGCTTTAAAAGATCAGATGGAAGCTTTGGCTAAAGAAAAACAGGTAAAGGATGAAGAATTCAGAAAGGTAAAGGGTGAGTATGAAGAAGCTCAGCAAAAATTAGTGGAAGATAAGAACAAATTTGAGGAAGAAAGTAAGAATCTACAAAAAAAGATGACAGCCTTAGAGGATGGTAATAAGCAGTTGGAAAAGAATTTAGTAGATGCTGAAAAAAATGCAGAAGCTTTGACTAAAGAGACACAGGCAAAAGATGTGGAATTAAAAAGGGTACAAGATAAGTTGAATGAAACGATAGCAGCTCACGAATTAGACAAACAAGTTACGCAAGACACAATAGCAAAGAAACAACAGGCATTAGAATTAGCTCAGCAAGCATTAATAGAAAAGGAGAGCAAGCTTAAGGAGGAAAGTGATAAGTCTCTAAATTTGCAAGAGAATATAACAGCTTTAAAAGATCAGAGGGAAGCTTTGGCTAAAGAAAAACAGGCAAAAGATGAAGAATTAAAAGTAGCACAGGCTCAGTTAGACGGAGAGGTTAAAACTCAGAAAGCAAAAGAGCAGGAATTTGCAGCACAAATGGCGGCTTTAACTAAAGAGAAACAGGAGCAAAATGTGGAATTACAAAAGGTACAAGATAAGTTAGCTATAGCGGTTGAAGATCATAAAAAACAAATTGCTGGTTTGAATGCAGAAAAAGATACTGTAGCTAAAGAGTTGGAAGTCCAACAGCAGAAAGTTACAGATTTGAATCAAACTCTAGCAGAAAAAGAGCAAAAAATAACAGATTTGAATGCAAAACAAGATGAGACGGTTAAAGCTCTAACAGATATGACTAAAGAAAAACAGGTGGCATTAGAAGAGAATGCTAAGTTAACTGAAGTGGTTGAAACTCATAAAGCAAAAGAGCAAGAATCTAAAGAAGCAAAAGAGAAGGTCGCTAAAGAGCTAGAAGCAAAAGAGCAAGAAGTACCAGCTTTGACGGAAGCTCAGGAAGATTTGACAAAAGAAAAACAGGCATTAAAAGAGCAGGCTAAGTTAACTGAAGCAGTTGAAGCTCATGAAAAACAAATTGCGGCTTTGAATGCAGATTTGCTTAAAGAAAAACAGGCAAAAGATGATGCCGCTAAAGAGTTAGCAGAATTAAAAGAAGCAAACGAGCAGATAGTTAACGATCTAAAGGAAATAGAAAATTTAACTAAAGATTATGAAAAGGTAATTGTAGATTTAACTCAAGCAAATGATGAGACAGTTAAAGAGCTAGCAGAAAAAGAGCAGGTAGTTAAAGGTCTAATAGAGTTGACTGAAAAAAACGAGCAGATAGTTAACGATCTAAAGGAAATAGAAAATTTAACTAAAGATTATGAAAAGGTAATTGCAGATTTAACTCAAGCAAATGATGAGACAGTTAAAGAGCTAGCAGAAAAAAAGCAGGAACTAGTAGATCTGACTGCAAATTATGAAGAGGCAATTGCAGCAAATAAGGAGATATTTGCAGATCTAGAAGCAAAAGAGCAGGAAATAGAAAATTTAGATGCAGAGAGTGCACTTTATAAACAGGAAATTGAAGAAAAAGAAGAGATGCTTAAAGGTTTAGAAGAACAAGAACGGGAGTTAGCAGCTGAACTAGAAAAGTTGAAGAACGATAAAGGGGGCTTGGCAAATGCAGATAATGCTAAGAAATCTAACACCATTACGCAACAACAGGAGCAAATAAGAACGATGAAGGTGCAGATTGGTCAGCAATTAGCACAAGCTAGAAAAGAACTTGCAACAGCTACTATTTTCTTAGAGACTAAGAAAACAGAGGCGAGGAATATGCGAAGAAGTGCTAATAAAATAGTTGACTCAGCTAGTATTTACTTAGATGATAAAAAAAGAGAGGGTAGAGCTCTAGTAAGCAGTGCTAACACAAAATTTTCCTCCGCTCAGAGTGCAGCACAGCAGACTATAGCACAGTCTAGGAGTCTAGTAAGAAATGCTAACACAAAATTTTCCTCCGCTCAGAGTGTAGCATATCAGACTCTAGCACAGTCTAGGAGGGTAGTAAGCAGTGCTAACAAAAAATTTGCCTCCGCCCAGAGTACAGCACAGCAGATTATAAAACGGTCTAAGGAGATAGTACGCAAGGCTATAGCAGATCAGGGTACTGCATACCAAATTGCAGCAAAGGCTAAAAAAACAAAGGTGAGTGGAGAACAAGATGTGTCTGTGACTACAGCAGATTCAGAATCTCAAGAATTAGTTGAAGTACAACAACAATTAGGAGAAGTACAACAACAATTAACAAATTTAAATGAGACTCTTGAAGAAAAAGAGCAACAGATAGAAAATTCAACTAAGACTATTGGCGAAAAAGAGGAAGAGATAAGAACTTTAACTGATACTATTGCAACACAAACACAAAAATTTGAAGCAGCAAAACTGAAGATGGAGAAAGAGATAAAAGACTTAAATAACACTCATAAAGAAAAAGAGAAAGAACTTAAAGCAAAGCATGATAAGCTAGTTGAACAGTTGAATAAGGATTCCAAAGAAAAAGCACAAGAAGTTAAAGAGAAGCATGATAAGCTAGTTGAAAATTTGAATAGCACTTTTAAAGCAAAAGAGCAAGCACTTAAATCAGAAAAAGATACGATAAAGAAAAATTTAGACGACTTGACTAAGGCTCATAAAACACAAGAAAAAGCACTTGAAACATCAAAGAAGACTCTAACAAATCTGACTAACAGTTATAAACCACCAGTGCAAGTTGTGGCTCAACAGAAACAAGACAAGGATAAGATTCAAGAGCTGGAAAAACAAATTACAGATTTGCAGCAAAATAATAGAAATGAGTTGGTAAAGTATCAACAAGAAAATCAGTCTCTTAAAGATCAAATAGCTTTGAATAAAACAAAACAGCCAAACAGTGCATTAGCTCAGCAAGAATTAGCTGGCACACAACAAGCAATGGAGAAGTTAAAACAACCAGACCATATAGATGGAGCTGTAGCAAACAATGGCATTAAGAGAGTTAGTCATATTAAGAGACCTAGTAATATATCTCGTAATGTAAATGATTTAACAAAATCGCCCGATAATCCATTAGATCAGAAACTTGCTGCAACTAACCTACTAGCACAACAGAGCGATACAACTCCAGTTGTAAGCCAAAAAGAATCCCCAACTGAGGTAGTTAGTCTAGTAAAAGTAGGAACTGGAGTTAGGGACGCATCAAAAGAACAGAGTAGTCCTCAACTTGTACCCTCAAAGCTGCCTAAGGTAATCGATCCAGCGATAGTAAAAGTAACTACAGCTGTAAAGGGAATAGACAATACCCTGCGAAAATCAACAACTACAACCACAGCTGTAACTAAAAGAAACAATGTCAAGTCGCAACCCAAAATCCCGCACTCCCTACCGAGGCAAATAGGACCGCCGAGTTCTACTAATAATAAGATTTAATATGAAAAAACTTTTATGATAAAAAGATTGTTGGAACATAGTAGCTTCTTTATTGTGATAAATATTGTGGTTGTGCTATTTGGTATATACTCATATTTGCAGCTGAAAATTCAACTTTTACCAAACATTCCTGTTTCAAATATTTATATTTCTATCATCAATCCGAATGTAAAGCCGGACCTGATAGAGAAATATACTACCAAACCTTTTGAGGAAGTTTTTTCACATATTGATGGTCTTAAGTCGATTATTGCTATTAGTCAGTTAGGAGAGAGTAAAATAACTCTAACTATTGCCAAAAAAGTTCCTATAGAACAAGCAATTAATCAAGTTAGAGATTTGATATTAAAAAATAAGGCTCTCCTGCCAGAGGGGGCAAAAGAGCCTATAATATCTACTGAAAGCTTTTCTGTTTTACCAATGATGTATATTGCGGTGAGTTCTAAGAACAATGTATCAACTACTGCTGATGATATTGAGTTGATCAAAAAAAAGCTTAAATATGTCGATGGTGTAGCCAATACATCTAGTTTTGGTGTAACTGAAAAAGTGATTAATATCGATATTGATCCTGAAAAGATTGCAAAATATTATATCCCGTTAGATAGTATTCTTGCTTCGTTAACACTACAAAACAGTGATTTCTCTGGTGGTAAGTTATCAAATCAATATAAAACAGAGTATATTTCTTTTGATACAGCAATTAATAAGTTGAGTGATTTTGGCGAAATCAATTTAGAAAGTAATAATGTTGCTGTAAAATTAAAAAATATTGCCAACATTACAATATCAGATAAAGAAGCACATAGCCTTGCTTATTTTGACATGGATAAAATTGTTTTATTAGGTATTTTTGCTAAGTCGGATACAAATCCAATCGATGTATCAAAGAGTGTAAAACATTTCCTAGAACATTATGAAAAAGCCAATCCCCAATTTATCTTTCAGGTTATTATCGATGATAGCCAAGATATTTTACAAGCATTTCAAGAAGTAAGAAAAACTTTGCTTGAATCGGTCTTGTTGGTGTCAGTAATTGTTTTACTGCTAATGGGATCATTGCGATATTCAATTATTGCAATTTGTGCAATTCCAGTCTCGATTGCAGCTTGTTTTGTTATGCTGTACTTATGTGGTTTTACACTCAATGCTATAACGATGTTGGCTATGGTACTGGCTATAGGGTTAGTGGTTGACGACTCTATTGTAGTGATTGAGAATGCTGAACATTATTATCGGAAGAATAAAGATGCTTTAACTAGTATATTGCAAGCAATTTATAGTCTTTTTTTATCTGTTTTAATATTGATGTTTACGCTAGTAGTAATATATGTCCCTATTTTGTTTATTAAAGGAGAAGTAGGAAAAATTTTGCAGGAATTTGCTTTGTCAGTAATTGCTTGTTTAGTGATGTCCTTTATTGTTGCATTTACCTTAACACCCATATTGTTTTTAAAATTAGCAAATAATACGTATGAAAGCAAATTTGCTCAAATTGTTAATAAGATGCTGGATATGATTACCTATAAATATACGGGGTCTTTATTTTTTATTATACGCCATGCCAAAATATTTTTATCCTTGGTGACTATCGTTGTAGCGGCTGGTACATATGTTGCAGTTAACAATATGAAAATAGAAATTGAGCCATTTGAAAAAAAAGATATGCTTATACTTACTAACACCTTTATGGTTAATACCAATTTAAGTTACATCCATCACTATATGGAGAAAATTACTAAAATAATCAAGGATAATGATAATATAAAATATACTCTGAACATTGAAGAATCACCACGTTCAACGATTTGGTTGATATTAAAAGATAAAACTAAAGCGGTACAAACATTGCATGAAATTGAAGCTAAACTAGCAAAAATAGCAGTGGGTGGAGATATTTCAGTGAAATTTGCTCAAGGGAAAAATGCTGGTTCAGCAAAGGGTAACGTTGAGTTAAGCTTTTATGTCAATAACCAATCATCCATGGAGAATGCTTGGCAGGCTGTTCATTTTATACAGACTAACTCAAAAGATTTATTTACTAATGTTATAGCTATTGAGGCTTCACCTGTACAAGATTATAAAATTTGGTGTAATCAGGATAAGTTATTTAAATATGGTTTAAGTCAGAGAGATATATCAAGTACGTTAGATATTCTGTTTAATGCTAGGAAGATAGGGAACTTTAAGCACTATGATAATACCTATGATGTCATCGCTAAATCAGATCCTAAATTTGGCAAGACACTAAGTAATATACAAAATATGTTCATTACAACACAGAAAAATGGAGAAAACCTTATTCAGCTTAAGGATATATGTGATATTAATAGGGTGAATACCGTTAATCAAATTATGCGTTATAATGAGCAATATTCCATTGAAGTAATTGCCACTGCTAAACATGGTATTAAATTACAGGATGCAGTTCATTTTATTAATCAGTTAAACAGCAAGTTACCAAATGATAGTGATATTAGCTATAGTGAGCAAACGCAAATACTTATTGATTCAACATCATCATTTACAGTACTAATTTTACTATCTGTACTTGGACTCTACTTATTAATGTTTGCACGCTTTAACGACTCAATTCTATCATTTTTTATTTTAGTTGGGGGAATTCCAGCCGCTTTAAGTGTAGCATTATTGAGCTTATATTTTTCTCAAGGGGGGTTAAATATATATACGCAAATATCACTTATCACATTAGCAGGATTAATGACTAAGCATAGTGTGTTGTTGTGTAGTGCAATGCATCAGAAGGGGCAAAGAACTCTAAAAACAATAGTAACAGCGGCAACATCAAGAATCAGGGCAATTTTAATTACTTCTTTAGCTATGAGTATTGGTTTGTTGTCACTTTTCTTTGATAATGGCAACTATGCCAATAGTCGTTTTCAAATGGCTATAGTTTTGGTAACAGGGATTGTTGTTGGATCGATATTAACACTTTATGTAACACCTTTGCTTTATGTTGGTTTTCATCAACTGTCGAAAGTTAGAAGAGGCAGGGGGCAGTAGTAAAAGCTATTAATTAAATATATAAAAGATAGCTTTAATTATACAGGATAATGATAGCACAAATATTAACCCCACTAAGTATAATATTACAAACCAAAGCCATTGTTTGGATTTTTGAGAAAATTGTTGAAAAATAAAAATTTTTTTCAACTTGCTAATACATAGGGTGATGAGTCGATTTTCCACGGAATATATAATAACAATAAGTTGTATAACCCAATATTATTGGTAAAAGTGTTGCCGCTCCTACCAACATTAGAGATTGTGATTCTGCTGCCGCTGCCGCTTGCCACAGAGATATTTGATGTGGTACTATAAAAGGCCAAATACTTAAGATAAGCCCCAAATAGCCTAGAACAAAAAGTAAAACTGAGTAACAGAAAGGCTGAAATTCTTTATTCTTATAAAGAGATGAAAGTAACCTAAATAATGTAAAAATAGTTAAAATGGGGATTAATGAGAGATATATAAAATTAGGCATACTAAACCAAAATATACGAATTCGCTCATTTAAAAACGGTACCCATAAACTTACTAAACCCATAAATAATATAACATACATTAATACGTATGATGCGGATTTACGAGCCCATATTTGGGTATTTTCGTCAGTCTTCATTATCAGCCAAGTAGCACCAAGAAGAGCGTAACCAAATACTAGAGCAATGCCTGTCATGATAGAAAAAGGTGTGAGCCAATCAAAAGCATTGCCAACAAATACCCTGCCATCAATTTTAATTCCTTGTATAAAAGCTCCTAGCATAATCCCCTGAAATAATGCAGCGATGATAGAGCCAAAATGGAAAGAGTAATCCCATATAAAACAATATTTTAGAGAGGTTTTAAATCTAAATTCAAAAGCTACTCCGCGGAAGATTAATCCCAAAAGCATTACGGTAATTGGTATATAGAAGGCTGACATCAAAACTGAATAAGCTAGTGGGAATGCGGCAAATAACCCACCACCACCTAAAACTAACCAAGTTTCATTACCGTCCCAAAATGGTACTACAGAGTTCATCATTTTATTGCGGCAATCTTGAGTAGGAGCAAATGGGAATAATATACCAATTCCTAGATCAAAACCATCTAATAATACATAAAGAAAGATTGCTGTGGCAATTATTCCACCCCAAACCAAAGGTAAATCTATATAGGGAGCAAAATTAAGCATGGTTGATATATCCTTACCGGTTGGATTTCCTAGTATATACTCGGTGAACTTCAAGAATTGGCGTCGTCGTGTCTAAAGATCTCCGCTGCTCACGTACTAATGTACGCCTAGCAGCTCGACTTTGACACTAGCTCTTCTTGAAATTATACTATCGTCTACCCAACTCTTGAAATCATAGCAGTATACTCGATGAAAATCAAGAATTGCGTTGTCGTTGTTCAAGATTCTAGCGGTGCTTACGTACTATATGTACGCCTAGCACCTCGACTTGAACACTCCTGCTACTATCTTGATTTTGATTCTATCGTCTATTATAGTCAATTGATGAGAAGTTGGTGACCGTCGTCTTCGACGCTCGCCTATTACATATAGGCGTTGCTCCATCGCTCCTGCTACCCAATCCTCCTGAATTGACTATATCATATACTACAGTTTGTAGTACTAACGTTAAAACGATGTCATTCCCGGCTATGCGGGGATGATAGCTCTTCACCTAGTACTATAGTTGTAGTAGTAGGTCCTTTTTTTATTAAAGTTATAATATAATAAATGCCTCCGCCAAATATAAAAGCATACACTATAACAAAAGCAATTAGTGAGGCAAAGATATATTGACCTAATACTGGTGAAGATACTTCAGATGTTCTGAGTATATTATATACTATATAAGGTTGCCTACCAACTTCTGTAACAAACCAACCTGCTAATATTGCTATAAAACCAGATGGAGTCATCAACATGCACCAATATTGAAACCATTTTGTATCAAATAATCTTTTACGTAAGTATAAAACTAATGCAATAACCCCAGTAATTACCATTAATATACCGATTCCTACCATTACTCGGAAGGAAAGAAATATTATTAATACAGGAGGTCGATTTTCTTTTGGCCATTCTTTTAAACCTTTTACTTCTCCATCTAAGCTGTGTGTCAGTAATAAACTAGCAACTTTTGGTATTTCTATAGTATATTTTGTCGTCTCTTCTTCTGCTGAAGGCCAGCCAAAGAGTCTAAGACCTGCTCCTTTCTCCGTGTCCCATATACCTTCTATAGCAGCAACTTTTGCCGGCTGATGTTTTAGAGTATTTAACCCATGTTGATCACCAATAAGAAGTTGTATGGGGGTAACAGCTACTGCCATTAACATTGCCATGCCAAACATGATTCTAGCATGGTTAACAAATTTTTTATGTAAAAGATAGCATGCAGCAACACCACCAATTGCAAAAGCTGTAGTTAAATATGCTGCTACAATCATATGACAAAAACGATATGGAAATGAAGGATTAAAAATAATTTCTAACCAACTGACCGGGTATAAAATATTATCTGCTCGTACTTCATAACCAGTAGGAGTTTGCATCCAGCTATTAGCTGCAAGAATCCAAAAAGCAGAGATAATTGTACCAACTGCCACGATTAAAGTGGCAGCGAAGTGCATATTTTTACTGACTCTATTCCAGCCAAATAGCATAATTCCAAGGAAAGATGATTCCAAAAAGAATGCAGTAAGCACTTCAAAACCTAATAGTGGTCCAAGTACATTACCTACCTTATCAGAGAAACCTGACCAATTAGTACCAAATTGATAAGACATAACAACGCCTGATACCACTCCCATACCAAAAGTAATAGCAAAAATCTTAATCCAAAATTTATATATTTCTTGATAAATATTATTGCCAGTTTTAATCCATAACCCTTCTACGACAGCAAGCCAGCTAGCAAGACCAATGGTAAAGGACGGAAAAATTATATGAAAACTTATGGTAAAGGCAAATTGTATACGAGATAGTAGATTAGGATCGAATTCCATATTGTTACTTTTTTGCTATAGTCAATTGATGAGAAGTAGGTAGCGTCGTCTTCGATCGATCGCCTATTACATTAGGCGTCGCTCCATCGCTCCTGCTACCCAATCCTCCTGAATTGACTACAACCGATAAGAGGCTTCTTTGATAAAAAATACTATAGTCAATTTTATTTTCAAATGCTACCATACACTATGCACACTAGATTGTCACGTTAAGTTAACCTGAATTTGATGTAATAAATTAATAGTAGGCTTAAGTAATCATCGCCATTAGGGGTGATGTTACCGCCATTATGTTATCTCTACCCCTTCGGATACAGGGTAATTTAAAAGTCACGATCATTAGTTGCTATAGACGCAAGTTTAACTACTACCGATGTCATCCCTGCGAAGGCAGGGATCTATATTACTTAATAGTCTTTCAGGCTTATTTTTTTAGATTCCCGCCGTTGCTAAGAATGACGTCGAGTGCATATTAAGCACTTTTTCTTTTATCTATTAGGCTTGTAGCCCGACTTTTAAATTACCCTGTTCGGATATCTTAAAATTTTTTTAAATATTGCTTGCATGTAATGGAATTTTACTGTACTATGACCACGAATTTCCGTTTGAAACGGATATTCGTGATATAAAAACTAACTGGAGGAATAAATATGAAGTTTGGAATGATGTTTAATACAGTACGCTATGGTGGTTTAACTACTTTATTTGATAAAAATCCTTTATTTACAGCTGTAAAAACAGGTAACGTAAAGTTAGTAGATCATTTAGTTACAAAAGGTAATGTAAATAATCAAGATAAAGATGGTAATACTGTACTACATTATGCAACAGAACATAAGAACAATCCTAAGAGTACTAAGATCACTGAAATGTTATTAGAAATGAAAGCAGATCCAAATATAGCTAATAAGGACAGTAATACACCATTAGACATTGCTTCTATAAATGGTAATTATCCAAATGTTCGTCTATTAGAAGAATATGGTGCTAATACTGATTATCTTTCAAAATAGAATTAATAATTTAATTCTAACTAATGATAGACCTAATACTAAATTATACCATGATACCATGTTAATTCTATTTTGAAAGATAATCAGTATAAAGTTACAAAACCAGATTTGTTTAAGGCTCAGCTGGGTAAGAATATACAGAAAGATATAAATGATTTTCGGGAATTATTGAAGAACAAATCAATGGCTTTATCATCTGATGCTCATTTAAAAAAGATAAGTGATATTGTAGACTCCTTATATGAAGCAATAAGTCATGACACTACGGATTATTCATTTAATAATAAATATACTACTATATACCAAAATGTACTTGATCGTGGTATTGGTGCAGCTGTTCCATTGTCAGGGGCAGATGAGGGGTTATCTTTTGATTCTTAATGAAGCAAGTGGGTAGCAACTGGAAAATGGATGAAACATATATTAACCTCAAGTATCGATGTAAGACATCGATACTCGAGGTTATATATAGACAAAAACAACAGCTAGAGCAGCAGAAATAATTAGAATTAACACGGAAATAATGTAATTGGTATTTACTTTTTGATTATTATACCTTATATTTAAAAAATATTAATTTTGTATACAAAGTCTTACTTATGGCAAATTTACAGGTCAAACTTAACTCGTTAATGGCTCAAAGAAAGATAAATGCTATAGATATAGAGAGGGAAACTGGACTAAGTAGAAATACTGTCTATAGCATTTTGTATGGTAGTTCAAAAAATCCTAGTGCTAATAATTTACAATTGATTGCAAAAGCCTTAGACATTAACTTGGAAGCTCTTGTTGTTGATAATGAAATAAACCTTGAGATACTAACTGTTGATCAGATAAAAATTTTTAGTAAAGCTACTAGTGCAACAATTAATATGTTAATTGAAAGAAACTTAAGTTTCTCATTGAAAAACCTTACAACTCTAATAAAAGAAGTATATGAGTATGCTTTGAAGAAGCAGTCTGTTGATAATACATTTATAGATTGGATAATTGATAAATATCATAAACCTTAATTGTGTGATTATAGACACGGTTACAAGATAATTGTCAGATGAGTAAATTTATAGTGCCTGTCAGTAGCAACTAAAAATTCAATCAGAAGACTTAACATTGTCAGTATTTTTAGTAGGAGCAATTCTACCAACCATTTCATCTAGTGATACTTGAAAATAATCTGCTAGGGCTACTACAATTTGACTATTTAAAGTTTTTTGTCCCCTATTACTATTAACAAAACTATGTAAAGAGTTATTACTAAAACCTATATTCATGCCTAATTTATATAAGTTTAAATTTTGTTTATTTACCTTATCAATCAAAAACTTCTTTATATTAGAAGTAATGTCACTTGGTATAATTTTATAAAATTCTAGACTTTCTACATTAGGTAAAGAAATATATTTATTTCTTCCTACAACTTCATCCATAGAACACTTAAAGTAGTCAGCAATTTTCAATATATTGCTAATAGTTGGGTTAGCTTTCAGACATTGCATAATATTAGTTACAGTAGAATAAGAAATGCCACTTTGTTCAGCAAAATCTTTTCTTGTTAATTTTAATTCATCAAACTTTCTTTTGAGGAATTCTTGTATTGGGTGAACAAGAGCCATATACTCAGAACAATTAAAAATTAAATACTTCCACTGTAGAAATATTTTTTCTTGACACCTCAAAATAACTATAATAAACTAGCAAAATAGAATGAGATTATTAAAAAAGAGATCAATGATTATTGATTAATTTTTTAAAGCAAAGAATATATTTTGCTAAATCTCAAACTAAAAAAACAATATAATACTTAAGCTCTACTCTTAAATAAAGCTCAAGTATTATATTGAATATTATAGTCAACTGGTAAGTACTTTCAAGTTCGCAAAATTTCTAAGTACTTACTATTAGCATTAATCAAATAGCATCAAATGCTATTTAAATAATAACCCTTTTATTGAGGTATACTATGATCATATACAAATTTCTTAACCAAATCAACCCCAAATCAACCTATTTCAACCCCATTTATTTTTACAATCCTAGTAATACTATAATTTTATAATGTAAATGGTATCAATCTTAGAACAATACAATGGAAATAGAATATGTATTACCCACTATTAGTCATTCTAGCATTTAGCATAATCATTGGGCAGATGTTGTTAATTCGGTTATTGGTTAGGTGGTTTAATAATATCAAACTAAACTATAACAATATTCTTAGCACCAGTAAAGATTTCCCCAATACCTACATCAAGGCAAAAGATGAAGTGGCACTATTGCATAAAGAAATAAAAGAGTTAATTACTCTAACTACTAAGAAAGAGCAAGGTGTATCACAGATCACATTTCATTTGGAAGAGATGCAGTTATACATAAAAATGCTACTTGATGAATTTAGAGTATTTTCTAGCAATACTACGCCAAAGACCAAGAAACAAGAATAATCCTTATATGTTCAAGATTTATTCGAGTATACCCTAACTCAATATATATAAAAATAAGAGACAAAGAGATATATTAGGAATATAATCTTTAAATATCAGATTTATTAGGAATATATTCATGATTATCAAGAGATGTTTAAATTTAAAATTACCTGAGAAGCAATCTTGTTTTTTATGGGGAGCTCGTAAAACTGGTAAATCAACATATTTAAAAAAATGCTTTCCAAACGCTCTTTATATAGACTTACTGCAAGCAGATATATATCAAATTTATTTCCAACATCCAGAACGTTTAAGAGAAGAAATAAACGCACAAAATAAAGTATCTACTATCATTATCGATGAAGTACAAAAAGTACCTTTGCTTCTTGATGAAGTGCATCATTTAATAGAATCAAATAAGTTTTTGGCAAATAATTCTCTACAATTTATTCTTTGTGGATCAAGTGCAAGGCGATTAAAATCAACTGGAGCTAATTTACTTGGAGGTAGAGCTTGGAGATATATGTTTTTACCACTATGTTATCCTGAACTGAAAGAGCTGAATTGGCATAAAATATGTAATCATGGGCTTATTCCAGACCATTATATAGCTTCGCAGAATATTCATAAATATTTAGCTTCATATTTATATGATTATATTTTACCGGAAGTCCAATTTGAGGCAAGTCTGAGGAAAAGAGAGGCTTTTGCTAGATTTTTAGAAATTATAGGAATTTCTAATGGTGAGATGATCAATTATAGTAATATTGCTCGGGATTGTGCAGTAGATGCAAAAACTGTTAGAACATATTTTGAAATATTAGAGGATATGTATCTTGGGTATCATTTATATCCTTATAGATCACGTACTAAACGACAAATTATTACAGAAACACCTAAATTCTATCTTTTTGATACTGCTCTTGTTAATTATTTAAGAAAATATGAGTATCAAGAAATGATAGGATTTGAAGCTGGTAAAGCTTTTGAGCATTATGTGTTTCTAGAATTTATAGCATATAAATATCTAAATGATAAAAGAGATCAGTTATGTTATTGGCGTACGAAAGAAGGTTACGAGGTTGATTTTATCGTACAGGATAATGCATTTGAAGTTAAAATTTCCTCTTCTATACAAAAAAATCATTTAAAAGGACTTTTAGAATTTGCAAAAGATCATAATTTTAAATTACATGTTATTAGCTTAGAAAAAACAAAACGTGTAATCGTATTAGACAATAAAGAAATTACTATTTGGCCTATAAGAGAGTTTCTAGATATGTTATGGGGAAATAATATATGGACGTGAACTAATTTTCTGGCAATAATATTTCTCTCTTACCAGTATGGTTAGGAGGAGATATTACCCCATTTTGTTCCATTTTTTCAACAAGAGTAGCTGCTCTATTATAGCCAATTCGTAAACATCTTTGTATATAGCTGATTGATACTTTTCGTTCTAATTGTACGATTTGTACTGCTCTTTTATATAAAGTTTCATCACTGCTTGAATCATCTCCTAGACTTTCGCCATTTACTTCATCATCGTCTAGTTGTTGGGTCACTGCTGAAATATATTCAGGCATTCCCGTGGACCTTAAATATTGGGTAACCTTCTCCACTTCTTTATCATCAACAAATGGACCATGAACTCTAGTAATCTTTGAAGAATTACCCATATAAAGCATATCTCCCATACCTAGTAACTGCTCAGACCCTTGTTCACCAAGAATAGTTCTACTATCAATCTTAGAAGTTACTTTAAAACTGATGCGACTTGGGAAATTAGCTTTGATTACCCCAGTAATAACATCAACAGAAGGTCTTTGAGTTGCCATGATAATATGAATACCTGCTGCTCTTGCCATTTGAGCTAGACGCTGTATTGACAATTCAATGTCTTTGCCAGCTACCAACATTAAATCGGCCATTTCATCAACAATTACTACAATGAATGGTAATTTTTCCATATTCATTTCAATTGTTTCATAGATAGGTTTACCAGTTTCTGGATCAAATCCTGTTTGAATAGTACGCTCTAATATTTTACCGCTTGACGCAGCTTCTGAAATTTTAGCATTATAACCTGCTATATTTCTTACCCCAATATTTGACATTGCCCTATAACGATTTTCCATCTCTTTTACTGCCCATTTAAGGGCTACCACTGCTTTGCTTGGCTCAGTAACCACTGGAGTTAGAAGATGTGGTATGCCATCATAGGTAGATAATTCAAGCATTTTGGGATCGATCATTATTAAACGGCATTCCTCCGGGGTATAGCGGTAAAGTAGGGAAATTATCATAGCGTTAATTGCCACTGATTTACCGGAACCTGTCGTACCAGCAACTAACAGATGTGGCATTTTTGCTAAATCTGCAACAAAAGGTTTGCCAGCTAGATCCTTTCCTAAAATCAATGGTAGCATAATACTGTTATCTTGATATTCCAATGTTTCGATTAATTCTCTTAGACAAAAGAATGCTCGTTGTTTATTTGGTAATTCAATACCTAAAACGTTTCTACCCGGTATTACGGCTATCCTAGTTGATATTGCCGATAAAGATCTAGCAATGTCATCTGATAAACCTATAATCCTAGAAGATTTAGTACCTGCAGCTGGTTCAAATTCATATAACGTTACCACTGGACCTTGGCTAATATTAATGACCTGACCTTTTACACCAAAATCCCCAAGAACAGTTAACAGTGTTTGGGCATTATGTTGTAGTTCTGATAAAGTCTCTGCTTTTATATTGGGATCACTAGCTTGTTTTAATAATTCGATAGGGGGCAAGTATGGTAGTTCGCTATTTTCTTTTTTGAATGGAGATTGTTGTTTTAAAAAATGGGATTGTATGTCATTATTTTTTTCTTGTAATGCATCTATTTTATGAGCATATGCTGCTTCTTCTTGATTAATAAAAGGTATCTTTTTTATCAAAACTTGTTTTGTTGACTTGGCATTTGTCGATATTGTAGGTAAAAGTATAAATTTTTTATAAGGGACTAGTTTGAATAATTTAATTATAGCGGTACAAAAAACTGAAAATTTTATTTCAGTCAATAAAAATAATAAAATAAATGTAGTAATAATTAAAGCGTAATCGGCTCTAGCGTCCAGTTGCTTGATTATTGGATAAATAATAGTACCTGTTGTCCCACCTGCACCTGCCGGTAAATAATTAATTTTTATATTAGTGCAGACTATCGATAATGATATAATTGACAGCAGCATCGCAATTACCCTGACGGTAGCCCATTTCTTCTTTAAACGCCATACACTCAGAGACCAAAAAATACAACAAATTGGCAAAATAAAGGACGCTATACCAAAAAGCTGGTAAAAAAGATCTGCCAAATAAGCACCGAAATGACCTAATAAATTGCTAGGATATTTGTCTGTGACAGAATTAAAGGAAGGATCATTTGGATTATAAGTCACTAGTAATAGAGCAGTAGAACAGCCCACCAACATTAATAAAGCAGACTGCACTCTATTATTAGTAAAAATCCTGTTTATGTAATATAGCACAAAAGTTGCCTAAAAAAATGAACCACTTTGGTCGTTGCCTAAGATCCTCAAAGAACCTCTATGTAAGGTGGAATCCATATATCTGTATAATAGATTCAGACAGGGACGGTTTCCTAATAATAAAAATTATAGTCCCGGGGCAATACGTTAAGCTCACGAACCAAGCAGCCCATTACCTTTCAAACATTGATGTTGTCGTACACGGGATTATATAATATCACTTTCCAATCTTTCTCGCAAGGTCTTCTAAATATCCTGCTATAGTACTTAACGTTTCTGCAAATTTTTCTTCTTCGGGAGGTATATTAGCACCATCAATTTTAGCAATTTTGTTAGTCAAGTTTTGTACTTGTTCCTGTAAACTCAATGCAGACATAACTAATAATAATTCAAATGATGCTGATGGGTTAACTTTTTTTATCTGAGCAATATTTTCATTTAATTTGGCTGCAAGATTGCATAATTCTTCTTCTGCTCCTTCACTACATGCGAGTTGGAAAGTTTTGCTACCAAGTAGTATTGTTACTATAGACATCTTTATTTTATGTATTTTTATGTTTTATTGCTTCAAGTTCAGCAATATATACGGCTATTTGCTCAAGTATTTTTGCATAATTATCCCTGAGCTGTTTATTTTCATCCTTCAGTTTATTGATTTCTTCATGCTGCCTAGCGATATTTGACAAGAGACCTTCAAGACCTTGGTCCACTTCTTGCATTAACTTAAGTAATAAATCATTAGTTATTTTCATTCAGATGATAATATTAAGTGATAAATTATTGGAATTATTATTAATATTAAAACAGAAATAATAATTAGTTGTTTTTTCCATTTATGGTCAAATATCATTGGATCTGACCTATTTCTGAGGTCAATATCTTTTGAAGATTCCTGCTTGTCTTTCTCACTGAGATTTAAAACTATTCCTAAATAGTTTGAATATAATTTAAGATAACCCTTTACATAAACTTCCGCTGGCATCGAACTAAAATCCTCCTCTTCAAGAGCTATCAAATATTGCTTCCTAATCTTCAAACAGCTAGATATTTCTTCAAGCGTTTTACCAGATTCTATTCTCGCTTGTTTTAGGGATGACGACATAACGCATTACTCAAGCTTACGCAAAAAAGTTTCAAATTTCTTGTTTGCTAAAATTAAAATATTTAAGTCAATAGTTTCTTGCAATCTAATTCCTTTTACAAAATCTAAAAAAATACATGCGGAATTTATATTATTATCAATCCATAAATCTAAATCAATATTTAATTTAGAGTTGTTAATTATTTTAGTCAATAATTGTCTTTGTTTATCATATAAGTCATCTTTTAATGATTGAATTGATAATCTGCTCCAATAGGAATCGTTTAGTTGTTTATCACAAGATTTACGAAGCCAATCAATACTAAATTTATTACCAGTAGTGAAATATAAATTAGCAACATCATTATTTTTAGCTTTTGTCTTTTTTGCAATATATATTATATCAAAGACAGACACTAGGCTGTCAAGAGTCGCAATCCTGTGAGCTATTTCATCTGTCACTCCTGATAAAGTATATTGCTTAACTTTATTATCGAATTTGTTTTTTGCTTCTCCTAAAAGAAGATTACCAACCACTTTACTAAGCATTCTAGCTGGTTCATAAAATTCATCAATGGTATTGCTAATATTGATAGGATGTTTTATATGTTTTAGAAACCAAGAGATCCCCCTACACATAATTTTAGCAAGCTCAGTGAACATGTCAATTTTAACTTTATGATCTATATTACTTGCTAGAGATTCTACTATAGCCCATAGATTATCTAAATCAAAAATTTCACAGATAATAGTATACGAACGAACTATATCACAAAGAGCAGTCTGAGTTTCACGTTTTATAAGATTAAGTGATGGTCCGCCTAGTTGATTGACAATTTTATTTGTTACAACGGTTCGAATAATTTCATGCTTAAGCGGATGAGCTAAAATTTCCTCACGGAATTTTTCTTGCATTAGTTTTGGAAAATAATTAATCAGATAAGATTCAAAATACTTATCTTTTGAAAATGTTGCTGTTATTAAATCATGATAGACTGAGCGTTTACTATAAGAAAGTAATACACAAAGCTCGGGGCGGGTCATACTTTCCTTATTAATTGCCCTTTTACTAAGTTCTTCCTGAGTTGGTAAGAACTCAACAGTTCTATTAATTAATTTTTCTTCTTCTAAAGTATCAATAAATTGGCTAAATACCCCGATAGTTGAAGTACTAGATAATTGCATTATATCAAGTGCCTGATTTTGTTTATAGTTATCAACTAGGACCAGTTCTTCGACGTGTTTTGTCATAGTAAATAAGAACTTATTACGTTCTTCTAAACTAATCTTCTTAGAGGACATAGCCTGATTAAGAGCAATTTTGATATTTACCTCATGATCCGAACAATCAACGCCAGCTGAATTATCAATGAAATCAGTATTTATTCTCCCGCCTAGCTTGCTATACTCTATTCTACCTTGTTGTGATACGCCAATATTTCCACCTTCTCCTATTACTTTAGCTCTGATATCTTTACCATTGACTCTAAGATTATCATTTGCCTTATCGCCTATCTCTAGGTGATTTTCCGTTGAAGCTTTTATATAAGTTCCTATACCGCCATTCCAAAGCAAATCAACTTCTGCTTGTAGGATAGCTCTAATCAGATCTTCAGGAGATAATTCGTTAATGTCTATCTTTAGCAATAACTTGGCTTCTAGGGATAATGAGATAGACTTACTGCTTCTCTCAAAAACTCTGCCACCTTTTGAAATTAACGTTTGATTGTAATCAGACCAATTTGATGTAGGTAAATTGAATAGTCGCATACGTTCATTGAAACTAATAATTGGATCAGGTTGTGGATCAATAAATATATGTTTATGATTAAATGCCGCAACAAGTTTTATAGTATTGGATCTAAGCATGCCATTACCAAAAACATCCCCAGACATATCGCCAATACCAACAACAGTAATAGGGTCTTTTTTTACATCAATACCCATAGCATGGAAATGGCTTGCTACAGAAATCCAAGCTCCCTTTGAGGTAATAGCCATTTTCTTATGATCATAACCTACTGATCCACCGGAAGCAAAAGCGTCGCCTAACCAAAAATTATATTCAGCCGACACACTATTTGCATAATCCGAGAAGCTTGCTGTACCTTTATCAGCTGCGACTACTAGATATGGATCTTCTTGGTCGTAGATAACAGTATTTTTGGGTTGGATAACTTTGCCATCAATTATATTGTCAGTGATATCAAGTAATCCACGGAGAAAATTTTTATAACACTGCACCACTCTTGCCATATATTCTTGGCGAGTCATATTATCATCAGTGAAATTAACGAAAAATCCACCTTTTGAGCCAACAGGTACAATAACTGAATTTTTGGTCATTTGGGCTTTCATTAGTCCTAATACTTCTACTCTATAATCCTCACCTCTATCAGACCATCTAATACCTCCGCGAGCAACGATGCCCCCTCGTAAATGGATAGCTTCAAAATCATTAGCATAAACAAATATTTCGGCAAATGGTACTGGCAAAGGCAAGTGAGGAACTTTTTGCGAGTCAATTTTAAAAGAAAAATAATTTTTACTAACTGTACTATGCTTGTTAGTTGCATTTTTCAAGTCATTAGAGCTAGGCTGATAACAGTTAGTTCTTACAATAGCTTCAATAATATCAAACATCTGTCTTAGAACCTTGTCCTCACTACTGCTAGTAATTGTATTAAGATAGTTAAAGATACCATCTTTTATAGTTTTTAAACGTGCATCTGAGAAATTTGCTGAATTAAATTTAGTATCAAACAAATCAACTAACATTTTAGTATATAAAAAATGCTTTATTAAGGTCAACTGAACATAACCCTTACCATAAATAAAGCCAGTTTGGTGTAAATATCTAGTTAATGCTTTAACCAACTTAACTTGCCACCAATTAAAGCCCGATAATACTATTAATTTGCTTAAAGAATCATTAGCTAAAAGTCCAAGATATATCTTATCTAGAGCCTCTTCTACGTTTGCTTTAAGTAAATCAATATCACTTTCAATAGTTATCAATGCTTCGAGAGTGAACTCATATATCCAACTTTCTTCAATATCTCCTGCTCCTTTTATGGCAAAGCTTTGTTCATCTATGGCTTTGAATCCTAAATTTTCTATAGATGGTAGTAAGTTTGAAAGAGCTAATTTAGGCGTTGGGCTGTAAATTTTTAGCTGAGATTCCTTATTATTTACAACAATTAAATTAAATATAGGCTTGTGATAAATACTAGCCTCTTTTAAATACTCAATATCTATTAAAGCTGTTTGTCCATTAAATTTTTCTCTATAGTCGATAGGAAAAATTGGGTCAAAAAGCTTAAAATTTACTCCCCCTTGGTATTCACCAAATTTTTTACATAACTTTTGGTAAAAATCTTCACTCCAACGAGAGGAGAGTTTATCTAATTCTTGCTCTATTAGTTCAACATCAAAATCAATATTCTTTTTACCTTGTACCTCCAACGTAACAAATAAATATGAAAAATTTTCTACCACTTCTGCAGTATAATCTGAAAGTATTAGACCACTAAGTATATTTGATAAATAATAATTTATGCTACTATGTACTTCTAGTGTCAAACGATCTCTTGGTAGAAATATTATGATATTAATAAACGAACCAGACCAATCTTGTTGAATAAATAATTTAAGTTTTCTACTCGTTATCCCTGAGAGTACGTGTAAACACATACAGTATAAATCACCTTCATCAATCTGTATCAAAGCTTCTTTAGGCAGAGATTGAATTATATTTTTAAGCTTTTTGGTATTATATCCACCAATCGGGAAAGCAGCTTTATCTACAACAAATTTTAGTTTTTGTCTCAGTATAGGAATATCAGTAACTAATTGATAATACATTGCAGAGCTATATAAGCCAAAAATTATACTACCTGAGTGATATTTTTTATCCTGATCAATTTTCTTAATTAAAATATAATCTACTAAGTTACTTCTATGTACCTTTGATAAGATATTAATTTTACCTAAAATAATTAGTTTATTTTCATGTAATGAATTTGCTGAGCGTTCGATAATATCAAGAACCTCACCACTATCTTGCCATATCTTTTTAACACCATCTTCCAATGAAAAATTTTTAGAAGTTAGATCAAAGTTAATCATACCTAGAAAAGTAAAATTATCATCTTTTAACCAATCTAAGAAATTTGTAGATTCATGATAATCTAAATGATTGTCATTATATAATTGCTGATTATTTTGGATATCGTTTGAAATTAACGTCACTCTGTTTAAGATTTTAGACCATACATTATAAGTAGTGTCTACCTGATCTAGAACTTCATTTAAAGCCATTTCCAAAGAGCTAATATCTTTTTGATCAAAACTCCCTAGGATAGTGATATGGATTAAAGATTCCTCTCTATCTTTCTTTATATCCAATATTTCTTGTAAGTGACCATCATTGTTCCTTATACAAGCTATAATAGGATGAAGTAAAAATTTAGCTTTTAAATTTAGGCTTGTTAATAAACAAATGATCGAATCAACTATAAATGATTTGTCATCATTTAGTAGCAGAATATTAATTGCAGGATCATTTTCAATTACTGTACTGACAATCTGCAACTTTCTTTTATCAGGCTGTTTTTCTTGAAAGAACTGAAAGGCATTATTTGTAAACTCACCAAATAATTCTTGTCTATCTCTAAATCTATAGTCTACAGGGGTATACACTAGAAATTTCTGTACAAACTTACTATAAAGAGGGGTGCTATAAAGTGGATTCCCACTTTTTGCTGTACTCAGTGATAAAATTTCTGATTTATAATTAGGTACTTGACAAGTAAGCTTACTTAAAGCTAAAGATGTCTTTTCTATTGTCATAGTTGTTACCAAACTTTATAATTGTTTCATAGTAGATAGTATAATTAAATAAATTACTTAAGCAAGAGGATCACTACTGTCGTGGAAACTATTTTTGCTCAAAGCTCTAAACCAGGAAAAGCTGGTGTTGCAGTCTTTCGTATCTCTGGACCTAAAAGCCTATTTGCCTTAAAACACTTGCTTAAGAATAATAATATAGAGTTTGTTCCGAGAATTATGTACTGTAAAAAGCTCATAAATCCTAAAAATCAAGAATTAATTGATGATGCAGTTGTAGCATATTTTCAAGCTCCAGCCAGCTTTACTGGAGAAGATGTAGTGGAGATATATACACATGGCAGCATAGCAATTGCCGTAATGCTAAGTGAAGCATTGTTAACCATAGATGGTTTAAGGATTGCAGAGCCTGGGGAGTTCACCCGTAGGGCGTTTTTAAATGGTAAATTTGATTTAACTGCTGCAGAAGGTATTGCCGATTTAATTGAAGCTGAAACTGTTTGGCAACATAGGCAGGCAGTTAAGCAAGTTGGTGGAGAGCTTGAAGAACTTTATAATGGATGGAGACAAACTTTACTTACCATTATTGGCTTACTTGAAGCTTATATCGATTTCCCTGATGAAGATATTCCACAAGAAATATTAAATAGGGTTATGACTATTAGTGCTGATCTTAAATATGCTATAATAAAACACCTTAACGATAATAGACGAGGGGAGTTACTACGAACTGGGATTAAATTGACTATTTTAGGAACTCCTAATGTTGGTAAATCTAGTTTACTTAATTTTTTGATGCAAAGAGATGTTGCTATTGTATCAAACATTGAAGGCACAACTCGTGATATAATTGAGGGGCATCTAGATATAGGGGGATACCCAATTATATTACAAGATACGGCTGGTATAAGGTCTAGTAATGATCTAATAGAGCTAGAAGGTATCAAACGTGCAATTGAGTCAGCAAAAATGGCTGATATCAAAATAATTATGCTTGATGCTATAAAGTTAAGCAACTCCCCCTTATATTTTGAGGAGATGGCTGATATTATAGATTTAATAGATGATAATACCATAATGCTGGTCAATAAAATTGATCTTTTGGATAAAAGTTTGGGGCATTGTTATCCCTGCGAAAGTAGGAATCTAGATTCCCGCCTACGCGGGAATGACATTGAAGGAAGCAGGGATGACACCGGAGAAGTCGGGAATGACATTATGGAAGATAGATTGCTGTTATTAAACAAAAATTATTTAAAGATCTCTATAAAAGAAAAAATAGGACTGGATATTTTATTAAAGGAAATCGAAAATATTGCCCATAATATGGCAGGTTTAACTGAATCGCCGCATATTACTAGACAACGTCAACGAGCGTGTATAGAAAAAGCGTTGGAATATTTAGAAAATTTTAATATTGAAAATGACTTAGTGCTAGCCACAGAAGATGTTAGAATGGCTATCAGAAGTTTAAGTAATGTTACTGGTAAGATTAGTGTTGAAGAAGTGTTAGGAGAGATATTTAGTAATTTTTGTATAGGTAAATGATCAATGATTCAGAAAAAAGCACAAGAAGTATTAGAGCTAATAGATAAATGGCAAAAATATCTGAAATTACAAAAAAATTGTTCAGAACATACCATAATTTCTTATAAGAATGATTTAGAACATTTTCTGAATTTTATGACTCACTATAATTCTGAAATCATCACCATTACTTCTATAAGGCAAGTTGACATAAGATTAGTACGGAGCTGGCTTTCTAAAAGGCAACAAGATAATTACCTAACAGCTTCTAATTCTAGAAGTTTGTCTGCTATAAAGAATTTTTATAAATATCTAGAGAAGACTGCTAATATCACTTGCCATGCAATTTTTTCCGTCAAAAACCCTAGGAAAGCTAAAATATTACCGAAATCTTTATCGCAGTCAGATGCTCAATTATCCATTGAACATATTGATGATTTTGCTGATTTAGAATGGGTGGAGTTAAGAAATAAAGCCCTTTTAGTGCTTATTTATGCTGCTGGTCTTAGAATATCCGAAGCATTATCTATAACTACATCTCATCTACAAAACTTAGATTTTATAAAAATAACAGGGAAGGGTAGAAAAGAACGGATAATACCATGGACGCCAGTTGCTAGAGATTTAATAGAACAATATTTGAGTAAATTACCTTATAGTATAGATGAAAAAGATCCGATATTTCGAGGTAAAATGGGTAAAAAATTACAAGCTCCAGTATTTAATCGTGAACTGATAAAATTACGCCGCTTCTATGGATTATCAGAACATTTATCAGCTCATTCCTTTAGACATAGTTTTGCCACGCACTTGCTTGAGAATGGAGCAGAGTTAAGGTCTATTCAGGAATTACTTGGTCATAAAAGTTTGTCAACTACCCAGCGTTATACTAAAATTAGTCTAAAACATTTGGAAAATATTTATAATAATGCTCACCCAATATCAAAATCTAATGGGAAACTATTATAATCTTCTTGCCATGCTTTTTAATTATAGGTTATATTATCCCATGTTTGAATATGAGAAGCCTGTATGTCTAAAATTATTTTACTAAAAGGGTATAAACCTTCCAATGATGAAGAATATATGAATCCTCAACAGTTAGAATATTTTAGACAGAAACTCCTTGAGTGGAAAAGTTCTTTACTAGAGGAATCACGAGAAACCTTAACCCATCTCAAGGAAGAAAATTGGAATGAGCCGGATTTGAATGATCGTGCGTCAATTGAAACGGATACAGCAATTGAACTCAGGACAAGAGATAGGTATCGTAAGCTTCTTGATAAAATCGAAGAAGCTTTGGTAAGGATAGAAAAAAATGAATATGGTTATTGTGAAGAAACTGGAGAGCCAATTGGCTTAAAACGTCTAGAAGCAAGACCAGTTGCAACTTTGTGTATTGAAGCACAAGAGCGACATGAGAGTTATGAGAAACAGCATATAGATATTTAGTGTCTAATAGTTAAATAGGTGCATATATGGCATATACAGAGAAAACAAAAAATAAACTAATTATTTTTTTTGATAGATATATGATATTTGCTGGTACAATGGGACAATATTTGTTTTATACTCAGGCCTATAAAATTTTTACTACTAAGAGTGCAGATGACTTATCTCTTGATGGTTTTCTTGTGATAATTGTTGTTACTTTGAGTTGGTTAATTTATGGTATAATCCACCATAACATTACAATCATTGTTGCTCAAATAGTTGGATTAGTAGGAATGATAATGGTGGTGATTGGTATATTACTTTATGCTTCTTGAGTGTTTATACTTTTTGAGCGGTCAACACCTGCATTAGTTAAATATGGCAAACAATCGAACCAAGCAGGTTATTTTCTCTTGACTATTTGCCAGCTTACTTTTATTATGACCAGCAGTTTATTTTATAAATAATACAAAAAGGTCTGATAGTTGTGGCTAAAAAAAATAAGAATGTTTTGGTAAGGCTTGTTAGTACAGCTGGTACAGGGTATTTTTTGGTAAAGAAACGCAACCCTAAAACTCAAACTGAGAAGTTATCATTTAAGAAGTATGATCCTGTAGTCAGGAAGCACGTTCCTTTTAAAGAAGAAAAGATTAAATAGTGAAATAGAGGTATATGGCAACAAAAATTCGTTTGGCAAGAGGTGGGGCAAAAAAGCGTCCTCATTATAGAGTAGTTGTAGCCAATGCAACAGCTCCTAGGGATGGTGATTTTTTGGAGAAAGTAGGTACTTATAACCCAATGCTTGTCAGAGGTGATGCAAATCGTGTGGTTTTAAAGTCTGATCGTATAGAATATTGGTTAAGTACGGGTGCTCAGCCTACAGATCGTGTTGCTAGGTTTATTGAAGAAGCTGGTATATTACTCCCGGCATCAATAAAAAAGAAAATGGAAGTTAAAATTAAGAATCGTAAAATAAAACCTCCTAAGAAAGAGTCAAAAAAAGCTTAAGGTGAATAAAAACATGTTCCTCCCGTGAGGGGGATGTCATTCGAGCTGCGGCAGGAATCTAAACCACCCAAATCGATGTCATTCCCGCGTAGGCATTGCCCGCGTGGATCAAAAAGCCAACGTAAGTAATGGTACTTACAGGGCAAAAAGTATGTCATCCCTGCTTTCGCAGGGATCTAAAGAAATAGCCTGCAAAGGTTATTAGATATTATGGATTCCCGCCGTTGCTAAGAATGACATACTAGTGATCCACGCGGGCAAAGCCTTCCAGCTTTTAGCTAGGAATGACATCAACCTTGATAGGTGCTTCACTTTAGAGCTTTTTCTTATTTGCCGGATTAGCTCAGTGGTAGAGCAACCGCCTTGTAAGCGGTAGGTCGTCAGTTCAAATCCGACATCCGGCACCAGCTATTTTATAACTATGTTTTCAATACATAAGACAATTCCTTATAGATTTATCAGTTACTTAAAGCTCTATAAATTAGATCTAGCAATTGTTATGTTGGCCTTATTATGTGTGTCAGTTTCGTTGCTAGCAATAGGTAGTAGCTTTAGACAGTTAATTGATAATGGTCTAAAAGCACATTATCTGCAGTCAATTGATCAATCGATATTATATATTACTATTTTAATAATAATTTTTAGTGTAGGTAGTTTTTTCCGTTCTTATTTCATTAATAATATTGCTGAAAAAATCGTGAGTACAATTAGGCAAGAAGCCTACAGTAATATAATTAATTTTGATATTGCTTGTTTTGAAGAGCTAAAAATTGGTGATATCATCTCCCGCCTGACTATAGATATAGAACTTATCTCCAAGTTGATTATCAATTTTCTCTCTTTCTTTGTTCGTAACTCAATAATGCTAATTGGTGGAATTATATTGATGTTCTTTCAGAGTCCTAAGCTCGCTGTGATTGTCATTACCATTATACCATTATTATTGTTACCACTAATGAAATTTGGCAAATATGTAAGAAATTTATCAAAAAATGCTCTCAAGTCGCAAGCCAATATTGCAGCTAATTTAGAAGAAACTGTATCAAATATTTGCACGATACAAGCTTTTAATCAGCAGGCAAATAAAATAGCTGATTTCAATAGACAAATTTCTGATTATTTAAAGCATACGGCAGATCGCTTAAAAATCCGTTCTATATTTTTCGCGATAGCTATTTCAGTTATACTAGTCTCTATCACTATAGTTATATGGGTAGGTAGTAGAGATATAGTACATGGCGATTTATCATCAGGTCAGATGATATCATTTATTTATTACGCTATAATCGCCGGTATGAGCAGCGGGGGTATTTTTGAGCTTTTAAGTGAGGTACACTCATCTCTTGTAGCCTCAGAAAGGGTTTTTGCTCTTATAGATTATTCTTCCAAAAATCAACACACCAATATCCAAATATGTGATTATCAAGATAATAAGACTTCTAGGATTATAGAGTTTGAAAATGTAAGCTTTACATATCCATCAAGATTAGACAGTTTAGTTATAGATGATTTGTCATTTAAAATAGATAGAGGTAAATTTATTGGTATAGTTGGCAGATCAGGTGCTGGTAAAAGTACCATGATGCAGTTAATGTTAAAATTTTATTTTCCTAAAAAAGGGATCATTAGAATTGCCAAGCAAGATATATCAAAGACTAATGACCAGCAGATAAGGCGTATGATTGCCTATGTACCACAGGATTCAAGTATTTTCTCTGGTACGATTAGATCAAATATCGTTTTTGCTAAACCAGATGCTAGTGAAGAAGAAATAATAAAAGCAGCTAATAATACCGGAATAATGGATTTTATTCAAAATCTTCAAGAAGGACTAGATACTGAAATTGGTGAGAAGGGCATTAAATTATCTGGAGGACAGAAACAACGAATAGCTATCAGTAGGGCAATTCTATATAACCCAGAGATTTTACTTCTAGATGAAGCAATGAGTGCTTTAGATAGCGAGAGTGAACAAAAATTACTAGATAGATTACAAAAAATAATGAAAGACAAAACTATATTATCTATTGCTCATCGTATTTCAAGTATAGAGCAGGCTGATGAAATTTTGGTAATTGATCATGGACGGTTAATTGCAAGGGATACTCATGCTAAACTGCTTGAGAAATGTGAAATTTATAAAATAATTTGCAAAGAACAGTCAATAAACTTGTAAAAATATGAATAGAGAGTTCGTTAAAACCTTAGTTTTGGATTAAAATTAAAAATTTTAATCCAAAACTGGCTAGAATATTCAGAAAAATGCATTCTTAAAGCGGTTTTGCGAATGCATTTTAATCTATTAGCAAATGAAATATTTAACAATCAGGCGTCAACCCGCTTTAAGCCTGATTGTTTACATTCTCATTCCAATTTCGGATTAATGAAATTAATCCGAAATTGAGGTTTAAAATAAATATATTAACCAAAATGACACAGAGTTATTACATTAATAATTTATTTTTATAATAAAGGTAATTCTACCTATTATTTGACTTGAATATTACAAAGTTTAAGCTAGAATCACCAATACAAAAAATGAGGTTTATTATGAAAAATTTATTAACTATTATTCTAACTTTAGCTTTCTCTATTTCTGCTTTTGCTGTAGCTGCTCCTGAGAAAAAAGACCCGCAGCAAGACGAAGTAAACATGGATGAAAACAACATGAACAAGAAAGACACGAAGAAAGAAGAAAAAGAAGAAGTGAAAAAATAAATCCCTTCTTTCTAAGGCTGGTGTGGAGTTTTTCTATGCCAGCTTTTTTGTAATATGATTATTAATCGTATTCAGTCCTTTCAAGGCTTTTCTTTGACAATTCAATTCATGCAGAATATTCCTATCTAAGCTCAATTCGATGTAAGAATTATTAATTTTTATCTAGAAATAATTTGCTGGATAGTTAACGATAAGTCATAAAAGTTTTTGATCAGGCAATCAATTTTATTTATTTGATTATCGGATAGTTTTGAGATAATAGGCTGCGATTCTATCGGTATATTCTTGGTTGTCATATGGGCTTTCAAATATTCAATATCTTGTCTTGTATAATATCGTCTGTTACGTATCTTATGTATAGTTAGGTTTGGTAGTAGCCGCTCTAGATATCTTAGCTGGTGAGAGTGAATATTTAGAAGTTTTGTTACTTCACTAATGGAGTAATATTTCTTAATCTGCATTTTTAGACCTCTTGCATAATTCTACTTCTGCTGGTAATTTGTGTGTCACGTTAATTCGGGATAAGGATTAGTAAAAATAGCAGACATATATATACTACGAAGAGCAATTAATGTATGAATTCACAGAAATGCAATTTATACATATCCAAAATCTTGTATTAGTTATAGCTAAAGCATTTTTACTAATCCTTATCCCGAATTGACGTGTGTCGGTGCGGTACTAGAATCCGTAACACGCGAATTCGGGATAAGAATTTGCCAATTCTTATCCCGAATTCGCGTTTCTATGCTATTTTTTTAGATACCGCACACCGAAGCAGGAATGACATAAACCCTTCGCAGGGACGCCTTAGGCTATTAAACCGATGTCTTATACCATTTCCCATTATTAACTACGCTATTTAGCGCTACAGTTGTAGTACGTATACTTGCAGCAAAACTGCATAACTTTATCTAATTTTTTTGCTAGTATGAATTTTTTATACATTTGGGTTCCTACTATGCAAATACCATCAATTACTATTGAGCAAGTAGCTCAGCAATTTAAAGCTTGGCGTCAAACTAAAACTAACAAGTTTGATCCCATACCAAACCATCTAAAGGAATTAGTTCACCAATTACTCCATCATTATTCTTACCAAGAGATAGCTAAACATCTTAATATTAATAAAGCAACAATTAGTTCAATTAAAAAAGCCCATGAACCTACCCTCAAAACTTCTCCTGTCTCAGCTTCAAATCAAGCTCTACAACAAAATATTAATTTTGTCCCATTTCAACTAGTAAATTCTATAGCTACTGATCCTGTAGCGAACCCCAAACAAAATCACTATACTTGTCACATTATTAAACCAAATGGTACCAAGCTTATTATCCAAACACTAGAGCCAAAAACCATAATTCAGACATTTCTATGCTGCAACTAACCCCGGCGTCAGTTATTTTTGTTGCCACTATTGCCATCGATTTTCGCAAGGGTATAGATGGCTTAATCGCTGTTTGTAGACAAAAACTTTCTTCTGACCCTCTTAATGGTTCCTTGTTTTTATTCTATAATAAAAACAGAACTGCCATTAAAATTTTGTCCTTTGACGGTCAAGGCTTTTGGCTATGCTCTAAACGCCTATCCAAAGGTAAATTTACGGCAAAACTCTTCCCTTCTGATAATTTATCTTATCAGATTTGCCATAGAACCTTATACATTCTTATTCATAATGGCGATCCTAGTTCTGCCAAACTCTCTAATGATTGGCGTTCTGTCATTTAAGCTGCTGTCTTGATTAATTCCGTATTATTCATATATCTTGCATAGGCAAAAGGGCTATAATTCGCAGGATGCTTCTTTGCTTTGCTACTCTGCTCTTGTAGCCAATTTAAATATTTAAAGGCATTGATCTCGTTCTCACTACAAGTCTTTACTATACTATATAGACCACTATGTATCTCAGCACTATTGATTGTTTTAAAGAATAATGAATTCTTCCTTTGTAAAATAATGGTACGCAGTGATCTCTCAGCCCAATTATTATCAAGACTGCTAACTGGAATTTTTAAAAATTGGGTCAAACCTTCTTTATTATTTAACCAATATCTCATAACTTGTCCAAGCCTACTATTAGGCTCAACTTTCTTGTCGTTAAATAATTCGTCTATTTTGTTATATATGTTTTCTATATATTTACTGCTATGTTCCTGATGATACCCCAGTTTTTCTTCAGGGCTCATCTCTTTACATTGATGTTCATTGTGGTAAATACCACGTGTTTGTTTGAGAAAATATCCGCATTCTTCAGGGTAATATAGTTCATTCTCTGTAAATTTTCTCTGACCATGTGACAAACAATTGATCATCACTATTATTGCTAGTAATTCTTTATCTGCTTCTGATAATACCGGGTTATTATTGTTACTTGCGTCAGTCATTAATTGGATAGAATCTGTTCTATTCTTACGATTCTTTAGTACGTTACCAATATTCTCCCCGCCATGCTTATTACCTGTAAAATATAAAACTATCACCTCATTATTTGTAGTCTTAGCACATATAGTAGTAGTATAACAGCTGCGTCCTTTCTTATTTTGAGTACGTAATTTTTTATTGGCTATAGTAATTTCTAAAATCCTGGCTCTAGTATCATCAAGATTCAGTGAATTACATTCGGCAGCCATTTCCAATAATACCCCGTAAATCTCAGCTCCACCACCTTCTTGCCAAACATCTAAATATTGTTGCCACAACGAACTATATGCTACAGGAAACCCACTTAAACTTTGCAACCTAGATAAACGGTAGAAAGGAGTACCATAGGTCTTTTGTAACACTATTGCACTTCTGCTACTATTTGTCCATTTGTTGATATTTTTATTGTTCATAACTTTATAGTCGCAAGCATTACAGCGTAGCGTTTTCTTTACATATCTGTTGACTGTAATTGGAGCGTTACCTGTGAATTGTAGCAATTTTCTAGCTTCACTATTATATAGTTTGCCATTATAGCAGTGAGGACAGCTATCACCACTACAAAAATTCTCAGGAGCTAAATAGCTGGTATTCGCATCCTTATAATCATCAAACCCATATTTACCTTGCCAATTACTACGATCTATCTTTTTGGGCTTATCGCACTCTTCTTCATTACCACCATTCCCGTTATCAGATTCACTTGGCGGTTCTTTTAATGAATCTGAACTATCTTTTTTTTGTTATCTGCCTTAAAACCAATCAGCATTTCCTTAAGCTTATTTATACTGATATTTGATGATGCTAGCTTGTCTATTAGTTCGTTACAAAATTTCACAAGTTCTATTATCGCTTGCTGATCATTTCCTGTTAATGAATTTGCCTTAATATGTTGTATTAGTTCTTCTCGTTCTTCAGCACTTAAGGTCGCTACTTTTGGCTTTTGCATTTCGATTAATTATCATTATTGTTAATATTTCAGATGTTATAATATGACTGGTACTTTTTCAACTAGTTTTTTTATTAATCGGTGATATTTGCATAGTAGAAACCCAAATTTATAAAATAAATTTATACTAGCAAAAAAATTTAATAGTGTTATGCAGTTTTGCTGCAAGTATACGCTGCAAGTATACGCAACAAAAATAACTGACGCCGGGGTTAGTTGCAGCATAGAAATGTCTGAATTATGGTTTTTGGCTCTAGTGTTTGGATAATAAGCTTGGTACCATTTGGTTTAATAATGTGACAAGTATAGTGATTTTGTTTGGGGTTCGCTACAGGATCAGTAGCTATAGAATTTACTAGTTGAAATGGGACAAAATTAATATTTTGTTGTAGAGCTTGATTTGAAGCTGAGACAGGAGAAGTTTTGAGGGTAGGTTCATGGGCTTTTTTAATTGAACTAATTGTTGCTTTATTAATATTAAGATGTTTAGCTATCTCTTGGTAAGAATAATGATGGAGTAATTGGTGAACTAATTCCTTTAGATGGTTTGGTATGGGATCAAACTTGTTAGTTTTAGTTTGACGCCAAGCTTTAAATTGCTGAGCTACTTGCTCAATAGTAATTGATGGTATTTGCATAGTAGGAACCCAAATGTATAAAAAATTCATACTAGCAAAAAAATTAGATAAAGTTATGCAGTTTTGCTGCAAGTATACATTAATCGGTGATATTTGCATAGTAGAAACCCAAATTTATAAAATAAATTTATACTAGCAAAAAAATTTAATAGTGTTATGCAGTTTTGCTGCAAGTATACCTTATTCATGCTATTATTCCTTTGTTGTTTCTACTGTAGAATAATACTTAAATTTTCCTTCTTTTGACCACCTTTACTAGACGGTTACGTTAAAAACCTCTAAACGCCTTCTGCAGGGTAGGGAATATCACCAGCTAAGGGTAAGTGTATTGTTTCGTTATTATAAGCACTACCTACAAGGGATGTGCTAATGTTAGAAACATTAACAAGATCGCCTAATATTTTTAGACCATTTAATTTTTTCTCCTCACCCTCCACAAGAGATACCAAAATATTTTCTTCAAAATCATCAGTAGACAACCTTCGATGCTGTGTTGGGATATTTTTTTGATCAAGCGTTCTTATACTTTGTATAGACTTTTTAAAATTGTCTAGCTGGGGTGATTGTAAGTTCCATCCTTCATCACATACACCATGTGTTCCTCTATGCATATATCCCTTTTTTTCCAAGTAAGGATGACAGTATCCACAACTTAGCTTTGAAACACCTATATAATTTGTATCTAGAAAATCAATAAATGGAAATTTATTTACTATATTAGATTCACAATGAACATTATCCAAATTCGGAAGTGCTTCTATTTCTATATTACCATATTCGATTGGAAATCTTGTTAAATGACCATACAGTTTATATGAATCCTGTAAAGGTCTTAGGAATGTATTAATGTGACAATGTAAATCCTGATCATTACTCATAGTAGTTAGCATCTTTTTATAAGTAGAAGTAAAAGGCTCTATCAAATTGGTAAAGCTAAGTGGATCATTGATTGCTTTCTTTACTGCATAATCTAATTCCGTACTATTTTTACCTAGCTTCTGCCTTACAGTACTAAACTGTTTCCCAAAGTTCTCTAATAATTCAAAGCATAGTTTACTGTACTGCTTTATAGTAAGCTTGTTTGTTCCGTATACTTGCAGCAAAACTGCATAACACTATTAAATTTTTTTGCTAGTATAAATTTATTTTATAAATTTGGGTTTCTACTATGCAAATATCACCGATTAATAAAAAAACTAGTTGAAAAAGTACCAGTCATATTATAACATCTGAAATATTAACAATAATGATAATTAATCGAAATGCAAAAGCCAAAAGTAGCGACCTTAAGTGCTGAAGAACGAGAAGAACTAATACAACATATTAAGGCAAATTCATTAACAGGAAATGATCAGCAAGCGATAATAGAACTTGTGAAATTTTGTAACGAACTAATAGACAAGCTAGCATCATCAAATATCAGTATAAATAAGCTTAAGGAAATGCTGATTGGTTTTAAGGCAGATAACAAAAAAAAGATAGTTCAGATTCATTAAAAGAACCGCCAAGTGAATCTGATAACGGGAATGGTGGTAATGAAGAAGAGTGCGATAAGCCCAAAAAGATAGATCGTAGTAATTGGCAAGGTAAATATGGGTTTGATGATTATAAGGATGCGAATACCAGCTATTTAGCTCCTGAGAATTTTTGTAGTGGTGATAGCTGTCCTCACTGCTATAATGGCAAACTATATAATAGTGAAGCTAGAAAATTGCTACAATTCACAGGTAACGCTCCAATTACAGTCAACAGATATGTAAAGAAAACGCTACGCTGTAATGCTTGCGACTATAAAGTTATGAACAATAAAAATATCAACAAATGGACAAATAGTAGCAGAAGTGCAATAGTGTTACAAAAGACCTATGGTACTCCTTTCTACCGTTTATCTAGGTTGCAAAGTTTAAGTGGGTTTCCTGTAGCATATAGTTCGTTGTGGCAACAATATTTAGATGTTTGGCAAGAAGGTGGTGGAGCTGAGATTTACGGGGTATTATTGGAAATGGCTGCCGAATGTAATTCACTGAATCTTGATGATACTAGAGCCAGGATTTTAGAAATTACTATAGCCAATAAAAAATTACGTACTCAAAATAAGAAAGGACGCAGCTGTTATACTACTACTATATGTGCTAAGACTACAAATAATGAGGTGATAGTTTTATATTTTACAGGTAATAAGCATGGCGGGGAGAATATTGGTAACGTACTAAAGAATCGTAAGAATAGAACAGATTCTATCCAATTAATGACTGACGCAAGTAACAATAATAACCCGGTATTATCAGAAGCAGATAAAGAATTACTAGCAATAATAGTGATGATCAATTGTTTGTCACATGGTCAGAGAAAATTTACAGAGAATGAACTATATTACCCTGAAGAATGCGGATATTTTCTCAAACAAACACGTGGTATTTACCACAATGAACATCAATGTAAAGAGATGAGCCCTGAAGAAAAACTGGGGTATCATCAGGAACATAGCAGTAAATATATAGAAAACATATATAACAAAATAGACGAATTATTTAACGACAAGAAAGTTGAGCCTAATAGTAGGCTTGGACAAGTTATGAGATATTGGTTAAATAATAAAGAAGGTTTGACCCAATTTTTAAAAATTCCAGTTAGCAGTCTTGATAATAATTGGGCTGAGAGATCACTGCGTACCATTATTTTACAAAGGAAGAATTCATTATTCTTTAAAACAATCAATAGTGCTGAGATACATAGTGGTCTATATAGTATAGTAAAGACTTGTAGTGAGAACGAGATCAATGCCTTTAAATATTTAAATTGGCTACAAGAGCAGAGTAGCAAAGCAAAGAAGCATCCTGCGAATTATAGCCCTTTTGCCTATGCAAGATATATGAATAATACGGAATTAATCAAGACAGCAGCTTAAATGACAGAACGCCAATCATTAGAGAGTTTGGCAGAACTAGGATCGCCATTATGAATAAGAATGTATAAGGTTCTATGGCAAATCTGATAAGATAAATTATCAGAAGGGAAGAGTTTTGCCGTAAATTTACCTTTGGATAGGCGTTTAGAGCATAGCCAAAAGCCTTGACCGTCAAAGGACAAAATTTTAATGGCAGTTCTGTTTTTATTATAGAATAAAAACAAGGAACCATTAAGAGGGTCAGAAGAAAGTTTTTGTCTACAAACAGCGATTAAGCCATCTATACCCTTGCGAAAATCGATGGCAATAGTGGCAACAAAAATAACTGACGCCGGGGTTAGTTGCAGCATAGAAATGTCTGAATTATGGTTTTTGGCTCTAGTGTTTGGATAATAAGCTTGGTACCATTTGGTTTAATAATGTGACAAGTATAGTGATTTTGTTTGGGGTTCGCTACAGGATCAGTAGCTATAGAATTTACTAGTTGAAATGGGACAAAATTAATATTTTGTTGTAGAGCTTGATTTGAAGCTGAGACAGGAGAAGTTTTGAGGGTAGGTTCATGGGCTTTTTTAATTGAACTAATTGTTGCTTTATTAATATTAAGATGTTTAGCTATCTCTTGGTAAGAATAATGATGGAGTAATTGGTGAACTAATTCCTTTAGATGGTTTGGTATGGGATCAAACTTGTTAGTTTTAGTTTGACGCCAAGCTTTAAATTGCTGAGCTACTTGCTCAATAGTAATTGATGGTATTTGCATAGTAGGAACCCAAATGTATAAAAAATTCATACTAGCAAAAAAATTAGATAAAGTTATGCAGTTTTGCTGCAAGTATACTGTAGTACTAAGGTCAAAACGATGTCATCCCAGCGAAAGCTGGGATATAATAATGTTTAATAGTCTTTCAGGCTATTTTTTTAGATTCCCGCCTACGCGGGAATGACAGCTCTGGGTAGTAACTACAACTGTAGTATTAGCGTAGTTAATAATGGGAAATGGTATTACATCGATATTTGAGGTTAACTAATAATTTTAACTTTTTAGTTGGTATAAAACGCATTACCTCTTTTGCTGGAATTATCACTGTCTCTTTTGTATGAAAATTTATGCCAGGCCTAGGTTT
The DNA here is from genome assembly GCF_965178575.1 of Candidatus Tisiphia endosymbiont of Micropterix aruncella. Lineage (NCBI taxonomy): Bacteria > Pseudomonadati > Pseudomonadota > Alphaproteobacteria > Rickettsiales > Rickettsiaceae > Candidatus Tisiphia > Candidatus Tisiphia endosymbiont of Micropterix aruncella. The sequence continues at coordinate 648,548 of NZ_OZ238268.1, forward strand.
TTTTGTGCTAGTACAAAAGCTTCCAAAACCTGCTAACGTCAATCTTTGGTTGCTTGCCATTTGCTGAATATTCTTAAATATTTGATTGACTATTTCCTCGCATATAATACTTGATAGCCCCAGCTTAGATTTTAATATGTGAGCAATTTTTTCTCTAGTAATAGTCTTAGTTGTTACCATCTGATTAAAACCGATCCCCAAGTTATTCCAGCACCGATAGCTGTAAAAAGGAGTATATCACCTTTTTTGATATTAGCATAAGATTTAAGAGAAGCGAGGGCTAAAGGGATTGAAGCAGCAGAACAATTGGCATGTTCTGCAACCGTTTTTACTACTTTACTTGGATTAAATTTTAGTCGCTCTATAACTGCATCTATAATCCTTATATTTGCCTGATGTGGAATAAAATAGTTAACATCATCTACGGTAAAATTATTATTATGTAGTATGTCTTCAGCTGATTTGCTCATTTTTTCTACGGCATGCCTAAAAACTTCCCGCCCTTTCATTTTTATTTTACCGCTTTTGCCATCTGTACTTACACCACCATCAGTGTAAAGAATATCAAAATAACGACCATCCGAGTAAATATTACTATCTATTATACCAGAACTATCCTCACTATGTTGCAGAATTACAGTACCAGCACCATCACCGAATAAAACACAAGTAGTTCTATCGCTCCAATCTAGTAAAGACGACATTTTTTCAGCAGCAACCAGTAATATTGTTCTATATTTTCTAGATTTAATCAAAGAGTCAGCAACATGTAAACCATATACAAAACCCGAACATACCGCTTGGAGATCAAATGAAGGTACATTATTAAGCCCAAGATAACCTTGTAACTTAGAAGCTATAGAAGGAAAACTATTATCTGGAGTAGTGCTGCAGGTAATTATCAAATCTATAGATGATGCCTTTAACCCAGCATCATCTAGGGCATTCTGACTGGCTTTAAGAGCTAAATGTGACGTATATTCATCGTTCCTGGCAATATGCCTTTGTAATATACCCGTCCTTGAGCGAATCCATTCATCGTTGGTATCAACCGATAACGATAATTCTGCATTGCTAACAATACGTTCCGGCAAATATGCACCACACCCAAGAATTTTACAAGCCATTTTGCTTTATGCTACTTCTTCATCTTGTTCTTCTTTCTTCACAATAACTTGACGACCATTATATGTGCCATCAGCTAGAGATATATGATGAGGAAGTTTATATTCTCCTGTTTGAGAATCTACTACTACATTAATCTTACCAAGTGCAAGATGAGAGCGTCTCATATTACGTCTTGATTTTGATGTTTTCTTCTTTGGAACTGCCATATAGCCTCTTAAAAATTATACATAACCCCAATTCGGGATAAGAATTAGTTAATTCTTATCCCGAATTGGCTTTAAATAAGGAAAAATGCATTCTTAAAGCGGCTAACGCGAATGCATTTTAAACCTTTCTAAAGCTAAAAACATGATTTTAAAAGATTAAAATCATGTTTTTAGCAAAATATTAATTTAACAATCAGATGCAGAGCCGTCTCAAATCTGATTGTTTCTATACTTCACCGAATTTGGTATAAGAATTGACAAATTCTTATACCAAATTCGCGTACATAGGGTTATTTTATAATCCTGTGCAAAAAGTATTTGTCAAATCGATGAAGCAGTATATTATACTTCCATTGCAAAATCTAGGTATTTCAAACATAAATTTTATGAAATTTTTTATAATTCGGACTTTTCTTGTTTCATCAATATTCTTTACATTATGTAGTTGTCAAACTATAGAATCAAGAGGGCAGTATGTGGATGATAATTTATTACCTACGCTTGAGGAGAGTAGGCTTAGTAAATCCGAGGTAAAAGATTTAATTGGCACACCAACAATTATACCTGACTATACACCGAATACTTGGTATTATGTTCAACGTTCTTTAGCTAGGAGAGCATGGTTTAAACCAAAAGTGATTGAACAAAGAATAGTAAGAATTACTTTTAATAAAAATGATATTCTTGAAGAAGTTTTAGTACTTAATGACTCACATAAAGATGATATAATGTTAATTAAAGAATATACGAAAACTTATGGTACAGAATTAAATGGGCTACAAAAGTTTGTAAAAAATATTGGCAGGTTCAATAAAACTACCGACGGAAAAAATAAGAAGAAACGATAAAATCATACTTGCAATATTTCATAGATATTGTATAAAATAGAACGCTCTGATTCTGAGAATATAGATAGGCTATAGCTAACCCGAGAATGTTTTAGCCATAGTAATAGTGGTAGCCTTGTCATTCGTAGGCTTGCCAACGTGGATCACTAGTATGTCATTCTTAGCAACGGCGGGAATCTAAAGAAATAGCCTAGAAGACTATTTAGATATTATATATCCCGCTACCTTCGCAGGGATGACATACTTTTAACTAAGATATCAACATGCAACTAAAACCTTCTCGGGTTAGCTATACCAAAGAGTTTATGGCCCCTTCGTCTAGTGGTTAGGACGCTACCCTTTCACGGTGAAAACACGGGTTCGAGTCCCGTAGGGGTCACCAGTATCTATAGGTAAAAATGATGTCATCCTTGCGTAGGCTTTGCCAACGTAAGTAATGGTACTTACAAGGTCAAAAACGATGTCATTCCTAGCTAAAAGCAGGAATCCAAAAAATAACCTGCAAAGGCTATTAGATATTATAGATTCCGCTACCTGTGCGGGAATGACCTACTTATGATCCACGTTGGCAAAGCTATATGCAATCGTAAGAAACAACAATATAATATATCGCTTGCAAAAACTTGAAAATTGATAAATCAGTTTTCAAGTTTTTATTTTTTATGTAAAGTTTATGATTATTACATCTTAAGGATTATATGTCACAAAAGCTTGGTTTTTGGTCAGTTTTTGCTCTAGTTATTAGCAGCCAAATCGGTACTGGTATTCTAATATTACCTGCCAGTTTAGCTTCATTTGGCATTTTTAGTTTAATTGGATGGGTTATATCTAGTTGTGGGGCTATGATTTTAGCATTGTTATTTTCTATGCTTTGTGCGCGATTTCCTCAAACTGGTGGTCTTCATATTTATGTAAAACAAGCATTTGGCAATAGTGCAGCATTTTTTACTGGTTGGACTTATTGGGTTATTTCATGGGTAAGTTCAGTAGTAGTTGTTGTTGAGGCTATTGGTTATTTTATGCGTTTAATTGGTATATATAACAGTTTTATATGTTTATTTTTACAAATATTATTGTTACTTATTATTATGTTAATAAACCTTAGAGGTATAAGAGCGGCTGGCTATTCTGAGTTAATACTAACCTTACTAAAAGTTATTCCATTAATAATAATACCAGTTATGGCGTTATTACAATTTGATAGCAATAATTTTGTTATGGATCAAAAAATAGCTAATTTAACTTCTCATCAAATTTTGGGTGAAGTAACATTATTAACATTTTGGGGATTTTTTGGAGTAGAATCAGCAACAGTTCAGTCTAGTGTAGTAGATAATCCATCAAAAACCATACCAAAAGCAATGATAACCGGTACATTTTGTGCTGCTATTATCTATATTATTAATAGTATTGGAATAATGGGCTTAGTTCCTACAAAAAACTTAATGCATTCAATTGCTCCTTACGCAGATGCTGCTCAAATAATTTGGGGAGGACAGTGGCATTTAATTATTTCTCTGATTGCTTTCATTATTTGTATTGGAACGCTGAATGCATGGATATTAATTAGTGGACAAATTGCTTTAAGATTAGCACAAGACGGTTTTATGCCATCGTTTTTTTCTAAAATAAATAAAAATGGTGCTCCAGTTGGGAGTTTAATTATATGTTGTTTAGGGATATTATTGTTATTGATCATGACTATAAGTGAGGACTTGTTAAAACAAATTAGAAAAGTAATCGATTTTTCAGTTGTTTCAATTTTATTTGTATATCTAACTTGTAGTATAGCATTTTTGAAGCTACTATTAACTAAATTAGATGAATCTGTACTGTATGAATGGCTAATTGCTATTGGATCAATAATATTTTGCCTATGGATTATTTATAAAACACCATTAACAGATATAATAATTAGTACTTCTTTTATATTAAGCGGAGTACCGGTTTATTTTCTTTGGTATAAAAGGCAATAAATGCTTAAATTTTGTATATTGTTGTTAACTATACTATTATTACAAGGATGTAGCTCTTCATCTACCAACAAGACTCTTTTAACTGTTACCGCTCAGCAATTACAAAAAGATCATAAACTAAATCACGGCACTTTAATTATACAATATAATTTAGCAGCACTAAGTAAAAATAACTGCATCTATGCAAAAGATTTTGGTCTTGTTATTAATGATAGCCAATATAATAAGGCTTTTTTACAAAAGTTTAAAGCCAGCTGTGCTGAGAATATTAATAACCAAGCAATGATCAGGTCAACCAAGATTAAGGACTTACTACTAAAATTAAATTGTAAGTATAAGTTCTTATCTCAAGAAGAATTACGACTTGTTCAAAAAGCTAGTAATAAAAATAGTTCCCATAATATTAATGAGCTAGCACAATTAGATAAGCTAACTACTACTATTCCTATAATGTTACCACAATATAACGTAAAGATTACCAGTCATTACGGCGTACGCAAACACCCTAGGAAAAAACAAAAGAAATTCCATTGTGGGACAGACTTAAAAGCCTATAGTAGTGCTCCTATTTATGCCTCTGCTGATGGAATAATTACTACCATAAGGCGAGAACGTGCTTATGGAAATTTGATAGAAATAAAACATTCAAATAAATTTATCACCAAATATGCTCACTTGAAAAAAATACATGTAAAAGCAGGAGATATGGTTACAAAAGGTCAAATGATTGGGCTTCAAGGGAATAGTGGCAATAGTACCGGGGAACATTTACATTTTGAAATTTGGCTCAATAATAAACATGTCAATCCTTTTGATTTTGTGTCACACGCTTGCAACTGTTGAAAATTTTGCTATAATAGACCTCTTGTAGAATTCGCTCTAGCTCAGGAATTTGTAGGAGAGCCGGAATCTTGATCCGCAGCGTACTCTAGTTCCGTTACGGATTCGAGTCTAGTCCCGATGCCCAAATTATCAGCAGAAGTAGAATTATGCAAGAGGTCTAATGATTAATCTTCAAAAGCAGTAAAAAAGAAGCCGTAGCTCAGCAGGATAGAGCGAGCGATTCCTAATCGCTAGGTCGGAGGTTCGAATCCCCCCGGTTTCGCCATTCTCCGATTTTAGTGCATTTTACGAATGCGTCAAATGGTGGACGTAGCATAAAGTCTAGCTTTCCGTCTTTTAATTTTAGGTTCGTAAATACTAAATTTATCAATTTACGTTTTCCCTCCGTAGTCGAACCTTTAAAGGTTTCTAACGCTCCGGAAGCCAGTTCTACTAGGTTAACCAAGCATTCTGAAAATTTATCATCAGCATAATCATGGTTTTCTATTTCTTTCACGATATATTCACGTTTTTGTATTAATTTCTGACGTTTTTCTTCATGATCTTCCTTGCTAATATCACCGTCTAAAAATAAATCAGTTAACCTATCCATACGAGTTTTAATCTTAGTATGCTCAGTATGTAGCTCTCCTATACGCATTTTATGAAAACCTTGCTCTATTTTTGCTGAGCTTTTAATATAACCAATTACTTCAGATCGCAATTCAGGCTCTAAATGGAGTGTTGCTAATACTTTTTCTACTTCTTGTAGTATTATTTCTTCTTTCACGTATATCCTTTTATTAGGGTTATCAGGATGCCACCCTAGTAAATATATCCACTATGCTGTACTACCATTAGGATAAGTCTTCTTCTTAGTATCCGCAGTGATCACACGACCAGTAACAGCACATTTTATCAATCCTCTAAATATATATTCTTTTTCTCCATATTTAAACGGTTTTTTATTCCAGTTAGCACGTACCCTTTGGCAAGTATCAAATAGTTCTTTACTAATTAGAGGAGGATATATATGTTGGTATTCTTTTTTAGTTTTTAGTAATCTCATTACCCCGTAATAAAATGGATTTGTAATAATAGAATAAAGATGGGAGTGGCATAAATAATCTTGATTACCTCTAGAATTGCGTAATCCCCATTCTTTGGTTTTCTTTAGTATCTCAGGTAGAGTATAACTGCCTGTAGCATATGTTTCAAATATTTTTTTTATTAAAGGACCACGGTCAGGATCAACTATTATTTTCCCCTTACCTCGATCTCTACTATTGCCACTTGTTACATGCAAGTAACCAATGGGAGCAGTACTGACCCACTCTCCTTGGCGTAGTTTTTGGGCAATAGCACGATTTACATTATCTCTAAGACTGTCAACGAAATTTTGAGCCATCATTACAAACATATTCCATACCATCCTATCTTGCGAAGTAGAATGCTTATGGATGATACAATTTTCCGTGTAAAAATGTAGTTCGATTTTTGCTCTTTCAATTAGATCATTTAGTAGAGGTGTTTCTTTATAACTACGTTGTAATCGATCAACTTTATCTGCAACTACTGCTATAATTTCTTTTTGTTTTTTAGCAAAGTCTATAGCTTCCTGAAACTTTTTACGATTACCTACTGTTGATGACTCCGAGAATTCAAATATCTTTAGAATTTCTAAACCTTTACGCAGACAATATTCTTGCAATCGGTATTTCTGTGCTTCAATAGAATATCCTTCTTCTTGTTCTTTTGTTGAAACGCGAGCAAGTAAAATAGCTTTAACAGCTTTTAATGGTTTTTCTATCATATTTTCTATCTCCAATTAACATAGTTGTTTTAACAGAAGATTTAACTTAAACTCCCTTAATAGTCAATTTATTTTTATCTTATTCTATCTTTGATTAAAATGAAGTAAGATTTTGACAAATTCTATCAAATTCCTAGCTGCTGTATGTGCTTCAACGTCGGATAATTTGCCGTTATATTTTACTCTGATGTTGTTAACTATCGATTCATATAATTCATCTTTACTCCTTTTATCTTGGTTGATATGTGAGTGTTGTTTGTATGCTGTCGTTGGTTTTTTATCCATTATTCTTTCCTTAATTATATTTTGATAAAATTAAATCCAGCAATGCTAGGCTATCAGCTTCATTATGGTCTTCTGTAGTAAAGCCTTTGCGTTTAACTGCCTTAATTACTTCCTGTTTGGAAGTATTTCCTTTACCTGTAATGTACTTCTTGATTGTTCCTACCGGTACACCTTGATAAGGTATTTGATAATGTTCACACCAAGCAGTTAAATGTGCCAAGAACCCGCCGTATTTATGTGCCGCAGCAACTCCTTTATGCTGTACTACTTCTTCAAAGTAGATGGCATCAATAGTAATGCAGCTATTTTTAAGCTCAGTAAGCCACTACTTAAAACACGTCAATTCGGGATAAGGATTAGTAAAAATGCTTTAGCTATAACTAATACAAGATTTTGGATATGTATAAATTGCATTTCTGTGAATTCATACATTAATTGCTCTTCGTAGTGTATATATGTCTGCTATTTTTACTAATCCTTATCCCGAATTAACGTAAAACGTAAATATGGCATGCTTCCTCCTTCAAATCGCTTTAGCTTGAAAGTGACTGTACCAAAGGTAATACGACCTGTTGGATCTCGTATTGCCCAGCCTAGGGTCGTGCCAAGGTCAAGTGCTAGGATAGTTTGAAGTTTACGTTTAATACCGGTAGTCATCTTGTTTTAATTCCTTTAATAATTCTTGTTCAAGAAATTCATCTGTAGCTCCGTAAAAATCATTTGGTGTTACAGCTCCTCGAGTAGTTATAAAAATCTTCATCATAATTTTTTCTCTTGGAATAGCTGCTTCATAAAGATATCTGTAAATATGGGTATGAGTTGTTTCAAATAAGCGAGTAGCTACAGTAGGCTTTATTTTATTTACTGACATCCAAGTTGAAAGTTTCATAATCTTCTTAATTTTAATTGTAGGTTATAAAACCTAGCTAACTGTCATGTATAGAAAAATATTTTTTGTTAAATCAAAGGTTCTACATAGGAGTTTTAGAAACGTACTGAGTCATGGACTGATTTCTAATTATGGGTACTGTAATCTAAAATTATAAATCTGTGGAAAAATGTTATTTTAAACAACTAAATTAAAGAGCTTTTTGCTTGATCTATGCTAGATATCCGGTTTAAACAAGTTATTTTTAATAACTTAAGGTTGCAAAAATTGAAATTTCAAGGAATCCTATTAAGGGCATTTTATATTTCAAATAGGAGATTAATGATGAATAAAGATAATGTTTTACACGTACCAATTGGCTCGCTGGCAAAATACCAAATACAAGATTTGTACCAGTTATTGCAGCAAGTATAAGAGCAACTTGAGCAAGCAAAAAAAACTAGAGAATGGCTTTTGTCTACCATTAGCTTAAAGTATGGGGAACATGTTAGAGCTAAAAGGCTACGCCTTGAGAAAGATACCGGCATTATACATCTCGAGGATAATGGCTTTAAGATTAGTTGCGATGTTGTTAAGAAGGTTGAATGGGATCAGCAGAAGTTGGCAAAGATTGTTACTGATATCTTAATTAACGGAGGGAATTTAAGTGACTTCATTGAAACCTACTACAATATCTCATACTAATTAGCTTTCAATACAGAATTAATAGGATTAATAATCCAGTTCCAACTAGTTATAGACTTAATAATTTGAGGACTTGCTTCATATTTTAATATAGCATCCGACATTCTATTTAATATATCCTCCATTGAATGGAATATTTTGTTGTAAAAGAACTTTTCTTTTATTTCTTTCCATATATTCTCAGCAGGATTTAGTTGAGGAGACAAAGGTGGAAGATGATGAATCATTATGTTTTGTGGTATTGTTATAGAAGTTTGACGATGATTTGATGCCCCATCACATATCAACAAAATAAACTTATCAGGATGTCTTATGGATAATTCTTGTAAAAAAATATTCATACATTCTAATGTCATAGAAGGTAAGATTAGCATATCCGATACTCCAGTAATTGGACAAAATACTCCATAAATATAACTATACTCCCGGATCACTTGTTTGGCGACAGCAGGTCTGTTGCCTTTGTAACTCCAACATCTTTTTATATCATTTATTCTTCCAAAACGAGACTCATCTTGAAACATCACTTGTAATTCAAGTCCCTGTGATTTAGATTGTGTATTTGCGGCGGTAACCACTGAGCTGAAGTTTTTTTAAAAGCTTCCATCTCATCTTTATTGTGCTTTGGATGATGGGGACGAGGGGAAACTTTACGCCAACAATGACGATGTAAAATTTTGTAGATTGCTGATTTAGTTACTTTCTTTTGCAAAACTTCTTCATATTTTTTCTGTATTTCTCTGACTACTACAATTTCCCCTTGTGATGCTCTATGATTAAAAGATTCCAGTATTTTACTTTCATTAGCCTCGTCCATATAGCAATGATTCCTACCACCTCTTTTAGTTTCTTTTAATACTGATTCTCCGAGTTTGTAATAAGCTGTATGAATTTGCCTAACTCGACTAATACTTAAACCGGTAATTTCAGAAATCTGCTTAGGTAAATATGAAAACTTGGCACGTAAATAAATACATTGAATCTTACGAAATGCTATCATATCTGAGGCTGATTTTAACAAAAATTCCATCCGACAAACTGTTTCTGATGGATAAACATATTGATAACCTGACATTAGCTTTTTTATTCTATAACTTAAATTATACCATCTTCATTCTATATTGAAAGATAATTAGTATAACATCTTTAAATCAATAATATGTCCAAGATTATTAAGCTTTATGTCTTGATTTTGCGATGATAGCAACTTTATACGCTCAAGTTTCGTTAACCATGTATTTCCGTCTACGCTGTGTACGGTCATTGTTTCCCTCTCACATTCTTACTTTTCTGCTAGCCCTTCGCTCCACTCCCATTACGGAGTTTCATCACTAATATGGCTAACTCAGCCATCCTTACACCATCTCCAAAGCCTCATGTTTCGGCACTTGTACTTTGAATACTTACTTAATGAAGTAAGAGTTATAAGGACTTCTCAAGTTGTGTCATTAATCTCTACAAACTCGCTGACGCCTGCGACCCCGGTGATTAAATACTTTCGGATTTGCTAGTTATAACCTCCAGTATTCTATTGCTTACTACCCTGTATCAAGTATCAGCTCTCACTACTACCGACTATTTCGGGGCTATCACGTTCACCTTTTGGTTTCGGCTCGATTGTTTCGCTGTCTACGCTTTACTACTGTCGTTACCTTCAGCAGCACAAGACTCGCTATATGGTGGAGCTAGCTACTCCTTCCATAACAGGACTTTCACCCATAAGATTAATGCACCTTATCTTGACGCACATACAGGATATCAAGGTATACAAAAAATTCACAATAATTCTGAATTACCAAAGAAAAAAAGCAAGAAAAATCCTTTAACTAAAAACGATAAAAAGAATAATCGTAGGTTAGCAGGAGAAAGAGTTCTGAATGAAAACGTTATTGGTATGCTAAAACGGTTCAAAATTATTGCTGACAAATATCGAAATAGACGTAAAAGATTCGGTCTTAGATTTAATTTGATCTCTAGCATTTATAATTTTGAACTACATTAACCAGTTTCGAAAGAGGTCTAGTATGTATACTCAATTAACCTGAAGAGTTGGCAAAATGATTAAAAGTTATAGTCTGAAATTGGTCAGTTATAAGAGTAAGCAAATTACCTTTGTATTTATCAATATTAGCAAAAAATCTATCTATAGCTTCTGAGAATTGAGCAAAATTATGGTAAAATTTATTATTTGTTACAATTCTATGCATAAATTTCCATAATCGTTCAATCGGATTAAGATTAGGGCTATAGGGAGGTAAAAATACTAATTCTATTTTGCTATTTACTAGATACTCCTTTACTTTCTTTGACTTATGATACCCAGCATTATCACAAATCAAATATATCTTCTCTTTATTAGGATTTTCTGCTTCTAATTTTTGTAGAAAATTGATTATATAATCACCGTTTACTTTAGGATTATCTGTGCTAACTAATTGCAAATCAGATAAATTAATTGCTCCTATTAAATGCTTCCTTTTCCAACCACTAAATGTTGGTAAAGTTTTATTTTGATTCTTTCTGATCCAACCATAACGGGCTTTTGTTTGATACTGAGGATGAACGCTATCCATAAAATATATAGCTTCTTTAGCCTTGAGATTACCTTTTAACAAACTATATTCTAGCTTAAATAGTTCTTGCTTATCTACATCAAGCTTGCCGGGTACAATCTTTGGCTTTTTATATACAAAGCCTAATCTCCTTAATAGCTTTGTTATTCCTGCTATTGTATAGGCAACACCGTATTTTTTTTCTATGTAATTGCTAATATCTTTGGCATAAACATAATTACATACTTCTAAATGCTCTATTAACTCTTTCTCTTCTAGCTCACTTAGCTTACTTGCACTACCACCGTTAGCTGTCTCTAATTTATTAAATTTTTGATAATCTCTTACATGCTTTCTTATAGCTTCTTCACTTAACAGCAATGCTTCTGCTATTTCTTCATAGCTCCAACCTTTATCATACAGCAAAACTGCCTTAATTCGGTCACATACTCTCCTATCTCGTTCATTACCATGACGTGACTTCAGTGCCGTTCTTTGTTCAGATGTTAAAATATTTCCCATAATCATATTCTAGCTTCTTTCTTCTCTTCTTTCAACTCTTCATTTACGAGCAGTATAATTGTAGCAGCTTGCTTTCAATATGACACTGGCTCGCTTTTATCGGTAGTGACTCAAATTAAATGACTTTAAAAATACAGTCTAGCTCGATTTAATTGACTCTCAAAATTTCTTGGCTCACATTAATTGATTCTATATTTTCCTTCGGCTCACTTTATTTGACTCTATCACTCCCACAATATTTACTGAATTTAGCTTTAAAAAATAATAATCTTAACCTCAGTTCGATATAAGAATTAATAATTCTTATATCGAACTGGCTTTGTTATAAGGAAAAATGCACTCTTGAAGCGATTCTGCGAGTGCATTTTAACTTTTTTCATCATTCAATATGTGATTTTAATAATTAAAATCACATATTGAATGGAGTGTTATATTTTAACAATCAGGTGTAGAACCTCTTCAAACCTGATTGTTTCTATATATAACACGAAAGTTCGATGTAACTTGTTACATCGAATTCAGGTTAATCTTATAATTATTTCGTAGTTTATACGGCTAGATGATTAGATAAAAATGCTCGTTATTTTTATAATAAAAATTCAAACAATATTCTATCAATAACAGTACCAACATCTAATTCTTCTATTTTTCCTGTTCTACGATCTTTTAGTTCGACCACATTGTTGCCAGCTTTTTTAGGACCAATAATTATTTGGTACGGTGATCCTATAAGATCATGGGTGGCAAATTTGCTACCGGCTCTTTCATTGGTATCATCGTATAATACTTCTATTTTACTTGCCACAAGTTTATCATATAGATTTTGTGATAGTTCATTGCATTTGCTATCAAGTATGTTCAAATTTAATATTGATACCATAAAAGGAGCAATATTTGTAGACCATATAATCCCTTTATCATCGTGACTTGATTCGATTATGGCAGCTAAAAGTCTTGAAATACCAATACCGTAAGAACTCATTTCCACTGGCACAAGATTACCATTATTACTATTTACTAAAGCATTCATGGCTTGGGCATATTTTGTGCCAATATAAAAAATATGCCCAACTTCAATACCCTTACTACTGGCAAGATCATGTTCTGATAACAGGCATTTATCAGGGGCATGTTTTTCTTCTGCTGCCGCATATAAGGTTTGTAATTTTTCAATATCTAAACTTTCCTGGTCTGTTAAAGATAGAAATTTTTTATCATAAAAAATTGTACTCTCCCCATTATCAGCAAGAATATGGAACTCGTGGCTTAAATTGCCACCAATTGGACCATTATCAGCAAGTACTGGGATTACAGTTAAACCCATATCACGAAATGTTTGCATATAGGCTAGATACATCTGATTATAGGTTTTTACAGCACTTATTTGATCTATATCAAAAGTATATGCATCTTTCATTAAGAATTCTCTACCACGCATAACCCCAAAGCGAGGTCTAATTTCATCCCTAAATTTCCATTGAATATGATATAAGTTTTTTGGCAAATCCTTATAGGACTGAATATTATTTCTAAAAATATCAGTAACCATATCTTCATTAGTAGGCCCAAACAATAACGTATTATCATGGCGATCTTGGAATTTTAGCATTTCTTTGCCATAATTCTCAAATCTTCCAGATTCCACCCATAAAGATGCTGGTTGAATACAAGGCATTAATATTTCAATAGCACCTACCTTGTTCATATTAAGTCGAACGATATTTTCAACATTTTTAAGGGCTTTTAAGCCTATCGGCAACCAGCTATAAATCCCAGCAGATTGCTGTCTTATCATACCGCTTCTAAGCATCAACCGATGAGAAACCACTTGTGCCTCCACTGGTTCTTCCTTTAGCACAGGTAAAAAATATTTTGATAGTAACATGAGTTTACCTTGGATTATTTTTTGGAAATAATATTTAGGAATTCGTGGCGGTACTTCTGCTGCTCTACATATATGCCAGTATAATGCATAGTATTCATAATACTATCATTCTGCATAACTCCCCTAAGAGTCATACAGCTATGTAATGCAGAAATCTTAACCGCAACACCTAGGGGCTTAATATATTTCTGTAATGTTTCAGCAATTTGTACAGTCATCTTTTCTTGAATCTGTAGTCTCCTAGCAAAAACATCAACTATCCTAGCGAGCTTGCTGATACCTATTATACAATTATCAGGTATATAAGCTATATTTACCGTACCAGTTATCGGTAACATATGATGTTCACAAAATGAATTAAAATGTATGTCTTTTAATACTATGAAATCCTGAAAGTTACAAGTATCGTAAAATTTAGTCGTTAATATTTCTTCCACATCTCTATCATACCCAGAAAACACTTCTTGGTAAGTTTTTATTACTCTATCAGGAGTTTTTAGTAGCCCTTCCCTATTTGGATCTTCACCAATAAATCGTAATAAAGTTTTAACTGCCTCTTTGGCTTCTTCTGCAGTAGGTTTTTTCAAGTCCATTATTTTTATTCCAGTTACTTAAACACCCCAATTCAGGATAAGAATTAGTTAATTCTTATCCCGAATTGGCTTTAATATAAGGAAAAATGCATTCTTAAAACGGCTAACGCGAATGCATTTTAAACCTTTCTAAAGCTAAAAACATGATTTTAAAAGATTAAAATCATGTTTTTAGCAAAATATTAATTTAACAATCAGATGCAGAGCCGTCTCAAATCTGATTGTTTCTATAATTTTACCGAATTTGGGATAAGAATTGACAAATTCTTATCCCAAATTCGCGTTTAAACAAGATACTTCTACCACAAATAATAACAAACATCAAGCCACCAACAATAGCAATCCCGCCTCCACCACCCATGATGCCCATAAGTAACTTATTGGTAACCGGCATTTCTACCCAAGGTGTTTTGCGTAACACTCCATACCCACCAGCAAAGAGCAGAGCTATAATATGTAACATCTGCCCTATAGTTATCGTCATAATTGCTGCTGAAAAATATGAATTCTTCTGCTGTTTATCGTCACATAAAAGAAAGCAGAAACCCATAAAAGCTACACTGATCCCAACAATTGAACCATGATAGTGTGCAGGAATAGTGACACTCATACCTGTAATTAATATACCAATAAATCCCCCGGACAGAAATAACATACTGGAGCAAATTATGGTTGTCTTTATATAACTAACCCGACTATTAGTATTTATCCATAGTAAACTGGTGTCCGTCATTGCGAGAAGTGCATAAGCACGACGAAGCAATCCATTTCTAATCAATGTTCTGGATTGCTTCGTCGCTACTAAAGTATCTCCTCGCAATGACGAAGTAATGTTAGTCGGATTAGCTGTAACTAACTCATAAAACATTACTATCAAAGACAAAACCGGTGCTATTCCTCCTCCATATTTCATTTGTTTAGTGTAATATTCTTTGAATTCAGCATCTATAATATCATATAATAAGTGTCCACTAATAGCTGCAATACTTATAACAAAATTTAAATATAATAGTGCAAGGTACAGCTTTTTAAATCTTAATTCCTTACCTATCCAAACATGGAATAACACTGTCATTACTAATATCAAAATTTGCGTGTAAATAAATTGTAATAAATGCCCGCCACTCCAAAAAAGCAATTCATAGTAAAATTCTATATCAACTGGTACAAGTTTAATAATTTCTTGTAATTGGCAATAAGACCAAATAAAACATACCCATACTAACACCCACATTATTGCAGTAGAAAGAATAGTAAAATTAATGAGGGAGTTAAAGTAAGATATTTTGCAACAGTTCCATAATGTATATAAGGCAAATAACAATACAGATACACCAAACAAACTAATTCCGAGAATAAATATTATATTCTCCAGCATTGGTATGTAATTGTTCATTACGGGAAAATTTTGCCCACAAAATGGTGATAAAGCTATTAGTGCAGTAGAAATAAATGCTATTATTACACATGTTATGCTGAAAGTCATCGACTCTAAATTATAGCTCCAAACACATGCTGTAACTGACATCAACCAAACTAGGATTGATAAATTAACATGAATAACCAAAGCTGAGCGAAAAATTTCTGTATTTAGAAATAAGTTAACTAACATTGGAGTACGGAGCATTACCAATATTATTGAATACACCCCAGCAAGAGCAAGCGAAAATATACCATTTCTAAGCCAGTAAATAGCTAACTTATTACGGCTTAATTGTGGAATTATATTCTCAAGATTCATAAAGAATACTTACGAATGGTGGGTTTGAGAAGACTTGAACTTCCGACCTCACGCTTATCAGGCGTGTGCTCTAACCAGCTGAGCTACAAACCCATTAATACCCTTAGCATTTCAAGTGTTAGCAGTGTCATGCATCAGATATACTTTTTTAGCTGGCTTCACTTGGGATTATAAACCCAACATACGCAGATATGTTTATGGTTTTAAGTACCCTAAAGTGGTGGGCTCGCCGGGATTCGAACCCGGGACAACCTGATTAAAAGTCAAGTGCTCTACCAGCTGAGCTACGAGCCCTAAATATGCTCTCGATATCATTCCTAGCTAAAAGCGGGAATCCATGCTTAAGAGCCATGTATAATAAGCTTTACTTTATCGTTTAAAAATGTTATCTTGTCAACACTTAATTTTAGTAAATAACCTAGGGTAATTTAAAAGTCATAATCGTTAGTTGCTATAGATGCAAGTTTAACCACTACCGATGTCATCCCTGCTTCGGTGCGGGATCTATATTACTTAATAATCTTCAGGCTTATTTTTTTAGATTCCCGCCGTTGCTAAGAATGACATCGAGTGCATATTAAGCACTTTTTCCTTTATCTATTAGGCTTGCAGCCCGATTTTTAAATTACCCTGAAATAACCTCGAGTATCGATGTAATAAATTAATAGTAGGCTCAAGTAATCATCGCTATTAGGGGTAATGTCATCCCAGCGAAAGCTGGTATCTAAAACTATATAACATACCTTCTATGCTATTTTTTTTAGACTCCGCACCGAAGTAGGGATAACGCCCTAGGTTATTAAACCGATGTCTTACATCGAATAGAGGTTAACTAAGATAACATTAACATATATACTGCTATGATTTCAAGAGTTGGTAGACGAGAGTATAACTTCAAGAAGAGCTAGGAGTGTCAAAGTCGAGCAGCAGAGCGTACATGAGCCAATTGAGAAGACAACGCTACCTACTTATCATCAATTGACTATATCATGAACGATAGGGGCAAATTCCTTAACTACAGCTTTATAAAGCTTGCGTTTAAAGGGAATTATAATTGACAATAACTCATCAAACTTAGCCCAACGCCATTCCTCAAACTCTGGGTTACGAGTATTAATATTAATATCTTCGTTAGTACCAGTAAACCTAATTAGAAACCATTTTTGTTTTTGGCCTCGGAAATTACCATCCCATAATTTAGGTATTAAAATTTTAGGTACATCATAACTATACCAATATTTGCTTTCTGCAATAATATAACCTTTATTACAACCTATCTCTTCGAACATTTCTCTAAGGGCAGCAACACTGGGCGTTTCTCCCAAATCTATACCACCTTGAGGCATTTGCCAAGCTGGTATTTTAGTATCTATTCTTTTACCAACAAATACTCTATTAGTACTATCTATTATCATCATGCCTACACTTGGTCTATATGGCAATTCACGATAACATTTAGAAATAGTTTCATTTTTCATGATCTTAGGTTTTTATATGAAAGGTAGACTTCTTTAAGAAGACCCCTCTCATAAGCTAGTGTTACAATAAATTTAATATACCTGATTAATCTTCATTTGTGTATCTAAATTATTCTTATCACTTTATTTCTTCCGTCCTCCTTTGCTTGATACAGAGCTTTATCGGCACGTTCTATAAAATCACTAATAGATTCCCCCATTTTATATACAGTTACTCCTATGGAGATAGTTTTCTTAATAGGATCTTTTTGCGTTTTAACTTTAAAATCGATAGACTCCACTCTTGTTCTTGCACGCTGTGCTATATACATAGCTTCGTCAATCGTTATGTCATTTAAAAGGATAGCAAATTCCTCTCCACCATATCTAGCAACCAAGTCTGTAACCCTAAAAATACTCTTCAGAACATTAGCAATGGTTTTTAGCACTATGTCTCCTGCTTGATGACCATAAGTGTCATTAACTTGCTTAAAATGATCAATATCACACATAAGTAAGCATAAAGGTCTTTTACTATCAGTAGATTTTTTTACCATTTGCTTTATGTGTGTATCAAAATAATGACGATTAAATATGCCTGTCAAACCATCTTTGATCGACAAATTTACGCTTAACTCTAAATCATTGCGTAAAGTATCTTGGTAATGTTTTCTTTTCAATTGAGTTCTGATTCTAGCTAATAGCTCGTTTTTATCTACTGGGTATGTAAAATAATCATTAATACCCAGCTCTAAACCTTTGATAACTATCGATGTATTTTCTTCTTCAGCTTGTAATATGAGTACCGTATCGTGGAATTTAGCATCAGACCGTAACATCACGCTTATTCTTAAAGGATCTCCTTGCTCTAATTGGCAGCTGATAATTACTAAATCCGGGGTATATTCGGTATCTTTCTCCAATTCATTGATATCAGATATTATTTTGATATTGGGGGTAAGGCTTAGAAGCATTTTATTTATGTTTCTTGCCTGTACTATATCATCGTTAATTAAAAGTATTTTACTATCTGAAAAATTATCTTTTATCTCTATAACGTCACCACCTAATTCAGCATTAGTAGTGTTTCTAAGTTTGAGTTCATCAATAACCGCCTTCATTCTAGCAAGAGATCTTACCCTTGCAAAAAGAGCAGTGTCATCAATAGGTTTTGTTAAGAATTCATCAGCTCCAGCTTCAAGACCTTTTATGCGATCCTCAGTATCAGAAAGAGCCGTAACCATAATAACTGGTATATGAATAGTGTAAGGATTAGACTTAATTCGTTTGCAGGTTTCAAATCCATCTATATTAGGCATCATGGCGTCAAGTAATACAATATCAATTCTATTAAGGGCAAGAACATCCAATGCATCTTTGCCGTTACTGGCAGTAAAGACTGTGTAATATTCTCCTAAAAGTTTAGCTTCCAGTAATTTAACATTTGATTCTATATCATCAACTACTAGTACATTGGCTGTCATAAAGTAATATATTTTTCTATAGACTCTTCAAATCCTTACACGTAAGTGAATTTTGTAATAGGTCTCATGTTTCTTGGAAAAAATTTTTTTTATTTTAGCATAATTTTTCATAGCACTAAGTAATATTACTCAAAACTTATTTAAAATACTAGCCCTATCTACATAAAAGCTAATTCTTCAGTAAAATTAACTACCCTGTTAAAAATTACGCTCTAATTATTTAAATCATTTGAGTATAGATGATTTAAGCGGATGACGATCCAAAGCCTGTTTTAGATGCTTTGTTTGTATATGTGTGTAGATTTGGGTAGTACTGATATCAGCATGTCCAAGTAGTTCTTGAATTACCCTAAGATCTGCACCGCCTTCTAGCAAATGGCTTGCAAAACTGTGACGTAAAGTATGTGGAGAGATATTACTTGGGTCTAGCCCAGCCTTAATAGATGCTTGTTTTAACAGAATTGCAAAATTCTGCCTAGTCATATGACCACTAGTTGAAGAAGAACAAAATAAATAAATTTGACTTTTAGGGTGTTTTTTGCTTATAAATTTACTACGAATAGTTAGATAATCAGACAAACTCATGGTAGCCTGTTCATTGATTATCACCATTCTTTCTTTATTACCTTTACCGATTATTGAAAATATTTTTCTAATATTTTGGGACATTTGATTTACTAAAATATCAGTTAACCTTATACTGACAAGCTCAGAAACACGTAACCCACTTGCATATAATAAATGAATCATTGCTTTTAGGCGTATGGAATCAGGATTTTTGTCTTGATCACAATAGAAAAGTAAATCTTTGATTTTATCAATTGATAATGTAGAAGGAAGTTTAGTTTGATATCTTGGTAGATCTACCATCAAAGCAGGATTATAATTGGTATGCTTTTCGCTAATTAAAAATTCATAATAGTTTTTTATAGTGGATATCTTCCGGTTGATTGATCTTGCCTGCAAGCCATTTCCCGCCAAATATTCTATCCAGTCTCTAATATTTTCAGCTTTAATATTCAGCTCTAACAATTTATTCTGTGATAAAAATTTCTGAAAATCTAACAGATCACCTTTGTAGCCAAGTACGGAATTATTAGCTACACCACGCTCCGCTATCATCATTTCTAGGAATTGTTCGATAAACTCTACCATATTACGTAACCTCAGTTCGATATAAGAATTAATAATTCTTATATCGAACTGGCTTTGTTATAAGGAAAAATGCACTCTTGAAGCGATTCTGCGAGTGCATTTTAACTTTTTTCATCATTCAATATGTGATTTTAATAATTAAAATCACATATTGAATGGAGTGTTATATTTTAACAATCAGGTGTAGAACCTCTTCAAACCTGATTGTTTCTATATATAACACGAAAGTTCGATGTAACTTGTTACATCGAATTCAGGTTACGTACAGTTTGTTTTAATGGAGGCCAGGGCCGGAATCGAACCGGCGCATTGAGGATTTGCAGTCCACGGCATTACCACTTTGCTACCTAGCCTAAAGGCTTTATATCCTAACCAATATTAGAGCAAAAGGCAACTTATTTTTCTTTTGTTTTAGGTAGAGTAATTTAAAAGTCACAATCGGTAGTTAATATATAGCAAGCATTAGCTATCAAAGGTGTAATTCCCGTGAAAATGGGAATCCATAATATCTAATAGCCTTTGCAGGCTATTTTTTGGATTCCCGCTTTTAGCTAGGAATGACATCGTTTTTGATCCTGTAAGTACCATTACTTACGTTGGCTTTTTGATCCACGCGGACAATGCCTTCGCGGGAATGACATTGAGAATGGTTAAACTTATGTTTAACCTCAGTTCGATATAAGAATTAATAATTCTTATATCGAACTGACTTTGTTATAAGGAAAAATGCACTCTTGAAACGGTTCTGCTAGTGCATTTTAACTTTTTTCATCATTCAATATGTGATTTTAATAATTAAAATCACATATTGAATGGAGTGTTATGTTTACACTAACTATCGATTGTAACTTTTAGTGCGCCACGAAGTGTAAATAAGCTAGCGGTTGAAAGAACAGCCATAGAAGTGTTGACCTAGCACACTATGTATCGAGTCTTGAGCTGATTTTGGTAACAAAGTCAGTTAAGCGTAGACAGAAATATTATAGGCCGTAAGCCGAAAGGTTAAAGTGATTGAGCCTCGTTAAGCAATTCTTTTGGGATCGCAGACTGTGTTAAAAGGCAGGAATGCAACATAATACATACCATAAATAGGCAGGTATGTGTTAGATCTCCGGGGTCTAAGAGCATGGTATGTAATAAAAGTTTATTTATAAACGTGGGAGATCCTATATTTTCTTCTTTTAAGAAGTATTAGCCGACAAGTATAAAACGCAAGGGAGCTAAAAAGAAATATAGGAAGTCAGATCCAGCATAGTACTGATGAAATTGGGTAATGCCAATGGAGGGAAGGCTGGTGGGTAAGTTCGACTAACACAGAGAAACGTTATGAAAGCACAGACTTTCAATAATTGACGACAACTAAACTGTGTTAGATAGCTAGATTAAAAATAATCAGGTGAAGGAATTTATCTTGAGCCCATTGCGGGAAAACCGCACGATGAGGTTCTAATGAGGGGCGTAAGTGGTAACGCTTACGTCTACTCTCTAATTGCCCTAATATTTTTTTATAACTTATACTTTGTTATCCTTCTAAAATATGCTATACTACCACAGGGTAAAATTAGTCTGTATTGTATACTAATTCTGTTTCGAAGAATTGTTGTTTGAAAATATCAAGGACTCACGTACCGTATGTACGTCTAGTGTGTTCTCTCCTCATTTTCAAATCTAATTCGGAGTCACATTCGAGTATATTTAGGGAGTGTTATCTTTAGTATTGTGATTTGCAAAAGATCTATAGTTAGGATTTAATTATTTGCAACTCACTGACACAAATTCAAATCAATTGACCATGGTCTAAGTTTTTATAATGGAAAGGAGTAAGCATGTCAACATCGTCTGAATTTAAAGTAGGAGAAAGAATTGTATATCCATCTCATGGAGTTGGAGAGATAGTAAATGTAGAACACCAAATCATAGCTGGTACTGATATTAAGGTTTATGTAATATCGTTCCCTCAAGACAAAATGACTTTGAAAGTACCGGTAAATAGAGCTGCTATTTCGGGTCTTAGAAAACTTGTTAGTAAAACTGATTTAGCTGTAATATATTCAACGCTTCAAGGTAAAGCTAAGCAAGGTAATAGGATGTGGAGTAGAAGAGCACAAGAATATGAGGGTAAAATAAATTCTGGTAATGTAGTATCTGTAGCAGAAGTGGTACGGGATCTCTATAAGAATGTTGATAGTGACCGGTCTTATAGCGAAAGGACTATTTATGAATCAGCCTTAAATAGGCTAGCTGGGGAGCTTGCAATTCTTGAGAACATAAATCCCGAGGAAGCAATTAATAAATTAATTGAAGTATTGAGAGATAAGCTCGCTGCGTAAATTGGAAACTCATTTTCCCAAGGTGATACACTGCTATGATTTCAAGAGTTGATAGACGATAGTATAACTTCAAGAAGAGCTAGGCAGTAACAAAGTCGAGCAGCGTAACGTACATGAGTAACGGAGTAGTTTCGATCTTTAGGTCGCGGGAATTTTAATTCTTGAAGTTCTACCTAAATAGAACGAATTTATTTAAACATTATCTCCAGTAATTCGTACTATATTTGCCCCGCAACTGGTTAGTTTTTTCTCCAATGTTTGGTATCCACGGTCTAAGTGGTAAATTCGATGTATTTTTGTTGTATCGTTGGCGGCAAGTCCAGCTAATACTAGGGATACTGATGCTCTGATGTCACTTGCCATTACTTCTGCTCCTGTCAAAAAAGGTACACCCCTTATTATAGCACTCTTTCCGTTAACTGTTATATTTGCACCCATTCTGCATAATTCAGGAACATGCATAAAGCGATTCTCAAAAATGTTTTCTGTAATTATAGAAGAACCTTTGCAAAGAGTCATAAGGCTCATAAACTGAGCTTGTAAGTCTGTTGCAAAACCTGGATATGGGTTTGTATGGATGTCCACAGGGTTTAATTTACCTACATAAGAGACTCTTAAACCATTATCAATAGGCAAAATTTCTATACCAGCTTCAATAAGTTTTAATACTATATTTTCAACGATATTATTGCTGATTCCGTAAATATTTAAATTGCCTTTAGTAATAGCAGCAGCCATCATGTAGGTACCGGCTTCAATACGATCCGGTATGATCGAATAGTTGGTATTTTTTAAATAAGATTTACCAATAATTCTTATTTCGCTTGTACCAATTCCATCTATTTCTGCACCCATTTTGTTAAGACAATGGCATAGATCAACAACTTCTGGTTCTCTAGCACAGTTAAATAATATCGTTTCTCCTTCAGCTAAAGTAGCTGCCATTATGGAGTTAATTGTTGCTCCAACAGATATTTGTTTAAAAACAAAATGTACAGCTTTTAATCTGCCTTTGATTGTAGCATTAATATAACCATGATCAACATCAATATTTGCTCCCATAGCTTGCAGAGCTGCTATATGTAAATCTACTTGCCGAGCACCTATAGCACACCCTCCAGGTAAGGAAACCTTAGCTTTAGAGAATCTAGAGAGTAGAGGTCCTAGAACCCAAATAGAAGCACGCATTTTACGTACTATATCATATGGTGCAGTAAAATTATTAATATTGTTGCTATCGATATCCATACTCAAGTGATCTTGATGATCAGTTACAGTGACAATGCTACCTAAATTCTCAAGTAATTTTTTCATTGTGAGAATATCAGTAAGCTTTGGAATATTGTTAATACTAAGCTTATCTGTAAGTAGTGCTGCAGTCATAATTGGTAAGGCCGCATTTTTAGCTCCGCTAATGCTAATACTACCTTCAAGGGGAATGCCACCTTTAATTATTAAACTGTCCATAGGGGTTCCTTATATATAATAACTTGAATTTGATATAACTTGTTATATCAAATTCAGGTATAAGTTAATTAGGTTTAAAGCGGTATAGCTAATCCGAATAAGTTATTGATATTCTAGGCGTCATTGCGAGACCACGTAGTGGTCGTGGTAATCCATTTCTAATCACTTTTTGGATTGCTTCGTCGCTACTAAAGTAGCTCCTCGCAATGACGGGAGTTATCTAGAACCTTAACGGGTTAGCTATAAAATGCATACGAAGAATCGTTTCCAGTAATACTCAACATCATTTTGTCTTATCATCTTTACTATCGTCAAGAGCTGTTCCAAGTATGTCTCCTAGACTAGCACCACTATCAGCAGAGCCGTATTCTTTGATAGCTTTTTCTCTCTTTTCTATTTCAAGTGCTTTTATTGACAAAGTAACTTTACGAGATGTCTTATCAATGGTAATGATTTTTGCATCAATTCTGTCATTAGGGACAAATCTTTCAGTTTTTTGATCAGCTTTTTCACTAGAAAGATCAGCTTTTTTGATGAAACCCAGTATTTTGTCGTCTAAAATAACTTCTATCCCATCATCTTTAACTTCAGTAACTGAGCAAGTAACGACCATATTTTTTTTGTACATGTCAAATTCATCTTGCTGCGGGTCAAAGCTTAGTTGTTTAATACCTAAGCTTATACGTTCCTTTTCAATATCAATTGATAAAACTTTACACTCTATTTGATCATTCTTTTTATATGTTTTTAACAGCTCAGTACCATTGCCTTCCCAACTTATATCTGTTTCATGAATCATACCATCAATGTTGTCATCAAGTGCTACAAACATACCAAAGTCAGTGATATTTCGTATTGGTGCTTTAATTATACTACCTATTGGATGACTATGTGCAAACCCAATGATTGGGTTATCTTGACACTGTTTAATACTTAGAGATATTCTATGTTTATCGGTATCAACTTCTAAGATTGTGAATTGAACTTCTTGACCAATAGTAAGCATTTTCTTAGGATGTTGATTTGATTTTACCCAACTAATTTCGCTTGAATGAACGAGTCCTTCAATACCATCTTTTAATTCAATAAATACCCCATAATCAGCAATATTTGTTACTTTGCCAGTCATTATTTTGCCAACTGGGAATTCTTCTTTTATACTTTGCCATGGATTATGATCAAGTTGCTTCATACCAAGTGAAATTCTCTTAGTTTCTTCATTAAATTTTATAACTATAACCCTAACTTTTTGATCTAGAGATAAAACTTCAGAAGGGTGATTTATTCTGCTCCATGAAATATCAGTAACGTGCAATAGACCGTCTACATTACCTGAATTACCTAAAGCAATAAACGCACCGTAATCAGTGATATTTTTTACTGTACCATCTAATATTATTCCTTCCTTAATTTTCGATAACATTTCGTCTCTAGCCTCAGATCTTGATTCCTCAAGTATAGCTCTTCTAGAAACTACGATATTACCAAGTTTCTTATCCATCTTTAAAATTTGGAATGGCTGCTTGATACCCATTAATGAAGAAATATCTTTTATTGGTCTAACATCTACCTGACTTCCAGGTAAGAAGGCAACAACCCCTGATACGTCAACAGTAAATCCACCTTTAACACGTCCGAATATTACACCATCAACAAACTGTTTATTGGCACATGCAATTTCTAAATGTCCCCATGATTCTTCTCTAATGGCCTTTTCACGACTTAGTATAGTTCTACCGTTACGCCCTTCAATTTTCTCAATATATACATCAACTATCTCGCCAACTTCTGGTAAAGGTTGATTACTAGCTAGAGCAAATTCTTCTATAGGAACTCTGCCTTCATTCTTTAATCCAACGTCAACTATGATAATACCTTTAGCAATCCCTACTACTTGACCTTTGACAACAGTACCTTCTTTTACGTGACTAGTACTTATGGCTTCAAGCATTTGTGCAAAATCTTCGTGAGATTGAATGCTAATTTCAGCAAGTTGAGAAACAAATTTTTTCTTAAATTTTTGCATATTATTCTCTAATACTAGTTGTGCCGTCTAGTATAAAAATTATAGTTAATTGACTTGAATTTGCATAAGCGAGTTGTTCTTCGCCTTAAGTAATCAAATTCAACTGAATTAACTATGAAGGGTTAATAAAATGTAGATAAAACAACCTATGGCACATAAAATATGTTGATGTTACCTAACTACCCCAATTAGGGATAAGAATTAACTAATTCTTATCCCTAATTGGCTTTAATATAAGGAAAAATGCATTCTTAAAGCGGCTAACACGAATGCATTTTAAACCTTTCTAAAGCTAAAAACATGATTTTAATCTTTTAAAATCATGTTTTTAGCAAAATATTAATTTAACAATCAGATGCAGAGCCGTCTCAAATCTGATTGTTTCTATAACTTCACCGAATTTGGGATAAGAATTGACAAATTCTTATCCCGAATTCGCGTTAACTGAAATAAACTCCATGATCTTATCAATCACTTCTTTTGGTGATAGATAAGAAGTATCAATTTCTAAAGCTCCTTGTGGGGGAAGAGCTGGAGCAATATCACGCTCTATATCCCGTTTGTCTCTTATTTTTAGTTGTTCCAAAACTGTATCAAATATATACCCCCCCCCTTTTTCTTGCAACTCTTTATATCTTCTCTTTGCTCTAATAACAATATCTGCTCTGATAAAAATCTTTAAGTCAGCATTTGGGGCAACTACTGTTCCAATATCTCTACCTTCCATTATAATTCTAGGAGTTGTTTTTATTAATTTTCTTAGATATTTTCCTAGGTTATTTCTTACTTCCGGTATAATAGCAATTTTTGATGCTACATTACCTACAATCTCACTATCAAGTTCTGAATTTTGTACATATTCCGTAGATTTGGATAATTCAATTATTCCATTTATGTCAGTAAGATCAATTTTTTGGTTTATACAAGAAATAGCAAGGCTTCTATATACAATACTTGATTGAAAGTAAGTAAGCTTAAGTTTTTGTGCTAACATTTGCCCAATTGTACCCTTACCCGATGCTGCTGGACCATCCAGTGCCACTACAAAATTATTGCTAATATCAAAAGCTTGAGATTTTAAGGTCATTTACTTATAATTTTATGCCGGATTCTAGCTGAATATTTAAAATAATGCAAATAAAACTTGAAATTGAAGCTATTATAGATTAGACATGTGACTATGAAAACTTGATATATATTTCAAATGATTTGAAGAATTGGAACAACAAACAAGGGGTAAACCGACTAGGCGTACATTTGCTACGTGAGTACGCGATAGACTCCGCAAGTATTTAAAAAACCAATTCTTTAAAGTAGAAGAGTATACTTTGTTGTTTTAAGTATAAAATTAAATCAGAGAAGCAAGGGCGGTTAGCTCAGTTGGTTAGAGCATTACGTTGACATCGTAAAGGTCGGTGGTTCGAGTCCACTATCGCCCACCAAACTTTTATTATATATTAACATCAATTTGTATTTAGGTTGTTTTTGGCGACAGAACCTAAATACAAGTTGATGTTAAATATTGTTAAAAAAAGATCTAGGTGGTATTAGTGGTCAGGTATTTTTGTGTTATACTGTTGTTAGTTGCTAACTTCAATAGTTATGCAATAGAAACTATAGTTATAGAGCGAGGACATGTTGATCCAATACCGATAGCCATTAATAAATTTGATGCAGATGATAGTGCGAATAATGTAATTGGTGCTGATATAATTAGTGTAATATCTAATGATCTAAAGATTTCCGGCATGTTCCGCCCAATTTCTACTGCTTCTTTTATAGAACAAATTGTGGGGATAAAACATAAACCTCTTTTTGCTGCTTGGCGACACATTAATGCTAATCTTCTGATTAATGGTGAAGTTATAAAGCTATCTTCTGGTAAGCTAAAGGTTAGTTTTATATTATGGGATGCAAGCTTAGAAAAAGATCTTATAGGTGAGATTTTTGAAATACCACCACATTTATGGCGTAGAGTAGCACATAAAATAGCTGATAAAATTTATGAGAAAATTACTGGAGACTCAGGTTATTTTGATACAAAAATAGTATATGTGTCAGAGAGTGGACCTTATCTAAAACGAGTAAAGAAAATAGCTATGATGGATCATGATGGTGCTAATCATAAATATCTGTCAGATGGTAAAAATTTGGTTCTTACTCCAAGATTTTCACCACAAGCAGATAAGATCATGTATCTATCCTATGTTCACAAGCAAAAACCACATGTTTATGTTCGTGATCTTAAAACAGGTAAGGAAAGATTGGTTGGTAATTTTCCTGGTATGTCCTTTGCTCCAAGATTCTCACCTCAAGGGGAGAAGGCTATAATGTCGATAGCAAGAAAGGGAGCTACGCATATTTTTGAAATTGATCTGAATAGCATGGCAACTAGGCAATTGACCAACGGTATTGGTATTAATACTTCTCCTAGCTATTCACCTGATGGCAGTAAAATAGTTTTTAATTCTGATCGAAGTGGAACAAGACAATTATATATTATGAATTCTGATGGTTCAAATGTGGAACGTATCAGTTTTGGCGGGGGAATGTATACTGCACCAAGTTGGTCACCTAGAGGAGATTATATAGCCTTTACTAAACTTTCTAAAGGAGAGGGTTTTACCATTGGAGTGATGAAAGCACTTTCCTATGGTGATGAGAATAGTGAAAGAATTATAACTAGTGGCTATCTAGTTGAAGGTCCGTGTTGGTCACCCAATGGTAGGATAATTATGTTTGCTAAAGGCTGGCCTCCTAGAAACAAAACAGCAGGTAAAAATCGTATATATTCCATTGATTTGACTGGTTATAATGAAAGAGAGATTCTCACTCCTCAAGATGCTTCTGATCCTGAATGGTCAAGAATGTTAAATTGACTAGATTCTTATAACTACTTATAACATATTTTTAAGATATAAGAACCTAGAGCTAACCTATTGCCGGTATAGCTCAGCTGGCAGAGCGACGCATTCGTAACGCGTAGGTCGGGGGTTCAATTCCCTCTATCGGCACCATAAATATTGTAATACAATAATATCACCTTATTAACTTAATATCTGCTTGTTTGATTTCTAAATTATCCCAAGCTTTATCAGAAGTATATATAGAAACATTCAGTTTGATACCAAGTGCTATACAAGCTCTATCTCCAAAAGAGAAACCTTTATGTTTTGTATGTTTTTTAACAGAGCAGAAAGAAATGATTGCTCACTATTGAAAGAGATAATAGAGCTAATAAAAGGCTCTATAGAATCTTGCACTCTTCATCATATCAGAGTCTAACAGTATTGCTGCTACTTCAGAGCTTACTATTACCCACATCTTTGGACTCGTGGAACGTCATCCTGAATTTATTTCCACTGGTGTCCGGTTTAAGTCGGCGGCATTATCCCGGACAAGTGAGAGTCTTAGGTGCGAACGCTCGAACCGAGATTTTCTACACTTCAAATCGTTGTAAAGCTGATTTGTAAATTTTACTTACGATAATTTATGCTAACTACTTGATTTTTTAGATACTGAAATAAACTCAGAGTTGTATCTTGAATATATCGTTAAAAAGAGTCAAGGTAGAAGAAGAGAAGTGATACCGTTTTCAGGATTGGTCATAAGATCGAGGTCATCTTGGTACACTTCTCTTAGAACCACAAAGTGAAATACGAACGGTAGGTACGTTAATTCGGGATAAGGATTAGTAAAAATAGCAGACATATATACACTACGAAGAGCAATTAATGTATGAATTCACAGAAATGCAATTTATACATATCCAAAATCTTGTATTAGTTATAGCTAAAGCATTTTTACTAATCCTTATCCCGAATCATACAATAAAAGAGCCATGATAAATATAACGTGATCAGTTATATTAGTGGTAGGATGGGTAAACTGTATCCCGAATTGAAGCTCTGAAGCTCAGAGACTTCGTACGTTAGCAAAGACCCATCCTATTTTGGATAAAGACTACGAACGGATGTCATAAGGTTTAAACCTTGCGTATGAGTATGTAGCATATCCTATTATTAATATAAATAATGAGGCTCTATATGGCAACAACTTATATTGGTGTGGACGTTAGTAAAAAAACTTTAAATATCTATCTACCAGCTACCAACAAGGCTTTTGAGGTTACCAATGATCAGCAAGGTTTTACTACTATGCTTAGCACTATTAATAAACACTATCAGCTCTTATCTGAGTTAATTGTTGTCTTTGAACCTACTGGTGGATATGAATATCACTTAAGAGAATTTTTAAAAATAAATAAATTACCTTTTGCTACAGTACACCCTAATAAAGTGCGTAGTTATGCTAAAGCTAGAGGATGGCTTGCTAAAACTGATAACATCGATAGTAAATTACTACATGATTATGCAACATGCTTTGCACTAGCAATTAAAGTTACTTATGATAGTAATAGCCAACAACAGTTACATGCTTTATTAAAAAGAAGGGAACAATTATTAGTATTTAAGAATCAAGAAGTTGCTAGGCAGGATACTGAGTTTAACCATGTAATCATCTTATCTTTGAACCAGCATATTACTAGTTTAACAGAACAATTACAAGAGATTGATGAGAATATCAAAGCCTTAATTTCTAAGAATCAAGAAATCAAAGATAAAATTGATAAGCTTACTTCTATTCCAGCAGTTGGCATTACTCTTGCTACCACTGTAATATGTGAAGCACTAGAGCTTGGTAATATTACTTTTAGAAGCTTAACTGCTTTAGTAGGTCTTGCCCCTTTTGCTAGAGAAAGTGGCAGTTATAAAGGTAGAAGAAGTATCTTTGCCGGTAGAGGTAATCTACGAAGAGTGCTGTATATGGCTGCAGTAGCTGCCTTACGATGTAATAAGCGTTTACGCAATTTTTATGACCACTTAATTGCTAAACATAAACCAGCAAAAGTTGCTCTTGTTGCTGTTATGCGTAAATTACTCGCTTTTATGCACTCTATTGTCAAAAATAATTCTTCTTGGAATGAAAATTTATGTTAAGTTATTATTTTTTTATTGACTTCCATTACGGATGCTAACGTTATATGATTGTCCCTAGATTTAACATATACTCAATTAACCTGAAGAGTTGCAAAAATGGTTAACGGTAATAGTCTGGAAATTATCGTTTATTAAGGTACGTAACCTATCTTTATAATCGCCGATGTTGCTAAAAAATTTGTTTATTGCTTCCGAAAATTGTTCAAAATTATGATAAAATTTATTATTAGTTGTAATACTGTGCATAAACTTCCATAATCTCTCAATTGGGTTAAGATTTGGACTATATGGTGGCAAAAATACTAGCTCTATTTTAGTATTTACTAGGTATTCCTTAACTTTCTTGGATTTGTGGTAACTAGCATTGTCACAGATTAAATATATTCTTTCCTTGTCACTATTCTCCTCTTCCAACCTTTGTAGAAAATTAACTATCTGCTCCCCATTTATTTTGGGGTTCTCTGTGCTTACTAACTGTAAATCGGCTAGGTTAATAGCACCAATCATGTGCTTTCTTCTCCAGCCACTGAATGTTGGTAAGGTCTTATCTTGGTTCTTTCTTATCCAACCGCACCTTGCCCTTGCTTGATACTGAGGATGAACACCATCCATAAAATATATGGCTTCCTTATCTCTGAGATCCCCTTTTAGTAAACTGTAGTTTAACTTAAATAATTCTTGCTTGTCAAAATCCAGCTTAGCCGGTACTACTTTCGGCTTCTTGTAAACAAAACCCAGTTTGTATAGTAATTTTGTTACTCCCGTTATCGTATATGTCACCCCATATTTGTTCTCAATGTGATGCATGATATCTTTAGCATAAACATAATTATTTGCTTCTAGGTGAGTCACTAATTCTGCCCTATCACCATCACTTAATTTGCTTGTGCTACCGCCATTGTCGGTATCAAGCTTATTGGCTTTTTGATAATCAACAATATGTTTTCTTATCGCTTCGTGGCTCAAGAGTAGTACCTTAGCAATCTCTACATTACTATACCCATCGTCATACATCAAAACTGCCTTAATACGATCACGTATGCGTCCGTCTCGTTCTGTCTTATGACGTTCCTTCAACTTTTCTCTTTGTTCTTCTGTCAATACATTCTTTCTCATAATGTCCTAAACTTTATAATATCTTTCCTATCTTTGCAACTCTTCATTTATGAGTAGTATATATGCAATCCAAATACAATATTGGGTATATCCTATCTAAACAGCGATTTTGCCACCTAGTTACCTCCTCTAGTACTCCATCTGTTATGGTTGATATTAAATCACTAGATACTTCAGTTTGATATATTTCTTCTAAGTGACCACGAATCTCACTGACTGTCATTCCTCTACCATAAAGTGAAATTACCTTCTCATCAAATCCATTAAATCTCCTCAGCCCTTTTGGTATTAATTGTGGATTATACTCACCTTCCCGGTCTCTTGGTACTTCTAATGTCAACTTACGACCATCATCATCAATTACTGTCTTCTCATAGCTACCATTACGACGATTATTATCTACTTTTTCTACTTTACTATGTTTTGAGTAGCCTAATTCATGATCTAACTCACTTGCTAATATTTTCTCAACTATTTGTTTCTTTAGCTGTTGAAATAAACCATCTCGACCAAATAACTCTGATGGGTTTGCTTTTGATAATAATTCTTCTACTAGATGATTACTTATGTTTAATTTTTCTTTATCTTTACCTATTTCTTTAGCCATAATTTCCCTTTGTTTTAGTTACTTCTTTTTACAGTAATCTCTTACTGCTTCTTTTGCAACTTACACAAACTATATTATAGACTCCGAGAGTCAATAATTTTTTTTGTGTGTGTGCCAAGAAAAGGTGCATTAATCTTATGGGTGAAAGTCCCGTTATACGTCAGTTCGGGATAAGATATAGATGAAATAGTAATAGATAAAAGGATTGTCAAAAAGGAGTGCCTGCAGTATTTATATTTTTAAACAAAAAAACAAACTACAGGCATGAAAAAAGATATCACAGAATTATATAGTTTTATAGATGATTTTTGTAAAATTTATTTGGAGTATGAACAGAGAAAGTTATTACCATCAAATAAGCAGAGAAATCGCTGTTGTAGCATGAGTTTAAGTGAAATGTTAACAATAATAATTATGTTTCATACATCCTATGCTAAGAATTTTAAATTTTTCTATAAAAGTTATATAGAGTGCATGCATAAGGATGATTTCCCTAAAGCCTTGAGTTATAATAGATTTGTTGAATTAATGGCACGATTATTCATACCGCTAAATATGTTGATTCATTTGTTGTTTGGTGAAGAAACAGGTATTTATTTTATTGACTCTACAACGATTAAAGCTTGTCACAATAAAAGGCGTTATAGCAATAAAGTTTTTAAAGGATTAGCCAAACATAGTAAATCCTCTATGGGGTATTTTTATGGTTTTAAATTACATGTAATAATCAATAATAAAGGGGAGTTTATGGCATTAAAAGTGACCAAAGGCAATGTAGATGATAGGGTTCCAGTACCGGAGTTAACAAAAAGATTAACTGGAATTATAGCAGCTGATAAAGGTTATATTAAGCAAAATTTGTTCTTAAATTTATATGAAAGAGGCTTAAAAATGATTCATGGAATTAAGAAGAATATGGAAAATAAATTAATGGATTTGAAAGAAAAAATCTTACTTCGAAAGCGTAACTTAATTGAAACAGTTTTTGATTATCTAAAAAATAAAATGAACCTTGAACATACTAGACATAGATCACCAATAAATGCCTTTGTCCATATATTATCTACTCTTGTTGCTTATTCATTAAAGAAAAATAAACCTTCAACAAAATTTGATTTTAATCTACATGTTCTCAATATCCTTATCCCGAATTGACGTATATCGTGTACACACAAAATTAGTATTTTTTAGCACTTTATTTATTGAAATACTTAGCAAATAATAGTTAATTATTTCTATCATCAACAATGAATTGAATCAACTTAAAATTGAGTCTTACCATTTTGAAAATAATTGCCCGCTCTAGCTTTAATTACTAAAAATATAATTCAAGTTGTCAAAATACCACTTTTAAACATTTCCTTATTTTAATTTTCATTCTTATAAATTAATTCTTGCAAACTATTTCTATCAGCGGTAATTGTTTAAATATAAACTGAATATTTAACTAACTTATGAAAATAATTTAATTGAGCTAGGTTAGTTTTATCACTTAAATAAATATAATTTAAGGTAGGTATTTATGGCAAAAAATTCATTTAACTTTACTAAAGAGATTCTAGCCCGCATATTGCATGAAGTGTGTATGAATATGAGTTGAGTTGTAAATTACGTTAATTCGGGATAAGGATTAGTAAAAATAGCAGACATATATACACTACGAAGAGCAATTAATGTATGAATTCACAGAAATGCAATTTATACATATCCAAAACCTTGTATTAGTTATAGCTAAAGCATTTTTACTAATCCTTATCCCGAATTGACGTAAATTAGTATATAAATCTTACATACTGGTTAATTTTCTTACAAAATATATCTAAAATCATGATTTTTTCTGATTTTAGATAAAATTCCCCCTTACCCCCTTTTTTATATGTGCCGGGAACAGCACTATAGTTAGCTCATTCTAGAGCTAACGCCTTCAGGACACTATTCCATATATGCTGATAAGGATATGATGAAGCTAACAAGAATTTGATACTTCTAGTATTACGAATAATTATAGCTCCAATTTTAAATAGTTTTAAACGTATAGTACCAACTTGTGCTTTGGCTAGTTCCGTGCCTTGCAATAGTTTATCACGAATATATTCTATCAAAGTGTATGCTAACCCGGATAAAAGCAATCTCAACTGGTTAGCCCACCATTTATGACAAGAAGTACGATCAGCAAACAACTCTAATTGCTGCTCCTTAATACGATTCTCCATATCGCCACGTGTGCAATAAATTTTGTCGTATAAATCTTCAGGCTTACCTGCTAAATTAGTTACTACATATCTTGGATTCTCACCAAGGCTACCTACTTCAGCTTTACCTATTATCTTGCGTTGATGACTCCAGCTACCAGCTTGATATTGAAATTCGCTAAAAAGACGTTGCTTTTCTTTTGTTGCAGCAAATTGCTCACTAGCCTGTTGCATAATACGTTAATTCGGGATAAGGATTAGTAAAAATGCTTTAGCTATAACTAATACAAGATTTTGGATATGTATAAATTGCATTTCTGTGAATTCATACATTAATTGCTCTTCGTAGTGTATATATGTCTGCTATTTTTACTAATCCTTATCCCGAATTAACGTATAATGGGTGCAAGCAGTTTATTAAGATTATTATTTTTTGCCATGCCAACTATATACTTCACATTATTACTATCGCACCAATCTAACATTTTATGTCGGCAGAATCCACCGTCACCACGAAAAATAATCTCAACCTCAGACCATGCTTTACGTAGATACTTTACTAATAACGATAATATCACCCATGCATGCTTAGCTTGATCTTGATCTGATGGACGTAAATAGTTAACTAATAACTTTTTTCCACAAAATACGTATAAAGGTAAAAAACAATTATGACGATAATAACCGTGATAAAACTTACCTTCCTGATTACCGTGAATCTCATCATCTGTGGCATCAAAATCCAGTATCAGTGACGAAGGAACTGTTTTATATGATGCAATAAATTTATCCAGCATCAACTTATGTACCTCTATGGCAAACTGACGATCAGCTTTATTCTCAAAACGGCATAAAGTAGAGCTGCTAGCCATATCTTCGAGTGTACCGACAGTTGTTTGTAAAGCTGGACATTTTCTTAAATGATCATGATCATTTAAGTCTTCATAACCAAGAGCAATCGAGTAAATACGCTGCTTGAGTATTGAAACTAAGCTGTGAGTAATTTTACTAGGATTACGTTTATCAGGAAATAATTTTGCCAAATCATTAGTGATACCAAGTCTTCTATCTGCTTCTCCTAGCAACAACGCACCTCCATCGCTACTAATATCACCACCAGTGAAATTTATTGCTAATTGACGATTTTTTACTTTGGTAAATTACGTTAATTCGGGATAAGGATTAGTAAAAATAGCAGACATATATACACTACGAAGAGCAATTAATGTATGAATTCACAGAAATGCAATTTATACATATCCAAAATCTTGTATTAGTTATAGCTAAAGCATTTTTACTAATCCTTATCCCGAATTGACGTGATATGTGTTTTTTTACCAAAATAACCTACGAATTAGTTGTAAATTGACAAGTAATACAATTTCCTATACTATTAAAATTCAACCTAATTAACCGGAGGAAATACCATGAGTATCAGGCTTTTAACGGAAATATTGCTAATATCGCTGATAGGGAATGGCGGGGCGTAGTGGACAATTTCAGAACCACGATAGACGTAAAATTGCTAGTTATTCAAACGCTCACAGTCTATTATTAGAGTTCATTAACTTGGTATTGTAACTCCATATTCTTACCGCAAAAAGCCATAGAGATTTTGAGTATTTGCTTAACATATTGATATTGTCTTATTTTTATATCATATTGTTTATCTATAATTTGCTTTAAGCCCATTTTAGCTACTGAGGCTAAATCTTCTGCATTTTTAGCTATCTTATACTCAATAATAATTGCCTTATCTCCTCTACCAGCTTTTGGGATCATGATCACATCAGCTCTGCCACTTCCTGACTCCTGTTCACTTGCTATTATGTAGCTGAAGGCTAACATGTTAACAAGTCCTAACATAAAGCCACTATAAAATAATTCTGCTTTTCTCTCTCCTGTCTGATGGAAACTGGTAGAATTTTGTAGTAATTCTTGTAACCGTTCTTTAAATTCTTCTATTTTACCTACTGGTAACAAGCTAACAAACGAGTAATATCTAGAACTATCAATTTTTAACTGATCAGTTACCCATTGTAGCATCCGTGCCTTATATATGTGTCTTACTTCCCGATTTGGTGCTGACAATTCATAAATATTTTCTTCTGAATTTTGAACCGTAGGATTTAAATAACCACTGAACAGTAATAGACTGAGTAATCCTACTGGTTTATTGATATCAGCAAAACTTATTTGTTTGGTAATAGGTGAAATAATGATTTTGCCCGCAGCTAAACTCTGTAAATCTTCTTGCATTTCATCTGATAACAATACTTTATCTATCAAACCTGTACCACCACTATCAAGCCAGTAGTGATCAAGCTTACCTTTATGTGCTAAACATTGCATTATTGACCACGGATTGTAAATGACCTCTCCACCAAAGGTGTAACCATTATACCAATCCTTAATTTGTTCAGTATTAGTGTCGAGCGGTACTTTTGTAAGCAAATCATCTACCTCTGCTTGAGTGAAACCATAGAACTTAGAGAAATCATCATCAAGTAAGGTATATTCTGTAACATTATTCAAATCTGAGAACAAATTAGCCTTAGCTATCCGTAATATCCCAGTAATTACGCCTTTTTCCACATAAGGGTTACTCTTTAAACTACTACCAAATATCCCGCGAAATATCTTTAGTACATCCTCAAACTCTTTTGGTTTATCCCCAAACTCAATGTATGAACTATTAATAGGCGTATCATATTCGTCAATCAATATATAGGCTTTTTGATTAAAGTGCTTAAACAGTAGTTTACTTAAGAAAGCTAAACTAATTTTCAACTGTGCTAATTCTAGCTTATCTGTACCTGTTAAATAATCTTGAAAATTCTTTTTTTCTTCTACACTAAGTTTATCACTACTTTCTAGATATTTATGATGGTCATAAGCATTTTTAATATTTATCCTTATCCCACTCTCAATTTCTTGGTAACTACTACCTTTAACGTCCTTAAAATTTATGGAAATAACAGGAAATTGACCTTGGTAGTCAGAGATAATGTCTGAATACTGTGTTATCTGAAGTGGTTTAAGTAGTCTTTTTTTACCACTAGCTACTCCTAAATCAATTTCACCACCGATAAATAATTTATGATTTACTCTCTTTTCTTGAGCTAAAGGCTTACCTCTCTTGTCCACTTCAATTTCCAAGAACTTGCAAAGCATATCCATGTTAAGGCTCTTACCCCAACGTCTTGGTCGAGTGATTAATATAACATCACCACTATCTTCTATTATGTCCTTAACAAGGAGACTCTTATCAACAAAGATATTACTGTTTAATAATAATTTTTTAAAATCATCCGTACCTACTAGCATTTTAGGCAGCTTACTACTCTCCGTAACAGTATCAGTTCCCTTGAGATGTGTATTAGTGTCTGAAAGTTCAACTATCATATTATTCAATTATATTTATGTTTTTGGTAGTAAAATTTTTAGTTAAATTTTAATAAATTATTTTACCGATTAAGTTTTAATAAAATGTGCTAGTATGACTATTTCGATAAAAATATGATATAGTATAGATAAGTTTGATTCAATACAGAATTATATCTAGTAACAACATCGCCTAATTTATCCATAATAAACGTCATATTGTACTCATTTTAAAAAAATATTGGATAAGGATTAAGATCTTTTTCTAAAGTAGAATGCTTGATCCACCCCATTTTTACAGGCACGTCAAATAAACGTCTAGGTGCAAACCTTTTATCAAAATGCCGTAGATCTAGCATTATAGCAGTGACACCTGCCTTACTGATACAGGATACACAATTACAGTTTTAAAAATCCGGCGGCTCTTGTAAAGAACCTAACAAAGAGTTAAAGGTTTGCTCTGTAACTTCAGGAGGAATAGGATAGTCTGATGTATTGTCTTTTATAGCTAAATCTTGACCTTGAAAATCAACACTTTTCAGCACGTTTTTTAGTTGTAGGTATGCAATAATCTTCTCGTGATTTTGTTCTGTAGCTAAAACCAGTGGTGTCTTGCCATCATTGCTTGTAGCCTTAAGATCAGCACCTTTGTAAATTGTAATCAGGTTTTGACCCCTTTAGAGCAAAGATTGTAACGAAAAATGCCCCCTCTAAAAAAGTAACAATATCTCCAAAAAATTAATATTTTAAATATTTTTTTAAGGAGTTTTTAGGGAGTGTTTATCGTGGAATCAATTGCAAAGATACGTAAAATGTATCATGTTGATGGCAAGGCAATTAAGAGCTTAATATATCAAAAAATACTGTTAAAAAAGTTATACGCAGTGATGCGACCAAGTTTGAATTAGCTAAATATAGTAAAGCTAAGCCAGTTTAGATGAATATCTTGCGATGTTGCATCAGCTATTAGCAGAGAATATAAAAGATGCTAGCTAAGCAATTATATAAGACACGTCAATTCGGGATAAGGATTAGTAAAAATGCTTTAGCTATAACTAATACAAGATTTTGGATATGTATAAATTGCATTTCTGTGAATTCATACATTAATTGCTCTTCGTAGTGTATATATGTCTGCTATTTTTACTAATCCTTATCCCGAATTAACGTATATTGGAAATTGGGGAGCTGGAGAACTTGCTAGGGTTCTAGAACGTAATAACTCTGTAAAATACCTAGATCTTAGAGATATTGATATAGGGGATTGTGGGATAGAGTCGTTAAGTAGTATGTTACGGTATAACGATGCTATAACCCATATTAACCTTGCTGGAAACTATATTTGGTCAAAAGGAGCTGAGATACTTAGTAAAGATTTAGAGTATAATGAGACTGTAACCAACATAAATCTTGGTGAAAGCAATATTGGCTATAAAGGAGTAAAGTACCTTGTTAAAGCGTTAAAGTATAATAATACTTTGGACGAAATAGACCTTGAACATAATGATATTGGTGAACAAGGAGCAATAATATTGGCTGAATTTTTAGCAAATAATAGAACCCTTAAGCGATTACATATTAATGGTAATAATATTGGTAATGAGGGGGCTTTACAACTTTTCAAGGCTTTAGAAATTAATAGGACTCTAACCGAAATAACACTAGGTCACAATATTTTTAGTCGTAAAGTAGCAAAGAAACTTGTAAAAATTCTAAGTAATAAAAATATTGTCAGCAAAATAATGGTGAGTTTTGGCGGCAATGAAAATTATGATGTTAATCTTAATAATATTGATCCTAAACTAGAGTTATTAATTGAAAATCTAGAGAACAACTATATAGAAACTGATGGTATAACTATAAACTAGAAAAAATTCCACTACTTTTTCAGTTAGTCTTGATATTGTTATTTTTCTTAAAGACTAACTGAAAACTTTATTGATTGGTTTTATTAACGTCATTGCCAATTCTACTTACCTTAGCAAATTTCAGATAAAAGATCTAAAATAACCAACTCAAAAGGAGTCTTGTACGAGTTCAATCTACCTTGTTAAGCAGTTTTATATTATTACAAAAACATTAAATATTCTCAATATATCTGTAATTTTTGCCTTTTTAAACAAAGAAGTATTTTTATTAAAGTTCCTAACCCATTTTCACGCTTGCAGTTATTATTACAAAAAGCTTACTTTTAATAAAGTAATTTGTAATACGTTTAACTTACTACCAATTCAATAAAATTATAGCTACTTTTTCTTAAATTTATACAGTTCGTTTATTTTACAATCAACTAATATTTTCCACCTATAGCTATTTTTTAGATAAACCATTTTCTTTTTTACCTCTCTTTTCTTCACTCACCCACCCTACCTAAACAACCCACTTAAGGAGCATTCTGCTGCCTATATAAAGCTTGCCAATAAAATAAACTATGTAGTTACAAGTTAGGTTTTAGCATTTGCTTTTGGAATCCCTCTACCCGCACTTGGGCAAACTAGGTAAACCTAGTTTGCCTGTGCTCAAAGATTCAGTTTTTGTCATTGCTATTACCCAAAACTTACAGCTTATAGCGGTAATAGCAATGGCAATATATCACTGTAATAAATCAGAAGTACGAAGAAGCAAAGGACAAAATGCAGTTGCAGCAAGTAGCTATATTTCAAGAAGTAAATTGCAGTTTTTTACAACTGACCGTAAAACAAGAGAAAATGCTGAGACCGCTAGAAAGCTGACCATAGCCTTACCAAAAGAATTAACTCAACAACAAAATACTGAACTTACTGAACACTTTGCTTCTGAGTGCCTAGTTAGCCATGGCATGATAGCAGATATAAACATTCATTATGACAATCCAAATAATCCTCATGCCCACATTCAGATGACTACTAGAAAACTACTATGTTTAGAAAATGGCGAAGTAATTTTTGGTGAGAAAGGACGTGATTGGGGAAGAAGAAATTTTTTATATTATTATCGGGAAAATGTAGCCTATTTCATCAACCAATATTTAGAAAAATATGGTCATTTAGCTAAGGTATCACATTTATCGCATAAAGCAAGAGGAATTGATTTAATACCGACTATCCATGAAGGAACAGCGTGGTATATAAAAGACTCGAAGCTAAAATTAACAAATGTGCAAATACTAAAAGAAAATGCCGCAAAGATTAGAGAAGATATAGAATTAGTTTTTTAGAAATTATCAATTAACAAGCCAGTTTTTACTAAGGAAGAAATTGCTATAGTAAGTTTTATAGGGAATATTTTGGTTTATTTGTTGAGACGAATTACGTTAATTCGGGATAAGGATTAGTCAAAATAGCAGACATATATACACTACGAAGAGCAATTAATGTATGAATTCACAGAAATGCAATTTATATATATCCAAAATCTTGTATTAGTTATAGCTAAAGCATTTTTACTAATCCTTATCCCGAATTGACGTGAATTATAAAAAGTACTGCCAAATCAAAAATTAGATTAACGATAAGTAACATTTAGTTTAACTGATCTAGTTGCGGGTTACAGTGGTTATTTTTTCGCTGTCTCTTATTTGCAGCTTCTTTATTTTTTTAGAAAAATATTTGATTTTACTTTCCAATTTGCTTTACTCCTCTTCTAATATGGAATAGATGTGGTGTTGATAGCACTTAATATGTTTAAGTTTGTTGTTAAGTTAGTAAGTGCCATCTAGTTAACTAACAAGTACAGAGGTTAGAATAAAACGTAAATTTTACCAAGCTAACCTCTAGTACCCCATTTTTTTGTAACCTAAAAAACGGTAGGAAAATCATATGACTAATAACGACCAAAATCAACAAAAAGAAATTATTAATCTGCATGAGCTTCAGCCAGAATTGATTGAAGCAAGGTTGACATTAACAAAGGTATTAAAAACGCTTTGTTCTAATGATCAGCTAATGCAGAAAGTATACGACTATTCAGGTGATAGTGCTACAACCATTATATGGTATTTACAACAAGTCATAAAATATTTGGATGCCATTATTACCAATAATAAAGTGATACTTGATGCTTTAAGTGGTAAA
This sequence comes from Candidatus Tisiphia endosymbiont of Micropterix aruncella, assembly GCF_965178575.1. Taxonomy (NCBI): domain Bacteria; kingdom Pseudomonadati; phylum Pseudomonadota; class Alphaproteobacteria; order Rickettsiales; family Rickettsiaceae; genus Candidatus Tisiphia; species Candidatus Tisiphia endosymbiont of Micropterix aruncella. Next base: position 690,762 of record NZ_OZ238268.1, read on the forward strand.
TTTTAATAAAATTATTTACCCTTATTTTTAAAGATTGTAGCTATTTGAGTAATGAAATAAAAAATTTGAATGTGTAGCGACTTGATATTTCTGATTAATGTCGCCACACATTAAATCTTAATTAGCTAAATTAGGTGTTTAATTTAATAATAATTCTATTGTCTCCAGTTTAGCATTATTATAACAAATTTTACCAAAAAATCATTGATAGAGGAAAACCTCTATACTTTTGGGAGTTAGCTAGTTTATCATTTTTTAAAGCCATTGCCACCCATCTTACTTGCCCACCACAATAGGGACGAAGCTAGCAGCAATGTTAATAAGAACAGATTACCAAATATCACCTCGAGTCCAAATTTTACAATAACTTCAACTAATCCACCTTTACCTGCAGCAATTATATATTCATTAATTTCTCGCTGCTTTTTCCTCTCTAAAATATCCTCTACTAATTGAACGGTAAAATTATGGTCATACTTTAAACCTGATTCACCATATTTTTGCTCAAACTCTTCCTTGGTTAATTTGTTATTGTAAGTTTCGAAATATTTAGCAATATCCCGTAACTCAGGTTCAATAATATGTTTTGGGTTAAAAGCTCGCCATAGACTTGAACTATCTGCATAAGCTTGTCGGCAAGCTGCCCGCCAGACATCTAGTTTACTGCTGCCTAACAAATCCAAGACACTATTAGTTCTAAAACTCGGTATTAAGATAGAATAGTAAAGTGATTGATTATTTGCGTAGTAACGTGATTGGTCATTTGAGTATACTTCCTCATTTTGAAGCTTTATTTCTTGAGGATAAGTTTTTCTGAATACTTTTTCTCTTAATAACTCCTTTTTTAATCTAGGACTTTGTTCTTTGGTATTAGGATACTCATTTAATGATTGATTCGATTCTTGAAATGGACGCATTACTATGTGTAATTTTCGCTGAGTACTTGCTGAATTTTGGATTGGAGAATATAACTCTAGCATTGATCCCATAGTGAGTTTTAATGATGGGCTTCTATTCTCATATGCCCCTAACTCAATTGTAAAGTATGAATCATTGCTAGATTGATTTATATTTAAAATAATAGTTATATTAGTACTTGTATTAGGACTCATCACTTTTGGTAGTAATATAGATTTACCAGTTCTGGCACTCGGTAGGTTACTACCCTCAGCTTTACAGGTACTAATTAATATTAATTGTGCTAATAAAATATTTAATAATGATATTATCCTTGAGTTCATATGTAATTTCCTCATTGATGAATTAAGATTTTATAAATAACCTAGGGAAGTTTTAGGCTTCTGTGATAGTATCTCTTATTTCATCAAGATTTTTAATCATTTTTTATAAGTAATTCTTAGTTAGTCTAGCAATGCTAAATTGAATTGAGATCAGAGGAATATGTTGGTAAATACAGAGAGTACATCCCGTTCTTTCAATACTTCCTTGATTTTAATAGCTAAATTAGGCACTGACTTAATAATAATTTTAGCCACTGTCTCTAGTTCAACACTGCTATAATAAATTTTACAAAAAAATCACTAATAGTGGAAAAAACCGCTGTACTTCTAGGATTAATGAGGATATGTGTGAAGATGATACTACGTGGTGTGGTGTTAAGCACCGAGGTTAGAAGCAACAATCGCAAAATTTTTAAATCTAACCTCAGTGTCTATTTTCCTAACGAACAATAGGGGTTAATTGTATGACGAGCAATGTCAAAAATCAACAACAAAATGATTCAACAAATGAAAAAATAAATAATATTACTAACATTGCTGCACAAATACTTAGAGAAGTTTTGCAGAGCAATAATATAACTTACGTTAATTCGGGATAAGGATTAGTAAAAATAGCAGACATATATACACTACGAAGAGCAATTAATGTATGAATTCACAGAAATGCAATTTATACATATCCAAAATCTTGTATTAGTTATAGCTAAAGCATTTTTACTAATCCTTATCCCGAATTAACGTAACTTATATAGAATTTATCGAAGTTCGTATAGGTTTAGAAGGAATTGAAATACTTGGCAAAGTTTTAGAACATAATAAGCTTATAACTGCAATACGTCTTTGCGACAACGGTATTGGATTTGAGGAACTAAGTCTGCTTATCAAACTGTTAGAAAATAATCATAGTTTGATTAATATAGATATTGAATATAACAACATTGGGGTTCAAGGGCTAATCATACTAGATGAATTTCTAGAAAATGATAAAACCATAAAGCAAATAAGTCTTAGAGGTAATGATATTGGTGATGAAGGGACGGATATACTGGCAGGAGTTCTAACAAATAATAAAGTTATAAAGCAAGTGGATATTGACAACAATAATATTACTGATAAAGGAGCAATCATATTAGCAAGACTCCTAAAAAATAATAACACTATAAAGAAAATATCGCTTAGTAATAATGATATTGGTGATGTTGGGATTGTCCAGCTTGTTAAAGCTTTGGAAACTAATAGAACCATCAGCCAAATAGACCTTAGCTATAACAATATTACTGACAATGGAGCAATAACACTGGTGGGACTTCTAGAGTCTAATAATAAAATTACAAGCAAAATAATAATAGAGTTCACAGATTTTGACAATGAAAATATTAGTTATCAAGTAGAAGAGCTGTTAACTGAGACTCTAGAAAGCCACAACAAAAAACTGGGGGTATAATTTTAAAAATATTCATCTGTATCATATCTGATACAGAATATCAATAAGGGGATCGATGTAAACAGTGGTATTCGGTTAAGTTTTTAACTTATCTATTATTTTAAAGCAAACCCATATAAAAAAAGCCCATATTTAGACTTAGAGCGTAATAATTCAAAAACTAGATTCCTGTACCATAATGATACTAAAAAGCCGTGTAATAGCCTTAAAATAGATAAATAGGGGTATCTATGATAAAGCACTTGATAAAGTTACTCCTGCTACGAGTTAAAACAATTATTTTTACAATAACCAAAAATTATTAATGCTAAAAAAATGTTACACTTGGCTCTAATACTGGGGTTACTTGGATAATTTAATGCAAACTCGACTTGACTTGTCCAGTATTTAATCTATCTCTGAATGCATAATACTTATTAATTTAAACTCTAATTTATTACTATTATCAAAGGAAAAAATATGACAGACAAAGCAACAAAATCAATAATTTTAGTTCGTGTTTCAACAAGGGAGCAAGAAGAAGGGTATTCAATTGAAGCTCAAAAATATAGATTAGTAGAATATTGCCAACGTAAAAATCTTGAAGTTATCGAAACTTTTGAAATTATCGAATCTTCAAGCAGAGGTGATCGCAAACAATTTAAAGAGATGATCAAATTTGCTAAAAGCCATAGAGAAACAATTGCTATAGTTGCTGATAAAGTAGATCGAGTACAAAGAAGAATCTCAGAAATTTCATTACTAGAAGAACCAATAAAAGCTGGTAAGATAGAATTACATTTTAGAACAGAAGGTTACATAATAGATAAAGATTCTCAGTCTCATGCAAAGCTAATGTGGGGAATGAACGTATTGATGGCACAATCTTACGTTGATAGTTTAAGTGATAACGTTAAAAGAAGCCTAGATCATAAATTGCGTAAGGGAGAGTGGATAGGACCAGCCCCTCTTGGTTACCTAAATAGTCGAGATGAAAGAGGAAACAGTATAGTAATTCTCGATCCTGTAAGAGGTTCTATCATAAAAAAACTCTTTGAAGAATATGCAACAGGAATGTATACTCTTAATTATTTGACTGAAAAAGCTAAGGAGCTTGGTCTTAGAAGCAAAAACAATTGCTACGTCAATAAAACAGTAGTGCATCGCATGATCCAACAACCATTTTATTACGGTGAAATGAGAGTAAAAGGAGAGATGTGGTCACATGGTTACCAAGCAATTATAACAAAAGAGACTTTTATGGCATGTAAAGATGTACGTTTAGGATGGAAGAAGAAGCCTTTTAAATATGGTGGTAAGGATTTTCTTTTTAGAGGATTAATCACCTGTGCAGTAACTGGTAAAGTTGTAACAGCTGAAACTCACAGCAAAACATATTCAGATGGCAAAGTGGACGAATGGACTTATTTAGGTACATGGGATCCAAAGAATCCAAACAAGAAGAGGTTTTTAAAAGAATAGGTATAAGAGACCCAGAAATGCTAAAAGAGACTCTAGCCTATTTAAAAAACACTAATGAGCTAAAGAAAGATGAGCATGGGCAAGCAACAGCTGCTTTAAAGAAAGAGCATACCGAAAATGAGAATAGATTAAATTCATTAATAGATTTGCGACTCAATGGAGAACTTAGTACAGAAGAATTTCAAAGAAAAAAACAACAATTAAAAGATCGCCAATATGAAATTGCTCGTTTAATTAAAGTTTATGAGGAAGCAGACGATAAATTTACTGATACCGCTACAACGCTAATAACTCTAGCATCTGAAGCCTATGAAACTTTTAAAGGTTCTGAAATGCCCCAAAAACGCAAAATGATAAATTTCGTATTTCAGAACCTCAAACTAAGGGGCAAAAAACTTGAGACCTCTCTACGTTTCCCGTTCGATATTTTTGAAAAAACGACAACTTGTACCGAATGGCGGAGAGGAGGGGATTTGAACCCCTGACACGTTACCGTGAACACGCTTTCCAGGCGAGCGCCTTAAACCACTCGGCCACCTCTCCATCTATGAGAATTCAGAATAACAAGTTACATCAGATTCGGTTAACTACGTAAGCAATAGGTTTGGTATACTCTTCGTCTTTCAAGTGTTGACATTGTCTTATTATCGGGACTTTGCGTACTCACATATACTCGATGAAAATCAACAATTGCGTTGTCGTTGTCCAAGACCTGCGGTACTCACGTACTAATGTACGCTGCGCTCCTCGGCTTAGACACTCCTAGCACTTGTTGATTTTGATTCTATCGTCTACCAACTCTTCATTTACGAGCAGTATACTAAATGTATGACTAGTTAACTTGCCACTTGTACTCCTAGCCAATTCTTCAAATCATTTGAGTATATCTACACTTTGCTACTTCAAAAAATTATTAGCATAATATTCACAATATTCTTTAACTGGGCAAGCAGGGCAATTTGGTACTCGTGCTTTGCAAATATACCTACCAAGCAATATCAACCAGTGATGAGCATGTTGTAACCATTTTATATCGATAACTTTAACTAATTCAAGTTCTACTTTTTTGGGAGTATTACTATTTGCTAGCCCTAATCTTTTGGAAACTCTAAATACATGCGTATCAACTGCGATAGTTGACTTACCAAAGAGGCAATTCAATACTACATTAGCAGTTTTTCTTCCGACACCTGGCAATTTAATTAAGTCATCAAAATTGTTAGGTACTTTGTTGTCATACTTATCTATCAAAATTCGACAAAGTGCAACAATATTTTTTGCTTTGGTTATAAATAAACCTATTGATCTTATATAAGTTCTTAACCCTTCTTCCCCAAGCTCTAATATTTTTTCCGGTGTATTATACTCCACAAACAATAATCTAGTTGCTTTATTAACTGAAACATCAGTTGCTTGTGCGGATAATATCACCGCTACTAATAGAGTAAAATTATTAACATATTCTAGTTCTGTTCGAGGAGTAGGATTATTTTGGCTTAAAATTTCAAAAATTTTATCAACTATTTGAGCTTGCATAATATAACATTTAAGAGTAAAAGAAGTTATAATTTTTATCAGGTTTAGGAATGTTAGAGAATAAAAACTTTGATTTTATAAAAAATGAAATTGCTAATAATGATATTGTATTATTTATGAAAGGCACTGCCAATTTTCCTCAATGTGGTTTTTCTGCTACCGTTGTTTCTATCTTAAAAAAACTTGGCATAGAATTTCGTGATATTAATGTCTTAACCAATCCTAGCTTACGTGAAGATATCAAATCTTTCAGTGATTGGCCTACCATACCACAGCTTTATATAAAAGGGGAATTGATAGGTGGCTGCGATATAGTACGTGAGATGTATGAAAATGGTGACCTTGTTTCATTATTAAAAGATAAACATATAATATCTAAGTAACCTCAATTAGATATAAGAAGAATAAATATTCTTATATTGGTTTATAAATGAGTATATCTAGAAAGTTTTATGGAACTGCCTTATAGTTTCAAGCAGTTCTTCGTTTTTATAAGGTTTATGGATTAGGTATGTTGCTTGTTCTTGTAAGAGTTTTTGTATTCCCTGATGATTGCTAGACAAACCAGTTTGAAAAATTATAGGAATATGTGCAAGGTTCTCATCACTTCTTATTTTTTTATGTACTTCACAACCTGTCATATCAGGAAGAGAAATATCAAGAAATATTAACTCTATTGTATTAGCATATATTTTAGATAAATTAACTGCTTCTTGTCCGGAATAAGCACTGATAATTTTGTATTTTTGTTTATAATGTAGCACTAAATTTATTGCGTCATGGCAAATTGGTTCGTCATCAACAAAAAGTATCGTAAATACTTTTGCAATATTATCCTTTGTAAGCATTTTATGTCTCTTTTTTATCGTATACAGGAATCATAAATTCCAATTTTGTTCCTCTTTTATGGTTATTCTCGGCATAAATATAACCATTATGAGCCAGTACAATTTCTCGGCAAATAGATAAACCAACACCTGTACCAAGAAAATTATTATTAGTTCGTGAACTACGAGTAAATACTTCAAAAATAGTCTCAAGTTCTGAGTCTGGAATTCCTATACCTGTATCGATTAGGCTAAAGCACCAATAAGGAATATTTTCATGATTTTTTAAATCAATTATCGCTATAATTAATCCTTCCTTAGTATATTTAAGTGCATTATTAAATAAATTATTCAATAATTGGTTAATCCTAACTTTATCTCCATTAATCATTGCTTTTGTAATACTATGATCAATAAGAATAATATTAACTCGATCGTTAATTATGTTTAATTCTGTAAGTTGCTGCACGGTCTCTTTTATAGAAGATAATAGATCCATAGCAACAAAATTAAACTGCATTTTTCCGGTACTAAACTTAGATAGGTCTAGTAGGTCATTAATTAATTTTATAAGACGCTGATTATTTTTAGCTATTATACTGACATATTTTACGTGTTCTTGCTCATCCATTTTATCCCAATTTTCATATAAAAACTGAGCAATACTACTTCCCCCATGTATCGAAGTCCTAATTTCATGAGTAACGTGATTCAAAATATTATCTTGCTCTGATATCTTTTGTTCTAATTCTAATATTTTAGTTTTTGAATTATTTCTTAAATTAAACCACGAAAACATCTTGTACCTGCAAATATAAAGAACTACAGGAATCAAAAATATGACTAAAATAGTCCAAAAAAGTTGGTACATATGCTTACTTTACTTAAAATAATTATATGCAAGGTGAAATATAAAATAACTAATGAAAATATCTAAAAATTTCAAATTAACATTTAGTGGTATGTTAATACCTATAATGTATAAATATTTAACATTTCATGTAAATAATTCTAGTTTAGTAACCTTTGATAATTTATTAACAAAATTTAATATATAACCAACAGCTTATATATTATATTAGATTTTTCAATACAATAAATAATTTTTAATAAATTTAGTCAAAAGGCTGTCTTAAGGCTATTGCAGCTGATAAAGTTCCTTCATCTAAATAGTCTAGTTCTCCACCTATTGGAATGCCGCTAGCTAATCTTGATATTTTGATAGTATAATCTTTGAAATATTCAGTAATGAAATAAGCTGTAGTTTGACCTTCTAAGGTGGAATTAGTTGCAATAATTACTTCATTAATGTTATTCTCTTGGCATCTAGCTAGTAATTCTGGTAGTCTTAGTGTTTTAGAATTATGGCTATTTGCAGTTGATAAACTATGTCCTAGTACATGATAATATCCATTAAAAATGCCACTACGCTCTATTGCCCACAATTCTGTCACTGTTTCAACAATTGCTATAATAGATTCGTTGCGATCATCAGATGAACATACTCTACAAATATGATGAGAATCTATGTTGCCACAAATATCGCACTTGACAACATTATTATCTACATAAGAAAGAGCTGAAATTAAACCTTTTAACCTAACGTCTTTTTCTTGTAAAAGATGCAGGACTATACGCCTTGCTGATCTTTGACCAAGACTAGGTAGTTTGGAGAAAAGATAGATCAATTGATCTATTTCATTTAGTTTATTCATTTTAGCATACCTTTACTACTTATAATAACCTCAAATATCGATGTAACAAGTTTATACTAGGCTCAAGTAATCATCCCCATTAGGGGGGAGATGTCATCAACTATGATTTTTGAAAAATTAAAAAATCATAGTTGATGACATCGTTTTTACTACTAATAATCTAGTGATACTACAATTTTTAAAATTAATACTAATGTGTTTTAACTCTTAATAACCGCTGTTCCAGCAATTTTATCATGCAAAGCTTGGCGTTGTTTAGAAAAGAGTATAAACCAAATACCAACTAGCACTAATACATATCCACAAAATCTTTTAATTAATTGCCATTTACTAGGTTTTTCAAGAGTTACTGCGTCTACTATTTTCATATGCATAACCATTTTTCCTGGAGTAGCACCCAAATAAATCCAAAAACCAATAAAATATGTTGCAGCTAGGGCAAAATTAATTATAAACATTAAAATAAATAATGTAAAAACACTACTAGCAGTTACATTTTGAACTAACTCCGGTTTCTTGCTACCCATTATTAGTATGTCCGCTATACTAGCTTTAAAAAAAAATAAAGACAGTCTAGATAATATAAAGTGGGTGATCGGAGTTGTAAAAATTGACAACAAAAACGAATCTAGGCAAGAAGCAAAGAGCCTAGGAATTAGTTTAGGGTATATAATTTGTTTATTCATTTTTTTCTATATATATCATGGAAGTTCGATGTAACAAGTTACATCGAATTCAGGTTATGTTATGGGAGTATTTGAACCGATTATAAATCTCTTTCAGAAGAAGTCTAATGTAATATGAAATCCAAACTATTACCAAGCATAATATTTAACAACTCACTTGAACGAGGAACTACATCAAGATACGTAGCAATGTCGATATGTTGCTTAGGGGACAGTTTAATATTTTTTTGATTCATTATATAGGATTTTACTGTTACATATTTTTTATTGAGCAATCTAACCCTAATAAGTGGTATTATCACATCATGGTCGGAAGTATTACTTATCCTATAGGAAACTTTAATTTGTCCCATTTCTTTATTTTGTTCAACATGTATATTTCTTATAGTTAATATATTATTATTCTCTTTATACAGAGCTGGTATATTAAACTTCTCGTGAAATAACATTAATAATAAGAAGACAATTAAACTAAGCCACAATAATATAGATAAAATATGCGATTGCTCAGGAATTTTAGTTGGTAATAAAGCCGGTAAGTTAGTACCTTTGGTTAAATATATTTTATTATTTTCATTAGTGCTAGCGTTTTTTGTGGTATTATCTGATATAATAGGAGGTTCTTGCTGATCAAACTCTGCCTTTTGATACCATATATGGTGGCATTTTGAACATTTGACCTTCCTACCAGTCATACCTATTTGTTCTTTTGAAACTATAAAGGTAGTGTTACAATTTGGGCAAGCAATACTCATTTACGTGATCTAATTTGTATACTCAAATTTGAGTATATAGGTTGACTTAAAAATAAAGTAAATTATGATTTTTTTAATAGTTTAGCAAGGACGTTATGCAAAAACATATCAATACTATAGAAGAATTGTGGCAAATACGCGATAAATTAACCAAGGATTCAGAAAAAACTAACTACGCCAAACAAATATTGAATAATATTATTGATGGTTTAAATCAAGGATTAATTAGAGTTTGTGAAAAAGAAGGGGCTGATTGGCGAGTTAATCTTTGGGTAAAAAAAGCAATTTTATTATATTTTATTGTAACTGATTCGCAAATCCATTCTGGTGATTGTATGAAATGGTATGATAAAATTGCTCCCAAATTTTCTACAAATCATAATGAAGAATTATTTAGAACCCATGGCTGTCGTATCGTTCCCGGAGCATTTATAAGAACGGGGGCATATTTAGCTAAAAACGTTATTGTTATGCCTTCTTTTATTAATATAGGTGCATATATAGGAGAAGGAACAATGATTGATACTTGGGCTACCATAGGATCATGTGCTCAAATAGGGAAGAATTGTCATATTTCCGGCGGGACAGGTATTGGTGGGGTACTAGAGCCAATACAAAATACCCCGGTAATAATTGAAGATAATTGTTTTATAGGTGCAAGGTCAGAAATAGCCGAAGGGGTTTTAGTAGAAGAAGGAAGTGTAATTAGTATGGGAGTATTTATTGGTGCCTCTACCAAGATAGTAGATAGGGAAAGTGGAAAGATAATTTATGGTAGAGTTCCGGCCTACTCAGTTGTAGTACCCGGCAGCTTACCTGCTGATTCAGGAAAACCAAGTTTATATTGTGCAGTAATCGTTAAACAGGTAGATAAAGGAACTAGAAGTAAAGTATCTATAAATGATCTATTACGATCTTGAAAAAATTATCAATTTAAACCAAGTGTGCAAGTTTTGTCAACTTAAGCAGCCTCGGTGTCCGAGCTACGGTGGGGATTCAAAAAATAACCTGCAAAGGCTATTAGATATTATGGATTCCCGCCTACGCGGGAATGACATACTAGTGATCCACGCGGGCAATGCTTCGCGGGGATGACATTATAGGACTATAATACCTACTTAAACTTGCACACTTGGTAATTTAAGTAATTTCTAGTAGGTCATTATTTAAATTGGTCTTATATTGAACTAAGGTAAGAGTATATACAAACAATAAATATGAGTATAATCAACAAAGTAAATCATTTAGCCATCATCATGGACGGTAATGCAAGGTGGGCTTTAGAAAAAGGCTTACCAAAATCTGAGGGACATAGAGTAGGTGCTGATAGAGTAAAAAAATTATTACCAAATTTTATAGAACTTAATATACCTTACGTTACACTTTATACTTTTTCATCAGAGAATTGGCGTAGATCAAAGACTGAGGTTACATTCTTACTAAAATTACTACGTTACTACCTAAAAAATGAGACTGCGTCACTACACAAGAACGGAGTTAAAATAAAAATTATTGGTAGATTGGATCTGTTAGATACTACGTTACAAAAACAAATTCATGATGCTATAGAATTGACAAAACATAATAATAACAAAATAACTCTTTGTCTTGCTTTTAGCTATGGCGGGCGAGCAGAAATTGTTGATGCATGTCAGAAAATCATTAATTCTGGTAAAACAGAAATTAGCGAGAATGAATTTGCTAATTATTTGTATGATCCAGAAATGCCTGATGTAGATTTGTTAATTCGTACTAGTGGTGTATGTAGAATCAGTAATTTTTTACTATGGCAAGCCGCCTATGCTGAACTATATTTTTTACCTAAATATTGGCCTGACTTTGACAAACAAGATATATTAGAAGCGTTAAACGATTATTCAAGAAGAAAAAGGAATTTTGGTGCTAGATAAGAGACCTAATATAGTAGTAAGAATATTATCATCCCTAGTAATAGGACCAGTATTTATTATAGCGATAATGTTCATTAAGTCATTATTTTATATAGTTATGTTATTAATTGCCATAATTATGTTATATGAATGGTATCAAATGACAAAATCGTCCTTTTTTCATATATTACTGGGCTTTGTTATCATTCCCATTCCTACTATATCTTTAATAATAATTGCTACTGAAGATAAAAATCGATGGCTATTATTACTATATTTCATTATAATATGGTCAGTTGATATATTTGCGATGATTGGTGGTAAGAATATAGGTGGGGCTAAACTTGCTCCCAAGATTAGTCCTAACAAAACTTGCAGTGGACTACTCATAGGGGTATTAGCTAGTGGGCTTACAGCGTTTTTATTAAGTTTAGTACCTAGCTTTGACTTACCAACTGACTATTTATTAAACAAACGGCACTTAATTATAGCAGCTATTTGTTTAGCACTAATAGCACAAATGAGCGATTTATTTATTTCATATTTTAAGCGTAAATTTGCTATAAAAGATACTGGCACTATAATACCAGGTCATGGCGGTGTTCTAGACCGATTTGATAGCATAATTCTTACCGCCCCAATATTATTTTTTATTATTAAAATATTATGAATTATCAATATTTTATTGATTCAGTTAAAAATTCCAAAAAGATAATATTTAATGTTTTGCTATCTTTATTATTAGTTTATTTTATCTTCCACTCTATTTGTGGTAATAGAGGGATTATTGCTTATTTTACATTAAATCAACGACTCGAAAAAACCTATAGTGAACTAGAAACTTTAAGGGCAGAACGCGTTGAACTTGAGCATAAAGTAAAACTACTTAGACCAGAATCTCTAGATAGAGATATGCTTGACCAAGAAGCAAGAAGAGTTTTAGGAGTAGCGTCGTCAAAAGAACAGGTTTTTACCATAAAATAACCTGAGTTCGATGAAACAGGTTTGATGTCACCTAGGCGATTAAACCGATGCCTTACATCGAACTTAGGTTAAAATAACTTAGGAGGTTAGTATTAGTATTATAGTTTTTCAGAATGATCTCCCGGAAGATTTTAATATTGCAGGAGACCTAGCAATCGATACAGAAACGATGGGATTAAACTTACATAGGGATAGGCTATGCCTTTTACAACTGAGTAATGGAGATGGTAAGGCTTACTTAGTAAACTTTATTGACAAGAATTACGCAGCACCTAATTTAAAAAAACTATTACTTGATAATAATCGATGCAAAATATTTCACTATGCTAGATTTGATTTAGCAGCAATAAGAAAATATCTTGGAATAGATTTGGAGAACATATTTTGTACAAAGATATCTTCTAAACTGGTTAGAACCTATACTGATGCTCATGGTTTAAAAGACTTATGCCGTGAATTACTTTCAGTCCAAATTTCTAAACAACAACAATCTTCCTATTGGGGTAGGTTGGATCTTACCTCTGAGCAAAAAGAATATGCTGCCAAAGACGTCCTTTACCTACATCAACTTCGTGCTATCTTGCAAGATATGTTACTGGCCGAAAATAGGTTAGATATTGCAAAACAGATTTTTAAGTTTCTACCTATTAGAGCCAACTTAGACCTAGTAGGATGGAACGATATTGATATTTTTATGCACTAGGTTCTTATATCTTAAAAACATGTTATAAGTAGTTATAAGAGGGTGACTTGATAGGTTCTAGGAGCTTGATTCTTTGTTCTTGCGTACGAAAGGTCATAGTACCCTACATTTTTTATATAACCACTATTAAAAGGGCTGCTGATCGTCTATTAGCGAGGAGTCGCTGAAAGCGGCGACGCGGCAATCCAAGATACGCGAAGTGTACTAGAAAAAACAGCTTCGCTGTTTACCTAGATCGCCACGGCATCTAAAGAGCCTTGCTATGACGATTATAGAAAAATGTAGGGTACTATGACGAAAGGTATAGCTAACCCGACTAACATTATGCCAAATTCACAGATGTCTATTAGCGAGGAGCTACTAAGTAGTTCATTGCTAATAGACGAAGTCATGCTATCGGGTTGGTTTACTCAAATGATTTGAAGAATTGGATTTGAAAATGAATGGTGAGCAAGCGGAGCGTACATATAGTACGTGAGCATGCGAATCCATGATATTTTCAAAAAAACAATTCTTCAAAGCAGAAGAGTATTATATCATAAGTTGATATAGGGTTATACTAATAAAAAAATATATGTTAACAATTAACAAGTTTTTTTTCTCACCGATTAAATCACGTATTAACGTTAGTGATAATATAATTATTGGACTCAAAAGATTGGGAATAATCAATTTAAGAGATTTGTTATTTTATTGTCCTACTTCTTATCAAGTTAAAATAATTTCACCAAATTTATCTTCACTAAAAAATGGTCAGTTAATTCAAACTGAAATAACAATTGAAGAAGTTCTTGTGCCTAAGAACAAAAAACAGCCTTTGAAAATTTTAGGATCTAATGGGACTGGCTCAATTCTGCTGATATTTTTTAATAGACCCTCTTATTTTATCCTAAGTAAACTTACAATAGGCAGTAAACATACAATTAATGGTAAGGTACAAGTTTTCTCTAGCTTACCTCAAATAGCCCACCCAATACTTATTTTTGACCAAAAACTTACCAGCCCCCTAGAACCAATCTATCCTTTAACCTATGGGATAATTAATAAGCAACTTTATTCCTATATAATAAAGGGGCTTGATTTGTTTGAGAAAGAGTGGAGCTGTATTCCTGAGAGTTTTCAAGAAGTAAAGGACTATACTAAATCATTATTAGAAGATTTAAAAACTTTGCATTTATATCAAGTTAAAACTAAGAAATTAGAAGAATTACATGCTCAAACCTTAAGACGATTAGCAGAAAAAGAACTTTTTGCTAATCAAATTTCATTACAATATCTCCGCCAGCAAACAAAATTAAAACAAGGTAATTCATTTACAGGGTCTAGTCAGCTACAACAAGCAATACTTAAGACATTAGGCTTTGAACTCACACTAGACCAAAAAAAAGTAATCGAAGCAATTGAGAAACATCAATTATCTTCTACAGAAATGATGTGCTTACTCCAAGGCGATGTTGGCTCTGGTAAAACCTTAGTAGCTTTATTGACAATGGTCACTGTAGCATACCATAAATTTCAAGCTGCACTAATGGCCCCTACCGATTTATTAGCAAACCAGCATTACCAATTCTTCGTTAAAGCCTTAAGTGAAACCGGAATAAGGCTTGGTTTACTTACTGGGAAAATATCTACCAAAGAACGAAACAAAGTTCTATCAAGCCTAGAAAACGGAGATATTGATATATTAATTGGCACTCATGCATTATTTCAAGAAAAAGTAAACTTTAAAAATTTAGGTTATATAGTCATTGATGAACAGCATAAATTTGGTGTACAACAACGGTTAGATTTAATTAACAAAGCCTCGCATCCCGATGTTTTGGTGATGACCGCAACCCCTATTCCTAGAAGTCTTACTTTGACCATGTTTGGAGATATGGATATTGCTAAATTAACAAGCAAACCAAAAAATCGACTACCAATTATTACTAGCATATTGCCAAAGACCAAGTTAAATGATGTAATTTCAGTTTTGGATAAAAAGCTAAAATTTGGAGAGAAAATTTACTGGATATGTCCCCTCATCGATCAAAATGATGAAGAGTTAACAACACAGGCAAAAAATACAGGATTAACCGACATCAATACTAGACTAGTTACCATTGAGAATGCCTACCCTAACATTACAGGTACTATACATGGCAAAATGAAAAATGAGCAAAAAGATATGATTATGCACCAATTTAAGAATGGTAATATTAAAATCTTGGTTGCTACAACTGTAATTGAAGTGGGTATCGATGTACCAGAAGCAACCTTAATAGTCATAGAAAATGCTGAACAGTTTGGTTTAGCTCAGTTACATCAGATAAGAGGTAGAGTTGGACGTGGAACTTTACAATCTCATTGTATTCTTCTATATGATCCTCAAAAATTAAGCATGGTTGCAAAATCTAGATTTGAAGTGATGAGAAACAGCAATGATGGTTTTTATATAGCAGAGCAAGATCTACTCTTAAGAGGTAGCGGAGAAATATTAGGAACAAAGCAAAGTGGTGAAATAAGATTCTTTTTTGCTGATCTAGCTAGAGATTTAGACCTTTTAACTAAAGCCAATAAATTAGCAGAAGAAGGTTCGAAAGATCATTCAGAACTCTCCCTACTCCAAACAAAATTATTTGCTCGAGTAGAGTTTAATGAATTGAACTAACAATTTAACCGTTATTCATTCTGATTGTATATATATCACGCGAATTTTGGATAAGAATTTATCAATTCTTATCCAAAATTCGGTGGAATTATACCATTTCCCATTATTAACTACGCTATTTAGTGCTACAGTTGTAGTACTAATGTCAAAACGATGTCATCCCAGCGAAAGCTGGGATCTAATAATAGACTTCTTTCGAAACTAGACAATGATGTAGATTTGATTTCTTAAGACCATCAGCTTGCCTCAAAATATCCACCATCTTTGAGAATGTTCCCTTCTTTACTCCTGTTAATCGACGAAATTTTTTATCCTCTAACTCTTTAATCTGATCGAATTTCATATTATTACTTCAAATCAGATATTTATAACACCATTCTACATCATTGTCTAGTTTCGAAAGAAGTCTAATGTTTAATAGTCTTTTAGGCTATTTTTTTAGATTGTATCTTGAATATTAGCTCAATATGGAGTTAATATGGTCGGAAGGAGTGACGCCGTTTAATTTAGATTGGTCTTTAAAGACCGAGGGAATCTTGGTGCACTCCTTCCTTGAATCGCAAAGTATAATACGAACGGTAGGATGATCCTTTAGAGATCGAATTTACAATCATGTATCAAAACTTTGCAAAACAACCACTAATTATAGGTAAAGTAAATGACTGAAAAAAGCAAGATATTTATGGGAATAGATGTTTCAAAAAATACGCTTGATATATCTATGAACAATATTCATTATAAGATTAAAAATACAGATAAAGCTATTTCTGATTTTATAAAATCAGAAATAGCTTCTCTAAATATTGTGCTTACTGTTTTGGAATCTACTGGTGGTTATGAACGTTTAGTTATGAGAGTGTTGCAACAAGCCGGGCTTGCTGTGCATAGAGCTCATCCTAATAGAGTTCACGCTTTTGCCAAGGTCTGTAACCATTTTGCTAAGACTGATAAATTGGATGCGTTATTACTTGAGAAATATGCAGCTTTTATTGCTAATGATGAGAAAGGAGACCAAATAATTTCTGTTATACAAGAAGAATTACAATCTCTAAGGAGCATAGAACGTAATATAGAAGAAGATATACATGCTAATCAATGCAGAGCAAAAGTTGCATCCGAGAAGGCTAAGAAATATCTCGAGGAAATGATAAAGTGTGGCAAAAAACAGCTTGAGGAAATTAGAAAAGATATAAAGGCTGCCATACAGGAAGATAAGAGTTTAAAGGCAAAAAATGATTTACTCATAAGCTATAAAGGTATAGGTGAAAAAACAGCTAGTGTTTTGTTAATAGAATTGCCAGAACTCGGTACGCTAAACAATAAAGAGATTGCAAGCTTAGTTGGGCTTGCCCCAAAAACAAGCCAAAGCGGTCAAAAAACTAATGGGGCTCATATTAGAGGCGGCAGGTTTTTTGTACGAAAAAGCTTGTATATGGCTGCTTTAGTAGCGATGCGTCATAATGACAAAATGAAGGCATTATATGAACGTATGACTAATGCTGGTAAAAAAGCAAAGGTCGCTTTAGTAGCCGTTATGCGTAAAGTAATTATTTGTTTAAATTCTATGGTAAAAAATAATAAAATTTATGAATAATAATCTACTTTTTTTCTTGACTAACAAGACGGTAGATTCCCGCCGTTGCTAAGAATGACAGCTTTGGGTAGTAACTACAACTGTAGTATTAGCGTAGTTAATAATGGGAAATGGTATTATAGAAACAATCAGGTTTGAAGCGGCTGCCCACCTGATTGTTAAAATATAACACTCCATTCAATATGTGATTTTAATAATTAAAATCACATATTACGTCAGTTCGGGATAAGATATAGATGAAATAGTAATAGATAAAAGGATTGTCAAAAAGGAGTGCCTGCAGTATTTATATTTTTAAACAAAAAAACAAACTACAGGCATGAAAAAAGATATCACAGAATTATATAGTTTTATAGATGATTTTTGTAAAATTTATTTGGAGTATGAACAGAGAAAGTTATTACCATCAAATAAGCAGAGAAATCGCTGTTGTAGCATGAGTTTAAGTGAAATGTTAACAATAATAATTATGTTTCATACATCCTATGCTAAGAATTTTAAATTTTTCTATAAAAGTTATATAGAGTGCATGCATAAGGATGATTTCCCTAAAGCCTTGAGTTATAATAGATTTGTTGAATTAATGGCACGATTATTCATACCGCTAAATATGTTGATTCATTTGTTGTTTGGTGAAGAAACAGGTATTTATTTTATTGACTCTACAACGATTAAAGCTTGTCACAATAAAAGGCGTTATAGCAATAAAGTTTTTAAAGGATTAGCCAAACATAGTAAATCCTCTATGGGGTATTTTTATGGTTTTAAATTACATGTAATAATCAATAATAAAGGGGAGTTTATGGCATTAAAAGTGACCAAAGGCAATGTAGATGATAGGGTTCCAGTACCGGAGTTAACAAAAAGATTAACTGGAATTATAGCAGCTGATAAAGGTTATATTAAGCAAAATTTGTTCTTAAATTTATATGAAAGAGGCTTAAAAATGATTCATGGAATTAAGAAGAATATGGAAAATAAATTAATGGATTTGAAAGAAAAAATCTTACTTCGAAAGCGTAACTTAATTGAAACAGTTTTTGATTATCTAAAAAATAAAATGAACCTTGAACATACTAGACATAGATCACCAATAAATGCCTTTGTCCATATATTATCTACTCTTGTTGCTTATTCATTAAAGAAAAATAAACCTTCAACAAAATTTGATTTTAATCTACATGTTCTCAATATCCTTATCCCGAATTGACGTATATTGAATGATGAAAAAAGTTAAAATGCACTCGCATCAGCCGCTTCAAGAGTGCATTTTTCCTTATAACAAAGCCAATTCGATATAAGAATTATTAATTCTTATATCGAACTGAGGTTACTATAGTTATTCAATAGCCTAGTCATGATTCTCTACTTTTTTTGATAATACTTCATCAAGTTCTTGCATAAGATCTTCAGGGAGTTGTTTTACTTTATTGGGAGATTCTTGAGATTGTGATTTTTCTAACACATTTGTAGTATCAATAATCTTTGATTTTTTAGGTAATTTAATGGACTCAAAACTATCTTGTGGTAGAGTTCTTATAAGATTTTTACTTAAATTATCTAGATACGATGTAGTCACAGATTCCTTAAGCCATTTTGGATATTTATCAATAGTAGTATTTTGCATAACGTCTTTTAGGGTTTCTGCTTGTAAGTAACTGTCAGAAAAGAAAATTGTTAGGACTAGGAAGATACATAAACAAATAATCGTACCTCTAAGCATGCCTGCGGCTAAGCCTAGAGATCTGTCAATGACCCCACCACTTATAATAGAAATCATCAAAAGAAATTTACGGGTTACAAAAGAGCATATGATTAGAGAGATAATATAGGAAATAATCCCAGAGGTAACTACCAATGCAATGTGGTTATTAAAATATCGAGTAATAATGGAAATAGTATATGGAGATAGGTAATAGGCAAAAAGAATTGAGACTATGAAGCCAAGTAAGCTAATAGTAAGCTTTATTATTCCTCCATATGCCCCGAGCATCGATGAAGTAGTAATAATTGCTAGTATTATTATATCAAACCAAGTAAACATTAGACTTTTTCAAAAATTACTTTAAGTTTAGAACAGGAGTTGAGTATATTTACCATCATGTTCAAAATTTTTATTAGACCTCTCAGATGAAATTTCGAAAGAGGTCTATTGAATAGCCGTAATTTAACATTATATGTATCTAAAAGCTAGTATGTTAATAAATTTTAAAATACAATAAACATTATGAGTGTAAACGATAAGATTTTTGATAATTTATCTGGTAAGGTTCTGATCGCTACTCCTTACATGCTTGAGGGTATATTTAATAAATCACTTGTTTATATGCTGTCTCATACAGCAGAAGGAGCAATGGGTTTAATTTTCAATAATTTGGTGAATCATATAGAGATAAAATCGTTTTTTAAAATATCTGATGATCAAGTAGATAGTAACATTATGATGCCTATATATCTAGGAGGACCAGTTGAGCATGAACGCGGATTCTTCCTACATTCTGATGATTATAACGAAAATCTACTATTGAAGTTTCAGAATCATTTAGCAGTTAGCTCTAATCCTAAAATCCCTCATGATATTGCTTCTGGTCATGGGCCTAAAAATAGTTTATTTATTATTGGATACACTGCTTGGAAAGCAGGGCAGCTTGAAACAGAGATTAAGGAGAATTTGTGGATAATAACAAAGTGTGATAAAGAATTTATTTTTTCTGATCATCCAGAGAGTAAATGGCACAATGCTTTACAAAATCTCGGTATCAAAGAATCCCACTTTACTTCACAAATGGCTAATGCTTAACATCAGATCATATGGAAAATTCAAGAACTTGAGAATTAATTCTTCAAGTTGTTATAGTAGTTTATGGAGGGAATCTTGACGTGGGTTGTTTTTTGTACAGTGATTGTAGGTTTACTAATCTACGATCTTGGTTTTGCAAACCAAGAAAATAAAGTGATGAGCTTCCGCCAAACTATTTATTTTAGTCTTTTTTATTTAATTATAGCATGCCTCTTCGGTATTTTCATTTTTTTTGATATGGGAGGAGAAAAAGCCCGGGAATACTACACTTGCTTTTTTATAGAGAAAGCTATGTCATTGGATAATATTTTTATTATATTGATGGTTTTTCAGTTTTTCTCTATTCCTTTAATATATCAGCATCGGATATTATTCTTGGGAATTCTAGGTGTCATTGTTTTTAGAGCTATAATTATATATCTAGGTGTCATTGTTATCTCGAAATTCTCTTGGTTATTATATATTTTTGCAGCTATTCTTATAGTTACAGGCATCAAAACTTTTTATATAGCAAAAAAAAGTTTTAAAGTAGAGGAATCGTATATTTATAGAATTCTGCAAAAATACTTTAATCTTACTCCTAAAATTTCCGGTTACAAATTTTTTGTTAAAACTAATAATAGATTGAGTATTACCCCCCTTCTTGCGTCATTAATAATTATAGAAATCATGGATATTATCTTTGCCATTGATAGTATACCAGCAATATTTGCTATCACTAAGGATCCTTACATAATTTATACTTCTAATATTTTTGCCATATTAGGTTTACGTGCCTTATTCTTATGTTTAGCTAATATTGTTGAGCAATTTAGTTATATAAAATATTCGCTAGCATTAATATTAATATTTATTGGCATAAAAATATTCGCTGAACATTTTATTGAGATTCCATCTTACGCTGCACTGGCTATGACTATTACTCTTCTGTTGTTTGGTATTATTGCTTCTATTATCAGGAAAAGGAGTGTATGCTAGACTGCAAGCCATTAGTAATATTTTAATTTAAGAACTAAAGAAATTTTACACTGGCATAAAATATATTTTTATGCTAGAAGTTTGAAATTGTTGTATCGACTTACTCGAGACTTACTTATGTATGAAACTATGTTTATTCTATACAAGTCATTATAAGTGGCTAGAGTTTGAGTGTTTTACTAAATTTAATTTATGTTATGAGGTTCTAATTATGAGTGAAAATATAAATATTACACAAAATGTTGTTGAGCAAGATATTGTCGAACAAGAGGTTATTGAAATCGTTGTTAATAAATTAAAAGTAAAAAAAGATTCAATTACCCTTGAATCTAGATTTGTTGAGGATCTTAAAGCCGATAGTTTAGATACAGTTGAATTAATGATGGAAATAGAAGCAAAGTATAAATGTGATATACCAGATGAAGATGCTAGGAAAATTTTAACTGTCTCTGATGTTGTACAGTACATAATAAAAAAACAACTAATTATAAATAATCATGTCGACTAGAAGAGTTGTTATAACCGGTATTGGGCTTATCACACCACTAGGAGTTGGTGTAAAGCCCTCTTGGGAAGGTATTATAAAGGGTCGCAGTGGTATTAAGTCAATCACAAGATTTGATACTTCTAACCTTGCCTGTAAAATAGCGGGTACAGTGGATCACTCAACAGATAATGGCTTTAACCCGGAAAAATTTATTCACTCTCGCGATGTCCATAAGATGGATTTATTCATCCAATATGGTATCGCAGCAGCTATTGAGGCAGTTGAGGATAGCGGATGGAAAGTAAAAGATGAATTATCGGGAGATAGGACCGGCTTAATACTTGGTTCAGGAATAGGTGGACTTGGGATGATCGAAGAAACATCTGTAAAGTTTCATAAAGAAAATAATGGTAAAGTTAGTCCATTTTTTATTCCCTCCTCATTAATTAACCTCCTTTCAGGTCATGTTTCCATTAAATACGGATTTACCGGACCAAATCAGGCTGTCGTTACAGCTTGTTCCACTGGCTCTCATGCTATAGGGGATGCTATGCGTATGATTCAATACGGTAATGTAGATGTTATGGTTGCTGGTGGAGCTGAAGCACCGGTTACTCCGGTTGGAGTGGCTGGATTCGTTGCTGCAAGAGCATTATCTACTAAATATAATTCTACGCCTGAACTTGCATCAAGACCATGGGATCAATATCGTGATGGATTTGTAATGGGAGAAGGGGCAGGTGTTGTAGTACTTGAAGAATATCAGCATGCTCTTGCTAGAAACGCTAAGATTTATGCTGAAATTATTGGATATGGTTCTACTGGTGATGCTCATCATATGACCTCACCTCATCCCGATGGAAGAGGGGCTTATAGAGCTATGTTTTACGCTCTTAAAGATGCAAAAATTGATGCAAGTCTTATTGATTATATCAATGCCCACGGTACTTCTACCCAAGTTGGTGATGCTATAGAGTTAATGGCTGTTCAAAAATTATTTTTAGATGCTAACCCGAATGTTCTTATGTCGTCAACCAAATCATCTATTGGTCATTTACTTGGAGCAGCTGGTAGCGTAGAATTAATATATTCAATTCTTGCTATGCGAGACCAAGTCGCTCCACCAACTCTAAATTTGCATAAACCGATAGCAGAAGCAAAAATAGATTTAGTTGCTTTAGAAGCTAGAAATGTAAAGATTAGTTATGTGCTTTCTAATTCATTCGGATTTGGAGGAACTAATGCTAGTTTAATTATTAGGAAAGTATAGGATTTACTTTTGGTTTATATCATTTTCAAAAGTTGGAGTAGGAAGCTGGTATTTATGTTGGATAATTGTTGTGAGTTCTAAGGGGTCAGTAATTGGTAAATGTTTGTAACATAAAGTAGTTAATATATTTTCTAGTTGTTTTGTTCCACAACACATGCTAATACTTATAAAATTTTTAAAAGTTTCTTCTATTATCTTCTTAATCTTTTCCGGCGATTTTATACCAACAGTTTCTAAATTGTGAATTCTGTCAAATATTTTAACCATTATGATATCATATCTCTTTTGCTGCCATAATAATTCCATGATTTCTGCCGAACTAATCTTTCTGTCGCACTTAACCCTAGTTAGTTTTTCTACCTGATCAGCAATTAGATCACTAAAGATATAGGCAATATTGCTTTTGGTAAGTTTAGTATCCTCAATGGTATCATGCAGTATAGCGGTTACAGTTAAATCGGTTCTAAAGTACTGCTTATCATTTTGTGCTGCATATTCTGCAAGCATATATGCCACTTCTATTGGATGCGAGTAATAGGGTTCTCCTGTTTGTCTTTTCTGCTCTCCATGATACTTTTTGGCGTAATAGATGGCTTTTTTAACAATGTTCAGATCTATTGGTTGATCTACTTCACTATTCAGCAGAGAGAGTTTAGCGAGTAACCTATCAGCATAATCACATGATTCAAACTTTAGCCAACTATTATTAATGCCTTCCATAAAAATCCTCAATATTTTGATATCCTAACTTATAGGTTAAACTAAAACTTAAGGTATTTGCAAAGATTTATTACTTTTTAGGTAATAAAAATAAATATTTCTTAACTTTGTTGTATAAATAGCTAGGTTGTGAAGGTTTCTATGTAATGAGTAGATTTATAGGCATTTTTGCTAAGCAAGAACCGCAAGTGGTACTCGAATTCCGCTACGGATTTGAGTGCCGAATCTTTGTCCCAATTACCAGCAGAAGTAGAGTTCAAAAGATATCTATTATCTAACCTTAATTCGATATAAGAATTGCCTTTGTTATAAGAAAAAATACACTCTTGAAACGGTTCTACGAATACATTTTAACTTTTTTCATCATTCAATAGGTGATTTTAATTATTAAAATCACCTATTGAATGGAATATTATATTTTAACAATCAGGTGTAAGCGAGCATCAAACCTGATTGTTTCTACTTAACCCCTTCAATATAACTTGTTATATCGAATTCAGGTTATTTAAGAGGTCTATTTGTAAAACCTAAAGAAGTAAGCATATGCAGGGTTTCCAGTAGTGGTAATCCCATAATATTTGAATAAGATCCATATATGCTAGGAACAAAAGCTTCGGCATATCCATGAATTCCGCAGCCGCCTGATTTATTGATTCCTTCATCTAGGCTACAGTAAAATTCTATCTCTTGCTGGCTCAATCTTTTAAACTTGACTATGGTTTGCACTAATTTTTGTCGCAGCAGAACTTGTTCAAGAGTCTTTTTTATTATACAGATGCCTGTATAAACCCTATGACGCCTTCCAGATAAAATATTAAGGCAATATCTAACATCTTCACTTGTTAAAGCTTTAGGTAGTATTTTTCTACCGCGAACCACAACAGTATCAGCTGCTATAATTATAGCTTCACCACTTATTTTTTTGGCAACAACCTCGGCTTTTTCCTGTGCTAATCTTGTTACCAATTGGTTTGGTAACTCTCGTAAGTACTCTGTTTCATCTATATTAGCGGGAATAATTTGTGTAGGAAATACCTTTATTCTTTTTAGTAATTCAAGCCTTGCAGGTGATTGTGAGGCTAGAACTATAGGTATATTCTGCTGTTTTAAAAAAGTGGATTCTATATTTGACATAAAATATGAAAGACTCTAATGACGGTGGATAACACGACCTTTTGTTAGATCATAAGGTGTCATTTCCACTGTGATTTTATCTCCGACAAGTATCCTAATACGATTCTTACGCATCCTACCAGAAGTATGAGCGGTAATAAAATGACCATTTTCCAACTTCACTCTAAAAGTTGCGTTAGGCAAAAGTTCAAGGACAACACCTTCAAAATTAATTAACTCTTCTTTGGTCATTACAACTTAACTAAATTATAATTTTTAATTTCTAAAATGGCTTGCCGTAGTGGACAATTTCAGAACCACGCTTGACATAAAATTATTAGTTATTCAAACGCTTATACACCAATATTAGAGAATCTATATTAATATAAAAAATTTGCAAGTAATATCAGGACTACCTCATGAAAAAAAACGGGAAATAAAAACATTAAGGAGGTTAAAGAAGGTGTTAATAATTACATAGATAAATATAACCACCACAGATTTCTAGCATTGGTTATCAAAAACCAATGAAAGTTTATCTTAATTATTTACAAAATGTTGCTTAAAGGTAACCTTACATGGGAAACAAAATGAGTAAAAAATTTGTCTTGAAAAATTAGTCTAGTATATTATTGCAAATTATCTTTGTAGTCAAAAAATAATAATTATTTATAATGCAGGAATAGTTGATAAAATATTAGAAGCTCATTCTAAACCAACATTTGCAGAAATGATTCTAGAGGCAAGGTTTTAAGGAGTAAGTTAGTTAGATATAAATTTAGGGCAAGTACTAAAACTCTAGATAACATAACTACCGTACTATTACTGAACTCTACATTATATAAAATAAGAGGTTTATGCAACAAACAAATACAAATAAGTTAATCTTTAATTACAAAAAAACATCTCATATACCATGCATATTTAATAATCAGTCATTTATTGTAATTCGGTCATTTAAAAGGAGTAATGAGTACTATTTTGTAATAGTTAATATTAATACTCTAGAAGTTAAGATAGTCGCTCAGAACTTATGTGCTTACCGTAAGAGCGATCAAGATGGTAGATATTTCTCATTAAAGGAACTTGAATCTTCTGTATATTATAGATCATTGTATTATTTTAATAATATAAAAGATAGCAGAGAGAATCAAGGTCTCAAGAATATTCCAAAAGTCAAAGGATGTTTTTTATCCATAGATATGTGTCCATCAATAAAAAGGTTAGAACATAATTTATTTGATGCAATTTTAAAAACTGCTAAAAGAAGTCAAGAAATAAACCTATTAATAGCTGTAAGTGGTTTATGGATAACAACTCATCTAGAAGACTTTATGTGGTTACAAACTCTTCCAGCCCAAAATATAAAAATCACGTGGGTTAATCATAGTTTTAGTCATATTTTCTACCCTGATAAAGATTTTACAGACAATTTTTTATTACTGCCAAATACTGATATAGAAAACGAAATATTACAAACCGAACACTTGCTAATTGAAAGGGGCGAATTACCATCTCCATTTTTTAGATTTCCTGGGTTAGTAGCCAGTCAAGAAATATTAGATATATTAACTTCTTATGGGCTAATACAATTAGGTGCAAGTGCATGGATACATAAGCTTCCTGAACATGAAACAGTTAAAGATGGTGACATAGTACTAATCCATGGAAATGGTAATGAAGATAAAGTAGCCTTAGATAAATTGATTAAATTAGTTCAATCAGATCAGTTTTTATGGAAAAATTTACAAACAGAACTAAGTTTGAGTAATATACTGCTATGATTTCAAGAGATAAAGTAGCTTACTAGAATAACCTGAATTCGATGTAACTTGTTACATCGAACTTTCGTGTTATATATAGAAACAATCAGGTTTGAAGCGGCTGCCCACCTGATTGTTAAAATATAACACTCCATTCAATATGTGATTTTAATAATTAAAATCACATATTGAATGATGGAAAAAGTTAAAATGCACTCGCGTCAGCCGCTTCAAGAGTGCATTTTTCCTTATAACAAAGCCAGTTCTATATAAGAATTAATAATTCTTATATAGAACTGAGGTTAGAATACAAAAACAAAAAGTAAGCTACTATGAATAGAATATTAGAATGTTTATTAAAAATAGTAAAGAATGAATTTAATAAAATTCATGATTAATGAACTAACCTTAATTACAGGACTTATTTAATCCCATAAAATTCTTTAGCATTTTGTAGTATAATACTAAATTCCTCGTCATTAGGTGTTGCAGGTGTTGCACCTTCAATAAAAGTACCACCAATGACTCCTACATCATTAACACCAGTATTGGGCATATGTTTTGGGAAAATATAAAAATCACGTTCTACTTTCTGTCCAGACTTAGTTTTGCCTTCATCCCAACGAGTCAAAATCATATATTGTATATCTTTAGGATTTTGATCTTTAAGCATAATCAAGTGACCTTGGACTGACACCAATTTCTCATCATTATTAAGCTTACTGGCACCAAGCCCAGTACAATTGAAGATAAATTTTCCATCAAGTTCAGCAAATGAGTTAACTTTTTTCTGTACAAACTTAATATTTTTACTTCTTAAATATTCGTTAAGTTCTGCCATAAGTATGCCTGTATCCATAAAAATACCGTCATCATATACAATCATCTTCCTTGTCGTACCATTGTCAAAATCAACTGTCACATCTTTTGCTGGCTTCATGACTTTACCAACATAAGGCTCTAAACCAGATTCTTCCCGAGTTCTAAAATAAGTTGGAACAATGATAGCTCCCTCCTTAAAGTGTGGATGTTGTTTCTTAGCGATTGACGCATAAAATTTATAAGCATCAATTTCTATTTTTTGAAGAACTGTCTGTATTTTCTGACCATTATCCATAGATACTGGAGCAAGTAAACCACCCGCATTATTAGAAGCCAGTTCATCAAATTTTTCTGCAACAATCGTAATATTCTTAAAACCTTTTTGTTCTAAATCATAAGCTGTAAACAATCCCAAAACGCCTGCTCCAATAATGGTAATTGGCGTATCTTTTGTAAGATCAGTTGCATATTTTGAGTTTATAAGTAAGTCATTAACGTACTCAGCAGAACCAGGCCCAAGAGTCCAACCACTACCACCATGTCCATAGTTATTAGCGATTATTTTACTATCTTTTTCCTCTACACTCATTCTAGGAGAACCATGTCTCATTGGACGATAACAAAGTATTTTTTGTCCCAAATATGCAGTGTCTAATTTTGGTGGAGTAATTTTTCTAACCTCACCACTAATTGCCATTGTTAAAGTTGGTGTTATAACCATCAGAGTAGCCATGCAAAGTACCTTAATTTTCTTGAGCATAGTTGTAACCTTTAAAAAAATTATATTTAGAGTTAAGATGAGTTAATATAGATATTGGTGCATTTAGTAAAGAATAATTATATTATTCTACATACAAGAAAAGTAAAATTTTTGTATTAATGTCACAATATTAATTATATGGTGAAACCGTGGTGAATGATAATGTAATACAACAAGCTTTACCATATATAAATAATTTTATAAGTTGAATTTTAGGTAGACTTATTTATTTTAAATTATAGTTTTCACTCAAAATATTCTTAATTTATGATTCCAACAACATGACCATAGATGAAAAAATTTATATTACTATATGCGTATTATTTGCAATTCTCATTGTAATAGGTAATTTAATATATCAAAAGTTTGTTTTCTTACCAATATTACCTTTTTATACTTTTGAACTTTCTGTAGGTGCGATAACATACCCATTAACATTTTTACTTACTGATTTAATTGCTGAATTTTATGGGAAAAGCAAAGCTAATTTCTGTGTTAAACTTGCACTAGCTATGAATATAATTGTTACATTAATTATAGCAATAATGGATAGGTTAAATGCCACAGAGTGGTCTAAAATCGATAATATAACTTTTCATAAGGTTTTTGGGTTATATAGTATTGCTTTCATAGGTTCAATTATTGCCTGTTACACTGCTCAACTTATTGATATTACAATCTATTTATGGATACGTAAAGTCACTTATGGTAGATGGCTATGGCTTAGAAATAATGGCAGTACAGCAATTTCGCTATTTGTAGATACTTGTATTGTTATTAGCTTCATGAGTATATTTGGAGTGCTACCAATAGATCGTATGTGGTCACTTATAGTGAACAGCTATTCATTTAAACTTTTCTTCACAATATACGTCAATTCGGGATAAGGATTAGTAAAAATGCTTTAGCTATAACTAATACAAGATTTTGGATATGTATAAATTGCATTTCTGTGAATTCATACATTAATTGCTCTTCGTAGTGTATATATGTCTGCTATTTTTACTAATCCTTATCCCGAATTAACGTAATATGTAGCACTCCTTTATTTTACATAGGAGTTAGCATAATAAAATATGTTACTAAATATAAAAGTTAATTTTATATTTTTATTCCCCTATAAATTGTTTTCGTATCTCACACAAGTTATCTTGCAAACTATGCCAAAGAATTTCAATTTCCTGCTCATAAGCCATTAGTTCAAGCATAGTCCAATTGAACTGTTTAAAGAGCTTATATGCGTTATTTAGTCCAGTATGAATAGCAGCGACATTAAGTACCTTTTGAGAAAATATTTCTTTTATTTTTGCTTCTTGAGTCTTTTTATATTCATCATGATTAGCGGTACCAAATTCTGCTATATGGTGCATATCTCTAGTCCGTATCTGTATTTCTGTATTACGTCTAAGTATACCAGCAGCAGCCACGACATGCAAGGAACTATAACCATTAGGTTTAGGATTAGCAATATAGTCTTCCTTATCAAAGATACAATAGTTATCATTAAGAATATCCAGTACTTTGTAACAGTCTTCTTGCTTATCAACTATAATCCTAGAGGCAATTGTATCAGTTAATCGGTGAAAACCAACATTTTTTCTTATCAACTTCTTTGTGATAGAACAAGGGTCTTTTAACCTAGAGGATATCTTCCCTACTATAGAGTTTTCATGCAACTTAATACTAATATTATCTGTGATCTTGTGTAAATCATTAAGATTTTCGTATAACATAAAAGGCACATCATTATTCTAGCATTAATTTAGCTACTTCAACTTGCAATTTTAATAAAAATTGCTGTTCCCTGTCAATAATTAAATTATTAATTTTTGGTATATCAAGTCATTTTTTACTTAACATCTATTAATAACATTCTAAAATGACCGATATTTATAACATAACCTCAATTCGATGTAAGACATCGGTTTAATAGCCTAGGGTGTCATTCCTGCCCCTTCGGATGTCACCCACACTGTCGAAAGTTGTGGGATGTCACCCCTGCGTAGGCAGGGGGCTAAAAAAATAGCATAGAAGACTATTTAACATCTTAGACCCCTGCTTTCGCAGGGGTGACATCCGAAGGAGAATCAGGGGTAACATCACCCCTAATGGCGACGATTACTTGAGCCTACTATTAATTTATTACATCGATAGTTGAGATTAGTTAAAAGCGATGTCATATTACGTTAATTCGGGATAAGGATTAGTAAAAATAGCAGACATATATACACTACTAAGAGCAATTAATGTATGAATTCACAGAAATGCAATTTATACATATCCAAAATCTTGTATTAGTTATAGCTAAAGCATTTTTACTAATCCTTATCCCGAATTAACGTATATTGAGTACTCTCCCCCTTATCTATTAGCCTTTCAGTCGTTCTTTGAAATGTGCTGAACTCTTTTACTCATAGTAAAATTACCAAATTTTAGATTGTCGATTGATGATTGTTCTAGAGCATGAACTAATAACATACTATTTGATATATTAAGTGTTACAGTTCCTGGTGTAAGGGTAATAGAATTACCATATATTACAAGACTTGTATCGTTTTTTTGTTTTGAATTAATCCACTCAAAGACTGGCTGTAGATTAAGATTTTTACGCCATATAATCTTCATTACTCCTAAGCTAGATACAACTATTTCTTTAATTAACCAAATAAAATATAATATAGAACGATAATTTAAATATATCCTATCAGGGATCAAATTGAGCTTTATTGCCACAAGATAAGCTATACTGGGGATAATCAAGGAAACCAACAATGCAAAAATATCAGTAGGTACTCCTGTTAGACCAAACAACAGCAATAACAAAATAATTAAAGTAAAGATTTTAGTGTGCATCATACTTTCCTCCGCCTTTAACAGTTGATGTAAACGGTAGAAAGATCATTACCACAAAAAATAATGCACTTATAATACCAAAAATGCTATTTATCGCGATTACAAATGCTTCCTTATTTATATTACTGGCTAACAAAAAATATGAAGCCTTTTCCGGATCAACCACTTTACCATCCAATAATTGTCCTAGAAATTGTAATTTCATTAGAATAGAGGGTGAAGTGGAAGAAATATTTTCATTTAAATATTGGCTAAAAATCTTAGTTTTATCTGTAAGAAGTAGGCTAATAACCGTAAGACCAACAGCTCCTCCAAGATTACGAGTAAGATTATATAACCCACTAGCATTCCCTACTTTATCTTTACTCATGCTATCTAAAGCAATATTATTAGTAGGTAAAAAGCAAAACATCATCGCCAGTCCCCTAATAAATTGTGGTAAAAAAAACTCGGCAAATTTAGCATCTGCTGTTAAAAAACTATTTAGGTAGCAACCTAAACTAAACATAGCAAGACCGATAGCCAGCATAATTCTTAAATCTAGTCCAGAGCCAAGCATTTTTCCTGCAAGTGGAGCTGACAGAAATTGTGCCATACCAGTAACCATCATAGTAAAACCAATTTGCACAGTATTAAAACCAGCTATTGTAAATAAAAATAAAGGTAATAAATAGACTGCACCATATAGCCCTATACCTATGACAAAAGAGTAGATACAACCAAAAGTAAAATTTTTGTTAGCAAAAGTTGTTAGATCTAAGATTGGATTAATAAAGGTCAGTTCTCTAATAACTAACATAATAAATCCAACAACAATTAGTATGATAAGGAATAATATCAAATTATCTTCTATCCAGCCTTTCTTATTTCCTTCTTCTAAAACATATTGCAAAGAAGCAAGAGTAACAGTCAGTAAAATAATGCCAACAAAATCAAAATTCTTAAGCAAATTGTAATTAGGTTGATCAAAATCAGCGTATAAATATACGACTACACAAACAAAAATACCAGGTATTACATTGAGTAAAAACATAAAATGCCAAGATAAGTTTTCAGTAATGTAACCACCCAGCGTTGGTCCAAGTGTTGGGGCTATTGTTACGACTAATCCTACTATCACAGTAACTATTGGGCGTTTTGAGGCAGGAAAAATTATAAATACTGTACTAAAGACAGTTGGTATC
The DNA here is from genome assembly GCF_965178575.1 of Candidatus Tisiphia endosymbiont of Micropterix aruncella. Taxonomy (NCBI): domain Bacteria; kingdom Pseudomonadati; phylum Pseudomonadota; class Alphaproteobacteria; order Rickettsiales; family Rickettsiaceae; genus Candidatus Tisiphia; species Candidatus Tisiphia endosymbiont of Micropterix aruncella. Next base: position 722,997 of record NZ_OZ238268.1, read on the forward strand.
ATTGCTCCACCAAAAAATCCTTGTAAAGCTCTAAAAATAATCATTGTTTCTATGTTGCTGGCTAGCGAACATAGAATACTCATAACGGTAAAACCAAGAGCAGCAATAAAATAAGAAATTCTAGTGGAGAGAAGCTTGGCTGTAAAACCGGTTATTGGTATTATAATCACTTCTGCTATAAGATATGATGTTTGAACCCAAGATAATTCATCACTAGAAGCAGAAAGACCCGCTGCAATGACTGATAAAGAACTGGCAATAATTTGAATATCCAACACTGCCATAAACATTCCTACTATCATTGCAAAGAATGCAAGTAACTGCTTATTTGATAGTTGGGGAGGGGCAAGATCTAGTTGCATAGGAAATAAGCCCTAATTATAGCATATAACTTATATCACAAAAGTAACAATCTTACAAGCAAAGACCCTAAAAAAATATATATTTGATAAAATTATTAGTAGTATCTAATAGAATAAACTATAATAACTCATGTATTTAAATAGTGGGTTAGTTTCATATGTCCAAGAAAAAATCTAATGATTTGAGTAAGAAAATACAAAATATTGATGAAAAATTTGAGAAAACACTTGGCGAGTTAGATAAGAAATTGTTTGAATCCGAGATGATGACAGATATGATTAATGACTCATTAGATAGAATGGGTGGTTCTGTTCCTTCTTCGGAAGTAGATAAGTTGATAGAGGAAATGCAATCTGAAGTTAATTTAGATAATAAATATGCTGAATTAGGCAAACGAAAAGATCACGAAATAGAAGCTAGACTTAAGGCTCTAAAAGACACAAGACCTAAGGAAGAAACATTAAAGAATTCTGCACCAACTCCAACTGTGGAAGGTCCAATTCCAACTGTAAACGATTTGCGAGAAACATTGAAAAAATTAAAAGAAGATGAGAAAAAAATACTTCAGTCAACAAAACCAATAGGTAAAGTAGCCCCACGCCCAAGGAATAATAATTTAGCAACTAATTCTCGTAGGGTACAGGAGCAGAAACCATCTAAGCCACCGGAAATTAACAATAATAATAGACGATACGATGTTCCAAAGGAAAACGCTATTTTGGATGATATAAAGCCGGAAAAAAGCTGGTTTGCAAAGATTATAGATAAGGTTGTTGATATTGTTAAAGAACTCTTGAACAATTCACAAAATCAGGATACTCCATCTCCCAAACAACAAAATCTACAGGAGTTCAAGCAGAGAAGACAAGAAATATTAGCACCAGTAATACAGGCACAAAAGAAAGTAAAATTATTAAAAGAAGAACAAAAAGTGAGCAGAGAAGTATCCAAGGCAAAAAGACTAAGGCATAGTTTAGCAAAGCATGATAATCATAAACCTTTGCGTTCTAGTACTTCATCTATTACTTCACCACCTAGTACTCCTCCAGTAAAACCAGCAGTAAATAAGAACGATAGGGGGAGTAGGTAACTTACTACGAGTCCAAAGATGTGGGTAATAGTAATGATAGGTGAGTCACATTGAATGTTGATTATGGTTATCTATAGAATTACTTCTCTGCAGTTTCTTCCGATGAAGAAAGCGACCTTCTTCTTGTGATAAATTTGGTACAGATTTACTTTTTCGTAACTGTGCTATAACCTCAGGTGTTACGATCTCCTTAGCAGATTTCTTAGCAGCCTCCATAGCTTTCGTTAACGGGCTATAATCCCTTATTACCTTAGGTTGTTGATAAAAAGGATCATGTGTCCTAGCTAGATCTTTTAAAATGCTTAGTGTACCTTTTGCAGCTGCTGTCAGTATATTATTACTTTTGTTCTTTTCTTTAGTTTCAGGTTCAGTTGCTTTTTCATTAGGTTTTTCTTCAAGCTTATTGACTGTTGTATGAAGTGTAGCTCGTTTTTGCTCATCGGTTAACTTGTTATAATTTTTGTCAAACATCAGTTCAGTTAAAGCTTGTTGATATATATCAAATTTATTTTGTTTTTGCTCATCGGTTAACTTAAAATAATCTTTATCTTGCATTAATTCAGCCAAAGTTGCAGTTTGGATATGTTGTTTTTGGGCGACCTCACGTAGCTCTCGTAAATTCCGATAATGGGCAACATCATCCTTACGGAGTTCATCATTAATATTGATTTTAAATGCTGTAGTAAGGTTAGCTGAGTCCTTTTCAGCTACGCCTGAGCCAATCATAGAGACAGCTGAAAGTGCACCACTTTTTACCGCTGCAAGAATCTTAACAGGATTGCCACTAATAGCAGCACTTATGTCAGACGCTAAACTAGCGGCATTTTGAATATTATCAACTATGAATTTGCTTGCACTAAATACCATTTCTACTTTGGGATCTACATAGTGGTAATATTTACCTTTACCATTTGGAACGTGGTTATTTGGGACATGTAATTTATTTTCCAATGCCTTGGCTAATTTGGGATCGAGTAGTAATAAGTATTGTTGCTTGTCCATGTCCCCTCGATTTTGCATCAATAGGTCATTTTCTTGTGCAAGTTTACGGAGCTTTCTTGTTTTGATGACATCAACTATTATTTCACTAGTTACTGCCATTAACGCTATTGTAGCCGCAGCCAAGCCTACTGGAGGGGAGGCCCCGGCTAGTGTTACTATTGCAAATGCAATTGTAACAGCACGACCTATAGCACTACCAAATAGTACCTTAGCCAAATTTTTAGCCAATTTTGTATCTAACAGCCATTTTATCCCCTTGAAAGCCCTAGTACTCTTTGTCCAATTCCAAACAGATTTAACTTTATTTAAAAATCGTTTAATTCTTGATTCCTTCTTTAGTTCTATACTTTCCTGTTCTAAAGATTTTGCAAATTCATCTGAAATTTTAACTTCATTTGTTTTAAGCGATTTTAATTTTTCACTTTTCTCTTGCTCAATTATATATAAATCATCTTTACTTTTTACAGATTTTTGAGAGGGAGTACGTTTTAACTTATTTTCACGTTCAAGCTCCATATCATCAAAGCTTTTGGAAAGCTTTGCTTTTCTTTGCTTGGGTTGCACTGTTTGATTGTCTAACGTATTAGCTATTTCTATCTCTTTAGGCACAATTGTAGTACTATCTATCTCAGAACTTTCAAGGTTTTCAAACGGCGTAGATTCTTTTTTGTCATCTGTCATAATATATACCCATTGGTATTAGACTCCTATCATATTTAATCTTAAAAGAGAGTCTAACAGCAAATTATACAAGATTAAAGACTAATTCTATAATAAATAAAATTATTCAGCAATGATTGCTATATATTCTAGTAGCAATTCTACCACAAACCTAGTGTTTTCCACCACATACCTCCTATAAAAATCCATATAATGCCATATACTAGACTCAAAACTAAACCAAGATACCACCATGTTCTGATCTTCATATATCCTGTCTCAAAATATATTGGAGCACTACTAAGTCCATAATGAGTAAGACCCGAAGATAATATTGATAAAAAACTAAGTAGCAATGCAGATAGTAAACCAGGCATTCTAGCATGCATAAATAACGCTAGAAAAGTAGGAAAAAGTATAGCAATATGGGTTGTAGTACTGGCAAAAAAGTAATGTATATAAAAATATATTACAGAAAGTATAATTATACCAATCATTGGAGAGAAAAAACATAATAAATTATCTCTAAGTTTATCACTAACCCATGATATTAAACCGAAATCAGACAAAAAACTTGAAATCATAACTAAAGTGCCATACCAAATAAAGGTATGCCATGCACCTTTATCTGCAAGAATATCTTCAAACTTAATTATTTTGCATAATAATAAAATACATACGCCCAACAGTGCGACTGTAGTAGCTGATAATCCCCATTTGCTGCCAAGCATCCATAAAAAAATTAGAATTACAAAAGTTATTAGCATAATAATCTCTTGCAATGATATATCACCTATTTCTTGCAATTTTGCCCTAGCTATTTGTATAGCAGATGGATCGTATTTAATTGAGGGGGGATGTAAGTAATAAAGAATAAGAGGCATGACAGCAAGAGAAATCACGCCTGGCACTATAGCTGCTATTGCCCAGTCACTCCATGAAATTATAATCCCAGCATCAGCTGCGAACTTAACAGCTAAAGGATTAGCGGCCATAGAGGTAATAAACATAGCACTAGTTATCACATTTGATTGAAAGACTACTTTCATGAGAAATCCGCCGTTTGAAACGGATGTTTCGTAATTTGTTTTATCAGAGTAAGCGGTACAGAGTGACTGAGCGATAGGAAAAATTATCCCTCCTCCCCTAGCACATACACTAGGAATAAAAGGTGCGAGTATAAAATCAACAATTACCAAAGCATATGAAAGACCAAGGGTACTTTGTCCGACAAGTAGAATGATGTGATAAGCTATCCGCTCCCCAAAGCCTGTTTTTATAAAACCCTGAGCAATAAAAAAAGCAAACAGCACCAGCCATATAATGCTATGACTAAACCCGGATAGACTTTGTTCTAAGGAAAGGGTTTGGGTCAGAACACAACAGAGTATGCTAAATAAGGCTATAGCCCCCATAGGTAAAGGATTAAGAATTATAGCCACAATAGTGGTAATAAATATAATAGAAAGATGCCATACTTTAACATCAAGCCCTTCAGGGGCTGGTATATACCACATTACACAAGCTAAAATAACAAGAATTAGAATAGGTAAATTTTTGTTCCAATTACACATATTAGGCATAATAAATTTATTTCAAGATCGAGTAAAAGTTTATTTGAATAAACCTTGTCCATTCTTACGTAATATAATCGATTGTCAAGAAAAAAAGAAGAGTTTATTAATCAGTAGGTGAGAGGGGGTTTTTCGTATCAATTGATAATGCGTGTATTCCACTAGCTAGTTCATCTGCTAAAAGATTGTTAATTATTTTATGTTGTTCTAGCAAACTTTTTCCTATAAAAGCTGCTGCAAAAATTTTGATCTTAAGATGACTTTCAGTAATACCACCATTATGGCTAGCGTGCTTGTAACTTTCGTCAACTATTTCGCAATAATGTGGTTTTAACACATCTAGTTTTCTTTTTATTCTATTTATTTTGGTCATAGTTATATATATATAAAACTTTTACTTGTATCAATTCTACTGGGATTTTAGTATTTAGTAAATATTATATTTAGTTGGTTATGGCAAAATTAGATACAAAAATTAGAAATTTGCAATCTGAACTTAATAAAGCAGGGCATGGGTATTGTATCTCTTTTAAGTTATTAAATTACGACGAATTGAATGCTATGATGGGAGGAGATATTTATATAATTGACAAACTTAATAAAATTATTTCTGAAGTTTGTAATAAATTAATTACTGCTCCTTCTATATCAGTTTATAAACAAATTGAGCATGATAGAATATTGTTGGTTTTACCCACACTAGACCAAAATCTAGCTAAGGAAGTTGTCCTAAAAATACATTTATTATCTCAACTTTATGTCGATGATCTATTACCTGCAGTTTATATGAATTGCAGTAGCGCTAGCATAGAGTTTCCCAAATTTACCAATAAAGCTGAAGAAGTATATAATCTATTAAATTGGCTAGTTTCTTATCAAGGTGACCAAAGTTATTATCGTGAGTATGACCATAAATATTATAATATAGAGTGTGTTAAAGAGTCCAATAAGCAGCTGAATCTCTTAAGAAAAGCTTTATTAAACAAATCAATGGTTTTTGCTTATCAGCCAGTTATTGACCGTAAAACAATGAAAATTCATTACTATGAATGTTTACTAAGGATTCCTGACACAAATAACAATCTATTTTCTGTAGGAGCAATAATTCCAGAAGCTGAAAAGAAAGGTTTAATTTTTATAATAGATCAAATAGTGCTAGAAATGGCAATCAAAGAACTAGATGCTAACCCTAGCTTAGTGCTTGCAGTTAACATTTCAAATATTGGTATATTAGATGTTTCTCTCCTAGAGATAGCAGAAAAACTATTACAAACATATGATGTTTCAGGAAGATTAATTATTGAGATTACTGAGACTACCCTTAATCAGCATTACCAACAAATAAAATCCTTTATGCACAGATTAAGAAAATTTAGTTGTAAATTTGCTTTGGATGATTTTGGAGCTGGGTTTACTTCATTTAAACAATTACAAAATCTACCAATAGATATTATTAAAATTGATGGTAGTTATGTACGTAACATTACTAGCGATATACAAAGTCAAGATTTCATTAAACGATTAATTAAAATTTCTGAAAATTTAGGTGTTCAAACTGTAGCAGAATTTGTTGAAAATGGTGAAATAGCCAATTTTTTAATCAACTTAAAAGTCGATAATATGCAAGGTGATTTCTTCTCACCGGCATCGGTTAACAGAATAAAATAATCATCAGCACGATGTCCTCCCTGCCGCCATTATGTCACCCCTACTCGCCCTTGCTAGGGTTAATGTCATTCCCGCGTAGGCGGGAATCTACCGTCTTGCTAGTCAAGAAAAAAAGTAGATTAGTATTCATAAATTTTATTATTTTTCACCATAGAATTTAAACAAATAATTACTTTACACGTTAATTCGGGATAAGGATTAGTAAAAATAGCAGACATATATACACTACGAAGAGCAATTAATGTATGAATTCACAGAAATGCAATTTATACATATCCAAAATCTTGTATTAGTTATAGCTAAAGCATTTTTACTAATCCTTATCCCGAATTGACGTATAATGCTTTAACTTCATCTGTAGAAAGCTTAAACAAACAACAGTCTGCAAGAAGTGTAGAAGCAAAGATTATTAAGGGCAAAATAGTGAAGAACCTGAGTAAAGAGATTGTTAATACAGCAAAAGATATATATGACTTACATGCCCACACTGATATAGTAAGGCTAGATTTAGAAGTAACAAAAAAGAAGATTGAATCAGTGACCTCTCAGAAATCCATTAGCAGTAAAGATCATTCTGTTGATTATACTATCAGCACGAATAGTGATGTATCTGATAATTTGGTAATAGAACCATTACTAAGTAACAGTAAACAGGAAATATTAACGCAAACAAATTTATATTCTAATATTCCAACTAAATCAGCGATTAGCCAAGACACTGAACCTATAAAGCTAATATCACAACCCCCCAATAAATCGCTTGAAACACCAAATGAATCACTAGCTTCCCATAAATCCACTAGCACTAAAAATCTTCCTGTTGATTACTCTAGTAACAGGGTCAGTGATATATCTGATAATTCGGTAATAGAACCCTTACTAAGTAAAAGTAATCAGAAAATATTAACACAAACAAATTTAGACTCTAATCTTCCAATCGGATCAGCGATTATCAAAGACACTGAACCTATAAAGCTAATATCACAACCCCCCAATAAATCGCTTGAAACACCAAATGAATCACTAGCCTCCCATAAATCCACTAGCACTAAAAATCTTCCTGTTGATTACTCTAGTAACAAGATCAGTGATATATCTGATAATTTGGTAACAGAACCCTTACTAAGTAAAAGTAAACAGGAAATATTAACGCAAACAAATTTATACTCTAATATTCCAACTAGATCAGCGATTAGCCAGGACACTGAACCTATAAAGCTAATATCACAACCCCCCAATGTTAAATCGCTTGAAATACCAAATGAATCACTAGCCTCCCATAAATCCACTAGCACTAAAAATCTTCCTGTTGATTACTCTAGTAACAAGATCAGTGATATATCTGATAATTTGGTAACAGAACCCTTACTAAGTAAAAGTAAACAGGAAATATTAACGCAAACAAATTTATACTCTAATATTCCAACTAGATCAGCGATTAGCCAGGACACTGAACCTATAAAGCAAACATCACAGGCATCTAATGTTAATACGATAGCACCTCCAATAATAAATGAATTAATACCAAATCAGGAATCTAGTAATATCTCCCTTTCAAAACTCGCTTCTAATAGGGAATTTGAAGGAGACTTGAAACCTCAACCTGCAAGTAGTACGGTAAATGTACATGAAGATTCGAGTCTAGATCCATTGCCCAAATCACTAGCAGAAGTAGAACTTCTAAAGAGATCAAAGAGATCTGCTGCCCCTGACGTTGATTATACTAGTATCAATGATGTATCTAATTTAGAGCCTATCCAAGGCACTGAACTTAGAGAGAAAACATCACAGGCATCCAATGTTAATATGATAGCACCTCCAGTAGTTGAAGCGCCAAATGAATCACTGAGTTCTCAGAAATCCAGTAGTACTAAAGATACTCTTGTTGAGGACACTAGTAACACAGTAAAATCACTAACTTATCAGGAAGAAGATAGCACTAAAGATCCTCTTATTGAGGACACTAGTAACACAGTAAAATCACCAGCTTATCAGGAAGAAGATAGCACTAAAGATCCTCTTATTGAGGACACTAGTAACACAGCAAAATCACCAACTTATCAGGAAGAAGATAGCACTAAAAATCCTCTTATTGAGGACACTAGTAACACAGCAAAATCACCAACTTATCAGGAAGAAGATAGCACTAAAGATCCTCTTATTGAGGACACTAGTAACACAGTAAAATCACCAACTTATCAGGAAGAAGATAGCACTAAAGATCCTCTTGTTGAGGACACTAGTAACACAATAGAATCACCAACTTATCAGGAAGAAGATAGTACTAAAGATCCTCTTGTTGAGGACACTAGTAGCAATAATATTCCAACTGGCACAGTAATATCATCAGTGGTACATGAAATAGTACACCGAGGATTGGTTGCAAGACTGAATAAACTATTCCAAGTTGTCATAGCAGCTGGTGATGAAGAGGATAGAATACAGAAAGGTTTATGGATTGATATTCTATATGGCACTAGTAAACAAGGTTCTTTACAAAATATTATCGGTTATAATAATCATAGTTATGGTGCTACTATTGGTTTTAATGCTGAACTAGATACAAGCTTAATTGGTATAGCTTACAGCAACTTAAGTTCTATATTTAAATACAGAACTAACAAAAATGCTGATAAAGCTTTTATTAAGAATCATATCATCTCGCTCTATGGTCAAAAGAATTTGAGCGATCGTTTCTTGCTACAAGGGGTGTTTTCAATGTCTCGTAATTATATTATTCATAAATTTGTCAATTCTTTGTCTAATAGCAATTTAATTAATAAGTTTAAGAATAATAGTTTTCATATTGAAACAATACTAAATTACAACATACCTACTAACAAGAAATTTACTCTTATACCAAATATTGGCATAAGATATGATCAATATCTAGATATAATTAGTACTGATACACCAACTGTAGCAGTTAGTAATAAGTTGCAAAATATATTTGCTGGTATACTTGGTACAAGAGTTGTATTTTCACCTAAACATTTATCTGAATCCATGACTATAACACCGGAATTAAGTGGTTCTATAATGTACTCTTTAAACAGCAAAGGTCATAAAGTAAATATCTCTCAGGTTGGCAGTAATAATGTGCAGCACATTATCGTACCAACACAACCTAGAATATCTTATAATCTAGGTACTAGTCTTGTTGTAGAGAAGCAGAATACTAAAGTAGTACTGCAATATAATTGTCAACTGCGTAAGAAATATCAATCTCAGCAAATTATTTTTAGTATATTAATTAAAATGTAAAAAAGCCATAGATTTAAGAGTTGACTAGTGCTACATTATTTTCATAAATGCTGCTTGGGTATAACCGATCATCTCCATCTGCTTTAAGTTCTGGAAAATATTTTTTTAATATTTTAACCCCATTAAGCCTAGGATTTGTTACTATAACCTCAGTTCGATGTAACAAGTTAATACTAGACCCAGTATCATCTCTATTGTGGGGGATGTCACCCCTGCGTAGGCAGGGGTCTAAAGAAGTAGCAAGGATTAAGTGCTTAAACATTTTTAGATGCCTGCCTTCGCAGGGATGACATCGAGCGTGCAGAGAATAATAATTATTCTTACATCGAACTGAGGTTACTATACCTTTCTTTAAAGCATTAGTAAATTTCTTTTGTTCAGAATTAAATAATTTCCTACTTCAATGAGTTGTTTTCACAACTCTTGAAGTAGGAGAAGTATATCTTTTACACAAGATGATCTTGTATTAAATTATAAAACTACTTGACAGGGTTTTTCTTATAGTTTAGGTTGCTTGGAAATGAGCATGGGTATAAAATGGATACAGTAAATTCTTCTTTTAATATGTGGAATAGGGCTAGAAATAGTAAATTTAGACACGTTGTTTGGCCTATTAGATCTAACGAGTTAGTAAAGTTTATACCTATGGCTTTACTAATGTTTTGTATTCTCCTTAACCAGAATTTAGTACGTAGTATTAAAGATAGCTTGGTAGTGACATTAATTAGTACGGAAGTTTTAAGCTTTATAAAACTTTGGGGCGAGATGCCTATGGGTGTCTTATTTGTCATTCTTTACTCCAAACTTTGTAATATTATGACAACTGAGCAAGTGTTTAGGATAGTAGTATCTTTTTTCTTGGGATTTTTCATATTATTTGCTTTTGTGCTGTTTCCATATCGGGAATATTTTCATCCAGATCCTGAAGTAATAGCCTATTATGTTACCGTACTGCCACATTTAAAATGGTTTATCATCATTTGGGGAAAATGGAGTATTGTGTTATTTTATATAATGGGGGAGTTGTGGCCAGTAATTGTATTTACACTGTTATACTGGCAACTTGCTAATAAGATTACCAGTATTGAAGAAGCTCCAAGATTTTATTCGTTTTTTTCTGTATTTGGTCAAACTAACTTACTAATATCTGGCAGTATAATTATATATTTTGCAAAAGGTGAACATTTTTTGTTACCTCTATTTTCCCATCTTAACGACAAAACAGAAATTCTCCTTAAATCGTTTATGCTAATCATTATAATTTCTGGGCTGATTTGTTTGATTTTACATAGATTTGTTGAATTGAAAATTATAGAAACTACTAAAAATATTAGATACAAAAACAAAAGAACCGATATACTAAAACTAGGGTTAGTTGACAGCAGCAAAATAATTTTTACATCTAAATATTTAGGAATTATTTGTGTATTAATGATTTCATATTCCATGACAATCAACCTAATTGAAGGATTATGGATGTCTAAAACCAAGCAATTATATCCCTCTACCCAAGCATTTATATCTTACACTGGTGAGGTGTTTTTTTGGACGGGAGTACTTACTTTAATTTGTTCTTTTCTAGGTAGTAGTTTAGTCAGGATTTGTGGTTGGTTTTGGGGAGCAGTGATCACCCCTATCGTAACACTGTTATCAGGTATGATGTTTTTTACCTTTGTTGTACTAGAAAAACCTCTGTTGGCAATTATGACCGGTCTTAGTTATCTTTCTCCATTAATGATCATTGTTTTTGTAGGTGGTTTGTGGCATGTTTTAGGGAAAAGCGTAAAATATTCACTGTTTGATTCTACTAAAGAAATGGTATATATACCTCTTGATAGTGAAATGAAAACTAAGGGAAAGGCAGCAGTAGATGTACTTGGATACAAAATAGGAAAATCTTCTGGAGCAATTATTCAATTTGTCTCTTTCAGTATTTTTCCAAATACTGTACATAACGATCTAGCTGGTTTTCTGATGGCTGTTTTTCTTGTTGTTTGTGTAGTTTGGATTTTGGGTGTAAAAGTCTTAAATCGATATTACAAAAACTTACTAAAGTCTAAGAATTATAATCCTTAAAATTGATTATTTGTGCTGACTGAATATCTATATTAGAGTGGGAGGTAGCCACAATAACTCCACCATTATTTGCTTTCGAAATAATCAAGTTATATAGTAATTCTTTGTTTTCTTGATCTAGGTTTGCTTCTACTTCATCTAATAGCCATAAATTTGACTGGCAAGCAATGAGTTTTGCTAAGGAAACTTTCTTTTGGTTACCAGCAGACAGCTTGTAACATTTCTCATACAAAATATTATGTAACTTGAAATAGTATATCGAAGATTCTAAAGCTTCAAGGGAATCATAAATTGTAGACCAAAATTTTAGATGCTCTAATACAGTTATTTGGGATTTTAATCCAAGATTATGTCCAATATAATTACAATAAGGTTTCTTTAAATATTTACAGTTCAATGATCTATACAAAACATTACCACTTGTTGGATTTTGTATATTAGCTACAATTCTAAGTAGTGAAGTCTTCCCGCAACCATTTGCTCCCTGTAAATAAACTATAGATGATGGTAAAAAAGTCATACTAATATTAGTGAAGATAGTTTTTTCGTCTATAATAAGAGTTAGTTGTTCAAATGACAGCATTTATACGATTCTAAGAAAGTTTTTATATAATTTACTTCAAATATTTATTTTTTCAAGTTAAGTTAAATGAAAGGCTTAGTGGTAGGTATTTTTAAGTGTATACTTAAAGTGAAACCCTAATGATTAAAAAAATTTGGAGGAACGGGCATGAATCCTGATTATCTTAAAGAAATATTTGTAGGAGATAATCTTTATAAAATTTTTGATATAAATAAAGCGGCAAGTGATATTAATCTTGAGTTAAAGCGTCTACCTTATAGCTTAAGGATATTATTTGAAAATGTCCTTCGTCTAACTGGTAATAAAGAAAACTTATTACTATTTAAAGAATGGCTTAAGGCTAGAAAATCTGACGCTGAAATACCATTTATGCCGGCTAGGGTACTAATGCAGGATTTTACCGGAGTTCCTGCTATTGTTGATTTGGCTGCTATGCGTGATGCTATAAAAAAACTAGGGGGTAATCCATTAAAGATTAATCCTCTGATCCCGGTTGACCTTGTCATAGATCATTCTGTACAAGTTGATTATTATGGAACAAGTGATGCGTTTGCTAAGAATGTTAAAATGGAAGTAGCACGGAATCTAGAGCGTTATGAATTTTTGAAATGGGGGCAAGAAGCATTTGATAATTTTAGAGTAGTACCTCCAGGAACAGGCATTTGTCATCAGGTTAATTTGGAATATTTAGCTAATGTTGTGTGGAGTAAACAACAAAATGGTGTAACTTTTGCTTATCCGGATACATTAGTTGGCACAGATAGTCATACTACGATGATTAATGGTTTAGCAGTTCTTGGTTGGGGAGTTGGAGGAATTGAGGCTGAGGCGGCAATGCTCGGTCAACCTTTATCAATGATTTTACCAGAGGTAATTGGCTTTAAGTTAAGTGGTTCTTTAAATGGTATGATTACTGCTACAGATTTGGTGCTAACAGTTACCCAAATGCTAAGAAAGAGAAATGTAGTCGGCAAGTTTGTTGAATTTTATGGAGATGGACTTTCCTGCCTTACATTGGCAGATAGGGCGACTATATCAAATATGGCTCCTGAGTATGGTGCTACTTGTGGGTTCTTCCCAATTGATAATGAGACTATAAAATACCTTAATTTTACAGCTAGAGATCAAAATAGAATAAAGCTAGTAGAGCAATATGCCAAGCTACAGTCATTATGGTTTGATCCAATAATTACTCCAGAATATACTGATATATTAGAGTTGGATTTATCTACTTTAGAATCTTCCCTAGCTGGTCCAAGACGTCCGCAAGATAGGGTTAACCTAAAAAATGCTGCTAGTAATTTTAAAACTGAACTACCTTCTCTAACTCGAGGTGATGTTGATATTGATAAAAAGTACCCTATTGATGAACAATATAGTATAGGTCATGGTGATATCGTAATAGCTGCAATCACAAGCTGTACAAATACTTCGAATCCTACTGTGATGATTGGGGCAGGCTTGCTTGCTAAGAAAGCAGTAGAACTTGGGCTTATTAAAAAACCATGGGTTAAAACTTCGTTAGCCCCTGGTTCAAAAGTAGTAACAGAATATCTGAAAAAAAGTGGACTTGACCAGTACCTAAATCATTTAGGTTTTAATCTTGTCGGCTATGGTTGTACTACTTGTATAGGCAATTCTGGTCCGCTTATGCAGGAAATAGAAGAGACTATTGCTGGGAACAATCTTGTTGTTGCTTCGGTGTTATCTGGTAACAGGAATTTTGAAGGAAGGGTACACCCTTTGACAATAGCTAGTTATTTGGCTTCTCCTCCCTTAGTCGTTGCTTATGCCATAGCAGGTACTATGAACATTGATCTTGAAACTGACGTGATAGGTAAAGGTCATAATGGTAAGGATATATATCTTAAGGATATTTGGCCAACCCACCAAGAGATAAAAGAGTTAATAGATCAATCTATTAACTCTAAAATGTTCAAAGACAAATATAGTGAAGTATTTTTAGGTGATAAAGAGTGGCAAGATATTAAGGTAACTAAAACCGATACTTATAATTGGAGTAAAGATAGTACTTATATCAACAATCCTCCTTATTTTGAAGGTATTGAACATATATCTAGTAGCTTGCACGATATAGAATCTGCTAGAATATTAGCTATTTTTGGTAATTCTATTACGACTGATCATATATCTCCAGCCGGCAATATTAGTAAAACAAGTCCTGCCGCTAAGTATTTAACTGAGCAGGGCATTCTACCTCTCGATTTTAACTCTTATGGATCACGGCGTGGCAATCATGAAGTAATGATGCGAGGCACTTTGGCCAATAATAGGATTAAAAATGCCATGTGTCCCGGAATTGAAGGAGGGGTAACTATAAACCAACTAGGTAATCAAGAGAGTATCTATGATGCTGCAATGGATTATAAAGCTCATTCTGTGCCTTTAGTAATTTTTGCAGGCAAAGAATATGGCTCTGGTTCATCAAGAGATTGGGCAGCAAAAGGTACTAGTTTACTCGGAGTAAAAGCAGTAATTGCTGAAAGTTTTGAAAGAATTCATAGGTCAAACTTAGTGGGTATGGGTGTTTTACCGCTTGCTCTTTCTTCTACTGTAAATGACTTAAAACTTGATGGTTCTGAGTATGTCACCATTACCGGCTTGAGTAATGAAATAACGCCTTATGAGCAACTTAATTGTATTATAAAGAGAAAAAGTGGTATAGTTGAGACTATCAAAGTAATATTACAAGTTTTTACAGATAATGAGATAGACTATATAAAACATGGTAGTATAATGCACTTAGTGGTTAAGAATTTTAGTAGACTTACCTAATTGTCATTGCGAGGAGTCACTTTAGTGGCAATCCATAAAAGTGATTAGAAATGGATTGCCACGACCACTGCGTGGTCTCGCAATGACCTTAGACACGCTAATTTTAAAGAGATGAACATGGATAAGGAGATTAAGAAATATATAAATGCAGGAAAAACAAACCTTATAGTAATTTATATATTATTTCTGTGTGGAGTAGTTGCACCGTTATTACCTATTATTGGAGCAGTTTTTGCATATATTAATAAGGATATTAAAGATGGACTTTTAGCTAGCCATTACACTTTTATATTACGTACTTTTTGCATAGGATTTATTGGTATTATAATATCTATGATAACCACTATAATACTAATTGGTCCGGTGCTGTACGCATGCTTGTTTGTTTGGTTTATATTAAGGATCGCTATAGGCCTCAAATATTTGTTGAATGATACAGAACACCCAAACTATAGGACTTATTGGATAAAATAATGTTTCTTGAAACCGTACTTGGAAAGCAAACTAAATATGCAGATTTGTATGACAATAGTTTACTATACCCAATCAGTCGTAAATTTGCTAGAGATAGCTTGCAAATAGTAGGTTCTTTGCCGTTTAATGGCTTTGACATTTGGAATTGTTATGAAGTTTCTTGGCTAAGTCAAAGTGGTAAACCTGAAGTAAAAATATTGGAGTTTGTGGTAGGTAGCGATTCGCCTAATATTATAGAATCAAAATCACTAAAGCTTTATTTGAATTCGTTTAATAACACTAAGTTTGACAGTGGAGACCAAGTAGAAGAATTAATTGCAAAGGACTTAAGTCTAATATTTCAAGCACCTGTGACTGTTGCTATAAAAGATTTAGAATCATATGAGGGAACAAAGCTGCAATCCTTTTCAGGCATAAATTTGGATAAGTTGGAAGTAACAATTATTAGTTTTGAGACTAGCCAAAATTTACCAAAATTGTCTGAAGACAATACGCAAGTAGTAGATGAGGTGCTATATTCTAATTTGTTAAAATCGAATTGTTTAGTTACTAACCAGCCAGATTGGGCATCGGTACAAATTAGTTACAGAGGCAAAAAAATTGACCATAGTTCTTTATTAAAATATTTTGTATCATTTCGTAATCATAATGAGTTTCATGAACAATGCGTTGAGCGTATTTTTTGTGATATTAATAAGTTTTGTACTCCCGATCAATTAACTGTTTATGCGAGATATACAAGACGTGGTGGCATAGATATTAATCCTATACGATCTAGTTGTAGTTTAGATGTTACGAAACTTAGTAATATAAGGCATATTCGTCAATAATGCTAAAGTAGTTAGTACTACAGTTGTAGTTACTCACAACGATGTCACCCCTGCGAAGGGGTAGGGAAGACATCGGGATTAAACCGATGTTTTATATCGAACTCAGGTTACATTAATGGGTTCGGTAAATTAGATAGATAGTTTCCCTTCCAAAGCTCCCGATAAAGAACAGGATCAATGTTTCCACCTGATATAAGTACTAAAACTCTCTTAGGTTTTGATTGTCTCTTTAACCAATCAACTACTCCAACCATATTTAAAGCACATGATGGTTCACAAGCAATTTTTAGCAAATGCGTTAACCAAGCGGTCCAGTAATATATAGAATATTCATCAGCAAGAAAGAAATCATCAAGTTTATTTAGATAATTAAATGTACGTGGTGAAACTGCTAAAGTACGCAAGCCATCTGCTATAGTATGTGGTGAATCAGTAAATCTATATATTGAACCTTGCTTAATAGATAAAAAAGCATCATTCGCATTAACCGGCTCTGAACCTATAAGCAAGCTGGATGGAGACAGTAATTTTTTTGCTAAATATGATCCAGAAAGTAATCCACCTCCTCCACAAGAAGCAAAAATAGCATCTGGGCTAAACCCTAGCTGTTGCAAGGCTTCATAACACATAGTACCAGCCCCAGCTATACTCGAATCGCTATCAGAAGGATGCAAATAGTAGAAATCATTTTCTATGTCACCTTTTGCCCTATCTTCCGCCACTTGCCTAGTATCGGTCAGTATAATTTCTGCTCCGTAATATCTTGCTGCTTGTTGCTTAATTGGAGAAGTATCTTTTGGCAAATAAATTCTTGCATTTAGATTAAGGATTTTTGCTACCCAAGCAAGACCAATTCCATGATTACCTGTACTATATGCAACAATTTTATCTAGTAAACGCTCTCGTTCTTGTAACTCTAATAAATGGTTTAATACCCCTCTAACCTTGAATGCTCCAGTTTTTTGCAACGATTCTATTTTAAAGAAAATTTTATGCCCCAGCATTTCATTTAAAGTTTCAGACTGGACTATTGGAGTCAAATGAAGATATTGTTTTACCCTATCACTTGCTATTGATATTATATTTGAAGGTTGAGGTGATAAATGCATATATAAAACTAAATGTAGCTTGAAATCCCAGCACGGCAACATTATATAGTTAACAATCCCTTTAGTATATAAATTTTTCAAGGTTTTAGTATGACAAATAAAGAAAAATTACCCCTACTCGTATTAAAAGACATGGTGATATTTCCCGGCATGGTTGCTCCCATATTTGTCGGTAGGACAAAGTCTCTAAAAGCCTTACTTAATACTAAATCTACAGATACTAATAGATATATATTATTGGTGTTACAAAAACAACAAGATCAAGACACTCCAGATATTCAAGATCTCCATTCTACAGGAGTAATTGCTAAAATTATACAAACAGTAAGATTACAAAATAATGCAAAAATTCTTGTTGAAGCAATGCAGAAGGTAAAACTTCATAACATAACTAATAAAGAAACATTTGAAGCTGAATATAGCATACTACAAGATGAAGAGGTAATTGATGTGGAAGCTTTAAAAGTTTCTACGTCAATTGTCATTGAGTTATTTATGAAATATACCAAGAATCATAAAAAAATTAATCCAGAAATAATAGAAACAATAGCTGATGAAATAACCAAAGATCCGACAAATTTTAGTTATATTACTAATGTGCTAGCCTCTTATCTGACTGCACCATTACTAATAAAACAAACTTTATTAGAAGAAACAAAACCTCAAACACGAATTAAAACTATAATAGATACATTAACATCTAGTATGGCTCAAATGGAAGCAGAACAAGCTTTACAACTACGAGTAAAAAAACAAATTGAAAAAACTCAGCGTGATTATTATTTGCACGAACAAATGAAAGCTATACAAAAAGAACTCGAGCAGGATAAATCTGACTTTTCTGATATAGAAAAAAAGATTAAGACCTTAAAACTTTCAAAAGAAGCAAAAGAAAAAGCCGAATCAGAACTGAAAAAGCTAAAGCTTATGAATCAAATGTCAGGTGAATCTTCAGTTGTTCGTAACTATCTTGATACAATATTAGCTATGCCATGGGGAAAATTTGATAATAGTAAAACTGATATAAACAAAACTAGAGAAATTTTGGATCGGGATCATTTTGGTCTTGAGAAAGTCAAGGATCGCATCATTGAATATTTAGCAGTATTACAACGCTCTAAAAAAATTAAAGGACCTATACTATGTTTAATTGGTCCTCCAGGAGTGGGAAAAACATCACTGGTCAAGTCAATTGCTGAAGCAATGGGTAGGAAATATACTAAATTTGCTCTTGGCGGCATTAGAGATGAATCGGAAATTAGAGGTCATAGAAAAACATATCTTGGTTCTATGCCAGGAAAAATCATAAACTTAATTAAAAAAGTTAAAACTAATAACCCTGTTATGTTATTAGATGAAATTGATAAAATGGGTTCTGATTTCCGAGGCGATCCAGCATCTGCTTTACTTGAAGTTTTGGATCCTGAACAAAATAGCCATTTCGTTGATCATTATTTAGAAGTAGAATATGATTTATCAGAAGTAATGTTTATTGCAACAGCCAATTCTTATAATTTGCCAAGAGCTTTACTAGATCGTATGGAGATCATTAATGTTTCTGGTTATGTTGAAGAAGAAAAATCACAAATTGCTAAAAACTATTTAATACCAAAGCAATTGAAACTACATCAAATGAAGAAAAATGAACTAACTATTGATGATGGAGCAATTTTAGAGTTAATCAGATATTATACCAAAGAATCAGGGGTAAGATCGCTTGAAAGAGAAATTAGCTCTGTTACAAGAAAAGTATTGCAAAGGATTCTGAGTAACAAAGAAGTAAAAAGCATATCAATATCATCTGAAAATCTTGAAGAATATTTAGGTGCTAGAAAACATAATTTTGGTTTAGCTGAGAAAGAAGATCAAATAGGTAGTACCACGGGGCTTGCTTATACAGAAGTTGGCGGAGAACTATTAACCATTGAAGCATTGTCATTCCCTGGAAAGGGAGATATTAAAACTACAGGCAAGCTTGGGGATGTAATGAAAGAATCCGCTCAAGCAGCTTATAGTTGTTTCCGCTCTAGAGCTAATAATTTTGGACTGAAGTATGAAGATTACAAAGACCTTGATATCCATTTACATGTACCAGCTGGTGCAATTCCAAAAGATGGACCATCTGCTGGATGTGCAATATTTACCACTATTGTTTCACTTATGACCAAAATACCAGTCAAAAGAACTGTGGCAATGACTGGAGAAATCACCCTAAGGGGTACAGTGTTACCAATTGGAGGACTAAAAGAAAAATTATTGGCTGCTAGCCGAGGGGGTATACAAACAGTACTAATACCTGAAGAGAACATCAAGGATTTAAAAGATATTCCACCGAATATAAAGAATAGCTTGGAAATTTTATCAGTGTCAAATATAGATGAAGTACTAAAATTAGCTTTAGTGAATAATAATTTTACGGTTGCTAACTAAAAAAAACATTAAGATAGAAACTTGAATAGACTTAAAACCTACATATTCAAGCCAATTTGGGATAAGAATTAACTAATTCTTATCCCGAATGGGGGTGCTATAAGTCTATTCAGTTCGCAACACTGCCATTCAGCTTTTGATAACCATTGATTACAGTATTTTCTTGTTCAATACCAGTGTAATCAAGAACAATATAATAATTATCAATTTTATCAATTCTTATACATTCATCAATATCATAGATGTTATCACAATGCTGCATTTCTTCATTTTTGGGTGCATTTATTTTTGCTTTTTCAATGGCGGCATGCCTTGACTCTGCAACAACAAGGAACATAAAATGAAATTCTCCAAAAAAGTTCTTTTTATAAGAACCAAGGTTGACAAAAAATAAACGATTTTTTCTAGTTTGTGGAGTTGTTTCAGAAATACGAATATTAAAACCATCTACAGTTTCAGCTATAAACCAAGAATCAATATGCAAAGAATTAGGCGACCCAATCCATTTTTTTCTAATTTGCTCCGACATATCTATATTTGATTTCCCAACAACGAAAACTACATCATGTATTTCTATACTACATCCTTCAATCTTACCACCAAGATAAAAAATACCTAATTTAGGAGTATTAAATATAAAATTTTGGAATTGCTGCATATAACTATGTATAGTCCTCTATAATATAAAAACATTGTGGATAAGTTTGTGAATAAAAAATGAATAATCATTTTGTAAAATCCATGTTCAACTTAATTTTATGTCTTATTAACAAACAAATATATTACTATAATTGCTTAAAGTATTGATTAAATCTTATTAACATCTTAATTATAAATAGAAAAAATATTGATGCCATTGACTAATTTTTACTTAGTGGATAACTTTTATCGTGTATAATCAAATTAATTAATCAATAATAAAATAATGAGACAAATACAAATAATTTCTGTTGGCAAACTTAATAATTATTATCAGCCAATTGCTAGAGATTATCAGAAACTGATAAAATATAATATAAAATCTACAGAAATTTCTTATTCAAAAAAATTACCACCTGAACAAATTAAACAATTTGAAGGCAAATTAATTAAAGAATTTTTAGAAGAAAAATCCTATAAAATAGTATTAAATATTATTGGACAAAGTTATACTAGCCATGAATTTACAAAATTAATAGAAAATAATTTGCAATCCGGTAAAAATATACAATTTATTATTGGTGGTGCATTTGGTTTAGATAAGACTATTCTTGAACAAGCAAACATTAATCTTAGCCTTTCAAAAATGACTATGCCCCATCAAATGGCAAAAATAATATTATTAGAACAAATATATCGGACTCAGACTATAATAGAAAACCATCCATATCATAAATAGACCTCTTGTATAATTCTACTTCTGCTGGCAATTTGTGCGTCGGAGTGGTACTCGAATCCGTAACGGAATTTGAGTATGCTGCGGGTCGAGATTCCGACCATCCTGCAAATTTCCTAGCAGAAGCGACTTATGTAAGAGGTCTAATAGCAATTTTTCAAATAAGGTTATTATGTTACCAATTCGTATAATACTCCTACCAGTTGTTTTTATGTTATTATCAGCATTTTCGAATCTAGACTTTAACAAAAATAATAAGGAATTTATTAGCTTATTGAAAGATACAAAAATTACTGTTGTCGCTCCTGCTTCAGGGGTAAGCAGTGAATTATTATCTAATTTAAAAAATATTATTTCATTAAAACTAGATATTCCAAATAGTTGCTTTGGAGGAAAAAGCTTATTCCATTCTACCGATGATAAAACAAGGTTATCGTGTTTGGAAAACGCATTACTGGATCAATCAAATGATGTAGTATGGACACTTCGCGGGGGATATGGTTCAGCAAAATTGATTCCTGACTTACAACGCATGAAAAAACCTATAAAGGAAAAGTTTTTTATAGGGTTTAGTGATATGACTGCTTTACATATTTTCTTTTCTCAAGAATGGGGATGGAAGACAATTCATGGTAATGGAATCATTGAAATATTTAATCCAACAAGAGATCATCAGAATTTTATAAAAATAGCAAAAATAATTTCTGGTAAAGAAACTCTAGCTAAAATTAAAGGGTTATCAGCAATCAACCCTGCCGCAAAATCTAGCAAAATTGTTACAGGTAATCTTACTGGTGGTAATCTAACCATTGTACAAACATCTATAGGTACATCATGGCAAATAAAAACAGCAGATAAGATCCTTTTTTTGGAAGATGTTGACATAAAACCATATCAGCTAGATCGTACTTTATATCATTTAAAACAAGCAGGGCTGTTAGATCATGTAAACGCTATAATATTTGGGACTTGTGGAAGTGATGGTAAGAGTATCATTACTGTTCTTACTGATTTTGCAGCAACCTTAAAAATTCCAGTATTTAAGACTAATAGGTTTGGTCATGAGCAAATTAATGATCCAATTATTTACAATACTAGTACGAAAATTATTCCTTCTAATGATAACCAGTTCGAATTAATAATGAAATGCTATTAAGAATAATTCTAAGTTAACCCAAGAAAGTTTTAGCTATAGTCAATAGCTAACATCAAAGCTTTTGCAGCCTGTATGCCAGAATTTCTACAATCTTTTGGATTAGAAATGTCACTATGAAAAACTATTTTACTACCGTCAAAATCAGACAGCATAAACTCTGTATGAATATCATTACCTATATACGTTGAATAAGCAGCTATAGGAGTTTTACAATCTGCATCTAAATATTCCAAAAATGCCCTTCCAGCTTGCATTAGCTCCCATGTTTCAAAATGGTTAATTTTATTACATATTTCTTGCATTTTATTATCATTTTTTCTTATCTCTATCGCTATAACACCCTGTCCTACAGATGGCAACATTTCCTTTGTCTCTATTAAGTGGCAATATTGTGTATCAAATAGCCCTAATCTTTTTAAACCACTATAAGCTAAAATGGTTGCATCAACATCCCCTTGCATTAATTTTTTTATTCTTGAATCAACATTTCCTCTAAAAGTAACAATTTTTAAATCAGGTCTTTTTCTTTGTATTAGGACTTTTCTACGCACTGAAGATGTACCTACCTTACTAGCAAAAGGCAGTTCTTCTATTGATTTATAATCTAAGCAGACAAATACATCCCGTGCATCTTCGCTCTCAAGTACAGCACATATCATCAATTCTGACGGTAGTTTGCAAGGTACGTCTTTTAAGGAATGTACAGCTAAGTCAATTTCGCCATTTATAAGAGCATTTTCTATTTCTTTTAAAAATAAAGCTTTGCCACCTATATCATACAGATTTTTATCCTTAATCAAATCACCAGAGGTAATTATTGGGACTATTTCACAATTTATGTTTGGGTAATGAATTTTAATTTGGTCGACTACTAAATTTGTCTGTACTAAAGCCAAAGGACTTCTTCTTGTACCTATTTTTATTACTTTCTTCATAGCAATTATCTTTTAAAAAAAATTAAATATTTTTTATCTGTATTTTATATAAATAAAAAATATTATTGATTAACAACAAATACACGTTTTTGTTGAATAAGCTTATGGCAAACTTCCAGTAATCTACGCATACAAGCTATTATCGCAACTTTTTTAGGTTTAAAATTATTAATAAGTCTGTCATATAAAGCTTTTAAATATTGAAAGCCATTTTTACCTGTTAGTATATATAGTGCATCTCGTGGTATTTTTCTGCCGCCTCTAATGAATCTTCGCCCTTGTTTACTACCACTATCCCGAGCATATGGAGCTATCCCAAGCATCGCTGATAATTCGTTACTACTATAATTTTTGGCAAATTTCAGCCTCGTAGCCTCCAGTGGGTTCGCACACTATTAGCTCAATTTCTTGATTTTTTGTCAGTTTTATAAATTCCTCATGACCTAAATTATCATTTGCAAAACGGTGATATATTGGTTTATTATTTGGCATATATACACATATATCAAGCCATTTTTTACTTACATCTAGACCTATTATTTTATTCATGATATAATCTCCTTCATCTTATTGTACAAGACTGCTGCTTCCAGCACCTTCTGCAATTTGTTCAAAGCAAACTTAACGATAAGAGGGTACTTATTCTATGCACGACTATTTCAGTCTAGAACCTATCAAGTCACCCTCTTATAACTACTTATAACATGTTTTTAAGATATAAGAAGCTAGATAGAAAATATATATAAGGGAAGATGAGGTTTTAAAGCAAATAGAAGAGGTTTTTAAAAGAATAGGCATCAGAAAAGGACTCCGAAACACTAAAAGAGACCCTATCATACCTAAAAAACACTAATGAACCTCAGTTCGATATAAGAATTAATAATTCTTATATCGAACTGGCTTTGTTATAAGGAAAAATGCACTCTTGAAGCGGCTGACGCGAGTGCATTTTAACTTTTTTCATCATTCAATATGTGATTTTAATTATTAAAATCACATATTGAATGGAGTGTTATATTTTAACAATCAGGTGGGCAGTCGCTTCAAACCTGATTGTTTCTATATATAACACGAAAGTTCGATGTAACAAGTTACATCGAATTCAGGTTAATGAGCTAAAAAAAGCTGAACATGACCAAACAACAGCTTCATTAAAGAAAGAACATACCGAAAATGAGAATAGATTAAATTCATTAATAGATTTGCGACTCAATGGAGAACTTAGCACAAAAGAATTTCAAAGAAAAAAACAACAATTAAAAGATCGCCAATATGAAATTGATCGTTTACTGAAAACTTATGATGAAGCAGACGATAAATTTACTGATACCGCTACAATGCTGATAACTCTAGCATCTGAGACCTATGAAACTTTCAAAGGTTCTGAAATGCTTCAAAAACGCAAAATGATAAATTCGTATTTCAGAACCTTAAACGTCAGGGGCAAAAAACTTGAACCTGTCCTACGTTTCCCGCTGCAATATTTTTGAAAAACGACAACTTGTACCAAAGTGGCGGGGCGTAGTGGACAATTTCAGAACCACGATAGACATAAAATTCTTAGTACAGGACAAAGAGATTAACAAGGTGATAATCGGAGTAAAGATGGTATCATTGGCTTAATAAATTTTGTTATAACTTCCATCCATTTTCCCATCATTTCTTCAATATTCAAAAATATTCTCTGCAAGTAATCTAAGCCATACCTGAATAAGGAGATAGACTTTCTGCCATGTTTTTTAAGCTTTATAGGTTTGATAGAATTTTGCCATTGACCCACAACATAAGCAAAAGTAAATGCTATAGCAAGTAAACCAAGCAATTTACTAATTCTATCTAAATGTATTATATGGGTATTTTCAAAATTGAAGCCTCGAGTCTTAAGGCAAGCAAAAAGGTTTTCTATTTCCCATCTTTTTTTATATATATTTAGTGCTATATTAGGGTTATCATTGGTAGCTATGATTACTAATTCTCCTTGATCATTACGCAATGCCGCTACAGATACTTTAGATCCTTTATAATTCTTACCCAAATATCTTTTTCCTTTAAACAACATATATTCACCATTCTGTAACTTCTTAATTAAATGATTAGCAGTAACTAACTCATCTTCTGCTCTACCAATGGTAAGATTGGCTTTGATTCTAATATAAAATGGTATCATTTTATCGGCTAAAAACTTTAGCCATAAATCACCAATAAACTCCCGATCCCCAAGCAATGCTGACATCTTCTCTATGCCAAATACAGTAACAAACCTTTCCATTAATTGCTGACGTTCAATGTTATTAGAAGTTCCTGCTTTTGGCAACATATCCCACATAATTGGTATAGCAATGCCTTTATGGCAAATAGATAATACTAAAATATTGATGTCAAGCTTGCCAAATTTCCAATTTGTCCGATCAAGCACTAGTAACCATTGTTCAGCATCAATTCCAGCCAACCTAACCAGTAACTTGGCTAAGGACGTATATGATAATTCACATTTGGCAAAAAATCTCTGTAATTTCTTATAGCGTGATTCTTGCTTATCTCCTTTTATCGTTAAGGCAAGCTGGGTAAGATTTACATCTCTCACTTGCAGTAATCCTAATATTATTTGTTCTATTAATTTTATGCTTGCAAAACTATTAAAAAAGTAGTCTCCTATTAATTGTGATAACGCTGTACTCATTCTCTTGCCTCTTAAGTCTTCAATAACCTAAGTAATAGAGCTTTGGCTACGCGTTATCTACTATTTTTTATTCTCTCCTTAATCTCTTTGTCCTGTACTGAGCATAAAATTATTAGTTATTCAAACTTCTATGCTTATGTTAGAATAGCCGGATTGCTAAAGCTAATTTATTTTCGGATTTGAATAATGTTCGTGAATACACCCTACTGGATGAAAAATACTGGATGAAAAATTTGCCAAATCTTATGGATTCACTCAAGTAGAGGTTGATGATTTATTAACCAAAGAACCACTTGACACAAGCCCTGAGGAAATTAAAGCTTGGTTAAGTGCTATAACACCCCTCTCATTAGTAGCTATAGTCTTCAGTTATAACTAAGCCGGAAAGTTCAGTTAATTGGCTTATTATTTCTGGATTTAGCAATGCTTCTTTAAGATCTTCCCCCCTTGCAATACGACCATTAATAAACACTTCATCATTAGTTTTATTAGTTAAAATTAATTCTCCTTTCTCTCCTATTGTTTTTATATAACCAACTTTATAACTATTATTAAATTCTTTAAGAACTACTGGTTTACCGTCAAATCGCTCTAGCTTTTCTTCTATTTGAAGTTTAAATATATCAAATCCATATGAAATAAGTTTATTTATATTATAAATCAATAATTGTGATAAAGATTTTATTATATTATCAATATTAAATTTTCTTGCTGTTTCAATCTTCATTGATGTAGTTGGTTGTGATACCAGTGCTAAATGCTCCATTTCCGAATTGACATTTATCCCTATTCCAATTAGTACTGCTGTATAACTATTACCATTACTCTGCTGTTTAAAGGGACTTGAAAATGATTCAACTAAAATACCAGAAATTTTTTTCTTGTTTATCAATACATCGTTTATCCATTTAATATTAGAGTCTATTCCTTCTTTAGATAATAATTCGATTATCGGTAACGCAGAGACTTGCGGTATACAGAACATTTTATCAATATCTTTTTCATTTAACAGAAAACCATATGTAGCGTATATGTTAAGACCATAAGGAGAAACCCATGCCTTATTCTGTTGTCCTATACCACCAGTTTGACCTTGTGCTGTATATAATGACCATTCATTTGGTTGTAACTCCTCTAACTGCCCTCTCGCATAAATTTGAGTGGATTCAATAAGGTCAAAATGTGTATGTTTAAATGTTATATCGTACATTTTTTCTGATGTAGAGTATAGGTTTCTGGTTTTCATGGTATACCTCATTGTTAAATGTTACCTGTTATCTAAAAGAGATGAATTTTTTATTAATTTACCATTGATATGTGTCTTAAATAGATAATTAAAATTAAACTACATTCACACAATTAAGAGTTTTCTTTATTTATAAGATTGTATAACTTTGATATAATATTATAATATATTTTGATATGCAAAGTATATTTGTAAAAAGTTTGCGGAGATAGTAAGTTTGGTGGTAATTATACAATAATGATACTAATTATCTTTCAATATGCCGAGTAACCCCCTTATAGTAATTTTTCGTACAGATCACACCGTTGAGTTTCTAAGATTTCGTTTTTACTCCAAGGAACTCAAATATTAATTTGGCAAATTTGATTCTTGCAGTTTCACTCTTTGTTAATATGGGTAAAAGTTTTACATCATATGGATTCCCAGCATTTAGCAACTTATAAGAATATTCAAAATGTACACCAGATAATATTACCGTACCATGCCCATATTTAATCTTCAAAACAGCAGATAAGGATACATTATTCTTAATATTATAATAAGCTATAGTCTTAACGTTTTCATATAAATTGGCATTTTGAAAATAAGAACCACCATTATAATAAACAGAAAAGTCTTTAAAAGAATCTTTTATATGAAGGTCGGGATTTAATTTAAGTAAAGCCGCACGTGCTCCACTATTAGTTTTATAATCATATTGTGCAAGAATTGGACCAATAGCTTTATCTAGAAAAAATACTAATTCTCTTTTTTCTAAAATCTCCAAGGAACCATTTTTATCAAATTCAACAAACTTTGAACCATAATAGGCACCTGCACATATTCCTAAATAACTTCCACCATCTTTTACATATTGCTTTATAATATTGTTTCCCTTACCATTTAATTTTTGAGCATATGGTTTATCAGCTCCACCAGGTATTATTAATAGAACTGCATCTTTAATCCAGTCTTTTTTTAGTATTCCTTCAACGTCAATAAGTTGAATTTTATATCCTGTAGTAATATTTTTTAATGTATTAACAGTTTGTTTGAGTGACTCAGCACTTACTCCAATGTCATTATAAACATATATAACTTTAGTGACTTCAGCAAAGGAATGTAAGGCTAACATTACTACTACAATAATTTTAAGATAATGCAAAGATATAAATAAATTTTTAATGTACATAATAATTGCTTCTATTCTTTATATATACTAAAGTAATTTGAAGAATTGAAGCGTAGGAGGTAAGCGAGCAAAGCGTACAAAGTGTATGTGAGTACGCGAATATCCTAGAATCTCGGAATCAATCTTCAAAATAGAAAGAGTATAATTAGCATTTATGCTGATAAATAGGCAATAATACTATTGTAATAGAACAATAATAAATATTTTTTTGACCATAAATATCAGCAACTATTCCTACAATTGTGCAGAAAACCTTGATATATCTACTGCAAAATGGTAAAAATTTGTATAAGAACGCTTTATTCATTTTAAAGAGGAAAAACCTCTCCTAAGTATTTTGCAATCATGCCACAGATCACAAAATCATAATATTTTAAATCAGAGTCTAAAGAACTAATAAGATATATCTTAAATTATTGATCTGTTGACTTTTTTTGTTTATTTGAATTTACTATTTAAAAAGTGTTATTCCATACTGCTTATTAAATACTTATTATTAAAGACAAATTCTTGAACCTCTTCAATGAATTTAGTTAAATCATAACACTTAAGTTTATTATTATCTTCAAGCATTGCAGTCCTAATTATTACTTGCCATTTTCTCCAGTTCTTTGTCTTTATTAAGTTGTTACAAATAGGTATGGAAGTATCTTGCTCTATTATATCAAATAAAGATTTACGATTACTTTGAGATGTAACAACTTTTATTAGATTTTCAAGCATTGCTCCAACTAAAATTATTGCCAACCAATATTGATTAATTGCTAGTAACTTATAAACATTATCAAAACAATTACTATAATTAGTAAAGTATAATAATTCTTGCACTATCTCGTTCTCTTTAATTTCATGTAATCTGCAAGATTGATATCCTATGAAATGCCATAGTAAACAAGGATATTGGTGTTTATTAAAAAAATATGTTACTGTTACGGCTCTTTGATTATGTGTATGTACTTCATGCCACCACCCTGATGGAATGTATAATATATTTCCCGGTTTTATAGTAACTTTATAACATTGTGCTTGAGTAAAGAGAGGATAATGCTTTATATCAAACAAGAAGCGACTAGGGACTTGAGAAAAATTAAAACGTCCTTCAGTAATTAGATTATGTGGATATAAAAGATATGTTTCACTTGGATGATATAAGTAAAATGTTTTTTCACCAAGTATTGATATAACAAAATTGTCAGCCGCATCAAAATGGATGGATGTAACGTTTCCTCCATCGCCAAACCAAAAATCTTTTGAGTAAAAGATATCTGTATCTAGAAATGGAATATCATACACATCTGTGAGAAGCTTAGGATGATGGTTTACCATAGAATCTCTTAGGATACTATACTTTTTTGTTTTGTCTTTATTATGCCTCATTATATTAATAGCCTCTTCCATAATCATGGGTGGTAGAATAGTACGGAAAATTTTTTCTTTTGTATGCTTAAATTCATTAAGTACAACTTGCGAATTACCTATTGTTTTTATAAAATAATCTTCCGACCATTTTGTCATTGCAGGCCAATTAGTAGCACCTTGTTTTATTAATAAAGGTTTCTGAGATTCATAATAATCTGTAGTGAATTGTGCTTTACTGATTGTTTGAGTATTTTTAATGGATATGTATTCATTTTGCATAGTTTATTATTAATTGATGTTGTAGTAGTAAATTTAGTTCTAAAACTATACATTGCTATTATAATTGGGATATAAATTAACCGTATTTTCTAGTTTCCTTCTTATTAACTTGCTCTACAAACTAATCTTGGACTTACAAACCTTAAAGAGTAAACGTAGAAAATTCCTTTATTTCCAAAGTTATTATATTGCATATATAGTAAGGAACATATTTTGATATGTAAAGTATTTTTATAAGAAATAGTGATAATATTAAGTTTAGTGGCAATTATGCAATAGTAAAATTGTTTCATCAAAAATCTAAATTTATGTCCAAATTTAAAAAATAGTCAACTCTCAAAACCAAATGTCTTGAAGCATGTTTTTGAAGGTTTTTCACTATCGTTTCAAGTTTATTTATGTTATTACATAATGCGAAGTATTTTGTTTGTTGCTTATTCCGAGTTCGTGTAATTTGCATGACACCTATCACTGTAGCTATGACTAATGCCTTCCTAGGAACAACTATAGTGAAAGTTATGTGATATTGCTTAATATAAGTAAGAGAGAAATGTCAATAATCCTTGGGAAATTGTTCGAAACTGTTTCTATGCTTTTATCACCTAATTTAATGTATTTTACTATATATGTCATTATTTCATAGTTAGCATTAAATTTAACTATCTTCGCAAATTCCTTATAAAAATACTTTGCATATCAAAACATATTCCCTATATTATATAAAGTTATACGATCCTATGAATGAAGAAGACTCCTAACCTGAATATTGCATGATGACAGCAATTTTCTGTCGTGTAGGTCTTGTACTAAAAGGCATGCAGGTCGATTATCTAAAAATACACTTTGTAAATTTATATTTTTTATAAAATTACTGTATTTCCTGATATTATCAATACTTTGTGGGTATTGTGATAATTGATCGTGCAATATTCAGGCTAATTCTATGAATGTAATTTAATTATCTATTAAGATATATCAATGGTCACTTAATAAAGAGTCTATCTCTTGATTTAAGTAAGATAACAGACAACATTTAATTATGAGGTATGCCATGAAAAGCAGAAACATACATGCTAAATCAGAAAAAATATACGATATAACATTTAAACATACACATTTTGACCTTATTGAATCTACCCAAGTTTATGCACGAGGGCAGTTAGAAGAGTTACAACCAAATGAATGGTCGTTATATACAGCAAAAGCTCAAACTGGTGGTATAGGACAACAAAATAGGGTATGGGTTTCTCCTTATAGTCTTAACGTGTATGCTACATATGGGTTTCTGTTAAATGAAAAAGATATTGATAAAATATTCTATATACCACAAGTCTCTGTGTTACCAATAATCGAGTTATTATCTGAAGAAGGAATAGACTCTAATATTAAATGGATAAACGATGTATTGATAAACAAGAAAAAAATCTCTGGTATTTTAGTTGAATCATTTCCACCTCCTTTTAAACAACAAGGTAATGGTAATAATTATACAGCAGTACTAATTGGAATAGGGATAAATGTCAATTCGGAAATGGAACATTTAGCACTGGTATCACAACCAACTACATCAATGAAAATTGAAACAGCAAGAGAATTTAATATTGATAATATAATAAAATCTTTATCACAGATGTTGATTTATAATATAAATAAACTTATTTCAGATGGATTTGATATATTTAAACTTCGAATAGAAGAGAAACTAGAGCGATTTGACGGTAAACTAGTAGTTTTTAAAGAAGTTAATGATAGTTATAGAGTTGGTTATATAAAGGCAATAGGAAAGAAAGGAGAATTAATTTTAACTAATAAAACTAATGATGAAGTGTTTATTGATGGTCGTATCGTAAGAGGAGAAGAGCTTAAAGAAGCATTGTTACATCCAGAAGTAATAAGCCAATTAACTAAACTTTCTGACTTAGTTATAAATGAAGATTATAGTTACTAATGAAATCAATCAAAATATATAAGAGCCTAGTTAAA
Organism: Candidatus Tisiphia endosymbiont of Micropterix aruncella; assembly: GCF_965178575.1. Lineage (NCBI taxonomy): Bacteria > Pseudomonadati > Pseudomonadota > Alphaproteobacteria > Rickettsiales > Rickettsiaceae > Candidatus Tisiphia > Candidatus Tisiphia endosymbiont of Micropterix aruncella. The sequence goes on from NZ_OZ238268.1 coordinate 755,100, forward strand.
CATATTTAAAATATGTTTATTATCAAAACAGAATAATTGAGTTCTAATGAGTAAAAATTTTAGAATAAATATAATTAATAATATAGGTGCAGTTCTTGAATATTATGATTATATAATTTACGCGTTATTAGCTGAATATTTATCGTATGTTTTTTTCCCGGAAGGGAATACAAACATAAATATGTTAAAAACTATATTAATATTTGCAACAGGAAACGTAGCCAAAGTAATTGGTAGTCTAATATTTGGAATAATCTCAGATAAATTAGGTCGTAAGACTAATATGTTGATTAGTATAAGACTTATGGCAATATCAACTTTTGGCATTGGACTATTGCCAAACTATAATAATATAGGAATATATGCTCCAATATTATTGACCTTTCTAAGGTTCTTACAGGGTCTATCTTACTCTGCGGAAATACCTAGTACAGCTGTTTTCTTAACAGAATATCAGCAAGTATCTCAAGGATTTAAAATATCCCTTCTAATTAGCAGTGCTACTATAGGAGCAATTTTAGCTAGCTTAATAATGTATTGCATTACATCTTATTATTCCTTTAATGAGATAGTTATATATATTTGGAGAATTCCATTTCTATTAGGAGGGATGGTTGGTATTCTGGGCTATTGGATACGTAAAGACATACCGGAGATTCCTATAATTCAAGATAGGGATTCTAGCTTTTTAGGATATATGACTAAATCCAATACGCTAAGTCTAATTCAAGCTACTATAATAATGACGCTTCCAGCATGCCTATGTATTAACAATCTTTATTTTCCTACTATTTTAAGTAAATTATATAATTACGATATAACTAAAATTTATTTCTACAGTACTATTAGTCTAATATTTTCAGTTATTATATCCCCAATTTGGGGAATTATTATAGATAAATTTAAGGCAAAGAAAATTATTAAATATTTAGGCAGTAGCTTCATTATAATCTACATACTACTTAACTATGGTTTATCAAAGGAAGATAATATATATTTACTGTTTTTTCTGTGCTGCCATCAATTTTTCCTTGCTGGACTAATTAATCTTTGTTTATTAGTTTTAACACAACTGTTTAATAGTCAGGTTAAAGGTACCATGACTGCTGTATCTTACAACCTTGCATTTATATTTGCAACTTCCTCTCCAGTAATAATAAGATATTTTGAAATCTCATTTTTAATATCTTTAATACCAGTAATCTTGGCTTTTAATGTTATCTATTTAATTTGCAAGAAATGTAAGTAATGGTATGCCTAATACCCCAGCCCCATTAGTGAGAGTGAGTCTTGCTTCTTTAACCAAATAAATAGAAATATCTTAATTTATGGGATGAAACTTATTCTTTAATTCCAGCTTCCTTAGTGTATTGTATTAAGATTTTTCTAATACTTTCCTTATAATATCATACACAAACTCTATTTTATCCTAATTCTATTTATTATAGATTCCACTACTTTTTCAGTTAGTTTTGTATTGTTATTTTCCTGAAGACTAACTGAAATCCAAATTTATTGGTTTTATTGACGTCATTACCGAGCTTACTTACCTTGACCAATCTCAGATAAAAAATTTAAAATAATTAGCCCCTAACTATAACGATAATTTTGCCCACTGTCTCCGTTTTACCGCAGACTTATCGAATTTCATAAAACAACACCCTAGGTGCTAAAACTTCTCTAGACTCTGTTAGTGATGAGGGTAATATATTAGTAGTGACCCACGTGGTGTGGTGTTCAAGCACTAAGGTTAGAGCAAAGAATAGCAAATTTTTAAAATCTAACCCCCATGCCACTATTTTCTAAAAGAAAAAACAGGAGCTAATTGTATGGTGACCAATATTAAAAATCAACAAAAAAATAACAAACTGTCAATAACATTCTAAAATGTCCGGGTTTTGTAACAAGGTAATTGTCCGTTTTATTGTGAATCTTTTTTTTAAAATTCTTAAAAAATATTTTTTAAAATTTAGATGGTTGTGGTTGTGGAATTGTGGGAAACTTCGTTAGAAGTTATCCATAATTCCACAACCAGTTAAAGTTAGTGATTCACAATAACTAGCTCCCTTTACGCTGCAATATTGACGCTATCAGCCTTTTTGCTTAACTCCACAATTACCTTGCCACTTGCATCATATTTTGCTACTCTCCTAGCACCATGGAAAATAGCCAGTTCTCCATTGGTGTATTCATGTATCATTACTCTACATTTTACATAATGATACCTCTGGTCATTACTTGGGATTTGCAAGAGCTTTTTGTTATAGGAAACAGTATTATCTTTTGCTACTACTCTTTCCTCTTGAATCGATAATACATCTTGTAAATCCCTCCCAGTATAGGGGATAAACGCACTCTCCTTAAGCTCTGGGGTCACGCAAAACTGCTCATTATATTCTGGAACAAAAACTTCCTTGAGATAACAATTTGCCTCTCTAATCGTTCTAATACCAGCTACTCTGAATTCTTGTGGTAACCGCTTCTGAAGAGAGCCAAACATCCTCTCTGACCTACCTCTCGCCTCTGGGGAATAGGCATGGATAAGCTGAATGCCAAGTTGCTTGCACGCTCTTCCTACTTGTGTCGGGTTATTCTTATCTACCTTACCACCGGCTATTGCCGTGTAAGCATAATGGCTACCTCTATCCACATACAGAGAACTAAATAACCCTTTAGCTTCTATGACTTCTGTCAGGGCTATAAAACAACTTGCTGTTCCTTCTTCCTCTATTAAAAATGCTGAATATATTTCATTGCTAGCATCGTCCATTGTCACTATCAAGTCCGGATGATACCCTAGTCCATAAATCCACTCATGGGTAGAACCATCCTGATGCAGCATCATGCCAACCATGGACTTCCTAGCTCTTTTAAGACGATGGTGAGGCTTCTTATTAATAAGTTTACTTACTAATCCACATCCTTGCAGCGATATCCTAACAAAATTATAACTATGCTTAAATTTATGTTTCTTTACTAGCTGTTCATGAAAATGCTTAGATGTAAAATCATAGTATGTTTCTTCGTATAATTTTAGCATTTGCTCTACTTCATCTACTGCTACTTTGTTAGGTGGCATATGACCTATCCTTCTATCTAACAGACCAAAAAATCCACTTTCTTCATACCTCACTTTCTTTCGTCTAAATGTTCTCTCTCTACATCCTAATAAATCTGCTGCAACTTCGTTGCTAATTTCTCCTCTATCGTATCTGTCGTATATTTCTTCAAATCGCATTTTTATAACCTCTTGTAATATTTTTGTCTTACTTGGCATAACCTCTCTCTTCTATTGTTATTGAGAGAGACTTATACTCTATTTACGGACAATTACCTTGTTACCAAATACGGTCATACACCTTGTTATCGACATTCGATATGAGAACGGTAGATCAAATTAAAGAAATTGAGTGTAATTCATATTATGTGTGTGATTTATAGACCTTGTTACAACAGAGATGTAAGATAAAATAGTATCTAAACTTGATTACTACAGCAATTATCTTTTTAAAAAAATTCAATATTTTTTATCTGTATTTTATATAAATAAAAAATATTATTGATTAACAACAAATACACGTTTTTGTTGAATAAGCTTATGGCAAACTTCCAGTAATTTACGCATACAAGCTACTGTCGCAACTTTTTTAGGTTTAAAATTATTAATAAGTCTGTCATATAAAGCTTTTAAATATTGAAAGCCATTTTTACCTGTTAGTACTGCCATATATAGTGCATCTCGTGGTATTTTCCTGCCACCTCTAATAAATCTTCGACCTTGTTTACTACCACTATCCCGAGCATATGGAGCTATCCCAACCATCGCTGATAATTCGTTACTACTATAATTTTTATCCCCCAACTCAGGTAAAAAGCTAATTAATTTACTAGCTAGACATTTACCAATACCAGGTATCGTTTCTAATATTTTTGTTTTCTCTTGTAGCTCTTGTGATCCATCTATCAGCTCATTTAATTTTTCATCAAGCTCCGCTATTTCCTTTTGCAAAAATTTAATCAGTTTTTCTATGCTCTCTTTGTCAATACCATCAATGCTATTATGCAACCTCTTTTTTTCATTACTAAGCATCAATACTAAATCTCCCCGTCTTTGCTGATATCTCTTCAAAGTTTCTGATTCAACTTGATATAAGTAATTTGCGGTAAGTTGCATTTTATCACCGTAATACGCTAGTTTAAAAGCATCTTGTTTGTCAGTTTTACAAAAATTTACTGACTTACTAAATGAATTAAAATTATAAGTATTTACCTTATGAATTCGTTGCCCATTACTATATAATTTTTGGCAAATTTCAGCCTCGTATCCTCCAGTGGGTTCACACACTATTAGCTCAATTCCTTGATTTTTCGTCAGTTCTATAAATTCCTCATGACCTAAATTATCATTTGCAAAACGCTGATATATTGGTTTATTGTTTGATACATATATACATGCATCAAGCCATTTTTTACTTACATCTAGACCTATTATTTTTTTCATAGTATAATCTCCTTCATCTTATTGTGCAAGGCTACTGCACTGCAGTACCTTCTGCAATTTGTTCAAAGCAAACTTAACGATAGAGGGTACTTATTCTGTTCACGACTATTTCAGTCTAGCTTGTTTCAAGTCACCCTCTTACAACTACTTATAACATGTTTTTAAGATATAAGCTTGTTCTAATAGGAATTAAGTTAGAGACTTATAAGGTCATTTGTAATGGATGCTAAGATTAAGTTGCGTTTGAGTTGGATTAAGTTATATAAACAGTTAGAGCATGCAGGAAGTGTAACGTGCCAAGATAAATTGCCTAAATTGAACCAAATTATTTTGCCTTACTAAAAGAAATGATTACATTTTTTTATCAATTTGATAGCATGATCTCTCGTTTGAAAGTATTGAAGACAATTTAATAATTGATAGAAGTCAGTGGAACATTACATTTAACGCAATTCATTTCTACCAAAATTTTAAATTTCAAATAGAACAATTTGAAGATGAGTGATTAACAGGACTTAGAATAAGGCAAAATAATCTAGCTCAACTTAGGTAATTTATCTTGGCACGTTACAAAAAATATCCAAAAAGGGAAAAAAAACCATACGACAAACTTTGCCGTTTTGATATAATGTACGAATAAAAAAATATTAGGTTTTATGGATGTTGGTCGGATATATTAAGAGTTTCGTCTGAAGATGAAAGACAAAATACAGATTTGCAAGATGATGCTTTGATAAGAGCTAGAGTTGATCAATGCAATATATTTAAAGATCAAGCCAGTGGAGCAAAAATAAAAAGAACTGGTTTAGAAGAAGCTTTGAATTTTCTTATGAAAGGGGATTGCTTAGTTGTTTGGAAGCTAGATAGGTTAGGGCGTTCTTTAGCTCATTTAATAGAGATTATTAGTCAGTTAAAGACAAGAGGCATAAGCTTTTCGATCATTATCTGCAATTTTATTGGCTTTATAAGCTTGGATTGTTGCAAGTACTTTTTGTAGATATTTCCAAGGATTAATATTAGTATTATTTTTTTAATGGGATAGACAATTCGTATAAACAAAGATCTGTAAAAATTAAGAATGAGACTATAGAAAGATATGTATAGTAAATTGAAGCGTTTTTTTAGTAGAGCAAGAAAACTATCTCTAAGCGAACAGTTGTTGAATGCAATTCAGGCAGAGGATAAAACACAGTGTATAACAATTGTTAGTAACAATGAACAAAATCTAGAAAATTTAGATTTGTCAAAATGTCAACTAGCTTTACTTAAGAATCTAGCTGACAACCAAAATCAAGAGAGTCACATATTTTCTGATTTCAAACAGTCATTTGTAGATAGATTATCTGTAGAGCATATACCATCAACATTTTCAAGACAGATAAGCACACCTTCTAGAGGAACTGCTGTACCAAAGACATTTGTTACCCAAAAAAGTGTACCTTCTAGTATTCCCATTGTAGATATATCGCTGTCAGAGCTGGTAAGTACAAGTTCTAGAGCATCTTCTGTGCAAGAACCATCTTTAGACTCTATAGATTCTATGATATTGTATAGACTTATACAAAAGAATGATACTCATGCACTAAATGTATGTTTAGGACATAATATTGATCATAATATTGTAAGAAGCATATTAGATACAACAATAAAGCAAGATAATGTAGAAATAGTAGAATTATTATTAGGGTACTACACTGATGTTAATGCTAAAAATTCTTTAGGTAACACTCTATTACATATAGCAGTAAAATCAAAGAGTAAAAAAATAGTAGAGTTGTTATTACATGGTAACACTGATGTTAATATTGCGTTCTTACACAATTCTCCCTTGTATATAGCAATATCTAATAATTCTACTGAGATAGTAGAACTATTATTAACAAAATTGCAAACAGTAACTAAAGAAGAATTATTTAAAGCAGTAAGAAATGGTAATACTCAAATAGTACAATTGTTATTACCCAAGATTACTAATATTGATGCTATAGATTACAGTGGACGAACTGTATTACACATAGCATCATCTGATGGTAATATTAACATGGTTGAGTTTCTGTTACAACACCAAGCTAATCCTAATACTAAAGATAATGAGCAAAAAACACCGTTGGGATCAGCAATATCTAATAATTCTACTGAGATAGTAGAACTATTATTAACAAAATTGCAAACAGTAACTAAAGAAGAATTATTTAAAGCAGTAAAAAATGATAATACTCATATAATACAATTGTTATTACCCAAGATTACTAATATTGATATTAATACTATAGATTATAGTGGACGAACTGAATTACACATAGCATCATCTGATGGTAATATTAACATGGTTAAGTTTCTGTTACAACACCAAGCTAATCCTAATACTAAAGATAATAAACAAAAAACACCGTTGGAATCAGCAATATATCATGGTCATTTAAATATAGTGAAGCTGTTGTTTGATCACAAAGCTCATGATGACCTCACACATTTATTAGTTACAGCAGCAGTGAATAATCACAATAAAATTGTAAATTTTTTATTAGAAGAAAAAAATGCTAACCCGAGAAATGCCAAGTACAACGCAATGCCCTTGTTACATGTTATGATAACAAAGGGTAATATTGATATTGTAAAGATGCTAATAGAACATGGTGGTAATATTAATGTTGTATATAATTGTGAATATCCAATAGATGTTGCAATAAAAAAAGAACAATACCAAATACTGGAGTACTTGTTAGAACATAAAGATAAGATGGTTGAATATTTTTATGCGGTTGACTTTTCTGATCTTTTATTATCTAAGGCAATACATAATGATTGTCCTAAATTATTAGATATTTTATTGGAGAAACAGCACCAAGAGGTTAATTCTTTATGCAAATATAAAGGTAGTCCATTTAAAGATTCCTCTTCTCTAATACATATAGCTGCGTATTATGGAAATTTAGTACAACATCTATTAAACAAAGGAGTTAATATTGATTTAGTAGACAAAAATGGTGATACTGTGGCACACGTGGTAGTAATGAGAAATAATATTGATGTATTTAAGACTTTACTAAACAAAGGAGCTAATATAGATATAAAAAACAATAATGGTACATCTGTTCTAGATTTAGTTAATAATAGTAACAATCAAAATTTTGTTGATTATAGACAAGCACTTGACAAACTATCTGCATGTGTTATTCCTATTATAGTTGATGAAACACAGTCATTAAATGCTTCACATAGAAATATTTTGCAACAATATCAAGAGGTGAGAGAAAATTTATTATTCATACATTATATAAAACAAGGACTAGAAGCTCATGGAATTGATAATACAAGTGATATTAATAATTTATGGGTAAAACTAAATAATCGTATTAGTGAGTCTTATTTTCAGATTACTAACATAGTACAGACAAAATGTGTTCTTGAAAAAGGATTTGAGATATCTACTGATATACTAATGAAGATTTGTAAATATTTAAAATTAACTGATATAATTAATGATACAAAGGCTACTTGCACAAGTGATGTAAGTGATTTAGGAGCATGTTCAGACTTGATATCATTTGATTCGTGAAAATTGAAGTTATAAGCACCAAACAAACTGCTGTGCATTTGTAATAACATACATTGTATGAAATGTATGACCAAGTAAAGATTGACTCAAAAGATAAGTCGTAATTTTATCTTACATCTCTGTTGTAACAAGGTCTATAAATCACACATATTATGAACATTTTTATTACTAATATTTGTCCAATATTATCAGCACAGGCACTTGATAATAAACGAGTCCTAAAAATGATAGTTGAGTCTGCTCAATTACTTAGTACTGCTATTTTCTGCAATAGTCAAATTGTCTATCCTGATATTTATAAACCTACCCATTTGAAACACCCTTGTACTATTTGGGCATCTTCAAATAGAAATAACTGGTTTTGGCTTTCTGAACATCTTATAGCTCTTTGTCATGAATATACACATCGTTATCATAAGAAACATAAAACTCAACAATTAATCAGCAACTTACTTAAATATTCTTCGCATTTAATCGATGATAATAATATGACACCATTCGTCAATTGCACTAAATCAGACTATTTACAAATTACGTTAATTCGGGATAAGGATTAGTAAAAATAGCAGACATATATACACTACGAAGAGCAATTAATGTATGAATTCACAGAAATGCAATTTATACATATCCAAAATCTTGTATTAGTTATAGCTAAAGCATTTTTACTAATCCTTATCCCGAATTGACGTTTTTAGTAAACTGTAGTTTAACTTAAATAATTCTTGCTTGTCAAAATCCAGCTTAGCCGGTACTACTTTCGGCTTCTTGTAAACAAAACCCAGTTTGTATAGTAATTTTGTTACTCCCGTTATCGTATATGTCACCCCATATTTGTTCTCAATGTGATGCATGATATCTTTAGCATAAACATAATTATTTGCTTCTAGGTGAGTCACTAATTCTGCCCTATCACCATCACTTAATTTGCTTGTGCTACCGCCATTGTCGGTATCAAGCTTATTGGCTTTTTGATAATCAACAATATGTTTTCTTATCGCTTCGTGGCTCAAGAGTAGTACCTTAGCAATCTCTACATTACTATACCCATCGTCATACATCAAAACTGCCTTAATACGATCACGTATGCGTCCGTCTCGTTCTGTCTTATGACGTTCCTTCAACTTTTCTCTTTGTTCTTCTGTCAATACATTCTTTCTCATAATGTCCTAAACTTTATAATATCTTTCCTATCTTTGCAACTCTTCATTTATGAGTAGTATACCTTGATATCCTGTATCAGTAATCGCTTTAACCTTAGAATGGATAAGAATTTTGGATTCCTTAAATAATCTAAAGTCATGTTTTTTACCGTTAGAAAAATCTGTACATATTACTTGGTGTGTCTTCTTGTCTACCACTATTTGAGTTTTTAGTGTATGCCTTTTCTTCTTTCCTGAATAATAGAATTTTTGTTTTTTTTAGGTCTTTCTATAGGACTCTCAGTAGCATCAATCAAGACTACTTCATAATTCATATCACTCTTCATTAGAGCTTTACGACCTGGAAGAGCAAAGTTTGGGTGTTTAACTAGGGTGTCTTCTACCCATTTAACAGCTTTATATGCTGAACTTTCACTAATCCCATAGTTCTGACCTATATGGAAATAAGTACGGTATTCTCTAAGGTATTCTAAGGCCATCAGCAACTGTTCCTCCAAATTGAGCTTATTTTTACGCCCACCTTTTGATTTCTTAAGACCATCAGCTTGCCTCAAAATATCCACCATCTTTGAGAATGTTCCCTTCTTTACTCCTGTTAATCGACGAAATTTTTCATCCTCTAACTCTTTAATCTGATCGAATTTCATTATTACTTCAAATCAGATATTTATAACACCATTCTACATCATTGTCTAGTTTCGAAAGAAGTCTAATGTTAATTATTTTTGTTCCTTGGTCTGTGGCGTAGTATTGCTAGAGCTAGCAAATACTTTAAAGTCATCAAGTAGTGTTTTAAGATTCATATTTATGTCTTCTAACTGAAAGGTAGCATGTAATATATGATGTTCTTTCTTAACTGTACTATTAGCTAGCTCTGTGGTCTTTTGATATAGAGCTGCTATTTCATCTTGTGCTTTGATGTAAAAGTTAGAAAAATTATTGCAAATAACCTTGATGTCACTACAGGTTGCTCTGATTTGATTAAGCCATTTGACCGAGAGTAGTATTAATAATATCTGTCCGATGATTAGGCTAAATACTCCAATGGCCAAGGCTAATATTTGATAATTCATGTTTTAGTTCCTTTCCGCTATAACCTCTGTAAATCTAGATAAACTTGGTTGATTGATTGCTACTGAACCGTTACTGGATATTTTGACTCTGCTCAGCTCTGTCAATATTGGGTCTAAGGTACATTTGGCTGCATGTTCTGTTGCCACCTGCACTGCATTGCCAGTAGATGGCATTGCTTGCCCACTTGTCCTGTATCGTTTTTCCATATTCATCAGAAAGTTAAACATTACAACTATATACACCACCGCTATTACTACTATGGTTATGTTAAAGGTTTTTTCAATTTCCATATTACTCCTCCATTAAATTATTGGAGCAAGATGTGTGGTAGAATATAAGGCTATGTATTGTTTTATTACATTGATATAATCGAAACGTACGTAATGTATGATTAAATTGTTCAAAGTAATAAGGTACAATCTTGGTCTAGCAGTATTATTGACTTGATGACACCACTTACTAAAATTAGATTTATTTTTGAAATAATTGAAATTTAATTGGAACTCAGTATCACCATTATACCGATGTAAGAAGACTAGCACCGACAGAATAGCGATAGTAGTGGTATCTGACTTACCACACGAACGTAGCAATTTATGATACCAAATACCCGGTACTATATTACCAGTGAGGGTTATTTTATTAATTTCATTCCTTGCGTTATTGCATTCGGAATGGTTTTGTGCTATAAACATAGTTATCTGCGTTGTAAAAAGCGTTGTTAGTTTAACCAGTATTCTCTAAAAGTTTGCCGACCTACAAAGATTACTAGTTTTAGTAAGTTTTATTTTTTATTATGATTAGCTCTTAATAAACAACATCAAAAATGATGTTGTTTAATTATGTCTTGCCTTTAAATTCTATATATAGAATTATATGTATAACACTTTTATTACTAATGTCAATAATTATGCATATAAAATTTGACAAAAAAACATTTATGTGCGAATTAATACATAGTGGAACATAAATGTAACTAAAAAATAATTAAATTATTTAGAACATAATGTCATATACAACATTACAAAAAAATTTAGATAAAATTATTAAAGACCGTAATTACCAAGTTACTGAACTTGAAAGAAAAGCTGGTTTAAAGAAAAATAATATATACAATATTCTAAAGGGGATATCTAAAAAACCTTCAGCAGAGTTGTTACAAACGGTAGCCGATGTACTAGGTGTAACCGTTAAAGATTTATATAATCCCTTTATTGAAACAAAAAATTATTTAAATAATGATGATTTTGAATTGATGGAAAAAGTACTTAAGACTGTAATAGAAGAGATAAAAAACCTTAAGTTAGAAGTTACTGAAGTCGATCTAGTCAATATTATGTTAGAAGTGTTTAATTACTCGAAACCCGAACCCAAAAAAGAACTAGAGAAAAGGTTTATTAATTGGATATTACAACAACGCATACAAAAAAAGTAAATTTGGGGCAAAAGTGAATATTTTATCAAATTGTTATTAGTTTTTACACTTACTCAAAAGATCTATACTTCTAAAGTGGGTTTCACCAAATTTTTCTATGAGTTGGGTGCTAAATTTTGTATACCAAAATTTATTTGGTAAATTGCAAGTCGCTTTTGCTGCAGCCCAATACAGGTAGCTTACTCCATCGACATTTTTCATATTATCCCGATAATTATTATAATATAATACTTCTGCTGAAGCATAGGACTCAGCTACCTTTTCATTCTGACCAAGAGCTGCTAATGCATCTCCTTCAGCAACAAAAGCCTTGGCTAAGTATGTATCTGATGAAATGCTGATATCTTTATTAGATCTAGCCGAATCATTAATAAATATGACTATAGCTTTTTGAGCATAACCTAGAGCTTCTTGAGCATTGCCTAATCCTAGTTCAGCTCTTGACATTTGAGTAAAGATTCGACCAAATACTTCATGATCTTCTTTCTTTACTATCTTATGCATGTCATATACTTGTTTAGCTTGAGCATAAGCTTCTTGATATTGATTAAGAGAGTTAAGTATTGCAGCTTTACGTATGTAACTACTTGTAAGAAATAAATCATCCGGCTGTAATCCATTTTTAATAAACATTTCTATAGTTTTATTAATTTGTTCTAATGCTTCTAGGTATTTTCCTTGCACAAATAATAACCTTGCTTTAGAACCATATATATAACCTATATCTCTCTTCTCTACTAAACCATCGGTAAACATTTGCTGCATAACCTGAATATTTTCTTCTGCTTCTTGAATTTTACCTAAGTGAATATTAGATATAGCCAAAAAATAAAATATATTACATTTGAAAGCCCCATATCCCTTAACATTATCAAAAACTTCCCTTGCCCTAGTAAAATAATTAATTGCCATATAATGGTCAGTACAACTTATATAATATGTTCCTATTAACCCTAAATAACATGCATATTTACTTTTTGTATCATTATTCATTAGCCATAATTTAAACTTACCCTTTTTATCGTTTTTATTAAACCAACTGATCAGTTTCTCTGAATTATAAATATCTAGAAAATTAACATATCGTATTATCAATTGTAAATTTAACTTCATAAGTTTATAGATGTTAATATTGTATTTTTGGGTATTTGCTGCAATAATTTCTAGGTTTTCACGCATCGTTTTTGCTTCCTCAAAAACATGAGCCCTCATTACACTCTTCGGTACAGAGTTTATCAATTTAGTAACAATCTCTTCTAAATCATTTATATTATTCCCAATTCCACGCATCTCTGCTATTTTCTGAGCAATAACATCATGCATTTCAAAAACAGGATTGGTTTCATTTGGATCAGTATTAGAAATTAAAGCAAATTTAGACAGTTGATAAATATCATCATCAATGGTGTTTTTGTCATCAGCAATAATCTTCAATAGTTCCTTGGAAAAAGCTTGGTTATTGATTAAAGCTATCTTATTCAGTAATCTTTTAGCATTTGGCTTTAATTCCTTAATTGCTAAAGTAATGTTTGATTGAATTTTATCAGCAGAATCTCGTATCCTCTTTTTATACTCTTCTTGACTTAAACCCGGTACTTGGTTCAATAACTGTGTACCTTGTACTATCAATACAGGATAACCAACAAATTCTTGAACTAAAAACTCTGCTAGTTTAGGATCATCTTTTTCTAAAATATTATTAGCAAGTGTTATAGCATCATCTTTGTCAAAGACCGTCATCTTGACTATATTAGGTAATAACTCACTATCCTGAGAAGCAAAGATAACATGACCATTATGTTCCCAATTAATAAATTCTTGCACCTTGTGATTTTCTTTGATCTTTAAATTATCAAATACTAATAACCATTTATCTTTGCTTGATAAGTAAGATAACACTTCTTTTTTTGCTGATCCTACATCTTTCGATATTAAATTAGTCTTAGCCTTTTCATTAATTGACTTTGCTAGTTTTAAAAATTCTTCATTAATATCTAAGTTACAATCAATAAACCAAATAAGCTCATAATTATTTTTATTCTCATAAGCATACATTCTTGCAAGTTGAGTCTTGCCCATGCCACTAATGCCAACGAGACTTGTCTGCCTATATTTAATTAAATTATTTTTAACTAAAGTTAATTGTTTAACATGATCAGCAAAATAACTAACTGGTATAACAAGATTAGATATTGCCGCTTGAGCAACTGATGTATAAGACATAATTAATATCATCATTATTAATAGAGATTTTTTCTTTCTAATATTATTCACATATTTAGTAAAATCTAACACTTGCTCTTGTTTTTGTACTGATTTATTTATGATTCTTATATCTTTAAGATGTACTTTAAATTGGTAAATTTTAGTATTGTCAGACATATAAAAGCAATTTATCAGTTACATCAAATAGGGTAAAATATGTTTCAGGTGATATAGATTCATTTTGTAATATATTTTTATAAAAAGCTAGGCATATTTTTTAGCAGAATTTAGCTTTGCCCCTGATTTTGAATGGTCTCCGTAATAGAAGAGCTACAGAGGTATTTTCTCTTTACTCCCAATAAAATCTTTCCATAATCTGACGGTAAATCCCCTTTTTTCCGAAGAACGTCCTTGTGTGATTCGTGCAAGAAATTAAAAAACCATTTGTCATGCAAACTGTCATTGACTTTATCTACGTATAGTTTAAAATCAAAAGTAGAGTAACTGCAAAGTTACTTTTGGGTGTCGAAATCTCTATTGAGTAGCCGGTAGGCATCAGCCGTAAAAGGGGTGGCCCGCGATTGTTATGGTCGGGGAGGTGCTAGTTATGTTCAGGACTTAAGGTTTGCACCTTAAGCCTAAAGGCTATCGTAACTGTCTATTCACGGTTTTTCGAACTCCCCCGATCGCCAAAGTAATCTCTCAAGATTCTTTGGTGGTTAAAGCTTGATAACTTTAAGTTTAATCACAGAGGGGATGTCGTTATGACTAGTCAAATAGGTAAAAAAGCCATTATCCTATCATATTTATCACATGCCTATTCTGAACCATTAAAATTAAAAGAATCTTTGATTGACTTCTGCAAGGATAATAATTTTACTATAATCAAAATTATTGTTGCAAAAGATAAATACAATAACAAAGCACTTTGTAAATTAATTCAAATCGTAGTCAAACAATATAGCTATAACAGTCCCGTCAACCTAATAAGAAGTATCTTTAAGGATATTCATTGCTTCTTAACTTGGGTAGTAATTGGCACTTTACTAGAGGCTAAGCTAATTAACAAACTTTATGTCCAAGAAAATATACTGCATGCTGCTAATGCTAAAAAGGTCAGGTTGATAATTTTCTAGAAATGAACCATAATTTATTTACTCTATGTTTTTTTTATTTTGAACGCATAATGCTTTCTACTACAGTAACAATAGATGATAGTGATGATGAGGAACTATCGTTAATTGAGTTGGATTTGATACTATGTGCAAAGAGCTAATCAAATTAATTGACTATATTATGATAGAAAAAACAATAAATAATGACCCTGTTCTTATATTAGCAGGGGTAATAAGTAGGTTTAGATCAAAGTGAGCATATTTAGAACAGAATATTTGAAAATGAGAATCAATAATGTTCTAGAAGGTGGTTAAAATCTAAATATACTTTGGTTTTATTTATTTTCTTCATTACTATTCATTTATTAACGAAAGGATTACGTATGAATTCGGGATAAGGTTATAATTTAGAGCTCTATCGGCGTTATACATGTCAAAAATCACCATAAGGGATTATACGAACTTTGAGATTGTAAAGATGGTCTACTGATACTAGGTTAGTGAAATTTAGGTTCAGAATTAGCAAACAAACTTTCTTGCTTTTTAATGATTTTTATTATTAATATTCAAACTTAAGTTGAATTATTTCTGCTTATTATTTATAGTTATCCGTATAATATGTTTTATACGTACCGTTAGGGCATAATTTATTTTTCAACAGTTTCATCATATGAAAAAATTTTTACTATTAATCATATTATTAATCATTAACACTAGAACTTTGGCAAAAGAACAAATAACTAATTTAATCACCCCGGTTAGTTATTTTGTCAATCATGAGCAGCAACTTAAAATTCTTGAGAAACATTTAGATAAATATAGACAAGCAAGTATAGTGGGTACTAGCGGTATAGGTAAAACTCAATTAATTAGGATGTATAGTTATGAGAATAAAAATAAGTATGATCTAATTTGGTTTTTTGATTGTAACCTAGACCTTAATGAACAATTTGTTAAATTAGCCCAACAACTCAATATGGTTAAACAAACTAATATATCTGAAGCAATAACTCTAGCCAAAAAAGAAGTAATGTCATATTTAACTTCTACTAGTAAATGGTTATTGGTGTTTGATAATTTAAAAGTTAATGAAAATAAAAAAATTCAGAACTTTATTGATTGGGAACATAATGGTAATGTAGTGTTTTGTTCTCAAAATAACGAGAGATTACCTAATGTTATATTAATGACCTTGTTTAATAAACCTACTATCGTAGCTTTGGCTAATAGTTTATTGGATAATAAGGATAAAAATAGTATCGAATTTTTAACGCAATCTTTTAGTGGTTATCCAATACTTATAGTTCAGGGGGCTCAATTACTCAATAAAATTAAAGGTCTAGATAAAGAAGAGTATAAAAAGAAAATTTATCAATCAACTGATAAAATAGCAACAAATATCAGCATGGCTATTCAAGAATTAAAACCTAGTGCAGTAAATTTACTTAATAAAATAGCTTTGATAAATAACCAAAGTTTCTCAAAACAATTACTTGCTATAATTATTGATAACAAGGATACTCTGGATGATGATATATACCAATTATCTAAGTTTATGTTGATTAGCAATATTGATTCTAATCAGGATAATCCTATTTTTGAAATGAATGATGTAGTTAGCGACAAAATAATGGAGATGAATGGGGATGAAAACAATAGAATATATTTAGAGGATATTATTCTAAAATTACCTAAGCTAAAGGGGGTTCATTCCGCACATGTATGGAGAGCCAGTAAGACTATATCCGAAAATTTAGAGATTATTTTTCAAAATGCTGAAAAATATAATATTAACATATATTTAATGCTTAACTTGAGATTGCAATTGTTTGCCTCATATATGAATGCCTGGAATCTATATAAATCAAAGCAAATGGTTAACTGGTTTGAACAAAAAGAACAAGACGAACAGTTTAAATTTTGGCAAATGTCTACTTATCAAAAATTCTGTTACGCTAGATATTTAGTGGGAGTAGGACTTTACAATAGAGTAACATCGATAAATTATCAAAAAACTATTTCTTATTTAACTAAAGCACTTAAAGTTTTAGATACCCTAGGTGATGATTATGATTATATTTATTCTAAATTTAACTGTAGCTTAAACATTGCTCTAACTCATGTATATTTAGGTAATATAAAAACTGCTGAAGAAATTATTAACGAAATGGAGAAACTATTTAAACATAGGATAGAGGGAGGAGATATATTTATATTGTATCATGTAAAAGCTAGAATATCTTTTATTCAAGGTAAATATAATGAGGCTTTAGAATATGTTAATAAAGGCATTGAGGTATGGAAAATGTTAGATCCTAATGATTTGGGTTTTACTAGAGATTATTTATTTAGGGCAACAATACTAAGCTCTATTGGCAAATATCAAGAAGCTTATGCTCAAACTCAACAAGTATATAATATGCATAAATCTGTAAACCAAGAGGCATTAGGTTATATTTATACACAAATGGCAAAAAGTGAATTAGGATTAAATAAAATAGATATTGCTTTAGATCATATTAATAGAGCTATAACAATATTTTTAGCAGATGAGCGTAGAAATCCTAAGAATGTAGATCATTTGGAAGATCCAGATTTAGCAGCAAGTTATGTAGTGCAAGGTGATATTTTACTTAGTCAAGGTAACATTAAAGAAGGTATAGAATCTTATAAAAAAGCTTACGCTATATACCACTATTTCTATGGGGATAAAAGTAAAAATGTTGTTCAAGTAAGTGAGTTATATAACAAAGGAGCAAAGGCCGCTTGTAAAAGCAAAGATTTATATAATTATAAATTTTTTGGCAAGCCACAAATTAAGGAATTTGGCATACACCATCCTAATACCGTTGATATGCTTGAATATTGTAAACAATATGCCATAGATTTATGGGACAAGAACAATTAAGCGTTAAGGTCGCATTTGTAAATCGTGGTTTAAGAGTTAATCATATAAATTGTGATATTGGTAAACAAAGTGCTGATATTATTAAGCCTCTTGAAAAAGTTAGCTCTTATTTCCAAGAGATAATATATGATAAAACACTAGCTAATGAACTTAAACAGCAGTATTCCTCATTCATCTATCGAATATAACGTTTGATTAAGATTATGGTTGTATATTTTCATTACTCTTAGTATGTTGATTATTATTTTCTTCTTCGGTCTTGCCTTTAGGATTGTTAAGTTTGACAAATTCTCTGAATTCATCAAGTAGCATTTCTATACATATATGCATCTCTTCTAAACGAAACGTGATATGTAATATAACCTCAGTTCGATATAAGAATTATTAATTCTTATATCGAACTGGCTTTGTTATAAGGAAAAATGCACTCTTGAAACGGTTCTGCGAGTGCATTTTAACTTTTTTCATCATTCAATATGTGATTTTAATTATTAAAATCACATATTACGTCAATTCGGGATAAGGATTAGTAAAAATGCTTTAGCTATAACTAATACAAGATTTTGGATATGTATAAATTGCATTTCTGTGAATTCATACATTAATTGCTCTTCGTAGTGTATATATGTCTGCTATTTTTACTAATCCTTATCCCGAATTAACGTGTTATAGCAATAAAGTTTTTAAAGGATTAGCCAAACATAGTAAATCCTCTATGGGGTATTTTTATGGTTTTAAATTACATGTAATAATCAATAATAAAGGGGAGTTTATGGCATTAAAAGTGACCAAAGGCAATGTAGATGATAGGGTTCCAGTACCGGAGTTAACAAAAAGATTAACTGGAATTATAGCAGCTGATAAAGGTTATATTAAGCAAAATTTGTTCTTAAATTTATATGAAAGAGGCTTAAAAATGATTCATGGAATTAAGAAGAATATGGAAAATAAATTAATGGATTTGAAAGAAAAAATCTTACTTCGAAAGCGTAACTTAATTGAAACAGTTTTTGATTATCTAAAAAATAAAATGAACCTTGAACATACTAGACATAGATCACCAATAAATGCCTTTGTCCATATATTATCTACTCTTGTTGCTTATTCATTAAAGAAAAATAAACCTTCAACAAAATTTGATTTTAATCTACATGTTCTCAATATCCTTATCCCGAATTGACGTAAATTGCTTGGTTTACTTGCTATAGCATTTACTTTTGCTTATGTTGTGGGTCAATGGCAAAATTCTATCAAACCTATAAAGCTTAAAAAACATGGTAGAAAGTCTATCTCCTTATTCAGGTATGGCTTAGATTACTTGCAGAGAATATTTTTGAATATTGAAGAAATGATAGAAAAATGGATGGAAGTGAGTCAATAATTTTTTTTGTGTAAGTTCATTTTTTATTTTCCAATAAATCATATTTAAAATCTCCACAAAGTATTTCAAATTGATTTAAAGCTAATGACCAATCTTTTATAGGCATAGTCCATTTTTTAGCCGCATTTTGTAAGGCTAAAAATATTATCTTTTGAATTGATTTATCATCTGGAAATACACCTTTATTTTTAATAATTTTCCTAATTTGACGATTTATAGACTCTATAGTATTCGTGGTATAAATCACCTTTCTAATCTCCTCAGGAAAGGCAAAAAATGGTATTATTCCTGACCAACTACGCTGCCAAATATCAGAAATTACTGGATATTTTTTATCCCATTTTATACTAGGGTGTGTCATCAATTGAGGCAAATTACCATGGAAACCATATAAACAGCTCCTAAAAAGTTCTGAGATGTTTTGTCATATCGTGTTGCGATAGCTCTATATTGCTTCAATTTTGCAAAAAAGTTCTCAATCAAATGCCTAGCTTTATAAAGATCCTTATCATAATTAGTTGGATTCACACGATTCTTCTTTGGGGGAATCACAACTGTACATCCCTTATCTTTCAGCTTATTTCGCATACGTGCATCGGCATCATAAGCCTTATCAGCAAGTACAGCATCCGCTTTCGTCAATTCATTCATCAAAACATCAGATCCTTGCAAATCATGAGCTTGACTCGGGGTAAGATGGAATCCCGTTGGATTCCCTAGAGCGTCACATGTGGCATGGATTTTAGTACTCAGCCCCCCTTTACCTCGTCCAATTGCTTGGTCATCCTCTAACTCTTTTTTTTAGCACCAGCACTATGTTGATGACTCCTAACAATGGTTGAATCAATCATGGCATACTCGTTATCAGCATCTTCAGCCAACATCTCAAAAACCTTTTTCCACACACCTGTCTTGCTCCACCTTGAATGACGTAGGTGAATCACTCGAAAATCTCCAAAACGTTCAGGTAGGTCTCTCCAAGGTATACCAGCCCTATATCGATACAAGATTGCTTCTACAAATAGGCGATTATCCTTGGCTGTTACACCAACAGACTCTTTCCTTCCAGGTAGGTTATCTTTAATCCGATCCCATTGATCGTCACGTAGAGCATATCGACGCATAGAGAAAATTTATTCTTAATTTTTTCTCTATTACACAACAAATAAACGCTCCTGTCAACTTAATTGATGACACGCCCTAGTTTTAAATTTATTTTGATAAATTAATCCTATCTGACTGTGGAGATGGTAGCTTATTTTTAAAATTTGTTATAGCCTGCCCTTGACGCTTATGTAAAGCTAACTGATTTATTTTTAGACGGTGATATACTACTCATAAATGAAGAGTTGCAAAGACAGGAGAGATATTATAAAGTTTAGGACATTATGAGAAAGAATGTATTGACAGAAGAACAAAGAGAAAAGTTGAAGGAACGTCATAAGACAGAACGAGACGGACGCATACGTGATCGTATTAAGGCAGTTTTGATGTATGACGATGGGTATAGTAATGTAGAGATTGCTAAGGTACTACTCTTGAGCCACGAAGCGATAAGAAAACATATTGTTGATTATCAAAAAGCCAATAAGCTTGATACCGACAATGGCGGTAGCACAAGCAAATTAAGTGATGGTGATAGGGCAGAATTAGTGACTCACCTAGAAGCAAATAATTATGTTTATGCTAAAGATATCATGCATCACATTGAGAACAAATATGGGGTGACATATACGATAACGGGAGTAACAAAATTACTATACAAACTGGGTTTTGTTTACAAGAAGCCGAAAGTAGTACCGGCTAAGCTGGATTTTGACAAGCAAGAATTATTTAAGTTAAACTACAGTTTACTAAAAGGGGATCTCAGAGATAAGGAAGCCATATATTTTATGGATGGTGTTCATCCTCAGTATCAAGCAAGGGCAAGGTGCGGTTGGATAAGAAAGAACCAAGATAAGACCTTACCAACATTCAGTGGCTGGAGAAGAAAGCACATGATTGGTGCTATTAACCTAGCCGATTTACAGTTAGTAAGCACAGAGAACCCCAAAATAAATGGGGAGCAGATAGTTAATTTTCTACAAAGGTTGGAAGAGGAGAATAGTGACAAGGAAAGAATATATTTAATCTGTGACAATGCTAGTTACCACAAATCCAAGAAAGTTAAGGAATACCTAGTAAATACTAAAATAGAGCTAGTATTTTTGCCACCATATAGTCCAAATCTTAACCCAATTGAGAGATTATGGAAGTTTATGCACAGTATTACAACTAATAATAAATTTTATCATAATTTTGAACAATTTTCGGAAGCAATAAACAAATTTTTTAGCAACATCGGCGATTATAAAGATAGGTTACGTACCTTAATAAACGATAATTTCCAGACTATTACCGTTAACCATTTTTGCAACTCTTCAGGTTAATTGAGTATATATTTATATTGCATTTTAATAGCAGCAATTTTGTTTATAATTTTTAGAATTAGTAATAAACTAACAGGATTTAAGATGGCGTTATTAAAGTTTACTTTGTTCATTGAGAAGGAACTTATTAAAGATATTGTACTTTTTTGTGGCGGTAATCCAAACTTGGTGGAGCTGAAAATATGATCCCCTTCGAACTTTCGACAGTTATGGTCTGAGACCCCGGTAGAGCGATAGTTGCTTGCCTTAGCGCAACTACGCATCCTGTTTTCCATGATATGAAGCATGTCAACCTCTACGATTTTACCCATCTCGGAGCTTATATCCTTCACTTACGTTACAACCCACTACATCCCTCCTCTCAGCTTCACATAATTCGTTACCTCCCTATGCGTGAAATTTGGTTCTACGCTGTTGGCTAAACTTTGCGTAGGTTGGACTCCCACCAACTGTAATTTATCCGCTTTGCCTAGCACCATCATAATAGGGTTATTTTAGTTAATTGCTTAAAACCCTTTCAGGAAATAATTCTGCCAAGCTATTGGGGCTAAAAATTTTTACGTATAACCCCAATTCGGGATAAGAATTGACAAATTCTTATCCCGAATTCGCGTATTTTAGAACAGAAGGTTATGTAATAAACAAAGATTCTCAATCCCATGCAAGGCTAATGTAGGGGATGAACGTATTAATGGCACAATCTTATGTTGATAGTTTAAGTGATAACGTTAAAAGGAGTCTAGATCATAAATTTCGTATTTCAGAACCTTAAACGTCAGGGGCAAAAAAAAACTTGAACCTGTCCTACGTTTCCCGCTGCAATATTTTTGAAAAAACGACAACTTGTACCAAAGTGGCGGGGAGCATGGTGTACGTTGCGAACTTTTTACCAGTTTAGGTTAGAATTTTTGCAAATCTCTTTAAAGCCTAATTATAACAAGATTCTGCCCATAACAGGTCTTTTATAGTTAGCCCCTAGTGGATAAATTTAGAATCTCGATAGACATAAAATTATTAGTTATTCAAACTCTTGTATTATTAGTAATATTGATAAATACAAAGGTAAATTACTTACTCTTATAACTGAGCAATTTCAGACTATAACTTTTAATCATTTTGCCAACTCTTCAGGTTAATTGAGTATATTAGGGATTTTCTAATGATTCTTTCTATTGCTATTTTTCATAATGACTGATACAAAATAATATTTTGTTCTCAAACCCCTTGTTTTACATTCCAATTCTTCAAATTATTTGAGTATAATTAGTACATAATTACCACTAAATTTGATATCCCACTATTTTTTTTATCAAAAACACTTTACATATTAAAATATATTCCATACTGTATAAAATATATAATTTGGAGAATAAATAAGCTTCCTAATTTTATCATTGGAGTATACAGATCAGCAGAACATTTTTAAGAACGTCCTTTACAGGAGTTTTTGAGATTATTGAAATATAAAAACTAGGGGTAATATATGGCTAAAGAAAGATTAGAAGCATTAGGCTTATCAGTAATTACAGGAAAATACGGACAAGCATTAAATAGTAAACTTGTCTTTTTAAATAATAATCCACCGATTGATACTGTAAAAAATCTAGTTAGTCTGCAGAGTAAGTTAAGTAGTAAAACGTCGGCTAAAGAAATATTACAGACATTAAAGGATGAATTTAATACTTTAAGTAATAATCCGCTGATGGATATTGAAGGAAATTTGAGTACCCTACAGAGCAAGTTGAGTAGTGAAAAATCTTCTTATAATAGTCATGTATCGCAGAATAGTAGTTTATCTTCGCAATTATCACAAGCTCAAAGTGATCTTGCTAATAAGCAAAGTACTCTGAGTAGTACTCAATATAATCTTAGTAATATTCAATCTACTCTCACTAGCAAGCAAAATAATCTTGCAACATTACAAACTAAACTTAATGGGCAACAGGCTTTAGTAGGTAAAATACAAAGCTATTTAAGTGATTATCAAGAGAATCCAACATCTACCACAGGCACAGTTGACAATGATCAACTAGCTAAAAATCTGATTGGTGAACTAGCACAATTAAATTTGGAGTAAATATTATGAAAATACGAGATTTTGTAAAGGATAGAATTATATTAGCTGAGGAGCTTGTTCAATATAGGGAATTCAAAACAGATGTATCCGTAGTATCTATTACAGATAATACCGTAACAGCTAAGAGAATACAAAAGTTTATTTTACATAATACGTCAGTTCGGGATAAGATATAGATGAAATAGTAATAGATAAAAGGATTGTCAAAAAGGAGTGCCTGCAGTATTTATATTTTTAAACAAAAAAACAAACTACAGGCATGAAAAAAGATATCACAGAATTATATAGTTTTATAGATGATTTTTGTAAAATTTATTTGGAGTATGAACAGAGAAAGTTATTACCATCAAATAAGCAGAGAAATCGCTGTTGTAGCATGAGTTTAAGTGAAATGTTAACAATAATAATTATGTTTCATACATCCTATGCTAAGAATTTTAAATTTTTCTATAAAAGTTATATAGAGTGCATGCATAAGGATGATTTCCCTAAAGCCTTGAGTTATAATAGATTTGTTGAATTAATGGCACGATTATTCATACCGCTAAATATGTTGATTCATTTGTTGTTTGGTGAAGAAACAGGTATTTATTTTATTGACTCTACAACGATTAAAGCTTGTCACAATAAAAGGCGTTATAGCAATAAAGTTTTTAAAGGATTAGCCAAACATAGTAAATCCTCTATGGGGTATTTTTATGGTTTTAAATTACATGTAATAATCAATAATAAAGGGGAGTTTATGGCATTAAAAGTGACCAAAGGCAATGTAGATGATAGGGTTCCAGTACCGGAGTTAACAAAAAGATTAACTGGAATTATAGCAGCTGATAAAGGTTATATTAAACAAAATTTGTTCTTAAATTTATATGAAAGAGGCTTAAAAATGATTCATGGAATTAAGAAGAATATGGAAAATAAATTAATGGATTTGAAAGAAAAAATCTTACTTCGAAAGCGTAACTTAATTGAAACAGTTTTTGATTATCTAAAAAATAAAATGAACCTTGAACATACTAGACATAGATCACCAATAAATGCCTTTGTCCATATATTATCTACTCTTGTTGCTTATTCATTAAAGAAAAATAAACCTTCAACAAAATTTGATTTTAATCTACATGTTCTCAATATCCTTATCCCGAATTGACGTTATAACACGTTAATTCGGGATAAGGATTAGTAAAAATAGCAGACATATATATACTACGAAGAGCAATTAATGTATGAATTCACAGAAATGCAATTTATACATATCCAAAATCTTGTATTAGTTATAGCTAAAGCATTTTTACTAATCCTTATCCCGAATTGACGTATAACGCCTTTTATTGTGACAAGCTTTAATCGTTGTAGAGTCAATAAAATAAATACCTGTTTCTTCACCAAACAACAAATGAATCAACATATTTAGCGGTATGAATAATCGTGCCATTAATTCAACAAATCTATTATAACTCAAGGCTTTAGGGAAATCATCCTTATGCATGCACTCTATATAACTTTTATAGAAAAATTTAAAATTCTTAGCATAGGATGTATGAAACATAATTATTATTGTTAACATTTCACTTAAACTCATGCTACAACAGCGATTTCTCTGCTTATTTGATGGTAATAACTTTCTCTGTTCATACTCCAAATAAATTTTACAAAAATCATCTATAAAACTATATAATTCTGTGATATCTTTTTTCATGCCTGTAGTTTGTTTTTTTGTTTAAAAATATAAATACTGCAGGCACTCCTTTTTGACAATCCTTTTATCTATTACTATTTCATCTATATCTTATCCCGAACTGACGTATATTGCATTTTCTAAAAAATTTGTCAAGATTATTTAACTATTGGTTATTTTTGTATTACATTACAGAGTGGGTTTATAACTTAGAGGAATTATATGACTAATTTACATGAAACGTCAATTCGGGATAAGGATTAGTAAAAATGCTTTAGCTATAACTAATACAAGATTTTGGATATGTATAAATTGCATTTCTGTGAATTCATACATTAATTGCTCTTCGTAGTGTATATATGTCTGCTATTTTTACTAATCCTTATCCCGAATTAACGTATATTAATTGTGGATTATACTCACCTTCCCGGTCTCTTGGTACTTCTAATGTCAACTTACGACCATCATCATCAATTACTGTCTTCTCATAGCTACCATTACGACGATTATTATCTACTTTTTCTACTTTACTATGTTTTGAGTAGCCTAATTCATGATCTAACTCACTTGCTAATATTTTCTCAACTATTTGTTTCTTTAGCTGTTGAAATAAACCATCTCGACCAAATAACTCTGATGGGTTTGCTTTTGATAATAATTCTTCTACTAGATGATTACTTATGTTTAATTTTTCTTTATCTTTACCTATTTCTTTAGCCATAATTTCCCTTTGTTTTAGTTACTTCTTTTTACAGTAATCTCTTACTGCTTCTTTTGCAACTTACACAAACTATATTATAGACTCAATTCAACTGACAATCGTACGGAAATTTTATAATGTCTGTAAGATTAAATCTTGACTAGTACATTTTATCATTATTACGGAGTTTTGTTATATCAATAATAGCTACTATTTCTGCTAAAATTACTGAAACTAGGGAATATTATAGTCATTACAAACAATCTGTTTATATTTTATTCTGCAACCTCAGATTGTGACTTTTAGTGCGCCACGAAGTGTAAATAAGCTAGCGGTTGAAAGAACAGCCATAGAAGTGTTGACCTAGCACACTATGTATCGAGTCTTGAGATGATTTTGGTAACAAAGTCAGTTAAGCGTAGACAGAAATATTATAGGCCGTAAGCCGAAAGGTTAAAGTGATTGAGCCTCGTTAAGCAATTCTTTTGGGATCACAGACTGTGTTAAAAGGCAGGAATGCAACATAATACATACCATAAATAGGCAGGTATGTGTTAGATCTCCGGGGTCTAAGAGCATGGTATGTAATAAAAGTTTATTTATAAACGTGGGAGATCCTATATTTTCTTCTTTTAAGAAGTATTAGCCGACAAGTATAAAACGCAAGGGAGCTAAAAAGAAATATAGGAAGTCAGATCCAGCATAGTACTGATGAAATTGGGTAATGCCAATGGAGGGAAGGCTGGTGGGTAAGTTCGACTAACACAGAGAAACGTTATGAAAGCACAGACTTTCAATAATTGACGACAACTAAACTGTGTTAGATAGCTAGATTAAAAATAATCAGGTGAAGGAATTTATCTTGAGCCCATTGCGGGAAAACCGCACGATGAGGTTCTAATGAGGGGCGTAAGTGGTAACGCTTACGTCTACTCTCTAATTACCCTGTAATTGTTCGATTTGGTTTCGGCTCGATTGTTTCTCTGTCTACGCTTTACTGCTGTCGTTACCTTCAGCAGCACAAGATTCGCTATATGGTGGAGCTAGGCTACTCCTTCCATAACGGGACTTTCACCCGTAAGATTAATGCACCTTTTCTTGGCACACTCACAAATTTTATCACCTATCTTTGTAAAGTAGCATAGTCTATTCTAGTACCTCTAATAATAGCCATTTCTTCTAAATCTCGATAGCTCAAAGAAAATCTACATTTCATATAAACAAATAAACATGATGATTTCTAGTGAAGAACAGAATCCTTTAAAATATTTAAGCAGTTTCGGAGAAATATAAAATAGCATAGATATACTTTCTTTACACTATTCTACTCTTCCATTGTGTTATTTGCAATAAATTCGAACCCATTATCTTACGCATAATTGCCACTAAACCTAATATCTTTACTAATTTTTATAAAAATACTTTACATGTCAAAACATGTTTCATACTATACAAAGTATATAATTTTGAAAATAAAGAAGTTTGTCGAGCAAGTTAATAAGATATAAGCACCAAACTGTTGGTGTATACTCTTCATGCTTTGAAGAATTGTTTTTTGAAAATATCATGGATTCGCATGCTCACGTACTATATGTATGCCTAGCAGCTCGCCCCTCATTTGCAAATCAAATTCTTCAAATCATTTGAGTATATCATTAAGCTATTAACCTTAGGATAGTGGTTAAAATAGAACATTCATTAGAACTGGGTTACATAATGTACCAAGTATTAATTTAACTAATAAATTATATGGAGTAATTGTTTATGAAGAAAAAAGCAACAATTTTAGATGATAAAAAACAAGAAGAAGGTCAACAATTAAGTGTAGCATTGGATGTATTTGAGGAAGCTAAGAGTCTTATAACAGTAGGTACTGCAGATGTAGACAAAACAATTGAAGGGGAGAACACACTAGTTATAGGTAATACTAGAGGAGGGAAAAGTACAGTAATTAATTATCTTTTATCCAATCCTTTAAAAGTTGCAAAACTTGACCCACATGGTAAAGGCAAGGATGCTAAGCTATTAAAAATATTTGCTGTAGATCCAAAAGCAGGACCTGAGATAGGAGCTACTGGTGGATCTATGACCACCGTTCCTAAAAAATGGTATAAGCTGGATGGAGCATATAAAAAAACTATATGGGATTGTCCAGGGTTTGGCGATAATAGAGGACCTGCGGTAGATATATCTAACGCATACCTTTTGTCTAAGTTACTTAGCAATGCTAGAAATATAAAGATAGTTTTGGTTTCTGATATTAAAGATATTACCAACGATAATCCTGCAGGTTTTGTGGGACTAATAAAACAAGTAAATTATCTCTTCAGTGACTTAGATAAAATTAAGCATTGTAGTATATTGCTTGTCACTAAAGTAAAGAATTACGATGTTCATGACATAGCTGTTGATATCAAAAAAATTGCTAAAGATGTACAAGACCCAGAACTAGATAAGGCATTTGTTCAACATCTAGCCAATAATGAAAAAATAACTATTTTTGCAAAAGCCAAGAAGGAAGGTCCGCTTGATAGCAAAGATGCTGAGATGATAGCGAAAGATATTAACCAAATTAACAGCGAACAACAATTGGCTGTAAAAGTAGGGATTTCTCCAGATACCAAGGTCTTTATCTATAAAAATAGCTCTTTATTTTCAAACTTTATTAAGGAGGATTTAGATATAATTTTAGCAAAAGTTAAAGCATTAGTAGATGTAGACAAAATAGAAAAATCGGAAGATGCACATAAAGCAATTGAACATTTAAAAAAAATATCCGCTGAATTTAATACAAATGATCATAATGAAAGTATGAAAGAATTTCTTGAGAGAGTACAGAATATACTAATTAGAGAGGGACAAACTGCCTTAGAAGATTCCAAGGGGTTAAATAGTAAATTAGATCTTCTTGCCTTTATAAAAACTATTATCGATATAAGAACAGCAGACATTGAATGTTTTAAAAATGATTTAAAAAATACAGGCTGTAAGTTAATTGAAGAAATTACAATGCGTAAGCTAATGTTAGAAAATCAGGAAAATAAAATAACTAAAGAACAGATGGAAAAACAAATAGCAGAAACGCAAACTATAGTAAAGATGACACAAGAGAATTTACAAAGACAGAACGAGGAAATGCGGAGATTACAAGATAAGCATAATGAGGAAATGGCAAAACTTGCTAAAGATAATGCAGCCTTGCTTAAGGCACAAAACGAGGCCTTTCAAAATCAATTATATAAAGTTGTACAAGAACAAAACGAGCAGATGCGGAAAATACAAAATGAGTATAATGCACAAAGGGCTAAAGAAAGAGCTGAGGAAAAAGCGGAAATGGCTAGAAAAGAAGCTGAATATAGAGCAGAAATGGATAGAAAAGACACTGAATATAAAGCGGAAATGGCTAAACGAGAAGCTGATAATGCAGCCTTTAAAAAGGAAATGGCTAGAAAAGACACTGAATATAAAGCGGAAGTGGCTAAACGAGAAGCTGATGCAGCCTTGCTTAAGGCACAAAACGATGCTTTGCAAAAGCAACCACAGGTTATTCATCATCATCACTATCATGATAGTGATAGTGATGATGACAGTTCCTGTCATATTATGTATGTGACTAAGGAAGAATATGACAATCCGTTGCTTAACAAGCCTAGAGTTATTGAGGAATATATAAGTAAGTTTGGTAAGAAGTCTTTTAATGATTTACTAACTCTCACCTCTCAATTAGAGAAATCTGAGATTGAAAAAGTACTGGAACAACAAAACCCTATAGATTCCTTGGCTATGTTAATGGGATTAGATAGCGAAGTCTATAATTGAGAGAGTTCCCTTTAACTGCTTTGCTCAAATTTAAGTAAAGAAACTAAATATAATAGAAACTGGAGAACTAACAATGCATGCAAACAACGAAGATGAAGCAGAATCACATTGGAGGCAGGGGCTTAACTTATGTCAAGAAGGAAATAATGCTACTAACCCAACAACAAAAATAGCAAAATATGAGCTTGCACGACTGCGACATAAAGAGGCTGAAGAGATATCATCAATATGGAAGTCCTACTATAGAAATGAACAAGCTGACATGTTATATCATCAGGCACAGGTATTAGAGACTGAAGGAAATAATGCTACTAACCCAACAACAAAAATAGCAAAATATGAGCTTGCAAGATTGCGATATAAAGGGGCTGTAGAGACATCAACAAATGATAATACACACTGGCCCTATAACAGAAAGTCCTACTATAGAGACTACCAAGCTAAAGTGTTAGATAAACAAGGGCAAGTATTGGTTGCGACTGATCCTGCTGGAGCTATCGCTAAATATAACGAGGCTTCGTACATAGCTAATGACTCGTATACTATTGCTTTAATTAAAAACAATAAAATTGCTGCATTAAATGCTCAGGGGAAAGCACTAGAGACTGAAGGCAATAATGCTACTAATCCAACAACAAAAATAGCAAAGTATGAGACTGCAAGACTGCGATTTGCAGAGGCTGACAACCTAATAGGAAATACATATACTAGCAACCAAGCTCGAATGTTAGATAAACAAGGGCAAGCATTGGTTGCGACTGATCCTGCTGGAGCTATAGCTAAATATAACGCGGCTTTATACATAGATACAGATTACTGGAATACTATTTCAATTAAAAACAATAAAGCCTCTGCATTAAATGCTCAAGGGTTAGCATTAGAGACTGAAGGAAATAATGCTACTAACCCAACAACAAAAATAGCAAAATATGAGGCAGCAAGACTGCGATGTAAAGAAGCTGAAGAGCTAACATTAGATACTAGCAATAAGACCCTATATAAAGAAAAACAAGCTGTAATGTTAGATAAACAAGGACAAGCATTGGTTGCGACTGATCCTGCTGGAGCTATAGCTAAATATAATGAGGCTTTGTGCAAAGCTAATAGGCAGGATACTATTGATTCAATTAAAAACAACCAAGCTGCTGCATTAAATGCTCAAGGGTTAGCATTAGAGACTGAAGGAAATAATGCTACTAACCCAACAACAAAAATAGCGAAATATGAGGCAGCAAGACTGCGATGTAAAGAAGCTGAAGAGCTAACATTAGATTCTAGCAATAAGACCCTATATAAAGACAACCAAGCTCTAATGTTAAATAAACAAGGGCAGCTATTAGTTACGACTGATCCTGCTGGAGCTATAGCTAAATATAACGAAGCTCTGTGCAAAGCTAATAGGCATGATACTATTGATTCAATTAAAAACAACCAAGCTGCTGCATTAAATGCTCAAGGGCAAGCATTAGAGATTGAAGGAAATAATGCTACTAACCCAACAACAAAAATAGCAAAATATGAGGCAGCATACAATAAATATCAAGAAGCTTGGGATCAATGCCCTACTAATAGAGCTATAGATTTAGATGTTTATAACAACAACAAAGCTAACGTATTACACAGCATGGGATTAGAGTTTTATAATAAAGGTGATTATTTGAAGGCTGAAGGCTATTTTAATCAAGCCTATTATGGGTGTACAGGCGGATTTAAGCATGAGCAAGTTTTTAAAGATATGAGCGATAAAGCGAAGGCTAACTATACTGCAGAACAACAGCATAACGATGTGCCTAGGGATAGTTTTATAAAAGCCCAAGATTTAATAACGAAGGGAATGCCAAATGTAAGAAATCTAGAGGAAGAGGAGAACACCATAATTATCGGGAATACTAGAGGAGGGAAAAGTACGGTAATTAATTATCTTCTATCTAATCCTTTAAAAGTTACGAAACTTGACCCAAATGATAAAGGCAAGGATGGTAAGGTATTAAAGATATTTGCCATAGATCCAACAGCAGGACCTGAGATAGGAGCTACTGGTGGATCTATGACCACCGTTCCTAAAAAATGGCATAATCCGAATGGAGCATATAAAAAGGCTATATGGGATTGTCCAGGATTTGGTGATAATCGAGGACCTGCGTTAGATATATCTAACGCATATCTTTTGTCTAAGTTACTGAGCAATGCTAAAAATATAAAGATAGTTTTGGTTTGTGATATTGACGATATTACCAGCGATAATCCTGCAGGTTTTGTGAGACTAATAAAACAAGTAAATTATCTCTTCGGTGACTTAGATAAAATTAAGAATTGTAGTATATTGCTTGTTACTAAAGTAAAGAATTACGATGTTGAGGACATAGTGGCTGACATCACAAAAATTGCTAAAGATGTACAAGACCCAGAACTAGATAAGGCATTTGTTCAATATCTAGCCAATAATGAAAAAATAACTATTTTTGCAAAAGCTAAGAAGGAAGGTCCACTTGATAGCAAAGATGCTGAGATGATAGCGAAAGATATTAACCAAATTGATAGCGAGCAACAATTGGCTGTAAAGGTAGGGATTTCTCCAGACACCAAGGTCTTTATCTATAAAAATAGCTCTGTACTTTTAAATGATATTATGGAGTGCTTCAAAGTGTTGTCACTTAAACTCAGCTCATTAATTGATGTTACACGAATAAAAACAACAGATGAAGCGAAAACAGCTCGTATTCAATTAATAGAAATGGTAAAGAAACTTAATTTTAATGATTATGAAGTAAATATACAGGATTTGATTAAAAGAATACCTAGTATATTTGAAGAACAAAAGCCATGGACTAATTACAAGAATCGTGTAACGGACAAGGAAATTGTAGTGTTGAGTGCTAAATTAGATATAGTATTTTTTATAAAAAGCATTAGTTCTAGTTTAGAAACGTTGGAGATTGATGACTTTAGAACTGATTTAATAAGTGCAGGTCATAAGTTAAGTGAAGCAATTACAACGCGTCTGCTAACATTGCAACAGCAGGAAAATAAAATAACTCAAGAACAGATGCAAAAACAAATAGCAGAAGTGCAGAAGCAAGCAGAAGAGGCTCAAAGAAAGTTACAAGAAAAAAGCGAGCAAATGAGGAAATTACAAAATGACTATCATGCAGAGGAGCAAAATGAAAACTGTCATATTATGTATGTGACTAAGGAAGAATATGACAATCCGTTGCTTAACAAGCCTAGAGTTATTGAGGAATATATAAGTAAGTTTGGTAAGAAGTCTTTTGATGATTTACTAACTTTAACCTCTAAATTAGAGAAAGTTGAGGTTAGAGAAGTATTGGAACAACAAAACCCTATAGATTCCTTGGCTATGTTAATGGGATTAGATAGTGAGGTCTATAATTGAGAGACTTCCCTTTAACTGCTTTGCTCAAATTACGTCAATTCGGGATAAGGTTATAATTTAGAGGGAAGTTGAAATTGCAATTTATGGAAGGTTTATTTTTCTTAAGAGAATAGGCAACTAGTGTAGAAAGTATATGAACAAAAGCATTTATAGGTGATCTGTGTCTAGTATGCTCAAGGTTCATTTTGTTCTTTAAATAATCAAAAACTGTTTCAATTAAATTACGTTTTCTTAGCATAATCTTCTCCTTTAAATCCATTAATTTATTTGGCATATTTTTCTTAATCCCATGCACCATTTTTAATCCTCTTTCATATAAACTGACGAATAAGTTTTGCTTAATATATCCTTTATCTGCATACATAACTCCAGTTAAACCATCTGTTAACTCAGGTACTGGAATCCTATCATCAACACGTTAATTCGGGATAAGGATTAGTAAAAATAGCAGACATATATACACTACGAAGAGCAATTAATGTATGAATTCACAGAAATGCAATTTATACATATCCAAAATCTTGTATTAGTTATAGCTAAAGCATTTTTACTAATCCTTATCCCGAATTGACGTATCAACGTTTCCTTTAGTCATTTTTAATGCTATAAATTGTCCTTTTTCATTAATAATTAAGTGTAACTTGAACCCATAAAAATAACCCATTGATGATTTGCTATGTTTTGCTAGCCCCTTAAATATTTTATTACTATATCGCCTTTTATTATGGCAAGCCTTGATTGTCGTTGCATCAATAAAATAACTACCTGTTTCCTCGCCAAATAACAAATGCATAAGAATATTAAGTGGGACAAACAATCTAGGCATTAACTCGACAAAACGGTTATAGCTCAATGCTTTTGGGAAATCACCTTTGTGGATATATTCTATACAAGTCTTATAAAAATATTTAAAGTTTTTAGCATAAGAAGTATGATACATTGTATACTTGCAGCAAAACTGCATAACACTATTAAATTTTTTTGCTAGTATAAATTTATTTTATAAATTTACGTCAATTCGGGATAAGGATTAGTAAAAATGCTTTAGCTATAACTAATACAAGATTTTGGATATGTATAAATTGCATTTCTGTGAATTCATACATTAATTGCTCTTCGTAGTGTATATATGTCTGCTATTTTTACTAATCCTTATCCCGAATTAACGTAATTTGGGTTTCTACTATGCAAATATCACCGATTAATAAAAAAACTAGTTGAAAAAGTACCAGTCATATTATAACATCTGAAATATTAACAATAATGATAATTAATCGAAATGCAAAAGCCAAAAGTAGCGACCTTAAGTGCTGAAGAACGAGAAGAACTAATACAACATATTAAGGCAAATTCATTAACAGGAAATGATCAGCAAGCGATAATAGAACTTGTGAAATTTTGTAACGAACTAATAGACAAGCTAGCATCATCAAATATCAGTATAAATAAGCTTAAGGAAATGCTGATTGGTTTTAAGGCAGATAACAAAAAAAAGATAGTTCAGATTCATTAAAAGAACCGCCAAGTGAATCTGATAACGGGAATGGTGGTAATGAAGAAGAGTGCGATAAGCCCAAAAAGATAGATCGTAGTAATTGGCAAGGTAAATATGGGTTTGATGATTATAAGGATGCGAATACCAGCTATTTAGCTCCTGAGAATTTTTGTAGTGGTGATAGCTGTCCTCACTGCTATAATGGCAAACTATATAATAGTGAAGCTAGAAAATTGCTACAATTCACAGGTAACGCTCCAATTACAGTCAACAGATATGTAAAGAAAACGCTACGCTGTAATGCTTGCGACTATAAAGTTATGAACAATAAAAATATCAACAAATGGACAAATAGTAGCAGAAGTGCAATAGTGTTACAAAAGACCTATGGTACTCCTTTCTACCGTTTATCTAGGTTGCAAAGTTTAAGTGGGTTTCCTGTAGCATATAGTTCGTTGTGGCAACAATATTTAGATGTTTGGCAAGAAGGTGGTGGAGCTGAGATTTACGGGGTATTATTGGAAATGGCTGCCGAATGTAATTCACTGAATCTTGATGATACTAGAGCCAGGATTTTAGAAATTACTATAGCCAATAAAAAATTACGTACTCAAAATAAGAAAGGACGCAGCTGTTATACTACTACTATATGTGCTAAGACTACAAATAATGAGGTGATAGTTTTATATTTTACAGGTAATAAGCATGGCGGGGAGAATATTGGTAACGTACTAAAGAATCGTAAGAATAGAACAGATTCTATCCAATTAATGACTGACGCAAGTAACAATAATAACCCGGTATTATCAGAAGCAGATAAAGAATTACTAGCAATAATAGTGATGATCAATTGTTTGTCACATGGTCAGAGAAAATTTACAGAGAATGAACTATATTACCCTGAAGAATGCGGATATTTTCTCAAACAAACACGTGGTATTTACCACAATGAACATCAATGTAAAGAGATGAGCCCTGAAGAAAAACTGGGGTATCATCAGGAACATAGCAGTAAATATATAGAAAACATATATAACAAAATAGACGAATTATTTAACGACAAGAAAGTTGAGCCTAATAGTAGGCTTGGACAAGTTATGAGATATTGGTTAAATAATAAAGAAGGTTTGACCCAATTTTTAAAAATTCCAGTTAGCAGTCTTGATAATAATTGGGCTGAGAGATCACTGCGTACCATTATTTTACAAAGGAAGAATTCATTATTCTTTAAAACAATCAATAGTGCTGAGATACATAGTGGTCTATATAGTATAGTAAAGACTTGTAGTGAGAACGAGATCAATGCCTTTAAATATTTAAATTGGCTACAAGAGCAGAGTAGCAAAGCAAAGAAGCATCCTGCGAATTATAGCCCTTTTGCCTATGCAAGATATATGAATAATACGGAATTAATCAAGACAGCAGCTTAAATGACAGAACGCCAATCATTAGAGAGTTTGGCAGAACTAGGATCGCCATTATGAATAAGAATGTATAAGGTTCTATGGCAAATCTGATAAGATAAATTATCAGAAGGGAAGAGTTTTGCCGTAAATTTACCTTTGGATAGGCGTTTAGAGCATAGCCAAAAGCCTTGACCGTCAAAGGACAAAATTTTAATGGCAGTTCTGTTTTTATTATAGAATAAAAACAAGGAACCATTAAGAGGGTCAGAAGAAAGTTTTTGTCTACAAACAGCGATTAAGCCATCTATACCCTTGCGAAAATCGATGGCAATAGTGGCAACAAAAATAACTGACGCCGGGGTTAGTTGCAGCATAGAAATGTCTGAATTATGGTTTTTGGCTCTAGTGTTTGGATAATAAGCTTGGTACCATTTGGTTTAATAATGTGACAAGTATAGTGATTTTGTTTGGGGTTCGCTACAGGATCAGTAGCTATAGAATTTACTAGTTGAAATGGGACAAAATTAATATTTTGTTGTAGAGCTTGATTTGAAGCTGAGACAGGAGAAGTTTTGAGGGTAGGTTCATGGGCTTTTTTAATTGAACTAATTGTTGCTTTATTAATATTAATATTAAGATGTTTAGCTATCTCTTGGTAAGAATAATGATGGAGTAATTGGTGAACTAATTCCTTTAGATGGTTTGGTATGGGATCAAACTTGTTAGTTTTAGTTTGACGCCAAGCTTTAAATTGCTGAGCTACTTGCTCAATAGTAATTGATGGTATTTGCATAGTAGGAACCCAAATGTATAAAAAATTCATACTAGCAAAAAAATTAGATAAAGTTATGCAGTTTTGCTGCAAGTATACTTAGCATCTTTTTATAAGTAGAAGTAAAAGGCTCTATCAAATTGGTAAAGCTAAGTGGATCATTGATTGCTTTCTTTACTGCATAATCTAATTCCGTACTATTTTTACCTAGCTTCTGCCTTACAGTACTAAACTGTTTCCCAAAGTTCTCTAATAATTCAAAGCATAGTTTACTGTACTGCTTTATAGTAAGCTTGTTTGTTCCAACTAATTCTTTGAAATCACTGTTAAAGATCAAATATACACCTAACACATAGTCTTGATCATAAGTTTTTAAGTTTTGCAAAACTTTCTGAACTAACTGTATACGTGTTTTGGTTTGCTCCGTTACTTCACTATTATACGATACATATAATTTTTTATCATACAACATAACTGCAGAAGCTGGACCTTGAAAGTGTAAAAAACTTGCAAGAGCATCAAGAACTCTATAATCATATTTTAGATCTTTAAAACTATCTGTAAAGTCATACGCTATCTTACTCATAAGAAAATTCGTCACCAAATTTCAAGACATCTTCCCCCATTAACTCTAACCATTCTGTTGCCTCTGAATAAATTCTCAATGCTGCAGGTGAGCTAATTCTATATATTTCCCGAGATACTGGTTTAGCTGTATCTAATGCAATAGCCTTTAAAATATCTGCTTCGCTACAAGGAAGGTTCAAAGGATACATTTCCTTTACACTATTTATATCACGTTCTTCCATTGCCGAAGACAAAAATGTGTTACCA
Source organism: Candidatus Tisiphia endosymbiont of Micropterix aruncella (assembly GCF_965178575.1). Taxonomy (NCBI): domain Bacteria; kingdom Pseudomonadati; phylum Pseudomonadota; class Alphaproteobacteria; order Rickettsiales; family Rickettsiaceae; genus Candidatus Tisiphia; species Candidatus Tisiphia endosymbiont of Micropterix aruncella. The sequence goes on from NZ_OZ238268.1 coordinate 793,045, forward strand.
TATTCATCAGGTATAAAGTATTGTGGTTCTGATATCTCTTCCGTTTTCTTCCCTAAGTCTTTTAAGGCAACTCCCTTGTTGAAGTAAGCAAATACATAGTTCGGCTGCAGCTTAATAGCCTCATCATAGGCTAGTATTGCCTCATCCTTCTTACCCATAGCATATAAAACGTTACCCTTGTTATAGTAGGCAAACGCATAGTCTTGCTGCAACTCAATAGCCTTATTATAGGCTAGTATTGCATCATCATTCTTCCCTAAGTGTCGTAAAGTAACGCCCTTGTTATTGTAGGCACACGCCAAGTCCGGATTCATCTTAATAGCTTCATCATAAGCTACTATTGCTTGCTCATTCTGCCCTAAGGCAATCCCCTTATTAAAGTAGGCAAACGCATAGTCCGGTTTCAATCTTATCGCTGTATCATAAGCTAGTATCGCCTCTTCCTTCTTACCCATAACATATAAGGCTAACCCTTTATTAAAGTAGGCAGTAGCATCGTCTGATTTCAGGCTTATCACTTTATCATAAGCTAAAATCGCTTCCTCATTCTGCTTTAGTTCAAATAATGCATTACCCTTTGCAAAGTAAGCTTCCACATATCCCTGCTGCAGCTTAATAGCCTTATCGTAAGCTGCTAATGCCTCGACATTCTTCCCTAGGGTTTTTAAAGCAACCCCCTTGTTATAGTAGTCTTCAGCATTGTCTGACTGCAACTTAATTGTTTCATCGTAGGCTACTGTACTCCCCACCTTCTTACTCATAGCAAATAAGGCAGTACCTTTATTATTGTAGAATACCGCATAGTCCGGGTTCAGCTTAATAGCTTTATCGTAGGCTAGTATTGCCTCTTCTTTCTTACCCATAGCAAATAAGGCAGTACCTTTATTATTGTAGAATGCCGCATAGTCCGGGTTCAGTTTAATAGCTTTATCGTAGGCTAGTATTGCCTCCTCTTTCTTACCCATAGCAAATAAGGCAGTACCTTTATTATTGTAGATTACTGCAACGTCCGGCTGTTGCTTGATAGCTTCATCGTAGGCTACTATCGCTTCTTCCTTGTTACCCATAGCAAATAAGGCAGTACCCTTATTATTGTAGATTACTGCCAAGTTTGGCTGTCGTTTAATAGCTTCATCGTAGGCTAGTATTGCCTCCTCCTTCTTACCCATAGCAAATAAAGCGTTACCCTTATTATTATAGAATGCTGCAGAGTTAGGCTGCAGCTTAATAGATTCATCGTAAGCTAGTATCGCCTCCTCCTTCTTACCCATAGCAGATAAGGTGTTACCCTTACCATTATAGGCTTCTGCTAAGTTTGGCTGCAGTTTAATAGCTTCATCGTAGGCTAATATCGCTTCTACATTCTTACCGATAGCAAATAAGGCATTACCCTTATTATTGTAGACTGCTGCATAGTCCGGCTGCAGCTTAATAGCTACATCGTAGGCTAGTATCGCTTCCGCATTCTTACCGATAGCAAATAAGGTATTACCCTTATTATTGTAGATTCCTGCCAAGTTCGGCTGCAGCTTAATAGCTGCATCGTAGGCTAGTATCGCCTCCACAATCTTACCCATAGCAAATAAGGCAGTACCCTTATTGTTATAGATTCCTGCCAAGTTCGGTTGTAGTTTAATAGCTTCATCGTAGGCTAGTATCGCCTCCGCATTCTTACCCATAGCAAACAAGGCAGTACCTTTACCATTATAGGATTCCACCAAGTTCGGCTGTAGTTTAATAGCTTCATCGTAAGCTAGTATCGCCTCCGCATTCTTACCCATAGCAAATAAGGCGTTACCCTTACCATTATAGGCTTCCGCCAAGTTCGGCTGCAGTTTAATAGCTTCATCATAGGTTAATATTGCTTCCGTATTCTTACCCGTAGCAAATAAGGCCGCACCTTTATTATTGTAAATTACTGCCAAGTTCGGTTTTAGCCTAATAGCTTCATCATAGGCTAGTATCGCCTCTTCCTTGTTACCCATAGCAAATAAGGCAGTACCTTTATTATTGTAGATTACTGCAACATCCGGCTGCAGCTTAATAGCTTCGTCGTAAGCTAGTATCGCTTCCGCATTCCTACCCATAGCAAATAAGGCTGCACCCTTATTATTGTAGAATGCTGCATAATTCGGCTGCAGCTTAATAGCTTCATCGTAAGTTAGTATAGCCTCCACATTCTCGTCCAAGCTAGATAAGACGTTACTTTTACTAATGTATACTTCAGCCAAGTCCGGATTCAGCTTAATAGCTTCATCGTAAGCTAGTATAGCCTCCACATTCCTGCCTATAGCAAATAAGGCGTTACCCTTACTAAAATAGGCTATCGCCAAATCCGGCTGTAGCTTAATAGCTTCATCGTAGGCTAGTATTGCCTCCTCTTTCTTGTCCATAGCAAATAAGGCTGTACCCTTATTATTGTAGATTACTGCCAAGTCAGGCTGTCGCTTAATAGCTTCATCGTAGGCTAGTATCGCTTCCGCATTCTTACCCATAGCGAATAAGGCTGTACCCTTATTATTGTAGATTACTGCCAAGTCAGGCTGTCGCTTAATAGCTTCATCGTAGGCTAGTACAGCCTCCTCCTTCTTATCCATAGCAAATAAGACGTTACCCTTACCATTATAGGCTTCAGCTAAGTCCGGCTGCAGTTTAATAGCTTCATTGTAGGCTAGTATAGCCTCCTCCTTCTTACCCATAGCAAATAAGACATTACCTTTACTAAAGTATGCTACTGCCAAATTCGGTTGCAGCTTAATAGCTTCATTGTATGCTAGTATCGCTTCTTCCTTCTTATCCATAGCAAATAAGGTAGTACCCTTACTAAAGTAGGCTACCACCAAGTCCGGCTGCAGTTTAATAGCCTCATTGTAGGCTAGTATAGCCTTATCCTTCTTACCCATAGCAAATAAGACATTACCTTTACTAAAGTATGCTACTGCCAAATTCGGTTGCAGCTTAATAGCTTCATTGTATGCTAGTATCGCTTCTTCCTTCTTATCCATAGCAAATAAGGTAGTACCCTTACTAAAGTAGGCTACCACCAAGTCCGGCTGCAGTTTAATAGCTTCATCGTAGGCTAGTATCGCTTCTTCCTTCTTACCCATAGCAAATAAGGCATTACCTTTACTAAAGTATGCTATCACCAAATCCGGCTGTAGCTTAATAGCTTCATCGTAGGCTAGTATAGCCTCCTCCTTCTTACCCATAGCAAATAAGGCAATACCCTTTTTATAGTAGCCTAGCACAAAGTTTGGTTGCAGCTTAATAGCTTCATCGTAGGCTAGTATAGCCTCCTCCTTCTTACCCATGGCAAATAAGGCTGTACCCTTACTAAAGTATGCTACCGCCAAGTTTGGCTGTAGCTTAATAGCTTCATCGTAGGCTAGTATAGCCTCCTCCTTCTTACCCAAATCAGATAAGACGTTACTTTTACCAAAGTAGGCTAGCACAGAATTTGGTTGCCTATTAATAGCTACATCGTAGGCTAGTATAGCCTCCTCCTTCTTACCCATAGCAAACAAGGCAGTACCCTTACTAAAGTAGGCTACCGCCAAGTCCGACTGCAGCTTAATAACTTCACCATAGATTATCATTGCTTCTTCCTTTTTATCCAAGTCAGATAAGGCGTTACCCTTATTAAAGTAAGCTCTTGCCAAGTTCAGTTGCAGCTTAATAGCTTCATCGTAGGCTAGTATTGCTTCCTCCTTTTTACCCAAGTCAGATAAGGTGTCACCCTTATTAAAGTAAGCTCTTGCCAAGTCCAGTTGCAGCTTAATAGTTTCATCGTAGGCTAGTATTGCTTCCTCCTTTTTACCCAAGTCAGATAAGATATTACCCTTACTAAAGTATGCTACCGCCAAGTTTGGTTGCAACTTAATAGCTTCATCGTAGGCTAGTATTGCTTCCTCCTTCTTATCCATAGCAAATAAGGCAATACCCTTTTTATAGTAGGCTTTCGCATAGCTAGGCTTCAACCTAATAGCTTCATCGTAAGATACTATTGCTTCTTCCTTCTTACCTATAGCAAATAATGCGTTGCCCTTGTTATAGTAGGTTTCCACATAGCTAGGCTTTAGCCTAATAGCTTCATCATAGGCTAGTATTGCTTCCTCCTTCTTACCCATGGCAGATAAGGCAACACCCTTACCTGAATAAGCTTCAGCATAATAGTCCGACTTCAACTTAATAGCCATATCGTAGGCTAATATTGCCTCCTCCTTCTTGCCTATAGTATATAAGGCAATACCCTTGTTAAGGTAGGTTGCCGGCAAGTCAGATTTTAATTTAATAGCTTCATCGTAGGCTAGTATTGCTTCCTCCTTCTTACCCATAGCAAATAAGGCATTACCATTACTAAAGTAAGCTGCGTAATCTAGAGGCTTAATAGTTTCATTATAGGCTACTATTGTCTCTTCCTTCTTAACCATAGCAGATAAGGTAGTACCCTTATTAAAGTAAACTCCCGCGTGATCCAGTGGCTTAATAACCTCAATTACTATCAGCTCTTCCTTCTTATCTAGCTCCCTTAAGGTGTTCCCCTTAGCAAAATAGGCTTCAGCATAGTTTGGGTTCAGGCTTATCGCTTTATCATAGGCTAGTATTGCCTCTACATTTTTACCTAGGATTTTTAATGCAACACCCTTGGCAAAGTAGGCTTCAGCATAGTTTGGGTTCAGGCTTATCGCTTTATCGTAAGCTAGTATTGCCTCTGCATTTTTACCTAGGGCTTTTAAGGAAGCACCCTTGTTATAGTAAATAGTGGCATCATCCTGTCTTAAACTTATCGCTTTATCGTAAGCTAGTATTGCCTCTGCATTTTTACCTAACTCTCTTAAGGCAACACCCTTGGCAAAGTAGGCAGCAGCATAATCTTGATTCAAGCTTATGGCCTTGTCATAGGCCACTATTGCCTCTAGATTCTTTCCTATATCTCTTAAGGCAATACCCTTATTAAAGTAGGTAGCAGCATCATTCGGCTTCAGCCTAATAGCCTCATCATAGGTTAATATCGTTTCCACATTTCTCCCTAGATCCCTTAAGGTAACGCCCTTGTCATTGCAGGCTTCCGCATAGTCCGGCTTCAAGTGTATTACTTCATGTTTTGTAACTTCAGTAAGTTTACTCATAATTTTAATATCGAGAGTTTATCATTCTTAAAGTTTTTAGGATTATATGGATTAAGTAGCGTTACATTTGGCACTTGTTTCTCTTGTCCAACGATAGAAGTATACTTCTGATTATCTCCTATTGTACCATGTACTTGATCAAACTGTAACATATAGGTATTATCTTGAGATGCAAATGTTGCACTTAATTTTGTAAGATATTCTGTTAAAAGCGTATTTAACATATTACATTTAAGTGTAACAAATATATTGGTGTTTGAATATTGTTTTTGTATATTCTGTGCTAAGATATTACTATACGGCAAGTTACTTCTATCGCAAAAAATGAATGTTTTTAGAGTAAAGGAATTTGACGCAATTTGCTCCCACACATATTTTGCTATTGAAGTATTGGTCATTACAACGTCTATATTTCCATTTCTTAAGTCCTTATTTTGTCTACAACTTGTGTAACATCTTATTTTAAGTGTTTGTTATGATATAATGTAATCTCTATAGTATTGATGTTTGTAAAATGTAATCAACTTTTTACCCTTTTTGAGTAAAAATTGTAATGTAAATTGCCCCTAACAATAATCATGCTAAAACCTAGTTAAGATATAACTTCTAGAGTTTTAATTTTCAATTCTTATGAGGTCAGTTTTGATTACAATAGGGGGTCAAAAGTTGATTACATTTTACAGCTGTTAGTTTTCTTACAAAAGCGAGATCAAGCAACCTATCTATCTTACGTAAGATGTGATTACTAGGAATCAATGTTTCAATATCTATATAAACAAAATGTTTAGGCTGATAAATGTGATGTCCTTGCATTGAATGTTCAATTTTAATAGTTCATAAAATTATCATAATACGTCAATTCGGGATAAGGGATAAGGGATAAGGGATAAGGGATAAGAAAGAATAGTGTAGATATAAGAGTTGCAAGGAGTTAATGCCTGTGATAAATGTTTTTGTGGAAAAAGAAATAAACACAGGCATGAAAAAAGATATCACAGAATTATATAGTTTTATAGACGATTTTTGTAAAATTTACTATGAATACGAAAAAAAGAAATTATTACCAACAGAAAAACAAAGGAATCGCCGTTGTGATATGAGTTTAAGCGAGATTATGACAATTATGGTAATGTATCATACTTCTTATGCTAAAAACTTTAAATATTTTTATAAGACTTGTATAGAATATATCCACAAAGGTGATTTCCCAAAAGCATTGAGCTATAACCGTTTTGTCGAGTTAATGCCTAGATTGTTTGTCCCACTTAATATTCTTATGCATTTGTTATTTGGCGAGGAAACAGGTAGTTATTTTATTGATGCAACGACAATCAAGGCTTGCCATAATAAAAGGCGATATAGTAATAAAATATTTAAGGGGCTAGCAAAACATAGCAAATCATCAATGGGTTATTTTTATGGGTTCAAGTTACACTTAATTATTAATGAAAAAGGACAATTTATAGCATTAAAAATGACTAAAGGAAACGTTGATGATAGGATTCCAGTACCTGAGTTAACAGATGGTTTAACTGGAGTTATGTATGCAGATAAAGGATATATTAAGCAAAACTTATTCGTCAGTTTATATGAAAGAGGATTAAAAATGGTGCATGGGATTAAGAAAAATATGCCAAATAAATTAATGGATTTAAAGGAGAAGATTATGCTAAGAAAACGTAATTTAATTGAAACAGTTTTTGATTATTTAAAGAACAAAATGAACCTTGAGCATACTAGACACAGATCACCTATAAATGCTTTTGTTCATATACTTTCTACACTAGTTGCCTATTCTCTTAAGAAAAATAAACCTTCCATAAATTGCAATTTCAACTTCCCTCTAAATTATAACCTTATCCCGAATTGACGTGTTATCCACTCTTTTTTCTTCTTGTTAATCTTTTTGTCATGTACTGAGCATTTTTTCATCAACTTGATAGCATGATCTCTCGTTTGAAAGTATTGAAGACAATTTAATAATTGATAGAGATCAGTGGAATATTACATATTAACGCAATTCATTTCTACCAAAATTTTAAATTTCAAATAGAGCAATCTGAAGATGAGTAATTAACAGGACTTAGAATAAGGCAAAATAATTTGGCTCAATTTAGGCAATTTATCTTGGCACGTTACACATAAACTAACAGATGCGACAAAACCAGCAAGAATAGTTTGTAAAAAGGTTCTTAGAATTGATCCAAATATATGGGAAGCTACCAATGATCAGATAGTTCTGCTAAATTTAGCTGGAGTTCTTCTTTTATCTTTTTCAAATGAACCTAAAGCTAAAGAAGTTTAATAGCCCTATTGAGTATATTTTAATTCACGATATATTGTAGACCGCCCAATTTGTAATTGTTTTGCAGCGTTAGTAGGGGATATTCCGGTTTTAATTAATCTTAATGCTGCATCAAGTTTTTCTTTATCTAAGTTAGGACGCCCGGGAGTTTTACCTTTTAAACGTGCAGCATTGATTCCTTCCTTAGTGCGTTCTGAAATTAGTCGTCTTTCAAAATGGGCAATAGCACCGAATACATGGAATACAAGTTCTCCAGCAGCAGAAGAGGTATCAATCTTTTCTTCAAGAGACATCAAACCAATCTTATTTTCCTTAAGATATTCTACTGTTTCAAGCAATTCTTTTAAACTGCGTCCCAAACGATCGAGTCGTACTATACAAAGTAAATCATTGGGTCTAGCATAAGCAATTAATTCCTCCAATCCCGGACGTTCAAATATTCTACCACTGATAACATCTTCAAATATTTTAATAGCTCCCGCTTTTTTAAGACGGTGTCTCTGAGAATCTAAGTCTTGTTGTTGCGTTGATACACGTGCATATCCCAAAATATCAGTCATTACCTTGCCATTATGAATTCAATATCAAGGTCAACTTTTTGCCATATCTTATCACAAGTAAGTATAGGGTAATTTTTAAACATTGCTAAAGCAATACACCCCCTATCTCCTAAGGATAGACCATACTGTTTTGTCTTTTTGATTATTTTTGCTGTTATTAATGCTTGTTCTTCACAAAAATCTATAATTTTGATACCGGAAAGCTTTATCAGGTTTCTACAGTCGTCTTCTGTTAAATTTTGTACTTCAATACAGTATTTGTATACTTCCGCAATATTTACACTTGAGATTATTGCATATTTCATATGCTGCCTTATGGATTCATATCCAAATTCTTTTGCGAATAGCATTATAAGAGCAGAGGAATCAAACACTATTTTATTAGCCATTTTTTATACTTCTATTTTCTTCTATTTGGTATTCTTCATACTTTCTGTTTATAAAATCATCTACCACTGAATCTTTTCTATTATTTTGGTTTTTTGTAAAGATTGCATGCATCTCATCTATTATTTGGTTAGCATTAATTATCTTTACCTCATTTTCATAAACTTCTAGATTAACTTTATCACCCGGTTGTATATTAAGCCTTTCTCTTATTTCTGATGGAATTAATACTCTGCCATGTTGATCCATATTTGTTATTAATTTCTCCATATTCTATACCAAATACTTGTTTAAGTCACTTTATCATTTATTATTATATGTCATTTAGATAAATTAAGCAACAAATTTATAGATTTACTATGTCTAAAAAATGAACGTTTTATAGATGGGAGTGAAGAATGTAAAAAGTCTTGCTAAAACTCTCTAAAAAGCGTCTCTAAAATACGTCCCTAAATCTAACGTGTCTATAAATATTTTTCCTATGTTTTAAAGACATCATTTTTGAAAAAAAGAAAATGCATCCGGATTTTTTTTCTAACATTTCAACAACATCTTTCTGTACTCTTTGAAATGTGCTATTCAAATCTCTTCCACTTAGCCCGCATATTGCATGAAGTGTGTATGAATATGAGTTGAGTTGTAAATTAGTATATAAATCTTACATACTGGTTAATTTTCTTACAAAATATATCTAAAATCATGATTTTTTCTGATTTTAGATAAAATTCCCCCTTACCCCCTTTTTTATATGTGCCGGGAACAGCACTATAGTTAGCTCATTCTAGAGCTAACACCTTCAGGACACTATTCCATATATGCTGATAAGGATATGATGAAGCTAACAAGAATTTGATACTTCTAGTATTACGAATAATTATAGCTCCAATTTTAAATAGTTTTAAACGTATAGTACCAACTTGTGCTTTGGCTAGTTCCGTGCCTTGCAATAGTTTATCACGAATATATTCTATCAAAGTGTATGCTAACCCGGATAAAAGCAATCTCAACTGGTTAGCCCACCATTTATGACAAGAAGTACGATCAGCAAACAACTCTAATTGCTGCTCCTTAATACGATTCTCCATATCGCCACGTGTGCAATAAATTTTGTCGTATAAATCTTCAGGCTTACCTGCTAAATTAGTTACTACATATCTTGGATTCTCACCAAGGCTACCTACTTCAGCTTTACCTATTATCTTGCGTTGATGACTCCAGCTACCAGCTTGATATTGAAATTCGCTAAAAAGACGTTGCTTTTCTTTTGTTGCAGCAAATTGCTCACTAGCCTGTTGCATAATACGTTAATTCGGGATAAGGATTAGTAAAAATGCTTTAGCTATAACTAATACAAGATTTTGGATATGTATAAATTGCATTTCTGTGAATTCATACATTAATTGCTCTTCGTAGTGTATATATGTCTGCTATTTTTACTAATCCTTATCCCGAATTAACGTATAATGGGTGCAAGCAGTTTATTAAGATTATTATTTTTTGCCATGCCAACTATATACTTCACATTATTACTATCGCACCAATCTAACATTTTATGTCGGCAGAATCCACCGTCACCACGAAAAATAATCTCAACCTCAGACCATGCTTTACGTAGATACTTTACTAATAACGATAATATCACCCATGCATGCTTAGCTTGATCTTGATCTGATGGACGTAAATAGTTAACTAATAACTTTTTTCCACAAAATACGTATAAAGGTAAAAAACAATTATGACGATAATAACCGTGATAAAACTTACCTTCCTGATTACCGTGAATCTCATCATCTGTGGCATCAAAATCCAGTATCAGTGACGAAGGAACTGTTTTATATGATGCAATAAATTTATCCAGCATCAACTTATGTACCTCTATGGCAAACTGACGATCAGCTTTATTCTCAAAACGGCATAAAGTAGAGCTGCTAGCCATATCTTCGAGTGTACCGACAGTTGTTTGTAAAGCTGGACATTTTCTTAAATGATCATGATCATTTAAGTCTTCATAACCAAGAGCAATCGAGTAAATACGCTGCTTGAGTATTGAAACTAAGCTGTGAGTAATTTTACTAGGATTACGTTTATCAGGAAATAATTTTGCCAAATCATTAGTGATACCAAGTCTTCTATCTGCTTCTCCTAGCAACAACGCACCTCCATCGCTACTAATATCACCACCAGTGAAATTTATTGCTAATTGACGATTTTTTACTTTGGTAAATTGGTAATTTGATGCTATACAATTTGTCATGGCAAAACTCCTTGGTCTAATGCTTTGTAACACTAGTATTATATAGCACTACAGGGGTTTTGTCTCCTCCTATCTCATGCAATATCCAAGCTAGGTCATTTATAGGGATACCTGTACCATTAGCTGTAACGTGCCAAGATAAATTACCTAAATTGAGCCAAATTATTTTGCCTTATTCTAAGTCCAGTTAATTACTCATCTTCAGATTGCTCTATTTGAAATTTAAAATTTTGGTAGAAATGAATTGCGTTAATATGTAATATTTGGCTACGCGTTATCTACTTATTTTCTTCTCTCCTTAATCTCTTTGTCCTGTACTGAGGATATTTTTAATACTTTTATAAATTTATTCTCTAGGATATAATTAGTTACACTAAATCAATAAAGGTACTAGAATGTCATATAGAGCAAAAGGAGGTAAAGTTTCTATACCATCTGCTTACAGGAAATATCTTAATATAGCAGATGGAGAAGAAATAATCTTTACTGCCAAAGAAGGTGAAGTGGTCATTTCTCCTATGAAATTTCTTCTTGAAAAAGCACGTAAAACTATCAATAAGTATCACCCTTCTAGTGAGAGTTTGGTTGATAGATTAATTGCTGAAAGAAGAAATGAGGCAAGAAATGAATAAGGTAGTATTAGATGCTTCTGCCCTACTTGCTTTAATTAAATATGAAACAGGAGCTACAGAAGTAGAAAAACTTCTAGGTAATATAATTATGTCAAGTGTAAACGTCTCTGAAGTAGCAGCAATATTGTTAGACTCTGATATGACTGAAGAAGAATGCAAGAATTCTATAGAGCCTTTTATTAGCTCTTCCAACAAACTGCTACATAACATATTGATTTTCAGTATTTTCTGCTGTTAAAGTAAATCCTAATTCTTTTGCACGTTTTTCAAGAGCCTGTACTAATTTGTTCTTGTATTTTTGTTCATAATTGCTTATACCTTGCTCAACATATACTTGTCCAAATTTCAACAACCTATAAAATAAGCAAGCTATTTTCCTGGCAGTTGCTGTGATAGCTTTTGGAGTTCCTTTACTGATTTTTATTCTACGCATAAATGATCCAATAGCGGTTTTGGTTTTACCTGCTGCGGCAGCTGCAATTCTGAAAGCAGTGGAAGCTCTGTTGATTACTTTTCGAGTTCTAGTACTAAAGACTTTTTCACCAGTTATTTTATTAGCAGGGCTTAAACCCAACCATGAAGCAAAGTGGTTTTCTGACTTCCATTGCGACATATCTGTACCGACTTCAGATATAATTGTTTGGATAGTTAGTACATTAAGTCTTGGTATTGTACTAAAGTCAAGACCAGTCATGTTATAGAGTTCCTGCTTAAGATTAAATTTAGGTCTGTTGCTACCGGCTCTTTTTGAGTCATCTTTTATTACTTCATTCCCTTTGGGTTCAAAATCTTTATAATGCCCTTCTATTTCAATATCAATCTCTTCAATTTTTTTTAGATAACCCATGTATAATTCAAACTCCTGCTTCAACACAAAGAGATGTTCCTTGCGATAATCACCTTGTAGTGACTTAATTATAGTTTCTTCACTACTTTTGATTCGGTAATCTCTAAATTTTGCCAATTTTACTGGATCACGCTCACCACCTATAATCGCTCTGATGATTGCCATACCTGTTGTACCTGTGATGTCGGTAATTACATTACGTAGTTGCATATTCATCTCTGTTAAAGCCTTTTGCATACGAAATACATGCGTTGTAGAGTTTTTGATCAGACGCTCTCTTTGACGTATATAACTTCTTAGTACACAAACACTATCTTCAGGTCTGAATGATGACTGTAATAAACCACAACTATGTAATTTTTGTAGCCATTGGGCGTCTTGTACATCACTTTTGCGTCCAGGGACATTTTTAACATATTTAGCATTGACTAGATATACTTCAAAACCTCTTTGTTCGAGTATTTGAAATACTGGTATCCAATACACACCGGTTGACTCCATAGCTATAGTTTTAATACTACATTTTTTTAGCCAATCAGCAATCTTATGCAAGTCATCAGTAAAACTCCCGAATCTTCTTACATATTCTTTGTCCCGATCTTGTGGAACACAAACATAATGTGATTTTGATCCTATATCAATTCCAGCAGCATCAGGATTGATAATTTGTAATGTATTGGTATTATTATCGTTGTTCATAATAAATCCTCCTTATAGTATAGTTGCACATTAATCTTAACATGAACCTGCTACAAGTCAGAGGGATTTAAAAAATTATACTCTTCCAAACGAGGTATCAATGTCTGATCCATCAATGTACAAAACACCATCCTCCAAAGTCACGCTCCTAATCGGGTACAGAAAACACCATTGAGCTTATCGACCATAACTCTTGTACAGATCCGGTTCTAATTTTAAGGTATTGCATCAGTTTATTCCATTATAAACTTGACCGCGAAGCGTATCAAGTGTGGGCTCTTAAAAAACATACAAAACACAAAGGTCTATCTTTTGGCGATAGAGCTTGTATAGCACTTGGTATCAAACTAAATGTTTCTATATATACTGCTGATAAAGCTTGGTATAACTTAGAAATCAATCAAGCAGATATTAAGTTAATAAGGTGATGTTATTATATTAAAATATTTTTAAAAGACAAATTAATATTTATGAGCCTATAAACTATTTTACAAAAGCTGATTACAATCTACAAAGAACTTTCTGGGGCTATTTATATGCTCCCATAGTCATTTGGCTCAATTGATGACATGCCCTAGTAAAAGTATATTACAAAAGTATTAAATTTCCTAACTATCTTGTAACACAGATTTTTCCCTAGGAAAGATCGTTTAATATTTTGTACACAGCGGCACGACTTATACCCATCTTAGGTGTTACAGATCCTAGACAATCAGGTAAAACTACTCTTGCTAAAATGTTGTTTTCTCATTTACCTTATGTTTCTTTAGAAAACTTAGACATTAGAACTCAAGCACGACAAGACTTACGTTCATTTCTAGCTCATTTAGAAATAAACCTTTTTGTAAATGCATTTAATAATGTCTTTAACGATGAGCATTTTCACTTGAAACAGTTATAACATACATGCAAAAAATTATACTGATTAATTTTAAGCATGCCAAGCAAAAAAGTAATATTTACATGGCTACAAATCTTATAATAAAATCCCTACCAACATCATTCTTTAGGCGTTTTAAGATGCGAGTTTAGGATAAGAGCGAATTCTGATTAACAGAAATAACGGATTTTAAGCTAAGTTTTTTAATAGCATATCCTACAACACAAGCAAAAATATGGACTAAAAAATTAACAGGCGATCTATTCCTTGAATGCTCTAGACACGTGTTATTTTTTAGTACATTGAATACTGATTCAATTAGAGTTCTCTTTTTTAACAGTTCTTTATCTTCTATTTCAAGTAAATGTTTTTTCATATCTTTGCGAATACTAGTAAATAAACGTAAGCTTCTTGCTAAAAGTTTGTTAAATAGCTCCTTTGATATATAAGCCTTGTCACTAAATAATTTGCCTTCTAACCCTTGAGTCATAGATAAAACAGTAGAGATATCACTTCGGTTTCCTTTAGTAATTTTTAAAATCTTTGCAGGGAGATAAATAAAAATATAATACTATAGTTAATAATTCACAAAGGTCTAAACTTCCTTGTCTATGGCGTTTACTATTACAAAGTAGCAACTTCTTATCTTCCCATTCTTGATAAATTTTACAAAAATTAGCTATTAAATAATATACTGTTGTGATACATTTCTTCATGTTGAGTTATATTGATTTTGCTTAAAAAAACTTCTTATAATTCTACTTCTTTTTTTTAAAAAACCTTTTCTTATTATCATTCCAAACAATCCTTATCCTAAACTCGTGTTTTTAAGCACTTTTTTGTCTAGAAGATGAGTCGTTAATAGACATGAGATTTATGGCAACAATTTTACTTTACTAGACTACTAATGGAATGACTAATGACTCGTTCAGCCTCTTTATCATTTACAGTCTTTCCATTTAAAAGGAAATTAGCACCTTTTAAGTCTTCACCTATTGATTCTGCTCTACCACCAAGGATTTTTGCTAAAAATTGTTCTATTAATGCATAATAAGACAACCTATTTTCTGGCTTTACAAATCCATGCCCCTCATCATTGTATAATGCATAAATTACTGGTATATTTTTACCTTGCATTACTTTAACAATTTGATCTGATTCGGTCTGTTTTACTCTAGGATCATTAGCACCTTGAGCTATAAATAAAGGTTTCTTTATTCTACTTGCAAAGGTTAACGGTGACATTTGATCAAGGGTTTCTATATCTTTTTTAGTATCCCAAGGACCGATCCTTTTCTTGAAGCTATTAAGAATTGGTTCCCAGTATGGCGGAACACTCTTAATTAACGTAAGAAGACTAGATGGACCAACAATATCAACACCACAGGCAAATATATCTGGGGGGAAAGTTAGCCCTACTAAAGTGGCATAACCACCGTAACTTCCGCCCATAATAGCCACCTTTTTAGGATCAGCTATCTTATTCTCTATAGCCCAATTAACTGCATCGATTAAATCGTCATGCATTTTACGTCCCCATTGCATATTCCCGGCATTAATAAAGTTTTTACCAAAGCCAGTAGAACCTCGGAAATTAACACTTAAAACTGCATATCCACGATTTGCTAGCCATTGGTGCGTTGTACTTAACCCCCAACTATCTCTTGCCCATGGTCCACCATGAACATAAAGCACTAATGGCATTGGTTTATTTGGATAGATTTTATCCCTTAAAGCTACTTCAGTAGGAAATGTGATATAACTTACTAAATCTAAACCATCACGAGCTTTAATAACTACAGGGAACATCTCAGCAAGTTTATATTTCTCTAGATTTTCTCTATTACTAAATAGGAACTTAGCTGTCCTTTTATTTCTATCATATTGATAATATTTAACAGGGGCAACATCACTTAAATAAGCAACCAGCCAAGCTTGATCATCTAGTGTACGAGTATTAATAGTTATTTTTCCAGGATTAACTTCTTTCAAATATTCAATATCACTTTTAATTGAATCATCTAATATATTGTAAGTGGTTTTATCATAGTTAATAGCTACAGCCTGGATAGTCTTTTCAGTAGGGTGTGAGGTAAATACTTTAACATCAGCTCTTTTGTCTTTAGCAATTATTTTGGATTTTCCATTTTTTAAATCCAACGATTTAAGAATTGCCGTATTACTTTCTCTGCTATCTAATAAATAAGCAATGGTACCCGTCTTATCAAAACCTATAATTCTTGTATTCAATGAATCCTCTACAGATACAGTCATGAAAGGAATCCAATTATTATCTTTGAACTCAAAATATTCCTGACCTCCATCTTGATTAGTAAAAGTAGCAAAACGTATTTGAAGATCATCGTCTACAATAAATCCAGAAAATTTATTATTTTCTATTACTAATTTTTTAGTGTTATCAAGAAGATTTACTTTATAAATGTCAAAATATCGCTTATCTCGATCATTTATTCCAATTAATATTTCATTGGGTATTCTCTCACTTATTCCATAAATTAGTCCCTTAACATCTCTTGCTGGAGTAAGAAGAGTTGTATTTTGGGTTTTTAAGTTAAATGCATAAATACGAAAATTTTCATCTCCTTTATTATCTTGAGCATAGAGTATATGTGTACCACTAAAGGTCCAAGCGTAGGATTCTATTCCTCTGTCTTTATCATCTGTGACTGGTTGAGCCTTAGATGGGTCACTACTTGGTCCAATCCAAAGATTTAAGACCCCGTCTTTAGGTGCTAAGTAACTAATATATTGACCATCCGGACTTAGAGTCACCATTGCTTTATCTGGATTACTGAACAAAATTTGACGCTGAATAATTGGGTGATCAGCAAAAGAGACTGGTATATTGGATATAAATATAACTACTAATGTTAAAAAGGTTAGAATAATAGAAATTAGTTGGCTCTTCTGTACTTTTAGAGAAGAAGCTTTATCACTTTGAGTATTAAGGAGTAAGGTAGTTTTGTTCATTATTTCCACAACGTTTTTGTTATCGTATAATAACCATTATACGAATAAGAGAATAAGATTCAATGTATCTTTTTATTATAAGCTATTATACCAATACTTACAGGTAGAAAGAATAGACTTACAGGAGGTGTGGCGAATAAATGTTTGTTCGATGACTAAATATAATAAGACAGAGGGTAGTATTACGATTAAATTTACAGATGACATAATACGTCAATTCGGGATAAGGATTAGTAAAAATGCTTTAGCTATAACTAATACAAGATTTTGGATATGTATAAATTGCATTTCTGTGAATTCATACATTAATTGCTCTTCGTAGTATATATATGTCTGCTATTTTTACTAATCCTTATCCCGAATTAACGTTAATTACTTTTGAAGTTATAGCTACAACATCCCCTTCTTTTAAATCCGCAATATACTGAGTCAATATAGTTTGTAATGACTCACCATATTGGATTTTATGAGTTTTAATGGCATGAATTTGCATATAACCCTTCCATCCCATCAAGAAATTGCCAAAGTAATTTGCCTCCCTTCACGGCTCCATAATGTACTTGTTTTTGTTTTATGCTATTAAGTTTGTTAATCAGCTTAATAAGTTCATTGGTATGCCATATATCAGTTTTTGCATGAACAACGAAAAATTCTAAGGTTCTTTGATTGTGAATATTATAATATTTTTTCAGACCATCAATCTTGACTTTTGATACGGTTGGAGTTTGTCTTTCATAAGCATATAATGCTCCAAGCCCAGTAGAATAATCTGTTTGAGTTAACTCAAAAAAAACATTAACCAATCTTTTTGTTGACTCAAATTTTGGATTCTTATCATCATCTCGAGAAACACCTAATCCTTCGATAAAACGTAACCATAGCTCCGGATGATTATTGTCACCTTGTTCTTCATCAACTAAATTCTCTAATAAGACTTGTCTAGCCTGGATATCAGCACATAAAGCGTGAATCTGACTGATATATCTAGGAAAAGCAGCAACATGATGATAATATTCTTGAGCATAAACGTTCAGTGTATTCCTATTCAAAATACCATTATTCCAAGCTTGATAAAATGGATGTTTAAGTAAAGACCATTTTTCCAATGCATCATCTAAATTATTTATAAATTCCATGAAACCTCCTCAGGGTTTTTTAATAAATAAATTGTATAATCATTTGATTTCTTTAGTACATATCTTGTCCATCTTTTGAAATACCGAAGATCCAAATATACATCACCAAAATATAATTTATGTATTACGTCAGTTCGGGATAAGATATAGATGAAATAGTAATAGATAAAAGGATTGTCAAAAAGGAGTGCCTGCAGTATTTATATTTTTAAACAAAAAAACAAACTACAGGCATGAAAAAAGATATCACAGAATTATATAGTTTTATAGATGATTTTTGTAAAATTTATTTGGAGTATGAACAGAGAAAGTTATTACCATCAAATAAGCAGAGAAATCGCTGTTGTAGCATGAGTTTAAGTGAAATGTTAACAATAATAATTATGTTTCATACATCCTATGCTAAGAATTTTAAATTTTTCTATAAAAGTTATATAGAGTGCATGCATAAGGATGATTTCCCTAAAGCCTTGAGTTATAATAGATTTGTTGAATTAATGGCACGATTATTCATACCGCTAAATATGTTGATTCATTTGTTGTTTGGTGAAGAAACAGGTATTTATTTTATTGACTCTACAACGATTAAAGCTTGTCACAATAAAAGGCGTTATAGCAATAAAGTTTTTAAAGGATTAGCCAAACATAGTAAATCCTCTATGGGGTATTTTTATGGTTTTAAATTACATGTAATAATCAATAATAAAGGGGAGTTTATGGCATTAAAAGTGACCAAAGGCAATGTAGATGATAGGGTTCCAGTACCGGAGTTAACAAAAAGATTAACTGGAATTATAGCAGCTGATAAAGGTTATATTAAGCAAAATTTGTTCTTAAATTTATATGAAAGAGGCTTAAAAATGATTCATGGAATTAAGAAGAATATGGAAAATAAATTAATGGATTTGAAAGAAAAAATCTTACTTCGAAAGCGTAACTTAATTGAAACAGTTTTTGATTATCTAAAAAATAAAATGAACCTTGAACATACTAGACATAGATCACCAATAAATGCCTTTGTCCATATATTATCTACTCTTGTTGCTTATTCATTAAAGAAAAATAAACCTTCAACAAAATTTGATTTTAATCTACATGTTCTCAATATCCTTATCCCGAATTGACGTAACTAGTAAAGGTAAGAGAGCCATCGAGACTACCTAATTGCTTATAGATATATTGTTGTATTTGTTCAGACATATCAATAGCCGTATTATGAATAACGAATTGTAAAATATCTTTATCATTTTGTGATTCTAAGGTTCTTGCAGCAAAAAAATTGCTAGTTAAAATAATAGTATCTTTTTCAGTGAAAATAATGGCATTACTAATTAGCTGAGTTAATATTGTTTTAATTCGAAAGCTATCACCAATGACACTAAATGGCAGATTGCCAAAATGATTCTCCAGTTTTATGCCTTTATACTTAGATGTTCTGATTAGTTTAGCAATAACGTCCTCTATTAACTGAAAAGGGCAAAATTCCTTAGAAATTATAGGTATTACGCTTGTGCTAGTAGCTGAGCTTGAATAGCACTTAATAAAATCTAGCATATTTTGGAAGAGATCAAATAATTCTTTAGTATAATCGGTAATATCATCTATAGACAACTGATGTATCTGAGCATTATCTGTTCCATGAATTATCTCTATACAGTTCCAAATGTTACTACAGGAAGCGTTTATGTTAAGAGCTGTATTTTTTATGAAGTCTTGGTGTATTAAAATATTTTGTTGTAGCTCAAGAATAATGTCACTACTAATATTATTTTTTTCATTGAAAATTTTATTTTGTTTGTTTTCTTGTTGATTTTTAATATCGGTAGGCATAGAATTAACTCCTATTTTATTCGTTAAAGTAGACACTGAGGTTAGAAAAAAATTTGAACGATTAGTATCTAACCTTAGTGCTTGACATTTACATTATTGTAACGTCGTCTTAACAAATACTATCATTTTTCCTCAGAGTACAGCGGTTTTTTCACGATTAGTAATTTTTTTATAAAAATTTTTAGAATAGTGTTAAACTAGAGACAGTGAGTAAGATTATTTTTATAGTCGCTAACTAAACAGCTGAGAAGCAAGCCACGTTAATTCGGGATAAGGATTAGTAAAAATAGCAGACATATATACACTACGAAGAGCAATTAATGTATGAATTCACAGAAATGCAATTTATACATATCCAAAATCTTGTATTAGTTATAGCTAAAGCATTTTTACTAATCCTTATCCCGAATTGACGTAAGCCGTAAATTAGTTGTTCAAACAAGCTGCCTGATGCGGTTAATTGAATAAGCATCTAATTATCTACTTGCATTTTAAGGCAAATATAAGCCTAAAATTGTATCAGGTTTTTTTGCACCAAACAAAGCTAATTGTTTAGCAGAAGAAAGGGTGTACTTCCATTGACCATGACTTTTAAACCACCATTTTTACCAATATACCAATGATTCTTGTAGCATTTTTGTGATATTTATGATACAATGAGTAAGATATTTATATAATTAGTCTTACTTGAATAATGAATACTTACCACCATGGTTACTACCCAAAATAAGTCATTACCATTTTTCAACTGGGTTGGTGGTAAAAGAAAACTTGCTGATCAATTAATAAAATATGTTCCTGCTACCTTCAATAATTATTATGAGCCGTTTCTTGGTGGTGGTGCATTATTCTTCAAAATAAAAGATAGGTGTCAGAAATGTTTTTTATCTGACATTAATTTAGAATTAATTACCAGCTACAATGCTGTAAAAAAGAATCCAACAGCAGTAAGTGATTTATTTGCAACCCATAAAAAACAACACTCAAAAAAATATTATTATCGCGTACACAAACGCAATGACAGCAATGACCCGACTAGCATTACGGCTAGATTTCTCTATTTAAATAAATATTCTTTCATGGGTATGTATCGAGTTAATAAGAGTGGTAAACTTTGTTTGTCCTTTTCTTCTAAGAAATATAATAGTGCTAATATTGATAAGAAACTACAGCAATGTAGCAATTTTCTAAGTGATGCCTCAATTTACGTTACTGACTTTTCGTTTATCGAGCCTAAAGAAAATGATTTTGTCTATTTTGACCCGCCGTATTACCAAGCCGGGGAAAGATTTTATACGAGACTGCCCTTTGATAAGAATGAACAAATTAGACTAAGAGATTTCGTTAAAGAACTAACTAGCAAAGGTGTAAAACTAATGATTTCTAACAGTAATACTGACTTCATCAGAGAAATATACCAAGACTTTACAATAAATACTATTGACGCCAAATATGCCCTAACCGGACAGAAGGAAATCACTAGAGAGGTTGTCATTACTAATTATGTAAGGTAATTAGTAATGGCACACTTTACATTGTCCTTGTGTTTTGCCTATATTTAAGCTCTCTTATCTGTTGTTCCAATTCTTCTATCTTCCGTTGTCGTGTTTCATTTTCCCTTCTCTGTGTTTCCATAGATTCTCTAACTTGATCGCTCATAATATCACATATTTTGGTTGTGCTTATATCTTGATAACCTAAAGCCTCCCATATTCTCTCTCTATCCTCTCCAGCTTTACTCATCCAAATATCATGCGTCATTCTTAAGTCATGAATCATTAAACCGTCAATACCAGTCAATTGGCAAATTTTCTGCCAACTCTTAATCGTCTCTTGTAAATGATTACTATTTTTACTATTAGGAAATACCCATACTGAATCAATATTATTCTCCTTATACCTTCTTGCTAATATGGTTAGGGCATCTTTCACTAAATGAACTTTTTTTGACTGGTTGTGCCATATCATATCTTCAAAATTAATATCCTGCCATCTCATAGATAAAACCTCACCTTTCCTTGCTCTAGTGAATAACACTATTAAGAAAAAATCTGCCATTTTCCTATTTGGCTCGGCATTAATTACCTCAAAAAACTTTGACATTGCTTCTTTAGTACCGATAAATCTTCTCCTGATTTCTTTTTTACGTAGTTCAATATCCCCTGTTGGATTTTTCTTTTTTATAGCTTTGTTAGTACAATAAAGTAAAGTGGTTATCATATGATGCCTACTTAATTATGTTGTTGGTGTCAGTAGTGTTTTTTTTGTCAAAAATATTATCAGCTTTTTCCATAAATTCTCTAACAGGGTCTATACTTAATCGTGCATAAATTGCTGTTGATCTAGGGCTTTTATGGTTAAGAGCTTTACCAATAACATACTGACTTGCTCCAGCAATAGCCATCCAACTTCCCATAGTTCTACGAAGATCATGTAACCTAAAATCTTTAAGACCAGCTTTTTTCCTAATCCTGTTCCATGCTCTTTTGGGATCTTCTAGGTGTCCACTTTTACTATTATGATCACTTGGAAACACCCAAGGACATTCGCTATGACGTTGCTCATTTCTTGTCTTTAAGATTTCCACAGCTTGTTTTTTTAAAGGAACTAAATAAGGTTCACCCTTTTTAGGGTCGGGTACATACCATGTTGCATCAGCTAAATTGATATTATTCCATTGCATTGACAAAATATCGCCCTTCCTAGCTGCAGTATACAAATGCATAAGAATAACATCTTGTATTATTTGAGGTTCTTCTTTTACAACCGCAAGAAAGCGTTCTTTTTCTTCAGCTAGTAAATATCTATCCCTTGACTTTTCCGGATGTTTTATAATACAAGTTATCGGATTGTTTGCTACTATCCCCCATTCAACAGCTCTATTAAATATTCCTATGAATCTCTGAACACATTTATTAGCCGTAATTTTTTTGCCATCTTTGGTGAGGTCATTAAAAATCTTTTGTACATCATCTCTATTTATACTAGATAGCTTTCTAGTATAAAGATGTTTAGCTTGTCTATTAATGTCAGCAACAACGTTCTTATAACGCTTTATTTTGTGTTTGGCGTAGTCTTCAATATATTTATTATAAAAAAATTCTTTAAAGGTCATTTCCTCTTTTAATTCTTGAACTTTTGGCAAAATAGGATTTACCCCTTTAGCAAGCTGGTTTTTTAATTCTGCTGCCTTTGTTCTTGCTTCTGTAATAGAAATATCATCAGGAGAAGGATTTAGTTTATTAGGAAAAGAACCTAATTTAATTTTGTAACGTGTACCATTAATTTTTTTGCTTAGAAAAAAACTTTTAGTTCCTAAATATGATACATTTAGGACTAGTCCTCTTTCTTCGGTATCTCTATAAACATGTTGGACAATTTTAGGGCGAATAATTTTGCCCTTACTATCTTTTTCTGCTTTAGGTGGAATAATTTTTTCTAAAATCTCTTTAGTAAAGTTAAATGAATTTTTTGCCATAAATACCTACCTTAAATTATATTTATTTAAGTGATAAAACTAACCTAGCTCAATCTAATTGTCTTAAAGTTAGTTAATTAATTAACTAATTTTATACTAGTCATAATAAAATAATTACCGCTGATGGAAATAGTTTGCAAGAGTTAATTTATTAAGAATGAGAATTAAAATAAGGAAGTGTTTAAAAGTGGTATTTTGACAACTTGAATTATATTTTTAGTAATTAAAACTAGGACAAGCAATTATTTTTAAAATGGTAAGACTCAATTTTAAGTTGATTCAATTCATTGTTGATGATAGAAATAATTAACTATTATTTGCTAAGTATTTCAATAAATAAAGTGCTAAAAAATACTAATTTTGTGTGTACACGATATGTGTTTTTTTACCAAAATAACCTACGAATTAGTTGTAAATTGACAAGTAATACAATTTCCTATACTATTAAAATTCAACCTAATTAACCGGAGGAAATACCATGAGTATCAGGCTTTTAACGGAAATATTGCTAATATCGCTGATAAGAACTGGCGGGAGTGACGGGACTCGAACCCGCGACCTTCTGCGTGACAGGCAGACGCTCTAACCAACTGAGCTACACCCCCTTTATCAGGCTTACTATGACATATAGGTAAGCCGTAATATATATAAAGTCAACTCCTATGTCAAGAACTCATCAGTAACTAATTTAACTCGATTTCTTATATTGAATTTGGGCTAAATAATATTAGCTACTTATTGTTAACGAAAACCAACTACTACATATTTTGATCAGATTTCAACAACACGTTTTAGGTAAGAATTATCTTAGATATAAACTTTATATCTTGTTTCTAAAATATCTAAGTTAAACAACCATTTTTTTTAAGGATATTTCTTCCCATTTATCAAAAGATTCTTCTACAATTTCTTGGGCTTTTTCGATAGACCAATTCTCCAAAGCGTTCGAGTATACTATATTTATACTCATAGACTGTAAAAAGTAAGTCCTTCTCCTTGACTAACTTACTTGTCCCTAGTTATTATGCCACAAATTTAATAGAATTTCTTACTAATAAAATAACATACTGGTATAGATAACATATATATAAAGGCAATGGATGGTAACAAATACCATGGATATATAATAAGACTTATAATGATAACAGCAAATACCATCATCGCTAATGATAAATATTCATGTTTTATATTAATATTTTTTGTTGAAAATGTTGGTAGGCTGCTGGCAAGTAAAAAAGCAATTACAACAATATATAAATCTATCATAATGGTATGTTCACGGATATTGATATCTAAAACGCTACTCACTTCAAAATCCAAAATCATTGGCATTAGAGCAAGTAAAGCTCCACAAGGTGCAGGCACGCCAGTAAAAAAATATTCTATTTTCTTATTATGTATCTCATGAAAAATAGTAGTATTAAACCTTGCAAGCCTTAAGGCCATGCATACCATAAACAATAATATAGAACCCCATGAAAGTACTTTATATTCATATTGTTGGAAAGACCATAAATATACAAGATAAGCTGGGACTACTCCAAAATTAGCAAAATCACATAATGAATCCAGTTCAGCACCAAAAGGACTGGTAGCATTTAGCATTCTTGCTATCCTACCATCAATTCCATCTATTATAGCTGCAACTAAGGTGCAATATACAGCCTTTTCCCATCTACCATCTAATCCAAATTTAATAGCACTAACGCCAACCACAAGACCCAATAAGGTGATAAAATTAGGAAGCAATTTTATAAACGGAATTGGTTTTGTTATTTTAACTTTGTGTATTTTAAGCAATTTATACCTGTATACTTATATTAAAGCAGTAAGAGTATTATCTTTTTTCAAACTTAAGTTCAGATGTTTTCTTGATCCTAAAATCAGCAATAATAGTTTCTCCACCAACTGAAGTCTGCCCCTCAGTAACACAAAGTGCAGTTTTAAGCGGCAAATAGACGTCAGCTCTACTACCAAAGCGGATGATACCATACCTATCGCCAACCCTAACCTCAGTATCTTCTTCTAAATCACATAATATTCTTCTTGCTATTAATCCTGCTATTTGAACAAAAGCAATTTTATGACCACTATTTGTTTCCATTAAAACAGACTGACGTTCGTTATATATACTTGCCTTATCAAGAGAGGCATTGAAAAATTTTCCTGGATTATAATGTAGGGATAAAATCTTTCCATTAGCTGGAATACGATTTACATGAACATTAAAAATATTCAAAAAAATACTAACTCTAATCATTTCCTGATTACCAAGACCAAGTTCTAGCGGAGGAACTGCTTCAGTTATTTTTTGCACTGTTCCGTCTGCTGGACTGACTACTAGATCGTCACTAATAGGGGTAAATCGATCCGGATTCCTAAAAAAATATATACACCAAATGGTTATAACTAATCCTACATATCCAAAACTATTATGAACAGTAGAAAGTAAAAAAGTCACAACTGCAAAGCTTACGATAAATATGTAGCCTTCACGATGAATAATCTTCGAAAAATCACTATATTGCTTCATTCTCACTCTCTAATTTTGTTACGTTATCCCATTTACTTAAGGGTAATTTAAAAGTTGGTAGGGCTTACAATAGAAACAATCAGGCTTAGTACTAGCCTGATTGTTATATTCTAAACGGGGTATAAAGGTCAACTAATGATAAATTTTGATAGAGCTTAACGCACAATTTCCCATTGCCCGTCTGGTCTACGACAAGCTTTCCCATAAACTTTTTCTTGTTTACCACCCACAACAGCTACCTGAGTATACTCACGGCAATACTGACCACTATCGTCTTTGAAAGCTTTGTTTGGTGTTACATACCCGTAATTACCACTATCTGGATTACGCCACTCTACACTCTGACCACTAGGAGCAGCCTCTAATGCTTTCTGAGAACTTAGCTCTGCCAATTTCCTATCATGCTCATCCATAGTCTGACCAATTTGACCACCAATAAGTGCACCAGCTAAAACACCTATACCAGTTGCGGCAAGACGACCAGTCCCTTTACCAAATTGTGATCCTAAAAGTCCGCCAGCTACACCGCCAATTAGCGTTCCACCACCTTGTTTATTCATACCAGAACAGCCGTGTAACATTGTTGTTGCTAAAATAATTGCTATAATTTTGCATGTTAAATTCATAAAAACCATATGTTTAAGAGTTACGTTATTTGACACACCCTAGGGTTAGTATATACTATACACTAATATATACTAACACTAATACATTTTATACTATAAAATCGAAAATTTTCTATGACTAATTCAGAGCATCAAGTTTTAATCAAGTCTGCATCTTACTTGTCTTTTAGTATAGCTGTATTCATTTTATTTATTAAATCTTATGCGTGGCTTGTAACTGATTCTCAATCTATTCTAGCATCTTTAATTGATACTATGCTTGATATTTCATCATCTCTTATTAATTTGATTGCTATTCGTTTTGCACTGCAGCCACCTGATTATCACCATAGATTTGGGCATGAAAAAATCCAAGATTTAGCAATTTTTTCACAAGCAGTATTCTTTTTTGTTTCTAGTATATTTATTGGTTTTTCTTCTGTAAAGTCCCTTATTGATGGATCAGTCCCAAGCAATATAGAATCTGGCATTAATGTACTATATTTATGCATTATCCTAACTGTTATTTTGGTGGCTTATCAAACTTATGTGATAAAAAAAACTGGTTCTGAAATAATCAAAGTAGATAAATTACATTATTTTACAGATTTACTAACAAATGTTGGCGTAATTGTTTCTATAAAATTAAGTACTCATTTTTGGTTTATAGATTCATTATTTGGCATTGGTATTGCAATATATATAATATATGCCTCTTATGCTTTATTCAAAAAAGCTTTTAAAAATCTTATTGATGAAGAAATGCCTGAAGAAGATAGAAAAAAAATTCTCTCAATAATTACTAGATTTAAAGAAGTAAAAGGTATACACGAAATGAAGACTAGATATGCTGCAAGTAAGCCGTTTATACAATGCCACATAGAAATGGACGGAGATATGTCATTGTATAGTTCTCATTATCTTAGTGATAAAATTTATAGTGCATTGCTATTAGCGTTTCCAGGTGCAGAAATAATTATTCACCTAGATCCATATGGTTATGAGGAAAAAGTGAATTACCGTGAAAACATCAACCGAATTTAACAATTTCTTCATGGAGGAAGCTTTAAAGCAGGCACAACTTGCTTTTAATGAAGATGAAATTCCGGTAGGTGCTATTATA
Source organism: Candidatus Tisiphia endosymbiont of Micropterix aruncella (assembly GCF_965178575.1). Lineage (NCBI taxonomy): Bacteria > Pseudomonadati > Pseudomonadota > Alphaproteobacteria > Rickettsiales > Rickettsiaceae > Candidatus Tisiphia > Candidatus Tisiphia endosymbiont of Micropterix aruncella. Next base: position 820,434 of record NZ_OZ238268.1, read on the forward strand.
GTTAATAGAGTAAGTAACAAAGTTATTTCAAAGGCTCATAATATTGTTGAACAAACAAAGAATCCGCTACTCCATGCTGAAATTGTCGCGATAAATCAATCTTGCCAAATTCTATCTAGTAAGAATCTATCAGACTGTGATATGTATGTTACTTTAGAACCATGTACAATGTGTGCTGCTGCAATATCTTTCGCTAGAATAGGCAGATTATTTTACGCAGCAAATGACCCAAAACAGGGAGGAGTTGAAAATGGGGGGCGTTTCTTTAACAGTAAATCTTGTTTCTACCATCCTGAGATATATAGTGGTTTCTCAGCAAAAATTTCTGAGAATTTAATGAAGGAATTTTTTAAAAAAGTCAGATCACTGGAATAGATAGGGTAGTTTAAAAATCACATTAAATCAAAGATATGATTAATTTTGAATAAAAGAAGATAAAAAGCCAGTTCGATATAAGAATTAATAATTCTTATATCGAACTGAGGTTATTTACATCTAGACCTACTATTTTATTCATGATATAATCTCCTTCATCTTATTGTGCAAGGCTACTGTATCCCCGTACCTTCTGCAATTTGTTCAAAGCAAACTTAACGATAAGAGGGTACTTATTCTGTCTACTCGATAATCAAGTTTTTATTAAGTTATATAATTCGGGGCAGTTTAAAAGTCATGAAAAGAAGCCGAAAAGATGTCATTCCCGCGTAGGCGGGAATCTAAAAGAAGAAATTAATTTTATGTCTTTTGCATTACTAAATTTAGATGAATTGGAATCAGCTTTGGTATCTAATTCTCCTTATACTTATATGGTTGCTAAAAATGTAATTAATATAGATAAAAAAGATATCGTTTCTAACGATTATCCCCAAATAAAGAGTGCTGGTTTTTTTCCTCTTGAAAGTATAAAATATGAGGGAGTTTTTAAAAAATTAATCCAAGAATTGCAAGCTCCTAAACTTGCTGATATCTTGACTAAAAAACTAAAGATTGAGCTTAAAGATAAGCCTTTTTTGATAACTATAAGGAGGTGGTCAGCAAAATATGATGGCAGGATTCATAATGACAGTAAATCTAAAATTGTTACGGCTTTATTATATTTAAATGACAACTGGTCACACGGTAAGGATGGGGGTAGTTTTCGGATATTAAAGGATAAAAAAAATTTTGAAAGTGCAGCAGCTATTATTCATCCGGAATTTGGTTCTTTTGTAGCATTTGTTCGCTCTGAAAATTCGTGGCATGGTCATATGTCGTTTGAAGGGGAGAGGCGAGTCATTCAAATAACTTGGCTTAATAGTATGGAAGATCTTGAGCGTAAGAATAAAAGAGGAAAATTAGCATTGTTTTTAAAAAATATGTTTAAGTTGTAGGTTCTAGATAGCATAACATTCTTTCTGTAAATTGAATGTTAAACCGCTTACTCACGTTAAATTTACAGAAGAAATGTTACATTATCTTCTTTGTGTTATTTGCAATAAGTGCGACAAAATCGGTTGATGGAGTAATAGCTAACTTATAACAATATTCCGTAATTAAGTAGTAAGTGTAATATTCGTGAACATTTTCTATATTTACATCATCAATAGTTCTTTTCCCAAGCAAAATATCTGCTCTATCCTGATCAAACCTGAGGTTTGGAGCTGTTACTACAATTTTTATACCAATAAAATTGTCATTTTGTATCTCTAGTTCAACCTTAATAACAGCATCTCTGTATATATTGCTAGATGCTGTAACAATTAAACACATAATAATCTGAGCTATATTGTCATCGATATTTGTGCTGATTAACCTTGTGAACACTAGTTTAATATTATGATTTTTTGATTTTAAAAAATCAGTACTTAATCTATTAATTTCTGCAATAGCAATTTTGTTCCCCTCAGAAGGTAGAGAGTATAAATAACGATAAAACTGTAAATAGCTCATGAGTCTATTTGTACTATCCTGAACCAATTTAGTAGCTTTCTCTTGATACTCTATAGTTTTTATTAACCCAATAGCGTTATCTATAGCACCTATTGATCCTGCAAAATCATGACATATTTTTTCATTTAAAGCTTGGCATAATTTTAGTGAATTTAACATATTCTTAATAAACTCGTTTAGCTGGCGAAATGCTATCTACTTCATCTGTTAAAGTTGTAAGAGTTACCGGTTTATAATCCAGTTTAACATTACCTTGCTCATCAATCCAAGCGAGTGTATGTTTCATCCATTCTTCATCATTACGCTCTGGGTAATCTTCCCTAGAGTGAGCCCCCCTACTCTCTTTTCTAGCCGCTGCGCAGTGCACAGTAATTACCGCTTGATCTAATAAATTAGCTAGTTCTAATGCTTCAACTAGGTCGCTGTTCCATATTAATGATCTATCATTAACCTGAATATTTGCATATTCCTTTCTTACCTGGTCAATCATTTCTATTCCTTCATCTAGCACCTCTTGAGTTCTAAATACCGCTGCATGATTTTGCATAATTTTTTGCATTTTAAGTCTTAAGTCAGCTACTGGTAGACCTCCTTTAGCATGACGTATACCATCAAATCTGCTAATTATTTTATCCAATATAGACTCCGGCAAGCTTTTATGCTTTTGCCCTACTTTAACAATTTCAGCAGCTTTTTGTGCTGCGGCTCTACCAAATACTACTAAATCAAGTAAAGAGTTTGATCCCAAGCGATTCGCACCGTGTACTGAAACACAAGCTGCTTCACCAATTGACATCAACCCGGAAATAATCTTATTATGATTATCCTGACCTTTATCAATCACTTGACCATGGTAATTTGTTGGTATTCCCCCCATATTATAATGTACTGTTGGTAACACAGGTATTGGCTGGATGTTAACATTAACCGAGGCAAAAATTTTGGCTGTTTCCGAAATACCGGGTAAACGTTCGTGAAGAATTTCCGGCGGCAAATGATCTAAATGTAAAAATACATGATCTTTATGCTCACCTACCCCCCTACCCTCTCTGATTTCCATGGTAATAGCTCTTGATACTACATCTCTTGAAGCAAGGTCCTTAGCAGCGGGAGCATATCGTTCCATAAATCGCTCTCCATTAGAATTTACTAAATACCCACCTTCTCCTCTAGCACCTTCGGTAATTAAGCAGCCAGCCCCATATATACCAGTTGGATGGAATTGGACAAATTCCATATCTTGCAAGGCAATAGAACTTCTTGCCGCCATGCCACCTCCATCACCAGTACAAGTATGAGCACTTGTCGCAGAAAAATAAGCTCTACCATACCCACCAGTAGCTAATACCACTAAGTGAGCATGGAAACAGTGAATTGTTCCGTCATCAAGATTCCAAGCAACTACCCCTACACATTCTCCATTATTCATTAATAAATCAAGAGCAAAATATTCGATAAAAAATTGAGCTTTATTTTTTAAAGCCTGTTGATATAAAGTATGTAATATTGCATGACCAGTACGATCTGCTGCAGCACAAGTCCTTTGAGCTGCTTGTCCCTTACCATAATTTGTTGTCATACCACCAAAGGGGCGTTGATAAATTTTACCTTCTTCTGTTCGAGAAAAAGGTACTCCATAATGCTCAAGCTCTAGCACTGCTGCAGCTGCATGTTTACACATATACTCAATTGCGTCCTGATCACCCAACCAATCCGAACCTTTTACTGTGTCGTACATATGCCAACGCCAATCATCTTGCCCCATATTACCAAGAGAAGCACTAATGCCACCTTGGGCAGCCACAGTATGACTTCTAGTTGGGAAAACCTTGCTAATGCAAGCAGTATTTAAGCCCTCTTTCGCCATACCAAAAGTAGCCCTAAGACCAGCTCCACCTGCTCCAACTACCACTACATCAAATTGATGGTGGATAATATTATAAGATTTAGACATTTATATAAATTCCTTTTGTTACAGAATATACAGGGTAATTTAAAAGTTACACTCTAGAGTTGAAATAAGTAATTATTAAGAACATCAAACGTCATTGCGAGGAGTGCGTAAGCACGACGAAGCAATCCAGGAAACGAAAGAAATAAATTATCGTATTTTTGCTGGATTGCTTCGTCGGTTGCAGCAAGCAACCTCCTCGCAATGACGCTTGCAATCACATATCCACCTAAAATTACTTCAGTTTTTCAATTTTAAAGTGTGACTTTTAAATTACCCTGAGAATATATCATATATTTATTCTTGACTAAGCTTTTCCAAACAAATTTTTTCAGTAATTTTTTGCAATTGCTCTACTCGGTCAATTAAATAAAGCAACTGCTCCTTAGTGATCCTGTAGTTTTTGTCATATCTTGCTTTAACATAAGCATCACGAAGTAATGTGAAACATTTTTTTTGCTCTTCACTTTCATATGGAAATATTCGACAAAGATCATGATAAAAAATCCGTGCAGTTTGGTTTAGTTCTAATAGATCATGTAATTTAGGTTTATAACCGTCAAATACTAATAAAATAGCATTATAAAAACTCTCGGTAGCTTGGTGAAGTAAAAAGGCTGATATACGATAGTTTCCTCTTTTTAACGGATATTGACAACTAATAAAAAATTCTTGACCTAAACCAAACCAATATTCATATTCTTCTGCAGCTATTGGTCTGCGTTCAGACCATGGCAGATCCTTAGCTTCAGATAGAACAAACTCGCCAGTATCATATAGCAAAATTCCTTCTTTTCTAATATCACGAAAAAAATACTTACCTTTTTCAAGTTGGTCATTTACAAAGTGGATAGACTCAACTATTAGTGTCACGGATGGTTGTGTCATGACCACTAATCGGTCTGTATTAATATCTATTGGGAATTTTCTTTCTAATCTTTTTTCTATATTATGTTTTAAGTTAATAGCTTGATATCCAGCATATTTTCTTTTCTTTAAGACCAATAACAGATCTATATCACTCTGATAATACTCCCTTGAGGATAGATCTTGTACCCAATCACCTCTAGCATAGGAGCCAAATAAAATTATCATTGCTATTTTTGATCTTCCAGAAGCTAGAATTTCTTGGACAATAATGTCTAATCTTTCTTTAATAACTAATGAACGTTCAGGTAATGTGGTTTTCATAAGATTATTTTTATTAATCCATCAGATTACTATACAGGGTCATTTAAAAGCCATAGCCATTAGTTGTTATAGATGTAAGTTTAACCACTACCGATGTCATCTCTACTTTGGTGCGGAATCCATAATACTTAATAGTCTTTCAGGCTATTTTTTTTAGATTCCCGCCGTTGCTAAGAATAACATCGAGTGCATATTAAGCACTTTTTCCTTTATCTATTAGACCTGTAGCCCGACTTTTAAATTACCCTGAGAATATATCATATATTTATTCTTGACTAAGCTTTTCCAAACAAATTTTTTCAGTAATTTTTTGCAATTGCTCTACTCGGTCAATTAAATAAAGCAACTGCTCCATAGTAATCCTGTAGTTTTTGTCATATCTTGCTCTAACATAAGCATCACGAAGTAATGTAAAACATTCTTTTTGCTCTTCACTTTCATATGGAAATATTCGACAAAGGTCATGATAAAAAATCCGTGCACTTTGGTTTAGTTCTAATAAATCATGTACTTTAGGTTTATAACCATCAAATACTAACAAAATAGCATTATAAAAACTCTCAGTAGCTTGATGAAGCAAAAAAGCTGATTCGCGATAATTGTCATCTTCAAAAAAAGCCTTGATTCCAATAAATAGTTTTTTTCCTCTACCAAACCAATTTTCATATTCTTCTGCAGCTATTGGTCTGCGATCGTGCCATGGCAAGTCCTTAGCTTCCGATAGTACAAATTCATCACTATCATATAGTAGAATTCCTTCTTTTCTAATATCACGAAAAAAATACTTACCTTTTTCAAGCTGGTCATTTACAAAGTGGATAGACTCAACTATTAGTGTCACGGATGGTTGTGTCATGGCCACTAATCGGTCTGTATTAATATCTATTGGGAATTTTCTTTCTAATCTTTTTTCTATATTATGTTTTAAGTTAATAGCTTGATATCCAGCATATTTTCTTTTCTTTAAGACCAATAACAGATCTATATCACTCTGATAATACTCCCTTGAGGATAGATCTTGTACCCAATCACCTCTAGCATAGGAGCCAAATAAAATTATCATTGCTATTTTTGATCTTCCAGAAGCTAGAATTTCTTGGACAATAATGTCTAATCTTTCTTTAATAACTAATGAACGTTCAGGTAATGTGGTTTTCATAAGATTATTTTTATTAATCCATCAGATTACTATAACATAAAATAATGCTACCACTAAGAATGCAATCGTTATAATGCAAAATATTTTAAGTAATATAATTAACCCTGTGCGGAGCTTAACACAACTAATATAATCTTCAATTACCACACGCATACCAAGTATTGAATGATAGAAAGAGGTAATAACCAATATTCCTAAAGGAACAATATTGTAAGGTCTTTGTAAAGTACTAACAAAATGAGTAAAACCCTCTCTAGTAGCATATTTAATAAAAAATATTAGCCAAATAGAACAAATTGCTAAAATAATAGCTGTTATTCTTTGATGCAACCAGTGACTCGAACCACTTTTTGCCGAACCAACCCCTTTAGCTTTTGCCAAATCTGTCCTTAAATTATTATTCATATAGAGGCCATAAGTTAAATTAACAACCAAAAAGCTAATGTCATCAATATCGAAGCTACTACCACAAACCAACCTGTGAAGTTAATAGCCCTTATTGAAAAGCAATGCCCACTATCCCAAATTAAGTGACGCACCCCATTACATAAATGATAAAACCATGCAAAACTTATGAATATTAGAGGAATTCTAAGTAAATTACATTTAAAGCACTGTAAATATTCAGGATCAAATTTGCTAAAAGCTAATAAAATAAAGCACCACGACAATATTGATAGTCCAAAAAATAAGCCTATCCCCGTTATACGATGCAAAATAGACAAAACAGAGCTTATCTGTTTTTTATATATCGTCAAATGAGGAGAAGTAGGCCTACTATTATAAATTTCCTGCTTTGTTTTTGTCATAAGTTTCTGTCATAAATTATCTATAGTGTAATCTAGATCCTGAAATAAATTCAGGATGAAGTCCCTATAACTCTAAATAGCAACAGTATAAACGCTAGTTAGAAAATACTCAAGTTTTCTTGCAATAATTTGTATTAGACCTATTTGGTTATTGTATAATAACTATTATACAATAATGAAGTTAATTTTATGAAAACGATGAGTATTAGTTTAAACGAGACCTTATATGATAAATTAAAATATATGATTCCTTCTAAAAAAATTAGTAACTTTGTAAGCAATGCTATTGCTAAAGAATTAAAAAAAAAGGAACTGGAACTTACTTTGGCATATAAAGATGCAGAGCAAGATAATGAACGTCAAAATTTGCTAAAAGAGTGGGATGCAATAGATGACATTAGTAAAAAATAATACGAGGCAATATTTATTGGGTAAATCTTGATCCAACAATTGGAACTGAAATTCAAAAAACAAGACCTGCAATAGTTATATACTCAAATGATTTGAAGAATTGGATTTGAAAATGAATGGTGAGCAAGCGGAGCGTACATATAGTACGTGAGCATGCGAATCCATGATATTTTCAAAAAACAATTATTCAAATCATTTGAGTATATCTAATAATATTCAGAATAAAATATCTAGTAGAGTAATAATTATCCCCATTACCTCAAATATTAATAATATTTTTCCTTTTGAAGTAAGAGTTACAGTTAATAACAAAACTGCAAAAGCGTTAACTGATCAAATTAGAACCATAGATAAATCTAGATTGGGAGAGTTTATAGAACAGTTGAATAAAACTGAAATTATTAATATTGAAAAAGCTATTAAAGTTACTTTAAGTTTGACTTAAGTAACCTAGGTTCGATATAACAAGTTATCAGTATCATCTCTGCTCGGGTTGATGATATCGGGACTATTACTCCTTATACTTCATCTCCATAGAGTAAGGCACAACCTTTGAAAATATTTTACCAATTACTGGTATTTTAGTGATAACGTTACTTGCAAAAAAGAAAGAAGGTATTACATTACCTTTAAGCTTCATTTGATGTTTATTAGTATCAATTGTGCCTTGCATTGTAAAATCAAAAAATGGTCCAGTAGCTGATGTATCAGCAATATTTATGGTATTACCTATATAACTAAATCTACCTGTCATGTTCCTAAACATGATATCCTTATTATTTAATATAAAACTCATAAAACCTGGGAAAGAAACAAATGATACCATTCTAGTAAGAAAAGGCACATCGGTAGTAACAAAGTACTTTATATCAAATGTTCCATCTACGATTGGTATCACTTCTCCCTTTTTGGCATCATATCTTTTTGTATCAAGTGTCAGATTTATAATACCAGATTTCATTTTATTATACATACCAATACCTCTAAATAAAGCTCCAGCATTATCACAGGTAACTATCCATTGTTCCATATCTTTTTTATCTGTAAGTAGCATTTTAAAAGATCTAGTACCAATTTTTGAATTTAAAGAACCAGAAAAACATTTTATTTTATTACAATCAATTTGTAAATTAAGCTTATCAAGTATTATATTATTTTTTAACCTTACCCTATCTACATCAACTGTTAAATGAATATTTTTTGGATCTCCTTCTTTCTCTAAGAATTGCATCATATTAGATTCAGACAAATCTAGTTGTTTTCCCTGAATTTGAGCATTCAAGCTATCTTTACCTAAAAGCAATTTCCCTACTAGATCAGTCGTATTATACTTCATCACAGGTAAAGTAACATCGTACTTATCTTCTACTACTTTAACCTTACCAACTATTTTTAAGTTATTTTCTCCCGAAAGATTAAAATCAATATCACCATTTAGGTTATTATATAACTTGCCAGTCAAAGTAAACTTAGCTTCACTACCAAGTTTTTTACGTATAGATATTTTATCAATATAAAATTCTAAGTTTTTGAGGTTAGTATTGGCTTTAATGAAGCTTTTCCCATTTTTTTGCTCTTTATATTCAAAATCTAGTACACTACTACCTGAGATTAACTTTAATATACCAACCTTTTGGTTATTACCCATAATGGTAGTTTTTACTTTTAATAGAGTCTGATAATCATCTTGGTTATTATCAGTGACATTAACATCGATAAGTAAATTACTGTCATAACCATTAATTTTACCTATACCGATTAAGTTTAGCTTATCGCCATTAAATGTTCCAGTTATTTTGGCATTTTTTAATATGACATTGTCACTAAATGCCTTGCCATTTACTCCCGTTATTATTGTAGAAATGTCATAAGTATTTTTGATAACTGGGCTAATCGGTATTATTATGGCAATTTTTGAATTAGCGATTCCAGTAATCTTTTTAAGATCGATCCCTTGTTTTTTTACCTTGTTATAATCCTCATTTGACATGAAATCAATTAAATCGTTAACACTCCCCTTAGCATTAGCATTAACGATGAAATTTGATTTATCCATCCCTTGCCAATCAAAAGTTATTATCCCACCCGAAATAAGACTATCACTACTATATGCTTGATTTAATATGAACTTAACAGATAGCCCAGATATAGTAACATCAGTATCAATTTTTCGTAAAGGGGGATAGTCTTTATCATATTGATATTCAAGATCTACAACATGCAGCTTGGCTTTCAATGCGGTTTCTAGGGAGATATTTTTCTCTAAAGAATTTTTATCAAAATTAAAATCAAACTCTCCATTTCTAATATAACCACCTTTCATATATTCCTGTAGAAATAAAATTACTTGGTTATCAGGAATAATTTTCTCAGCAATTTGATAAATCATTATAGGAATATTCTGAGCATTACCACTGGCTTGAATTATGCTACCATCCAATACACTATTGAATAATAGATAGGCTTTATCACCAAACTCTAGTTTGCAATTGATTGATTTCTTAGAAGCTCTAGAAATTTTACTGTTATAGGAACAAAATCCTTCACCATCAGGTAATTTTTCACCATAACTATCAAGCAAAGAAATATTTTTTATAGAACCTAAGTTTAACTGTGTTTCAATCTTATTTTTAAAAAAATCCACAATGGATTTACCAGATATTTTAGCATTTATTACTAGTTGATTATCTTTAGAGATTAAGGAAAAACTATCTATATCAATAGTACTAAGAATTAAAGGCTTGGTTGTTATATCATCAATAATAAAACTGATTTTGAAATTAGTAATTTCACCTTGGGCGTTATTTGCTAAATCCATAAAGATTTTATCGATTGATAGAATATTATTTCTTACTTGTAAGTTACCTATCCGTATTTTCATAGCTTTTTTATCAAGGTAAAATTCTATTACCTTCTTAATTGGCTTATCTAAATATCCTTTACTACTACTTAATATTAATAAACTTAAAATTACTACAACTGTGCAAACTATTATGCTTAGGCTAATAAAAAATCTTTTAATGAGCATCATCTTGTTATTTAGTACTTGATCAGTTAATATATACTTTGCAGCAATATAGCACAACAAACTTGTTGCACTAAGTATATACTGAAAAAAATTTGAAAATTATTTATGAATATTAGACTTCATTTTATAGGCACTGGTTACGTTGGATTAGTATCTGGCATAATGATGAGTTACCTAGGACACGACGTTACTTGCTTAGATACCGATATTTCTAAAATCGATCAGCTTAAAAAAAATATTTTACCAATTTATGAACCAAAATTAGCCAAGTACCTACCACCATTAGTGAAGTCTAGTAAGTTGAAGTTTACAGCCAGCTACTCGGCTGAACTAAGAAACTCCCAAGCGGTATTTATTACAGTAGGAACACCACCACTACCTTCAGGGGAGGCAGATTTACAATATATTTTTACTGCTATCGATAATTTATGTGAATGGATCAACGATGATTGTTTGATTGTTATTAAATCAACTGTACCTCCAACAACATGTAACCAAATTATTGATTATTTAAAAAAAAGAAATCTTAAATTTCCTGTTGCCTCAAATCCTGAATTTCTTAGAGAAGGTACTGCTGTAGATGACTTTTTAAACCCTGATAGAATATTAATTGGCACAAATAATAAACACGCAGAAGATTTATTAAAAAAGATCTACCTGCCTTTAACTACAAAGAATATATCTCTTATATGTACTGATTTGGTTACTGCAGAACTTACCAAATATGCCTCAAACGCTTTCTTAGCAACAAAGATTGCTTTTATTAATGAAATGGCAAATTTATGTGAGAAAACTGGGGCAAATATCAAAGAACTCTCGATTGCTATGGGACTCGACAAGAGAATAGGTAAAGAATCTTTAAATGCTGGACCTGGATTTGGTGGTTCATGTTTTCCTAAGGATCTCTTAGCACTTTCACAAATAGCAGGGCATTATCAATGTAACTTACAAATAGTTAATTCTGTTATAAGTAGTAATGATCAGAGGGTCTATGATATGGCGGATAGGATTCATTATATCATAAATGATAATTTGACTAATAAAAATATTACTGTATTGGGTCTTACTTATAAGGCTGGTACAGATGATATTAGAAGCAGCCCTAGTATTAAAATCATCAAAATTCTAGTTGATAAAGGAGCTAATATTAGAGCCTTCGATCCAATAGGTATGGATAATGCTAAAAAAGAGCTAAAAAATATATTTTTTGCCGATTCAGCACTTAGTGCTTGCCAAAATAGTGATATAATTGTAGTGGCAACCGAATGGTCGGAGTTTAAAGATTTAGATTGGTCGCTTATTCGCCGTCAAGTTAAATCTCCTATAATTATCGATCTCAGGCATATTCTTGACGGAGATATGCTAAAATCTCTTGGGTTTAAATATTATCTTATTGGTACGCAATATGAAGTTTGATTTTATTCACTTAAGAGTACAAAGCTCATATTCATTTCTTGAGAGTGCCTTAACAATTGATCGTATAGTAGAACTGGCACAATTACACAAAATGCCAGCAATTTGTTTAGCAGATAAGGGTAACTTATTTGGCTCATTAGAGTTTGCTTTAAGTAGCTGCAGAGCAGGGGTACAACCTATAAATGGGGCAATTGTAAACGTTGCTTTTACTAAAGATAACTTTTGTGAAATTGTGCTTATTGCTAAGGATGAAATTGGTTATAAAAATCTACTGAAGGCTGTGAGTGATAGTTTTACCAAAAATGATCGTAAAATTTGTAATCATATTACTTTTGATGATTTGGTTAAGTATAATGAAGGGCTTATTATCTTATCCGGTTATACTGATGGAATAATTGGCAAAAGCCTAATTGATGGGAACGAAGAATTAGCCATTTTTTGGACCACTAAGCTACAAAGCATTTTTGGTGATCGTTTCTATTTTGAGATTATGCGGCATAATTTAGCAATAGAACAATCTATAGAAGAAAATTATATAAAAATAGCCGATAACCTTGGTATTCCACTAATTGCCACCAACAAAGTATTGTTTAGCGATGTTAACATGCATGATGCACATGATGTATTATTATGCATATCTGCTGGTGTTAGTAAAGAAGAGGAGAATCGTAAAAAGGTTAGTACTGGATGTTATTTTAAATCACCAAAAGAAATGCTAGAACTTTTTAGTGATTTACCTGATGCTGTACAAAATACCGTGCATTTAGCTCAAAGATGCCATTTTATGGCACATGCTAATCCACCAATGTTACCAAATTTCTCTAGTCTAGATATTAATGAAACAGATCTAATTAAGCAAAACTCTACAGCAGGATTACTATCAAGACTTGATACAAAATTTAAATGGGAAAATATTGCCATAGATAAACAGCAAGATATTAAACAACAATATCTAACTCGTCTTAATTACGAACTAGATATTATTTGTCGGATGGATTTTGCTGGCTATTTTCTTATAGTTTCTGACTTCATAAAATGGAGTAAGCAACAAGGTATCATGGTAGGACCTGGTAGAGGCTCTGGGGCGGGATCAATAGTTGCTTGGAGTCTTCTTATCACTGATCTTGATCCTATTAAATTTGGTCTACTATTTGAGCGTTTTTTGAACCCTGAACGTATATCAATGCCAGATTTTGATATTGATTTTTGTCAAGAACGACGAGAAGAAGTTATTAATTATGTACGTTCTAAATACGGGGATAATAAAGTTGGTCAAATCATCACTTTTGGTAAGATGCAGGCAAAAGCTGTTATCAAAGATGTATCACGAGTTCTTGGCTTGCCTTATAAATATGCCGAATATCTAACTGAGCTTGTGCCATTTAATGCTGTTACTCCCGTTACATTAAATCAGGCTATAAAGGAAGTAAAGGAGTTGAACAACGCCGCCCATGGCAGCGGTCTATATAATTTAGATGGTCAAGAAGAGCTAATAAAACAAGTATTGGATACATCCCTAGTACTTGAGGGACTTAACAGGCATGCTTCTACACATGCAGCGGGAATCGTTATAGCTGGCAAAGATTTAGTAGAAATATTACCAGTTTATAAAGACCTAAATTCGGATATGTTGGTAGTACAATATTCCATGAAATATGCTGAGATTGCTGGTTTAATTAAATTTGATTTTTTAGGTCTGCAAACTCTGACTGTTATTACTAAATGTCTAGAATTATTAAAACAGCAAGACATAAATATTGATTTTAGTAATATGCTATTTGATGATCAAAAAACTTATGAACTGCTGTGTAGTGGTAGAGCTACCGGTGTTTTCCAATTTGAAAGTAGTGGAATGCAGGATACTTTAAGACGTCTTAAACCTGACTCCATCCAAGATATAATAGCGTTAGGAGCATTATATCGCCCTGGTCCTATGGATAATATCCCAACTTATATTGCTTGTAAGCACGGTTTGCAGCTACCAGATTACTTGCATGAGATGCTTAAACCAATTTTAGAAGAGACTTATGGAGTTGTTATATATCAGGAACAGGTCTTAGAAATTGCCAAAGTAATTGCCGGCTATAGCTTAGGTGGAGCAGATTTACTTCGTAAAGCCATGGGCAAAAAAATAAAATCTGAAATGGCAGAGCAAGAAGAAACTTTTATTAAAGGTGCGATAGCTAACAATATTTCACGCCAGCAAGCAGAGTCTATTTTTACAACAGTGGCTAAATTTGCTAGCTATGGTTTTAATAAAGCACACGCATCAGCTTATGGTGTAATATCTTATCAAACCGCCTATCTGAAAGCAAATTTTCCAGCCGAATTTTTGGTAGCTTGCTTAAATCTTGAATTAAATAATCATGATAAAATCAATCTATTCATACAAGAAGCTAGAAATAATAACATTACTATTATCCCTCCTAATATCAATCTTTCTAACGGTTACTTTAGTACTAATCATGAAGAAGGAAAGACATTTATCATCTATGCCCTAGCTGCTATCAAAAGTGTTACAGCTACTTTTGGCAAAATATTAGCAGAAGAAAGAGTTAAAAATGGTAAGTTTAAAAATATTATAGATTTTATTGAGAGACTACCTCTTAAATCTATTAATCGAAAATTATTAGAGAATCTTATTAAAGCCGGGTGTTTTGATACGTTACATTCTAATCGTAATCAGTTACTGTTAAGTATCGCTAAACTTTTAGCTTATGCCTCTTCCTACCATGCAGAAAAAGTTTCTGATCAATTTAGCCTGATTAAGGTAAATTCTACAAATCAGCATGTCTTAGTAGAAGCAGAACCACTTGATAATAATACTGTCTCTTCTTATGAATTTGAAGTATTAGGACTATTCATTACGCTACATCCATTATCAAAATATCAAGATTTGCTAGCTAGGCTTAATATTGCAACATCACTTGACTTACAAAATGATAATGGTTCTACTTCTAGTAGGCAGATAAGGATAGCTGGGGTAATACAAAAAAAAGATTCACGTATGTCATCTCGTGGAAGGTTTGTAACCTTACAACTATCCGATCAATTTGGTATTTTCGAATTAACTATTTATAGTGAAGAAATACTTAAAAATTTTGTTCACTTACTTGACATTCAATGTCTGGTTGTGACAAACTGTGATTTGTTTAAGGATGCTGGGGGAACAAGGTTAATCGCTAAAAGCTTCACAACTATTGACGATATAATGAATGAAGAACGACTAGAAATAAAACTCTATCCTCAAAATCATTATGAACTATGTCAAATCGTTGATTTGCTTAAAAACCGTATTAGCCCTGAACGTAGTAATACAAGAATAATTTTACTGCTTAAAGTGAGTATAGATAATAACTTTACTGCTAGAGTCTATTTACCAGAAATTTTATGTCTAGAAACTGAAGATTTTGAATTTTTAAATCGGTTTATGCTTATAAGACCATAATAACATCAGCGTAAATAAGCAAGTTATAGAGATCACTATAGATGTTAATGAGTATCCAATAAGGTCAACACATAGTGATGATATACTCATAAAAGTAATCATAAGTAGGGTGACTGAGGTATTGATGAAGGTGATCATATAACCTATTTCAATTTTTGGTATATTATATAATATATGAGAAAGTGATATAGAATAAATTGATTGATACAAGAAGATAAAAACAAAATACAGAAATAAAGCTATAAATTCATTAGTAACACAGCTTATTATACCTATGATAAAGCAGTTGATGATGCAACCTAATTGCTGCATGCAAGTATTTTTTTTAGTAATTTTCATTGTTGTATATAAAGCACCAGTAACTAATCCTATAGTTGCTGCTATTTGGAATAAAGCAATATGATTATAATTATTATTTTCAAATTGTGATGGAATAAGTATCCTAGATATTTGGTAAAACCCAAAGAAGAAAACAGTGGATATGAGAATATGATACAAGTTTTGTAATTGTAATTTATTCTTTAAAATATTTTGTAGACACTTAAATAAAGAATATTGCACCATATCTTTGCTAGTTATGTCGTTATTTTTGTCTAGTTTATATAATTTAAAAACAATATAACAAACTAATACTACTATGCTATTTATTAAGTTAATATTTAATATTTGTATAAAACTATTATTCTCAGTTATATACAAAAGTACTACACCTCCCAAGAAAGCTCCTAAAGTTTTTGCACTATCAAAAAATGAAAAACATTGATTATGTAATACAGGATTAATATACCTTTTTATAGATGTAATAGATATGTTCCTATTCAATGCTTCTGATAGACCCCTTAGAGAAATTAATAGGTATATTATGTATAAATCCTTTGTGGTTATATAGAACATACTTACTATCAACAATGAGTTTAATATACTATTAATTACCAGTATATTAATGCTTTTGTATAAATTACTCACCTGAGCTATGAAGTTGCTACATACAATAGGTAAAACCCATATAACAGAAAAAACTGAAGAGGATAAAAAAAGCGAAACGGTTGTATCTAAAATATCTTTAGATACAAAAATCAATAACACCGTATTTGATATTGCTTGACTCAATGAAGCGGTATACAGCAACATAAACCGCAAATCTTTAAAAATATCCAGCAATTTAATTAATCAACATATGTTTCTTCAGTTTCGTATAATTCCTCTTTAAATTCTTTTTCATAGAAATACAGAGTATTTTCAAAACATTTATAGAGATTACTTTTATCTGACCCCATACTAAAATAAGGATTGTGGTGCTGATAATACCCAAATATTTTTTGGCAATCTTCCTGGTATTTCCGTGTATCTAATATATGATAATGCCAAAATATATCAATATCCTTAGATGGTGGAAGATCTATTGAATCATACTTTACCCATAAAAATAACATACGTCTATATTGTTCTTCTACTATGTCAAGTTTTTGTTGACTCCAACCTTCAAATTCCTCTTCTTGCATTTTATTTTTTTGTATTGTGAAATCAAGAGAAGATATTTTATCCCAAACAACGTTAATATCTTGAACGTACTGTATTATAGCTCCCATTTTAGCCCCCTATAATTAACAAGCTGTAATTAACCTGAATTCGATGTAACAAGTTACATCGAACTTCCGTGATATATATAGAAACAATCAGGTTTGAAGCGGTTCGGTGCTTGATTATTAAAATATAACAAAGCCAGTTCTATATAAGAATTATTAATTCTTATATAGAACTTAGGTTAATTAAGGGGGGAAAATTTACCTCCCCCTATTTTTTAGTATATGCACAACTTGCTGGTGTAGCTGGTTTTTGTGTTAAAATAACTTGTTTATTACTTTTCATAAAATCCTCATTATTTTATTATTAATTAACTTAGGATCTTAGCAGACATAATATCCAATTATTATTCTATCATACCTTAATTTATATAATCAATAATTATTTAACTTTATATTATTTAATATTTACCACTATTTTTTAGCACTGTTGCAAAATAGTCAAATATTCTCTTTCAGCCAAATTAGAAACTTTTTAAACCAACTAGTATCGTTATTATCATTAATATCAAAATTATTTTTTCGTATTTTTAAAGATTGATTTTTTACCATACCTATAGAAGTGGAGTATATATGGGGATTATAATCTTCAGCAAAACCTGGTAAGACCTCTGGTTTACCAATTCGTACTTGTTTTTCAAAAATTTTGCTTGCCAGTTCTTTTACTCCTCGGAGCATTGCCCCACCACCGGTAATAACAATGCGATAAGCGATCATATTGCCTGCAACAACTTTGTCATATTCTGCTTGAACCATCAATAATATTTCTTCTACTCTTGGATTAATGACAGATGCAAGATATTTTGAAGTAATTGTTGGTCTGCCGCTATCAGGAATCTCCATTTCAGAATCTTCTAAACTAATAACACTATCTTTATCAAAAGAAGATGGCATAGCATTACCATAAAGAATTTTAAGTTTTTCTGCAACGTTAAGGCTTACCGAGAAGACTTTTGCTATGTCAGATGTAATATGAAAGCTACCTATATCTATGTAGCTTGTATATAGTAATTTACCTGAGACGAATACACCAAATGAAGTAGTTCTAGCACCCATATCAATTATAATAGAGCCAAGAGCTTTTTCATCCTCTGAAAGACAAGCAATTCCCGAAGCGTAAATTGCTAATATAATATTATTTATTTCAACATGACATTTTGCAAAACAATTGGTAATATTCATCAGCATATTAGAATTTGCTGTAATAATATGTAATTCACACCCTAATTCTTTGCCAAACATCCCAACTGGATCTTCAATAGCATTATTATCGTCAAGAATAAATTCTATAGGAAAATAATGAATAATTTCTTGGTCTTTAAGCTTGAACTCCAATAGGGCTTTTTTGATAAGTTTTTTGATATCTTGCTGTGAAATTGGCTGATTAGAAAGTTTTATTTTATTATTTATGTAATAAGACTTAGTGCCATAGCCTGTTAGTGATATAGTTATTTTTTTTATGTTTTTACCGCAATCTTTTTCTAATGCATAAATCGCCCCTACTATGCTATTTTCTGCCTCTTTTAAATCTAATATGACTCCTGATTTAATGCCTTTTGAGTAATACAGATTTTGGCTTATTATTTTTGCTTCCTCTCTTTTGTCAATATATGCCGCAATGCAAGCTATTTTACTACTACCAAGGTCAAGAGTAACAAAGTTATACAATTTGGCTTTCATAACTTTTAATATTTTTCCATATAAACTTTACTCGAATCTCGTAAATCTACAATTTTATAGTTCTGATTAAATAATATATTTTTCATATCCAATCCTGCAAGATAATCTAAAGCATGTTCAAAACCTAAGTCTGGCATTTTAACAGTAATACCTTGCTCTAGATTTAAATCCCAACGTCTTCCTCCATAACGTACAGAAGAGATAATTTTTTTAGCTAATTCAGGGTGTTTAGCTAAATCCTGAATTAATTTGCTAGTATAAATATTAGCATCCGATCCCACAACATGCAAAAGATTAGAGAAACTACCTATATTATTGGTAATTTTATATCCTTCTTGATCAATAAGAAAAACTTGCCCGTTAATCTGCCAAATAGCAATGGGTATTCTCTCAATTAGTCTTATGTAAAGAGTATTAGGTAATCTTCTCTCAATAATTGAGACATTTTTAATCCAAGGATTGCGTCTCAAATTACTTTTTATTGAATCCAAATCTAGAGAAAAAATAGCTGTACCCTTATCAGCATTTAAAGTAGCCAATATATCTTCTTCCTGAGTATTATATTGCCCTTCTATTAAAACATTTTCAAGCCTAAAACCAATATCAGAAGTGAATTCGTAAATATATTGGGCAATTTCTTGTTTTACAGAACTAAAATAGTTGGTGAAGAAAAATAAAGAAAGAAAAACTACTAGGATAATTTTAATAAAAAATACCACCCTAACATACACCGCTCCAATCTTTCGTCGCAGCGGTATATTAGCTTTTTTTTTCTTATTAAACATCTTATTCTTTTTCATGGGTCAACGCTTGCTGTTTCTAAAATTTTTTCAATTAGCGAGCAGAAATCTATTCCCTGTGAAGCAGCTATTTCTGGTATAATCGATAAAGGGGTCATACCAGGATGAGTGTTAATTTCTAGAGCAAAAAATTCATTTGTGCTTTCATCCAAAATAAACTCTGCTCTAATTGCACCCCGGCAATGCATGATTTTATATATTCTTTCAGACTCTTCTAGTAACTTATTATACATATTCTGTGGTAATGGAGCTGGGCATAAATGCTGTGCTAACCCTTCTGTGTACTTAGTATCATAATCATAAAAACGCCGTTTTAGGAGTTTTATTTCCAATACCCCTAAGGCTTTGCCGTTTAAAACAGCGACCTGCATTTCTCTCCCCTTAATATATTCCTCAATCATTACCTCACCATAAGGAAAAGCATAATTAGCAAAGTTAAAATCATCCTCAACAAATATGACCTCAACACCAATACTTGATCCCTGTGTAATAGGTTTTATAACGTATGGTCTTGGCATAGGATCGTTTTTAATATTATCAGATTTATTAATGACAATACTCTTAGCTATCTTAACATCATTGGTAACAAACCAAGATTTTGCATGTATTTTACTAAACGCTAAAGAAGAATTAAGAACACCACCGTGAGTATAAGGAATCCGTAGGATATTTAGTAAGCCAGGAAGACAACCATCTTCACCATAAGTGCCATGTAAACAATTAAAAACTACATCAGGTTTTACCTGCAAAAGTACTGATGCAATGTCTACTCCCATATCAATAAAAGTAACTTTATAGCCACTATCTACCAAAGCTTTATTAACTCCCGAAGATGATACTAAAGAAACCTCTCGTTCAGCCGACATACCGCCACCTATTACCGCCACGTGCTTTTTCCCTTTATTACTCAATATGGTAACCTTAGAATTAGCAATAAAGCTAGTCTGATATTTATGCATATTTTCCTATTCGTTTAATCTCCCATTCTAGATTAATGCCACTATCTTCAAATACATTCTTTTTCACGAGATCACCTAAATCTTCTAAATCACGAGCAGAGCTATTACCATGGTTTATCATAAAATTACAATGTAGTTGCGACATAGAAGCCCCGCCAATTCTGTATCCCCTCATACCAGCCTTGTCAATTAGTTGCCATGCTTTATGATTTTCTGGATTAGCAAATGTACTGCCGCTTGTCCGTTCTTTAATCGGCTGGGTTGCTAGCCTATTTTTATTTATTTCATCCATTTTTGCTAGGATCATCTCTCGCTCCCCAATAGTTGCCTTAAAGATAGCCCTAGTTATAATCAAATCTTTTGGTAAATTATTACCACGATACTTAAAACCTATTTCCTCGTTAGGGATTAGGATAAAATTTCCTCTAGAGTCTATTGCTTCAATTGCTATTATGATATCTTTAAACTC
Organism: Candidatus Tisiphia endosymbiont of Micropterix aruncella; assembly: GCF_965178575.1. Classification (NCBI taxonomy): domain Bacteria; kingdom Pseudomonadati; phylum Pseudomonadota; class Alphaproteobacteria; order Rickettsiales; family Rickettsiaceae; genus Candidatus Tisiphia; species Candidatus Tisiphia endosymbiont of Micropterix aruncella. The sequence goes on from NZ_OZ238268.1 coordinate 841,267, forward strand.
TGAACCATATGCCCCAGCGTTCATAACCACTCCACCACCTATAGTACCCGGTATACCAACCAAAAACTCAAAACCAGTAATTGCATGCACCTGACAGAATTTAGCAAGGTTATAGTTAAGACAACCACTCCCTACTGATATCTGATTATCCGGCATTAATTCTATATTAGTAAAATTTTGACCAAGTTTTACTACAACTCCATCTATACCACCATCTCTAATGATAATATTTGATCCAGCCCCTAAAACAGTTATTGGCCTATGTTGTTGGTTTTGTGATACAAAATTTGCTAAGTCTTGTACATCTAATGGTTTAAAAAAAATCTCAGCTGGTCCACCAACTTTAAACCAAGTTAGATGACTTAAATTGTAATTATTTCTATATTCACCAACAGTTTTAGGCAATTCCATAATTATAAAATATCTCCCTTAATACCATAACTGTTGAAACTTACTGCACACCCTATATCTCAACGTCATTGCGAGCGTAAGCGAAGCAATCCAAGAAGACAATTATAAATAAATCGATGTTCCTGGATTGCTTCGTCGCTACTAAAGTAGCTCCTCGCAATGACGCTCTCGCGTAAATTGCTGATGCAAATCATTGGCCCAAGCAGAAATGCTCCCAGCACCCATCATTACTATTATATCATTTGGCATAGCTTCACTAATAATAATTTTAGCTATATCTTTATGATCCTCGATAAAGGCTGCCATTGGATGAGATTTAGTATTGTTGATTTCATCCACTATACTTTTTCCTGTTATACCATCTATTGGCTGTTCACCACCAGCATATATATCCGTGATATACACCTGGTCAGCATCAACAAAACAAGTCAAAAAATCATCAAACAAATATTTAACTCTTGTGTACCTATGTGGTTGGAAGATTGCTATAATCTTACTATTTTGCTTGTTAGCAATATTTCTTGCTGTAGCAAGTGTAGCTTTTACTTCCTCCGGATGGTGAGCATAATCATCAATTATTGTAGCACTGTTATATTCGGCTACCTTAGTGAATCTGCGTTTGATCCCTTTGAAACTATTAAATCCATTTTTAATGATTTTAATACCAAAATCAAGTTCTACAGCTATCGCTATAGCAGCAAGAGCATTAAGGATATTGTGTCTCCCTGGGGTAGGTAAGGTAATTCGCTCTATAATTGTTACACCATTTACGTTAGGTAGGTTAATTCGCACATCAAAAGTCGATGATGTAATATCAAAATTCAAATTAAAGGCTTGTATGTGAGCATCATTTGAGTCTATACCATAAGTTATAATTTTACGCTCAAAGATGCTACTTACTAAATTTCTAACAACTTTATGATCAATACAAACAACTGCAAAGCCATAAAATGGTAAATTAGTTATAAAGCTCCTAAAAGCTTGAATTAAACTATCAAAATCATGGTAAAAATCTAGATGCTCAGGATCGATATTAGTTATTGCCGCAATCGTTGATGGCACGCGAATAAAAGTTGCATCAGACTCATCGGCTTCGGCTATCAGATAATTCCCAGACCCAAGATAGGCATTAGTAGATTTACTATTAACAATACCACCATTAATTAAAGTCGGACAAAGCCCAGCAGCTTCAAATAAACAAGCAACGAGTGATGTTGTAGTAGTCTTGCCATGCGAGCCGGAAATTGCCACAGAGCATTTTAGCCTCATTAATTCAGCCAGCATTTCAGCCCGCCTAATTATTGGTATCTTTCTACGTAAGGCTTCCTGAATTTCAGGGTTATCTTTATTTATAGCTGATGATACCACTACATATGAAACATTAGTGACATTTTGGCCTTGATGACCAAGGAAAACCTTAATACCATTAGTTTCTAGTCTTTTGGTATTATAATTTTCTGCTATATCAGAACCTTGTACTTTATATCCAAGGTTATGGAGTATTTCGGCAATGCCACTCATACCGATTCCTCCGATACCTATAAAATGCATCGTATCAAGAGTTCCGTTTATCTTTTTTAGTTCTAATAAAAACATTTTATATAATAATAGTTATAGTTGTTTATCTCTTGCATAATCAGTTTTTAACCAAAGGTCAAGCTTTTAAGAAAAAATATTTCGATTAATTTGAGTATACTCACTCTCAATAATCACAGGCCTCTGTGATCAAACCCATTAGCTGATCTATTTCAGGTTTTATTTGTGATTCCCAAGTTTTAGCAACTGTGCAATCCATAGGATCAATAAGCAATATTTTTGTTGTTGCTGTAAATTCGTGATCTGCTGCAATAATTTCATAAGTCGCTCTCATTTTATTAGAATAATGATCGTACTCATCTACAGTCATTTTTGACTCCCAACTTTTACTATTACTACATTTAGCCATTATTTGTGATCTACTAAAAGAATCAACACAAATAAATATTATATCAGGAAATTGTACGGTCTTATGAGTAGTTTGTACCTGATCTGTATAATGTTTTTTTACCATCTCCCAACTAAATCCTTGATCTAGACAAACAGCCCCTTGGTATCCCACTACTTCTGGAAACCCACCTTTACAAAATATGTACTGATTATTTTCTAAAGCAGTACTAATTAGGTTATTATAGATATTACAGCTTGCACTTATATATAATGCTCCACTTACTGTATTGTTAATTTTATCTTCTACTCTATCAAATCGAACAATTTTCTCTCCAAACTCAGTACTTTTTGGATCATCTACAATCGAGATAAGTTCTGGTGCAACCTTTCTTTCTTGTATAAGATAATCTACAGACATTTGTCTATATTCGTTTTTTCCAGCAAAACTCATACCACAAAACATTACATATTTACTCATAGTTATACCTCCCTATATTATTTTATTATAATAACATAAAATAACTAAACACTAAGTACCTTAGATAAATTTTTACAAAAAATAAAGTAATAATCTTTCTAATTAACCTCAAGTATTGATGTAATAAATTAATAGTAGGCTCAATATCATCACCATTAGGGGTGATGTCACCCCTGCGAAAGCAGGGGTCTAAAATAACTTAACACAACCTATCTTGGTCATTCTTTTAGATTCCGCACCGAAGCGGGAATGACAGCTCGGGGTAGTAACTACAACTATAGTACTAGCGTAGTTAATAATGGGAAATGGTATAACAAGTTACATCGAACTTCCGTGATAATAGTAATAAGAAGTTGACAACTCTACATGATGATTCAATTACCCGATGCTTTACAAAAAGGTCAAGTATGCGTATATATGTTCGTCTAGTAAAAGTTAATTACTATAATTTAATAACTTTGTAATATTTAGTTTGTATTAATTAACATTTATTAGATTATATCTTTAATTAATAATAATGAGCATAAATTTATGACTACTAGTCTTCCATCTAATACGTACTTTAGTAAATCACCAAAAGTAGAGGATGATAATCTTGCTGTTAATCCTGCTGTTAATCTTGATGCAGTTTCTGATGATTCAGTTTCTCCCCCGCCATTCTCCTTGCCCTATCCTGTTGCTAACTCAACGTTTTACACTTCCCTTGTCGATTTACAGGGACACACGAACGACCATAATAACGACCACAATTAGGGAATATAAAAATTTCTACAATTTTTCTACAAAAATTTTGGTAAAATTATAAAAACTAAAGAGCATCTTGTTTTGGAAACCCTAGCAAGATGCTCAGAAAACCATCATGAAAGCAAATATAACTATTGCTAAAAAATATGTACCTACACTTAGTGCAGGTATATTATATGATATAATGCCTTATATTAACCTGAATTCGATGTAACAAGTTACATCGAACTTTCGTGTTATATATAGAAACAATCAGGTTTGAAACTGTTCTACACCTGATTGTTAAAATATAACACTCCATTCAATATACGTTAATTCGGGATAAGGATTAGTAAAAATAGCAGACATATATACACTACGAAGAGCAATTAATGTATGAATTCACAGAAATGCAATTTATACATATCCAAAATCTTGTATTAGTTATAGCTAAAGCATTTTTACTAATCCTTATCCCGAATTAACGTTAGTTGTACTAACAATGACAAAGATACTTCAGAATCAAGTATAGAATTAGGTTTAAGCTTAAACTTAATTAAACAATTTATTTATGAACTAAATGGTAAAATTGATATTAGCAGCCAGCAAGCTAAGGGTATTATCCTCACTTTGCAAGTGCCGGTAACATTAGTGTCAACTGAAGAGCTTAATAATGACAACAATATGACTAATAACCATTAAAAATATCTAATTGGAGGATAAATATTATGACTGAACTTGTAAAAATTAATAACTTTTATGAACTGCTTGAAAAACTACAAGCTGGTGAAAATGTGCCTGATATAAATCTTGAACACTGTAATATTGGCACTAGTGGTGTAAAGCGACTTATCCTAGCTTTGAGGAACAATAACACAGTAAAGAGCCTATATCTTTGCAACAATGCGATTGACGATGATGGAACAGAATTAATTGCGGATTTTTTGCAAAATAATAACACTGTAACTACAATAGATATTAGCGAGAACAACATTGGCAATAGGGGGATATATAGACTTGCAGAAGCGATGAAAGGCAATAATACTATAACCCAAATAGATATTAGTGATAACAATATTGGCGATACGGGAGCTTGCCGACTTGCAGAAGCTTTAAAAAACCATAATATAACTGTATTAAATCTTGATGGAAATAATATTGAAGATGGTGGAGCAGAAGGCTTAGCTATGTTTTTAGAGAATAATAATAGTATATATAGGCTATCTCTTGCTGCAAATAACATAGGAGCAAAAGGAGTAGGAGAGCTTGCTAAAACTCTAAAACATAATAAGTCTATGGAGATACTGAATATTGCGTGTAACAATATTGGTGTAGAAGGAGTACGATCATTAAGTAATCTTCTCGAACATAACGAAACCCTAGCCTCTCTAGATATTGCAAATACTGGAATTGGAGCAGAAGGGGTGGGGCTGCTTAGCAAAGCTTTGCAACATAACAAAGTTTTAAGTGAAATAAATCTTAACAGCAACAATATTGGTCGTAAAGGAATAAGTCTGCTTATCAAAGGACTAGAGACTAATAGCACATTGGATTGTATAAAGCTTAAATATAACAATATTGGTCATGATGGTGCAGCTATACTAGCACGCTTTCTAGCAAAAAATCGCACTATAAAGTACATAGAACTTGAGGGCAATAAGATTTATGATTTTGGGATTGTTAGACTTTTTAAGGCTCTAGAAATTAATAGAGCCTTCAAAGAGATAGATTTTGGCTATGAGGACACTATGAGTACTACTGGGATCATAAAACTAATAAGAATTCTAAAGGCTAATAAAGTTGTCAGCAAGATAATAATAGATTTGGGAGGAGTAATGGTTACTGATATAGCAATAGAGTGGTTAATTAAGACTCTAGATATCCACAACAAAAAACTGACTGGTAGTTTGTCGGTGGTTTAACACTATATTAGGGAAAAAATAACAGTGTTCTGATTAATGAGAGTATTTGGGGATAGGATGCCACGTGCTGTGGTGTTCAGCACCGAGGTTAGGACAAGCAATGCAAGATTTTAATCTAACCTCAGTGTCTGTCTTCTGAAAAACAAAAAATAGGAATTAATTTTTTCAAAATAATATAAAAAAGTATTGAGGTATTTCTATCATTAGTATATTATACTTTATATTTAAAACATGTCTGTTCTACAAATTATCTAATGGAATGGCAGAATGATAGCTTATGAGTCTTTTGTGACAAATATGTATTAACTTATTAATTGCTGATAATTGACAAACCAATTATTAGTTATTAACATTAAAGATTCTGAGTATAGGGTATAATATTAATTATGCGGGATACCACTACTAACGATTTACGTAACATTATAGCTAATATTAGGACTAATCTGAGAAAAAATGATGTAGAAGCTGAAATACAGTACAGATTAAAAGACCCTTATTCTGCTTTAAAAAAGATGTTAAGGAAGAATATAGAGGTGAAAAAATTAACTGACCTAATTGGTTTTAGGATTATAGTTAATAAACAATATGACTGTTATAAAGTGTTGATTACTCTTTACAATATCTATTCTGTTCATATGGGAAAGACTAAAGACTATATTGCTGATCCTAAGGATAATGGTTATCGTTCTTTGCATCTCGTAGTTATAGCCGATATCTATAACTATAACATAGAAATACAAATACGGACTAGAAGGATGCATAATATAGCCGAATTTGGCATAGCCAACCATGAGGCATATAAAAAAACGCAGGAAGAAAAATTAAGAAAGTTATTTTATGAGGAAAGACTTAATACAGTTACTATTAATACTGAAATAAATAAAGCCTATGATATTTTTAACCAGTTTAATTGGACTATATCAGAACTCGTTGCTTATGAGCAGGCAATTGAAAATCTTTGCCATAAATTCCAAAATAATTCTTAAAAAATATAACAAAATCATTGGCAATATTAGTTTAATTTAATGTACAATCAAAATAATGGGGAGGCATTTTATGGAAGATATTGACAATTGGCAGATCAAGTTTAAATCTTGCGAATATTCTGCTAGATTACTTAGTAAATTGATTTTACTCAATGAAAAAGTAGTTCACCCAGTAGATATCAGAGAAATTATCAAAGCTATCTATTATGCTAAGAAATATCATGGTAGTCAAATGCGGCAATCGGGTGAACCATATTACTCACACCCGATTGCAGTAGCTTATATTTTTGCTAGCTATACAGCTCAAGCAGTTCACCAATTGTTTAACACTAACATGATCGTTACCAGCTTACTGCACGACACGCTCGAAGACACAACACTTACCGAAGAGATGATTGCTCAAATTTTTGGCAGTCTAGTCGCAAGTCAAGTAGAAGACCTGACAAGGGTCAAGCCTTATGGCAAAATTAGCTCCAAAGAGACTCTAGATTTATTAATTCAACAAGAAAAATATGATGTAGCATTGATTAAAATTTTTGATCGCATTCATAACTTACAAACACTAGGAGCTAAATCACCTGAAAAGGCACTGAAGATAGTTAAGGAAACTATAGGATATTTTATAACTCTTTGTATTCGCTTAGAAATACCAACAGCCGAGCAGCAATTAATAAATCTATGTTACAAAAATTTGCCTATTAACTCCATACCGGCTCTAGACTATACAGTTTTTTGAGTGGATGGTTTTAGCTATTTTCGCTAAGTTTTCAAAATGCAATAATCCGTAAGTAAAACCAATGATTATAGGAATCATAATTAACCATATTCCCCAATTGCCAAAACATTCAACAAGGTAGACAAAACCAAAAGCACTAATAACATATATCATAGCACGAGATACAGAAAATGTCATGCTAGCATAGGTAAAACGTTTAAATATAGGAAAGCTTTTTAAACAAATAGGAGTAGCGGGGTTTAAGCATTGTTTCCATAAGACTATAAAAAATTGAATAAAAAATAACTGATAAGGAGAATTAACATTATTCAATAAATACGGACAAAATATCATAAAAATAGAAAATATTAACAGCACAATTTTCATGATTAATAATGGATATACTTTTAAACTTAAATAACATAATATTAATATGGTTAACAACTCCATTAGACAAACAATAAAATTATGCTTAATAATTTCGGGTACTGTGTAACCAAAGCTAGTTTTTAAAATATTACCACAATATATATAAATGAAATAAACACATACCGGTAAGGCACATTGTAGTAAAAAGAAAGCTATTACAGTTTTTTTATTAACTTTTTCTTGCCAAATAGGATCGTTTTTTAAAATATTTATATCGGTATTAGTTGTTTTAAAAACTCTTTTTATTCGACGTTTGGCATCGGCAAAGTCTGGGGCTTCTCTAAGTTTTTTTCTTGCAACAGAACCAACAAATGCAATTATTGCACCAATCCAAAATGCTATACGCCAATTAATACCATAACAAACAACAAGTGAGGCAATTGCCAAAGCTCCTACTGTTCCTAGGACAGCACAAGCCCCTATCAATCCAACACTTGCATATTGTATAGGTGGGTGAAGCATTTCAGTTAAATAAAGTTCTGCCCCTACTATTTCGCCCATAGAAGACATACCTTGAACAGCCCGGCAGGTAATCGCTATCCAAACCGTTACGATTCCTACTTGTTCGTAAGTAGGCAGATTAGCCATAACAACGCAAGCAGATGACATCATGAAAGTTGTGATGATAACTGTTGATTTACGCCCTATATTATCACCTATCCATCCAAATATTAAAGCCCCTAATGGTCTAAGTAGGTAAGTTGCACAAAAAGCACCTGCAGAATACAAAGCCGTAGTGTGTGGATCAGTTTTGGGAAAAAATAATTCATTAAGAAGCCCTGCCATATGAACGTAAATCATCAAATCAAAATATTCAAGGAAAGTTCCTACTGACAGTAACCCCACAGCTTCTTTTTGTTCTTTGTTTAAACTTGTTTGTTCTTGAGGGTATCCTATCATTTTTCTTACCATCAATAGCTTGGGCATTAATGATAGCAAGAAAAAATAATATTAAAAGTGAAAAGAAATTTTAGTTAACAATAACCTCAACTATTGATGTAAGACATTGGTTTAATAGCCTAGGGTGACATCGTCCGCAGGTTAACAATATCACCAAATATTTAATAAAGATTAATAAAGCCTAAATAGTCTAGGGGATATCTCTTTGACATACTCACTATATATTTCAGGACAATCACCTTTAAACTTTGGTAGGTCAAAGGTTTTGCGGGTAGCGTGTTTCCACGATACAAGAATATGATCACCTTTTTTTAGGTAAACATGGAATTGCATATAATTCATCACTTCTAACTTTAAGCTATCTTCCTTGCAGAGTAGCTGTTGATGTATCTCTTCCAACTGATTCAGCTCTTTTACTTTTTCAGCTATTGCGTCATTTGCTTCAATAATATTTTGGCTATCAACATTATTGCTAGAAATAGCGTAGTGTTTTCTTGCCTGCTCAACAGTTTGGGGCATAGTTTGGGATACAGTTTGCGGTATTACCTCAGGGGTAGTGGAAGTCTGTTTTACAGTATCATTTAAAACAATTTCCTGAGGTCTATTTTTCTTTTTGCTTAAACTAACAACATTTTGGCTAACAATATTTTGATCTTGATATTGTTGTTGATTTCTTTCTATTTTTATCCTTGCGGCTTTCATTTTTTTATCCTTGTTATATGATTTAAACCGTCATTGCGAGCGAACGTATGTGAGCGTGGCAATCCATGAAGCTTGTCATATAGATTGCTTCGTTGACCTACGGTCTCCTCGCAATGACGGAGTAACACGACAAAATTACCTGTCATATCTAGTTCTGTAAAAATATTTCTCTCTCTAACAATCGTCTTCTCACTAAACCCTTAAGCTTGATACCACGGGCATAAACCCATTTAGGAAATTCATCGGCAGCCGATAAATATTCACCTCGTAGCAATTTTTGTCGTAAACTGGAAGATTGAAATGCACCAGCTCCGCAGTTGAAGATAAATGATATCAAAGCCCCTTCTTGTGAGCAGTTTAATGGTACACGGCAATGTCGATAAATGGCATATTTAGCTTGTTCTATATCTTGCTCTAGCAAGTAATCAGCGTGTTCTCGCGATATACCATCAGACATTTGTTGTTGTTCATACTCTTTTATCACATGCCCCCAGCCAATAGTTTTTAAACCAGCTGGGCAGTAATATGGTTGTAGTCTCAGCCCTTCAAAGATTTTAATTATATATTCTGCTTTACTATTACTAGTAATATTAGTAGCCATTAACCTTACCTGCTACCGTTACCAAACCTTACCATTGCTACTACCATTGACATAGGTATAACCACTGCCATTACCATAGAGATAACCTTTATTGTTACCATTCACTCGGTATCTGCCAAAAGCCCGATGACCAAACCAAAAACCAATAACTGCACAAAATATTCCTTGATCCTCACTACTCCATATGGTGTCTGATGCACCAAATTTTATGAAGATGGTTAATTTTAATGCTACATAGAGCAGAAAGAATACATAAGTAATCATTGGTCTAACAGTGGTAGCTAAAAAATCCACCCAATTATTATTGCTGTTATTGGCTATTTGCATGCCAGCATATTGATACAGATATTTACTCTCATCATTATCAGCCTGAATTTGGATTTCCTCAAGCCTAGCACTATGTATAGTATTTGAAGCTTTTATTTGCAGACCGATTAATTTCAGCTCATGTTCCTTGTCTTTCTTATCCTTAAGAAAATGCAAAATCTCCGGTAAAAAACTACTGAAAAATCCTATAAAGGCACTTAATATCGCTATCATACAATTATCACCTTTATTTAATGAATATCAATAGGGCCACAACGACTACCACCAATAGTCAATTTTTTATTAACAATATCAAGAATAACATTACCTGCAACATTATCAACGCTGACATAAGATTTCAAATTTGTTGCAGTTATAGAATTACCAGCAAGTGTAAGAGTACATCCAGCCATACTTAGGATGTTCGAACCATCGCCACGCCCTATTACATTAATTGGACACTCGAAAGTCCAAGTTTGTGCGGTCATACTTAGACGTTGTTCTAAATCAGCTATTTTATTAAGTAAACCTTCAGTTTCATCTTCTGCCGCAATATCTGATAGGTGTAAACTAGCTAGCGAGGTTAGGCTTTGGCTTAAATCTTTACTGCTCTCAAGACTAAGGCTATTTAGGTTGTCAGAACTATTAACATAGATGATGTATTTTAGCTCTCTAACATTACTAGGAATCAGGTTGATTAGGTTTTTCAGATTATCTCTACCAACTCGGCTACCTAAGTTCCAAGGTAGGACGATATAATTACCTTCATCCTCAGAACTCATGGCTACTTTAGTGAAAGGATGTTGCCTGCCCAAATAAAAGCTTAGTGTAGCTTTAGAAAATGTTATAATTTCAGTGTCGCTGGCAGTTATTATGTGCAGCTCTGCTTTTTCTACTTGATTAGGTATAAAAACCTTCTCGCCTAAGTGAAATTTAGCGATGTCCGGTAAATGATCACTATTACTTGTGTAAACATTTTTCATGATTTTTTTAAGATTTTCGATATCTTTTGACTTGTTAAATTTGACAACAATTTTTCTCATACAAACCTTTATAATACCTGTGTTTCAGGGGGTTTATTATAACATAAAAAATTGTAATTTGCATCAAGTTTTGTGATATTTTTACATCATATTTTCACTAATATAAGTTAAGTTGTTTTTCAACTTAATTTGGCAAATATTTGTTACTCAGAAAGTATTACAGGAGTGGATGCACCTGCCGAGTGTGGTTAATTGATAGGGAGGAAGAAAAACCACGATTTACAGATGCGACAGAACATGTTCTTCAGTTGAGTCCGCCCCCACAATACGTACATCATGCAGCTTCTGTGTTACATAGTCTAATGGTGTCAAACCAGCTATCTCCATTTGTATGATAGGATTGTTTGAACACGGTTCGCCTATGTTATTTAATTGCTCGTTAGCTTCATTTAAACAGTCAAATAGCTTCTTAATAACCAGTTCTTCTGTAAGTTCTTCCTGATTTAATATTGGACAAAGTTTTTGCAGATTATTTAGAAGCTCATCTGTCTTATCTAGCTTTTTAATCTGCTCAATAAATTCATCATAATAATTTTCCTTTGTCTGCTGATATTTTTTTAATTGTGATAAATGTGAGTTATCCAATAAATTTTTTTCGGCAATCCAGTTAATAAGGTTAATAAAATCTTCAGATGTATTTTGAAGTGAGCATGATTTTAGCAGCGATGTTGCGTCAATCATTGATGTTGCGTCCCTATAGTCTTTCGCCAAATCTAATGGCGTTTCACCCTGTTTATTTTTACAATAAATACTAGCCCCATACTTTAATAACAATTCTGCCGCAGGAGACTTATACCATATTCTGCTCCAACCACCACCCTCAAGGTTGCTAAAAGGTACTGTAGCATGCAATGGTGTATTACCATCGTTATCTGTACAATGAACATTAGCACCATGTTGTAACAGAAATTCCATCGATTTATAATTAATTTCTGCGTAATCCAATATGGCATGCAACATGGTTTGACCATCTTTATTTTTATGATCAATATTAACGTTTGGTTGTTTTAACATAAATTCTGCTATGTCATACTTCTTCTTCCATACCGCTTGCTGCAGTGCTTCATGCACATAGTAGCTATTTAACTCATGATCATTAGCTACATTTTCTAATAAGAATTTTACAGCTGCTAAATTATCATACCATGCTGCATAATATAATAGTGTAGCACCCCATACACAATACTGACCATTAAGAAAGATAGTTGCTCCCCATTTTTCAGTTATTTTATTTATCTCCTCTATCTTGTTTTCAAAGTCATCATACGTAATAGCATATACACATAAACCATGCATAAGTATTTCTTTCATTCGATCTGTGGCCCACTTTTGGTTTGCTTCTATATTTTCTTTATCACTTAATATAATAAATGTTGCATTTATTACATTGTCTAATTCAGGTTTTTTTGCACGAATAATCTTATCTGCCATATTAGCATCTGTTATTATTACAATTCTTTCATTTAATGTTGGATTGTTTTTATGATAGTCTTCAATAACCCTCACAGCTGCAGTTGGATAAGTAATGTTCTGAAATGAAATATTATACTTTTGTACCAAATCCTCTGTTATTTTTGATTGTTTATTATCGTCGGTAAAATAAAAATATTTGATAGCACTCATAAAGTCACCTTTATATAATTAAATTTTCTCAGTTGATTGTAGTTTGCAAGTTATACTAAATATAATGAGAAGGTGTCAATATAGAAGGTTGATTTGCAAACTATGTTATTACATTATACCATCAAACTCATCCTTTAACATAGATCATTTTTCTAAAGCTTGCCATTTTTGATTAAATGTATCCTTAATCTTATTTGAGACTTCTGAAGTTTTATATTTATCCAGTGGAATTGCTATTAAAAGCTCCTTCCACCTGCCCATTTTACAAATGGTTTTGCCTTATCGTCATTTTCAATTATTATGTGCATTCTTTCTTCTACCAATTCAAGCTATGACAGTCATGGAAGCCACATAGAGCGGGTTGCAGGTAGAATAAATTACGACCCGGGATGTTTCTTTGAAGAGATTTTTTAAGCAACTTTTCTGCCTTATCCAACTCACCATTTTTGATTAAAGTAAGTATTGTGCCAAAATCAATAATATCACTACCCATAGTTCCTGCTAAAGCTTTAAGCAGATTATTATAACTATCATACTCATTAAAGAAAAAATCCCCAAATAATCCAAGACCTCCGCCCTGTAATAAGGACGCCATAAATACTCCTTCTTCGTTTGGTGCAATCCATTCTTTCCCTTCTACCAACCTTTTAGCATTGATCGACAAGTAACCAAGTCCTATAGAACCCGATAATAATTGAAACAACATTTTAATAGTAGTTGGGTTTCTCATTGATTTAGCAATATCCTTCCATGTTCCTAAATCCAACAAATTGCCACTACCTATTTGTTGATGAAGTGGTATCTGATCGATGGTTATTGATTTTAACGGTCTAGTAATGTAAGTATAGGCAAAAGTTTTGAACTGCATTATACACTGAATCACCGCGGCAGCTGGCGAACCTGCCTTAATGCCTAAATTACCGAGTAACACGGCATTTTTCTCGGCAGTATGGGGAGTGGCAATAGCTGTATCAACCCGATCAAGTAAATATCTTCGTAAATTATTGGTCAAATCTTGCTTGAATCTAGTTATATCGAGACTACTAATTGTACTTTTACCGCTTTGTTGTTGTAAATGTTGCTCTAGTAAATGATCAGGTAGTAGTGCCATATCGGGTATTAAATATGCCTTATTCTCTATTTGCTGTACTAAATGCTGATAAAGATGCCAATTACTTTCATTAATGCCATATCTATTAAGCAAAGTTTGTAAGTTATGATATAGTAAGTTAAAGGGCTTATTAACTTGTAATGCTAAATTATGCGATAACAAATTACCAACTGTAGATTTCCAAGTATTATCCCACCATTCCATACAGTTTAGTTTAAAAAATGCATTGGTAAGTTTAAATATGCTACCAGATACTGGATACTCTCCTGCAAAACGAGAATGACTATGCCTAAGTAATGAATCTACAGAGATACCAAGCAACCTGCCAAGTTCTTTTTTCTTTTTACCATTAAATCCTGTAGCTGCCACTTGCAATATATTCGCATAAGAGTGAAGTAGTGGTATGCCATTATTCTGTAACTCACTGACAAAACTTATCATATCAGGGATTGAAGAAAGTACCACTTTGCCAAGATTTACCATACACTTCCAAGCACGATAAGCCCCAAGGATACGGTCAACTGATGGTATTTGTGGTTTTACTCCTAGCATTAGGTCTAACTGATTGACAAAACTGTTTGGATTGCTCAGTAACGCTAATTGCTTTAAAATAGCTGGGTCTTTAATTGCTAACTCTTGTAGCTCCTTGGTAAAAGTGCCTTTATCGTAATTCTCTAAACATTTAATCACCACTACTGCTTGCTCATTATCCCGGCTAGCTCCAAAGGCTTCACTGTAATATAATACCTTGGCATAATGATATTGTACCAGCTCTTCAATGCCCTTCTTGTTAGAACCACTGACTGTGTTAAATCTTATAGCTCCTTCATTAAAGGCGTAGCAATCCTTTACAGCATATCTAGGGCGATTAGCATCCCCAGTATCATCAAATATACCACCCAACATCTCGCTAGTAATAAAGGTAAATCCTAAGAAACTATTAACTTCACCACTCACTAAAGCTCTAACATTATTATAGTCATAATTGGTAATTTGTGGATCGCGTAACAAGTCGGAGATTTGATTACTTGAACATAGTAAGTATAATTTATTATACATACCAAAAGAGCGTTTTTTTAAGATATGATGAGCTTTTATTAGTTTGTCGACAGTTAGTCCGGCTCTTTTCGAATCAATGATACCTCTGTTGCCAGCAACTGCAGCTTGAGCATTTAAGGTTAAATTAGCATCAGTAACCCTAATTCCTATCGGTATCACATTATTAACTACATCAAAGTTAATCACATTGTTGCCTGTCCGTCCTGCTCTGACTGGACTGGCAAAAGCACTAATAATTACCCGGTCTTGTTGTCTACCCATTGCCCAACCTGCCATTTTAGGAAAATGTGAGGTGGGGTCGGTTAATAAGTTCAACTTATCATTCCTATCCATGGTAGCGTTCCAATGATAGCTCGATGCCGTCAAAAAGCGTCTTGAAATAGTTGGAATTTTAAACTCTATTTGTTCTAGCCTAGCAGGGTGTCTAGCATCCGCATAATGTCCATGTAGATGATCATCAGGATCAATTGGGTATCGATTTCTACTCTCGACCTCATGGGTAGTCATTGACTCAAAGCTAATTACTTCAGTATCTTGCGTACCATTAGTAACGCATTTTCGTAGCTTAGAACCTTCTTGTTGAATAACTAGGCTGATATTTTTGGCAAATTGTTCTTTAAGACCATCTGTTATTTGTTCCATTTTTCCTCCTCAAATAATCTATCAATATTTAAAGTGCGATATCATTTATACTCGAATTTGGTCGTTGTCCGCTATGCAGCTAACGAGCTTTCGGGTATATATGCTATTAGTGGCTCTTTTTTGATAGGTTATTGCGAAGTTGCAGCCTTAAAATGAGTTGTCACCTACATCATGACTTTAATGATTGGTTGGTTACGTTATTTTTTCTTGTTTTTTATCATAAGCAATTTTATATAATTGTTGCATACGTTTCACAGCTTGATCATGTCCCGTATGGTCTTTAGTCCTTAATTTTACCATAAACTCAGGGTCAGAATCAAGTTTTTCTATCTCTGACAATGCAGCTTCCCGGCTATTAATTGCAGGTAGCTCTTTACCAGTTACCAACGAATCGGATTTTAAGGTTTCACCAACCCTAACTAACAAATCTACTAAGGCTGGTGCGTAATGTGAATCTTCAATTAATCCAGCTAGTTCTTTAGTACCAAACTTAGACAAGGCTGCCTGCATCACTGTCATCTTACTGTCAAAACCTTCACCATAAGTGTTTTTCAACCAACTAATGTGAGAATGACGTGTTTGCTCGATAGCATTTTTTTGCTGTTTTTGTAAATCCTGCGAAAAACCATACAGAGAATTAAGCAGCTTCTCACCTTGCCTTTTAGATAATCCGCTTTGGTAAAACATGTCTTCATAACGAGTTAAATACTCCTCATCTTCCTTGGATCGTTTGTCAGTATATTTCTTATCCTCAGGCAGTCCCAAACGAGAATAAAATTTTTGCCACTCTTCATCAGAGCTGTCATCTTTTGGCACGGCAATTCGTTGATTCAAGCTCTTTTCTGCTTCCAAATAGCTCTGTGCTAAAGATGATACATCCTTGAATTTACCCAGTGACTCAGCTTTACGTATTTCCTCAGGCATATTAGCTAACCAATCATTACCAAAGGAATTAGGACTAGTTTCATAGTTATTAGCAGTTACTTCTTTACTCATAGGTTATTCTTCTTTTAACACTTCTATTTCTTTTTTTAACTGTTCTATTTTTTCAATGGTTAGTTTTGTATATTTAGCTATTTTTTCTATTGGCTCATTATCAATTAACATTTCTTTTGCTGTGGCTATAGCATTTTTTTCTTCACCTTTTTCAAGCCCTTTTTGCTCAGCTGAAACTATATAATCACGTTGTTTTAAGGATTCATTGACATATCTATTATAAGCTACACGTTCTTTTGTAGTCATTTTTAGGATGCTAAGTCGTTCAGCTACTTTCTTCATATAAGGTGATTTAAAATCATCTCTAACCTCATTGTGTTTAGCAAAATATAACCATTCATCCATTTCCTTTTTTATAATATCGTCAAAAAGTGGTACGGAAATAACAAAATATTCTGGAAATATATTATGAATATCCACTACCTTACCCTCTGTATCAGCAAGATGCAGGTCTATAGGATGTTCTCGATCGATTTCTTTAAAGATAGTTTTACCGTGATATAAAGGCGATTTCATACCTGCATAAGCAAAATATATTAAGTTGATATGAAATACTTTTTTGATGCTGGCATAATCTTGACTCGCATAAATACTATCAACAATCAACCGGCTAGTATTAAAGCAAGCTTTATGGAGAAACAAGCTAGTATAAGTGCGATCTATCTCAACAATATATTTATGACCTTGTTGGTCTTCAACAACAACGTCAGCAATGCTTTTTTTTAGGTCTACACTTTCTTTATTACTTTCACTCTCAAGTAAGGCAATGATTTTTACTGCTGAATAGCCGCCAACATCTCTAAGTATCGCCGAAATAAAACCCTCGACTATCTCATAGTCACCTTTATTCTTGAGTAAATATTTAATTGCGTAGTCCAACGATATCAGCGGTTTACTGCTCATAAGTTATCCTCATTATAAAAAACCACATTTGTCTGTTTAAAAACTATTTTTTTACTATTGTAAACTACTACTCTATTTTAGCACCATCGATATTATCAACTCCATCATCTTCTGAAGCTTGCGAGCATATGTATAAAAACAAAGCTCGCATACCTTCATTGAAAGCGGTGTAGTTGCTTTCTTGCAGAAAGTTGCTGCGATACACACCACTTAATTGAGCCAAGTCTTCTAATACTATTCTACCATCTTCTCCACTAAAAATCTGCAAATAAATTGATTTTAATTGCTCTTTTGTCGGTATTGTGAGTGGAGATTGGGCTGCTTCCGAGTTAATTGATAGTTTCATTTTATTGTCCTTGTATTTGTTGCTGTTGCAACTGTTGCATTTGCATCATCTTACGTTGTTGTCTGATTTGTAATACTTCTTGCTCACTCTTGAGGATTGAACTTGGGGCTTCTCGTAGTTCAAAAAATAGTTTAAAACACTCATCCCAGTTAATATTATCATAAATCTCAGGAAAAAAGTTACTTATACCACTTCGTTGAAAAAAACTTAATACTTGTTCAACGCTGGCTATTGCTGATGTTTTCTGTACCCTAGATAGTGGTGAAACATATCCAATCTCTATCTCAGGTGGGCTATTTGCCCCCTCTAAGATCGGTACTCTATTATATTTGATTAGCGTTTGATATATTGCCATAATTAACGGATTTAACAACTCACTCTCAATTCTTCCAACCATCGGGGACATTAAACGATATTGTTCTTCCGTTCTAATTTGTACCTCAGTGGCAGTCATTTCTTTGTTTTCTTTCTGCATTCTAAAAATATCAACATAGAATGCCTTATATATGGCATCGCGGCATTGATTCTGCTCGATTTCAGTTGGTAGGATATTTTCCATACCAGTTAGGGGTATTATTTTATCCGCCATACCGTTACGATAGAAATTAACACTACCCGGCGTAGTGTAAAGAGGTAAGTAATAGCCATCTTTAGGCACTAATAATGGTGGGTCTAGTTGTTTTTGTGCTACTTTCAGGGTAATTTGTCTTAAGCTATTGAGTAATTTAATATCAGGTAGCACATGATGAGCCGGAGCATAGCCATATACTTCACCTTCTTCTTTTACCCACCGCGTTACAAAAAATGGGAAATAAGAATAGCCTAATTGACTGATAATTTTTTGTTCAGCAAGATAGATGTATTCTGAACTATAGGGCAGTAGCGATGAGCTAGATGTTAAAGGACTAGCTGCATTTGGTTTTCTACCTTTATTTTTTTGATTGTGAGCTTGCGGGCTAACTATGTGCAATATTTCTACTATTTCATCAGGATTTCGGGCTAATCTTTCCTTGAAAGGGGCAAAGTCTACCCATTTCGCTGATGCCGATTTGATCGGCATGCTAAATAGTCGGTACATTGTATTAACAAACCCAAACTTATCCTCTTCAAAATAACACTCCTGTAAATTAATATTACGAAAGAACAGAGTTTGGGCTAATTCTATATCTTCTTCAACATAGAATATCGCAGTACCAAAAGCTGATAAATTCAAAAAAAACTGATGAATCTGACTATAAAAATTAGAAGCCGGATTATTGAATATATCCATTAGGGTTTTTTCTAGCATTTGGGCTAACATGCTGCGTTCAGCTGTGGTTAAATACTGCTGTTGCTCATCATTTTCAGCGACTATAGTAAGGTTAAACCAGTTCATTGCTGGGTTTACCAGCAAGCTTTGTAAACCTGATGCTAATTGCTCTCTTGACCAAATAGAAGTTGAGTCAAATATTACCTTATTAGTCTCCGTTTGTGGACAAACATATTTCTTCAACTCATCCCATATATGATGCCATTTCTCCCGCTTGCTCTTGAGATTATCAAAATATTCAATTTTTTTGTTTAAATCATTATCAGCCATAAGATGTCACCATATTTGTGTTGTAATTGGTACGTGTTGAGTTTGGGTTTAAATAAGGCTCGCCCAGCTTCTTTGACACTTTCTTGAGTTTCTTAATGAACTCATTATCATATAACACCTCATAGTTATACTTTTTACCGCTAGCTGCCGTCATACTAGGCAAACCAAGAGTTAACCCCTCAATATCCTTAAGCGACACGATCTTGCCAAGAGATTCGTGTAATGGCGGTAAATCTTTTAATTGTGGCACTGATCGCATGCCAAAATGTTCCAACGCTTGTTTTAGACCACCAAGCTCAGGTATGGCTCTTTTGTCTAATCCGGATGGACCGTATCTTGCTATTCGCGACAAATCAGCTCCTATACTTGGATCATTGTTGTTAAGATTAATTCTTTCTAAACCAGCAAGTTTACGACTAATATCGGATTTGTTCATATAATGACCAATACCAACAAGCGGAGATAACATTTGGATTCCCGAACCTATCCCAGCAAGCATTGAACCACTAGTACCAATCGCTCCTAAGCCTGCCCCAAGTCCAAAAGTTAAAGCTGTTAGTCCCAATCCTTGTGCTAGCCCAGTATCTCTTGCAGATTTTTGATACTTACCAGCTCGCCACTCTAAATCCCTGCCATAGCTATCCAACTGGCTTTGAGCTGCCGCCCCATAACTTCTCAACTGGTTTTGTAGCCCTTCAGCATGCGATTGCTGCCTTGTATAGTTAGCAGTGATTTGCTCTTGTCTATTCTGTTCTTGTTTGTATTGTTCAATCATGCTGAGCAATTGTTGTCTAGCATTATCAAAGTTACTAGTATCCTGCGACAATCGATTTTGCTGTGATTGATAGTTAGTAAGCTGATGTTCAAGATTAGCTTTTTCCCTTGTTAGCTGTTGATGCTCTTTGGTGATGCTATCCATCGAATGGCGTATTTTACTTTCTGTTTCACTACGTTGCTTTTTTAACAATTCAACGTCTTGCTGATATTTAGAAATGTGGCTACCGGCTTCCTCTTCGGTTAAACCTTTCAAGCTTTCTCTTCGCTGGGCTACTTGATCATACAGGTTTTGAAACTGACCCGGTAATTGCTCTACCTCACTTATTTTGAAATCAAGGGCGGGAGCTTTCTGTTTAAATGCTTCAAAAGCTTGTTTTAGTTGATTGGCTGATGCAGACAAACTAGATCTTTGTGATTCTATGTTTCTTAAGCCACTCTCATATTGTCGAGTATGATAATCTAGTTGGTGTTGCATATCATAGCTTCTCATGCTAGCTTGATACTGTTGCTCTTCTAGAGAGTGTAAGCCCTGCTGAGATTGTTGCAATTGCTGCGACAAATTATTGATAGTATTTTGTGCTTCACTCGCATAACTACTATAACGATCTCGTGACTCATTATAGAGACGCTTCTGTCTTGATGTATCAGCTCCAGTAATGTACCTGTTCCTAGATGCACCAACCGCTAAAGCACCAAGTCCTAGTAAACCTAATATTGGCCACATATATTACTTTGCCTTAATTATTTATTAATTACCATTTCAATTATTTAATCATCAATTCTTGCTTCTTCTGCTCCATCATCTTTCCAACGCATTATAATCATTCATTACTTTACGATGTTGCACTATATCATATTGGGACTGCTGCTGTTCATCACCAGTTTTAACGTCCATCGCCATATAACAAAAGCTCTCGGTTATATCAGTAGCCCTAGAGGAATTAGAATGCACTCCTCTTTTTGTAGCATCAAACTCGAAAAGTCCGTTAATGCCACGTTGACATTTTTGGGCGTCGATGCGGCATTTACCCAGTAGTATTCTTGCCTTGGTTATCATTTCTTCCCGTAAATATTTCCTACCAATAGCAAAAGGCGAGAAGCCTACTTTCTCTGCTACCTCATTAGCTTGTTGTAATCTTGTATCCAAAGTTGGCATTTGTCTTCGACTCATATCATGGGGCAATACGTTACGTCCATATTGATACGGTCTAGTCCTTAAATGATTCAAGTAAAATTCCAAATCTTTGCCCCTATTCATATAAAAATCGATAATATCTATGTAGTCTTGTTTCTCTTGGACAAACCAAATTACTGTATAATCAACAATTCCTAT
The DNA here is from genome assembly GCF_965178575.1 of Candidatus Tisiphia endosymbiont of Micropterix aruncella. Lineage (NCBI taxonomy): Bacteria > Pseudomonadati > Pseudomonadota > Alphaproteobacteria > Rickettsiales > Rickettsiaceae > Candidatus Tisiphia > Candidatus Tisiphia endosymbiont of Micropterix aruncella. The sequence goes on from NZ_OZ238268.1 coordinate 862,778, forward strand.
ATCCCAGTAAGTATGAACCTGATAGGCTGGGTCATATGGTACATAGCCAATACGCCCCTGACTTTCAGCTAGTCGTAACTGTTCAACAAAAGTACCACCTTGATCAGCTCTCTTGTAACGATAGGCTTCAAAATCACAATAAAACTCTCGACGAATTTCCTCATCAGTCATATCGACAGAATCAAGCTTACTTTTCTCGACTAAGGGCTTTCCCTCATGATCTGTAGTGTCTTCGATAGTTCTAATCTGACAAAATACCCCCGGACTATTTTGGTATTTAATGTATAACTCTTCACCATGTGTTAGTTTTGGGTTATCACTTGGCGTATACAGGTAAAGCAGCCAAGCATTATTCCGAACTACCATTGGTTCGATAACACAACTCATAGCCCTTGGATCATGGTAGGAATATTCCGAGATCACTGCTCCCTTAATACCACTACCCCTGATACTAGCATAACGATCACTACCAACAAACTGAATCACAGAACCATTTTTAAACAATATTCGTTGCTTGTATTGCTGACTGCGAGCAATTACCCCATCAGGGATAAATGACATATAGGGACGACCTGACAAGGTCATACCGTCCCACACCGACATTTTAGCTTGATTATAAGTGGGGTACACATACCAATAAATGCCAACTTCTCGAATAGCACTAGCAGTGATCCAGTTAATACCCATAATATCCTTACCAGCTCTTCTATGCCAAATGGCTATAGCTTTTTTACCACCCGAGTATAAATATCTCCACAAAGGCAACTGAAATGGATAGGGTGACCAATCCACCGGAAATTTAAGACTTTTAGAAGCAGAGCTAGTAACCTCTTTGCTGGCTTTAGCTTTACTAATAGTTTTCATCACTTTGGTCTTACTGTCCTTTGGCAATTGCATATTCTGCTTCATACGATTCTATTTCAAAATTAGTTACATCTATCATCTTTGCTATTTCTCGGGCTTTTGCTGCCTGTTCAGCTTCATCACTATTTTTCCTATGGTAACTAGCATCATGCTTCCTTGTTTGATATTTTTGCGAATTGGCTTTAAGATATTCCAGCAATGACTTAGAACAATATTTTTTCTTAGTAGCTATTGCCTGATTATCCTTGTTATAGGTCACTTCCTCATAACCGTTAATTGCCCTGTCATATAACACCCCTTCTGCTCTATCTACTGCAATGGCTAAAGCTAAATTGACGCATTTTTTTAGGTATTTATCATTGTGAATGATCCGATGTAACATAAGAGGCGAGATACAATCAACCTTGCTAATAGCAGTAACAATGTTGCCACACTCACAAAGATGCAACAGAAAACTAGAGATGTTATTGATTGAACCAAACTTGTTGATAGTGCTAGATGATATCTTTTCTAAATATTTTTCAAATAAGCTATAATTCGTAGTCATTTCTGTTCTTTGAAATTTCTTTGCTATTAGCCTTATTATAGCTCTTTTTCAGTCTTTTTTCCAGTCTATTAATTAAAATAGGTTAGATATCTTGCATTATTATTTTCTACTTATTAGTGCTTATTAATTAATTATTTTCTATTTTATATATTATTCTTGCTGAATTTCTTATATATATTTTTCAAAAGGATTATTCTCATGACTTCAAGCTTAAATATAGAACATCTTTTAGAAAATTACTATAAATGGTTAAGAGATAAAACAGCATGGAAACAATTAAAAGATTGGCTTGAGATAACTACCCCTTATCTTGACCGCCATAATGACTACATACAAATTTATCTAAAACAAGAGGGGAATAGTTATATCTTGACTGATGATAGTTGGACTATTGATGATTTAGAACAATCAGGATGTTTGCTGGACTCTGACAGACGACAGAAATTTTTAGAAATGACTCTTAATGGTTTTGGTGTACATAAAAATAATAATGAAATGTTTGTTAAAACCAATCAGCAAAATTTTGCTTTAGCCAAACATAATCTCATTCAAGCAATTCTTGCCGTTAACGATATGTTTTACTTAGCAAGACCTAACATTGCCTCGTTATTTTATGAAGATGTACAAATGTGGCTAGATGTTTGTGATATCCGATATTCTGAAAGAGTTGCATTTTTAGGTCAATCCGGTTACCTCAGACATTTTGATTTTCTTATTCCAAAATCAAAATATGCCCCTGAGCGTATGATTCAGACAGTAAATACTCCAAATAAAAATAAAGCAACTAGTATTATGGGAGATTGGTTTGATACGAGAGAAGTACGTTCATCCGACGCAAAAGCATATACTTTCATAAATGATAATGAGAAACCTATACCAGAAAATTTTCAAGATGCTTTAAAAAATTACCAAATTATCCCTGTACCGTGGAGTAAACGAGATGATTTTAAGAGCGAATTAACTGCTTAGTATTAAACATGAGATTTTAATACTAACTGATTAATTACCTCAAAAAAATTTTTCGCGTGACGCCCCCTATACCCCATTTTGCGTAGCTAGCACCCCCCGGGTGATTCCGCGGACAATTTTTGCCAAAAAATGTAAAAAAGTGACAAAAACTGCTAAAAATCTCAGCAAAATAGCTATAGATGGTGAATTTAAGGGCGAGCTTCTGCCTAGTCAGCAGAGGTTCGACCTTTGTAACCTGCATTACTCTCATATTTTCCAAACCCTTACAATTTCATATGTGATTTGTATGTACTCTTCAACCTTCAGTAACTGGTTGATTATTATTAACTTCTTTGTAATCATCTTTTTTCTCAACTAATACAATTAGTTTCATCAACGTAAACTACCAATTCAAATTTTCGTTTGTTATTGCAATAATACCTTAAAATTTCGCAAATATAGACTCGTACAATAGCGTTATTTGTTTTTAATATACTTTCTAGCTAAAAATTAAATCCTCTTATAAACATATTTAAAATAGCTTTAAATGCTATTTACCATAGCTTACAGCCTAGCCATTCTATCGACTTTCATAAACTCAAAAGTATAATTCAGTTTACTGCAAGCATATTCCAAATCTTTGCTGTACTTATTCTTAATCCAATCCCCAATAAAGGCAGTAGCTGGTTTGAGAATAAGCTTATTGCAAGTCGTATCTTCTTCAATTGCTTCTAACTTGCTAAACCAAGCTTTGTCCAAGTGTTCACCGTATAATTTTAACAAATATTTCCTTACTTTATACCATACTGACTCTGGATTTAGCCCACTTAGCTCTAAATGATAATCCGATACCTCTCTTTTGTTGGTAATACGCAATTGCTGAACATCTTTGCCATATACTTCTTGCACTGTCTTGAGCAATGTGCATTTGTCAGTTTCTGACAAAGAGATATCCGCTAGATCAATCTTGTATTCATCGTCACATACTCCAAAAAAACTGCACCTCTTCAGCAATTGATAAGCAGTGCTAGACTGATGCTCCTCAAAAGCTTCAACAATCTTACGTTTCAACTGATTCAGTGGTTTAACGCCCTTACTATCTTTTACCTTTTGCAAATAAGCCTTTCTTGCCCTAGTAGCATTGTTCAGATTGAAGTTAAAGTTTGGGTTATTTGCCTTAGCTGGTGGACGCCTTTCATGAATCAAAGATATCTTCATGTAATTCAGTACTGCTTGCTTGCAGGCAAAGCGATTATTAGGAGAGTCCAAGCTATGTTTAATCAATAGCTTGTTGACAAAACTCAATTCGTAATTACGACCTGTTGTCTTTCTTAACCAAGCAGCATCTTCTTCGGTCAATGGGTAAAACATCTCTAGCTTCCTACGTGAATACCAGCCTTTAGCCTGTTTGGTAATATCACTGAGCCACCTAGGCAATTTCCCACTAGCTTCTTGCTCAGACCCGCTACCTCCTGAATACCCGTCTGTTGAATCAGAATCTGAATCACAGTCTGACTCGTTATCAACTGTATCGCCGGAATTGTCGTCTGTGGAATTGTAGGGTAACGTTTCATTTACTGAGTTTACCTTTGTCTCCATAGGTAAATTAAAACTTTTTTCTTCAGTTGACTCAGGTTTTGGTAAACTTTTTTCACTTGAACTTACCGTTATCTCCGGCGATGAATCAAAGTTTTGCTCCGTAGTTGAATCAATATCTGACAAAGTTTTTTCACCTCTTTTTGTCGTTACCTCAAGCGGTAAATTAACCTTTTGTTCCTCAGTTGATTCAGGCTCTGACACATTTTGTCCACAGACTTGTCCACAATTTTCTTGATTTTTTCCATATCTAGATATTATAGATATATATATAGATGCATTTTTTTTAAAATTTTTTACAGTTGGGTGGTAATTTTTTTCCGGTTGGATTGAAATTTTTTTATGGCTAAATTGAATATTTATGTAATTAGAATTATAAGAACTATTATTAGTTTTACAAAAATTCATAAATTTCTTAAGGAGTTTGATAGATAAAATATTACGGCATTTTACGTTATGTTTGATCGTAGTAGTAATTAAAGTAAAATCAATGAATCCACTTGTTTGTAATTCTGTTAGACATTGTTTAACCCGTTTTTGACAAACTTCTAGTTCTTTCTCGAAAAAATGATAGCCTTCTTGTAATTCATCCGAATTTCTATAATTACTAGTTTTCATGCAAGAAACTATCAACGATAAAAGTTGACGAGACGTTTTACTTAATTGTTTACCACAATTGTTGGTAAGATTCCGCCACTCAGGTGGGACAAAATTACCGACTATGTTATAAAAGATAATATCTTGATTTTCAACTACAGAGCGAGAAAAAGTTAACGATTCTGTCATATTTCCTCCCCTTGTAATAGGGTTAAAAATAGATTTTTTTGTAGGTCAATTTTTAAGATTAGTACATATGGTACACATATGAAATTTTTAGTAAAAGCAAGAAAATTCTGAAAGCCTAATAAGTAATAGGTTAAATGAGGATGGGTTAACCCCTGAAGCGTCTGCCTGTCACGCAGAAGGTCGCGGGTTCGAGTCCCGTCACTCCCGCCAGTTCTTATCAGCCGTCCAGGTTTTCTAACTTTACTAAAAATTTCATATGTAATTTATATGTAACTTCTCAGACAAATTTCCTGAAATTTGACATACAAAATAGTCTGTTTTTAACCGTTTTTCACGGGGAGGAAATATGACAGAATCGTTAATTTTTTCCGACAACTTAATTGAAAATCCAAACACCATTTTCTATAATATAGTTGGTAATTTTGTCCCACCTGAATGGCGAAATCTTACCAATAATTGTGGTAAACAATTAAGTAAAACTTCTATTCAACTTCTATCTTTGATAGTTTCTTGCACGAAAACTGATAGCTACAACAATACACAAGAATTACAAGAAGGCTATTATTTTTTCGAGAAAGAGCTAAGAGTCTGCCAAAGACGGGTTAAACAATGTCTAATAGAATTACAAATAAGTGGGTTCATTTATCACACTTTGATTACTACGGTCAAACATAATCTAAAATGCCGTAATATTTTATCTATCAGACTTCTTAAGAAATTTATAAATTTTCGTAAAGCTAATGATAGTTCTTATTACTTTAATCGTACAAATATTCAATCTAGCCACCAAAAAATTTCAGCTCAACCTGAAAAAAATTACCACCCAACTGTAAAAAATTTTCAAAAAAACGCATCTATAGATATATCTATAATATCTAGATATGGAAAAAATCAAGAAAATTGTGGACAAGTCTGTGGACAAAGTGTGTCAGAGCCTGAATCAACTGAGGAACAAAACGTTAATTTACCGCTTGAGGTAAGGACAAAAAGAGGTGAAAAAACTTTGTCAGATATTGATTCAACTACGGAGCAAAGCTTTGATTCATCGCCGGAAATAACAGTAAGTTCAGGTGAACAAAATCTGTCAGAAATTGAGTCAACTGAGGAGCAAAGTGTTAATTTACCACTTGAGGTAACGGTAAGATCAGCAAGTGAAGCATCACCCTGCAATTCCACAGACTGCAATTCCTCTGAGGCAACTCCAACTGATGACGAGTCAGATTACGATTCAGATTCTGATTCAACAGATGGCTATTCAGGAGGTAGCGGGTCTGAGCAAGAAGCTAGTGGGAAATTGCCTAGGTGGTTCAGTGATATTACCAAACAGGCTAAAGGCTGGTATTCACGTAGGAAGCTAGAGATGTTTTACCCATTGACCGAAGAAGATGCTGCTTGGTTAAGAAAGACAACAGGTAGTAATTACGAATTACGTCAATTCGGGATAAGGATTAGTAAAAATGCTTTAGCTATAACTAATACAAGATTTTGGATATGTATAAATTGCATTTCTGTGAATTCATACATTAATTGCTCTTCGTAGTGTATATATGTCTGCTATTTTTACTAATCCTTATCCCGAATTAACGTGAATTGAGTTTTGTCAACAAGCTATTGATTAAACATAGCTTGGACTCTCCTAATAATCTCTTTGCCTGCAAGCAAGCAGTACTGAATTACATGAAACGTCAATTCGGGATAAGGATTAGTAAAAATGCTTTAGCTATAACTAATACAAGATTTTGGATATGTATAAATTACGTCAATTCGGGATAAGGATATTGAGAACATGTAGATTAAAATCAAATTTTGTTGAAGGTTTATTTTTCTTTAATGAATAAGCAACAAGAGTAGATAATATATGGACAAAGGCATTTATTGGTGATCTATGTCTAGTATGTTCAAGGTTCATTTTATTTTTTAGATAATCAAAAACTGTTTCAATTAAGTTACGCTTTCGAAGTAAGATTTTTTCTTTCAAATCCATTAATTTATTTTCCATATTCTTCTTAATTCCATGAATCATTTTTAAGCCTCTTTCATATAAATTTAAGAACAAATTTTGCTTAATACGTCAATTCGGGATAAGGATTAGTAAAAATGCTTTAGCTATAACTAATACAAGATTTTGGATATGTATAAATTGCATTTCTGTGAATTCATACATTAATTGCTCTTCGTAGTATATATATGTCTGCTATTTTTACTAATCCTTATCCCGAATTAACGTAACTAATACAAGATTTTGGATATGTATAAATTGCATTTCTGTGAATTCATACATTAATTGCTCTTCGTAGTGTATATATGTCTGCTATTTTTACTAATCCTTATCCCGAATTAACGTGATATAGTAATAAAATATTTAAAGGGCTAGCAAAACATAGCAAATCATCGATGGGTTATTTTTATGGGTTCAAGTTACACTTAATTATTAATGAAAAAGGACAGTTTATAGCATTAAAAATGACTAAAGGAAACGTTGATGATAGGATTCCAGTACCTGAGTTAACAGATGGTTTAACTGGAGTTATGTATGCAGATAAAGGATATATACTCAATTAACCTGAAGAGTTGGCAAAATGATTAAAAGTTATAGTCTGAAATTGGTCAGTGATAAGAGTAAGCAAATTACCTTTGTATTTATCAATATTACCAAAAAATCTATCTATAGCTTCTGAGAATTGAGCAAAATTATGGTAAAATTTATTATTTGTTACAATTCTATGCATAAATTTCCATAATCGTTCAATCGGATTAAGATTAGGGCTATAGGGAGGTAAAAATACTAATTCTATTTTGCTATTTACTAGATACTCCTTTACTTTCTTTGACTTATGATACCCAGCATTATCACAAATCAAATATATCTTCTCTTTATTAGGATTTTCTGCTTCTAATTTTTGTAGAAAATTGATTATATAATCACCGTTTACTTTAGGATTATCTGTGCTAACTAATTGCAAATCAGATAAATTAATTGCTCCTATTAAATGCTTCCTTTTCCAACCACTAAATGTTGGTAAAGTTTTATTTTGATTCTTTCTGATCCAACCATAACGGGCTTTTGTTTGATACTGAGGATGAACGCTATCCATAAAATATATAGCTTCTTTAGCCTTGAGATTACCTTTTAACAAACTATATTCTAGCTTAAATAGTTCTTGCTTATCTACATCAAGCTTGCCGGGTACAATCTTTGGCTTTTTATATACAAAGCCTAATCTCCTTAATAGCTTTGTTATTCCTGCTATTGTATAGGCAACACCGTATTTTTTTTCTATGTAATTGCTAATATCTTTGGCATAAACATAATTACATACTTCTAAATGCTCTATTAACTCTTTCTCTTCTAGCTCACTTAGCTTACTTGCACTACCACCGTTAGCTGTCTCTAATTTATTAAATTTTTGATAATCTCTTACATGCTTTCTTATAGCTTCTTCACTTAACAGCAATGCTTCTGCTATTTCTTCATAGCTCCAACCTTTATCATACAGCAAAACTGCCTTAATTCGGTCACATACTCTCCTATCTCGTTCATTACCATGACGTGACTTCAGTGCCGTTCTTTGTTCAGATGTTAAAATATTTCCCATAATCATATTCTAGCTTCTTTCTTCTCTTCTTTCAACTCTTCATTTACGAGCAGTATATTAAGCAAAACTTATTCGTCAGTTTATATGAAAGAGGATTAAAAATGGTGCATGGGATTAAGAAAAATATGCCAAATAAATTAATGGATTTAAAGGAGAAGATTTATGCTAAGAAAACGTAATTTAATTGAAACAGTTTTTGATTATTTAAAGAACAAAATGAACCTTGAGCATACTAGACACAGATCACCTATCAATGCTTTTGTTCATATACTTTCTACACTATTTGCCTATTCTCTTAAGAAAAATAAACCTTCTATAAATTGCAATCTCGACTTCCCTCTAAATTATAACCTTATCCCGAATTCATACAATAAAAGAGCCATGATAAATATAACGTGATCAGTTATATTAGTGGTAGGATGGGTAAACTGTATCCCGAATTGAAGCTCTGAAGCTCAGAGACTTCGTACGTTAGCAAAGACCCATCCTATTTTGGATAAAGACTACGAACGGATGTCATAAGGTTTAAACCTTGCGTATGAGTATGTAGCATATCCTATTATTAATATAAATAATGAGGCTCTATATGGCAACAACTTATATTGGTGTGGACGTTAGTAAAAAAACTTTAAATATCTATCTACCAGCTACCAACAAGGCTTTTGAGGTTACCAATGATCAGCAAGGTTTTACTACTATGCTTAGCACTATTAATAAACACTATCAGCTCTTATCTGAGTTAATTGTTGTCTTTGAACCTACTGGTGGATATGAATATCACTTAAGAGAATTTTTAAAAATAAATAAATTACCTTTTGCTACAGTACACCCTAATAAAGTGCGTAGTTATGCTAAAGCTAGAGGATGGCTTGCTAAAACTGATAACATCGATAGTAAATTACTACATGATTATGCAACATGCTTTGCACTAGCAATTAAAGTTACTTATGATAGTAATAGCCAACAACAGTTACATGCTTTATTAAAAAGAAGGGAACAATTATTAGTATTTAAGAATCAAGAAGTTGCTAGGCAGGATACTGAGTTTAACCATGTAATCATCTTATCTTTGAACCAGCATATTACTAGTTTAACAGAACAATTACAAGAGATTGATGAGAATATCAAAGCCTTAATTTCTAAGAATCAAGAAATCAAAGATAAAATTGATAAGCTTACTTCTATTCCAGCAGTTGGCATTACTCTTGCTACCACTGTAATATGTGAAGCACTAGAGCTTGGTAATATTACTTTTAGAAGCTTAACTGCTTTAGTAGGTCTTGCCCCTTTTGCTAGAGAAAGTGGCAGTTATAAAGGTAGAAGAAGTATCTTTGCCGGTAGAGGTAATCTACGAAGAGTGCTGTATATGGCTGCAGTAGCTGCCTTACGATGTAATAAGCGTTTACGCAATTTTTATGACCACTTAATTGCTAAACATAAACCAGCAAAAGTTGCTCTTGTTGCTGTTATGCGTAAATTACTCGCTTTTATGCACTCTATTGTCAAAAATAATTCTTCTTGGAATGAAAATTTATGTTAAATTACTATTTTTTTATTGACTCCCATTACGGATGCTGACGTTACTAGGTAATTTAAAAATTGGCTTCATCAAGTAGATTGCTGTAATATTAATTGGGTTAGCTACAAAGGGTTTTCAAGTCATGGGTTTTTAAAAATTGTAGGAATCCTAGATGAAGTAATAGTTATGTATAATTACCCATATAAAGATATGTACATTAATGGTATTTCTGTGTTATTATAGATGAAAAAGATGCAAATTTTCTTTGAATGGGACGAAGAAAAAAATAAAGTGAATATTGAAAAACACCATATAAGTTTTTATGAGGCACAGAAAGCCTTTTTAGACTTAAATAGGGTGATGCTTAAAGACCTTAATCATAGTAATGACGAAGATAGATATTTTTGTTTGGGTAAAGTAGAAGAACATATTTTAACAGTTCGTTTTTCTATTAGAAATAATTCTGTAAGGATTTTCGGTGCGGGTTATTGGAGGAAAGGAAAAAAGATTTATGAAAAAGAAAATAAAATACAGTAAAGGTGAGATAGGAGAGGTAGAAATAGTAAATGATTTTTTACCCGCACCAAAGAATTTGGTTTTAAAAAATGATTCTGTAAAAATTACTATTTCTTTAAGTAAAGATAGTGTTGATTTTTTTAAATCCCAAGCATCTAAACATCACATTCCATATCAAAAAATGATAAAAACCTTATTAGATAAATACGCTAATCACTATAAGCAACGTAAAAAGGCTTAGATATAATTTTAATAATTCCTAGTAGGTAATTTTTAAAATTGGTCTCATCAAATAAATTGGTGTAATATTAATGGGGTTAGCTATATCTTTTTTTTGAAGATTAACTGAAAACTTTATTTATTGGTGTGATTGATTTATTTTCACTAACTTATTTCTATAAATATATTATTATGTAATAAAGTTGAAAAATATTTATCCTTTTCAAGAAATAAAAATAAGTTTTTAGACATGTCTTAATTTTTAGTTTAATATGTTTTATAATTAAAAATTATTATAGGCATTTGTGGAAAATATTAACTGTTGGCAGGCGGAATATCAGTCTTGTGGTTATTCTAAAAAGTTATTGGATCAAATCATGTTACTAAACAAAAAAGTAACGCAGCCAGTGGATATTATCGAAGTCAAAAAAGGGATTTTTTATGCTCGAAAATATCATGGTAGTCAAATGAGGCAATCGGGTGAACCCTATTACTCACACCCGATTGAAGTAGCTTATATGCTTGCTAGCTATACAGCTTTAAATATGCCAATATTGTTTAGAACTGACATGATAGTAAGCGCCTTACTACACGATACACTTCAGGATACAGAACTTAGTGAAAAGATGATTGCTCAAGTTTTTGGAAGTCTAGTGGCAAGTCAAGTAGAATATCTAACAAGGATCAAACCTTACGGCAAGATTAGCTCCAAAGAGATTTTAGATTTATTAGTTCAACAAGAAAAATATAGTGTAGCAGTGATTAAAATTTTTGATCGGATTCATAGCCACACTTGCATATTGGGCTGGTGGGTTAATTGTTTCAGTTAAATAAAGTCCTGCCCCTACTATTTCACCCATAGAAGACATGCCTTGTACTATACAGCAAATGGTTACTATCCAAGTTGCCATACTTCCTATTTGAGGATAAGTAGGAAGATTCGCCATGACAAGGCACGTGAAAGCCATCATAACAGTTGTAATAATGACAGTAGACTTACGTCCAATATTATCACCTAACCAACCAAATATTAATGCCCCAATAGGTCGAAAAACATAGGTTGAACAAAAGGCAAAAGCCGTCATTAAAGAGGCTGTGTGAGGATCAGCAGATTCAAAAAATAGTTTATTAAGCAATACTGCCATATGTACATATAACATCAGATCAAAATACTCTAAGAATGTCCCGATCGACAGCAACCCAACAGCTTGTTTTTGTTCTCTAGTGAGACTGGTTTGGGGATAGATAACTCTGCCGTCTGCTCGTACAAATTTGCTCATATTAGTATTTAAACCCTTAAGTTATATTATCTAGAATTGTATTAAAAAAACCCTATACCAATTTGACATAATGGGGAACGATTTGTTGAGATTACATAATTTCAGATTCCTCAGAGTTAGAATAGGCTTCAGTTATTTTTAATAGCTTGAAGCAATTCCTGTAACTGAAGGTACTCTTGTTGTCTTGCTGCTAAATACTTAGCACTTTCTTTCTTAAACTCTGCATATTGTTTTTCTAATCTCAAACCTTCTTGGTATAATTGAGTCAATCTTTCAGAACCTTCCATATTTTCTCCTTATGATTATGGATTGTAAGTTTGGTGTCATAATACTACAAACTTTAGACGTAGCTTTGGTATGTTAGGTATATGGTTAGGGGAAATAGTTGATGACTTATTATTTCACTCGTTTTACCATATATTACTTATTGTTTAGCTAACTTACCTTACAACTAAAACCCCCTATACCAATTGGCATAGGGGATGACGATTTATGGAATTGATACTACATAATTTCACAACAGACATGAAGCTTAGTACTTCCAATTAGTGAGGTATCTTTTTCCGAGTCAAACGACGTATCAGGAGTTTCGTACGAATCATTAAGCTGAGAAGAAGATGCTCCCTGATGTGAGTGAAATTGTTGACAATGCGATTCTAATTGTTTATCAGCCCAAACTGAAGCAGACACAACAATTTCTGCATCCTTATTAGGATATTTTGCGGTGATTGTCTTAATAGCATTAACCCATTGCCCTGCCTCTGAAAAAACATCGGTATAGACTCGTGTAGCATCCGTCTTAAATATGTTTAAACAAGTAGGATTACCTAGCTTAGCCCCTACAGCTACTAATAATTTATACTTATATTCATTCTTTTCTATCCCAACCCATCACGATGAAAATAAGCAAGAGCAGCAGCAGCCTCTGCCTTGCCAAATAACAAAGCCTCGTGTAGATCACTACTTATCGTTTTATAAAATTCTGCAGCTCTTGGTAACCCATACTTCTCTTGTACAATCTCCGTTTTACCAATTTGGATTACAGCATAATCATACAAATTATTAGCTGTCTTCAATAACTTTTTTTCTGAGTCTATATAATTTGCTGTTTCAAGCAAAATTGACGATTGCAGCTCTTTCGGTTTTGGCTGTTTTTTAACAGCCTCTTTTAATTCTTCTTTCTCTGCTTTTAATTTTGCATCATAAGCACATAATTCATCGTAATGTTTATGTGCTGCTTTCTGATGCCTATATAATTCTCTCTCTATTTGTTCTTTATTTTTGATGAAAGGTCTTAATTTACTTTCATCAATATCTTTACCTTTCAGATTTTCATCACTAAGATAATCAAACAACTCATTGTGTTTTATAGTTTCTTCCTTAGTTTCCTTTATACGCTCAACTATATCTACTTTAAATTTTTCATGTTGTTTTGTTAACATAGAGCCTTCTTGATGAAACTGTGCTAATAACCGCTCAGCTTCTAACCTCTCAGCCTCCTTTTCTAAAATAGCTACATGTTCTTCCCATTTAGTTGCTTCTTCTCTATTTCTTTCCAATATTCCTGAATTACGAACTTGCTCAGCATTCTCCTCTTTTTCAACAACAAGCTCTTGTAATTTTTTCAGTCTTGTTTGTATCTCCGGTGGAAGATCGCTACTTAACAAGCTATTGATGATATTATTGATTCTTGCTAATTCAGCCGGGTTAGTAGAGTAAAGTTGCGAGCTGATATCACTAATCATATACTCAATTACACTCTTAAACAGATCAAGACTTACCTTGTCTTTTTCCTTCCCCTTACCTTTATCCCCGTCATCAAAATCATCAGCCATTTTATATTTTGCCATGCTAATAGGTTGATTTACGTTGCCATAATTTTAATTAGAATCAATTCTAAAATAATAGTCAAGTATTTTTTAATTATAAATATTATTATTTTTTAACTATTTTCTCTGCAAAGATTATTTTTAATAATTTATTAGGATGCGATGCAGTTTTGATAGTCAACATCTCTTTGATCTTAAGCCTATATTTTTACCAAATATCTCTGTTTCCCCTTTTAATTTGTTTATAGAACCGTGATATTGTTACAACCAAGATTTATTATTTCAATTTTCTGTATTATTTTATCTTGCTATCGTTCAACCAAATCATCAGTATCTATAAACTAATAAATATATAAGGTGATAAATGCTAGGAAATTACGTCAATTCGGGATAAGGATATTGAGAACATGTAGATTAAAATCAAATTTTGTTGAAGGTTTATTTTTCTTTAATGAATAAGCAACAAGAGTAGATAATATATGGACAAAGGCATTTATTGGTGATCTATGTCTAGTATGTTCAAGGTTCATTTTATTTTTTAGATAATCAAAAACTGTTTCAATTAAGTTACGCTTTCGAAGTAAGATTTTTTCTTTCAAATCCATTAATTTATTTTCCATATTCTTCTTAATTCCATGAATCATTTTTAAGCCTCTTTCATATAAATTTAAGAACAAATTTTGCTTAATATAACCTTTATCAGCTGCTATAATTCCAGTTAATCTTTTTACGTTAATTCGGGATAAGGATTAGTAAAAATAGCAGACATATATACACTACGAAGAGCAATTAATGTATGAATTCACAGAAATGCAATTTATACATATCCAAAATCTTGTATTAGTTATAGCTAAAGCATTTTTACTAATCCTTATCCCGAATTGACGTTTTTTGTTAACTCCGGTACTGGAACCCTATCATCTACATTGCCTTTGGTCACTTTTAATGCCATAAACTCCCCTTTATTATTGATTATTACATGTAATTTAAAACCATAAAAATACCCCATAGAGGATTTACTATGTTTGGCTAATCCTTTAAAAACTTTATTGCTATAACGCCTTTTATTGTGACAAGCTTTAATCGTTGTAGAGTCAATAAAATAAATACCTGTTTCTTCACCAAACAACAAATGAATCAACATATTTAGCGGTATGAATAATCGTGCCATTAATTCAACAAATCTATTATAACTCAAGGCTTTAGGGAAATCATCCTTATGCATGCACTCTATATAACTTTTATAGAAAAATTTAAAATTCTTAGCATAGGATGTATGAAACATAATTATTATTGTTAACATTTCACTTAAACTCATGCTACAACAGCGATTTCTCTGCTTATTTGATGGTAATAACTTTCTCTGTTCATACTCCAAATAAATTTTACAAAAATCATCTATAAAACTATATAATTCTGTGATATCTTTTTTCATGCCTGTAGTTTGTTTTTTTGTTTAAAAATATAAATACTGCAGGCACTCCTTTTTGACAATCCTTTTATCTATTACTATTTCATCTATATCTTATCCCGAACTGACGTTAAAAGGGGATCTCAGAGATAAGGAAGCCATATATTTTATGGATGGTGTTCATCCTCAGTATCAAGCAAGGGCAAGGTGCGGTTGGATAAGAAAGAACCAAGATAAGACCTTACCAACATTCAGTGGCTGGAGAAGAAAGCACATGATTGGTGCTATTAACCTAGCCGATTTACAGTTAGTAAGCACAGAGAACCCCAAAATAAATGGGGAGCAGATAGTTAATTTTCTACAAAGGTTGGAAGAGGAGAATAGTGACAAGGAAAGAATATATTTAATCTGTGACAATGCTAGTTACCACAAATCCAAGAAAGTTAAGGAATACCTAGTAAATACTAAAATAGAGCTAGTATTTTTGCCACCATATAGTCCAAATCTTAACCCAATTGAGAGATTATGGAAGTTTATGCACAGTATTACAACTAATAATAGACTTCTTTCGAAACTAGACAATGATGTAGAATGGTGTTATAAATATCTGATTTGAAGTAATAATGAAATTCGATCAGATTAAAGAGTTAGAGGATGAAAAATTTCGTCGATTAACAGGAGTAAAGAAGGGAACATTCTCAAAGATGGTGGATATTTTGAGGCAAGCTGATGGTCTTAAGAAATCAAAAGGTGGGCGTAAAAATAAGCTCAATTTGGAGGAACAGTTGCTGATGGCCTTAGAATACCTTAGAGAATACCGTACTTATTTCCATATAGGTCAGAACTATGGGATTAGTGAAAGTTCAGCATATAAAGCTGTTAAATGGGTAGAAGACACCCTAGTTAAACACCCAAACTTTGCTCTTCCAGGTCGTAAAGCTCTAATGAAGAGTGATATGAATTATGAAGTAGTCTTGATTGATGCTACTGAGAGTCCTATAGAAAGACCTAAAAAAAACAAAAATTCTATTATTCAGGAAAGAAGAAAAGGCATACACTAAAAACTCAAATAGTGGTAGACAAGAAGACACACCAAGTAATATGTACAGATTTTTCTAACGGTAAAAAACATGACTTTAGATTATTTAAGGAATCCAAAATTCTTATCCATTCTAAGGTTAAAGCGATTACTGATACAGGATATCAAGGTATACTACTCATAAATGAAGAGTTGCAAAGATAGGAAAGATATTAAATAAATTTTATCATAATTTTGAACAATTTTCGGAAGCAATAAACAAATTTTTTAGCAACATCGGCGATTATAAAGATAGGTTACGTACCTTAATAAACGATAATTTCCAGACTATTACCGTTAACCATTTTTGCAACTCTTCAGGTTAATTGAGTATATTAGCAAGGGAGACCATGAAGAAAAACGTCAGAAATTAATACAAAAACGTGAAGATATCGTGAGAGAAATAGAAAACCATGATTATGCTGATGATAAATTTTCAGAATGCTTGGTTAACCTAGTAGAACTGGCTTCCGGAGCGTTAGAAACCTTTAAAGGTTCGACTACGGAGAGAAAACGTAAATTGATAAATTTAGTCTTTACGAACCTAAAATTAAAAGACGGAAAGCTAGACTTTATGCTACGTCCACCGTTTGATGCATTCGTAAAATGCACTGAAATCGGAGAATGGCGCACCCTAGAGGATTCGAACCTCTGACCTACGGATTAGAAATCCGTTGCTCTATCCAGCTGAGCTAAGGGTGCGTATACTCAAATGATTTAGAGAATTGGAACGGAAAACAAGGGATGAACGAACGGAGCGTACATCTAGTACGTGAGTATGCGAAATCCCCGCAAGTATTTGCAAAAGCCAATTCTTCAAAGCAGAAGAGTATATATACAAAGATGCTTGTTTTATATCAGCTAAGGTGATCTTTTTCAAGTACAAAAAATAATAACTGTCAATAACATTCTAAAATGTCCGGGTTTTGTAACAAGGTAATTGTCCGTTTTATTGTGAATCTTTTTTTTAAAATTCTTAAAAAATATTTTTTAAAATTTAGATGGTTGTGGTTGTGGAATTGTGGGAAACTTCGTTAGAAGTTATCCATAATTCCACAACCAGTTAAAGTTAGTGATTCACAATAACTAGCTCCCTTTACGCTGCAATATTGACGCTATCAGCCTTTTTGCTTAACTCCACAATTACCTTGCCACTTGCATCATATTTTGCTACTCTCCTAGCACCATGGAAAATAGCCAGTTCTCCATTGGTGTATTCATGTATCATTACTCTACATTTTACATAATGATACCTCTGGTCATTACTTGGGATTTGCAAGAGCTTTTTGTTATAGGAAACAGTATTATCTTTTGCTACTACTCTTTCCTCTTGAATCGATAATACATCTTGTAAATCCCTCCCAGTATAGGGGATAAACGCACTCTCCTTAAGCTCTGGGGTCACGCAAAACTGCTCATTATATTCTGGAACAAAAACTTCCTTGAGATAACAATTTGCCTTTCTAATCGTTCTAATACCAGCTACTCTGAATTCTTGTGGTAACCGCTTCTGAAGAGAGCCAAACATCCTCTCTGACCTACCTCTCGCCTCTGGGGAATAGGCATGGATAAGCTGAATGCCAAGTTGCTTGCACGCTCTTCCTACTTACGTTAATTCGGGATAAGGATTAGTAAAAATAGCAGACATATATACACTACGAAGAGCAATTAATGTATGAATTCACAGAAATGCAATTTATACATATCCAAAATCTTGTATTAGTTATAGCTAAAGCATTTTTACTAATCCTTATCCCGAATTGACGTTACTTGTGTCGGGTTATTCTTATCTACCTTACCACCGGCTATTGCCGTGTAAGCATAATGGCTACCTCTATCCACATACAGAGAACTAAATAACCCTTTAGCTTCTATGACTTCTGTCAGGGCTATAAAACAACTTGCTGTTCCTTCTTCCTCTATTAAAAATGCTGAATATATTTCATTGCTAGCATCGTCCATTGTCACTATCAAGTCCGGATGATACCCTAGTCCATAAATCCACTCATGGGTAGAACCATCCTGATGCAGCATCATGCCAACCATGGACTTCCTAGCTCTTTTAAGACGATGGTGAGGCTTCTTATTAATAAGTTTACTTACTAATCCACATCCTTGCAGCGATATCCTAACAAAATTATAACTATGCTTAAATTTATGTTTCTTTACTAGCTGTTCATGAAAATGCTTAGATGTAAAATCATAGTATGTTTCTTCGTATAATTTTAGCATTTGCTCTACTTCATCTACTGCTACTTTGTTAGGTGGCATATGACCTATCCTTCTATCTAACAGACCAAAAAATCCACTTTCTTCATACCTCACTTTCTTTCGTCTAAATGTTCTCTCTCTACATCCTAATAAATCTGCTGCAACTTCGTTGCTAATTTCTCCTCTATCGTATCTGTCGTATACTCAATTAACCTGAAGAGTTGGCAAAATGATTAAAAGTTATAGTCTGAAATTGGTCAGTGATAAGAGTAAGCAAATTACCTTTGTATTTATCAATATTACCAAAAAATCTATCTATAGCTTCTGAGAATTGAGCAAAATTATGGTAAAATTTATTATTTGTTACAATTCTATGCATAAATTTCCATAATCGTTCAATCGGATTAAGATTAGGGCTATAGGGAGGTAAAAATACTAATTCTATTTTGCTATTTACTAGATACTCCTTTACTTTCTTTGACTTATGATACCCAGCATTATCACAAATCAAATATATCTTCTCTTTATTAGGATTTTCTGCTTCTAATTTTTGTAGAAAATTGATTATATAATCACCGTTTACTTTAGGATTATCTGTGCTAACTAATTGCAAATCAGATAAATTAATTGCTCCTATTAAATGCTTCCTTTTCCAACCACTAAATGTTGGTAAAGTTTTATTTTGATTCTTTCTGATCCAACCATAACGGGCTTTTGTTTGATACTGAGGATGAACGCTATCCATAAAATATATAGCTTCTTTAGCCTTGAGATTACCTTTTAACAAACTATATTCTAGCTTAAATAGTTCTTGCTTATCTACATCAAGCTTGCCGGGTACAATCTTTGGCTTTTTATATACAAAGCCTAATCTCCTTAATAGCTTTGTTATTCCTGCTATTGTATAGGCAACACCGTATTTTTTTTCTATGTAATTGCTAATATCTTTGGCATAAACATAATTACATACTTCTAAATGCTCTATTAACTCTTTCTCTTCTAGCTCACTTAGCTTACTTGCACTACCACCGTTAGCTGTCTCTAATTTATTAAATTTTTGATAATCTCTTACATGCTTTCTTATAGCTTCTTCACTTAACAGCAATGCTTCTGCTATTTCTTCATAGCTCCAACCTTTATCATACAGCAAAACTGCCTTAATTCGGTCACATACTCTCCTATCTCGTTCATTACCATGACGTGACTTCAGTGCCGTTCTTTGTTCAGATGTTAAAATATTTCCCATAATCATATTCTAGCTTCTTTCTTCTCTTCTTTCAACTCTTCATTTACGAGCAGTATATATTTCTTCAAATCGCATTTTTATAACCTCTTGTAATATTTTTGTCTTACTTGGCATAACCTCTCTCTTCTATTGTTATTGAGAGAGACTTATACTCTATTTACGGACAATTACCTTGTTACCAAATACGGTCATACACCTTGTTATCGACAGATTGTTAAAAATGTCTATCTCAAGAGATATATATA
Source organism: Candidatus Tisiphia endosymbiont of Micropterix aruncella (assembly GCF_965178575.1). NCBI lineage: Bacteria > Pseudomonadati > Pseudomonadota > Alphaproteobacteria > Rickettsiales > Rickettsiaceae > Candidatus Tisiphia > Candidatus Tisiphia endosymbiont of Micropterix aruncella. The sequence continues at coordinate 882,669 of NZ_OZ238268.1, forward strand.
GTACGTTAATTCGGGATAAGGATTAGTAAAAATAGCAGACATATATACACTACGAAGAGCAATTAATGTATGAATTCACAGAAATGCAATTTATACATATCCAAAATCTTGTATTAGTTATAGCTAAAGCATTTTTACTAATCCTTATCCCGAATTGACGTATAGTGTAAGATTTGTTAAAATAGGTAAGGAAAATGGCTGAACGCTTAAAGCATGATCAAATTTTTCGTAAAGCTATGGAAAATCCACTAGTAGCACATGAATTTTTTGATGCCCATTTACCTAAACATATTAAGGATTTAGTAGATTGTATCTTGAATATTAGCTCAATATGGAGTTAATATGGTCGGAAGGAGTGACGCCGTTTAATTTAGATTGGTCTTTAAAGACCGAGGGAATCTTGGTGCACTCCTTCCTTGAATCGCAAAGTATAATACGAACGGTAGGATGATCCTTTAGAGATCGAATTTACAATCATGTATCAAAACTTTGCAAAACAACCACTAATTATAGGTAAAGCAAATGACTGAAAAAAGCAAGATATTTATGGGAATAGATGTTTCAAAAAATACGCTTGATATATCTATGAACAATATTCATTGTAAGATTAAAAATACAGATAAAGCTATTTCTGATTTTATAAAATCAGAAATAGCTTCTCGAAATATTGTGCTTACTGTTTTGGAATCTACTGGCGGTTATGAACGTTTGGTTATGAGGATGTTGCAACAAGCCGGGCTTGCTGTGCATAGAGCTCATCCTAATAGAGTTCACGCTTTTGCCAAGGTCTGTAACCATTTTGCTAAGACTGATAAATTGGATGCGTTATTACTTGAGAAATATGCAGCTTTTATTGCTAATGATGAGAAAGGAGACCAAATAATTTCTGTTATACAAGAAGAATTACAATCTCTAAGGAGCATAGAACGTAATATAGAAGAAGATATACATGCTAATCAATGCAGAACAAAAGTTGCATCCGAGAAGGCTAAGAAATATCTCGAGGAAATGATAAAGTGTGGCAAAAAACAGCTTGAGGAAATTAGAAAAGATATAAAGGCTGCCATAAAGGAAGATAAGAGTTTAAAGGCAAAAAATGATTTGCTGATAAGCTATAAAGGTATAGGCGAAAAAACAGCTAGTGTTTTGCTAATAGAACTGCTAGAGCTTGGTGTGCTGAGCAATAAGGAAATTGCAAGCTTAGTTGGACTCGCCCCAAAAACAAGCCAAAGCGGTCAAAAAACTAATGGGGCTCATATTAGAGGCGGCAGGTTTTTTGTTCGAAAAAGCTTGTATATGGCTGCTTTAGTAGCGATGCGTCATAATGACAAAATGAAGGCATTATATGAACGTATGACTAATGCTGGTAAAAAAGCAAAGGTCGCTTTAGTAGCCGTTATGCGTAAAGTAATTATTTGTTTAAATTCTATGGTGAAAAATAATAAAATTTATGAATACTAATCTACTTTTTTTCTTGACTAGCAAGACGGTAGATTCCACTAACCTAAAAATGGACAATACAACTTTTGTTGAACCAAATTTAAGAGATACTATCTCAGACGTGTTGTTTTATACTAAATTTGGTAAGCAAGATGGTTATCTATACCTGCTAGTCGAGCATCAAAGCAGTCCTGATCATTTCATGGCTTTTCGTCTCTTCAAATATATGATGAATATTTGTGACAGATATTTAACTAAGAATCCTAAAACCAAAACTTTACCGTTAGTCTATCCGTTAATATTTTTTAACGGCACAAGAAAATATAATGTGTCTCGTAATTTGTGGAGTTTATTTGACAATAGTAAATTAGTTAGGGATATTTGGGCAAATGATTATCAACTAGTAAATGTGCATGATATTGCTGATGAGGAACTGAAAAAAAGAGTGTGGTCAGGCATTCTCGAATCTTTTATGAAAGTGCGACCTGAAAAGTCGATTAAAGTAATTGATTGATAGAATAAAGCGAATGTTTAATTCTAATCAATCCTGTCGTTCTTCCGGCAGAGCCTATCGAGTCTAGCTTCCTTGGTAACGAGGGGGGTAGAAGCACTCGAGACAATGTACCTCTTGGATTAATACGGTATACGAATCGTGAGATAGTATATAGCTGCTAGTATCAAAGCGGTTGGAGGGCTAGGCTATGATGGTAAGGTGAACATATGTGAATTGCTGATAAAGATCGTTAGGAATAAGAGGCGGAAGGTACTGATACGCCTCAACCAAAAGGTAAATGGGTAGGATAATGGATTTTTCATTGCCATTACGGAGACAACAACTCCCATCGGTCGCTAGGCAACACCTAACCCGTCAACGTTACTTAATCTGAAACAGGGTAAGCCCCTTTACTTACCAAGAAATTGGTAGGTCAACCGTAAGGAAGACTGATAAGTAAGGGGGTAAACGATTCTGGAGAAAGCGAAGGTTGTTATGTAATGTAACAGATAGGAGAATATTCTCCTCGCGAAAGCGAGCAAACTTCCAGTTGGTCTTTGATGACAAGAGAATGAGTAAACAATTCGAATATGAGGAAAGCAAATAGATGGTAAGTAATATTACTGGTGCACCCATAGACAATAAGATATCTAGCTGGTCTCAAATACAATGGGAACAACAAGAGGTAATTGTTAGAAGGTTACAAATGCGTATTGTCAAGGCTGAACAAAGTAAGAAATGGAACAAGGTGAAAGCCTTATCCCGGATTCTTACAAGCTCCTTTGCTGCGAAAACTTTAAGCATCAAACGAGTATCTGAAATTAACAAAGGTAAAAACACCGCAGGCATAGATGGAGTTATTATCAATTCCCCTACTGCTAAATGGCAGATGATTGCAAAATTGAAGAAGAAGGGATACAACCCCAAACCTCTAAGAAGAGTGATGATTAAGAAAGCAAATGGGAAATTAAGACCGCTAGGCATTCCAACAATGCGAGATAGATGTCAGCAAGCACTACACTCGCTGGCTCTACTTCCCATAGCAGAATGCAATGCAGACACGAACTCCTATGGCTTTCGCCCAGAAAGATCTACAAAAGATGCTATCGAACAGTGTTGGTTAGTATTGCGAATGAAAAATTCGGCAAACTACGTTCTAGAAGGCGATATAAAGAGTTGTTTCGATGAGATAAGCCATGATTGGATAATGGAAAATATTCTTATAGATAAAACTATTCTACAGAAATGGTTGAAGACTGGGTATATCGAAAGGAATAAATTTTATCCAACAAATAAAGGTACACCTCAAGGCTCAATTATTTCGCCAATAATAGCGAACTTAACGCTAGATGACATGGAAAGACTCCTAGAACAATCTTTTTCTATTCATAAGAGGGTAAACGGTAAAAAGTATAATCCCAAAATAAATTTTATTCGATATGCAGATGACTGGGTCATCACTGGAGATACAAAAGAACTACTAGAAACTCAGGTAAAACCACTAATAGAGGGGTTCCTGAAAGAAAGAGGTCTTGAACTATCTCCTGAGAAAACCAACATCACCCACATTAACGATGGTTTTGACTTTTTAAGCCAGAATATTCGGAAGTACGAAAATAAACTCATTATAAAACCTTCAAAGAAAAGCATAAAAACCTTTTTAAAGGATGTACGAGATACAATTTGTACCAACAAATCAATGGCTCAAGAGAAATTGATAAAAATCCTCAACCCTAAAATAACTGGGTGGGCAAATTATCATAATGCAGTATCATCTGCAAAAACCTTCAAAAGGGTATCACACGACATTTGGCAAGCACTATGGCAATGGTGTAAAAGGAGACATCCAACGAAAAACCTACGATGGATCAAAAGTAAATACTTTCACTTCATTAAAGGACAAGATTGGACGTTTGCGTGTAAAACAGTTAATAAAGAAGGAAAAGAGAAAATGATTAAATTATATATGCCAAGAGACATCAAAATCAAAAGGCATACAAAAATTCAAGCATCTTCTAACCCTTTTGATGTAAACTGGGAGGAATACTTTAAACGCAGGATCAACTTAAAGTCCAGCAAATCAAAGATATACTCTAGCACACTTTCCCAACCACCATGTTTACTTGAAAAATCAGGTTCAGTCGGCTCTACATAAAGGGCTTACAAAGGCTTGAGCCGGATGCAGTGAAAGTTGCCAGTCCGGTTCTTAGAGGGGTGGTTCTCTGTAAAGAGAGCTTCCTACTCGAGCATATAAAAAAACGTAATCTATTAAAGAAATGGCAGGAAATAGCCGATATTTTACCTGAATTTACCAAAGTGACTATCGGCTATAACTATATTGAAATGATTCTTTCTTACACTTTGACAAAAATAGATCAATCGGATAAAATGGAGTTAGAAAAATTATTAACCAGCAAGTTAAATCAACAAACAGGTATAAAACTTATGGGTAGTTTAGCACAACATTGGGAACAAATAGGTGAAGCTAGAGGTGAAGCTAGATTAGTAAAAACGATGATAAAAAATGGTAGTTCTATTGAAGAAATCTCTAGAATGACAAAATTATCTATTACTAAAATTAGAGAGCTATTAAAAATAAATACTTAAATCAGCTTCATTAATTTGCTACTTATATTACAAGGCAGTTAATTTATCCTAATAATTTTGCAATGATCGTGGGTGATCCATTAAAGTAATATTTAATAATTGATAGAAGTCAGTGGAATATTACATTTAACGCAATTCATTTCTACCAAAATTTTAAATTTCAAATAGAACAATTTGAAGATGAGTAATTAACAGGACTTAGAATAAGGCAAAACCAACTTTAAAGTGAACAAAAATGTAACATGCCAAGATAAATTGCCTAAATTGAGCCAAATTATTTTGCGTATTGCTTTACCATTTTTGTGTAAATTCATCAACAGTTCTGTTATAGATGATGCGTTCATTAGAATTCGTGTTCCGCACAGTTTTACGAATAATTAAACATTATCACAAATCTAAATAGACATATTAAATTTCCTTCTGTATGATTCATTGTGTCAGTATAGAATATCATACTTTAAAATTCAACCTATCAGGGAAGAAAATATCTAGTCGATCCGTCAGAAATGCTAAGAATTAAGAATAAATCAAAAAATTTTTGCATAAAATTTGGGAATTTGATTTTTGGAGTAAATTTTTTGCTATAAAACGCTAATCTTTCGGAAAGTTTGACATGATGATTTGTTAACGACTTTTCTAATCAAAGTGGTTACAAAATCATTTCTTGCCATAATGAAAATCATCTAAATCAGGTACTTAATCAATTAATTGAACGTAGAAAAATTAGAGGATATAGATTAATTAATGATTCTTAAATAAATTTTAAATAAAATTATTGCCATTCTTAAAAAATCATTATATATAGTATCATAGTTTAGATTTGAATGCTTATAATAACTAGGTATCCTTAGAGTTAACATTTTCTTAGAAGGAATGATAGTTTTATAAACATAACAATAATACATCCACATGCATTCTTAATAATACCAAATGAGTTACCAGTGAATATCATCGATAAATTATTTTTTAAGACTTTTGACTACAAAAATACTACTCTTGATCATATTAATCCAATGTATTTACATCGTGCATCACAATTTGGTTATATTAAGCTAGTAAAGTATTTAATACACCGTGGTGTAGATGTGAACACACAAGATCACAATGGTTCTACCCCATTACATTTTGCCTCAATATCTGGTCACGCTAAAATAGTAAAACTTTTATGTAAATATCAATCTGATATTAATATACAAGATAATTGCGGGTTAACCCCATTAGATGCAGCATTGATACATGGTCATACTAAAATAGTAAAGTACTTACATAAACATCAAGATAGCATTAGTACACAAGATAATTTCGATGTCACCACCTTAATTACCACATTAGAATGTGGCAATAATGATAGTGAGGCTTTAGATCATAATATGTTAGATGATATTAATATTTATGGAGATCAAACACCTCTGCTAGGGTAAAATTGGAATTTCCCATCTTATACTTAAGGCTTAAAATAAAAGCACTCTTCTTATGCTAAGTAGAAACATTACAGAAATTTGTGTTATTAAGGTACTGATAAAGATCCTATTTAACGTGAGTTGCCAATTAATTATACAGGTAAACCCTTATTTAAAGCGGTTTACAAGTAGTAGTTGTAGTTAAAATGTTCTTATAATTAGTTATATTTTAAAATATAGCTAATTTTGAGCCTTTTAATGCTATAAGTTACCTTCAAAGGATTGATGAAATTCAGCTTTGTGCTTAGCAATTAATTGGCAACTCGCGTTTACTTAACTTTAATAAGAGTTATAAGGACTTCCCAAGTTGTGTCATTAATCTTTACAAACTCGCTGACACCTGCGACCTCGGTGGTTGAAAACTTTCGGGTTTTTTCGCTAGTTTGACCTCTAGTTTTCTATTGTCTACTGTATGTGCGTCAAGATAAGGTGCATTAATCTTATGGGTGAAAGTCCTGTTATACGTCAATTCGGGATAAGGATTAGTAAAAATGCTTTAGCTATAACTAATACAAGATTTTGGATATGTATAAATTGCATTTCTGTGAATTCATACATTAATTGCTCTTCGTAGTGTATATATGTCTGCTATTTTTACTAATCCTTATCCCGAATTAACGTAATATAGGAAATTCAAAGAGTTATTTAATTTTAATAAAATTCAAGCTGAATTAACAGCTGTCGAACCAGCAAGCAATTATAAAGGTTATGGGGTTGAAAGATTATTTAAGTGTTTACTATTGCAGTTTATGGAAGACTTAAGTGACCGGGAGCTTGAAAGATATTTAAGTGATAGTAATGCAGCTAAGTGGTTTTGCGAATTTGATCTTAGAGAAGCTACCCCTGATCACAGTGTTTTTAGTAAGCTAAGGAAGAAGATAGGTACAAGTAAGCTCTCCGAGATATTTAGTATTTTCAGAGAACAGCTAAGATCAAAAGGCTATATGAGTGAGGTTTTTACCTTTGTGGATGCATCGCACTTAATCTCCAAAGCTAATCTTTGGGAAGAGAGAGATGAAGCTAGGAAAAAGAGATACGAGAAACTTAATAACGAAGTTTTACCTAAGATTGCTCACGATAAGCAAGCAAGACTTGGCTGTAAAGGTAGTAATAAGTTTTGGTATGGCTATAAAAAGCACGTTAGCGTTGATATGCAATCTGGCTTAATAAATAAGGTTGCTATCACCCAAGCTAATAAGACTGATGCTCAAGGATTTAAGCACGTATGTCCAAGTCAAGGAGCTGTGTATGCAGATAAGGGGTATTGCACTTTTCCAGCTAAAATTATTGCAGCATCTAAAGGAGTTCATCTTGGAGCGGTGAAGAAGAATAACATGAAGGATAAGAACTTTGATTTAGACAAATACTATACTAGGTTGAGAGTACCTTATGAAAGAGTTTTCTCGCAGGATAATAAACGTGTACGCTATCTTGGCATAGCCAAGAATCAATTTGCAGCTTTTATGAATGCAATTTGCTTTAATTTAAAAAGATTGTGTATATTAACCAACTGAACTAAGGGAGTATTTTACCTTTCTCATCAAAAAAATAAAATCATATGTTTTGATGAGAAAGATAGCGGCAGACCTATAAGCGTGGGTGTTGCTAAAACCTATAAGACAAACTTTTTACCTAAGAGCTATCCTTCCATTGAAGTTAAAATTAAATTATCACTTTCATTAGAATCAAAAATTTATTGAATCCTTATCTCGCAACAGTCCCAAAAAGTAACCTGCAAAGGCTATTAGATATTATAGATTCCCGCCTACGCGGGAATGACATCTTCTCGACTTCTTTTCATGACTTTTAAACTGCCATGAATTATATAATTCAATAAAAACTTGATTATCGGAGTATCAAAGACTCGCGTACTTTCGCTCGCCCCTCATTTGCAAATCCAATTCTTTAAATCATTTGAGTATACCAACTTGTTCAAATAATATTTGCTTTTCGGTATTGATTACCTGTTCTATCTTGCTTGTCAATTCTCGAACATCAGATTGCTCTATTTCCTCTACAGGAATAACATTAATAATCTTTACTTGGATTACCCCTGGTTTCTTAATCCAAAAACCCTTTGGCCAATATACCCCAGCGTTGTGAGCCATCATCACGATCGGTACTTTTGCTAGTGATGCTAATTTTACTGCACTAGGTTTAAATTTGGCATTTTGTTCTGGTCTAAATCTAGTAGATTCAGGAAAAATAACCAACCATAAACCATCTTTTATCTTTTCCTGTCCTTCTCTTAAAATTTGACTAACCGAGATATTAACATTACGGTCTACGGCAATTGGCTTAACCATTTGCAGACCCCAACCGAATAAGGGGATATTAAATAACTCTTTTTTTAATACCCAAGAATGTTCAGGTATAATTAATTGTATAAATACTTGTTCCCAACATGATTGGTGATTAGACAATACTAAAGAAGGAACTAGAGGTAATTTGTCTAGACCAGAAACTTGGTATTTTAAACCACAAAAGATTCTAGCCAACCAAATAAATACATAGGAAAAAATAACTCCAATCCTGTAACGTATATAATAGTTGACATTAAAAAATGTTACGGGTATGTAACATATAAGGAAGAATGTAATGGTAAATATAGCAAGTAATGCATAAAATGTTAATACTCTTAAACGCCAAAACATAGCTGGTTAACTCACTTGTTAATAATGAACAGATATATAATAGCACATAAGGTTACTTCTATCCATAGTATAATTATTCGGGGAAATTAAATGAAAAAAACAGCTCTATCTGGAGTGCAAGTGACCGGGGCTTTGCATTTAGGAAACTATCTTGGTTCAATATCTAATTGGCTTCAGATTCAAGATGAGTATAATTGCTTATTCTTTTTAGCTGATTTGCATTCTATTACTATAGATCGCTTACCTCTTGAGCTAAACTCCTCCATATTACAAACTGTTGCTATATATATAGCAACAGGGCTTGTACCAGAGAAAACTACCATATTTGCACAAAGTATGGTGAAAGAACATGCGGAACTTGCTTGGATATTAAATTGTGTTACCCCACTTGGATGGCTTAAACGTATGACTCAATTTAAAGACAAAGCTGGAAAAGACCAAGAAAGTGCTGGTTTAGGGTTATTGTCTTATCCAGTATTAATGGCGGCTGATATATTATTATATAATGCTGATATAGTACCTGTTGGCGATGATCAAAAGCAGCATTTAGAACTTACAAGAGATATTGCGGCTATTATCAATAGAAAATTTAATCAAGAAGTTCTAAAATTACCTGAGCCATTAATTCAAGGATCAGGAGCAAGAATAATGAGCTTAAAAGATGGTCGTAGAAAAATGAGTAAATCTGATCCATCTGATTTATCCCGTATTAATTTAAATGACAGCCAAGATCAAATTTACCAAAAAATTAAAAAAGCTAAAACAGATCATTTAGCTGAAATCAGTTATGATCGTCAAAATAGGCCGGAAATCAGCAATTTAATTGATATTTACTGCAATTTATCTAGTACTAATATTGAAAAAATAGTTGATCAATACCGAAATAGCGGTTTTGCCAAATTTAAGGATGATCTAGCTGAAATTATCATCACAACTTTAACTCCCATTAATACTCAATATATAGAGCTAATGAAAAACCAAGATTATCTAGTAACTACACTACATGAAGGAGCAGATAAAGCTAGAATTACTGCTGCTAAAACTCTTACTGAAATCAAAAAATTATTTGGTTTTGTTGTGTAAAAAACCAATTTGAGGCTAACTTAACCTCAGTTCGATATAAGAATTAATAATTCTTATATCGAACTGAGGTTATTTAATATCTTTAGACCCCTGCTTTCGCAGGGGTGACATTGAAGGCGTAAAGGGTAACATCTTTTTTAATGTCCAGTAAAATCCTAAAAATTAATAGCCCTCTTATCTACAGCTAGAGCCGCCTCTTTTATAGCTTCACTTAGGGTAGGGTGAGCATGGCAAGTTCTCGCTATATCTTCTGAAGAAGCACCAAATTCCATAAATGCTACAAGTTCTGCAATCATAGTTCCAGCACAAGGCCCTATTATATGTGCTCCAAGTACTTTATCAGTTATGCTATCAGCTAATATCTTCACCATCCCATCAGTAGAACCTGTGCTTCTCGCTCGACTATTTGCCAAAAATGGAAATTTACCAACTTTGTAATCAATCTTGGCTTCTTTTAATTGTTCTTCAGTTAAACCAACACTCGCTACTTCTGGCCAAGTATAAATTACACTTGGAATAAGATTATAATTAACATGACCAGCTAGACCCGCCATAATTTCGACGGCAGCAACAGCTTCTTCTTCTGCTTTATGAGCAAGCATAGGTCCTGCAATTACATCACCAACGGCATAAATATTAGGGATTATTGTTTGGAATTGGCTATTCACCGTAATTCTGTTTTGTTTGTCCGTTTGAATTGCTAATTTATCTAGACCTAAATTTGTTGTATGGGCTTTTCTGCCGACAGCTAATAAAACTATATCAGCAGTAATTTGCTCTACTAAGGAAGCAGATGTTTGTTGTATATTTAAAGTAACTTTTCCTGCTTTTTTTTCAGCAGATAGCACTTTACTATTCAGTCGCAATTCAATGGATTGCTTTTGTAGGATTTTGGTAAATTGATTAATAATTTCTTTATCTAAAGCTGGAACAATGCTATCAGCATATTCAATAACCGTTACTTTAGAACCAAGCCTGTTCCATACCGAACCAAGCTCTAAACCTATATAACCACCGCCAATTACTACCATAGTTTCTGGAACTTTAGGAAGGCTCAAAGCTCCCGTTGATGAAACTATATATTCCTCATCTACAACAATATTGGGTATTTCAATAATATCAGAGCCAGTAGCAATTAAAATATTCTTAGCCGAAATCGATTCAACTGTTTTACCGTTAGTAATTTCTACAAGATTGGTTGAAATAAACTTGGCACTTCCACTAAATTTAGTGATTTTATTTTTTACAAACAAACTTTCTATACCCTTACATAAGTCTGACACTACTTGACTTTTTTTAGTCATCATTTTTTGTAAATCAAGTTTGGTTGAGGTCATAATACCAATATCAGCACAATGGTTTGATACTTCATTAAATTTTTCAGAAAAATTTAGTAATAGTTTTGAGGGAATACATCCAACGTTTAGACAAGTACCACCAAGCGTTGGCCTTTTTTCTATGCATGCAACTTTCATACCTAGCTGCGCTGCTCTTATTGCCCCTGTATAACCAGCTGGACCACTACCAATTACTATTAAATCAAATTCTTGCATATATTTTTCCTTACTTATAATAATTAATGGCATTATAAACCATAAACACACGAACACTAATAGCTAATTTGAATTTAATTCAATTATTTTTTGATTATTTTATTGTAGTAAATATTGCCAGAGTTGATGCTTTATGGTCAAAAGTGAAACTAGTACTACAACCATTTAGTTCATTTAGTTTGCCTATTAAAATATCAGCAAAATCTGTATTACAGTTCTCATATTCTCTAACAGTTAGCGATAAAGTTTTGTGATCCTCAAACCGGAATTCTATAGTAGCAAATATTTCTTTTAGTACATTTATTATTTGGTTTTTTGAATATTTATAACCTCGCCCTAAAACCCAAATTATTTCACAAACTACTATGTTATTAATAAATATAGAACCACTAACACCTGAATATTGTTCAATTAATTTTGTAGCTTTGCTACTCTGTACTTCGTCGTCTTGAATCAAATAACGAATTAAAACATTAGTATCAATTCCGATCATATCCACTCTTAATGGATTCATTCATATCTTCGATACTTAATGGTGTTTTTGGTTTGGGAAGTATTCCTTTTAAATTTTTAACTGGCTTATTAATTGGCACTACTATAAAAGAGCCATCTTGTATAATGAATTCTAATTTACTGCCAGAAGATAAGTGTAGCTTATTTCTAATATATGATGGGATAGTAACTTGCCCCTTACTTGTAACTGTTGAACAGTGTGCTTTCATAAGATACCATATTACATATATTAGTTATGATTATTATCATAATGTAAGGAGAAAGTAAGAGCAAGCTATAAATGCTTATTTTTCCTACTATTTTAAGTTATGAGTTATTTTTATACTATTCTTACTCGGAGAGGCAATAAAGCTAATTATATTAATTTGTTCGGCAAAAGTGTTAGTATCATTGCTTAGAATAGAAAGCATTTGCTTTGATATCATGTTATGAGAGTTATTTAATAATGCTCCAGATTCTCCAATATTTTTTAATTTTCTAATGAAATCTAAAGGGCTTTTATAACTCAGCTGAATATTTTCATAATCAACAATAATTTCTGTGAATCCTGCCTGTCCTAGTAAAGGTGTTAGGTGGTCAAAATGGATAAAAGGGGAAACATGTTGAAAGTGAGGGCGACTTAATGCTATTTCAGCTTCAATGAATTTCATTCGTAGTTCTTTTAGGCTGTTACCACCGATAAAATTACCAATAAATAGACCATTTGGTTTTAAAATACGTTTTATCTGTAACAGAAAATTTTGTACATCATTGATCCAGTGTAGACCCAAGGAAAAAGTTATTAGGTCAAAACTAGCTGCCTTAAATGGTAAGTTTTCTTCATCAACTAGTAATTTGGGAGTATGGTCAAACGATTGTAACATAACATTTGATGCACTAGCCGCTACAATTATAGCATAGTTATAGTTCTGCACTAATAGTTTAGTTAGTATACCAGTACGACATTCTAAATCTAAAATATCAGGAAATTCTTTATCAATAATATTTAGACGCTCAATAATATCGAATGCTGCATATTTAAAGAACGAACACTCAGCGATATTATCCACCACTTTGTCACGATTAGATTTTAACTTCTCACGATCAAATATAATTGTTACCTCTAACGCGAATTCGGGATAAGAATTTGTCAATTCTTATCCCAAATTCGGTGAAATTATAGAAACAATCAGATTTGAGACGGCTCTGCATCTGATTGTTAAATTAATATTTTGCTAAAAACATGATTTTAAAAGATTAAAATCATGTTTTTAGCTTTAGAAAGGTTTAAAATGCATTCGCGTTAGCCGCTTTAAGAATGCATTTTTCCTTATATTAAAGCCAATTAGGGATAAGAATTAACTAATTCTTATCCCTAATTGGGGTCTCTAGCTAGCTCTTGGTAATACTACCATAATATTACTCTTATATTTCCTAATATTACTTTCAAATGAAGCTCTCTGTTTATTCCTCAAAAGCATGTTTGTTGGTAGAGTAGGTGTATTATTATAATAATTGTACCCACTATACATGTTAATAGAGTTTTTATACAAGTCCATATTGTTAGCAATTTTGATAACATCTTGTTTATATCTAGAGCCAAACTCATGGGTGGCTGAATGGTAATGAGCAATTGCTTTGTGCCAACTACCTAACTGATCATATTTAGCTTTTAGGAATTTAGCACCATAGGCAACGTTCTTCTTAGGATCAAAAGCTTGATTTAAAGAGTTAAATGCATTTAAATGATGTTTTAAGTTGATTTGCATACATCCTACATCAATATTTTCTTTGCCTTGAATAATTTGTTTTTTTACAAATGATATTGCCTCTTTTTTAGTATTAAAATAATAGCCTTTACCTTCAACATTGACAGTCCAAGGCCAAACCACTTTAATTTTATATTCAGTATGTTTTTTGCCAGATTCTTTTAAAGCTATCGAATGTAACGTATTAGGAGGAATTTTGTGTACCTTTTCAAAGTAAGGAAACATCCTTGAGCATTTATGTGATTCAGCAATTTCTGCGTCTATATTAGCATATGCCATATTAACATATGAATATAACGGAAAAAGAAACAATAAATATAGGGCTAATATTGACCTAATGGACATAATATTATCATTTTACTTTATCTTTTGTAGCATATTAAAAATTTTCCCACAAGGCAAGTTATGTCTCGTTTTTACAGGACAATTTAAAAGTCACGATCAATAGTTGATTTAAATATAAATTTAGCCACTTTTGATGTCATCCCCGCTTTTAGCTAAGATATAGTTAAGCCCATAGGATTAGGTGACAAAGAACATAACAATTGTAAATTGTCATTCCCGGGTAGGCAGGAATCTAGATACCTGCTTTCGCAGGTATGACACAAAATTTGTATCACCTAATTCAATAGGTTTGACTATAACATTAACATATAGCTAATACCATTTCCCATTATTAACTACGCTAATACTACAGCTGTAGTTACTACCCAAAGCTGTCATTCCCGCACAGGTAGCGGAATCTAAAAAAATAGCCTAAAAGACTATTAAACATTATTAGATCCCAGCTTTCGCTGGGATGACATCGTTTTGACATTAGTACTACAACTGTAGTGCTAAATAGCGTAGTTAATAATGGGAAATGGTATAAAACCTTTTTGGGTTAGTTAGATATCCTATAATTTTGTCACATAAATATTTTGTTAATAGAAAAATATGCTTATTTTCATTGACTTTATTGCCATAGAGCTTTAAAAGATTGTTTGGCTTCAGTACATTATCGATGTTAAATAGTGTTAGTCTTTAGGTAATTTTTTGTATAAAATAATGTTACCATTCAAAAGTATTTTTGCTAAAATTCAGGAAATCATTTGGCCTATAGAAAGAGAGGAATTGAAACTTTTTTTGCCTATGGCATTAATGATGCTGTGTATTCTTTTTAATTTTGGAACACTTAGATCCGTTAAAGACGGATTAGTTATACCATCAATAGGAGCAGAAGTTATTAGTTTTTTAAAACTTTGGTTTGTTCTTCCTTCCTCTATATTATTTACTATAATATATGTAAAACTTAGTAATCACATACGTTTTGAATATATTTTTTATATAGTAATTTCGAGTTTTTTGCTTTTTTTCCTAATATTTGCTTATATCATTTACCCTAATCAGGATTTTTATCATCCAAATGCTGAGCAGGTAGAACATTTAGTATCATTATATCCTAATTTTCGATGGTTTATCAAGATAATGGGTAAGTGGAGTTATGCTCTCATGTATGTTTGTGCAGAATTATGGAGTGCAGTAATTATTAATCTAATGTTTTGGCAATTTGCTAATAATATTTTTGATACCAGTAAAGCGAAACGTTTCTATCCAATTTTAGGAATGGTAGGTAATGTTGGTCTGATTTTAGCTGGCAATGTATTAGTAGCTTTCTCAAATGTACGAGGGGTAGTCGATGCTCAAGTTATAATAAATGAAGATTTACAATATAATTCAGAACTAATGCTACAACCTGTTATTTCTATAATAGTGTTTGTCGGTATAATTTCCATGGTGTTATTTAGGTTAATTAATTATCTTATTTTGAATGACGAGGTGCTAAAGGCTGATTTCCAAATAGTTCAAATACAGGCAAAAACTTCCTTATCACTTATGGATAGTATAAGGTTGGTTATTAACTCAAAATATATTGGACGCATTGCTTTATTGATAATTTGTTATGCACTACTAATTAATGTAGTGGAAGGTCCGTGGAAAGCTAAGGTAAGGGAGCTTAATCCCAATACGTTAGATTATATACATTTTATGGGTAGGTTTAATATTTGGATGGGAATTTCCTGCGTTACTTTTATGATAGTTGGTAGTAATGTGATTAGGAAATTTACTTGGTTAATTTCAGCATTATTAACACCCTTAATGTTTTTGATAACTGGCTTAATGTTTTTTATCTTTGTTATTTTTTCAGAATATATAAGTTTTGGTATAAAAGACTTTAATCCAATTTATGCGGCTGTAATTATCGGAGGAGTGCAAAATATTTTAAGTAAATCAACTAAATATTCGTTATTTGATTCAACAAAGGAAATGGCATATATTCCTTTATCATTAGAACTTCGAACAAAAGGTAAAGCTGCTGTTGAGGTTATTGGTATTAAATTTGGTAAGTCCTTAGGAGCTTTTATCCAGTCTTTTATATTTATTATGGTGCCTACTGCCACATGTGATTCAATAGTAGTTTATTTACTAGTAATTTTTATTATTATAGTTATTTTGTGGTTTTGGGATATAGTACAACTAAATCGTGAATATGTGAAGTTATGTAATTAGCATGCGAAAAAAGTTAATATATATATCAGTTATAATTGCTGTAATCCTATTGATTTATACCATCTCATGGTTGGTAATTATTACTTCTGTAGCTAGTAAGATTAATGGGCAATATAGTAACCGTTACATCGCTGCTAATTCGATAGATAGTGAACAAAAATATTTCATTAAATTTAATAAAGTTGCTAGCTATGGTTTTCCGTTTAAATTTGCCTTGCAAGTAATTGGTTGGCATGAAGAGGGAGAGAATAGTATAATTGAATTTAATTCCCCAATTTATATAGGTTATGATTTACTGAAACAGGCTTGCTTTGTTAGTTATTCTGGTAACGCAACAGGTCGCTATAAACCTATTGAGTTGGGATTTGGTGCAAAATTCGAAAGTGGTAATTATTCTTTTATAGCAAAAATTCCTTTAAGCTTTAAGTTACTTAAGATTTTTATACAAAAAAAAGATCCGTTTGAAATTATAAATTTTATAAAAAAGTTGGAATTAACATCTGACAAGACAAAAATTTTTGATTTAGTTGACGGGCAGAAACTATATGATGAAGCTCATACCATTATTTCATTTTCACTAGAAAGGAATAAATACTATACTGATATAGAAGATTTTAAAAATAATGTGCCACAAAAATTAAATATCGCGTATACAACAAAGATATTAGAAAGTAATATTATAAACAGAAGAATACCAGCTGGTATTTTGTTATATAGATTTGCTTGGCCGATGCCTTTTAGTTTTGAAGGTAAGTTTTATATAAAAACTAATAAATCTTTATATAGTGACTTTGCTAAAGATTTAGAAATAAAAATGATATCAAGCAAGTTTTCAAGTAGTATCCAAGAATCTTTGACTACTTTATTGTATCAAAGTAAAGTAGAAGAAGATAGTGAGGATAGTCATCTTAAAGTTGAATCAAAAATTGATTTGAAGCCAGGATTTTCCGATAATATATTGAATTCTATACAGTACTTATTGTCATATGTATCGCTACTCCCTAATAGTTCATCTTTAATAGAAGAATTACAGTATATTAACAGTAATAAAGATAAATTCAACTTGACTGAATTAGAGAACCATCAATATATTTTTGATTTAGATATAAATTTTTTTGCTAGAAAAAAAGATATAATGAGGGCTCAAATAAATAATCTTAGTTTGTTTTCTAATAATACCGGATTTCGATTATCAAGCGAATGCAGGCTAGATGCATTTAGAAAATTTGATATTAAGGGGCTTGTTGTCTTCAATAATTATTTAAAGGCAACGGATCTTATAACCAATTATTTCTTTAACTTGGGTAGGTTTAAAACATTCTCAGAAGATAGTCGTATTGTATACAAAGAAGGTACGAAGTGTTTTTTAAGAACCATATCAGATCATCCTGATTCTAACTCAGGTAACATAAGTTTTGAGTATAAATTAGATTCAAGTAATATAGAAAAAGGCAAAATAGGCTCCGTAGACTTTAATAAATTTTTGCCATTATATTATCTAGCATTATACAAAAAAGCCTCGGAAAAAATACATATTGGTGATAATGTAACAAAAAGGATACAAGAACTAGTACCTGATTTTAATGAGCATCATTCATTGTTAAAACAATTAATGATCCAGCCTTTTTTGGAGGTTGATAGTGATGTTTGGCAGGAAATCATAAAATAACAAAGTCAGTTCGATATAAGAATTAATAATTCTTATATCGAACTGAGGTTAAAATAGCATTAGAGATGTAAATTGGATACTATAAAAATAATACATAAAGATTTAGCAGTAGAACTGTCTAGCTTAAATAAACTTATTATGACCCACTTAGATGCCAAAGAACAACTAGTTGGCGTAATAGGTAAATATTTACTGGAATTTGGTGGCAAGAGAATCCGACCATTACTAACAATTTTAACTAGTAAAATGTTTGGTTATGTCGGTGAAGATAATATAAAACTTGCTGGGGCTGTAGAATTTATTCATGCAGCAACTTTACTTCATGACGATGTAGTAGATGAAAGTACAATGAGAAGATCCAAATCTACTGCTAACGTTGTTTGGGGGAGTAAGGCTAGTATTCTAGTTGGAGATTTTTTATTTAGTCAATCATTTCAGCTAATGGTAGATACCAAATCTGTTAAAGCTATGAAATCTTTATCAAGAGCTTCAGCAATTATATCAGAAGGTGAAGTTTCTCAGCTTGTGAAATTGAATCAGCGGAGAATTATTGACGAAACAGAATATAATGAAATAATTATGGCTAAAACTGCAGAGTTATTTGGAGTATCTTGTGAAGTAGGAGCAATTATTTCTAGTCAATCTAACGAGATATGTGAAAATTTACAAAATTTTGGTAGATATTTAGGAAATATTTTCCAAATTATTGATGATTTATTTGATTATTTAGGGAATAGTCATGATATTGGCAAGAATATAGGTGATGATTTTTTAGAAGGAAAAATAACTCTACCCCTAATCTTTTTATATAAGAAGCTTGATGATACCGGGCAATTAAAAGTTCAAAAAATGATTAAGGCGGATAATAGATCTGAGAGTGAATTTGAGATAATACGGAGTTTGATGGTACAACATGGTATTAAGCAACAAATTATCGACCATCTAGCAAATATTAAGAATGAGGCTAGTAATTTATTAGAGCAAATCCCTATACAGAATATTTATAAAGATCATTTAGCTTCTTTACTAGAATTTACTTTAAATAGGTCTTATTAGGTTATGTTGCCAAGATTTATGCGATAATAATAATTTAACCTGAGTTCGATATAACATTACCGTATCCTCATATGTCATACCCAACCTCGATGTCATTCTCAGCAACGGCGGGAATCCATAATATCTAATAGCCTTTGCAGGCTGTTTTTTGGATTCCCGCCGTTGCTGAGAATGACATCGGGCTATTAAATTAAATCTAATCTTCAAACTTTTACGATTAATATGCAAAATATTCCAACCAATATTGAACATCTTTCTGAATTAGAGGTAGAAAACTTACTAAAACAACTGGCAAGTGAGATAGAAAAATATAATAAAGCATATCACCAAGAAGATACTCCTCTGATTTCTGATGCTGAATATGATCAATTATTTAATTTAAATCTTGAACTTGAAAAAAAATTTCCTCATCTTGTGCTGGCAAATAGTCCAACTAAACAAATCGGTAGCCTAGCTGCAGAGAAATTTTCTAAAGTAAAACATATAAATCCAATGTTTTCTCTTAGTAATGCATTTGATAATGAGGATGTATCAGAATTTATAAATAGAATAAAGAATTTCTTACGTCTTGATAGTTTTCAACCTATCTTTTGTGAACCTAAAATAGATGGTCTATCTTTTTCTGCTACCTATAAGAATGGCATACTCACCACTGCTGCGACAAGAGGAGATGGTTTTATTGGAGAAGATATAACTGAAAATATTAAGACTATCAAGAATTTCCCTCATTCAATAGTATACTCAAATGATTTGGAGAATGGGGACAATAAACAAGGAGTGAGCGGACTAGGCGTACATGAAGTACGTGAGTACGCGAATACCCCGCAGTTTTACGAAACCAATTCTTCAAAGCAGAAGAGTATATCAAGCCCCGAAATTTTGGAAGTACGAGGTGAGGTCTATATTAATAAAAATGATTTCCTATTATTAAATCAAGCACAGGAATTATCTGGGAAAGATAAGTTTGCAAATCCACGTAATGCTGCTGCCGGATCATTAAGGCAGTTAGATCCAAACATTACAGCAAGTAGACCACTACAATATTTTGTTTATGCCGTAGGAAGTAGTAGTAGCAAAATAGCTGATTCTCAAGATGCTTTATTACATAAACTGAAAGATCTAGGATTTATTGTTAATAATATAGGAAAATTAGCGTATTCTGAAGATGATCTGAAATCTTTCTATGAATATTTGAATTCATCTAGAGATCAATTGCCTTATGAAATTGATGGCGTTGTGTATAAGTTAAATGATTTTGCTCTGCAACAAAGGATGGGGTTTATTGCAAGAAGTCCAAGATTTGCTATTGCTCATAAATTCCCTGCAATAGTTGGTCAAACTAAACTAATTAATATTACTCTACAAGTAGGTAGGACAGGTGTATTAACGCCTGTTGCTGAGTTAGAACCGCTTTCTATTGGGGGAGTTAGGGTATCAAGAGCTACATTACATAATTATCAGGAAATCATAAGGAAAGATATAAGGATTAATGATTATGTGTTTTTGCAGAGGGCAGGTGATGTCATACCTCAAATTACTTCCGTAGATTTTACTCGACGTTCTAGTGAACCACAAAAAATCGATATGCCAAAACTTTGCCCGTCTTGTGGTTCTCATTTACATTATAATCAAGAGACAATAATAATTCGTTGTGATAATGGGTTAAATTGCCCTGCTCAGAATTACGAACGAATTTGTCATTTTACCTCTAAAAATGCTTTAGATATAGATGGTTTAGGAAAGAAGCAAATAGAATTTCTACTGAAAGAGTCTTTAATAAAAAATCCAGTGGATATTTTTTATTTGCAAAATAATAATGAAAAAAGCTTAGTCAAGCTTGAAAATATGATAGGATGGGGGCGAAGGTCTGTAGAAAACTTATTTACAAACATCGACAAAGCCAAAAATGTTTCCTTAAACAGATTCATTTATTCCCTAGGAATTAGGCATATTGGCGAACAAAATGCCAAATTACTTGCTCGAGAATTTCAGAATTATGGTAATTTTATAGAAGCTATGGAATCTTTATTAAAAGGTGATCAGCCTATATACCAAAGGTTAAATGATCTAGAAGGAATAGGAGATAAAATTTTGGTGGATATTATCGACTTCTTTGATATTAAAGAAAATCTACAAATTATTCATCAGCTAAGTAAAATTTTAGAAATTCAAGACTATAGTGATCAAATCCTTAAAACCGCATTAACTGGCAAAGTTGTGGTATTTACCGGTTCTCTACTAACTCTTTCAAGAGCAGAAGCAAAATCTCAGGCAGAGAAGTTAGGAGCTAAAGTAAGTAGTAGTGTTTCGTCTGCTACTGCTTTAGTGGTAGCTGGTGCTGATGCCGGTAGTAAACTCAGAAAAGCTAAGGAGCTTGGAATTAAAATTATTGATGAAGATGAGTGGTCGGAGTTAGTATATACTAATTCTCCCACATCAATCCAATAAAGTATACTCGATGAAAATCAACAATTGCGTTGTCGTTATCCAAGACCTGCGGTGTTCACGTACTAGTGTTATCTTTACCCACATCTTTTAAAAGTGGCATACTTATTAGGCTTTAAAATATAGTTAATCCCATAGGATTAGGTGACAAAGAACATAACAATTGTAAATTGTCATTCCCGCGTAGGCGGGAATCTAGATACCTGCTTTCGCAGGTATGACACAAAATTTGTATCACCTAATTCAATAGGTTTGACTATACATCTTTGATATTAAAACCTGATATGTATAACCTCTTCAAAAAGATGTGGGTAAAGATATGACTCTGAACAGGATGGATAAAAATGACAATTATCTCCAAGTAAGGGGGAGATAAAGAACCGGTAAAACTTAATAAGTATAATTAATAAATTAAAACGATATATCATTTCTTTTTAAAAATGATAACATCAGAAACTGGGCGTACTGTTTGTACTCCTTCTTTTTCATCTTTATCCCCAATAGTTAAATTTACTACCTTACCATTAATCCATAAAGTAGAAGAACCACCACCATCTAAATTAATAGCATGTTGACAACCAAGATTTTTCATTAATGTTGCAAGCTCTAAAATAGTTAGCCCTTGTATCCCATCATCTGATGAGAATTCTTCTTTAAGAACTTTTTTCAATTGATCAAAAGTGAGAGATCCATAGTTTTGATGATGATATTTATTAGCAAATACCGATCCCTTTTCTTTCATAAGAGATTGTACCTCTCCTATAGTAATGTCAAGTATATCCCTAGAATAATTATGCTCTGCTATCACCACAACAATAGTATTATTAGCTTTTATTCCTATAGCCGTGCGTGCATTAGGTTTTACATAAAAATCACTATTTTTATCATTAAGGAATTGTGGAATTTTGTTATTATCAATTAACAACGGGATACCAGAAAGAATAGATACTTCACTTGTTTGATAATTTTTAGGATTTAATACCATAATGGACATTACTCCTGAATTTACCATAATAACGGATTGTTTTTCATCTATTATGTTATATTGATGCCCATTAATAATTAAAGTTTTACTTGGCATGCCATCTTTATTACCACCAATTTCAAAAAATCCCCCATTAATTGCTATTGTAGCCTGAGATCGTTTGGCAATTGCCGGAACAGTCTCACGACCAATAGCCCCATCATTAGCTTTTACAATTGCAGTTATATAATCTTTAGGATTAATAGTAACGATATGAATAATATGCTTCCCTTTCGTTCTCTTTTCATAGGTAAAACTAGAAGCATTAACGATACTTGCTTTCATCAATAACACGGCTAGCAAAATTATTATCTTAAAATTTACCACATTAGTTCTCTTTAAAATACTTATTGAGTTTTAGCTATATACTGCTCGTAAATGAAGAGTCATATCTTTACCCACATCTTTCTGAAAAGGTTATACATATCAGGTTTTAATATCAAAGATGTATTTTTAAAGCCTAATAAGTATGCCACTTTTAAAAGATGTGGGTAAAGATATGATTATATGTACACCTAGCACTCACCATTCATTTTCAAATCCAATTCGTAGGATCATTTGAGTATACCTAGGGGGATTTGTACCCCACGTATAAATTCTTCAACGTTTAAAGCTTTTCTTCCTTCTTGCTGTAATTTTTTGATGATCAAAGTACCCTTACCACAAGCTATCTCTAAGACACTATTATTAACCACAGTACCAGGTGGCAATTTAACATCCAAATCATTATAATACGCTTCTAGGATCTTTATAACTTTACCTCTATATTCAAAATATATTCCAGGCCATGGATTCATACCTCGAATTCTACAATCTATTTTGTAAGCAGTCTCATGCCAATCTATCTTCCCTTCTTCTTTCTTGAGTTTATGAGCATAAGTTACTCCATCTTTATCTTGAACAATCCTTGGTAAGTTATCAATATTATCTAAAGTTTTAACCAATAAATCAGCCCCTATTTCTGCACATTGGTCATGCAAAATTGGTAAAGTTATTCTAGGAGAGAGTGAAAACGAATGCTGCAATATAATATCACCAGTATCCCACCCCTCATCCATCTGCATTATGCATACAGAAGTTTCAGGGTCTCCCTCTATAATAGTGTGCTGCAATGGAGCTGCTCCCCTATGACGTGGTAAACTTGAGGGATGGATATTAAGACATCCATATTTCTTGGCTTGTAGGATAACTTGTGGTATCAAAAACCCATAAGCAACTACTACTATTATATCCGCATCAATTGAATTAATTAAATTGGTTATTTCTTCGGTTCTCAAGGTTTTAGGGGTATAAGTTGGAATATCATATTTTGATGCCAAACTATGGATAGGTGATGCTACCTCATTTAGCCCCCTTCCTTTAGATTTTGGAGCTTGAGTGAATACAGCAACTACTTGGTGGTCTTTGCTATTAATTAAACTCTTAAGAGTAGGTACAGCAAATTTTGGCGTACCCATAAAAATTACTTTCACAAAATATTATTTTTTAGCTTTTTTAATTTACGTAATGCTACGTCCTTTTTCATATTACTTAAATAATCAATTAGTAGCCTACCATCTAAATGATCCATCTCATGCTGAATAACCCTAGCAAGCCAACCATCAGCTTTTAATTCTTGCTGGCTATTATTATAATCTAAGAATCTTATAGTTATAGACTCAGACCTTGCTACCTCGACCCGTTGTTCCGGTAAAGATAAACACCCTTCTACCGCCACAACTAATTCTTTAGATTTGTCTATTATCTTCGGGTCAGCGACAAATAATGGATAAAAACCAACTGGTCTTTCTGTATCATCATTATTCTGCAAATCAACTACCAATATACGCTTAGCTATTCCAATCTGAATGGCAGCTAACCCCACACCATGATCGTGATACATAGTTTCAACCATGTCATCCATCAACTTTCTTATATTATCATCGATTATGCTTACTGGCAAAGATTTTTGTTTTAATCTTGAATCTGGAGCAGTCACAATAGGTAACACAGACATAATACTTTAAAACCATAGATTATTTATACTCTTCTGCTTTGAAGAATTGTTTTTTGAAAATATCAGGAACTCGCGTACTCATGTACACCTAGTTCGCTCGCCCTTCATTTTCAAATCCAATTCACCCCAATTCGTAGGATCATTCGAGTATACCAAAACATTTACATTGTACCACAAAATAACCAATGAGTCTAGTGTGTCCATTGGCTAGTGTGATAGGGTAATTTAAAAGTCGGGTTGTAAGCCTAATAGATAAAGGAAAAAGTGCTTAATATGTACTTGATGTCATCCCAGCGAAAGCTGGGATCTAAAAAAATAGCCTGAAAGACTATTAAGTAATATAGATCCCTGCCTTCGCAGGGATGACATAAAAGGAGCGGCAGGGCTGACATCGCATCTCCCACGAGTCCAAAGATGTGGGTAAATAGTAAGCTATGCAGGGCTGACATCCCCCTAATGTGGATGATTACTTGAGCCTAGTATTAACTTGTTACATCGAATTCAGGTTAAATTATTAAGATAGTTTAAAATATTTATACATTTTTACCCTGAAACTATTAGTACACGCATAAAAATCATTATACTTCTTAGGTTCTGCACGCAGAACTTAATTAGAATCAATATATGGTAATAAATTTATGGTCAACAAAATAAATATATATAATGTTATTAAATTCCAATCCCCATTTGAACGTCTTAAATCATACACTAATTCACCTGATGTTATCTTACACGTTAATTCGGGATAAGGATTAGTAAAAATAGCAGACATATATACACTACGAAGAGCAATTAATGTATGAATTCACAGAAATGCAATTTATACATATCCAAAATCTTGTATTAGTTATAGCTAAAGCATTTTTACTAATCCTTATCCCGAATTGACGTCTTACGTAAAGCTATTATTACTCAGGCAATTATTGACGCAACCAATATATCAAAATTTCGCACAGCAAAAAAGCTAGAACAAGAAGCAAAATCATGGATTTTTGGTGGTAGTGAATCTTTTAAAGAAACTTGTCTAGAAGGTGGGATTGAGCCATCTTTTGTAGTAAGAGTAACCAAAGCAATTATAAAGCTACATAAGAATAAATCTAGGCTTAGAAAGCCATCACAACAAAACTCGGTAGATAGTAAAAACAAAAAAAACATTATTTAGAACAAAATTATAACCTTATTTAAGTTAGCTATAAAATGTTACAATTTAGGTAAAATTACGGGCAAAGAATCGCTTTTTAACTGAAAAACACTTTTAAAAAACAATTTGAAGTAAGCGTTATAAGCTTATATTCTATCTAAAGCAATTATCAAGCCATTATAAAAATTTCAAAATAATGGCTTGAAATTTACATGATTATACATTAGTTGTATAGATAGGTAGTTGGGTGTGTGATAGATATTTTCTATTACATATAATATTTGACTTAACTAAATTAAAGGGGATTTTATGCAAATATCAATATCAGGTCAACATATTTCTATTGGGAATTCTTTGCAAGACTACGTAAGAAACCGTACTATGCAGGTGTCAGAAAAGTATTTTTGTGATGTAATAATTAGTGCAAACGTGCATTTCTCTAAACAAGGGTTTCAACTGGTTTGTGATATTGTAGTGAATGATGGCACAGGCAGACATATGATATTGAAAGGTAACGCTGCTTCAGATGACATATATTCAGCGTTTGATATTGCTCTTTCTAGGCTTGAAAAGCAGCTTAGAAAGTATAAATCTAAGCTTAAGGATCGTCATGATAGAGTTAAAATATCCGAAGTAACATCTAAAGCAGTTAAATATACTATAACACCCCATCAACATGAATATGAAGACGAAGATAATGTGGCAGCATATGATAATCCTGTAATTATAGCAGAAAAATCTGTAGAAATATTAACTCTATCAGTAAGTGGAGCAGTGATGAAAATGGATCTTGAGAACCTTCCTGCTTTAATGTTTCAAAATAGTCATACTAATCGCATGAATGTAGTTTATTACCGTCGGGATGGGAATATATCTTGGATAGATTCCAAATAAATTTTTGCTACTTAACCTCAGTTCGATATAAGAATTAATAATTCTTATATCGAACTGGCTTTGTTATAAGGAAAAATGCACTCTTGAAGCGGTTCTACGAGTGCATTTTAACTTTTTTCATCATTCAATATGTGATTTTAATAATTAAAATCACATATTGAATGGAGTGTTATATATAACTCTCAACTTCATCAATAATTCCGTGAATTTCAACAGTTAGGCGAAATAATCTCATGGAGATAATTCTAATTTGATATTGATAATTCCGATAATATAATATGATAAAATCCCCCGGTTGATATTTGATAAAATTTGCTGGCATGATAAATCTTAAAATTTTAGTTTCAGTAGCGGCATTTTTTAGGATTAACTGGCCTAATCTTTCAGCTTCAAGATAAGATAGTATAATAGGTAGTTTTAAGCTAGGAATAGGTCTGTGTGAAAAATTCTCACTATTTATTTGGCAAAAGATATTATTATAATCATCATACCGATCGATAAAGTTTAGTGCTAGTTTACTAATAATGCTAGTTTTAGAAATTTCTGTATACTTGCAGCAAAACTGCATAACTTTATCTAATTTTTTTGCTAGTATGAATTTTTTATACATTTGGGTTCCTACTATGCAAATACCATCAATTACTATTGAGCAAGTAGCTCAGCAATTTAAAGCTTGGCGTCAAACTAAAACTAACAAGTTTGATCCCATACCAAACCATCTAAAGGAATTAGTTCACCAATTACTCCATCATTATTCTTACCAAGAGATAGCTAAACATCTTAATATTAATATTAATAAAGCAACAATTAGTTCAATTAAAAAAGCCCATGAACCTACCCTCAAAACTTCTCCTGTCTCAGCTTCAAATCAAGCTCTACAACAAAATATTAATTTTGTCCCATTTCAACTAGTAAATTCTATAGCTACTGATCCTGTAGCGAACCCCAAACAAAATCACTATACTTGTCACATTATTAAACCAAATGGTACCAAGCTTATTATCCAAACACTAGAGCCAAAAACCATAATTCAGACATTTCTATGCTGCAACTAACCCCGGCGTCAGTTATTTTTGTTGCCACTATTGCCATCGATTTTCGCAAGGGTATAGATGGCTTAATCGCTGTTTGTAGACAAAAACTTTCTTCTGACCCTCTTAATGGTTCCTTGTTTTTATTCTATAATAAAAACAGAACTGCCATTAAAATTTTGTCCTTTGACGGTCAAGGCTTTTGGCTATGCTCTAAACGCCTATCCAAAGGTAAATTTACGGCAAAACTCTTCCCTTCTGATAATTTATCTTATCAGATTTGCCATAGAACCTTATACATTCTTATTCATAATGGCGATCCTAGTTCTGCCAAACTCTCTAATGATTGGCGTTCTGTCATTTAAGCTGCTGTCTTGATTAATTCCGTATTATTCATATATCTTGCATAGGCAAAAGGGCTATAATTCGCAGGATGCTTCTTTGCTTTGCTACTCTGCTCTTGTAGCCAATTTAAATATTTAAAGGCATTGATCTCGTTCTCACTACAAGTCTTTACTATACTATATAGACCACTATGTATCTCAGCACTATTGATTGTTTTAAAGAATAATGAATTCTTCCTTTGTAAAATAATGGTACGCAGTGATCTCTCAGCCCAATTATTATCAAGACTGCTAACTGGAATTTTTAAAAATTGGGTCAAACCTTCTTTATTATTTAACCAATATCTCATAACTTGTCCAAGCCTACTATTAGGCTCAACTTTCTTGTCGTTAAATAATTCGTCTATTTTGTTATATATGTTTTCTATATATTTACTGCTATGTTCCTGATGATACCCCAGTTTTTCTTCAGGGCTCATCTCTTTACATTGATGTTCATTGTGGTAAATACCACATGTTTGTTTGAGAAAATATCCGCATTCTTCAGGGTAATATAGTTCATTCTCTGTAAATTTTCTCTGACCATGTGACAAACAATTGATCATCACTATTATTGCTAGTAATTCTTTATCTGCTTCTGATAATACCGGGTTATTATTGTTACTTGCGTCAGTCATTAATTGGATAGAATCTGTTCTATTCTTACGATTCTTTAGTACGTTACCAATATTCTCCCCGCCATGCTTATTACCTGTAAAATATAAAACTATCACCTCATTATTTGTAGTCTTAGCACATATAGTAGTAGTATAACAGCTGCGTCCTTTCTTATTTTGAGTACGTAATTTTTTATTGGCTATAGTAATTTCTAAAATCCTGGCTCTAGTATCATCAAGATTCAGTGAATTACATTCGGCAGCCATTTCCAATAATACCCCGTAAATCTCAGCTCCACCACCTTCTTGCCAAACATCTAAATATTGTTGCCACAACGAACTATATGCTACAGGAAACCCACTTAAACTTTGCAACCTAGATAAACGGTAGAAAGGAGTACCATAGGTCTTTTGTAACACTATTGCACTTCTGCTACTATTTGTCCATTTGTTGATATTTTTATTGTTCATAACTTTATAGTCGCAAGCATTACAGCGTAGCGTTTTCTTTACATATCTGTTGACTGTAATTGGAGCGTTACCTGTGAATTGTAGCAATTTTCTAGCTTCACTATTATATAGTTTGCCATTATAGCAGTGAGGACAGCTATCACCACTACAAAAATTCTCAGGAGCTAAATAGCTGGTATTCGCATCCTTATAATCATCAAACCCATATTTACCTTGCCAATTACTACGATCTATCTTTTTGGGCTTATCGCACTCTTCTTCATTACCACCATTCCCGTTATCAGATTCACTTGGCGGTTCTTTTAATGAATCTGAACTATCTTTTTTTTGTTATCTGCCTTAAAACCAATCAGCATTTCCTTAAGCTTATTTATACTGATATTTGATGATGCTAGCTTGTCTATTAGTTCGTTACAAAATTTCACAAGTTCTATTATCGCTTGCTGATCATTTCCTGTTAATGAATTTGCCTTAATATGTTGTATTAGTTCTTCTCGTTCTTCAGCACTTAAGGTCGCTACTTTTGGCTTTTGCATTTCGATTAATTATCATTATTGTTAATATTTCAGATGTTATAATATGACTGGTACTTTTTCAACTAGTTTTTTTATTAATCGGTGATATTTGCATAGTAGAAACCCAAATTACGTTAATTCGGGATAAG
This sequence comes from Candidatus Tisiphia endosymbiont of Micropterix aruncella, assembly GCF_965178575.1. Classification (NCBI taxonomy): domain Bacteria; kingdom Pseudomonadati; phylum Pseudomonadota; class Alphaproteobacteria; order Rickettsiales; family Rickettsiaceae; genus Candidatus Tisiphia; species Candidatus Tisiphia endosymbiont of Micropterix aruncella. Next base: position 912,161 of record NZ_OZ238268.1, read on the forward strand.
GATTAGTAAAAATAGCAGACATATATACACTACGAAGAGCAATTAATGTATGAATTCACAGAAATGCAATTTATACATATCCAAAATCTTGTATTAGTTATAGCTAAAGCATTTTTACTAATCCTTATCCCGAATTGACGTATTACGGTCTCTTGGTGTTTCAAGTTCGAAGGAACCTGTAGCCGTCTTCATAGTCTTAGTATTAATGCCGTTTCTACGGTTACTACCTTGTTCCAAACTATTTTCTAGTAAGTGAGAATCCATTTCACCTTCTAGGGCAAGCTCCGTAAAATCTTTCACTAAAGACGTTAGCAGTCCACTTGGATCAAGTAATGGCTTGCCTTGGTATAGTCCTTGTATGATCTCCATACATTTATCTTGATTAAGTATTTGTGATACTTTATCTAGTTGAATTGGTTTCATTGGTTTACTCATGTCAAATTTCCTATTATTTTACACGAAGAACATGTGGATAAGTTGATATCAACTTATCCACATTCTTCGCTATTTACAACATCAATAATCTTTATTTTATATATTTAAAAGATTATCTTTTTCTATTTGTGTGAGTAGACCTAACCAATTGCTTGGTTAAGCCCCTCCTCAGAACCGGACATGCAGAGCTACCGCATCCGGCTCCCGAAAGGTAAGATAGGCTTGTACCCTATTTTGTTGGTTTTAGAACATTGAAATGCTCTTCCACTTATTTGGAAAGTTGACCCTTTTGAGTATTACAGCTAATCTTTGCCAATTCATCTTACGTTTTCCACCCATTCTATTAAACCACCCATATATTGCTCGCCTAGTTTGGTGAATAAATGAACTTACTCGTCTTTGATTATCTGATATACCATGATAATTGATCCACCCTTTTGTAGCTCTAATGACTTGCAATAGTATCTGTTCTTTGTCCCTCTCATTAAGGTGACTTCGTAGATATTCTCTTAGCCCTTTAAGCTTTTCGGTAAATCGATCTTTCCTTGTGGTATATTTTAATCTCCATGTGTTACCAAATCTTGATTTACCCCAATAGCAAGTAAAGCCAAGAAAATTATAACTCTTGATCTTCTTACCTTGCTTAGCTAAGTTCTCAGCATGGTATCTACCGGACTGAATCATCTGCGATTTAGTTTCATTGATGTTCAAGCCATACTTGTTTAATCTTTTAGGCAAAACCTCATAAAACTTCCTCGCATCTTCTTCATTCTCAAAGACAAACACCATATCGTCACAATACCTCACCATTCCAGTTTGCCCTCTTATGTTTTCCTTGCTGATTTTAGCAAACCAACAGTCAATAACATAATGTAGGAAGACATTTGCCAAAATTGGTGATGTTTTAGACCCTTGGCGGCATCCTTCCTTGTTAGTAACTATAGTACCGTTTTCTATAATTGCTGTTTCCATCAGTTTCATAACTAGTCTTAGGAATCTTTTGTCAGATATTCTCTTTCTTAGGAATCCCATCAACTCGGAATGTTTGATTGAATTGAAACACTTAGTTATATCAATTTCAACTACAGCTCCTTTATTGAAGTTATACGTAAGTCTATTCAACTTCTTAAGTGCATCATGGGCGTTTAATTTAGGTCGGAATCCATAGGAACACTTTAAGAATATTGGCTCAAACACAGAGTTTAATATCTTGCTTACTGCAGACTCGATTATCTTATCTTCGAAACATGATATTACCAAGGGTCTTTTGCCTCCATCTTCTTTCGGAATTAGCGTTATTCGTGCAGGTTTAGCTTGATATTGCCCCTTGCGAATTCTAGTAAGGAGCGAGAGCAAATTTGCTCCCAACTTCTTACCATAAACCGCTTTGGTTATACCATCTATTCCTACAGCTTTCTTGCTATCGAGTTCCTTATATTGTTCTTCTAGCATCTCTAAATCAATAATATGTCCAAGATTATTAAACTTTATGTCTTGATTTTGCGATGATAGCAACTTTATACGCTCAAGTTTTGTTGACCATGTATTTCCGTCTATGCTGTGTACGGTCATTGTTTCCCTCTTACGTTCTTACCTTTCTGCCAGCCCTTCGCTCCACTTCCATTACGAAGCTTCATCACTACTACAACTGACTCAGCCATCCTTACACCATCTCCAAAGCCTTATGTTTCGGCACTTGTACTTTGAATACTTACTTAATTAAGTAAGAGTTATAAGGACTTCTCAAGTTGTGTCATTAATCTCTACAAACTCGCTGACGCCTGCGACCCCGGTGATTAAATACTTTCGGATTTGCTAGTTATAACCTCCAGTATTCTATTGCTTACTACCCTGTATAAAGTATCAGCTCTCACTACTACCGACTATTTCGGGGCTATCACGTTCACCTTTTGGTTTCGGCTCGATTGTTTCGCTGTCTACGCTTTACTACTGTCGTTACCTTCAGCAGCACAAGACTCGCTATATGGTGGAGCTAGCTACTCCTTCCATAACAGGACTTTCACCCATAAGATTAATGCACCTTATCTTGACGCACACACACTTAGACGAACATTCCCGAAGATGCTATTAATTTGAGCAAAAAAGAAGCATTGTCCACTATACCCCTGATAAATAATTTACAGGGTTTGTAGGATCAACATCTCCTATGCAGCCTACTTCTTCGTCATATTTGAAATCATCATAGCCTTCTGGAAAAACATCGTATTTTAAAGGATAATCTTCTACCTGTATACTATGGTCTACACCCCCAGGAACTTTTTTAACCTTAATATTTTCAGAATTCAATACCCTTTTTATCTCTCCATGATTAACTTTCTTATCAAAAATTACTAAAACAGCACCATCATCATTTTGGAAAATGGTGCTTGGGTATAACCGCTTATTTCCCTCTGTTTTAAGTTGTGGAAAATATTTGTTTAATATTTTAACCCCATTATGATTAGGATCTTTTACTATACCTATATTTAAAGCATTGGTAAATTTTTGTTGTTCAGATGTCTCTAATGATCCTAATAGTTTAGGGTCAATAATAGCATAAATATTCTTGTGTTTACTAATACGTTTAACAACATCTTCACTCTTTGTTGTATATGATAGTTCATCAGAAATATTCCAAGTTTGATAAGTTTCTTGATGATTATCAGACTTTTTATCAGGAGAAAATCGAGCGGCTTTTTTAATATTTTGATAATATTGATGGATAATTGTCCACTGATTTAAACATTTTGTAATAAAATTTTCTTTATATAAGGATGATTTTTGAGTAGCAGTATCACTTATCTCAGTGTTAGACTTTCCTTCAGAGCTATATTTTTCTACATCACAACTAGATGCCCCAATATTATTGTCCGCATGAGTCTGAGTCTCAGGCTGTTTTTTTTCACTGGTAGTTTGATTTATAATTTCTAAGGAAAAAGTAAGTTCATCATCTTCAGTGATTTTATCAACAATTTTGTTAATTTTATCTTGTGAGTTTGAGCTTGTTTCAGGATCTCTAGTCAATATATAATATTGACATATATCAATTATACTGTGAAACGCCTCTAAAAACTCTTCCTCTTTGGTACAACACGTGCTGTATATTTTTTTAATATACCCCCAATTTTTATTTAGAAATTCTTTATTATTATCTGCAAATACATTGAACATTAAATTTAATTTAGCTACGTTAAGGTATCTTTCAAGGGGTATTGCATATTGAGAGGATTCATGAGATTGTAACAGCTGTTCTGCCCGATCTAAACAACATTTAGCTTGATCTAAGTTTTCTATAGCTAAATAAAATTCCGCTACTTTTATATTAATTATAGGATCGTTTTTTAGATCGTTTTTTGAAAGCGTGCCTAAAACTTTTTTATAATTTACTTGTTCTATATCATTTTTAGACCAACATTTTAAACAAGTTAAAATCCTTAAAACACATTCAGAATCATTAATATTAAGGTCATCAATCATCTTCTTTATAGTGCTAACACTATACTTTCCTATTTGAATGATAAATGTTTGTAAAAATTCTATAATAGTCGCATTGATTTCCTGCTTGTTTGTTGTTGATAAAAGAGTTTTTTTTATTATTTCTATATCTTTCTGTATTGGTTTAACAAATGTTTCATCAAAAATATGATATGAAAATAACTTTATAAATTTTTCTTTAACTGCACCAGATAACTTAAAATCATTAGCTAACTGATCAAGGGTTGATATTTTAAATTCACCATTTTCTATATTATGCAAAGCTATTAATAAACGATATAAATCATTCTTTATTTCAGTATTATTAGCATATTTTATTAATTTTAATGATACTTCAATTGTTTCTTGTAAAATTGTTTTTTTTAACTTTTCCTCATACTTACAGTAACCAAAGCGCTTCTTATAAGCATTGTGTTTCAAACCGTCGTCATTACTATCAATGCTTAATTCAACCAGTTTATTAGTATAATTATCTAATAATTCTCGCTCTTCCTTTGTTAAGGGTAACTGTAGATGTATTTTGTTAAAATATAGGTTTATTAATTCTTCATAGTGAAATATTCTTGATGACTTTAATGGTATATTTTTTATAATAGAACGTATTATTTCTATATATTTATTACGATCTATATCTTTGTAATATTTAGTTAGAAGCGTATCCACTACATACCTCTCATTAGATTGCAACTCATCAGATTGCGACTCATTGGATTTCGTATTATTTTTGCAAAAAAATAATTTTATATGTTGAGAAATCTCATCTCTTTTGTTATGTAAAATAACATCAACACATTTTAAAAATTCTTCTGGTCTCTCTCGCTTTAATGTACGTGAATATCCTTCTAATGTTTTTTTTAATTTTTCTACGTTTGTATCGTAATCTCCTTGATTAAACTTGTCTTGTAGTATTTCTAAAGAGTTCTTAGCACCTTTTTTATCTTTTAACCATTTAATTAATTCTTGGTTTTTCTTTGATTCTGATTTTATTAATAGATGCTCTAAAGATTCAAGCCAATCTAATAATGTTAAGTTATTATTATCTAATTTATTAGGATTAAAAAAATCCTTACCAAAAACTTTATTATTCAATAAATATTTGATAACACTTTCCTCACCTTTCTCTATATTTAAATGATCACGAATGAATACAAGCTTATATAATTGTTCCGACCATTTTAATTTTTTTATTAGAACCTCATTTGTTTCTTGAACAAACTTTAACAAATATTGCTCGACAATCTTGATATATTCTATTTTGTCTTTATTAGGCATATTACTTGCATCAAGGGAATATATAATACAATTGAGTATAAAATTTCCTATTTTACTATTACCTAAAGTGGTATCTAAAACTTCTAGTAATTGATTCGAGGGTTGTTGTTTAATACTAGTGTCATCTGATGAACTAGGAGTTGTAGGTGCTTTTGTAGAGTGTTTATGTTTTTTTGCCTTTGCCATATAAATAAAGTTAATGTAAATTAATTGGTTCAGAACCACTTCATGAAAAATATATTACAATTTATTATACTATTTAATTTATAATACTTAAAGTATATTATCAATATTACTATATGTCGTATTGTTCAGGGTATATCTTCAGTTCTGACAGAACCCTTTTATAGTCAACTGATGAGAATTTGGTGACGTCGTCACTCGTCGCTCGCCTATTATCTATAGGCTTCGCTCCATCGTTCCTAGCATCAAATTCTCCTGAATTGACTATAGTTTAAGATTAACCAATTAAATTAATAAATGGAGAAATTGAATTATGGCAAAAATTACAATAAAAGAAGAAGAGGTTAGTAGATTCAAAGAAAATCCAGAAGTACTACTCTCTTTTTTGTCTAATTCTTTCAGCTCATTATATCTCCTATGCAGCTTACTCCTTCATCATATTTGAGATAATCTTCTAGAAAAACGTCGTGCTTTAAAGGATCATCTTCTACCTGTATACTATGGTCTACACCCCTAGGAACTTTTTTAACCTTAATATTCTCAGATCTCAATGCTTTTTTTATTTCCTTATGATTAGCTTTCTTATTAAATATTACTAAAACATCACCATCATTATTTTCGTAAATGGTGCTTGGGTATAACCGATCATCTCCATCTGCTTTAAGTTGTAGAAAATATTTGTTTAATATTTTAACCCCATTATGATTAGGATCTTTTACTATACCTTTTTTTAAAGCATTGATAAATTTATCCTTCTCGGATGGCTGTAATAACTTTAATAGCTTAAGGCCAATAATAGCATAAATATTCTTGTGTTTACTAATACGTATAACATCATCTTCATTCTTTGTTGTATACGATACTTCGTTAGAAATGTTCCAAGTGTAATAATTTTTCTGATGATGATCGGAGCTTTTATCATGAGAAAATCGAGTAGCTTTTTTAATATTTTGACAATATTGATGGATAATTGTCCCGTGATTTAAAAATTTTGTAACAAAACTGTCTTTGTAAGAGACTTCTTGAATAGCAGTATCACTTATCTTAGTATCAGATTTTCCTTCAAGACTATATTCTTCTGCACCACAACTAGATGCACCAATATTATCATCCTCATGAGTCTTAGTCTCAGGCTGTTTCTTTTCACTAGTAGTTTGATTTATAATTTCTAAGGAAAAAGTAAGTTCATCATCTTCAATGATTTTATCAACAATTTTGTTAATTTGATCTTGTGAGTTTGAGCTTGTTTCAGGATCTTTGGTTAATATATGGTATTGACATATATCAATTATACTGTGAAACGCCTCTAAAAACTCTTTTCTTTTAGCACTACACATGCTGTATATTTCTTTAATATACTCCCAATTTTTATTTAGAAATTCTTTGTTATTATCTGCAAATGCATTGAGCATTAAACTTAATTTATCTTCGTTAATGTGTTTTTCAATTATTGCAGAGGATTTATGACGTTGTAACAGCTTTTCTGCCCGATCTAAACAACATTTAGCTTGCTCTAAGTTTTCTATAGCTAAATAGAATTCCGCTACTTTTATATTAACTATAGGATCTTTTTTTAGATCGCTTTCTGAAAGTGCACCTAAAACTTTTGTATAATTTACTTGTTCTATATCATTTTTAGACCAATGTTGTAAACTAGTTAAAACCCTCAAAACACACTCAAAATCATTAGTATCAAGATCATCAATTAGCTCCTTTATAGTGCTAACACTACACTCTCCTATTTGCATGATGAATGCCTGTAAGTATTTTATAATAGTCGTATTGATTTCCTGCTTGTTTGTTGTTAATAAGAGAGCTTGTTTAATTATTTCTATATCTTCCTGTATTGTCTTAACAAATGCTTTATCAAAACTATGATATGAAAATAACTTTATAAATTTCTCTTTAACTTCACTAGATAACTTAAAATCATTAGCTAACTGATTAAGGGTTGACGTTTTAAATTCACTACTTTCTATATTATATAAAGCTATTAATAAACGATATAAATCTGTCTTTATTTCAGTATTATCAGCATATTTTATTAATTCCAATAATACTTTAATTGTTTCTGGTAAAACCGTTCTTTTTAAATTTTCCTCATTCTTACAGTAAAAAAAGCGCTTCTTACAAGCCTGGTATTTCAAATCGTTGCTAATTTCGCCCTTAGTGCTTAATTCAACCAGTGTATTAGTATAATTATCGAATAATTCTCGCTCTTCCTTTGTGAAGAATGATTTTAGACTTATTTTTTTAAGAAAGAGGTTTATTAACTCTTCATAGTGAATTATCTTTGATGTCTTTAATGGTATATTTTCTATAATAGAACGTATTATTTCTATATATTTATCACGATCTATCTCTTTGTAATATTTACTTAGAAGCGTATCTATCACTTCCCAATAAATTTCATCACATTCACTATATTTACGTTCATTATATACACGCAAAAATAATTTCACTCGTTGAGGAATCTCATCTCTTTTATTATGTAAAATAACATCGAGACATTCTAAAAGTTCTTGTGGCCTCTTGTTCTTTGATGCAGGTATTACTACTTTTATCCCCCTTCCCTTGTGTTCCTCCTGTGGTAAATAATTTTTTAAGTCTTCCTTGAATTTCTGTATATTTTCATCGTAATTCCCTTTATTAAATTTGTCTTGTAGTATTTCTAAAGAGCTCTTAGCCCCCTTTGTATCTTTTAACCATTTAATTAACTTTTTGTTGTTATTGGTTTCTGATTTAGTTCTTAATACATCATCTAAAGATTGGAGCAAATCTAATAATGTTAAGTTATTATCGTCATCTAATTTATTAGGATTAAAAAAATCCTTACCAAAAACCTTACTATTCAATAAATATTCGATAACACTTTCCTTACCTTTCTCTATATTTAAATGATCACGAATTAATACAAGATTATATAATTGTTTATGCCATCTTAATTGTTCTATTACAACCTCATCTGCTTCTTGAACAAACTTTGACAAGAATTGCTCGACAATCTTTATATATTTTATTTTGTCTTCATTAGTTATATGAGTTGCATCAAAAGAAAATACAATACAATTGACTATAAAATTTCCTATTTTACTATTACCTAAATAGGTATTTAAAACTGCTTGTAATTTATCAAATTGTTGTTTAACACTAGGATCACTTGCTGAACTACTAACTGATGAGCTAATATTTTTAGACGCTTTTGTAGAATGTTTATGTTTTTGTGCCTTTGCCATATAAATAAACTAATATAAATTAAACATTGGTCTAGAACCACTTAATAAAAAATAAAATAACAAAAATTACAATTTATTATATTATTTATTATATAATACTTAAAGTATATTATTAATATTACTATTATACTATATGTCGTATTGTTCAGGGTATATCTTCGGTTTTGACATAACCCTTTTAGTTTAAGATTAACCAATTAAATTAATAAATGGAGAAATTGAATTATGGCAAAAATTACAATAAACCTCTTTCGAAACTGGTTAATATAGTTCAAAATTATAAATGCTAGAGATCAAATTAAATCTAAGTATTATTTGTTCTATTAATTTTATGCTTGCAAAACTATTAAAAAAGTAGTCTCCTATTAATTGTGATAACGCTGTACTCATTCTCTTGCCTCTTAAGTCTTCAATAACCTAAGTAATAGAGCTTTGGCTACGCGTTATCTACTATTTTTATTCTCTCCTTAATCTCTTTGTCCTGTACTGAGGACCGAATCTTTTACGTCTATTTCGATATTTGTCAGCAATAATTTTGAACCGTTTTAGCATACCAATAACGTTTTCATTCAGAACTCTTTCTCCTGTTAACCTACGATTATTCTTTTTATCGTTTTTAGTTAAAGGATTTTTCTTGCTTTTTTTCTTTGGTAATTCAGAATTATTGTGAATTTTTTGTATACCTTGATATCCTGTATGTGCGTCAAGATAAGGTGCATTAATCTTATGGGTGAAAGTCCTGTTATACGTCAATTCGGGATAAGGATTAGTAAAAATGCTTTAGCTATAACTAATACAAGATTTTGGATATGTATAAATTGCATTTCTGTGAATTCATACATTAATTGCTCTTCGTAGTGTATATATGTCTGCTATTTTTACTAATCCTTATCCCGAATTAACGTGTTATGGAAGGAGTAGCTAGCTCCACCATATAGCGAGTCTTGTGCTGCTGAAGGTAACGACAGTAGTAAAGCGTAGACAGCGAAACAATCGAGCCGAAACCAAAAGGTGAACGTGATAGCCCCGAAATAGTCGGTAGTAGTGAGAGCTGATACTTGATACAGGGTAGTAAGCAATAGAATACTGGAGGTTATAACTAGCAAATCCGAAAGTATTTAATCACCGGGGTCGCAGGCGTCAGCGAGTTTGTAGAGATTAATGACACAACTTGAGAAGTCCTTATAACTCTTACTTCATTAAGTAAGTATTCAAAGTACAAGTGCCGAAACATGAGGCTTTGGAGATGGTGTAAGGATGGCTGAGTTAGCCATATTAGTGATGAAACTCCGTAATGGGAGTGGAGCGAAGGGCTAGCAGAAAAGTAAGAATGTGAGAGGGAAACAATGACCGTACACAGCGTAGACGGAAATACATGGTTAACGAAACTTGAGCGTATAAAGTTGCTATCATCGCAAAATCAAGACATAAAGCTTAATAATCTTGGACATATTATTGATTTAAAGATGTTAGAAGAACAATATAAGGAACTCGATAGCAAGAAAGCTGTAGGAATAGATGGTATAACCAAAGTGGCCTATGGTAAGAAGTTAGAAGCAAATTTGCTCTCGCTCCTTACTAGAATTCGCAAGGGTCAATATCAAGCTAAACCTGCACGAGTTATGCTGATTCCGAAAGAAGATGGAGGCAAAAGACCTTTGGTAATATCATGTTTTGAAGATAAGATAATCGAATCTGCAGTAAGCAAGATATTAAACTCTGTGTTTGAGCCAATATTCTTGAAGTGTTCCTATGGATTCCGACCTAGATTAAATGCCCATGATGCTTTAAGGGCGTTAAACAGACTTACGTACAACTTCAATGAAGGAGGTATAGTCGAGATTGATATGACAAAGTGTTTCAATACAATCAAACATTGCGAGTTGATGGAATTTCTAAGAAAGAGAATATCTGACAAGAAATTTCTAAGACTAGTTATGAAACTGATCGAAACACCAATTATAGAAAATGGCACTATAGTTACTAACAAAGAAGGTTGTCGTCAAGGCTCAATAGTTTCGCCAATCTTGGCTAATGTCTTCCTGCATTATGTTATAGATAGCTGGTTTGCCAAAATCAGCAAAGAAAACTTAATGGGACAAACAGGAATGGTGAGGTATTGTAACGATATGGTATTTGTCTTTGAAAATGAAGCAGATGCGAAAAGGTTTTATGATGTTCTACCTAAAAGGTTAGCTAAGTATGGGCTGAACATCAATGAAGCAAAATCGCAAATGATCAAATCTGGTAGAAACCATGCTGCAAATTTAGCCAAACAAGGCAAGAAGATTGCAAGCTATAATTTTCTTGGATTTACTTGCTATTGGGGTAAATCAAGATTTGGCACAACATGGAGACTAAAATATACCACAAGGAGAGATCGTTTTACTGAGAAACTTAAAGGGCTAAGAAAATATCTACGAAGTCACCTTAATGAGAGGGACAAAGAACAGATATTATTGCAAGTCATTAGAGCTACAAAGGGATGGATCAATTATCATGGTATATCAGATAATCAAAGACGAGAAAGTTCATTTATCTACCAAAGTAAGCGAGCAATATATGGGTGGTTTAATAGAATGGGAGGAAAACGTAAGATGAATTGGTTAAGATTAAGCAAAATACTTAAAAGAGTGGAATTTCCAGAGAAGTGGAAGACAGTCTCAATGTTCTAGGGTGTGTCATCAATTGAGGCAAATTACCATGGAAACCATATAAACAGCTCCTAAAAAGTTCTGAGATGTTTTGTCATATCGTGTTGCGATAGCTCTATATTGCTTCAATTTTGCAAAAAAGTTCTCAATCAAATGCCTAGCTTTATAAAGATCCTTATCATAATTAGCTGGATTCACACGATTCTTCTTTGGGGGAATCACAACTGTACATCCCTTATCTTTCAGCTTATCTCGCATACGTGCATCGGCATCATAAGCCTTATCAGCAAGTACAGCATCCGCTTTCGTCAATTCATTCATCAAAACATCAGATCCTTGCAAATCATGAGCTTGACCCGGGGTAAGATGGAATCCCGTTGGATTCCCTAGAGCGTCACATGTGGCATGGATTTTAGTACTCAGCCCCCCTTTACCTCGTCCAATTGCTTGGTCATCCTCTAACTCTTTTTTTTAGCACCAGCACTATGTTGATGACTCCTAACAATGGTTGAATCAATCATGGCATACTCGTTATCAGCATCTTCAGACAACATCTCAAAAACCTTTTTCCACACACCTGTCTTGCTCCACCTTGAATGACGTAGGTGAATCACTCGAAAATCTCCAAAACGTTCAGGTAGGTCTCTCCAAGGTATACCAGCCCTATATCGATACAAGACTGCTTCTACAAATAGGCGATTATCCTTGGCTGTTACACCAACAGACTCTTCCCTTCCAGGTAGGTTATCTTTAATCCGATCCCATTGATCGTCACGTAGAGCATATCGACGCATAGAGAAAATTTATTCTTAATTTTTTCTCTATTACACAACAAATAAACGCTCCTGTCAACTTAATTGATGACACGCCCTAGAGCAACAAATAAAGTGTCAAACTTATCTTGCTTTTCGGGAGCCGGATGCGGTAGTTCTGCAAGTCCGGTTCTGAGGAGGGACCTAATTGAGTGATTGATTAGGTCTACTCACACAGTAATCGCTTTAACCTTAGGATGGATAAGAATTTTGGATTCCTTAAATAATCTAAAGTCATGTTTTTTACCGTTAGAAAAATCTGTACATATTACTTGGTGTGTTTTCTTGTCTACCACTATTTGAGTTTTTAGTGTATGCCTTTTCTTCTTTCCTGAATAATAGAATTTTTGTTTTTTTTGGGTCTTTCTATGGGACTCTCAGTAGCATCAATCAAGACTACTTCATAATTCATATCACTCTTCATTAGAGCTTTACGACCTGGAAGAGCAAAGTTTGGGTGTTTAACTAGGGTGTCTTCTACCCATTTAACAGCTTTATATGCTGAACTTTCACTAATCCCATAGTTCTGACCTATATGGAAATAAGTACGGTATTCTCTAAGGTATTCTAAGGCCATCAGCAACTGTTCCTCCAAATTGAGCTTATTTTTACGCCCACCTTTTAATTTCTTAAGATTATCAGCATGCCTCAGAATATCCACCATCTGTGAAAATGTTAGCTTCTTTACTCCTGTTAACCGACGAAATTTTGCCGAGTAGAAATCATAGCTCTTACCATCCTTTAATTAATAAAGTTTCATTGCTATGATAGCCCTCACAGAACCGTGCTTGTGGTTTTCCCACACACGGCTCTTCAATATAGCTATTCTGCTTCAACCTATCTTCCTTAGCCTTAGCAGATATAAGTTTAAGTTTACTTTCCATTCTACTCTCTAACCTCTGTGTATTAGTGAATTAAGCGTACTTACACTAACGCTATATTGCTGACCCCTTCCCCATGTACATGGCTTTCCCATGCTCAGAGTACTATGAGCCAGTCCGACTTCCATTGTATCATCCTTTAATCCTTGCTCTTGACAGCTTGTTTTAAAGTACTCACTTGCATAAGAATACAATGGATCTCCTAGGTTCAGATAAATTCCATCTTGTAGCGTGTCGTGGCCTGAGACTCCGGTAGAGCAATAGTTGCTTGCCTTATCGCAACTACACATTCTGTTTTCCATGGGATGAAGCATGTCAACCTCTACGATGTTGTAGATTTCGGAGCTTATATCCTTCACTTGCGTTACAACCCACTACATCCCTCCTCTCAGCTTCACATAATTCGTTACCTCCCTATGTGTGAAATTTGCTTCTACGCTGTTGGCTAAACTTTGCGTAGGTTGGATTCCCACCAACTGTAATTTATCCGCTTTGCCTAGCACCATCATCCTCTAACTCTTTAATCTGCTCGAATTTCATTACTACTTCAAATCAGATATTTATAACACCATTCTACATCATTGTCTAGTTTCGAAAGAAGTCTACTGAATTACAAGATTCCATTAAAATTTGAACGTCACTAGAGTGATCAGAAAAGTTTTTTGACCATATTTTTGTCTCCCACTCATCTTTAAGTATACTATAGTATACTGTATCTCGGCGTCTCTCATCTGGCATGAGAGTGTGACTTCGTAATACGCCTTCTTCCGTTGCACCAATTTTAATAAGTGCACCTCTAGCCCTTACATTGAGTACATCTGTTTTAAATTCCACTCTTTCCATATTCAAGTAATGAAACGCAAAATTTAACAAAAGAAACTTTGCATTTTTATTAATACCACTGCCTTGGAACGATGTTTCTACCCAACTCCAACCTATTTCTATCCTGCTGTCTTTTGGAGAATAATTCCCAAAAGCTGTTGATCCAACAATCTCACCTGTTTTTTGATCTTCAATAGCAAAATGATATCGCAAACCCAGCTTTCTTTGTTGTACAGCGTCATCAATGTAGTCGTTCATATCTTGTAATTGGTGCATTTTGATAGCAAAATATTTCCAAACCGCGTAATCAGAAATGAATCGAGCAAAAGCCGCCATATCCTCTGTTTTTAATGGTCTTAATCTTGCTAACTCATTGTTGCAGAGAATATCATACTCAAAAAAGCTACCGTTATTCTTAGCTAAGGCTAACTTAAAATTTTCCATATTTTTCTCAATATTTATGCTAATGTAACCTCAGTTCGATATAAGAATTATTAATTCTTATATCGAACTGAGGTTACTTACAATCCCTACCTCTTCAGATGTCACCCCTGCTTTCGCTGGGACGATGTTATTCCAGCATACTATGTCAACCCTGCGAAGGCAGGTATCTAGATTGTATCTTGAATATTAGCTCAATATGGAGTTAATATGGTCGGAAGGAGTGACGCCGTTTAATTTAGATTGGTCTTTAAAGACCGAGGGAATCTTGGTGTACTCCTTCCTTGAATCGCAAAGTATAATACGAACGGTAGGATGATCCTTTAGAGATCGAATTTACAATCATGTATCACGTTAATTCGGGATAAGGATTAGTAAAAATAGCAGACATATATATACTACGAAGAGCAATTAATGTATGAATTCACAGAAATGCAATTTATACATATCCAAAATCTTGTATTAGTTATAGCTAAAGCATTTTTACTAATCCTTATCCCGAATTGACGTGTATCAAAACTTTGCAAAACAACCACTAATTATAGGTAAAGCAAATGACCGAAAAAAGCAAAATATTTATGGGAATAGATGTTTCAAAAAATACGCTTGATATATCTATGAACAATATTCATTGTAAGATTAAAAATACAGATAAAGCTATTTCTGATTTTATAAAATCAGAAATAGCTTCTCGAAATATTGTGCTTACTGTTTTGGAATCTACTGGCGGTTATGAACGTTTGGTTATGAGGATGTTGCAACAAGCCGGGCTTGCTGTGCATAGAGCTCATCCTAATAGAGTTCACGCTTTTGCCAAGGTCTGTAACCATTTTGCTAAGACTGATAAATTGGATGCGTTATTACTTGAGAAATATGCAGCTTTTATTGCTAATGATGAGAAAGGAGACCAAATAATTTCTGTTATACAAGAAGAATTACAATCTCTAAGGAGCATAGAACGTAATATAGAAGAAGATATACATGCTAATCAATGCAGAACAAAAGTTGCATCCGAGAAGGCTAAGAAATATCTCGAGGAAATGATAAAGTGTGGCAAAAAACAGCTTGAGGAAATTAGAAAAGATATAAAGGCTGCCATAAAGGAAGATAAGAGTTTACGTCAGTTCGGGATAAGATATAGATGAAATAGTAATAGATAAAAGGATTGTCAAAAAGGAGTGCCTGCAGTATTTATATTTTTAAACAAAAAAACAAACTACAGGCATGAAAAAAGATATCACAGAATTATATAGTTTTATAGATGATTTTTGTAAAATTTATTTGGAGTATGAACAGAGAAAGTTATTACCATCAAATAAGCAGAGAAATCGCTGTTGTAGCATGAGTTTAAGTGAAATGTTAACAATAATAATTATGTTTCATACATCCTATGCTAAGAATTTTAAATTTTTCTATAAAAGTTATATAGAGTGCATGCATAAGGATGATTTCCCTAAAGCCTTGAGTTATAATAGATTTGTTGAATTAATGGCACGATTATTCATACCGCTAAATATGTTGATTCATTTGTTGTTTGGTGAAGAAACAGGTATTTATTTTATTGACTCTACAACGATTAAAGCTTGTCACAATAAAAGGCGTTATAGCAATAAAGTTTTTAAAGGATTAGCCAAACATAGTAAATCCTCTATGGGGTATTTTTATGGTTTTAAATTACATGTAATAATCAATAATAAAGGGGAGTTTATGGCATTAAAAGTGACCAAAGGCAATGTAGATGATAGGGTTCCAGTACCGGAGTTAACAAAAAGATTAACTGGAATTATAGCAGCTGATAAAGGTTATATTAAACAAAATTTGTTCTTAAATTTATATGAAAGAGGCTTAAAAATGATTCATGGAATTAAGAAGAATATGGAAAATAAATTAATGGATTTGAAAGAAAAAATCTTACTTCGAAAGCGTAACTTAATTGAAACAGTTTTTGATTATCTAAAAAATAAAATGAACCTTGAACATACTAGACATAGATCACCAATAAATGCCTTTGTCCATATATTATCTACTCTTGTTGCTTATTCATTAAAGAAAAATAAACCTTCAACAAAATTTGATTTTAATCTACATGTTCTCAATATCCTTATCCCGAATTGACGTATTATCTATTTCTTTAAAAAATTCTTCTTCTTTTATAAGCTTTTCTTCTTTGAGGATACGTTTTGTCTCTAATTGTTTCTCAGCTGTTTTAAATCCATTTACCTGTTCCATTAGATCTTCAATTGATGAGCTAGGTGATGTTGTAGTTCCAGTCTTTGTGTTTACTATTGTCTTCACTAAACTTGTCGTAGCAATTGGGGTGATATTAGCAGTGGATTGTTGTGATATTGACGGTTCAGTGATTTGGATGCCTTGTATCTTTGGAATATTAGGATATAAAGGTAACTCTCTTGTGTTAAGACGTTTTACCCTCTTGTTATTTTTATCCCCTAGTATATTCTGCTGTTTTACTTCCGGCGTAGTAGATAATAGATAGGGAGATTTTTTGTGACGCTCGAGACTATGTTGCATACGTCTCAGTGAGGCTTGTTTACGAATGTCTTCAGGTTTTTTTAATATATCTTTTTCTAACTTTATTATCTGTTTTTGTTTATTCAGTTTATTAGATTGTAGATCTATTGATTTGCTGTTAACAGGACTTAAAGATGCCTCACTTCTAGTGGCAGACGGTTGTACTAAAAATGCTTTTGTAGTATAGGGACTAGGCTCAATAAGTAGTATTTTTTCTTTTGTTTTTTTATAAGTATCTACCAAAGGTTTTCCTACTCTCTTATCGGGAGGATCTGGCTCTCCTAATGCTGTAAAAGCAGAAAATATGCTAATATGAAGAGAAATTAATATAAAGTATTTTATTGGAATCAATATCTTATCAAGTCTTATAAAGGTTTTATTTAATAATTGCATATTAGCCTCCATTTAACAAGTGCAGTAAATGTAATTGATAAGCAATAATTAAAGTGTAACTTAAGGTAGGGCTATTTGTCTAGATAAAAATTATAGGCATCGTCAAGTTAAGTACCATGTTCCGTGAATAAGTATATGATATAGATGTGTTAGGTTCTACCTTTCTGCCGGTGATTCTTGGTCTACGTAACATTAAACTACAAAATGTTATCCCGATCACTTTCCTTTTGGACAAAGCCTATCAACATCTTTGGCTTTTTAATAATTACGACATTTATCAGTAGTTCACATATGTTAACCATACCACTCAAGCCTAGCCTCTAACTGCTTTGATGCTAGCAGTCTAGTTATTCCCTCACGGTTTTAACTCTCTTACGAGCCAAGTACATTGTCCTGATATCTTCAAACAAAGAATCACTTCAATGCTTGTATCAGTAGGCTACTGTTGGTAGAACAACAGGTTTAATCAGCATTATTGCCGTTAAACAATCAAATAGACGACTTTCACATCGCACAAGCACAGCAGTTGATTTTTCGCCATACTAAATACCCCCAATCTTGTCCATCATATGGATATTCTTTAAATGTTGAATACATCATGTCACTTAAACCTAATGGCCAGCAACCAATGCTATCCGATGTTGACTTTGGATTTACCATCTGTAGTTTATACTGACTCTTCTTAATCTTTAATGCTCGTGATTTACGGCACAATTTACCTCCACCTGTCAACCGAGTGTTTTCATCAGTTGAAGTCTCTTGGGCTAATCCTATTCGGTGCATCTTGGCAATTATTCGAATAGCTAATAAACTACTTGATTGCACTCCTCCAACATGATCAGCATTTGCTCCACTAAATGGATACATATTACCTAAGCAACCAGCACACCAAAACATACTATCTAGTGGCATCCTAGCTGTGCTACTTGCACAATCTAGACCACAAGCTACTTGAGCTATGGGACTTACAAACAAATAGCTTTCTGGATTAAGCAAACTCTGCAACTTTTCATCATTCCAAGTAACGTCAAACTCACTCATATAAGCCACGTCAAAAGTACTCTGCTCCAAACAAATAAAATCAGTAATAAGTTCAAGTCAATAAATTAGTGGATAAATATAATAATGAACGTGATAGAAACTATCGTGAACATGCCTGCCATCATAGCTTCTATTAAAACTACTAATCCTTTTGCTATCAGATCCAAGAGAGATACCACCAAGGTTAGTCATGCAATAAGGTGTTCTTGTAACATCAATAAGTCTTACTGGTTCCCAAAAGCCAATAGTGATACCTGGTACTGGAACATTGGCTTTTGTACATAAACAAATAGGTGATGATGGGTTTTTTGTATCTCTTTTTTTAGGCGTTACACCACTACCAATATTAATTACGTTACCTATGCTTATTGGCAATATGCAACTCCAACAAATATCAGTAATTGGATTGACAAAATGCCCCTTACATGTAATACTTGCAGATACTGAAAATGGCATAAAAATAGCCACTAACAGTAGGATACTTAACCGTGTCTTTGTGCCTTGAGCTGGGTCGCCAAACTTTTTGCTCAAGGCCGTATTATTGATATTTGTCAATGTTTCTACCTCTTACATTATTCAAATTCCTCAAAAGGATTTAGTAATTTTACTGCAAATTTAGTAAAATGCTTGGTATTACGAGTAACTAAAACCATATCATGAACTATTGCTTGGGCAGCCAATTGACTATCTATATCATTTGTTCCATCTATTACTAATAACTCAGCCCATTTTTGATAGACAGCTAAATCAACATTTAATATTTTATTGGAATAGGTTATTAGTATTTCTTCTAGCCAATTCTCTAAATTTAACGCTGTTGATTTATCAGTTTTAGCTTTTTTTAGTATCCCCTTTTTTATCTCCCCAACACTAATGCAACTAATATATAATAACTTCGTAGGAATTTTATCAATCCATGCAAGCACTTTAGGATTTGGTATCTTTCTGTTTAATTCTGAAAGTATATTGGTATCAAGCATATATCTCATAATTCAACATCTCTAGCTTTGCCTTGAGCTCTTTCAAATAAATCTTCTTCGTCGTCAACAGTTTTAGGTATTGATAAAAGCATTTCTTTAAAACTTTTCTTTGGAACTCTTGCTTTGTATTTTTCAGCAGAAACTATATATACTACGTCTCTAGATGACTTTACTATCTTTTGCATTTCACCATGCAATGCACTATCAACTAATTCTTCAAAATGTTCCTTTGCTTCTTGTAACTGCCATTTTTGCATAATTCACCTCTAATTTTGTTTATTTATATATTATAACTGTTTTTTTACGACCACTAATCAATTTTTACTTCTTTTATTCTTAAAACTTTTCCTTCCTGCTGAATTATTGCTGGTACTTGCTTAATTTTAAATTTTGTTGTTAAAACTCCTGCTTGATCAAAATATACTTCTCTATCAAGTTCTTTCTGTAAATCAAGTGGTCTACCAGCTACTAATATCAACTTGTCTTCTGCCTTTATTGTTGAGCTGCTTTGTTACTGCTTAAACCACTCAACCTGCTCTTTATCTCTGCTATCAATAAATATCAACTTCTTGTCCAAGTTTATATGATCTAGTAGGTTAACTTTTGTGCCTAGCTTGTAAAGTAGCTTGCCATCTGGCAAAATAATATCCTCTTTTATTATGTAGCTTGGATCATAAGTAAAATCTTGTGCTTTTTGAGTACGTTTGATATTGCTAACTGCTACTGGCTGCTCTATTCGAGTTTTAGCGATTTCTAACATCTTGCTTTTCTCCTTCTATATCAACTAATTTTAGTTTTCTTTCGATCATTGCTAAAAATCCTTCTTCTTTAACCTCAAAAATTGTTCCATATATGCCAAAATCCTTAGCAATAGTTATTTGTGGTAGTAGAATTACTAAAATCATTGTTAGTATTCGTTTCATTTATATTTTCTTTAAATCTTTACCAATTTCTCTCCATTGCTCAAGTATCTCTGGTTTACTAGCGAGTACCATTTTACTATAGTGAAAGACATTGAATTAGGTGAGTTTATATGATATAAATAAGAGAAAAAAATGTCAACAAGCCCATATAGTCAAGATTTAAGAGAAAAAGTAATAAATTATATAGAAAAAGGTAATAGTCAAATATCTGCTGCTAAGATATTTGATATACACAAGAATACAATTAATCGTTGGAAGGTAAGGAAGAAAAAAGAAGGAACAATATTAGCAAAAGCGAGATTAGGATTTAAAAGTAAAGTTGACAAGCAACAATTAGAAGAATTTGTCAAAAATAATTCAAATATTACGCTAAAAGATATTGGTAAGAAATTTGGGATTACAGGCACTCAAGTTGGAAGAATATTAAAGAAGTTAGGCTATAGTTATAAAAAAAACCTTCAGCTATTTGGAAGCAAGTGCAGAGAAACGATCTGAATATTTAGAAAAGGTCAGTAAATATGACAAAGAGCAAATGGTGTATCTTGATGAGAGTGGTATAGATAGGACCATTTGCCAAGATAGAGGTTGGGGTAAGATAGGAGAATTGTTGGTTGGACAAAAAAGTGGTAAACAGTATCAAAGAACTAATATCATAGCTGGTTTGGTAAATAATAAGCCGATAGCCCCTTTTGTGTTTAATGGAACTTGTAATACAGAACTATTTAATAATTGGGTTGAGAAGTTTTTAATTAAAGAATTAAAAGCAGGACAGGTTGTAGTACTAGATAATGCTAGTTTCCATAAATCAAAGAAGACGAAAGAATTAATAGAATCAGTAGGTTGTAAGGTTATTTTTTTACCCCCATATTCACCAGACTTAAATCCAATAGAAAAATTTTGGGCTAATATGAAAAAATGGATTAAAAATAAGATAACAGAAACTAGTAAATTATTCGAAGCTATTTCTATGTTCTTTGTCACCTAATTCAATGTATTTTACTATAACTAGCAACATGCCATACAGAGCTTGGGTATCTTTTGGATGTAAGTAATCTAATCCTGCTTTTATTATCAGCCCACCCAGCATAATCTTTTTTCTAGTATCTTGTTTGCGTTCTAAATAATTAGTACTTTGATTATTCATACTGTACCTGTAATTGTTATATGTGTTCATATTGTCTCTGTTTACTTTGTTATAAAACGGATACTGACGGTAATTTCAGAAATCTGTTTAGGTAAATATGAAGACTTGGCACGTAAATAAATACATTGAATCTTACGAAATGCTATCATATCTGAGGCTGATTTTAACAAAAATTCCATCCGACAAACTGTTTCTGATGGATAAACATATTGATAACCTGACATTAGCTTTTTTATTTTTATTCTATAACTTAAATTATACCATCTTCATTCTATATTGAAAGATAATTAGTATAACAAGGTTAATGCAACTAAAATCAGTTGCTAAAATAACGTTGAAATAAGACGTTTTATTATCTTATTTTGAAGCATTGAAAATGTTTACTAAATCGATGTCTTGGGGGATGCTATCGCATCTGTTGTAAATGGTAGAAAAATTAGGTATAGTCAAATAAAAGATATATGCAGAAGCTCAGTGTATGAAAAAATTTTTAACATTATTTATATTACTAATTATTTATAGTAATACTTTTGCTCAAGAACAAGTATCTAATTTAATCACCCCAGTTAGTTATTTTGTCAATCATGAACAACAACTTAAAATCCTTGATGAATATTTAAGTAAATATAGACAAGCAAGTATAGTTGGTACTAGTGGTATAGGTAAAACGCAACTGATTAGGATGTATGGTTATGGGAATAAAAATAATTATGATCTAATTTGGTTTTTTGATTGTAACCTTGATTTTAATGAACAATTTGTTAAATTAGCCAAACAACTCAATACTATCAAACAAACTAATATATCTGAAGAAGTTGCTTTAGCAAAAAAAGAAGTAATATCATATTTAACTTCTGCTAATAACTGGTTATTAATATTTGATAATCTAAAAGTTAATGAAAATAAAAAAGTACAAGATTTTATTGATTGGGAACATAATGGTAATATAGTGTTTTGTTCGCAAGATAGTGAAAAGTTACATAATATTATAGCAATGCCCATACTTGATAAGCCTACTATTGTAGCTTTAGCTAATAACTTATTGGATAATAAGGATAACAATAATATCAAATTTTTAACGCAATCTTTTAGTGGTTATCCAATATTGATAGTGCAAGGAGCTCAATTACTTAACAAAATTAAAGGTTTAGATAAAGAGGAGTATAAAAAGAAAATCTATCAATCAACTGATAAAATAGCAACAAATATTAATATGGTTATTCAACAATTAAGTCCTAGTGCAGTAAATTTACTGAATAAAATAGCTTTACTAAATAACCAAGCTTTTTCAAAGCAACTTCTTACTGTCATTACTGATAATAAAGATACCATTGATGATGATATATATCAATTATCTAAGTTTATGCTAATTAGCAATATTAATTTTAGTGAGAATAACCCTATTTTTGAAATGCATGACATAGTTAGCAATAAAATAATGGAACTAAATGGTGATAATAATAAAATATATTTAGAAAATATTATTGCCAAATTACCTAAACCTACAAGCGCTCTCTCAGGATATTTGTGGAGAACCGCTCAGACTATAGCAGAAAACTTAGAAATTATTCTTAAAAATTCTGAAGGATATAATACTAACATATATACAATACTTAAATTAAGAAGTGAGTTATTGTCTTTATATGTAAATGTTGGTGATAATAGCAAAATCCAGCAAATGGTTGATTGGTTTAATCAAAAAAATCAACAAATTAAATTATGGCAAATGCCTGAGAATTACAAATTTTATTACAGTAGATATTTAGGGGCAATAGGAATCTATAATAGGTTAATAAGAAATTTTGAAACAGCGATTTCTTATTTTACTAAATCATTAGAAGTTTTATATACACTTGATAATGATGAAGGCAATGATGCTCTAAAATTTAATTTAATTCATCAAATATGTATAACATATATAGACATAGGTGAGATAAAATTGGCTGAAGAATTACTTATAAAGATTGAAAAATTAGCAACTCAAGAAGTAGAACATATATTTACAATATATTTTTTAAAGGCTTGCTTGTTTTATGCACAAGGAAAATATAACAAAGCTTTAGAATATAGAGATCAAAGTATTGAGCTTCTTATAAAAAATGGATTCCATGCTAATGACTTATACCTTAGTAGAACTTATATTTATAGAGCAATGGTACTGAATTGTCTTAGTAGATATCAAGAAGCTTATGCTCAAGCTCAACAATTATATAACACACATAAGAAGCTCATAGGGTATGATTATGATATTAAATTTTCATGTATTTATACAGAAATGGCAAAAAGTAAATTAGGTTTAGGTAAAGTATATAAAGCTTCTGAATACATTAATAAGGCTATATTGTTAGCAGAAGAAAACAACAATTCGGAGAACATAAATTATTCTAAAAATTCTGATTTAGCAGCTACTTATGTAGTACAAGGTGATATTTTTTTTGCTCAAGATGACCTTAAGCGATCTATAGAATCTTATAAAAAAGCGTTTGTTATATACCATTATTTATATGGAGATAGAAGTAAAAATATTGTTCAAGTAAGTGATTTGTATAATCATGGAGCAAAAGCTGCCTGTAAAAGCAAAGATTTATATAATTATAAATTCTTTGGCAAGCCACAAATTAAGGAGTTTGGCATACACCATCCTAACACAGTTGATATGTTTGAATATTGCAAACAATATAACATGGATTTGTGGGGCAAAAATCATTAAGGAGATATAAGCTGTGTGATTTATATAGACCTAGGACTAAGGAACAGGTTTTAAACAACTTACTAAAGATGGGTTATTATTTTTAGCCTTACCCCAATTACGATTGTAAAGTTATATTTTATTTCCTGTAACTTCACTAAATGTTTAGTTTTAGGGTATGATGGTTAGTAATATGTAAGATTAAAAAAACAATTGCTACAAATTATTCAGATTAGGATCACTATTAAAGCTTTGTTCAGAAGATTTGTCAGTATCTTTAGTAGGGGCAATTCTACCAACCATTTCATCTAGGGATACTTGAGTAGATATAGAAAACGATGATTTACTGCATGCAGCAGCTATACTTATTATAAAAACTTTTATAGATTTGGTAACGAATGATTAAATTTTAATATAGATCAATAAGTTCGACTTTTTTATTGCTTTATTAGTTATATATCAAAGGTAAAAATAAGGTTACTTTTATAATAATAAATTAAATTATTGACACGTTAAGTAACTTATCATAACATAATTTTAGAAAACTTGAAGAGTATAATGAAGGCTTTTAAGATATGATACCATCAATGTTAAAAAAATGATAGCAAGAAGAAATGACTATTTACATAAGATCGATCAACTTATTGGAGAAAAGATTTATTCTCTAAGCCTTGCTAAAGGATTGTCACGACAACAACTGGCGGATATAATAGAAGTAACGGGGCAGCAGTTACAAAAATACGAAAGAGGCATTAATAGGTAGATTAGTTCTTATTGCTAAAGCACTAGATAAAAATATAGAGTATTTTTATAAAGATTTAGAAGATGCTGATACTGTACAGCCAGTATTTGTTGAAAATCAGCATATGTACATAGAGGTTTCAAAGAATTTTATGAAAATTCGTAGTTCAGAGCAGCAGCAAGCGGTTAATGCATTGATAAGATCTTTAATTACTAAAGAAGTTGAAACATCATAAAGTTATAATTAGTAATAGTGCTTTAAAAACAAGATATGGAATAAGAGAAAGCGATAAACAGACACAAGATTTACAACAACTAAGTATTTTTATAAAATTAGGCAGTGTAAAGGCAAGAATGGTTAGCTGCGTAACATCAGTTAATAATTTTGAATATATTTCTGAGTATACCACTCTGGAATAGAACGATTTGTCCATTTTGGTTTTATTATATCGTTATTCCATTTTACAGTTAAGTATTGCTGATATGCTTTAAAAGTATTAGAGTGATTAGAAAAATCAATTTGTAAATAGTCTGATTTAGTGCAATTGACGAATGGTGTCATATTATTATCGTCGATTAAATGCGAAGAATATTTAAGTAAGTTGCTGATTAATTGTTGAGTTTTATGTTTCTTATGATAACGATGTGTATATTCATGACAAAGAGCTATAAGATGTTCAGAAAGCCAAAACCAGTTATTTCTATTTGAAGATGTCCAAATAGTACAAGGGTGTTTCAAATGGGTAGGTTTATAAATATCAGGATATACAATTTGACTATTGCAGAAAATAGCAGTACTAAGTAATTGAGCAGACTCAACTATCATTTTTAGGACTCGTTTATTATCAAGTGCCTGTGCTGATAATATTGGACAAATATTAGTAATAAAAATGTTCATAATATTAATTATACTCAATTTCTTTAATTTGATCTACCGTTTTCATCAAATTTGGTCTTTATTTGCATATTTAATCCTTGATTACTTTGCTTTATTACAGAATTTACCTTTCATATCAAATATTTGTACTACTCCTTCTGTATGAATATCGTGAGCTTTATCAACTGTATACTTGCAGCAAAACTGCATAACTTTATCTAATTTTTTTGCTAGTATGAATTTTTTATACATTTGGGTTCCTACTATGCAAATACCATCAATTACTATTGAGCAAGTAGCTCAGCAATTTAAAGCTTGGCGTCAAACTAAAACTAACAAGTTTGATCCCATACCAAACCATCTAAAGGAATTAGTTCACCAATTACTCCATCATTATTCTTACCAAGAGATAGCTAAACATCTTAATATTAATATTAATAAAGCAACAATTAGTTCAATTAAAAAAGCCCATGAACCTACCCTCAAAACTTCTCCTGTCTCAGCTTCAAATCAAGCTCTACAACAAAATATTAATTTTGTCCCATTTCAACTAGTAAATTCTATAGCTACTGATCCTGTAGCGAACCCCAAACAAAATCACTATACTTGTCACATTATTAAACCAA
Source organism: Candidatus Tisiphia endosymbiont of Micropterix aruncella (assembly GCF_965178575.1). Classification (NCBI taxonomy): domain Bacteria; kingdom Pseudomonadati; phylum Pseudomonadota; class Alphaproteobacteria; order Rickettsiales; family Rickettsiaceae; genus Candidatus Tisiphia; species Candidatus Tisiphia endosymbiont of Micropterix aruncella. The sequence goes on from NZ_OZ238268.1 coordinate 938,335, forward strand.
ATGGTACCAAGCTTATTATCCAAACACTAGAGCCAAAAACCATAATTCAGACATTTCTATGCTGCAACTAACCCCGGCGTCAGTTATTTTTGTTGCCACTATTGCCATCGATTTTCGCAAGGGTATAGATGGCTTAATCGCTGTTTGTAGACAAAAACTTTCTTCTGACCCTCTTAATGGTTCCTTGTTTTTATTCTATAATAAAAACAGAACTGCCATTAAAATTTTGTCCTTTGACGGTCAAGGCTTTTGGCTATGCTCTAAACGCCTATCCAAAGGTAAATTTACGGCAAAACTCTTCCCTTCTGATAATTTATCTTATCAGATTTGCCATAGAACCTTATACATTCTTATTCATAATGGCGATCCTAGTTCTGCCAAACTCTCTAATGATTGGCGTTCTGTCATTTAAGCTGCTGTCTTGATTAATTCCGTATTATTCATATATCTTGCATAGGCAAAAGGGCTATAATTCGCAGGATGCTTCTTTGCTTTGCTACTCTGCTCTTGTAGCCAATTTAAATATTTAAAGGCATTGATCTCGTTCTCACTACAAGTCTTTACTATACTATATAGACCACTATGTATCTCAGCACTATTGATTGTTTTAAAGAATAATGAATTCTTCCTTTGTAAAATAATGGTACGCAGTGATCTCTCAGCCCAATTATTATCAAGACTGCTAACTGGAATTTTTAAAAATTGGGTCAAACCTTCTTTATTATTTAACCAATATCTCATAACTTGTCCAAGCCTACTATTAGGCTCAACTTTCTTGTCGTTAAATAATTCGTCTATTTTGTTATATATGTTTTCTATATATTTACTGCTATGTTCCTGATGATACCCCAGTTTTTCTTCAGGGCTCATCTCTTTACATTGATGTTCATTGTGGTAAATACCACGTGTTTGTTTGAGAAAATATCCGCATTCTTCAGGGTAATATAGTTCATTCTCTGTAAATTTTCTCTGACCATGTGACAAACAATTGATCATCACTATTATTGCTAGTAATTCTTTATCTGCTTCTGATAATACCGGGTTATTATTGTTACTTGCGTCAGTCATTAATTGGATAGAATCTGTTCTATTCTTACGATTCTTTAGTACGTTACCAATATTCTCCCCGCCATGCTTATTACCTGTAAAATATAAAACTATCACCTCATTATTTGTAGTCTTAGCACATATAGTAGTAGTATAACAGCTGCGTCCTTTCTTATTTTGAGTACGTAATTTTTTATTGGCTATAGTAATTTCTAAAATCCTGGCTCTAGTATCATCAAGATTCAGTGAATTACATTCGGCAGCCATTTCCAATAATACCCCGTAAATCTCAGCTCCACCACCTTCTTGCCAAACATCTAAATATTGTTGCCACAACGAACTATATGCTACAGGAAACCCACTTAAACTTTGCAACCTAGATAAACGGTAGAAAGGAGTACCATAGGTCTTTTGTAACACTATTGCACTTCTGCTACTATTTGTCCATTTGTTGATATTTTTATTGTTCATAACTTTATAGTCGCAAGCATTACAGCGTAGCGTTTTCTTTACATATCTGTTGACTGTAATTGGAGCGTTACCTGTGAATTGTAGCAATTTTCTAGCTTCACTATTATATAGTTTGCCATTATAGCAGTGAGGACAGCTATCACCACTACAAAAATTCTCAGGAGCTAAATAGCTGGTATTCGCATCCTTATAATCATCAAACCCATATTTACCTTGCCAATTACTACGATCTATCTTTTTGGGCTTATCGCACTCTTCTTCATTACCACCATTCCCGTTATCAGATTCACTTGGCGGTTCTTTTAATGAATCTGAACTATCTTTTTTTTGTTATCTGCCTTAAAACCAATCAGCATTTCCTTAAGCTTATTTATACTGATATTTGATGATGCTAGCTTGTCTATTAGTTCGTTACAAAATTTCACAAGTTCTATTATCGCTTGCTGATCATTTCCTGTTAATGAATTTGCCTTAATATGTTGTATTAGTTCTTCTCGTTCTTCAGCACTTAAGGTCGCTACTTTTGGCTTTTGCATTTCGATTAATTATCATTATTGTTAATATTTCAGATGTTATAATATGACTGGTACTTTTTCAACTAGTTTTTTTATTAATCGGTGATATTTGCATAGTAGAAACCCAAATTTATAAAATAAATTTATACTAGCAAAAAAATTTAATAGTGTTATGCAGTTTTGCTGCAAGTATACATCTTAGCTTCGTTAATCGCTTTAACTAATGCTATATCTTCGCTGACTTCCGATTGTCCATTACAAAATCTTATACTATTTGCTATTGAATTCTTTAATCCAACACTAATCTTAATATGCCTAGCTGTTTCCTTCCCTCCAGCATTTATACCATCTTTCAATAATTTACTAGATAAACTAATAATTGTTGAATCAAATATATTAAATTTTTGTTTATCATTTCCTGCAAATTTATTGTTATATTTATTTACTAAATCTTCATAAATTCCTTGAAAATATTTAACGTTTATACTTTCCAACCTCTTACCAATAGAACTATGATCTACTTGCTTCTTGTTTGGTCTTTTTGATTTTAACAACTCAGACAATTCTTTGCTATTATTACATAGCATCTCTAATGAGCGTAAACTAACAGCTCTTTTCATAAGAACGCATTTTACAAAATTTTTAACAATGAATTTTCCTGTAATTTTGTTATTGATTTTATCAACTTTATATAATGTTCCTAATTCCTCTAATTTTTCCTTATCTATTAAATTCATTATTTCCGATATATTCATTTGTATTAGCCTCTTTATGTTTACTAATACTTGATTATATCTACTTTTTTACTTATGAAAATCCTCTAAAACCCCCTCTACCTTCAAACTTTCGACAGTTGTGGTGACATCACCCCTAATGGCGATGATACTGAACTTACTATTAATTTATTACATCAGTGCTTGAGGTTAGCTAGCTCCGCCTTTATTTCTGCTTGAGCTGCAGCAATCCTTGCGATAGGAATACGGTATGGTGAACAGGATATATAATGTAAACCAATTTTATGAAAAAACTCTATAGAATCAGGATTGCCCGCATGTTCTCCGCATACGCCAAGTTTTAATGTAGGGTTGTTTTTTAGCCCACGTTTTATAGCAATTTCTATTAACTCACCAACCCCTTCCTCATCCAATTTACTAAAAGGATCAAATGCAAAGATTTTTTTTTCCAAATAGTCTGGAAAAAATGACGCTACATCATCTCTAGAAATGCCGTAAGTTGTTTGTGTTAAATCGTTGGTACCAAAGCTAAAGTAATCTACCTGCTTGGCAATTTCTCCAGCTTTTAAAGCAGCTCTTGGTAACTCGATCATAGTACCAAGAATAAAATCAAACTTACATTGGTTAGTATTCTCCATGTCAATGATCACATCTTGTATATGTATCTTTAAAGCTTTTAGCTCATTAACGTCACTGATTAAAGGAATCATTAACTCTAGAACAATATTTATATTTTCTTCAATTTGTAATTCTCTGATAGCAGTAAAAATTGCCATTATTTGCATTTGATAAATCTCAGGATAAGAAATACCTAGGCGACATCCTCTATGTCCAAGCATGGGGTTCACTTCATATAATGCGTGCAAACGTTGTTCCACAACAGCTAAAGGTAGATTCATAACATCTGCTAAGTTTCTTTTATCAATCTCTGTTGTTGGCAAAAATTCATGTAAAGGAGGGTCAAGCAGTCTTATATTTACGGCTTTACCATGCATAATTCGAAATAATGCCTTAAAATCTCGAATTTGTAAGGGCAATAATTTATTTATCGCATGTTTTCTCCGTTCTATATCAGGAGCAATTATCATTTCTCGTACTAATGGAATTTTATCAGGGTCAAAAAACATATGTTCTGTTCTACATAGCCCAATTCCACATGCCCCAAATTTCATGGAAACACCAGCATCTAAAATAGTTTCAGCATTGGCTCTAACTTTTAAAGTAGCAAATTCATCTGCCCAATCTAGAATTGTTTGAAATTCCTTAGTAAAACTAGGCTGAATAAGTGGGACTTCCCCTAAAAAAATTTTTCCTGTTCCACCATCTATAGTTATTAAGTCACCATAATTAATGATAGTTTCCCCTATTTTAAAGAGCTGTTTTTTTTCATCTATTACCACATCACTTGCCCCGCAAACACATGGTTTTCCTAATCCTCTAGCGACTACAGCCGCATGTGATGTCATTCCACCTCTAGCTGTAAGAATACCGGCTGAAACATACATGCCATTTATATCTTCAGGACTAGTATCATGGCGTACCAAAATTACTTTATGGTGATGCGACATTTTCTCAGCATCATATGGAGAAAAAACTACTATACCAGTAGCAGCCCCTGGAGATGCTGGCAGCCCTTTAGAGATATGGTTTAGAGTATTGCTATAATCAATAGCCGTATGCAAAAGCTGAGTTAGCGATTCCGGATCTACACGCATTATTGCTTGTTGTTTAGTAATCAGTCCTTCTTGTACCATATCCGTGGCAATTTTAATACTGGCTAAAGCTGTTCTTTTAGCAGTACGTGTTTGCAAGATATAGAATTTACCATTTTCCACGGTAAATTCTATATCTTGTATATCCAAGTAATGTAGTTCTAACTTCTTACAAATTCCCTGTAATTGATCAAATATTTGTGGCATAACTGTTTGCATTGAGCAATCAAGATTATGATCGTTTGACATAATAGGGCTTGGAGTTCTTGTCCCTGACACTACATCTTCACCTTGGGCGTTTACTAGATATTCGCCAAAAAGTTTATTTTCACCAGTTGCAGGGCAACGTGAGAATACTACACCTGTTGCAGAATTATTGTTTTGATTACCAAAAACCATTGACTGTACATTAATTGCTGTACCCCAATCATTGGGTATATTATGTAGCTTTCTATAAGTTATTGCCCTATCACTTGTCCAAGATTTTAATACGGCTTTTATTGATTCTTCTAGTTGTGTATATGGATCAAAAAACGATTCACCACAATGATTAAAGATTATCTTTTTAAATTCTTCAACTATTATTCTTAGGAAATCCCCAGTAATTTCGTTCTCTTGATAAATATTACATTTGCTCTTATGCATTTCAAATGCATTCTTAAATAATCCGTTTGAAACGGATAATACTGTTGATCCGTACATTTCTAAGAATCTTCGGTAGCTGTCAAGAGCAAAAATTTCATTTCCAGTACTGGATAGCACATCGCAAACTTGATCATTATACCCAAGATTAAGTATAGTATCCATCATGCCGGGCATAGAAGCTCTTGAGCCTGAACGGACGGATAGTAGTAGTGGATTTTTATGATCCCCAAAAATCTTACCAGTAGTATTTTCTAAATTTTTAACAGCTACCACTAAGTCCTTATTAAAATTTTCAGGCAAATTGTAATTATTTTTATAAAAATAATTACAAAGTTCTGTAGTAATAGTAAAACCATCGGGAATAGGTAAATTTAAGTTAGACATCTCAGCAAGACCAGCTCCTTTACTACCAAGTATGTCTTTCATTTGGGCATTGCCTTCCCCGCCGTTAGTACCAAAATAATAGATCCATTTGTTCATAAATACCGAAACAATTTACGCGAATTAGGGATAAGAATTTGTCAATTCTTATCCCTAATTCGGTGAAGTTAGAGAAACAATCAGATTTGAGACGGCTCTGCATCTGATTGTTAAATTAATATTTTGCTAAAAACATGATTTTAAAAGATTAAAATCATGTTTTTAGCTTTAGAAAGGTTTAAAATGCATTCGCGTTAGCCGCTTTAAGAATGCATTTTTCCTTATATTAAAGCTGATTCGGGATAAGAATTAACTAATTCTTATCCCGAATTGGGGTAACTTCTAAGATAGCTATTATATAATATGGCTAGATAAGCTGCAATGTTTAAATGCCCTGTGTACCCAAATCATAAAGTTTAGGCTACATACGAACCATTATTACTATATATGCAAAAGAAAAATAGTGTTTTTTTCATAGGATAGGGTTATGCTAAGATTTAAATTACTCTTATGCTAACAGTATTCGTAAATAACCGGACAAATGACGTTTCACCTTAATAATTGCTGGCTTAATATTTATAAACCTAAAGGTATAAGCTCAGCAAAGCTTGTTTCTATCATTAAGAAAAACCTTTTAGGTGCTAAAGTTGGTCATTGTGGGACTTTGGATGTTGAAGCTGAAGGTGTATTACCTTTGGCAATTGGTGAAGCAACAAAATTAGTACGAGTTCTAGTAGATACAAAGAAAACTTACATTTTTACGGTGCAGTTTGGTAGGCAAACTGATACAGCAGATGCTTCAGGTAAAATAATAAAGGTTACTGATAATATTCCCACTTCAATTGATTGCCATAATATATGTAAAAAATTCATAGGTACAATAAAACAACGTCCTCCTGCCTTTTCTGCTATAAAAGTTAACGGTATTAGATCTTATAAATTAGCACGAGAAGATTTGGCAGTAGAATTAACTCCTCGAAATATTGAAATATATAATTTAGAATGTCTTAATTTCAATCACCAAAATAATCAAGCTACTTATAAGGTTGAATGCTCTAAAGGGACTTATGTAAGGACGCTAGCAGAAGATATTGCTTTATCCTTGCAAAGTTTAGGATTTGTGGTAGAATTACAGCGTACTAAAGTTGGAATATTTACAGCATGCAATGCTATTAAATTAACAGAACTTGATATACAAAAGCAAGAAATGAAACAGTTTCTTGCAGAAAAAGCTATAAAGATTGAAGCAGTACTGGACGACATCCTGGTGCTTGATGCTACTACTGACCAAGCTAAGAAAATCATTCATGGTCAGAAATGCTATTTTGATTATCCTGAAAATATTGAATTAATTTGGATTCGATATCATGACTCTCTTTTAGCAATTGGTAGCCTGAGTGAAAATTGCTTTAATTCTTTTCGAGTATTTAACCTAATTAAAAATAAACATGGAGATTAATGATGTCGATTACAGCACAGCGTAAGCAGCAATTAATTACAGAATATGCTACTAAAGAAAACGATACTGGTTCTAGTGAAGTGCAATGTGCAATTCTAACCGAAAGAATCAATAACTTAACAGGGCATTTTAAAACTAATCACAAAGATTTTTCTTCGAGAAGAGGATTATTGATGTTAGTTGGTCGTAGGCGTCGATTGTTGGATTATATCAAGAAGCAAAGTCTAAGCAGATATTTGTCGTTGATTAATAAACTAGGAATAAGAAAGTAAAATAAAGCCCGGTCAAAAAATTAAAATTTTAGCCGGGTTTTTTGTTCATTAAATAAGGAATAAGAATGTTGGAAGAAATAACTAAAACGATAGAATTAGGTGGGAAACTACTAGAATTAACTACTGGTAAAATTGCTCGTCAAGCTGATGGAGCAGTTATGGTAAAAATGGGAGGAAGTGTCTTATTATGTACTGCCGTGAGTAGCAAAGAAGCAAAAGAAGGGATAGGATTCTTTCCTCTTACTGTACACTACAAAGAAATGGCATTTGCTGCTGGTAAAATACCAGGAGGATTTTTTAAAAGAGAAGGTAAAGGGTCAGAAAAAGAAGTATTAGTCTCACGCTTGATCGACAGGCCGATTAGACCATTATTCCACCCAGCCTTTCTTAATGAAACGCAAGTAATCTGTACTGTTCTTTCATATGATCCTGAATGTAATACAGATATATTAGCAATTATCGGAGCATCGGCTGCATTGGCTTTGTCTAGTGCACCCTATCAAGATATAGTAGCAGCTAGCAGAGTTGGTTTGATAAATGATCAATTCATATTAAACCCTTCATTTAACCAATTAAAGACTAGTAAGCTAGACTTAGTAGTGGCAGGAACTAAGACGTCAGTTATGATGGTTGAATCTGAAGCTGATCTATTGTCCGAAGAAAAAATGTTGGAAGCTATTGAGTTTGGTCACAAGGCATTACAGCCTGTAATTGAATTGATTAATGACTTAGTAAAAAGTGCTGGGAAACCTAAATTACAGCTTACCGATTTATTCCCTACTAGCTTAAAGGAACAAATTAGAAGTATCGCATCAGAAGATATTCAGCATGCTTTTTCTATCAAATTAAAACAAGAAAGGGTCTTAGCGGTAAGACATGTTTCTGATATAATTAAGCGACATTTTGCCGAAGATATTGCTAATAATAATCTTACTAATGCTCAGATTGAGTTCGCTCTTAAAGAAGTAGAATCAGAAATATTACGGCAAAACGTATTAAAGAACAATATTCGTATCGATGGTAGAAAACCGGCAGATATAAGAAACATAGCTTGTGAAGTGGCTTTGTTGCCAAAAACACATGGTTCAAGCTTGTTTACTAGAGGAGAAACACAAAGTTTAGTAGTTACAACACTAGGTACTGGTCAAGATGAACAAATTGTTGATAGTTTAGACGGGGAATATAAAGAGCGTTTCATGCTTAACTATATTTTTCCTCCTTATTCAGTAGGCGAAGCAACCCCAGTAAGAGCTCCTGGTCGTAGAGAAATAGGGCATAGTAAACTAGCATGGAGAGCCATTAACCGCATACTGCCAACTAAAGAACAATTCCCTTATTCTATTAGAGTAGTGTCAGAAATTACCTCCTGTAATGGCTCGTCATCTATGGCTACTATTTGTGGTAGTTCAATGGCTCTGATGGATGCTGGAGTACCCATCACAACTCCTATAGCAGGTATTGCTATGGGTTTGATAAAAGAAGGTGATAAGTTTGTAGTGTTATCCGATATTATGGGGGATGAAGATAATCTTGGAGATATGGATTTTAAAGTAGCTGGTGGCAAACACGGCATAACCGCACTACAAATGGATATAAAAATATCTGGAGTAACGTTTGAAATAATGAAACATGCTTTAGTTCAAGCAAAGCTTGGTCTTGTTCATATTTTACAAGAAATGGATAAGGCTATTAATAAAACCAATAACCATATTAGCCAGTATGCACCTTGTATTCAAAGTTTTAAAATTGATAAAGATAAAATTAGAGACGTCATAGGACCGGGTGGCAAAGTAATACGCGAAATTTGTGATATGACATCGGCTAAAATTGACATAAGTGACGATGGCAATGTAACTGTTTCGGCTATAGGCAAAGAAAAGCTAGATATGGCTATCGAAAAAATTAAGTCAATTGCTTTTGATCCTGAAATTGGTGGCATATTCAATGGAACTGTTGTTAAAATATTAGACTCTGGAGCGTTTATCAATTATTTAGGTAATCGTGATGGATTCATACATATTAGTGAGATTTCAAAAGAACGTATTGAATCTGTATCTAGTGTTTTAAAACATGGAGAGATAGTAAAAGTTAAACTTATTGGTTTTGACAATAAAGGCAAAGCAAAATTAACCATAAAAAATATCGATGCTGAAGTTACTCAGGACGTTACAAGTAATCAAAAATCTGAGTCTTATAAAGATAACAGCGATAATAATGGTAATAAACGCGAATCTGCAAAGAAATGGCAAAATAGTAAACCATCCTCTTCTAATGAAGATGAAGTTGTAACTAAGGAGCGAAAGTATTTTAATTAAAACCAAACTATAGTCAATTCAGGAGGATTTGGTGCTAGGAGCGATGGAGCGACGCCTATATGTAATAGGCGAGCGACGAGTGACGACGTCATCAACTTCTCATCAATTGACTATAACTCAACTAGCCTCTGTGATATTTATAGAGGCTAGTTGTTTTGTATGGTTTATTACAAAAATTTGAAGCGATCAATCTCCCGAGAGCTGATTTAACACATCTCCAAGTACCATTGCGTCATTTTCGTCCCATATACCGCCAAGAGCTTCTCTATTCTCTTTGGTATTACTATGCCACAAGTTTTCCCACAAAATCTTTTGATTTAGATCATTTACAATATCCTGTCCTCTATAATGCAGTTTCATCGATAACATAGCAGAAATAGTTTGATCATCTAGTTTTCCTAGATTCGTACCTTCATTATTTAGTACTTTATGTCCTAACTCCTCAAGTTGCCTTTGTATATCTTCAATTGTATCTTTATCTTGCTTACTCTCGTCTTTATAAGAAACTATTATCTCCGAATTTTCTTTCCTTTCCTTAAAGCAATATACACCAAAATTATGAGAAAACCCTTTTTCTTCTGCCTTGGCGAATGTTTGCCATGGAAAATACGGTCCAGGTCCTATTTTTCTTCCAGGAGCCCAATCACTATGAGCCAATAACATTTTTGGATTAGAATGTATGTTAGTTGTTAACCATTCTTGCAACCTAAGCCCAGCATTTATCTGTGACTCGGGATAATCTTCTAATCCAGTATTTACATAATTAATTCCTACCGAAAAACTATTCATATCATTCTTTAAAATGTTCTCCGGTAAGTGAGGATTCCACTTACTTGGATAGTGTAATCCACCAGCTCCTGCATGGTAAGCCCTACAGGTCACAGGCACCAATTTAAATATTTCTCCCTCTTTATCTATAAGTTCCCCCTCTTTATCTATAAGAAAATGAACAGAGGTTTTATTTTGCTGATAAGCATTAAAAGTTGTCTCAACAGTTGGTGATACTGTGTAATTATGAACAGTATAGGGAACAGACTGATCTTGTTTAAATTTTGCATCTGGTATTTCTGGATTTCTTACATTATTACGTAAATTATAATTATTACATTTTCCTTCTTCAGGAGATTGTTCTGGGTATTGAGTATCCTGATTCTCACGTAGATATCTAAGATTGAATGTTAATTTATCTTTCATGATATACCTATTTTTAATGATTTTGATACTTTTAAACTGCCATGATTAAATAGTACTATTTAATTCTATCCAAGCCACTACTATTTGTCTAGATTAAATTTATTGTTTCACAAACAGGGCAATTTAAAAGTCGCAATTAATAGTTGTTATAGATATAAATTCAGCCACCATCGATGTCATTCCCGCGTAGGCGGGAATCCAAAAAGGGACTGTTGCGAGATAAGGATAAGAGAGGTATAATAAACAAAAAACAAAGTAGGTTTAGTAATGTCATTAAGTCAAGTAACGCTGGTGAGTTTAGAAGAATTAGTAAGTGAGGAACATCAATATACGTCAATTCGGGATAAGGATTAGTAAAAATGCTTTAGCTATAACTAATACAAGATTTTGGATATGTATAAATTGCATTTCTGTGAATTCATACATTAATTGCTCTTCGTAGTGTATATATGTCTGCTATTTTTACTAATCCTTATCCCGAATTAACGTAATTAGTATATTAGAGGGGAGGTTTGTTAAAAAAGGTGATATTGATAAATATACATTAATTCTACAAGAGGCAGATCAAATATTAGAGACAGAAGAAAATATATATGATATTTATTTAACTCTAAAAAATGGCTTACTAATTCCATCTGCGGGTATTGATGAATCTAATGTCGATGGTGTTTATGTATTATATCCTCAAGATGTTCAGAAAACAGCCTATTGGATTTGGCAATATTTGTGCAGTAAACATAATATTCGCGATCTAGGAATTGTTATAACCGATAGTCATGCAACTATTATGAGACGAGGTGTAACTGGAATTGCTCTTGGTTGGTGTGGTTTTAGCCCCTTATATTCCTATATTGGTAAGCATGATATTTGTAATCAATCTTTAAATGTCACACAAATTAATACATTAGATTCATTAGCAGGAGCAGCTGTTTTTGTTATGGGGGAAGGCAATGAGCAAACCCCTATAACTATTATTAAGCATGCTCCTCGTATGACCTTTCTTGACAGGCCTCCATCGGAAGAGGAAAAACTTAGCATTGTCATTAGTATGGAAGAAGATTTATATGGTCCATTATTAAAATCAGCGAAATGGGTGATGAACAAATTAGGTCGCATCTGTTGTAAATGGTAGAAAATTAGGTATAGTCAAATAAAAGATATAGCTATACCATTTCATATTGGTCTATCGGCGTTATACATGTCAAAAATCACCATAAGGCATTATACGAACTTTGAGATTGTAAAAATGGCTTACTAATGCTAGGTTAGTGAATTTAGCTTCAGAATTAGCAAACAAACCTTCCTAATTTTTAATGATTTTTATTATTAATATTCAAATTTAAGTTGAGTGATTTTGCTTATTCTTTATAGGGCATCATCAAGTTAAGTGATAAAAATTTATGGATTGCATAATAGAGGGTTCTATTCTATAGAATAGTTTAATAATCACGTAACCTATTACTTATTCCTATGTACATTAGTAAGGATTCAAAGAGACATCGTTTTCCAGTTAGTATTATAAGTCATGTAATATGGTTATATCATAGGTTCAATAATAGTTACCGTGATATTCAGGAACAGACAGCTTATCGAAGAATACCATAAATCATATAATGGACTGAAGAAATTAGACAAAAAAGAGAGTAGTTAAGTTTCCGTAATAAGTTAGAAAAAAAGAGTTAAACTTAAAAGAAACAAATATGAAAAATAAGGTAAGAATTTTCAGTGCCGAAGAAAAAACAAAAATAGTGCTAGAATTATTAAAAGAGGATATTACATTATCTCAGCTATCATCGAAATATGAAGTTAATGCGAAGAGTATCCGGAATTGGAAGAGTCAATTTGTAGCAAATGCAGCATTAGCTTTTGAACCTTCTAAAGTATTGAGTGAATATCAAGAGCAAATTAATAAGCTAAAGGAACAAAATGATGAACTTGCTAAAGCACTCGGGAAAACTACTGTTGAGAGGGATTGGGCTGTGGAAAAGTTAGAAAGCTTGGACTTATCAAATAGAAAAAGTCTTGTCGAATCCAAGCTAAAGCTGTTACCAAAGGCAAGACAGTGTGAATTATTGGAAGTTAATCGTGCTTCAGTATATTATAAAGCTAAGCCCTTTAGTACAGACAATTTGAAGGTTTTAAATAATAGAATAGATGAGATATATACAGAAAATCCTGAATTTGGTTATCGTTATATTCATCAACAATTATTGGAAGATGGTTTTCTGTTGGTAAGGATCGAGTACTGAAATATATGAGGATGATGGGGATAGAGGCTATTTATCCACACAAGAAACAACTTTTCTGTAAAGGATAATCAACATCAGATTTATAGCTATTTACTTGATCAATATTGGACTAAATTTGGCACAACAAAAGAGGTACATATAGCTCAGAGTCTATAATATAGTTTGTGTAAGTTGCAAAAGAAGCAGTAAGAGATTACTGTAAAAAGAAGTAACTAAAACAAAGGGAAATTATGGCTAAAGAAATAGGTAAAACGTCAATTCGGGATAAGGATTAGTAAAAATGCTTTAGCTATAACTAATACAAGATTTTGGATATGTATAAATTGCATTTCTGTGAATTCATACATTAATTGCTCTTCGTAGTGTATATATGTCTGCTATTTTTACTAATCCTTATCCCGAATTAACGTGTAAAGATAAAGAAAAATTAAACATAAGTAATCATCTAGTAGAAGAATTATTATCAAAAGCAAACCCATCAGAGTTATTTGGTCGAGATGGTTTATTTCAACAGCTAAAGAAACAAATAGTTGAGAAAATATTAGCAAGTGAGTTAGATCATGAATTAGGCTACTCAAAACATAGTTAAAGTAGAAAAAGTAGATAATAATCGTCGTAATGGTAGCTATGAGAAGACAGTAATTGATGATGATGGTCGTAAGTTGACATTAGAAGTACCAAGAGACCGGGAAGGTGAGTATAATCCACAATTAATACCAAAAGGGCTGAGGAGATTTAATGGATTTGATGAGAAGGTAATTTCACTTTATGGTAGAGGAATGACAGTCAGTGAGATTCGTGGTCACTTAGAAGAAATATATCAAACTGAAGTATCTAGTGATTTAATATCAACCATAACAGATGGAGTACTAGAGGAGGTAACTAGGTGGCAAAATCGCTGTTTAGATAGGATATACCCAATATTGTATTTGGATTGCATATATGTTAAATCTAGGGACAATCATATAGTAATAAATAAAGCTGTATATTTGGCAATTGCGGTTAATATAGAAGGCAAGAAGGAGTTATTGGGCATTTGGATAGGAAAAAATGAAGGCTCTAAATTTTGGATGCAAGTAGTAACTGAATTAAAGAATCTAGGTGTAGAACAAATTTATGTTGCTTGCGTTGATGGTTTAAAAGGCTTTCCTGAGGCTATCAGTAGCATATTTCCTGCTACTATAGTACAACTATATATAGTACATATGGTACGCAATTCAGTAAAGTACGTGTCATATAAGGATTTAAAAGAGGTAACATCAGATTTAAAACAAATTTACACGGCAAATAACGAAGAAATGGCTTGTTTAAAACTGCAACAATTTAGTGTAAAATGGGATAAAAAATATCCAGTAATTTCTGATATTTGGCAGCGTAGTTGGTCAGGTATAGCCCCGCTTTTTAGCTTTCCTGAAGGGATTAGAAAGGTGATTTATACCACGAATACTATAGAGTCTATAAATCGTCAAATTAGGAAAATTATTAAAAATAAAGGTGTATTTCCAGATGATAAATCAATTCAAAAGATAATATTTTTAGCCTTACAAAATGTGGCTAAAAAATGGACTATGCCTATAAAAGATTGGTCATTAGCTTTAAATCAATTTGAAATACTTTGTGGAGATTTTAAATATGATTTATTGGAAAATAAAAAATGAACTTACACAAAAAAAATTATTGACTCAATAGATCGCCTGTTAATTTTTTAGTCCATATTTTGTGTGCTGTAGGATATGCTATTAAAAAACTTAGCTTAAAATCAGTTATTTCTGTTAATCAGCCTTCTCTCTTATCCTAAACTCGCATTAATAGTACTTCAGATTGGATAAACTCTACTGTCGTTAGTTGTATCGACTAGCAATAATAAATATAAATTCCAGCAATCATTGACAAATTTTGGCTAAGATTAATTGCAACTATAATCTAGTTTCTTATATATGAAATAAGTAAACTATAACTTTATTATATATTTATGATTAGTATATGGTAAATATGCTAATTATATATTATATATACACTATATCTATTATAAAGCTATAGTTTATTTATCAATAGGGAGATTAGTAGTACTTCAGATTGGATAAATTCTACTGTCGTTAGTTGTATCAGCTAGCAATAATAAATACAAATTCCAGCAATCGTTGACAAATTTTGGCTAGGATTAATTACAAAAGTCTTGAGCCATACTTAACTTTATCCGTTCCGTCTACACCAACCGCTCTCTTTGCATCAAGCTCATGGTAGCAGTTGGTAAGTGCGTCCTCATTCGAGCTTTTAATTGAATTGTATACTTGCAGCAAAACTGCATAACACTATTAAATTTTTTTGCTAGTATAAATTTATTTTATAAATTTGGGTTTCTACTATGCAAATATCACCGATTAATAAAAAAACTAGTTGAAAAAGTACCAGTCATATTATAACATCTGAAATATTAACAATAATGATAATTAATCGAAATGCAAAAGCCAAAAGTAGCGACCTTAAGTGCTGAAGAACGAGAAGAACTAATACAACATATTAAGGCAAATTCATTAACAGGAAATGATCAGCAAGCGATAATAGAACTTGTGAAATTTTGTAACGAACTAATAGACAAGCTAGCATCATCAAATATCAGTATAAATAAGCTTAAGGAAATGCTGATTGGTTTTAAGGCAGATAACAAAAAAAAGATAGTTCAGATTCATTAAAAGAACCGCCAAGTGAATCTGATAACGGGAATGGTGGTAATGAAGAAGAGTGCGATAAGCCCAAAAAGATAGATCGTAGTAATTGGCAAGGTAAATATGGGTTTGATGATTATAAGGATGCGAATACCAGCTATTTAGCTCCTGAGAATTTTTGTAGTGGTGATAGCTGTCCTCACTGCTATAATGGCAAACTATATAATAGTGAAGCTAGAAAATTGCTACAATTCACAGGTAACGCTCCAATTACAGTCAACAGATATGTAAAGAAAACGCTACGCTGTAATGCTTGCGACTATAAAGTTATGAACAATAAAAATATCAACAAATGGACAAATAGTAGCAGAAGTGCAATAGTGTTACAAAAGACCTATGGTACTCCTTTCTACCGTTTATCTAGGTTGCAAAGTTTAAGTGGGTTTCCTGTAGCATATAGTTCGTTGTGGCAACAATATTTAGATGTTTGGCAAGAAGGTGGTGGAGCTGAGATTTACGGGGTATTATTGGAAATGGCTGCCGAATGTAATTCACTGAATCTTGATGATACTAGAGCCAGGATTTTAGAAATTACTATAGCCAATAAAAAATTACGTACTCAAAATAAGAAAGGACGCAGCTGTTATACTACTACTATATGTGCTAAGACTACAAATAATGAGGTGATAGTTTTATATTTTACAGGTAATAAGCATGGCGGGGAGAATATTGGTAACGTACTAAAGAATCGTAAGAATAGAACAGATTCTATCCAATTAATGACTGACGCAAGTAACAATAATAACCCGGTATTATCAGAAGCAGATAAAGAATTACTAGCAATAATAGTGATGATCAATTGTTTGTCACATGGTCAGAGAAAATTTACAGAGAATGAACTATATTACCCTGAAGAATGCGGATATTTTCTCAAACAAACACGTGGTATTTACCACAATGAACATCAATGTAAAGAGATGAGCCCTGAAGAAAAACTGGGGTATCATCAGGAACATAGCAGTAAATATATAGAAAACATATATAACAAAATAGACGAATTATTTAACGACAAGAAAGTTGAGCCTAATAGTAGGCTTGGACAAGTTATGAGATATTGGTTAAATAATAAAGAAGGTTTGACCCAATTTTTAAAAATTCCAGTTAGCAGTCTTGATAATAATTGGGCTGAGAGATCACTGCGTACCATTATTTTACAAAGGAAGAATTCATTATTCTTTAAAACAATCAATAGTGCTGAGATACATAGTGGTCTATATAGTATAGTAAAGACTTGTAGTGAGAACGAGATCAATGCCTTTAAATATTTAAATTGGCTACAAGAGCAGAGTAGCAAAGCAAAGAAGCATCCTGCGAATTATAGCCCTTTTGCCTATGCAAGATATATGAATAATACGGAATTAATCAAGACAGCAGCTTAAATGACAGAACGCCAATCATTAGAGAGTTTGGCAGAACTAGGATCGCCATTATGAATAAGAATGTATAAGGTTCTATGGCAAATCTGATAAGATAAATTATCAGAAGGGAAGAGTTTTGCCGTAAATTTACCTTTGGATAGGCGTTTAGAGCATAGCCAAAAGCCTTGACCGTCAAAGGACAAAATTTTAATGGCAGTTCTGTTTTTATTATAGAATAAAAACAAGGAACCATTAAGAGGGTCAGAAGAAAGTTTTTGTCTACAAACAGCGATTAAGCCATCTATACCCTTGCGAAAATCGATGGCAATAGTGGCAACAAAAATAACTGACGCCGGGGTTAGTTGCAGCATAGAAATGTCTGAATTATGGTTTTTGGCTCTAGTGTTTGGATAATAAGCTTGGTACCATTTGGTTTAATAATGTGACAAGTATAGTGATTTTGTTTGGGGTTCGCTACAGGATCAGTAGCTATAGAATTTACTAGTTGAAATGGGACAAAATTAATATTTTGTTGTAGAGCTTGATTTGAAGCTGAGACAGGAGAAGTTTTGAGGGTAGGTTCATGGGCTTTTTTAATTGAACTAATTGTTGCTTTATTAATATTAATATTAAGATGTTTAGCTATCTCTTGGTAAGAATAATGATGGAGTAATTGGTGAACTAATTCCTTTAGATGGTTTGGTATGGGATCAAACTTGTTAGTTTTAGTTTGACGCCAAGCTTTAAATTGCTGAGCTACTTGCTCAATAGTAATTGATGGTATTTGCATAGTAGGAACCCAAATGTATAAAAAATTCATACTAGCAAAAAAATTAGATAAAGTTATGCAGTTTTGCTGCAAGTATACGATACATTACCATAATTGTCATAATCTCGCTTAAACTCATATCACAACGGCGATTCCTTTGTTTTTCTGTTGGTAATAATTTCTTTTTTTCGTATTCATAGTAAATTTTACAAAAATCGTCTATAAAACTATATAATTCTGTGATATCTTTTTTCATGCCTGTGTTTATTTCTTTTTCCACAAAAACATTTATCACAGGCATTAACTCCTTGCAACTCTTATATCTACACTATTCTTTCTTATCCCTTATCCCGAATTGACGTAATTTATACATATCCAAAATCTTGTATTAGTTATAGCTAAAGCATTTTTACTAATCCTTATCCCGAATTGACGTGTATTGAGTAATAATCCAATTATCAACACTACTTCACCAAAATCAGCTATTATCGGAATGAGTACAAAGGAGACAAGAAGCTTCTCTATTTTAAGAGCCATTAGAGCAACGGTAACAGGCAACTGGAGTGACGCTGAGCTGGAAAAAGAAGCATCAATGGCAGTTGCTAAAAAAATTAATCGAGAGCCTTCTAGCTTTTTTGTACCTCTTGATGTCAATTTAGAGCAAAGAAGTTATGTAGGCAGAACGCTGGAAAAATTATCAAATGTTGCCGGTGGTTACCTAGTTAGTACCGATTACCTAAGCAACAATTTTATTGAACTGCTGCGTAACAAAATGCTTGTTAAGCAAATGGGAGCTAAAGTAATGAGCGGCTTGCATGGCGATGTAGCAATACCAAAACAAACTGGTGGAGCTACTACTTTTTGGGTGTCAGAAGGGAGAAGCCCTGAGCATAGCGAGCAAGCCTTTGCCCAAGTAACACTCTCCCCTAAAAGCATTGCGGCATATACTGATTTTACCCGCAAATTAGTGCTACAATCCAGTCCTGATATAGAAAATCTAGTACGCAGTGACCTTGCTACCGTTATTGCTCTTGAAATTGATCGGGCTGCGATAAGTGGTAGGGGCATTGGGGCTGAGCCATTAGGTATTCTTAACACAACTGGCATTGGTAATGTTACTTTTGATGACGATAATCCAATAAGCTGGGGTAAGATCGTAGACCTTGAAAGCCTAATTGCTGCAAGGAATGCTGATATTGGCACGCTTGGCTATTTATGCAATGCCAACATACGGGGAATTTTAAAACAAACAGAAAAAGCTGAAGGAACTGCCCAATTTGTTTGGGAAAGTAGTAGTGAGCTAGGTTTTGGTTACCTTAACGGCTATAGAGTTGGAACAACCAACCAAATACCAGCTGATACTATATTATTTGGCAATTTTGCTGATCTAATTATTGGACAATGGGGAGTGCTGGATGTATTAGTAGACCCTTACACTTTAGGAACTAGCGGTGGCATTAGAATAAGAGTCATGCAAGATGTAGACATTGCAGTTAGACACTCTGAGAGTTTTGCAGTGCTAACTAGACAATAATTATTGATATCTAGAGTAACATAAATAGTTATGGCATTTCAAGAAGATTTTGCTGAGTTTTTAGATACAGAACAAGGATTTGCAGTAGAGGCGATCGTAACGCCAAAAGATGGACTAGCTTACCAACTCAAAGGGATATTTGTTAACAACTACTACCCTATAGATATTGGAACAAGTGGCTTTGTCGGATTCAATCCAAGCTTTGAGTGCTGTGAGGAAGAGGCAAGAAAAATCAATGATGGAGATATACTAACTATCCGGCAAACAAAGTACAAAATTGTTGAAATCAAACAAGATGATACTGGCTGGGTAGTGCTGGGATTAGAGCGACAAAGCTGATATGCTACATGCTAGAACCAGCATAAGGCAAACTTTTGTGGATATCCTTAAAGGAAAAACGGCAGCAAAAGATAAAGTTTACGATAGCCGGTTATATAGCATGAATGACAGCACTTTGCCGGGGATTATCATATTTTCTAGCCAAGAAGAAATAGTAACCAGCACTATCAGTCCACCAAGATGTCAGAACAGGACGGCACGAATAACCGTAGAATGTTATGCCAAGGCTACTACTTCGGTCAATATCATAGTTGATAATATGACAGCTGAAGTGGAAAGTTTAGTGTTAAATAATCCTGAACTAAAGAAGCTTTGCAAAGATTGCCGTTTGGAATCAACCGATATTAATCTAAATTCAGATGGCGATCAACCAGTAGCAGTAGCAAGCCTAGTATTTACAGTAATATACCAAACTAAAGAGACTTCACCGAATATAATAATATAAATCCAATAATGAGAAACCAATATGTCAACACATGCAGGATCAGAAGGAATAGTTAGAATTGGTACAACACAGGTAGCCGAAGTTAAATCATGGTCGCTGGAAGAGGTATGCGATACGGTAGATGCCAGCATTATTGGCACTGAGTGGCGTAAGTCTCAGGCTACTATCAAAAGCTGGTCAGGTTCGATAGAGGCCTTTTGGGATGAAGCTGATACTGAAGGTCAAGGCAGGCTTACCATTGGGGCGACCGTACAGCTAAGTCTTTACCCAAAAGGTGAGAATGAAGAAAAGATATATTTTACTGGTCTAGCAATTGTTACTGGCATTTCTCGGCAAGCTTCCTTTGATGGGTTAGTTGAAAGTTCCTTTACCTTTCAGGGCAATGGTAAATTATTAGAAGTAAAACAGTAAAATTTAACAATACTAATAGAAAGTAGGAGAAGACAATAATGACTGAAAAAATTATTGACAGGATTAAAGCCCATTTTGATGCTAAGGAGATCAAGATAATTGAGGTAGCTGAGTGGGGAGATGGTGAGAATCCGTTATATATTCACTGTTCTCCTTTGACCTTAGCTCAAAAGAATCGTCTATATAAAATGGCTAAAGAAGATGATTTAGGCTTAATGGTTGAAGCATTGATTATGAAGGCTAAAGATACTGAAGGTAATTGCCTGTTTAGCAGATCAGATAAACCAAATTTAATGAGAAACTGTGACCCTGATGTGTTAATTCGTGTTGCAACCTCAATCATGGAGAGCAATGATACTGAGGTAGCAGAAAAAAACTAACTAACCAGCCAGCATTGCTTAACATGTTTGCTTTAGCTGAGCATTTAGGAAAAACCATAGCTGAAATCGAACAAATGACAATAGATGAGTGGTATCATTGGCTGGCATATTTTAAAATTAAAAAACAGTATCAACATAAACACAAATTAACAAGGTAAATGAGTTCTAACAATAAAGAAGTCAGAGTAACTTTTAGAGGAGTTGATAAAACCAAAGAAGCATTTGGCAGAATCAAGCAGAATTTCAAGAAACTACAAGATCAGCTTGGCAGAATTAAACTAGGCTTTGGTAGAATCGGTACGGCAATAGCTGCGGCATTTAGTGTAGCAACCTTAAAGAAGATTATTGATAGCGGTGAGGAGATTGGTAAACTTGCTAATAAGCTAGATATTAGCACCCATAGTTTATCAGAGTTAAAATATGCTGCAGAGAGATGCGGGGTGGAGTTTAGTACCCTTACTTCAGGTCTTGAGCAAATGGCAATGAGGGTGTCAGATGCAGCAAGAAACTCCGGGGAGGCAAAAGATGCTTTGAGGTTATTGGGTTTATCAGCTAAAGAATTGAATCAAGTAGCACCCAATGAACAGATTGGACAAATTGCTGAAAACTTGCTAAGAGTCAGAGATGCTTCAGATAGAACACAGCTAGCAATAAAGTTGTTTGGTTCTGCTGGAGCTGCCCTGCTACCAATACTTGAACAAGGTGAAGATGGTATAAGACGGCTTAGAGAAGAAGCAAGGAATCTAGGGCTATCATTGTCACAGGAAGAATGTGAGGCAATGGCTAAGTTCAACGCAGAACTATCAAAATTACAGGCAATAATGACCAGTTTAATAACCTCAGTATTAGTGCCTATATTACCGTTACTGATAGGTTTTTTTGCGGCTATTAGGGAAGGACACCCAGCCATAACTTTTATAATTACTGCAATATCTACTTTGCTAGCTTTGAGATTAGCAGTATGGTTTATTGCAGCTACTACTGCTGTTAGGGCTTTTACGGCAGCTCTTATAGCAAATCCATTAGGTTTAGTAGCAGTGGCAATATCAACTGTGGTAGCTGGATTAGTTACCTTAACTAAATGGTTTAACAGATCAACTGAAGTAACTAAAGAATTTAATCAAACTTTAGAGGAAACCAAAACATTAGCAGCAATAACCATCCCTAAAGCGTCACTTGAAGTAATGAGTAAAAGGAACGAATTGCAAAACGAAGCAAAACGGATATTTGAACAAACTAGAACACCGCTGGAAAAGTATAACATAGAAATGGAGAAACTAAATAAACTGCTTAAGCAAGGTTTAATTGACCAAGATACATATAACAGAGCTATGGAACAAAATAAACAATTACTTGGTAATATGGCAAATGAATCCGAAGATGCATTTAATTTGATTAAAGATCGTTCCAAAGATGCAGCAGATAGTTTAATTGATAATTTTGCCAAGGCTGCCTTTGGTGTAGGTGATCAGGTAAAAAGTTTGAAAGATACTTTTAGTGATTTTTTTAAACAGTTGCAAGTTGATATATTAAAGATGACGCTTAAACAGGCTTTCTCTTCGGCTAGCGGAGGTACATTTGGTGAAATGTTTGGCGGTGGAGGAAGTTTGGGTGGGATAAGCTCCATTTTTGGAGGTTTGTTTGCAAGTGGTGGTACGGTAAAGCCCGGTAAAGCACATGTGGTTGGTGATGGTGGTGAGCCTGAGTTGTTTATTCCCAATAGTGTTGGTAGCATTGTACCCTTTAGCAAACTGGAGGCATCGGGTGCTAGCAACAACAATATTGTAGTTAACATGAATATTCAAACCCCGGATATTAGCTCATTTAACCAAAGCAGAAGTCAAATTGCCGCTGATATGGCAAGACAGATAGCAAGGAGTTCTAGGAATTTGTGACATATAACTTGACAAAAATTTGTACGTAACGTACATTTGAGTAGTAGATTAAAGAGGGTTACAATCCTACTATGAATTTTATTACCACTGTAGAAGCAAGAGAACATTTTTCTGAAGTACTGAATCGTAGTGCTTATGGGAAAGAAAGAATCATTTTTACAAGGCGAGGAAAAAAAACTTGTTGCTATAATACCTATGGAAGATTTAAATTTGCTTGAAGCTCTTGAAGATAAATTAGATGTTGAGGATGCAAGAAAATCCCTAGAAGAAGCCAAGCAACATGGCACTCTATCTCTAGCTGACTTTAAGAAAAATGAAGATATTTAGAAGATATTAAATTGTGAGTGTTAAATACAATATCGAGCTAGCACCACTAGCTCAGAGACAACTCAAGAAATTACCAAGACAATTACAAAAGGACATTATCAAAAATCTCGAAAATCTAAACCCCAAAATACCTAATCTTGGAATAAAAAAATTAAGTGGGATGGATGATTTGTATAGATTAAGAGTTGGTGATTACAGAGTAATCTATAAAATTCAACATAACATCTTGCTTATTTTAGTTTTAAAAATAGGACATAGAAAAGATATATATAATAATCTTAACTCTCTGATTAACAAGCTAATTTAATCATTTATGATAGGTTTTGCTGAGGTGCAATTTCCGCCTGAGATATCTTATGGTTCTAAGGGTGGTCCAATATTCTCAACTAATATAGTTACAACATTTAGTGGTCATGAGCAACGTAATATTAACTGGCAAATGGCAAGAAGCAGATATGATATTGGTAGTGGTATCAAGACGCAAGCCCAGTGGCAAGAGCTAATAAGTTTTTTCCGGGCAAGACGTGGCAGAGCTATAGGTTTTCGTTATAAAGACTGGTCTGATTATCAAGGTATAAATCAGTTATTAGGCAAAGGGGACGGTCAAACAAAAAAATTCCAATTAGTTAAAAATTATATTAGTGGTGGATATATTTATGCTAGAATTATAACTAAACCAGTAAAAAATAGTTTTTGCAAGATTTATCTTGATTCATGTCCAGTTCAAACAGAAGAAATTGATATTGATTTTACCACTGGCTCAATTGTCTTTGCTCAGCCTCCGAGAAGAGATGAAGAAATAAAGGCAGATTTTGAATTTGATGTACCAGTTA
Source organism: Candidatus Tisiphia endosymbiont of Micropterix aruncella (assembly GCF_965178575.1). Taxonomy (NCBI): domain Bacteria; kingdom Pseudomonadati; phylum Pseudomonadota; class Alphaproteobacteria; order Rickettsiales; family Rickettsiaceae; genus Candidatus Tisiphia; species Candidatus Tisiphia endosymbiont of Micropterix aruncella. The sequence continues at coordinate 962,385 of NZ_OZ238268.1, forward strand.
GGTTTGATACGGATCACCTTGATTTATCGATGGATAGTTTTGACATAGGCTCTTGGGGTAATATTCCTCTCATTGAAATTAGAATATACGTTAATTCGGGATAAGGATTAGTAAAAATGCTTTAGCTATAACTAATACAAGATTTTGGATATGTATAAATTGCATTTCTGTGAATTCATACATTAATTGCTCTTCGTAGTGTATATATGTCTGCTATTTTTACTAATCCTTATCCCGAATTAACGTAATATGAGAAATTTACCGCCAACATTAACTCATCACTTAAAATCTGAGGTGACAAGCCTTGCTACTTGCTGGAAAATTACTAGACTAGACAAAATAATTTTAGGATTTACTGATTATGACCAAAATTTACTGATTAATGATTTGCAATATACGTTAATTCGGGATAAGGATTAGTAAAAATAGCAGACATATATACACTACGAAGAGCAATTAATGTATGAATTCACAGAAATGCAATTTATACATATCCAAAATCTTGTATTAGTTATAGCTAAAGCATTTTTACTAATCCTTATCCCGAATTGACGTTTTACCTATTTCTTTAGCCATAATTTCCCTTTGTTTTAGTTACTTCTTTTTACAGTAATCTCTTACTGCTTCTTTTGCAACTTACACAAACTATATTATAGACTCTGAGCTATATGTACCTCTTTTGTTGTGCCAAATTTAGTCCAATATTGATCAAGTAAATAGCTATAAATCTGATGTTGATTATCCTTTACAGAAAAGTTGTTTCTTGTGTGGATAAATAGCCTCTATCCCCATCATCCTCATATATTTCAGTACTCGATCCTTACCAACAGAAAACCATCTTCCAATAATTGTTGATGAATATAACGATAACCAAATTCAGGATTTTCTGTATATATCTCATCTATTCTATTATTTAAAACCTTCAAATTGTCTGTACTAAAGGGCTTAGCTTTATAATATACTGAAGCACGATTAACTTCCAATAATTCACACTGTCTTGCCTTTGGTAACAGCTTTAGCTTGGATTCGACAAGACTTTTTCTATTTGATAAGTCCAAGCTTTCTAACTTTTCCACAGCCCAATCCCTCTCAACAGTAGTTTTCCCGAGTGCTTTAGCAAGTTCATCATTTTGTTCCTTTAGCTTATTAATTTGCTCTTGATATTCACTCAATACTTTAGAAGGTTCAAAAGCTAATGCTGCATTTGCTACAAATTGACTCTTCCAATTCCGGATACTCTTCGCATTAACTTCATATTTCGATGATAGCTGAGATAATGTAATATCCTCTTTTAATAATTCTAGCACTATTTTTGTTTTTTCTTCGGCACTGAAAATTCTTACCTTATTTTTCATATTTGTTTCTTTTAAGTTTAACTCTTTTTTTCTAACTTATTACGGAAACTTAACTACTCTCTTTTTTGTCTAATTTCTTCAGTCCATTATATGATTTATGGTATTCTTCGATAAGCTGTCTGTTCCTGAATATCACGGTAACTATTATTGAACCTATGATATAACCATATTACATGACTTATAATACTAACTGGAAAACGATGTCTCTTTGAATCCTTACTAATGTACATAGGAATAAGTAATAGGTTACGTGATTATTAAACTATTCTATAGAATAGAACCCTCTATTATGCAATCCATAAATTTTTATCACTTAACTTGATGATGCCCTATAAAGAATAAGCAAAATCACTCAACTTAAATTTGAATATTAATAATAAAAATCATTAAAAATTAGGAAGGTTTGTTTGCTAATTCTGAAGCTAAATTCACTAACCTAGCATTAGTAAGCCATTTTTACAATCTCAAAGTTCGTATAATGCCTTATGGTGATTTTTGACATGTATAACGCCGATAGACCAATATGAAATGGTATAGCTATATCTTTTATTTGACTATACCTAATTTTCTACCATTTACAACAGATGCGACCTAATTTGTTCATCACCCATTTCGCTGATTTTAATAATGGACCATATAAATCTTCTTCCATACTAATGACAATGCTAAGTTTTTCCTCTTCCGATGGAGGCCTGTCAAGAAAGGTCATACGAGGAGCATGCTTAATAATAGTTATAGGGGTTTGCTCATTGCCTTCCCCCATAACAAAAACAGCTGCTCCTGCTAATGAATCTAATGTATTAATTTGTGTGACATTTAAAGATTGATTACAAATATCATGCTTACCAATATAGGAATATAAGGGGCTAAAACCACACCAACCAAGAGCAATTCCAGTTACACCTCGTCTCATAATAGTTGCATGACTATCGGTTATAACAATTCCTAGATCGCGAATATTATGTTTACTGCACAAATATTGCCAAATCCAATAGGCTGTTTTCTGAACATCTTGAGGATATAATACATAAACACCATCGACATTAGATTCATCAATACCCGCAGATGGAATTAGTAAGCCATTTTTTAGAGTTAAATAAATATCATATATATTTTCTTCTGTCTCTAATATTTGATCTGCCTCTTGTAGAATTAATGTATATTTATCAATATCACCTTTTTTAACAAACCTCCCCTCTAATATACTAATTACTTTTGAAGTTATAGCTACAACATCCCCTTCTTTTAAATCCGCAATATACTGAGTCAATATAGTTTGTAATGACTCACCATATTGGATTTTATGAGTTTTAATGGCATGAATTTGCATATAACCCTTCCATCCCATCAAGAAATTGCCAAAGTAATTTGCCTCCCTTCACGGCTCCATAATGTACTTGTTTTTGTTTTATGCTATTAAGTTTGTTAATCAGCTTAATAAGTTCATTGGTATGCCATATATCAGTTTTTGCATGAACAACGAAAAATTCTAAGGTTCTTTGATTGTGAATATTATAATATTTTTTCAGACCATCAATCTTGACTTTTGATACGGTTGGAGTTTGTCTTTCATAAGCATATAATGCTCCAAGCCCAGTAGAATAATCTGTTTGAGTTAACTCAAAAAAAACATTAACCAATCTTTTTGTTGACTCAAATTTTGGATTCTTATCATCATCTCGAGAAACACCTAATCCTTCGATAAAACGTAACCATAGCTCCGGATGATTATTGTCACCTTGTTCTTCATCAACTAAATTCTCTAATAAGACTTGTCTAGCCTGGATATCAGCACATAAAGCGTGAATCTGACTGATATATCTAGGAAAAGCAGCAACATGATGATAATATTCTTGAGCATAAACGTTCAGTGTATTCCTATTCAAAATACCATTATTCCAAGCTTGATAAAATGGATGTTTAAGTAAAGACCATTTTTCCAATGCATCATCTAAATTATTTATAAATTCCATGAAACCTCCTCAGGGTTTTTTAATAAATAAATTGTATAATCATTTGATTTCTTTAGTACATATCTTGTCCATCTTTTGAAATACCGAAGATCCAAATATACATCACCAAAATATAATTTATGTATTACGTCAGTTCGGGATAAGATATAGATGAAATAGTAATAGATAAAAGGATTGTCAAAAAGGAGTGCCTGCAGTATTTATATTTTTAAACAAAAAAACAAACTACAGGCATGAAAAAAGATATCACAGAATTATATAGTTTTATAGATGATTTTTGTAAAATTTATTTGGAGTATGAACAGAGAAAGTTATTACCATCAAATAAGCAGAGAAATCGCTGTTGTAGCATGAGTTTAAGTGAAATGTTAACAATAATAATTATGTTTCATACATCCTATGCTAAGAATTTTAAATTTTTCTATAAAAGTTATATAGAGTGCATGCATAAGGATGATTTCCCTAAAGCCTTGAGTTATAATAGATTTGTTGAATTAATGGCACGATTATTCATACCGCTAAATATGTTGATTCATTTGTTGTTTGGTGAAGAAACAGGTATTTATTTTATTGACTCTACAACGATTAAAGCTTGTCACAATAAAAGGCGTTATAGCAATAAAGTTTTTAAAGGATTAGCCAAACATAGTAAATCCTCTATGGGGTATTTTTATGGTTTTAAATTACATGTAATAATCAATAATAAAGGGGAGTTTATGGCATTAAAAGTGACCAAAGGCAATGTAGATGATAGGGTTCCAGTACCGGAGTTAACAAAAAGATTAACTGGAATTATAGCAGCTGATAAAGGTTATATTAAGCAAAATTTGTTCTTAAATTTATATGAAAGAGGCTTAAAAATGATTCATGGAATTAAGAAGAATATGGAAAATAAATTAATGGATTTGAAAGAAAAAATCTTACTTCGAAAGCGTAACTTAATTGAAACAGTTTTTGATTATCTAAAAAATAAAATGAACCTTGAACATACTAGGGTGTGTCATCAATTGAGGCAAATTACCATGGAAACCATATAAACAGCTCCTAAAAAGTTCTGAGATGTTTTGTCATATCGTGTTGCGATAGCTCTATATTGCTTCAATTTTGCAAAAAAGTTCTCAATCAAATGCCTAGCTTTATAAAGATCCTTATCATAATTAGCTGGATTCACACGATTCTTCTTTGGGGGAATCACAACTGTACATCCCTTATCTTTCAGCTTATCGCGCATACGTGCATCGGCATCATAAGCCTTATCAGCAAGTACAGCATCCGCTTTCGTCAATTCATTCATCAAAACATCAGATCCTTGCAAATCATGAGCTTGACCCGGGGTAAGATGGAATCCCGTTGGATTCCCTAGAGCGTCACATGTGGCATGGATTTTAGTACTCAGCCCCCCTTTACCTCGTCCAATTGCTTGGTCATCCTCTAACTCTTTTTTTTAGCACCAGCACTATGTTGATGACTCCTAACAATGGTTGAATCAATCATGGCATACTCGTTATCAGCATCTTTAGCCAACATCTCAAAAACCTTTTTCCACACACCTGTCTTGCTCCACCTTGAATGACGTAGGTGAATCACTCGAAAATCTCCAAAACGTTCAGGTAGGTCTCTCCAAGGTATACCAGCCCTATATCGATACAAGACCGCTTCTACAAATAGGCGATTATCCTTGGCTGTTACGCCAACAGACTCTTCCCTTCCAGGTAGGTTATCTTTAATCCGATCCCATTGATCGTCACGTAGAGCATATCGACGCATAGAGAAAATTTATCCTTAATTTTTTCTCTATTACACAACAAACAAACACTATTGTCAACTTAATTGATGACACGCCCTAGACATAGATCACCAATAAATGCCTTTGTCCATATATTATCTACTCTTGTTGCTTATTCATTAAAGAAAAATAAACCTTCAACAAAATTTGATTTTAATCTACATGTTCTCAATATCCTTATCCCGAATTGACGTATTTTATAAAAGTGATAAAGGAACTCCGCAAGGAGGGGTAATTTCACCGTTGCTTGCAAATGTAGCCTTGCATGGTTTGGAATACGAAACCAAGCAGGCATTATCTAAAGACCTCTTTCAGTATATGAAAGGAAAACGTGGTAAAGCTTCTGTTATACGTCAATTCGGGATAAGGTTATAATTTAGAGGGAAGTTGAAATTGCAATTTATGGAAGGTTTATTTTTCTTAAGAGAATAGGCAACTAGTGTAGAAAGTATATGAACAAAAGCATTTATAGGTGATCTGTGTCTAGTATGCTCAAGGTTCATTTTGTTCTTTAAATAATCAAAAACTGTTTCAATTAAATTACGTTTTCTTAGCATAATCTTCTCCTTTAAATCCATTAATTTATTTGGCATATTTTTCTTAATCCCATGCACCATTTTTAATCCTCTTTCATATAAACTGACGAATAAGTTTTGCTTAATATATCCTTTATCTGCATACATAACTCCAGTTAAACCATCTGTTAACTCAGGTACTGGAATCCTATCATCAACACGTTAATTCGGGATAAGGATTAGTAAAAATAGCAGACATATATACACTACGAAGAGCAATTAATGTATGAATTCACAGAAATGCAATTTATACATATCCAAAATCTTGTATTAGTTATAGCTAAAGCATTTTTACTAATCCTTATCCCGAATTGACGTATCAACGTTTCCTTTAGTCATTTTTAATGCTATAAATTGTCCTTTTTCATTAATAATTAAGTGTAACTTGAACCCATAAAAATAACCCATTGATGATTTGCTATGTTTTGCTAGCCCCTTAAATATTTTATTACTATATCGCCTTTTATTATGGCAAGCCTTGATTGTCGTTGCATCAATAAAATAACTACCTGTTTCCTCGCCAAATAACAAATGCATAAGAATATTAAGTGGGACAAACAATCTAGGCATTAACTCGACAAAACGGTTATAGCTCAATGCTTTTGGGAAATCACCTTTGTGGATATATTCTATACAAGTCTTATAAAAATATTTAAAGTTTTTAGCATAAGAAGTATGATACATTACCATAATTGTCATAATCTCGCTTAAACTCATATCACAACGGCGATTCCTTTGTTTTTCTGTTGGTAATAATTTCTTTTTTTCGTATTCATAGTAAATTTTACAAAAATCGTCTATAAAACTATATAATTCTGTGATATCTTTTTTCATGCCTGTGTTTATTTCTTTTTCCACAAAAACATTTATCACAGGCATTAACTCCTTGCAACTCTTATATCTACACTATTCTTTCTTATCCCTTATCCCGAATTGACGTGATGTGGGATAATGGAAGCAAACAATATTATCCAGCCTTAATTGCCTTTGCACGAGATCAAGAAGGTAGAATCACTGGTGGACAATCGATCTATTTAAATAAAGAAACAGGTGCTAAAGCTGATATTGCCGTTAATAAACGTTCATTTGGTAAAATTAGTGGTTCTTTTGTGGAAATTCAACAAGATAATCAACAGGAGTATAAGTTAAGGAATAATATAACAATTATAGCAGAAGGAGTAGAAACAGCTTTAAGAAACAGCTTTAAGCTTGCAGGAAGCAGGCATTAAAGGTAAAATCATCTGTAGCTTAGGGATAAATAATATCAAGAATTATCAGCCTACAACAGGCGAGAAGATAATTATTGCTGCCGATAATGATGGACAAAGTGCCATATCAGTTAATATTGCCACTAAAGCTAAAGAACAATTAGCAAATAAAGGGGCAGTAGTATCGGTAATAATGCCGCAAGATATAGGGGATTTTAACGATATGCTCAAAACTAAAGGGACAGAGTCTATTAAAAATCTTATAGAACCTGAAATAGCAAAATTAACAACAAATGAAACACTAAACGAAAAAACAATTAAATTTACTGAGTCATTAAAACCAATTGACAATAGTAAGGCTGATAATAATCAATCACAAATCAAATATATAGAACTAGAACTTGGAAAATCAACAAATAATAATGTGTTGCAGGAGTTTCAACAGCAGATAAAATCATTGGAAAGATTTACTACCAAAGAGAATATCAGTACAGCCTTACAAATATATAAGGAAAAAGGCATAGAGTCTTTTATTAGCTATAGTAATGATAGTTGTTCTAAAGCTATTGAGCAGAAAATAACAAAAGACTTACAAATAATGAAAAATAAGTTTGATCCTAATTATAATCTTAGTGCTGTTAAATTTTGTGATATAGTAATAGATGATTTTAAAGGTAAACTCTATCCAGTAGCAGAAGATTACTTAGCTGCCATAGCCAAAGATAAACGAGTGATGCAATATATCAACCCACAATCAATAATAGGTAAGGAAATAAGTAATGAGCTAAAGCAAGCATCAGAAATAAAGCAAAATCGTGGAATAAGAGTTATTAAATAAGAACAAAAAAAATATGTCAAATCAACTAAAACATGATGCATTGTTTAAAAAGATAATGGTCAATCAAATAGCAGCTAAAAAATTTTTGGAACATTATTAACAATTAACTCCTCATCCCCATCAAATTTACTAACAAAAGAGCAATTAAAATCAATTTATTTGCAGATTTTTAGTGGAAAAGATGGTAGAATAGTATTAGAAGATTTGGCTCAATTAAGTGGTGTGTATCGCAGCAACTTTCGGCAAGAAAGTGATTACACTGCCTTTCTTGAAGGATACCGGGCATTGTTCCTATATATATGCTCGCAGGCGTCAAGAGATGATGGAGTTAATAATATCGATGGTGCTAAAAATACTAATGAATCAGATAAATAAAGGCAACATTTAGTAATAATTACGAGGTTATATTATATGGCTTTAGAAAAGTTTCTTGATCCTAAAAATGACTTTTGTTTTCATCAAATCTTTGGTACGGAAAAGAATAAAGATATACTTGTTCATTTTTTAAATGATGTTCTAAAGTTTGAAGGAAATGAGAAAATAACTAGTGTAACGTTTTTACCAACTATCCAAGACCCTGATATTGCTGCATATAGGCAATCTATTATTGATGTGCTATGTCAAGATCAAAACGGCAATCAAATAATCGTAGAGATGCAGGTAAGTAAACATATAGGATTTGAAAAAAGAGCGCAATATTATGCAGCTAAAGCATACTCTCAGCAAAGACTAGAGGAAGATGAGAAACACAAGAAAATGGCAGTATACGCTAAATTAAAAGGAGTAATATTTTTAGCAATAGCGGATTTTGTGATGTTTAGCGATAGAAAACATTGGAAATCAGAACATCGTATTTTAGAGACAGAGACCTATGCCAATGATTTAAAAGATTTTCATTTTGTTTTTTTAGAGTTGGCAAAATTTAAAAAAACTATTAAAGAGCTAAAAACTATTGAAGAGAAGTGGATGTATTTTTTTAAGCATGCAGGAGATAGTACATTAACATTAGAAGAAATAGAGCAGTTAATAGGTAAGGATGAAATTATTAGGAGAGCCTTTAATGCTGTAGACCAAGCTAACTGGAGTGAAGAAGAATTACGTACCTATGAGAAAATAGTTAAAACTCGTCTTGATAATTTAGCGGTAGAACTGCAAAAAATTGAAGATGCTGAAGCTAGAGGTGAAGCTAGAGGTGAAGCTAGAGGTGAAGCTAGAGGCAAAGCTGAAGGTAAAGCTGAAGGTATTGAAGAAAATGCTATAGCTACAGCAAAAGAAATGTTAATTGATAATGAGCCAATGGAAAAAATAGCTAAATATACAAAACTAACCCTTGAAAAAATAGAACAGTTAAAAAAAGAAATAGAAGTATTAAAAGAAGAGTAAGCCGATGAGCAAATAGTTATAAAAAATAAATCTTTAGACGTTTCAAGCACTTTTTCGTCTCGAAGATGAGTAGCGAACACTAGAAATGATGTCACTAAGTTTTTTTTATTTTTAATTCGATTACTTGATATTTTTGATAAGAACAGGTCTTTTTTCGACAGACATGGTAGTTGTCAATAAGCGTTGAAACAACAGGTTGCTAAAGCTAATTTATTTTCGGATTTGAATAATTTGTTTTTGACAAGACAACTTATTTACAACTTCACTAAAACTATAATTATTTTCCTGTATTTCAGGTATTATAATTGCTTCTTGTGTCATTCTAGAAAATTAAAGTTTTATAAGTTAATTTAGTAACAGTATCGGTCTATCAGACATTAAATATCTTTTTTGTAAGTAAAATCGAGAAATATTTTAAGCAGATGAATAGCAGTGCTTAAAGGAACAATTTCAGCTCTACTAATTTCATTAGCTTGTTTCTGAATACAAATAATACTTTCTTGGTCAATTTTTTGGGCAAAAAATATATATAATATATATTCTGCATAATCAGTTGTTAGAAAATTCAGGAGAACCGGAGAGTTATCTAGTTGCTTAACTTGTTTATTATAATCATCATAATAGGATGACATAATTTCTTGTAACTGTTCTTGTGACAAACAACTTTTTTTGTTTATTATATCACCCTGTTGCAAATCACTATATTTTACTATCAAAACATCGTCTAATTGAAAATAATCCTTAATTTTTCTGATTATTGATGACTTAAAATGATTTGATTGCTGTAAATGACTAACTATTAAGGCATTGATAAATTTGCTATCAATGTAAAATTGATATAGTCTTTGACCTTGATCATACAATTTCACCTTATATTCTAATGATTTTACTACAAGAATTATTATTACTGTAATTAATAGCGGATATATTATTTGTACTCCATTGATCATACGCTATTTTACTATTAGTTATGATTATCTATATATTATATTATAAATTGAAGTTTAGTCTCAAGATTTAAATTACATTACAAAAAAAACTTGAGACCAATTAGGTAAACATTTCTCTTTAATGTGGAGATTTATAGGCGTTTTCGCTAAACGTCAATTCGGGATAAGGATTAGTAAAAATGCTTTAGCTATAACTAATACAAGATTTTGGATATGTATAAATTGCATTTCTGTGAATTCATACATTAATTGCTCTTCGTAGTATATATATGTCTGCTATTTTTACTAATCCTTATCCCGAATTAACGTGCTAAGCAAAAACCGCAGTGTACTAAATGTACATGAGGATTCGAGGACGAAAACAACGATGAAATCACCCATTAAAAAGAAATGTTCACCTAGGCATATTTTATGTTTCTGACGACACTATTTCTAGTTGATATTCTATATCAAGCAAGCCATTTTTCAAGGATTGCATATCGGTAATATAGCCATACCACTCTTTTCGCAGGGCATTCCATTTCAGTCCGTGTTGCCTGATATGAATACGAATGGATTCTTCGGGTTTAGAGGTAAACTTTAATATAACAGCCGATCTGTTTTTCTCTTCTTGATCAAAAATATCTTTGCCAATTTTTGTCCAACGTTCTTCAGTATCAGGGTGTTTTGTTATCTCATTCTTTAAAGAAATTAAAGCACCAAATAAGCTATTAGTAGGTAAGTTGTCCAACTCAGCTTTAGCAACTAATCCTCCCATTTCTATCAAATGACGAGTACGCATCTTTCGTTCTTTAATTTTAAAGTTGATCTCTTCAATAATCAATCTAGCTTTCTTTTGCTGAAGTTTTTGTTTTTGTTGCAAAGCTTCGTGCATATGATTTGTTGTTGTATTAGTGCTTTGTTCTTCACTACTTAACATAAATTTCCCATACCATATAAGTTACTTAATTTGTCATGATGCTAAAATTGCAAAACACAGTCAAGCATTAGATGAACTTTCTTAAAATTTTTTTCTGAATCAGCCTTATTAACTGTAATAAACAGCGACAGCGATCTATTTATAATAACCCCGTAGCCTACCAAACCAACAATAAACGATACAAAAAGTAACTAGTACAAGAGTCGAAGACAGGTTAAGCACAAGGAACCCCCGGTTATAGACTGCATTCCAGAGAATCAGGCTATACGCAATATAGAAACTACGTTTCTTGCTTGTTCATTTGCATATTTTCACTCGTATCTTACATTTTTCACTCGCAGAGTTAAATTTTACATGGTAATGTAATGTCAGATTACACTAAACGAAATATTTGTTATGGCAATACAATTTACGTTAATTCGGGATAAGGATTAGTAAAAATAGCAGACATATATACACTACGAAGAGCAATTAATGTATGAATTCACAGAAATGCAATTTATACATATCCAAAATCTTGTATTAGTTATAGCTAAAGCATTTTTACTAGGGTGTGTCATCAATTAAGTTGACAGGAGCGTTTATTTGTTGTGTAATACGTCAGTTCGGGATAAGATATAGATGAAATAGTAATAGATAAAAGGATTGTCAAAAAGGAGTGCCTGCAGTATTTATATTTTTAAACAAAAAAACAAACTACAGGCATGAAAAAAGATATCACAGAATTATATAGTTTTATAGATGATTTTTGTAAAATTTATTTGGAGTATGAACAGAGAAAGTTATTACCATCAAATAAGCAGAGAAATCGCTGTTGTAGCATGAGTTTAAGTGAAATGTTAACAATAATAATTATGTTTCATACATCCTATGCTAAGAATTTTAAATTTTTCTATAAAAGTTATATAGAGTGCATGCATAAGGATGATTTCCCTAAAGCCTTGAGTTATAATAGATTTGTTGAATTAATGGCACGATTATTCATACCGCTAAATATGTTGATTCATTTGTTGTTTGGTGAAGAAACAGGTATTTATTTTATTGACTCTACAACGATTAAAGCTTGTCACAATAAAAGGCGTTATAGCAATAAAGTTTTTAAAGGATTAGCCAAACATAGTAAATCCTCTATGGGGTATTTTTATGGTTTTAAATTACATGTAATAATCAATAATAAAGGGGAGTTTATGGCATTAAAAGTGACCAAAGGCAATGTAGATGATAGGGTTCCAGTACCGGAGTTAACAAAAAGATTAACTGGAATTATAGCAGCTGATAAAGGTTATATTAAACGTTAATTCGGGATAAGGATTAGTAAAAATAGCAGACATATATACACTACGAAGAGCAATTAATGTATGAATTCACAGGAATGCAATTTATACATATCCAAAATCTTGTATTAGTTATAGCTAAAGCATTTTTACTAATCCTTATCCCGAATTGACGTATCTTCATTCTATATTGAAAGATAATTAGTATCACAAGTTAATAGATATGCGAGTACGGAAAGGCAAAAAGCCAGTGGGTAACAGTTGGAGAATGGACGAAACTTATATTAAAGTAAAATCTTTACAGAGCAGTTGATTCATTGGGTAACACTATAGATTTTTTACTAAGGAAATACCGAGATAAAGCAGCGGTCAAAGCATTTTTTCGTATATTTTGAAAGTCGAATTGTATACTTATACCTGTTGAACTTATATAAAATAATTATAGAAATATAAACGATTCAATGCTATAAGTGACTCATAATATAATCATATTATGACTTGGAGAGGTGGCCGAGAGGCTGAAGGCGACGGTTTGCTAAACCGTTATACGGGTTAACCGTATCGAGGGTTCGAATCCCTCTCTCTCCGCCAAATGGGACAATTGGTTAATTTTGCTAGTTCTGTGAAGGGAAAAGCCAAGGTGTACTCTAGGTTTGAACCATTAAGATTTAGGTTCGCAAACATAAAATTTAGTAATTCCCGTTTTTCAGCTATCGTCGAATCCCTAAAAGTTTCATAGGCGTTTGTAGTAATACTTATCAGGTCTACAAGCTTTTTTGATAATTTGTCATCTACCTTATCATAACTTTTAATCAGTTCACTTACTTCATATTGCCTATCTCTTAATTGTGTTTTCTTACGCAAAAATTCTTCTCTAGTTAAAACCCCTTCTGTAACTAAGTCTACAATCGAGTCAAGTTTATTTTGAATTTGGGTATGTTCTTGCTTTAATGCACCAACTTCACGATTAAATTCATGTGCTTTTCCGTGATTAACATTCATAAGATATTCCATCGTCTGTTTTAATATTTCAGGATCTTTGATTTTTAAGCTTTTCAGTACTTCTTCAAGCTGCAGCACTATTTGATCTTCTCTGACCCAAATCATCTTTTCAGGATTTTGTGGATCCCAAGTACGTAAATAAGTCCATTCTGATACTTTACCATTTTTGTATCTTTTGGTTTTAGTATCAGCAGTAATTAGTTTATCAGTAACAGCACATTTGAGAATACCCCTAAATAAAAATTCTTTACCTCTATACTGAAAAGGTGTTTTATTCCAGCCATTTCTTACTGTTTCGCATGCCATAAAAATCTCTCTTGTGGTAAGTGGTTCATACTTATGAGGCCACAATTCTTCTTTAATCCTCATTTCTCCGTAATAAAATGGATTTTGTAAAAGTCGATGCAAAGGTGATTTAGTAAAATGAAAACCCTTTTTACTCCTTAAACCCCACTCTTTGGCTTTGGCTACCATTTCAGACAAAGTATAAACTCCTGTAGCATAAGTTTCAAAGATTTTTTTTATTATTGGACCACTCATTGGGTCTACCACTATTAGTCCTCTCCCCCTTTCATCCCGTTTATTTACATAGCCAATAGGAGCTGGACCATACCACTCTCCATGTACTTCTATTTTTTGTTTAAAACTTTTCCTAACATTCTCGCTAAGCAGATCAGTATGAGATTTGGCAAATACAACACTCATACCCCACATCATTAATTCATGTGCGCTGGAATGCTGATGGATTACATAACCCTCACTGTTAAAATGTAGTTCTAACTTGCCTTGCCTTATTAGATCATCTAAAATAGGTGTTTCTTTTTGGCTTCTTTGAATACGATCAACTTTATCAGCTACAAAAGCAATAGGCTCACGTTGCTTTTTTATAAATTTGATAATTTCCATAAAATGTTTACGATCACCTTTGGTCGATGATTCAACAAGCTTAAAGCGGTCTAAAATAAATAACCCCTTACGCTCACAATATTTTTCCAATCTATCAGTTTGTACCTCAAGAGAATAACCTTCTTGTTGATCTTTTGATGAAACACGTGATAAGATAATTGCTTTTGTAGCTTTATAACGATCAATCATTAATAGACTCCTCCACAGAATTTTTTATATTTACGTCCATTAATATTAGCATTTAAAACTAACTTTTCAATCTTTAATTTACAAATAACTTATTATCTTTAAAAAAGAATTTAGGGTGTGTCATCAATTGAGCCAAATTACCATGGAAGCCATATAAACAGCACCCAAAAAGTTCTGAGATGTTTTGTCATATCACGTCAATTCGGGATAAGGATATTGAGAACATGTAGATTAAAATCAAATTTTGTTGAAGGTTTATTTTTCTTTAATGAATAAGCAACAAGAGTAGATAATATATGGACAAAGGCATTTATTGGTGATCTATGTCTAGTATGTTCAAGGTTCATTTTATTTTTTAGATAATCAAAAACTGTTTCAATTAAGTTACGCTTTCGAAGTAAGATTTTTTCTTTCAAATCCATTAATTTATTTTCCATATTCTTCTTAATTCCATGAATCATTTTTAAGCCTCTTTCATATAAATTTAAGAACAAATTTTGTTTAATATAACCTTTATCAGCTGCTATAATTCCAGTTAATCTTTTTGTTAACTCCGGTACTGGAACCCTATCATCTACATTGCCTTTGGTCACTTTTAATGCCATAAACTCCCCTTTATTATTGATTATTACATGTAATTTAAAACCATAAAAATACCCCATAGAGGATTTACTATGTTTGGCTAATCCTTTAAAAACTTTATTGCTATAACGCCTTTTATTGTGACAAGCTTTAATCGTTGTAGAGTCAATAAAATAAATACCTGTTTCTTCACCAAACAACAAATGAATCAACATATTTAGCGGTATGAATAATCGTGCCATTAATTCAACAAATCTATTATAACTCAAGGCTTTAGGGAAATCATCCTTATGCATGCACTCTATATAACTTTTATAGAAAAATTTAAAATTCTTAGCATAGGATGTATGAAACATAATTATTATTGTTAACATTTCACTTAAACTCATGCTACAACAGCGATTTCTCTGCTTATTTGATGGTAATAACTTTCTCTGTTCATACTCCAAATAAATTTTACAAAAATCATCTATAAAACTATATAATTCTGTGATATCTTTTTTCATGCCTGTAGTTTGTTTTTTTGTTTAAAAATATAAATACTGCAGGCACTCCTTTTTGACAATCCTTTTATCTATTACTATTTCATCTATATCTTATCCCGAACTGACGTATAATGATAGATTCGAGAAGTTACCTAATGATATTTCTCTTGTAGAAGCTAGAGAAAAAGCCGTTGAAATCAAGGGTCAGATCAACAAAGGCATTCACCCTTTTAACAAGTCACCTATTTTAAACAATGAAATAAATCATCAACCAACTAAGGCAACTGAGCTAACCTTTAAACAGTTTTTTTTGATAAATATATTGAAGAACACTGTAAGAGTAAGAATACACGTCAATTCGGGATAAGGATTAGTAAAAATGCTTTAGCTATAACTAATACAAGATTTTGGATATGTATAAATTGCATTTCTGTGAATTCATACATTAATTGCTCTTCGTAGTGTATATATGTCTGCTATTTTTACTAATCCTTATCCCGAATTAACGTCTCTATGTTAAAGAAAGAACATACCGAAAATGAGAATAGATTAAATTCATTAATAGATTTGCGACTCAATGGAGAACTTAGTACAGAAGAATTTCAAAGAAAAAAACAACAATTAAAAGATCGCCAATATGAAATTGATCGTTTACTGAAAACTTATGATGAAGCAGACGATAAATTTACTGATACCGCTACAACGCTAATAACTCTAGCATCTGAGGCCTATGAAACTTTTAAAGGTAAATGCCTCAAAAACGCAATCTGAATGATAAATTTCGTATTTCAGAACCTTAAACGTCAGGGGCAAAAAACTTGAGACCTCCCTACGTTTCCCGCTGCAATATTTTTGAAAAAACGACAACTTGTACCGAATGGCGGGGCGTAGTGGACAATTTCAGAACCACGATAGACGTAAAATTATTAGTTATTCAAACGCTTACAGTCTATTACTAAAGCTCTGTAACTTGGTATTGTAACTCCATATTCTTACCGCAAAAAGCCATAGAAATTTTTAGTATTTGCTTAACATATTGATACTGTCTTATTTTTACATCATATTGTTTATCTATAATCTGGTTCAATCCTATTTTAGCTACTGAAACTAAATCTTCTGCATTTTTTGCTATCTTATACTCAATAATAATTGCCTTATCTCCTTTACCAGCTTTTGGAATCATGATAATATCAGCTCTTCCACTTCCTGACTCCTGTTCACTTGCTATTATATAACTAGGTGATAACATGTTAATAAGCCCTAACATAAAGCCACTATAAAATAATTCTGCCTTTTTCTCCCCTGTTTGATGAAAACTGGTAGAATTTACCAACAATTCTTGTAACCGTTCTTTAAATTCCTCTATTTTACCTGCTGGTAGCAAGCTAACAAATGAGTAATATCTAGAACTATCAATTTTAAACTGATCAGTTACCCATTGTAGCATCCGTGCCTTATATATGTGCCTTACTTCCCGATTTGGTGCTGACAATTCATATATATTTTCTTCTGAATTTTGAACCGTAGGATTTAAATAACCACTGAACAGTAATAGACTGAGTAATCCTACTGGTTTATTGATATCAGCAAAACTTATTTGTTTGGTAATAGGTGAAATAATGATTTTGCCCGCAGCTAAACTCTGTAAATCTTCTTGCATTTCATCTGATAACAATACTTTATCTATCAAACCTGTACCACCACTATCAAGCCAGTAGTGATCAAGCTTACCTTTATGTGCTAAACATTGCATTATTGACCACGGATTGTAAATGACCTCTCCACCAAAGGTGTAACCATTATACCAATCCTTAATTTGTTCAGTATTAGTGTCGAGCGGTACTTTTGTAAGCAAATCATCTACCTCTGCTTGAGTGAAGCCATAGAACTTAGAGAAATCATCATCAAGTAAAGTATATTCAGTAACATTATTCAAGTCTGAGAACAAGTTAGCTTTAGCAACCCGTAATATGCCAGTAATTACTCCTTTCTCTAAGTAGGGATTCGTTTTTAAGCTGCTACCAAATATTCCTCTAAACAACTTAAGAATCTGCTCAAATTCTTTTGTTTTATGACCAAATTCTAAATATGCATTATTAATTGGTGTATCATATTCATCTATTAATATGTATACTTTTTGTTTAAAATGTTTATACAATATTTGACTTAAAAACTTCAGGCTATTTTTTAAATAGCTTATATTAATATCACCACTTAGATAATTTTTTAACTTTACTTTTTGTGGGATACTGAGAAATTTACTACCTTCTTGAGTATATTGTTCTAAATAATTAAATCTTTCGTATAATTCTATTATTTGATCTATAATGCTACTAACAATTTCCTTATAATTACTCCCCTTCACTTCTTTAAAATTTATATATATTACTGGAAATTGGCCTTGACGCTTTATTATATTTTTATGAATGGATATTTTTAAAGGCTGTAGCTCTTTGGTTTCATCAAAGCCCAAATCTACTATGCCTCCAGTAAAGAGTTTATGATTTACTCTCTTTTCTTGAGCTAAAGGCTTACCTATCTCATCTACTTCGATTTCTAAGAACCTCCTAATCATATCCATATTAAGGCTTTTACCCCAACGTCTTGGCCGAGTGATTAGAATAACCTTACCGCTATCTTCTAATAATTCTTTGATCATTAGACTTTTATCAACAAATACATCACTATTAACTACTAAGTCATAGAATTCATCCGTACCTACTAGCATTTTAGGCAGCTTATTACTCTCCTTAACAGTGTTAGCCCCCTTGAGATGTGTGTTAGTGTTTGAAAGTTCAACTATCATATTATTCGATTATATTTATGTTCTAGTAGTGAAATTCTTAGTTAAATTTTTATAAAATGTGGTAGTATGCTGTTTCGATAAAAATATGATATAGTATAGATAAGTTTGATTCAATACAGAATTACATCTCGTGACAACATTGCCTAATTTATCCATAATAAACGTCATATTGTACTCATTTTAAAAAATATTGGATAAATATTAATATCTTTTTCTAAAGTAGGCTGCTTGATCCACCCCATTTTTACAGTATTTACGGACAATTACCTTGTTACCAAATACGGTCTTACACCTTGTTATCGACACAGGTGGTATTACTACTGGTATAGGAGTAGTAAGTTTGGTATACTATAATCCGGATATTAATAAGTTTTGGGTAATAGATTACCGAATTTTTTCGCCCGAACATGATGGAGCGACAAAAGTAGAACACCTATTAAATATGTTAAATAATGCTGTGTATAGCAAAAAGATTCCTTTTCAAACTGTGCTTTTTGACACATGGTATGCTACGCATAAAATTATGCAACATGTTGATTCCTTGGGTAAATATTATTATGCTCCTATTAAAGCAAATAGAAACGTTACTAAAACCTCCTCTTCTAAGCCTTATAAAGCTGTTAGCAAGTTAACGTTTTCAGATGAGGAAATTAAGAACGGAGTGGAGATTCATATAAAGGGGTTTGCAAAAGGTAAGCATGTTAATTTGTTTAAACTTACTGTTTCTACCAACAGAGTTGATTATATTGTTACCAATAACAAAACTCAAAAATCTTCTAAAGCCGTACAAGATGAGTGTGGCTTTCGTTGGGTAATTGAGAGCATGCATAGAGAAATCAAGCAACTTACCGGTATAGAACGATGCCAATGTAGAAAACAACGCATCCAGCGTAATCACATTAGTTGTGTATTTTTAGTGTGGGCTTTTCTAAAAAGAACTGCACACAAAATAGGTAAGACGGTTTGTCAAATAAAGTTAGGGCTTTTAGATCATTATATGCAACAGCAGCTGCGTTCACCCTCTTTACGCTATTTAGAACCTCACATAGCGTAAGTTTTGCAGTAAATTGCGGCAAAATCTTTTTTCATAGGTTATTTTGTTATTGGTTGAAAAAGATAAAATAACCTATATCCCTTTTAAAATCTACCTTTCATCTCTCCTATTTAATTGGCAACTGGGGTTATCTATTGCTACAACATAGTTTTTTGAAGCAAAAAAGCTTAATAGCAAAGAAGCAACTTTCATATAATCAAAAATAAAGTCTTTTAAAAAATGATAAGTTCTATGAGTTTTTGACGTTGCTGCATTACCTAAAATACCAAGTGCTAAACCTTTTTGATAAATTGAACTTCCCGTTAATAAACTAATTACCATGCCAGTTAAACATTTTAATCTTGATTTATTTCCATCTATATATAAAATCAATTCTCGAAGTAGTATTTGGTGCATTCTGTTCCAAAAATACCTACCTTATACTACTTCACCTCTCCATAAATCAAACTCTTTTCAGCATTACAACAAAAATTATAGGGTACTATGGTTATTTATACGTATTTGGAATAATAAATTATAGTGAGATTATTAGATGAAGATAAGTAATAAAATGTTACAAATATTAATGTTCTCTATAGCATTCTTAATAAACAGTAATGTTTTTGCTATAGATTTTAAAACAGAAAAAGAAAAAGGTGTTTGGATTAAGAATTTCTTTAAAGATAAAGAAATGGCTCCAATAGAATACCCGATGAAAGCTACTGAAGAGGAGAAAAGGTTTAGAAGGCAAATAATAAAAGACTTTATTAGCCAAAATGGCATTGAACATATTGAACCAATAGCAAGAGGCAAAACACTTACAGACCCAGAAATAGCTCAATTTAACAAAGCTTGTCCAGATAAAAAACCTATTGATATGTATAAATGGTGGCCTACTGTGATTCTTGAAGGTTCACCTGAAGAAATCGAAAAAACCCTAGAAAAGGATGCAGATGATGAGTTTGCAAGTGCTATTGATATAAGGCGATGTAATGGCAAAATGAAGATTTATCGATTTAATTTATTCAATACTAGTAATAACAAGCAAGAACATATTCTGTATTGTGATGATTATAGAGCGATTAGAATAAATGGTAAATTATATGATATAAACAGGCAAATGGAAGATTTTAGTATAGTAGGATCTTACCTACATTTTGACCCTAGTAAATGTTTATATAGTCAAGAAATATTTTCTACCCATCCTTTTTGGGGAGATGCGGTAAGTGGCATTTTTAAGTATCAAGGTAAAAATTATTTTTATGAAATAAGGACAACCAATTTTAAATCAGAAGGTGAAGTAAGTAAAATTTTCTTACAGCGTATAGAAGGTGTATCAAATGCTAAATTTTTTAGTGCAAGAACCAAAGGGAGGTTAGAATGATTACAGAAGAATTTAATAAGAAATTTACCGAATTTGTAACAGAACCTGAGGGAGGCGAAAAGCTCAAAATCTATGATGATGGTTATGGAGTACCAACCATTGGTATTGGTTTTGCTCTAATTAATAAAGTGCCATATAGATGGCAAGCATATTCAGAAGATGAATTAAAGAAAAGAGAAATCAATTTAACTTCTGACCAATATCAAATTATTGTAGATTATGCAAAGGTAAAATCTGATGGTCTTAGTACATCGCATTTGAAGAAGCAGTTAGAGGATTTAGATTTTACCATTGACACTACAATTTCTCAAAGTTTATTAGAATACTCCATTAATCAGAAATATAAGGAAATTAAAGAACAAAATAGCAAAGAAGCAACTTTCATATAATCAAAAATAAAGTCTTTTAAAAAATGATAAGTTCTATGAGTTTTTGACGTTGCTGCATTACCTAAAATACCAAGTGCTAAACCTTTTTGATAAATTGAACTTCCCGTTAATAAATTAATTACCATGCCAGTTAAACATTTTAATCTTGATTTATTTCCATCTATATATAAAATCAATTCTCGAAGTAGTATTTGGTGCATTCTGTTCCAAAAATACCTACCTTATACTACTTCACCTCTCCATAAATCCACCTCTCTTCAGCATTACAACAAAAATTGTAAGGTACTATGGTTATTTATACGTATTTGGAATAATAAATTATAGTGAGATTATTAGATGAAGATAAGTAATAAAATGTTACAAATATTAATGTTCTCTATAGCATTCTTAATAAACAGTAATGTTTTTGCTATAGATTTTAAAACAGAAAAAGAAAAAGGTGTTTGGATTAAGAATTTCTTTAAAGATAAAGAAATGGCTCCAATAGAATACCCGATGAAAGCTACTGAAGAGGAAAAAAAGTTTGAGCGACAAATAATAAAAGACTTTATTAGCCAAAATAGCATTGAACATATTGAGCCAATAGCAAGAGGTAAAACACTTACAGACCCAGAAATAGCTCAATATAACAAAGCTTGCCCAGATAAAAAACCTATTGACATGTATAAATGGTGGCCTACTGTGATTCTTGAAGGTTCACCTGAAGAAATAGAAAAAACCCTAGAAGATGAAAGGGATGAGTTTGCAAGTGCTATTGATATAGATCGATGTAATGGCAAAATGAAGATTTATCGATTTAATTTATTCAATACTAGCAATAACAAGCAAGAATACATTTTGTATTGTGATGATTATAGAGAGGTTAGAATGAATGGTAAATTACATGATATAAATAGGCAAATAGAAGATTTTAGTATAGTAGGATCTTACCTACATTTTGACCCTAATAAATGTTTATATAGTCAAAAAATATTTTCTACCCATCCTTTTTGGGGAGATGCGGTAAGTGGCATTTTTAAGTATCAAGGTAAAAATTATTTTTATGAAATAAGGACAACCAATTTTAAATCAAAAGGTGAAGTAAGTAAAATTTTCTTAAAGCGTAAAGAAGGTGTATCAAATGCTAAATTTTTTAGTGCAAGAACCAAAGGGAGGTTAAAATGATTACAGAAGAGTTTAATAAGAAATTTGCCGAGTTTGTAACAGAACCTGAGGGTGGTGAGAAGCTCAAAATCTATGATGATGGTTATGGAGTACCAACCATTGGTATTGGTTTTGCTCTAATTAATAAAGTGCCAGATGGATGGCAAGCATATTCAGAAAAATTCTTAAAGGAAAGAGGAATCAAGTTAACTTCTGACCAATATCAAATTATTGTAGATTATGCAGATGCAAAATCTCGAGGTCGTGATACATCACATTTGAAGAAGCAGTTAGAGAATTTAGATTTCACCATTGACACTACAATTTCTCAAAGTTTATTAGAATACTCCATTAATCAGAAATATAAGGAAATTAAAGAACAAATAGGAGAGGAGTGTTGGGATCAGCTCAATCTAGCACGTCAGATTGGAGTGATGGATCATGCTTTCCAAAAAGGCAATATTTCCGCATTAAAAGAATCTCTGATTGCTGGGGATTATGTTCAAACAGCAAAAATAATGAGAAATGCTCAGCCTGCTTGGAAAGATAGGGCAGAACTAAGAGCTGATTTCGTAGAATGCGGGGAAATGGAATTTAAAGGAATTTATATAGTAAAAAGAAAAGATACCTTTGGCACTATTGCGAAAGCTCATAATATGTCAGCAGAAGAGTTAAGGACGTTAAATCCAAATGTTAACGATCCAAATAAAATCTCTGTATTACAAAAAATAAATGTTGCATCTTGTGACCATCATGTCTTAGAAATTATATATAGTGTACAAAGGTTATCAGGTAATAATACAGAACAATTGTCAACAGAGTTTTCTATAGAAAACTTTGTTGTTCGTGTAAAAGAAGATAACAAAGCGACAAAATATATTGGTCAATCTCCTATAGATTTGAATATATTACAACGTAAAACAAAACTAACAGATGCTGAAGAAAAGAAAATGATAGGTAATTTTAAGAGTATACAGAGAGCAGATAATAATACATTTATTCATACCAAAGCATTAGATTTAACTAAGGATCAATATAACAAGATATTAGCGTATATAGACTCTCAAATAGAGAGTGGACATGCAAAACAACTACAAGATCAGACACATAACCAAGATACATCTAGTAGAACAGAATATTATGCTATGACTGGTTGTATAAATCCTGTTATAAACAATTGTATAAATCACCCTTTACAATTGATATATAACGCCGCTGGATTCCCCTTATACTTTTATATGATTTATTCTTTGGAAGAATTAAATAATATACAAAACATGGTAAGTAGCAATGTAACAGTGCCTTATATTAAAAAGGAGACGATTCTGCCTGGAATTTCTTTTAACAAAGAGCTAAAAACGACCGTAGAAGACGTGGCATCAAGATTAAACATGCCTGTAAATAAAGTTAGCAAAGTAGCTACTATGTCTGAAGTAAATGATGAATTTAATATAATTGTAGATGAGGAGCTTTTCACAAGTATAAAAGAAAAGCTATATCCTTCAATTAAAAGTCCATGTATTGCATCTCAATATTTTAATAGTGATCAACCTAATACAAGCAGTACTGAGAGTAATAATGTGATAGAGCTACTAAGTGCTAAACCTGAATTGAATAGTCAGATACAAACCACAGCAATTGATCAAGATAGTGTATCTGCACTAACGACACCATCTGTTGATTTAGGATTGGCTCATCATAAACATAGTCATCATCATGGAGAAAATAGTTCACATCATATAGTGCGTAGAGATAATGTATTAGGCAACAAGCATGCTCCAGAAAGTCTTCCTAGCTTGTCGTCGGATGATTCAGGTATAAATTCTGTATCTAAAAATTATGAAGTGGATGTTAATAGTACATTAACACTAGCAGATGTAGTAATGCGTATGATGACTGGAGAAAAATATCACCGGAAACTAGTTGTTAATAATAATGTTGAAATAAATGAGAATGTGAACCGGGAATATGCTAGCAAGCTTGCATATAGTGCATATGTCCCTAAAGGTCAAGTAGTTAATAGTAATGAGAGTAATCTGAATGTATTAGAAAATCACACACAAGATATAGAATTATTAGGGGGTAGCTAATGGGACAATGTCATTCGGTTAAAAAATCTAAAAGGCATGAGTTATTAGAAGTACTAATTATTGCTAGTCTATATATAAAAATACGACTAAACAGGTATATATCTCAAATAATTTGGAAATTGGAACGTAAAACAAAGGTTGAGCGTGCTAGGCATATATGAAGTACGTGAGTACGCAACTTATCTTCGAGATGGGTAGGATCAAAATTGTGCCATAAAATGGGCTTAGTATGCGATGTATGGGATAGAAAACTAAATTTTTTTAATGACTACATGTTGTCATTTTGCATATTTTGTCATTTGGGGCATTGTTAGATAAAATAAATTGTGTGGGATTCACAGACATCGTTTCAACATTTTTGTTGCTAAATTCTTATTGTACCCATGGATTAAAATCTCCTCTTTAGAAGGATCATATTTTTCACTAACTTCTTCATAAAGTGGAGTTTGATAAATCAATTCTATATATTTTTCATTTGGAGTTTTACCGCCTAAAGAGCTATGTGGTCTGTTCCAATTGTAACAATGTTCCCAATATCCTAGAAAACAAACCTTCTATCAAAAGTTTGCTTCCTATAGAACTTTTTGATATACAAAATTAATTGGCAACAGGGGTTATTTACTTACTTCTTCTTTTTATATAAATAAAATACAGATAAATCTATATCCACCATCATCAACTATCAAGCATATGCACATTTTCTTATAACACATACATACGCTATTCTAGCCAATTTGTTTGCTATTGCCACCGCAGCCTTGTTAAAGCTCATCCTTTCCATTAATTTCTTTGCCCATTTTGCTAAACTATCAGTAGGATTCTCTTGCATTTTTGCCCTAACAACCACAGACCTTGCTCCTTGTATTAGCATAGTTCCGATATATCTATCTCCTTTCTTAGTGATAGAGCCAAGACTTGTTTTACCACCTGTGCTATTTTGCTTAGGCACTAATCCCAAACTTGCAGCAAAACTTCGACAATCATCATAATTTTCATAAGCTGCTATATTACATGCCGATTTTGCACAGTGTTACTGCAAGTATACAATTTTATGGGTTCATGTCTATATCCCCTGTGAGTTCTACTGAAAAATCAATATCATGATTAAACATCTCAATATATTTAAACGGACGATCTATAGTACCTAATTTACTAGTGAAATACTCTAACTCTTTTAACTTATAAGCTACGGCGGTCTGTTGAACATTATGTCTATGATCCCCTACAACCTCAGAACTCCCACCGTTATGTTTTAGGCACATATTAATAGCCTCTAACGCCCCTTCATAGTTTTGCTGTTTGTCTAAGATTAAGCTCTTAATATAATATATCTCTGGATCAGGCTGAAAGTCTAAACACTTATCTAAAAAGAATAATGCCTCCGTGTCTTTTTCCTGTATCCATAAAATTTTACCCTTGATACAATTAGCTAAAAAACCTGTTTTTTTTCTCTGTAAAGCCTTATTAACTGCTGCTAAAGATTCATCATAACGAGATAGCTTGGAATAGACCATACTTCGTTGACAATGTATACTATAAGCTTTATCTCTATTATCATTATCGGATAATAGAGCCGTATCAAAATCGGCTAACGCTTGATCGTAATATCCTTGCTCTTTTAAGATAAGACCTTTGATATAATATGCTGAACCGGTTGCTTTTTCACTTAAAGCTTGCTGAATAAATTTTAACGCTTTATCATAGCCTTTTGTACGAAGTGACCAAATACTATTATTGTAATAATGCGTATATTTTTCATTATTAATCTCTGCTTCAGTAGGGGTATCGTATAAATCAGTTTGAGTTGTATTTATATCTATATCTATATCTAAGGTATTATGCTGATTTATTGTACTATTACCACTAATTAAGTCTACCTCTGAATATTTGCTTTGCTGTGCTAAAACAAAAATAAGAGCATCACGTACGTCAGAGTTGTCTTGAAGTTCCAGTGACTTCTTAAGAGATAATTCTGCTTGAGGATATTGGCTTAGCTCTTGATAGATTTGACCTTCTAAATAATACATCTCACCGGTTTTTTCAATAGCAGTAGCATTAGCAATAGATACTAATGCATTTTGAAATTGACCTAGTTTGTAAAAAAGCTCAGTACAGGACAAAGAGATTAACAAGGTGATAATCGGAGTAAAGATGGTATTATTGGCTTAATAAATTTTGTTATAACTTCCATCCATTTTTCCATCATTTCTTCAATATTCAAAAATATTCTCTGCAAATAATCTAAGCCATACCTGAATAAGGAGATAGACTTTCTACCATGTTTTTTAAGCTTTATAGGTTTGATAGAATTTTGCCATTGACCCACAACATAAGCAAAAGTAAATGCTATAGCAAGTAAACCAAGCAATTTACTAATTCTATCTAAATGTATTATATGGGTATTTTCAAAATTGAAGCCCCGCGTCTTAAGGCAAGCAAAAAGGCTTTCTATTTCCCATCTTTTTTTATATATATTTAGTGCTACATGCGGATTATCATTGGTAGCTATGATTACTAATACGCCTTCATCATTACGCAGTGCAGCCACAGATACTTTAGGTCCTTTATAATTCTTACCCAAATATCTTTTTCCTTTAAACAACATATATTCACCATTCTGTAACTTCTTAATTAAATGATTAGCAGTAACTAACTCATCTTCTGCTCTGCCAATGGTAAGATTGGCTTTGATTCTAATATAAAATGGTATCATTTTATCGGCTAAAAACTTTAGCCATAAATCACCAATAAACTCCCGATCCCAAGCAATGCTGACATTTTCTCTATGCCAAACACACTCATAAACCTTTCCATTAATTGCTGACGTTCAACGTTATTAGAAGTTCCTGCTTTTGGCAACATATCCCACATAATTGGTATAGCAATGCCTTTATGGCAAATAGATAATACTAAAATATTGATGTCAAGCTTGCCAAATTTCCAATTTGTCCGATCAAGCACTAGTAACCATTGATCAGCATCAATTCCAGCCAACTTCACCAATAACTTGGCTAAGGACGTATATGATAATTCACATTTGGCAAAAAATCTCTGTAATTTCTTATAGCGTGATTCTTGCTTATCTCCTTTTATCGTTAAGGCAAGCTGGGTAAGATTTACATCTCTCACTTGCAGTAATCCTAATATTATTTGTTCTATTAATTTTATGCTTGCAAAACTATTAAAAAAGTAGTCTCCTATTAATTGTGATAACGCTGTACTCATTCTCTTGCCTCTTAAGTCTTCAATAACCTAAGTAATAGAGCTTTGGCTACGCGTTATCTACTATTTTTTATTCTCTCCTTAATCTCTTTGTCCTGTACTGAGGGTTAAACCCAAGTCCTGACACTTCTTGTATCTCTAGTATCTTTATCGTTTTTTTTAGATTATCTTCTACCTCCTTAGCTTTTTTAATATTCTCCTTGGCTTCATTTTTTTCTGTATCATTCTTAAATTTCATCTCTTCTATATTTACATTTCCACCAAAATCAATAGCTTGTAATTTAAATTTAATTTTTTCTTTTACTGCTATATATCCTTCACCATCTTCTTTGTACTTTTCTATATTAGTTTTATTACAACCAATATATAATTGATATACATTTAATAATGTTATTTTAGAAAGTAAATGTTCTGTTAATAATGAAGCTTTACTTTTCTCTTCCGTATCTTGATCAGGGAAAAGAAGAATACAAGCTCTGAAAATATCAGTATACAAATCTCGAATTTTTTCTAATCCTTGTTTTGCTTTATTTAAATTTTCGGTAGATTTGTCTATAGTGGCTTTTCTGTCATTATCATCATCATCAAATTTTAGAAATCTAATAAGCGACTCTACCGCTTTCTTTAATATATTTTCAGCTGCTTTACCTAATTCAATTTCTACAAACGCTAATAAGTAATAAGCTCCTGCTGCAACAACATCATCATTGGCTAACAATATCGCTTTTTCAAGAGCTTTTTTAGCAAAATAAAAATCTCTATCCTTTAAACAATATCTACCGATATCTATTAAATAATAAGGGTTTCTTATTACTTCTAAAATTTCTTCTTTATCAGGATTAACTTTAAAAGATGACTTTATTCCCTGTTCAAACTCTTTAAATTTATTATCAATCTCTTGTTCTTCACGTTCCCCAATCTGTGTTTTATTATCTAGACCTTGCTCTTTTAACCAAAACCCCCAGCGTTCTTCTATTGCTTTTATAACAATATGAAACCAAAAAATATCAGCATTCTGTTTTTTTAAATCCTGACATAACTCAGAAAATCTGTTAAATAACTTATCTGCAATATCTATCGATTTCAGTTTAACTTCAATAATTTCTTCAACCCTTTGTTTTTCATATATATCTCTCATAGCTTCTATATATTTTATATAATTAGCTTCTGAAGAGCTTTCTTCCCCGTTAGTTTTTAAATATTCATCAACATATTTTTTTAATTCTTTAACGAATTTATTTTCTTTTATAATAAGTTGCCCACTACCAGGGTTACCCTGCCTTGCAGTTCTCCCTAATGCTTGTTCTTCTACTCTTTGATTAGCTGGAATGAATGTTACACATACATGCATACCACCATTACTCGCTAACTCATCTGATATTTTAAGGTCAGTACCACGTCCAGCCAAATTAGTTGCCACTAAAATATCGCCAACCTCTATTCTTTCTTCAGTAACATTTGACTGGTCATCTTTTAAGTAAAGCTTTAAATTTTTACTATCATGCCCTGTTTTTTTTATAGCTTCATATATTAATTTTGCTTCTTCTATGGTTTCACATATTAAAAGTACCGCTCTAGTTTCTATTATTTTTATAGTATTTTCTACTATACATTTTAACCACTCATCTTGCGAAAATTTTAATAAAGTTGGTTCTTTAGTAAAATTTTTCTTTTTATAAGTAGGAATCTTTAAAAAACTTAGCTGCTCATAAGATTGACTAAGTAAATCTTGTTCCTGCTCTCCACCTAATGTTCCAGTAAAACCAAATATCGATGGGTCATTTTTGTCTTTATCTACGGTATATCTTTTTATGTAACCCATATTGGAAATGTAACTTGTATTACAGCTTTCTGCTGTTAATCGTAAACCATGTTTTAATTGCAAAAATTGCTGTAAACCATCTGACCAAATCATACCCTTTTGTAAACTTCCTGTATTACTAGCATCAACAGGAACAATGATTGTATGACCATTGGCTTCTTCTATGGTATATTCCCTATCTTTTTTATAAAGAAAAGCAGCCTTAAAAGCATTATCTACCCATTTATTTACTTGTGTTTTTGCATAATCTTCTAGATGCTTAGGAATAAAGATATTAACATCTTTTTGTTCTACCACTAAGCTTTCTTGTTCATTTTTTATCTCTTTTTGCTGTTCTTTTATTTGTGGTAAAGTAATTTTACCTTCATCAATTGCTTTATTAACTTTTTCTGCTAAATCATCTTTAATTTTTTTAAAACTTTCTATTTCATTGAGATCCTTATTGACTAATGTTGTTAGAATTGTTAAAATACCTGACATGTCTTTTATTTTATGCCAAATATAAATAAGTAAAGGCTCTAAATATTCCATGCTAGGTAGAGGTTCTGATAATTTTGCTAAATGACCACCATTGTCTATTAGCATACTATCTGCTTCATCTATTATAACTGTATCAAATTGTCTCTCCTTACCTCTTTTGCCCCTTGTTTCCAAATCTTGGTGTTCATGTTTTAATAGATCAAACTAAAAATTACTAATACTACCGTACAATATATTGGTTTTATAGCATTCCTTTTCACCTCTTACATAATTTAAATCTACCCCATTATCTGAAACGGTAAGGTTAAACAGTTCATATAATTTAGCCTTTTCTTTAGCATCCCTTTCAGCTAAGATATGTGAGCTTGTTAAAATATCTACTTTCTTTCCTTGTAATGCTTTAATAATAGCAAGCACTGACACTATAGTAGATTTTCCTTCTCCTGTGCTAACTTGGTTTAATCTTCCGTTACTACCGTTAGGGCAATTAAAACATGATAATATCGATAATATCTGAGTATCTCTCAAATGATGACCATCTCCGGTTCTTTCAAAAGTATCTATATAATTGGCTCGATCTATAATCGCTATATAGTCCAGTAGTTTAGATTTATCATCTTCCCAATAGTTTTTCCCCTTAGTTAACCAGTTTTCTTTTTCCTTAGTCGCCCATTCTTTTATTTCTTCCTTAGTATAATTTTCGTATTTTGCTCTTAACTTTTTAATCTCATTTAAATTATTTTTTAATTGTTCGTTATCTATATCACCATTTTGTTTTATCTCTCTTAGTAACTCTTCTTGAGTTTTCTCTCCGTTGAGAGTAATATTTTGCACAAGTTTATCTTTGATACCTTTTTTAAGTAACTTAGCTAAGTCATTAGCTTTATTAGCAAGAATAGATTTTTCAATATATGCATGTGCTGTATCTATATACCCTGATTTAAAGTGTTGTTCTGCAATTTTATAAAGTATGACAGATTTAAGTTTTTTTGCTTCTTCATTACCTATATCTAATTTAATTGCGTTATCAAGTTTTAATAATTGGTTTTTACCATTTTCTAATTGAATATCTAAGATTTTTTCTAATGGTTTTAATTCATTATCTGCAATATTTAGTGTTCGTTTGACTTCATCAAGTAATTTTCTTGATTCTACTCTTTCTTCTTGAGTTTTCTCATTTAAAATTTTGTTATGTTCTTTTCTTAATTGATGAGCTAATCTTGAATTGCAAAATTCAATATTTCTAAAATTATCAATTAAATAATCATTACCCTTCTCTTTTACTGTCTTGGCTATTATTACCAAATTATGCAAAGTCATAGGTCCACAATTGTAGCTATCTTTCTGATCTATCCTTTGATCAAAGATCATACCAATGTCGTTAATACCAACTTTGCCAAATTCTTCTTTAATTTTTGCAAAAATATATTTATGGGAGTGACCTAATGGATCTTTAAATAATACTTTCAATACCCCATTTTTGTTTTTTAAAATACAGATAGCGATCCAATGATTATTATTAACATTACAAGAGATAAATATCGGCTTATCTTCCTTACGGATATGCTCTACAAAATCTTTATCTATCAATGTATATGTTAGCCTCTCTATATATTGATAAGATCCAGTATCACAATGTGGAGCTAAATTACTTTTTCCTATAATACGCATCTGATCATCTGTATACCAAGATCTATCTTGTACTACTGTATCAATAGCTTGAGGATCAACAATTGTCTTTATTTGGTTAATATTGAAATCTTTAAAAGATTGTTTAAAATTAGGTAAATTTCGCATTTCAGGAGGGACTTTATTATACAATTCATAAACTTTTCTAAGATTTTTTAAATCATCTAGGGTTAATTCTATTTCCTTGTTTTCCTTTAATTTACTACAAACACTTGAGTCTTTTGGTTTTTTTAAATTGCCTGTAATAACTCGAAATTCAGTCACTAGATTTGTAGTCGCTAGAGTTTGTGTAGTACTATCAGTGGTTTCTTCTGTATTACCAATAGTTTTTTTATATTCTTTTTCTACAAAGGAATTAATAACATTAACATCAACGTTGCTCTTCCCCTCATAAAGTTTTCTAAACTCTTGCAGATGCTCATTATCTTTAAATTCTTCATTAATTTTTTTTATTTCTTGCTCTAATTCCCTAGATTGAGATTTTATTAATTCAGGATTATTACGAGTCCTAAGATTTTTAAAGCTTTCCTGAATATCCTTTACCTTCTTATTTTCATGGAAACTTTGATAATATTTCCGAAAGTTTTGATCTTGAAAAGCGTCTTTTATAACTTTTATAACGTTAATTTTTTTTGGATATGGAGTGTTTTGATCTGTAGTATCTTGATTTATAGTTGATTGCTTCATAAATACACCACTGTAATTTCAATAATTGATACACGAAAGTCAAATTTAGTATTAGACATATTGCAACATTTGTTTCTGCTAGGGAATTTGTAGGATACTCGGAACGGAAAACCACAGCATACATAGACTTCGTTAAGGATTCGAGTTTTGACTCGAGGTACAAATTACCAACAGAAGTAGAATTATGCAAAAAGCCTATTAATCTGTGTGATTACCCCCTAGCTCAACTTCAAGAGCAAAGCATATAGCAGTTTCATTGTACTCCAACATTTGTGTTTTATCATTAATCTGTTCATCCAATCTTTTAGTTTCCTCTGATACATCCTTTAGTTCTTGTATATAGCTACTAAACTTTGGTATAGCCAAGATTTCTTCATTTTTCTTTTCAAAATTCAATTTAGCTTGTGCCAGCAAAAGGTCTTTTATTCGAAATATATCTGCCTTTATTGCTTTTTTTAATTGTAGTATATCTTCTTGAAATTGATAATTATTACCTATAATCCTAGCAAATTTAATACTCGTGTTTAAGGCAGCATTTACCTTAGATTTATCTAATGATTGCAAAGCAGTTGTTGCTTTTTGGTAGACTTTCT
Organism: Candidatus Tisiphia endosymbiont of Micropterix aruncella; assembly: GCF_965178575.1. Taxonomy (NCBI): domain Bacteria; kingdom Pseudomonadati; phylum Pseudomonadota; class Alphaproteobacteria; order Rickettsiales; family Rickettsiaceae; genus Candidatus Tisiphia; species Candidatus Tisiphia endosymbiont of Micropterix aruncella. The sequence continues at coordinate 995,148 of NZ_OZ238268.1, forward strand.
TTATGTCTTCATAATTCAACCATTGACTATCTTGATTGTCTTTTATTCCCTGAATTACTGGATGAGTACCATCTGCAATTAATTTTTTTAACTTATTATATTGTTGCTTATTATCTTCTAGAGCTTTGATTTCTTCATTGGCTTGTTTTATCACATCCATTTTATCGGTTATTTCTCTATCAATTTTTTCTAGCTCTTTATTAAATTCTTCATTAACGGTTATATAATCTTCTTGCAATTGACTCATCTTGTTATTTATTTTTTCTTTTGCTTGACTATCTCTCTGCTCTGCTTTCTTTTGAAATTCTGTATTAATTCTTTCTATTTCAGTATTAAACTTATAGCTTGCTTTTTCTAGGTTCTCCGTTTCTCGACTATAAACGTCCTCTCTATTTTTTTCTGCTTCTTGAACAGCTGTATTACTTTTATTATATTTATCTATTAATTGATTTACATCATTATCTACTGCTGCTATTTTACGATCAATTTCATCTCTATCCTTTTTTGCTTTGTCAAAATTTGTTTCGATTTCTTCTTTTGTTCCTTGTAATTCTGAGTTCAACACCCCTATATTATTTTTATTCTCTTGATTAAGCTGATTTTTTGCTAACCAAGCTATCTCATAATTCTGCTCTGCTTGTTCTATTGATTCTAGTAAATTTTTTTGTTCTCCTAATTTCTTTGCTAATTCTTGAGATAAATCCTGTCTTTGTTTTACAACATCACTGAATCGTTTATTGACTTCTTCGTTTGATTTTAGTACGGCTTCGTGTACTTGGTCAAATTGCTTTCTTGCTTGTTCAGATAAATCTTTCCTCTCTTGTTTAGCCGCATCAAATCGTTTATTAGCTTCTTCCCTTGATTTTAATACTTCTGCTTGTACTTCTTGTAATTCCTTATCCAGCTGTGCAGATAGATTTTGTGTCCCCTGTATAGTCTTATCAAATTGTTCATTGGCTATTTCCCTTGATTTTAGTACTTCTTGTTCTATTTCCTTAGATTTTTTTTGCCTATCAAGCATTACTGCTTCGAACCCTTGTTTCTGCTCTTTCCTTAATTCCAATACTTTATCTGTTTGCTTTTTACAAAGCGCTTGTATTTCATTACTTGATCTATTAAGTTTTTCATCGATTTTCTTTCTTGACTCTGAGACTTTTTCTCCGACCTTTTTAACAGAATTTTGCAATTCTTGTTGATTCCTTGATCTTGCATCATTTGCCTTTTTAAATTCTTCTTCTACTTTTTCTTGTGTTGTTAAAATCGTTTTCTCTAACTCTTTAGCTTGTTCCATAAGTTCATAATGATTGTCAAACATTTTACTTGAAACTGCACTAAACTTGTCTTCTGCTATTTTTGTGATATTTGAAACATCAACATTAACCTCCTTTATCTCATCTAATGTTCGGTCACAAATCTTAGTTCTATTATCTTGTGCTTGCTTAAAATTTTCCCTATTTTCTTCCTGAAAGTTATTTAACATCTCCCGCGTTAGGTTATTTCCTGTCATCATTTCAGCAAACTTATCTCTTCTATCATCCTTTGCCTTGCCAAACTCATTCATAATTCGTGTCTGAGAACTTTTCATAGTTTCAACAATATCGTTATTTTTCTTAATTATTTCTTGATGATGTCTCTGAGCATTATTTGCCATTGTACTAAGTCTAGATCGCAGTGTAGTATCCAGTTCATTACTCCGTTTCATCATTTCCCTGTGATAATCGTCTATTACTTTCTTCATACTATCCTCCTATATTTTGTGATAAAAATCTGCTTATCCCGTATGTTACGGTATTAATATTCATGATAAATGTCCCTAAATTTTCCTAATAAACGTCAATTCGGGATAAGGATTAGTAAAAATGCTTTAGCTATAACTAATACAAGATTTTGGATATGTATAAATTGCATTTCTGTGAATTCATACATTAATTGCTCTTCGTAGTGTATATATGTCTGCTATTTTTACTAATCCTTATCCCGAATTAACGTATTATGGAAGTCACCTAATCTAATTTTGCGGTTTATACCATCAACTGTTTTCCGCAAATAAAAAACCTTACTTCCGCCATAGGATACAATTAAAATTAAACCATCTTCCTTGGTATCAACCTCAGTACAGGACAAAGAGATTAAGGAGAGAATAAAAAATAGTAGATAACGCGTAGCCAAAGCTCTATTACTTAGGTTATTGAAGACTTAAGAGGCAAGAGAATGAGTACAGCGTTATCACAATTAATAGGAGACTACTTTTTTAATAGTTTTGCAAGCATAAAATTAATAGAACAAATAATATTAGGATTACTGCAAGTGAGAGATGTAAATCTTACCCAGCTTGCCTTAACGATAAAAGGAGATAAGCAAGAATCACGCTATAAGAAATTACAGAGATTTTTTGCCAAATGTGAATTATCATATACGTCCTTAGCCAAGTTACTGGTTAGGTTGGCTGGAATTGATGCTGAACAATGGTTACTAGTGCTTGATCGGACAAATTGGAAATTTGGCAAGCTTGACATCAATATTTTAGTATTATCTATTTGCCATAAAGGCATTGCTATACCAATTATGTGGGATATGTTGCCAAAAGCAGGAACTTCTAATAACATTGAACGTCAGCAATTAATGGAAAGGTTTGTTACTGTATTTGGCATAGAGAAGATGTCAGCATTGCTTGGGGATCGGGAGTTTATTGGTGATTTATGGCTAAAGTTTTTAGCCGATAAAATGATACCATTTTATATTAGAATCAAAGCCAATCTTACCATTGGTAGAGCAGAAGATGAGTTAGTTACTGCTAATCATTTAATTAAGAAGTTACAGAATGGTGAATATATGTTGTTTAAAGGAAAAAGATATTTGGGTAAGAATTATAAAGGATCTAAAGTATCTGTAGCGGCATTGCGTAATGATCAAGGAGAATTAGTAATCATAGCTACCAATGATAACCCTAATATAGCACTAAATATATATAAAAAAAGATGGGAAATAGAAAACCTTTTTGCTTGCCTTAAGACTCGAGGCTTCAATTTTGAAAATACCCATATAATACATTTAGATAGAATTAGTAAATTGCTTGGTTTACTTGCTATAGCATTTACTTTTGCTTATGTTGTGGGTCAATGGCAAAATTCTATCAAACCTATAAAGCTTAAAAAACATGGCAGAAAGTCTATCTCCTTATTCAGGTATGGCTTAGATTACTTGCAGAGAATATTTTTGAATATTGAAGAAATGATGGGAAAATGGATGGAAGTTATAACAAAATTTATTAAGCCAATGATACCATCTTTACTCCGATTATCACCTTGTTAATCTCTTTGTCCTGTACTAAGGGTATCAACATAAATATCTCGTTTGGTTTTAGGGTAAGCAATTTTATCTATAGCTTCTTTAGTAAGATTAAATGAATAGGTTGCCATATTATCCTCTTATTTAAGTTATTGCATAATTAATATAACCTAACCCACTCTATCGTTTCAAAAGTTGGCTAGATAGTTAATTTCAGATTGACTTAATAGATGATTAAATAGCGTCAATAAAAACAAAGCAAGTCTTAATTTATCTTCTTGTTTACAAGTATTAACCTGTTTTATTTATAATTATGGATTTATTTTATTTATAAATATTAATTTTCAATTTTAAGTATTGACTCATTTGTTCTAATTATTAATTTTTTTGTTTATATTAATAACAATTTCAATGAAAATATGGAGGAAAAAGTAGCATTTCTCATGCTAATTATATGCTATGTTTTAAGAAAAATGACCTTAATTCTTATGACAGATTGACAAATATATTAAATTTAGATACTTTTAAATCTTGAATTTTGAGTAAATGAAGAAATCTTATAAGTGTTAGGGTTTTAATGACTAAAAAGGAGGTATTAAATGTTAGATATAATAAGAAAGTGGTCGGAGCAGAGAGATTTGAACTCCCGACCCTCTGGTCCCAAACCAGATGCGCTACCAGGCTGCGCCATGCTCCGAAAAATAAATGATGAAGATTAACAATAAGTGTTAGTGGATTCATATTGCCTAATTATATAAACTATAATATAAGTCAAATCAATTTTTTTGTTTAAAAATTTCATCATATTTATTAAATGTCTTCATTACATGCATCAATATTAACCATATTTCCAGAAATGTTTCCTGGATTTTTGCAATATTCCCTTGCAGGGCAAGCCTTAGAAAAGGGTATTTGGTCTTATAATATGGTTAATATAAAAGATTTTGGATTAACTAGGCATAAAAATGTTGATGATGAGCCTTATGGTGGTGGTAGCGGGCTGATCATGCGTCCAGATGTGGTTGGTAGTTGTATAGATCATGTTTTGTCTTCAACCCCTAATGCCAAAATATATTATCCCTCACCAAGAGGAAAGCTATTTAACCAAAATATTGCTCATGAAATTATACAAGAAAAGCAAATAATAATTTTATGTGGTCGCTTTGAAGGGGTTGACGAACGTATAATTGAAGAGTATAATGTAACGGAAATTAGTATAGGGGATTATATTTTATCTGGTGGGGAGGTGGCAGCTCTTGCTATTCTTGATTGCTTGATTAGATTACTTCCGAATGTATTACTGAATCAAGACACATTACAATCAGAATCTTTTGAGGAAAATGGAGAGTTTGCTGGATTGCTTGAATGTCCTCTGTATACGAGACCGGCAAAGTGGAAAGGTAGAGAAGTTCCGAGTATTTTGTTGTCTGGTAATCATCAGTTAATTAGAGATTGGAAAAGCAAGCAATCTTTAGAGATTACTAAAAAACGTAGACCGGATTTATTAAATATTTATAGGAGTTTAAGGTAATGAATATTATTGAAGAGTTTGAGCAACAGCAAATTCTGAAACTAACGGAAAATAAAAAGATTCCTGACTTTAAAGCAGGGGATACTGTAAAAGTTACTGTAAAGATAATTGACCGAACAGTTGAGAAAGATGGCAAGGAAAAATTACTAGAAAGATTTCAAATGTATGAAGGCGTAGTAATTGCTAGAAGGAATAGTGGTGTTGCATCTTCTTTTGTAGTTCGTAAGGTTAGTCATGGTGAAGGTGTGGAAAGACGATTTATGATTTTCTCACCAATTGTACATTCGATTGAAGTTGTTAAATATGGTGTAGTACGTCGTGCTAAACTATATTACTTAAGAAATCTAAGTGGTAAAGCAGCTAGAATTAAAGAAAAACTTCAAGTAAATCCTAATAAAGTAATTAAGAAAAAGGTGGTTGCTTAAAAGGGGAAGGGGGCTAAGGATGTAGAAGCTCTTTAGCCGCCTTCAAGCTCGCATCGGTGATAGATTTGCCTGAGATCATGCGAGCAAGTTCAGCTTGCCTCTCTTGAAGATTTAGATTTTTTACAGTAATTTTAGTGCTTTCATTCAATTGCAGCTTGTTAACGATAATATGCTGATCTGCCTTACCTGCCACTTGCGGTTGGTGGGTAATTGCGATAACTTGGGCAATAGAGCTAAGCTTTTTTAGTTTTTCTCCTACTTTATCGGCTACGATACCACCAATTCCTGTATCTATTTCATCAAAAATAATAGTTTCCTTAAGTAGTTTATCAAAAAGACAAGTTTTTAGTGCTAACATAAATCTTGATAATTCACCACCAGAAGCAATTTTATCAATAGGAGCAAGTTGCATACCAGGGTTAGTTGAGGCAACGAAACGCACATTATCGATACCATTATCTGATACCTTACATAACATTATTTGAGAAGTATCCCTGTATTCTAAAAAATGCTTATTGTCAGTTTGGTTTGCAATATTATCCTTAGATACTATTTCTACTTTAAAAATTGCCTTTTCCATTTTAAGTTGTTCAAGCTCTTTTTGCACAGCTAACTCTAGCTTCTTGGCTACTTTAGAACGCTGATGCGATAAAGCTTCAGCTAGTTCAAAATATTTTTATGGTCAGCTAGCTTATTAATATCTAGGATTTTAACGTTATTAATTTTATCTTTCAGGGCATTTAATTGTTGGTTAGAATTGTCAACAAATTCAGGTATTTTATCGCAAGAAATATTATATTTTCGTGCTATGTCACGGATTTTAAACAGCCTTTCTTCCACTTCATCTAAGTTAAATTCATTTGTATCGAAGTTATTAATAATGTTTTGTAATTTTATACGTGCTTCTTCTAGACTATTATAACAATCATCTAAATTTAATGAAATAGAGGCAAATTCTTCATTTCCCTGTAAGTTACGGGCTATTAAACGTTGAACATTAGTAATGGACTTATTAATTTCAGGAGTTTCAAGATGTGATAATATATCTTGAGTTGCTTGTATTTCTTTATCACGATTTTGTAAACTGCGTCTTATAATGGTAAGTTTTTCTTCTTCTCCTACTTGATAGTCAAGAATTTTTAATTCCTTGGTTACAAAATTTAAATAATCTATCTCTCGTTCTATAGTATCTTTATCTTTTGTGACTTTATTGATTTCTTTAGTAGTTGTTTGTAGAATATTGAAATGCTTGGATAATTCGTCTCTTAAACCTAGAAGGTTTCCATAATCGTCTAGAATATTAATATGGGAGGAGGGGGTAAGAAGGGTAGTAGGGCTATTTTGTCCATGAAGTTCAAATAAATAATCTGCTACTTGTTGCAAGGTATTTACTGTCACCGCTTGATCATTTATAAGAAATTTTTTGCGGTTACCAGATTTTTGGATACGTTTTATCAGTAATTCTTGGTCACACTCAATATTAAATTGTTCCAAAAGCTTTTTTAAATCATTATTGAGAGTAAATGTTGTAGCAACTGTACAATAATCGCATCCATGTTTTATTACATTATCAGAGAATTTGTTACCTAAAGAGAACAAAATTGCATCTAGCAAAATAGACTTACCAGCTCCAGTTTCGCCGGTAATCACACATAGTCCTTTTTCAAACTCTATGTCCAATTCGTCTATCAAAATAAAATTTTTCACCGAAAGACTTTGTAACATTATACCTCTTGCATAACTCTACTTCTGCTGGTGATTTGGGCATCTAGGCTAGACTCAACGCCGTAACTTACCACCCCAATTCGGGATAAGAATTGACAAATTCTTATCCCGAATTCGCGTTTACCGTACTGCTTGCGTTCCGTAGTGAAGGACCTACTGCAAATTCCCTAACATAAGCGAATTATGCAAGAGGTCTATTATATTTTATTCTTTTAAAGAGTTGTCAATAAGTAGGTAACAATGTTTATACCAATGACTGTCTAGATAGTTGTGACCAAGTACTGCAGCATATTTCTTTGCTTCAACGTTAAGTCCCAGCATTAAATAACTTTCCACTAAACGATAAAGTGCTTCTGGTATATGTGATGTAGTTTGGTAATTATCCACAATAAGCTGGAATCTATTGATAGCAGCTATCGGGTTATTTCTACTGAGATAATAACGACCTACGTCCATTTCCTTACCGGCTAAATGATCATTTACTAAATCAATTTTTAAAGATGCATCAATTGAATATTTTGTTTTAGGGAACAGTTTTATAACATCTTCAAAACTTTCTTTAGCTAAAAAAGTCCTTGATTGATCAAGCTGTACATTTGAGATTTGCATATAATACGATAATGCCTTTAGGTAATACGCATATGCAATATCTTCATGCATTGGATGAAGCTTAATAAAAGTATCAAGTACATCTACCGCTTCCTCATACTGACATGCTAAAAATAAAGAATAGGCTTGCATTAACTCAGCTTGAGGAGTCATTTTATTACCAGGATCTTGATAAAAAATTCTAGAAAATTCTTCGGCAGCTTTCAAATATTTTTGTTTTTCTAGCAAAACAAGACCATCATTGTATAATTCAGGAGCTGGAACAATTAAATCTTCATCTATCTTCTTAGTTTTACAGCTAGATAAAGCTAAGCAGGTAGTGATTATATAAAATAATAATTTTGCTAATTTCATATAGAGATTACAATAGAGATTACAAGTTTTTTAAACTTAATTTATACACGAAACATCAAGAATTATACAAGATTATTTTGAAAATTATTATTTAAGCAGTATATTCGAATTCTTTAAATATACTCAAATGATCTTTTAGATCTCTTGCAGAAGTAGAATTCTGCAAGAAGTCTAATAAATTTAATCCTATAAATTAGGAAGGTTAATTCCATAACCATTTTTACACCAATTTTGCACTTCTTTAAATTTTTTTGAAAAATCTTCATCTAATTGAGATAATTTTTTATATTTGTTGTTATCAAGAATTAAAGGATCAATACCTCTGAATTTTGGTTTTATATTTATTTGCCCTTTACCATATTTAGCTAGTCTAAAAGATTTTGCATCTTTTTTGCATTTATTTAATAAATTTTTTATAATTTTATCATTACTATTTTCTATTTTTTGCATTACATTTTGATCTACGCTAAAATGTAACTCATCTTTAGAAACTAGTTTTATTTCTATAGCACGCTTTAAAATTTTATGAAAATAATCATAAACTACAGCATTAAATGGTGTTCCCCATAATTCTTTAATTAAATATAGAGGAATCATTGCAAATTTCTTGGCAATATCTTTATTACTAAAAAACCAGATTCCATTGCTAAATTTCAGATCATCTACTATTTCCTTTGCTTCTAATTTAGATATTTTGTTAAGTATTACTGCTGTATGAATATTGTATTGTATTCTATCAGCACAAAGCTCAGGTAATGGTCTTTCAAGAGCCGTATATTTTGGATCATCTGGATCAAGATCTTTGATTGCAATATTGTATCTACTTATAATTTCATCTATTTTCATAGAACGTAAAAACCATAAATGAATAGTATCTTGATAAGATTTTTCTTGCTCCTGATTATAAAATAAATGATCTCCTAAATGAGAAAAAACAGTGTGGGAAGTATCATGCAATAGACCAGCTATCTGTTCAATTTTGGATACTTGTGCTTTTTGAAGTAATACAAATACCCCTATACTATGATCATATCTACTAAAATATGGAAGTAGCCCTATATAAGGTGCGGGTCCAGATTGATCAATTAATTTTAATCTTTGCATTGCTTTGCTATCAATTATTTCCTCTATAAGTGGATCGTCAACTACTACAGTATCCTGCCATATAGTATATAATTCTTTCTTAGCATAAGCAGAAAAACAAAAGAAAATATAGAAAAAAAATAAAAAGTAAGCTTTTTGCTTCATAAAAATACCTAGATTATTAAATAATGAATGATAAAGGCTTTATTCTATATCATGAAACTGTTGCAACAGTCCTATAAGATATATAGAGCCTAAATAAGGTACTTATGCTAGAGAATTTGTAGAAGAGGCAAGAAAAGCAAGAAACCGTAAGCTGTATGCAAGTCTGCATTACGGATTTGAGCCTAGGAGCGACGTAAAATTTACCAGCAAAAGTAGAATTGTGAAAAAATTCTATTATTGAGATGGCGTTTTATTTGGTCCCTTTGGAAAGTTGTTAATAAACGGTTGACAATATTTATACCAGTTACTGTTTGGGTAGTTGTGACCAAGTACTGCAGCATATTTCTTTGCTTCAACGTTAAGTCCCAGCATTAAATAACTTTCCACTAAACGATAAAGTGCTTCTGGTATATGTGATGTAGTTTGGTAATTATTCACAATAAGCTGGAATCTATTAATAGCAGCTATCGGGTTATTTCTACTGAGATAATAACGACCTACGTCCATTTCCTTACCGGCTAAATGATCATTTACTAAATCAATTTTTAAAGATGCATCAATTGAATATTTTGTTTTAGGGAACAGTTTTATAACATCTTCAAAACTTTCTTTAGCTAAAAAAGTCCTTGATTGATCAAGCTGTACGTTTGAGATTTGCATATAATACGATAATGCCTTTAGGTAATACGCATATGCAATATCTTCATGCATTGGATGAAGCTTAATAAAAGTATCAAGTACATCTACCGCTTCCTCATACTGACATGCTAAAAATAAAGAATAGGCTTGCATTAACTCAGCTTGAGGAGTCATTTTATTACCAGGATCTTGATAAAAAATTCTAGAAAATTCTTCGGCAGCTTTCAAATATTTTTGTTTTTCCAGCAAAACAAGACCATCATTGTATAATTCAGGAGCTGGAATAATTAAATCTTCATCTATCTTCTTAGTTTTACAGCTAGATAAAGCTAAGCAGGTAGTGATTGTACAAAATAATAATTTTGCTAATTTCATATAGAGCTTACAAAATTTTTAAAACTTAATTTATACACGAAACATTAAGGATTATACAAGATTATTTTGAAAATTATTGTTTTTGGCCTTGTAAGTATCATTTCCAATTTTTCAAATCATTTGAGTATACTCTAGAATAGAAAATCAAGAATTGCGTCGTCATTATCCAAAATTCTAGCGGTACTCACAAATGTACGCCTAGTCCCTCCCGCTACTATCATGATTTTAGGGGTCTAAAAAAATAGCCAAGAAAACTATTTAGACTTTTCTAGCCCCTTGCTTTCGTAGGGGTTGTAAGATAAAACTATGATATAATTATGGTTATGATATACTAAGAAAGTAAGTGGCACTCGTTAGGGGTGACAAATAGTCAAGTTTTAGATGACTGCCGACTTAAACCGAACAGTAGTGTATTGAAGCCGGAATGACAACGAGAGTGCTTAATAAAAAAGTAAGTATTTTATACTAAAATTGAGGAAATTATGATATATTGCAAACAATCTAACCAAACATCTTATCCTTTTGTCTTGCCGGAATTGCCTTATGGTAAAAGTGATTTTGTTCCGCATTTTTCCCCTGAAACTTTTGACTACCACCATGGGAAACACCACCAAACATATGTAACTAACCTGAATAATTTCCTACAAGATAATCAGGAGTTGCAGAAAAAAAGTTTAGAAGAATTAATAATTTCTACAAGCATAAAACCAACTGAAGCAGCCATATTTAATAATGCAGTACAAATATGGAATCATACTTTCTTTTGGCATTCTATTAAGCCTTCAGGTGGAGGAAAGCCTACTGGTAAGATATTGGAACAGATAAATAAAGATTTTGGCAGTTATGAGAATTTTGCTACTGAATTTAAGCAAGCAGCAGTAAGTCAATTTGGTAGCGGCTGGGCATGGTTAGTCTCTAATAATGGAAAATTACAAATAGTAAAAACTAGTAATGGTGAAACTCCTATTACTAAATCTATGAAACCTCTGCTTGCCTGTGATGTTTGGGAGCATGCATACTATATAGATTATCGCAATAAGCGTCCGGACTATGTCTCAGTTTATATAGAACATATGATTAATTGGCAATTTGCTGAAAGTCATCTTTGAGACTATGTGGGGTGAAGGATCGAGTAAAAACCCCTTCGATGTCACCCCTGCGAAGGCAGGGGTCTAAAAAAAGCCTGAAAGACTATTAAACATTATTAGATCCCAGCTTTCGCTGGGATGACATCGTTTTGACATTAGTACTACAACTGTAGTATTAGCGTAGTTAATAATGGGAAATGGTATACTCTTCTGCTTTGAAGAATTGTTTTTTGAAAATATCATGGATTCGCATGCGTAACTATACTATATGTACGCTACGCCTGCTCACCATTCATTTTCAAATCCAATTCTTTAAATCATTTGAGTATATCACATCGACTCTTATATGGATTTGTTCTGCAAATTATTCGACTATATAGCTTCGATTAATCCTTTAAATAAATTTAAATCTAAATCATTAGGGTTTAAATATTCAGGATGCCATTCTACTCCTATAACAAATTTGTGATTTATTGACTCGATTGCTTCAATTATACCGTCCGGTGCTGTTGCTACAACTCGGAGTCCCTTGCCTATTTCTCCTACTGCTTGATGGTGGCTCGAGTTAACCATACAAGTTTGCTTATTTCCCGATAATTTTGCGAGAATAGTGTTTGGTTCTATCGTTATAGAATGCGATAATGTATTTTTGGGGGCAGGTTGCTCGTGGTTAATAGCCGTAGCTACTCCTGCTTGTGACTTTATGTAATCAGGTATATGCTGGATAAGGTTGCCACCGCATACTACATTTAACATCTGCATGCCACGACATATTCCAAGGAAGGGCATGTTCTTTTCTAGAGCTTTTTGGGTAAGTAGTAACTCAAAATTATCACGTTGGTCGTTGGTAGCTGTTCTATCAGAAGTGAATTCTTGGCCATAAAATTTAGGGTGAATATCCTTATCACCGCCTGGAATAATTAGCCCATCGATAATTGACAGCATTACTTCAATTGTATCATATTGATAGGGTAGCATTAAGGGGATTCCCCCAACTTTTATCACACTATCTGCATAATTTTGTCTAACTGCATACCAAGGAAAAGTAGCATAGGCATATTTTTCAGAATTATTAGCCAAATCTAGTGTTATTCCTATTACTGGTTTTTTTTGTATCATACTAACCTTATCTTTTTACCATCCGAGTACCACAAATCATGTCATGTAGAAACTTTTTCTCATCAGTACATATCATGCAGAAAACACTTATAATCCCTAATATTACAGTACTACTTATTAGTGCTAATATAATAAATCTAATAAACGCTTTTAAAAAGCTTATTCGAGTACCATCCTCGTTTATGATCTTCATGCCCAATATATAACCGCCAAGAGTTGCTTGCATTGAAGATGACTGAAATATTGGATCATATAGTATTGTTAATGATAGTATTATTAATGTCGAAATGAAAGAATCGGATAGTGTATCGGCTAGTGTAGGATTACTTACTAGTATCATAATTATACAAATTAGAAGAAAAATAATTAAGAAAATTCGATCCAAAACTACAACAATAGATCTCCGCCAAAAGCCACAATAGATATATCCATTCATAAAATTAGTTTCCTTTATGTGATGTTTCAAAAGTATGAAATGGTGGTGGAGAGGAGATTGTCCATTCGAGAGTATCCGCCCCATCTCCCCAAGGATTATTTGGACATTTTCTCCCGTATTTCAGAGTATAAATAACAATGAATACAAAATAAAGAGCCGCAACAAATGAAATACTAGCTCCGATAGATGAAACCATATTCCAGCCGGCAAAAGCATCTGGATAGTCCGGTATTCTTCTTGGCATACCAGCTAATCCTAGAAAATGCTGAGGGAAAAATGTCAAATTAACGCCAATAAAGGTAACCCAAAAATGAATTTTGCCCATCATCTCAGGATATTGCCGCCCTGACATTTTACCAAACCAATAATAGAACCCAGCAAATGCAGTAAATAACGCTCCAAGTGACATAGTGTAATGGAAATGTGCTACAACATAATATGTATCGTGTAAAATTCTGTCGATTGCTGAATTTGATAATATTATACCGGTAACTCCGCCAATAGTAAATAGCAAGATAAACCCTATGGAAAATAACATAGGGGTTTCAAAAGTAATTGATCCTCCCCACATTGTGGCAATCCAGCTAAAGATTTTGATACCAGTAGGTACAGCGATAATCATAGTGCCAGCAGTAAAATATATTAATGCATTGTACGAAAGACCAACAGTAAACATATGGTGAGCCCAAACTATAAAACCAACAAACCCGATAATTACCATAGCTACCACCATACCAAAATAACCGAATATTGGCTTACGGGAAAAAGTAGAAATAACCTGACTGACTATACCAAATCCCGGCAATACTACAATATATACTTCTGGATGACCAAAAAACCAAAATAAATGCTGAAATAATACTGGATCTCCGCCACCATCAGGCTTGAAAAAAGTAGTACCAAAATTTCGATCAGTCAGTAACATGGTTATTGCACCCCCTAACACAGGAATTGCCAGTATCAACAAGAAGGCAGTAACCAAAATTGACCAAACAAATAAGGGCATTTCAAATAACCCCATACCATCAGTTCTCATATTAAAGATAGTGACAATCATATTAATTGAACCAAGAATGGAGGAAAGCCCTGTAAGATGTAAGCTTAAAATAGCCATATCCACAGCAGCCCCAGGATGCCCTACTAGACTACTTAGAGGAGGATAAAATGTCCAACCAGTACCAGCTCCTCCATCAACCAAACCTGACAGCATTAATAATATAAAAGCAGGGACAAGTAGCCAAAAACTTATATTATTTAGCCTTGGAAAAGCCATATCCGGGGCACCTATTAAAATTGGTATGAAGTAATTACCAAATCCGCCAAATAAAGCTGGCATAATCATGAAAAACACCATAATTATAGCATGAGCGGTAATTAATACGTTGTATAGCTGATAATTACCACCTAGTAGATTTCCACCGGGTACTGCTAGCTCTAACCTAAAAATAACAGAAAATAATCCACCAACAAGCCCAGCAAATATGGCGAATATAATATACATTATGCCAATATCTTTGTGATTAGTGGAAAAAATCCATCTTTGTAAACCCGTAGGAGTTTCGTGATGATCAGATATTAATTCAGTAGAGGCTTGATCTTTTAGTGTCATAATGGTTACTATTTACATTCTTTAAGTTGATCAATATCTGCACCTACTATGACTTCGATATTTCTAGTAATTTTATTATAATCCCAGTCCCACCATTTTATTTGTACTAACTCATTGATTGTATCATCGGAGAATCTTTTTCTAATAATTTTACTAGGATTACCTGCAACGATAGAGTAGGGGGGTACATCCTTGGTAACCACTGCATATGCTCCGATCATTGCTCCGTCTCCTATTGTTACTCCTGGCATAATGACTGCATTAGCACCAAACCACACATCATTACCAACTACAGTATTTCTTCTTTTATCAAGAGTTGGCGTATAATTGTTCCAATTCTCGAAAATAAAAAATGGATAAGTAGAAAAGCCATCCATTGAGTGATTCACATCATCCATGATGAAAGTGGTTCTCATGGCGATAGAACAAAACTTACCGATAATTAATTTACACTCATGGCATCCTATGATATTATTACGCTCAAAATATTCTGGGTGCTGGTTATCATGATAGTAAGTATAATCACCTACCATTATGTTAGGATTGTGAATAAAATGCTTTAAAAATATAATCTCTTTAACCTGCTTTGGGTAAGTATGTGGATAATGCTTGTTAAAATGTACCATAGTAACTCTTTTATTTAATTGATTTGAAGGCTAATTTTTTGTTAGCCTTTATATTCATAGAGAATTTTGATTTTGCCATAATCAACCAGTTTTGAAATTCTTCCTTACTTACTACTTCAATGGCAATCGGCATAAAACCGTGATTAACACCGCAAAGTTCTGAACATTGACCATAATACACGCCTTTTTTGCTAATTTTAGTCCAGGTTTCATTGATTCTTCCAGGAACAGCATCCATCTTTATGCCCAGTGCTGGTACTGCAAAACTATGTATGACGTCTCCCGCCGTAATTAGAAATTTCACAGTAGTATTTTCTGGTATGATAATACGGTTATCGACATCTAATAAGCGTTTTTGACCAAGTTTTAATTTTTCATCGGTAATTAAATAACTATCAAATTCGATATTATCGTGATCAGGATATATATAATGCCAATACCACTGATAGCCCACGACTTTAACAGTCATATCTATTTCAGGAATCTTTTCTGCAAAACGTAAAATACGAAATGATGGTATGGCAATAATAACTAAAATTATTATAGGGATTATCGTCCAAATAACTTCAATTAAGATATTATGAGAAAATTTTGCTGGAATAGGGTTGGCTTTGGCATTAAATCTAATGCAAACATAGACTAGTAGAATGGTAATAAAGACAACTATTCCTCCTGATATTAACAGTAAGAAATTGTGAAACCCGTGAAGCTCTTCCATAAGAGGGCTTGCTGGAGTTTGCAACAACATTTGCCACGCCTGAGGTTCTGAGGCTAAGCAATCGTGAGCAAATAACAGATATAAAATTATAAATTTTTTCATATTTGGTATTAGTGGGTTTGTTCTATGTGCTATACTTAGCTAATATAAAAGGATATGCAGTTTTATTAAAGTAAAAAATGACTCTAATGTTGGAAAAGCTTGAAGAATTTATTCTTGACTTTAAATTGCCTTCTGATACGATCCGGCTTTGATAGCTTTAGGTTTTATGGGAGCATTATGGCCGGTCATTCGAAATTTAAAAACATTCAACACCGAAAAGGTGCACAAGATAAGAAAAGGGCGAAAGTTTTTACTAAGCTAATTAGAGAAATTATCACTGCTGCTAAAATGGGAACTGATGTAAGCAATAATCCACGCCTGCGGAGTAGCATAGCTGCAGCACGCAGTCAGAATTTGCCAAAGGATCGAATAGATAAGGCAATAAGTGCAGCAAGTGATTCGAATAATAACGAAAATTATACAGAGATTAGATATGAAGGCTTTGCTCCGGGCGGTATTGCAATAATAGTAGAGGCTTTAACTGATAATAAAAATCGCACAGCTGCTGAAATTAGGTCGGCTTTTACTAAATTTGGTGGTAATTTAGGTGAGACTGGAAGTAGCAGTTACATGTTTGATCATCTTGGAGTAATACAATATCCAGTAGAATTAATATCGGCAGAGTCTATATTGGAAAGTAGCCTAGAGGTTGGGGCAAAAGATGTGATTTCTGAAGAAGATGCGTATTTAATCTATACAGATATTGAGAATTTTGTACAAACTCTTGAATTTTTGACTAATAAATATGGGACTCCTGAGGAATCCTACATCGGTTGGATTCCTCAGAATATCATGATTATAGAAGATAAAGATAAGGCAGAGAAGCTATTAAAATTAGTGGATCTTTTAGAAGAAAGCGATGACGTACAAAAAGTTTTTGGTAATTATGAATTATCTGATGCAATTTATGAAACTATGAAGGACGTTTAATATGGACTGCCAAATTATTGTTCTAGCTGCTGGTAATGGTAGAAGAATGGAATCTTCGTTACCAAAAGTAATGCACGAAGTTGGTGGTAGACCTATGCTTGATAGGGTGCTAACAAATGCCAAGAAAGTGACTAACGATGTTATCTTAGTTCACTCATTACAATTAGAAGAATATATTCCTTCTTATAAAGAGGGGTGTAAATTTGCATTGCAGCTAGAACGATTGGGTACTGCTCATGCGGTATATACTGCTTTAGACTTAGTTGATGACAATAAAATTGTAGCAGTGCTTTACGGAGATAATCCTTTAATCACCGCAAATATTATTAATGATTTACTAGACCACCTAGTTTCTACAAATTCAGCCATTACAACGTTATGCTTTAGACGTGATAACCCCGGGCAATATGGACGAATAGTTACTGATAAACTAGGAAATTTTTTAAAAATTGTAGAATTTAAAGAAGCAACGAATGAAGAACAAGCTATAACAATTTGTAATTCTGGTATTATGGCTTTTGAAGCTGGTATATTAAAAAAATATCTACCTACTATTTTTTTAGGTAAGGTTGATAGATCAAAAGAGTTGTATTTGACCGCCCTTGTAAAAATAGCTAAGGATAGCGGAGAAAAAGTATCATATTTGCTATCTTCAGACCATGACATAGTGCTTGGAGTAAATACTAAACAGGAGCTAGAAGAAGCTAATAAAACTATTGCTAAGTTAACCATGACCTGAATTTGATGTAAGATATTTTAATAGCAATGTTATATCGAACTCAGATTAATCCTAAGAGTGTTAAAAATGACTAAAATTGAAAGTGAAATATTATCTTACCCAGAAGTAAAAAGTTTGAATGGTCAATGTAAAAAGCTTGTTGTATTGTTACATGGGCTTGGTTCAGATGGGCATGACTTAATAAGTTTAGTTCCCTTTATATCTAAGGAATTGCTAGATTGTCATTTTATTTCGCCGCATGGAGTTGAAAAATTTGATAATGCACCGTATGGTAGACAATGGTTTAGTATAAATGATCGTACCCCTCATGTAATAGGGGAATTAGTTGCTAAAAATAGTGGTTTAGTTACAAAGATAATTCAAAAAAAACAAGCAGAACTAAATTTAACTAATAAAGATACTATCATAATTGGTTTTTCACAAGGCACTATGATGGGATTATATTTAAATTTGGTACAAAAAGAGCCTTTTGCTTGTATGGTAGGCTTTTCTGGTAAATTAATTGCCCCACTAGAATGTATCAATAAAACTACGCCAGTTTGCGTAATACATGGCGAATTAGACGATGTGGTTGATGTAAGTAGCATGGACGAGATAATAGAATATTTACAGAAATATAATATTGCTCATAGTAACTACAAGATACCAAATCTTATGCATTCTATTGATGATAGGGGTCTACAATTTGCCGTCAAGTTTATAAATACTAAAGCATAGTAAATTGTAAGCAGTGTCAGCCCCCCTATTGTAAAGAACTATAATCGTCAAAATCAATAGTGTAGTATATATGATTAGCTTATTATTGAATTTTTTATATATATTAAGAGTGATAAGCAAGCAGCAAATACTGACTTATCCTGGTACAATAAGATTACCATCTAGGTTGAAAATTCTTGGCTGGATGATAACCATAGTAGTTTATCCAATTGGTCTATTTAAAACACCAAAAGATGATTTTGGTATAAGGTTAACCGATTGTTTTAAAAAATTAGGTCCTGTTTATATAAAATTTGGTCAAACTCTTTCCACAAGACCGGATCTTATAGGAGTTAAGATTGCCAATTATTTGCAGACTCTTCAAGATAAGTTGCCACCTTTTAGTAGTAGTATAGCACGACAGATTATTGATGAGTCTTTTGGTCAAAGTACCGATGAGTTATTCTCCGTCTTTGAGGATATACCAATTGCAGCAGCTTCGATTTCTCAAGTACACAGAGCTAAGTTGAAGACCGGTGAATTCGTTGCAGTAAAAATATTACGCCCGAGAATTCATTATACATATAATAAGGATATTAAACTTTTATATATTCTTGCTAAACTAGTAGCAAGAATATTTATAAAATTTAAAAGATTGCGACCAGTAGCGGTAATAGATGTATTTAATACTACTATGAAATTTGAGCTTGACCTACGTTTAGAAGCAGCGGCAGCTTCAGAACTCTCTGATAATCTGCAAAATGATGTTGATATATATATTCCTAAAGTTTATTGGCAACTGACTCATGAATATATAATAACCACAGAATGGGTAGAGGGAATATCAATTTATGCTCGAGATAAGCTTATAGAGCAGGGCTTAGATCTAACTAAAATAGCCCAAAGATTTGCTACAATATTTTTTAACCAAGTATATAGAGATGGTTTCTTTCATGCAGATTTACACCCCGGCAATATTTTAGTTAAGTCGGATGGTAGCATAGTGTTACTAGATTTTGGTATTATGGGTAGGTTATCTGATAAAGATAGAATGGCAATTGCTGAAAGCCTATTTGGTTTTTTAAGTAGAAACTATAAGTTAGTAGCACTTGTCCATCTTAGGGCTGGTTATATTCCTCAGAATACCGATCTTGATCTTTTTGCTCAGGCGTGCAGAGCAGTGAGTGAACCGATTATGGGATATGCCGTCAAAAATATTTCTATAGGTAGGTTACTTGCACAATTATTTAAAATCACCGAAGATTTTGGCATGGAGGTACAACCACAATTGCTATTATTACAGAAAACTATAGTAGTAGTTGAAGGGGTAGGGCAGCAGCTTGATCCAGAAATTAACGTATGGCAACTTATAGAACCATGGATTAAGAAATGGGCGGCTAAGAATCTTAGCCCAGAGGCAAAAATTCTTAGAATTTTAAAGCATGTTGTAGTGGAAATATTGGAGAGATTTAATAAATGAAAATAGTAACTTGGAATATTAATTCGGTACGTTTGCGACTTAGTTTGCTTAAAAAGCTAATTGATGAACATCAGCCTGATATTATATCACTGCAGGAGATTAAAACAATTAATGAATTATTCCCTCACCAAGCTATTAATGATATGGGTTACCAGCATATATATTGTTCAGGGGAGAAGTCTTATAATGGAGTAGCAATTTTATCAAAATTTCCTTTTACCAATAAATTCATTCTTGAATTGTATAATAGCAATAAAAGGCATGTAGCAGTAGAAGTTTTAGGTATTGAGATACATAATTTTTATGTACCGGCTGGTGGTGATATAGCTGATGTGAATGTTAATGAAAAATTTAAACATAAATTGGCATACGTCAAATTAATGCAAGAATGGTTAACCAATAATCGGAGTAAAGATAGTAAGATGATCATAACAGGAGACCTAAATATTGCCCCTCATGAACATGATGTATGGTCTAGCCGTCAATTACGTAATGTTGTCAGCCATACAGACATAGAGCGTTCAACTCTGTTGGAATTACAGGCTTCCTTAGGTTTTATCGATAGTAGCCGCCATTTCGTACCGTATAATGAAAAATGTTATACTTGGTGGAGTTATAGAAATGTAGACTGGCAAAAATCTAATCGGGGACGTAGATTAGATCATATTTGGACTAGTTCTAACTTACAAGATAAGATGCTATCTGTCAGTTCCTTATCAGAAGCTAGGAATTGGCTTATGCCCTCTGATCATGTACCTTATTTTTTAACATTGGGGAATGTTGGGTAAAAGGTAAAACTGTTATGTTAAATTCGTGTTATTAATAATTTAAAAATTGTTGACATGAGTCCATCTCTAATTATATTAGATATATACAATTATTTTTGTTTAATATAAAAATTGCTTTTTACGTTTAAATTATAAAAAATATCTTAATTATGTAAATAAGAGGGAAATGTGCGTTTAAGTACACTAATAATGATATTATCTGTTTTTCTATTTTTAACAGGGTGTGTTGGAGATGGGGTTTTGATGCCGAAGGCTAA
Organism: Candidatus Tisiphia endosymbiont of Micropterix aruncella; assembly: GCF_965178575.1. Lineage (NCBI taxonomy): Bacteria > Pseudomonadati > Pseudomonadota > Alphaproteobacteria > Rickettsiales > Rickettsiaceae > Candidatus Tisiphia > Candidatus Tisiphia endosymbiont of Micropterix aruncella. The sequence continues at coordinate 1,015,930 of NZ_OZ238268.1, forward strand.
TTTAGCCCAAGACATTACAGGTATCCAAGTAACATATATTTTACCACATGGGGTTAAACAAAATGCTGGGGCAGTTAATGGACTAAGGTTCAAGCAATATAATTGTGGACCTGAGAGTAAAAGAGAAAGGTTACATATTAATTCTAAACATAATGGTTTGTTAATAGAAAGAAGGACTGACAATGGGGTGGCAGGTTCTGGTGTGATTTACAATGTTGACGTAAATACTATATCTAAGCCTGATAGCACATGGGTTATACTAACACCTAAGACTCAAGAAACATACCAACAGGGTGTAGTTTTGCCATTTCCTGTGCCTGATTTTGATATAGAATCTTATTTATCAAGTGCTGTATTTGATTATGTATTTGAACTCAATTCAGAATATAATGGTGATTCAATAAAAGCAAACTTTGATCGCCTGTTAGGTAAAGATAGCACTAATTACAGATTAAACCTTAATGATGAGCAATTTGACATTTCTATAAAAATATATCCTTACAGAAATGGAACAAAAGTTGTTGCCGATATTACGATATATAATCAAAAAACAAAAAATGGAGTGATTAATGTGATTCAAAAAATAGAAAGAGTCAAAGAAGAAATACGCAGAATAGTTAATTCTTAAGCAAGGTTAAGTAAATAATCTTAGGTATAGCTAACACGTTTAAGGCAGGTGATAAGCCTTGGTGTCATTCCCGCGTAGGTAGCGGAATCTAAATATGATCTTACAATTCCTGCGAAGGCAGGGATCTAAAAATGTTTGCACTTAATCCTTGCTACTTCTTTAGACCCCTGCCTACGCAGGGGTGACTCACCCACAATAGAGATGATGCTGGGTCTAGTATTAACTTGTTACATCGAATTGAGGTTATTAATACATGATTATGATTTTTTTGTGGTAAAGGTTTTTGTTGCACTAATAATTCTATAATTAATTTTAATTTATCTAAGTTTTTTCTGCGTTTTTTTATACGTTTTACCCCAATTCGGGATAAGAATTAGTTAATTCTTATCCCGAATTCGCGTGTTTTATATCTTTGCTAAAATTAGTGGTGTATACAGGTGTTAACACAAGCTCTATATACCTAATTTTTATACATTTCGTCAGTATTCCTGCACTTTATTAACCCAATATCTTTATCTGTTTCTTTAAATGTCTTAATTGTTTTTGCATTAGGTATTTTTAATTCAATAGGCCATTCATGTTTACGAGCTATATATTTATAAAGCATTGTTACCGCTTGAGATGGCGTAATACCTAACTCATACAATATTTCTTCTGCATCTTTTTTTATTTCAGGCTCTATTCTTGCTCTAACAAATACAGATTTGTTCATAATGATTTTAAATTGTTTTTTTAATTGTAGCACTTATGAGACACTTATACAAGATAAGTTTTATAAATTAAGGATTCCATCTTTGACAAAGTAGTGTAAAAGTGTTACGCTACTTTTAAGCACAAAAAAGCATAGAAAAATACCAAGTTACCCCAATTCGGGATAAGAATTAGTTAATTCTTATCCAAAATTCGCGTAAGTTTATTAGATAGGAGCAATTTAATTACTAATACTTCAAAAATACTTATTATTGATAATCAGAAAGCATTAAATGAATTCTGTCGACAGTTATTGGATTGTAAGACTATAAGTGTTGATACTGAGTTCTTGCGTAAAAATACCTATTTTGCTCAGCTTAGCATAATTCAAATTATGACCAGTAGTTACAAAGTGATAATTGACACTTTGAGTAATTTGGATCTTTCTCCTATTAACGAAATATTTTTGAACGATAAGATTCTTAAAATAGTTCACGCCCCTAGAGAGGATTTTGAGATATTTTATCATTTATTTAAGAAACTGCCAAAAAATGTTTTTGACATACAAATTGCAGCTGGTATTTGTGATTTTGGTAAATATTTGAGTTATGCGGATATATGTAGCAAAATTTGCTTCGTTCACATTGATAAAACTTACCAAAGGTCTGATTGGTTAAAGCGTCCAATTAATGCTAATATGTTAAATTATGCTATTAAAGATGTTGAATATTTAGAACCGGTTTACAAGGTATTGCAACAAATAATTCAAGATAATAACTTACAAAACGAATATGACGAGCAAATAAAATCTTTGCTTAATATTGAAAATTATATTGTTAATGTACAAAAAGCTTGGCAAAAAGTCAGATTCGATAATCATTCAGAGTCTTTTATTCATAAAATGAAAATTATGGCAGCTTATCGGGAAGAACAAGCCAGTACAATAGATTTACCAAGGAGACATTTTATTTCTGATGAGGAATTAGTACAGATTTGTCAATATTTACCTACCAGTAATAAAGATTTTGAAAATCTTAAATTAAATAGTCGCTATCTTAGTAAACAAAAATATAGAACTCAATTAGCAGATTTGTGTCTTGCTATACAAGAATTAGGTGAATAAAGGTACTTTATTTATGTTAATTGTGGAATAAATTTGCTATTTTCTAAAAGGTTAAGTAAAACAGCATCTGATATCTTTTGGCTTTTATTGCATGGCAATTTTTACTATAGTTTTTTTTAAAACCATTTCTGTATTACTGAGTGTAGTAATTGGTTTTTTAGCAGGAAAATATTCTAAAGTTGAGAGAGATAGTATAGCTTCTTTGTTATTCTATTTTATATCTCCTATTGTTTTTTTTGCTATTCCCGCCAGTACTACTTTGACTTTATCGGCATTAAGCGTTACTGTAGTTGTTTTTTTCATCGCCACTTTGTTATCAATATTTTCTTACTATTTTTTTGGGCGATATTGGCTTGATCATACACGAAACATTATAGCATTATCTGCGGGTACCGCTAATGGTGGTTATTTTATGCTGCCAATAGCCGCTGCTCTCTTTGATGATTATGTTTTAAGCATCTATATGATGGCAGTTATAGGAATAAATATTTTCGAATCATCAGTAGGTTTTTATATTTGTGCTAGGAGCTTTGCTAATAGTAGTGAAAGTATTTTGAAGGTTGTGAAGTTACCAATTTTAAACGGTTTTTTACTAGGTTGTTTATTTAGTTTTGCTGGTTTTACTTTACCTGATTTCCTAGATGATTTTATATATAACATGCGGGGGGCATTTTCTATACTTGGTATGGTTATGGTTGGTTTAGCTCTTTCAGCTTTGAAAAAGTTTGAAATAGACATAAAGTTTACTTTAGCTACTTTCATGGCAAAATTTTTATTCTATCCACTAGGGGTTAACATATTTATTCTTTTGGATAAGTTTGTTTTAGGATGGTATGATGAGAATTATTACAATGCTTTAAGGCTTCTTTCAACTGCTCCTATGGCAGCAAACGTAATTGTCATAGCCAGTTTACAAAAATTCTACCCAGAAAAAGTTGCTACCACAGTATTTCTTTCCCTGCTTTTTGGTGTAGTATATATACCAGTTATGGTAACTATATTTTTAAGCGATTTGAATTAACCAATGAACATAGTGTGTGCAATGCGGGAAGGCTTTGTTGTGTGTATCAAAAACACCGACGTTAGTATGGTACTTACAGGATCAAAAACGATGTCATTCCCGACTTAAAATTAATTAGTAGAAAAAAATGATACAAAAATTTATCCAAGTTGGGCCTTATATTAATTGGTTAGGCTCACAATATATTCCAGCTCATAAAATAGCTTATCTTGAGTTTGGTGACCCTAATAATGAAAATGTAATAATTTGTGCCCATGGTTTAACTAGGAATGCTCATGATTTTGATAAAATCGCTATGGCATTAAGTGATAATTTTCGAGTAATTGCTATAGATTATCCAGGACGTGGGGATAGTGATGTTTTTAAAACGAAAAAGCATTATAATTATCAAGTATATGTAAAAGATACGGTGCTTTTTTTAAAAAAATTAGCTATTAACAACTGTATTTGGCTTGGTACTTCCATGGGTGGAATAATTGGTTATGTGCTGGCTAGTAAATATAAGGAACTTATCAAGGCAATGATTATAAATGATGTAGGACCTTTTATTCCAGCAGCTCCTTTGGTTAAAATCGGTCAATATGCAGGTCAAACTCCCTCATTTGTTGATTTAGTTAGTGCCAAGCAACATTTAAAGCTAATATATAGCCAATTCGGTATTAGTAGTGAGGAAGATTGGGATCATCTTACCAAATATAGCTTTATAAAAATCCAAGATGGAAAATATAAAATGAATTATGATCCTGGCATCATACAAGGTATGAATGCTAATGCAGATAAGCCAAAAAATGTTGATATATGGACTATATGGAATAAGATTGTTTGTAAATTGTTGGTTATCCACGGGGCTAAATCAGAAATTTTACAACAAGATACTATTGAGAAGATGAAAAAAACTAGAGATTTTGATCTTTTCGTTGTTGATTATGCTGGTCATACACCTTCATTAATGACCGATGATCAGATTAGTTATATAAAATCTTGGGTAAATGCTTTGAAAATATAAAAATTTAGGTTGCTATGAATCGTTCTACTAAAGTACTTATTATAGGTTCAGGTCCTGCTGGACTGAGTGCAGCAATCTATACAGCTAGGGCAGCACTAAAACCGATATTATTGCATGGTATGCAGCCAGGTGGGCAGCTAACTATTACTACAGATGTTGAAAATTATCCAGGTTTTGCAGAGCCTGTTCAAGGTCCATGGTTAATGGAGCAAATGACGCAACAGGCAAAAAATGTTGGTGCAGAAATTATCTATGATTATGTAGAAAAGGTTGATTTTTCAAAAAAACCCTTAGTGGTAACCACCTCGTCTGGTATAATTAGGGCGGACAGCGTTATAATATGTACCGGTGCAGAAGCAAGGTGGCTTAATATTCCTTCCGAAGCACAATTCAAAGGGTATGGTGTTTCAGCTTGTGCTACTTGTGATGGTTTTTTTTTCAAGAATCAGGATGTATTAGTTATTGGTGGGGGGAATAGTGCTGTTGAAGAGGCATTATATTTAACTAATCATGCACGTCAGGTGACTATTGTTCATCGCCGGGATAGTTTTAGAGCTGAGAAGATTTTACAAGAGAGATTATTTAAAAATCCCAAAATATCGGTCATGTGGAATCATAGACTGGTTGAGGTCATTGGTACTGATAATCCTAAATCGGTTAATTCAGCCAAGCTTGAAAACACTCAAACAGGTGTGCTTAGTTCAATTAATTGTACTGGTATATTCGTAGCAATTGGTCATATGCCGAATACTGGTTTGTTCAAAGGACAACTAGATATAGATAGTGATAATTATATTATTACTAAACCAAATTCAACGGAAACCAGTGTTAAAGGTGTTTTCGCTGCTGGAGATGTACAAGATAAAATTTTTAGACAAGCAGTTACCGCTGCTGGTACGGGATGCATGGCAGCTTTAGAAGTAGAAAAGTTTTTAAACCATTAAATAAAAAATTATGCTTCGTAGTAAAAAAGAGAGTGATAAAGCAGATAAGTTAAGTGGATCAAATGAGACAAGTATAGTTTTGCCTGTTGCTCGAACTTTGCCGGCAAATGTTCAGGCCGAGCAAATGTTAATAGGAGCAATTTTAGTCAACCATGATTACTTAAATACTGTCTCAGAATTCCTAAGACTAGATCATTTTTTTGAGCCGATACATCAAAAGATCTATAATGCTATTGAAGTTATTACCGAAAAAGGCTTAATTGCTACTCCGGTAACGCTTAGAAGTATGTTAGAACGAGATGAATTATTTCAGCAATTAGGTGGCAGTGACTATCTAAATAAGTTAGTTACTCTGTCAATGATGGTAATTAATCCTCTTGATTATGGAAGAATAATCTATGATTTGGCAGTAAGGCGTAGTTTAATTCAGATAGGGGAGGAGGTAGTTAATAATGCTTATGACTCCTCTTTAGAATATGATGCAACTCAACAAATAGAGCATGTAGAGGGTAAGCTTTATAACCTTGCTAGTGAAGGAATTAATGACAAGAGTTTTGTTAAAATTGCTGTGTCTCTTTCAGAGTCTCTTGCTAGTATTAACAGGGCGATGAAGAATTCTAATCACGTAATAGGTATTTCTACAGGATTAATTGATTTAGATAGGGAGTTATCAGGTTTTCATAATTCAGATTTAGTTATCATTGCTGCACGCCCATCAATGGGGAAAACAGCTTTTGCCATAAATCTTGCGATAAATGCTTGTAATTCTATGCAGTTAAAAAATAAGGAACAAGAAAAAGATAAGTCAGTAGGTTTTTTCTCTCTTGAAATGTCATCTGAGCAGCTTGCTACTCGTATTCTTTCCATGCATACTAACATTGACTCTTCAGCCTTACGGTCTGGTCATGTGACAGAAGAGAATTATAATCGATTACGTAGAGAAATTATAGCTCTTGACCTACCATTTTTTATTGATGATACGCCAGCTTTATCCATTGCGGCTATTCGTACTAGGGCAAGAAAAATGAAGCGTAAATATAATCTTGGTATATTATTTATAGATTATCTGCAGTTGATTAGAGGGATAAATAAATCTGATAATAGAGTAAATGAAATTTCGGAAATTACTCAAGGATTAAAAGCTATAGCAAAAGAATTAAATATCCCAGTAATTGCTTTATCGCAATTATCTAGAGCTGTAGAACTTAGAGAAGATAAGAGACCAATGTTATCTGACTTGCGAGAATCTGGGTCTATTGAACAAGATGCGGATATAGTGATGTTTATTTATCGAGAAGAATATTATCTAACTCGTAAAGAGCCTTCTTTGAGTGATGCAAAATACGCAGAAAAACACGCAGAATGGTTGAGTAATTTAAATCAAGTATATAATATTGCCGATATTATAATAGCAAAACATCGTAATGGTCGTGTTGGTAGCGTAAAACTTCAATATGATAGTCAGTATTCAAAATTTAGTAATTTACAGAAAACACTATAGGGATAATAAATGTTCAAGAAACCTTTAATATTTGGTATTGCTGGTACTAGTTTGACGGTGCAAGAAAAGGAATTATTGTCAAAAAATCCAATATATGGTTTTATTCTCTTTAAGAGAAATATTGTAGATCGAGAACAGTTACTGAAGTTAGTACAAGATTTAAGAGGCTTATATGACTATAATATATTGATTTTTGTCGATCAGGAGGGGGGCAGGGTTGCGAGGTTGAAGCCACCTATCATTGATCTAGAATATCCCCCTGCTGGTGATTTCGGTAAAATATATGATCAAGAAGGTGCAGAGAATGCATACTTAAAAGTTTTTGCAAATTATTCAAGCCTGATGAAGAGTTTAAAAGAATATAGAATAGACTCGCCATGTTGTCCAGTTGCTGATTTGCGTTACCCTTATACTGATAATGCTATTGGAGATCGTAGCTTTGGAGATTCTGTAGTAAAAGTAGTTGACTTATGTACAAAAACAATAGAGGCGATAGAAGGGCAGGGGGGCATTGCCATTATTAAGCATATACCAGGGCATGGTAGAGCTACGTGTGATAGTCATTATAAGTTGCCGCGTGTTACCAGTTCGCTTGCTGAATTAAATAATACAGATTTTGAAGTGTTTAGACAACTATCTAAAAATGCTAAGGCAGGATGGGCTATGACAGCTCACATTGTATTTGAGGCTTTAGATCCCAATTTACCAGTGACTTTATCGCCAATTGCCATAAAGTTCATTAGAAATGACATTGGTTTTAAAGGTATGTTAGTTTCAGATGATATTTGTATGCTTGCCCTGCATGGTGAAATTGGAGCTAAATACTCAATAGTTAAAAAACCTCTGACGATTTTTGAAAAGCAGGATTCTACGACTACGCTAAGTGATCAAGATTTAGAAAAACTTATTGAATACGGAATTATTAAAGACAAATCCGACCAGACCGGACTAAAAAAATATTTAGTAGAAGAATTCCCAAAACTGAAGGCAGAATTTGTTACAAGTATAGCTGAAGTTGCTAGGCAAACTATTGCAGCTGGTTGCGACTTAGTGCTACATTGTAGTGGTGATATACAAGAAATGACTGCTGTTTGTCAGGATCATTAGGGGTGATGTCACCGCCATTATGTCATCCCAGCGAAATCTGGGATATAAAACTATACAACATACCTTCTATGCTATTTTTTTAGACCCCTGCCTACGCAGGGGTGACATCCAAAGAGGCGGGGATGACACCCTAGGCTATTAAACCGATGTCTTATACCATTTCCCATTATTAACTACACTAATACTACAGTTGTAGTTACTACCCAAAGCTGTCATTCTTAGAAACGGCGGGAATCTAAAAAAATAGCCTAAAAGACTATTAAACATTATTAGATCCCAGCTTTCGCTGGGATGACATCATTTTGACATTAGTACTACAACTGTAGTGCTAAATAGCGTAGTTAATAATGGGAAATGGTATTACATCAATACTTGAGGTTAGCTAAAAGTGGGGATGACATAGAAGACACACTACTTATTTCAAGAGTTGTTTTTACAACTCTTGAAATAACAAACAGTAGCATGCTTTATTTTATAGCGGTTACAGCCCTACGGTTCTGTGCCCAAGCTGCTTCGTCACAACCCATAACAGCTGGTTTCTCTTTACCGTAAGAGATAGTATCAAGTCTGTTATTCTCAATTCCTAGACCAACCAAGTATTTTAGTACAGCTTCTGCTCTTCTTTCACCAAGTGCTAAGTTATACTCTCTTGTACCTCTTTCATCACAATGTCCTTCAATAGTAGCTTTAGTATGACAATGTTTTTTTAACCAAACGGCTTGTTTATTTAGCTGTTCTTTTGATTTACTTGAAAGATCTGATTTATTGAAACCAAAAAATATCCTATCACCAACATTTCTTTCGAAATCAGCAGCTAAAGAACTTTCCTCGACAATAGGAGTTATTACCCCCGTTTCTGCCGGTTTCTTTTTAGTATTACATCCAGAAAGCACAAATAGTGCTAAAAAAGCTATTGCAGTTTTTTTTAGTAGCATAATAAACTCCTTAATTAAAATAAAGCTATTGATTATATTTGCTTAACAGAAAATGTTAAACACCTTATCTATGTATTATATATTATCATGCTACCACTTAAAAGCCTAAAATAGTTTTAGCATTAAACTCTTGAATAAATGTGGTAAAAATATCGTATAATTCAGAACTTAGATAACAACTCCCTTATCATATCTTGTAACTTTCCTACTTTACTTACATCCGTGCCACCAGCTTGGGCTATATTTGCCTGACCACCACCACCGCTACCGCCAAGGAATACAGACACTTCTTTAGCTAAGTTACCTGCATGTACCTTGTTGCTAATTTCTTTACTAACCGCAATAGTAATAGATAATTTACCCTGCAAATCAGGCATACCTATATATACAATCACTAGATTATTCGACTTATCAGCTATTCGTTGGGCAGATAAGCGTAATATTTTACTATCCAAGTTTTGTACTAGTTTATAAACAAAATTTATACCTGATACACGGATTGATTCTTTGGCAATTTGCTCAATATTCAAATCAAGCATAGAGACCTGAGTAGCTACTAACTTATCTTCTAATTGTTTTTTACTGGCAATCAGGTTATTTACTTTATCAGTAAGTTCATTCTTACCTATTTTTAAGGTTGAAGACAAGTCATCAATTACAGTATCGTTTTGTCTAATTAATTTTAATGCAAATTCACCACAAACAGCTTCTATCCTTCGAACGCCAGCTGCAACGCTACTATCGCTAGTAATTTTAAATATTCCAATATCCCCAGTTCTATTAACATGCGTGCCACCGCATAACTCAAGCGAGTTGCTCATTGCTACCACTCTTACTTCAGAATCGTATTTTTCACCAAATAAAGCCATAGCACCTGCCTTAATAGCTTCATCTGTTGACATTAATGTTGTAGTAACCTTAAAATTATCAGTGATAATTTGATTTACCTTATCTTCTATCAATATAACTTCTTGTTTTGTTAGTGGTGTCATATGGCTAATATCAAAACGCAGACGATCATGTGCTACGAGAGATCCTTTCTGTGTTACATGTTTCCCCAGCACTTCATGTAATACTGCATGTAATATATGAGTTGCAGAATGATGAATTCTTAAATTTTTACGATATTTGACGTCAATAGTGAAATCAGCATTATCTCCCACTTGGATAGCTGTTCCTTCCTGTAAAACGCATATATGAGCAATTATTGAACCAAGATGCTTTAAAGTATTTACTACCTTAATTTTATTGCCTGCTGATCTGATAAATCCTATATCCCCCATCTGTCCACCAGACTCCCCATAAAAAGGAGTTTGATTACTAATTAGAATAAATTGCTCTTCGCTAGTTTCTATATTGTTGACTAACTTATTATCTTTAATTAGAGCTAATATCTTACCTTCTGCCTTATCCAAAGAGTAACCCAAAAATTCAGTACTACCAAATTCTGCTTTAATATCAAACCATATCTTATCTGTTTTAGATTCATTCGAACCTAACCAAGCTTTTCTTGCCCTTTCTTTTTGCTCTTGCATCCTATTATTAAAGCTATCAAGATCAACTGATATCTGTTTACTTTTTAATATATCTTCAGTTAAATCGAGAGGAAAACCATATGTATCATATAATTTAAAGGCTATCTCTCCTGAAAGCTGTGAATTCTTACTGAGTTGCTTTGTTTCATCATCAAGCAGTTTCAGACCTCGTTCAAGAGTTGCTTTAAATCTTAATTCTTCCTGTTCCAAGATACTACGGGTAAAAGCCTCAGCTCTCTTCAGTTCAGGATAAGTTGCACCCATAAGATCTACTAATTTTGCTAGCAATCGGTGCATTAAAGGTTCACTACTACCAAGTATATGTGCATGCCTCATACTCCGACGCATAATACGTCTTAGCACATATCCTCTGCCTTCATTAGACGGCATGACACCATCACTAATTAGAAAGGCACAAGCTCGTAAATGATCAGCAATAACCCGGTAAGAAAATTTTGCTTCCCCTTCTACTTTAACTTTTACTATACTTTCCGTATAAGCAATTATTTCCTTAAATAAATCTATGTCATAATTATCATATACATTTTGCAATACAGCACTAATACGTTCTAGCCCCATGCCGGTATCAACGGATTGTTTAGGTAAGGCAATCCTAGTATTGCTATCCAATTGTTCAAATTGCATAAAGACCATATTCCAAATCTCAATATAGCGATCGCCATCTTGATCTTTTGTACCAGGTAAGCCTCCTGGTATCTTATCTCCATGATCATAGAAAATTTCTGAACACGGTCCACAAGGTCCAGTATCTCCCATTGACCAAAAATTATCATTGGTTGCTATTTTAATAATTCGGTCATCACTTAAATTAGCAATTTTTTTCCAATATGAAGCCGCTTCTTCATCAGTATGATAAACAGTTATATATAATTTTTCTTTGGCGATAGCAAATTCCTTGGTTAAAAGATTCCAAGCATAATATATTGCTTGTTCTTTAAAATAATCACCAAAAGAAAAATTACCTAACATTTCAAAGAAGGTATGATGTCTTGCAGTATAACCAACATTTTCAAGATCATTATGCTTACCACCAGCCCGTAGTGACTTCTGACTAGTAGTGGCTCTTTGATAGTTTCTAGTTTCCTGACCGGTAAAAACATTTTTAAATTGTACCATCCCGGAATTAACAAACATTAAACTAGGATCATTATGAGGAATTAGGGAGCTAGCTGGAACGTGCATATGATTATTTGCAACAAAATAACTTATAAATTTACTTCTAATTTCTTCAGTGGTAAGTTTAGTCATTAATAATGATCCTTAAAAATTAGACTTCCTTGCATAAATCAAAGATACTCCTAGGAGTTTTAGGAGAAATGGAGGCGAGTTTCGACGATAAAATCACCAGCGAGAATTGACTTATGCAGGAAGTCTATTATGTTATTAACTGTGTATTAAGCCTTGCTATCGCTTCTAATAAACTTTCTTCTGAGCCAGTTATAGATATTCTTATATGATTTTCTCCGGCTTTACCAAAGGCTGTCCCAGGGACAACCGCAACATGAATTTTATCTAAAAGAAAATTAGCAACAGATTCACTTACAGAATTATTCTGATAGCTATTAGGAATTTTTTTGTATAAGGTACTAATGTTAGGAAATAAATACATACCTGAATCTGGAGCTTTATCAAGCTCAAAACCATCAATTTTTTGCAGTGAAGAGAAAAAGCTAGTTAGCTTTTTCTCTAACAGTGATACATTACTTTGGGTCGTATTTATAACCTCTTGATCATTCATTACCTCAGCTATTGCTGTTTGTATCAATGTGTTAACAGCCAAACAATTATAAGTATGAGCCTTTAGTGCTTGTGCAGTAAACTTCTCTGATGCAACTAGCCATCCTAATCTCCAACCAGTAATTCCTAATCTTTTTGAAAAGCTGTTTACAACAATTAAATTATGCATGTTATCACAAAATTTAATTATTGGTATATGAGATTGTCCTGTAAAGATAAAATCATCAAAAACTTCATCTTGCATAAGATAAATATCTTTTTCTACTATAATTTGGTACAATTTTTTTAATGTTTCTAAAGTATAAACTGTACCCGTTGGATTACACGGAGTATTAATGATGATTAATTTGGTTTTAGGAGTTATACACTTTAAAATATCGTCAAAATCTAATTCAAATCTATTAAGATGCGAAGTAGCACTTCTTACAGGTAAACGTCCTAATGAAATAACAATAGGCTCATAAAGCATATAACATGGATCAGGAATTATTACCTCATCTCCTATGTTAGTTGCAGTAAAGATTGTTAACCAAATAGCTTCAGCACAACCGTTAGTAACAAGTATTTGGTTATTTGGTTGCAGCTTAATGTTGTATTTTATCTTGTATCTTTCTGCAATCGCGGTACGTAAAGGGTAAAAACCTCTTGAATCTGCATATTTATTAAGAGTATTATCGTTGCTTTCTATTGTAGCCTTTAAACTATTCAAAAGTTTTTCAGGAAAGTTGAAATTTGGATTGCCTACCGTCATATTGATATAATTCTCTTTGTCCCCAATTTTATCTGATATGTCTTTAGAAGGATGGGGGTGAATTATATTCAACAATTTATTCATACTAAACTCTCTTTATTAAATTCACCTCTTCAATTGGGAATTATACTGACTCTACATACTTGCAAATCAAGAGTTATTAAAACTTAGCAATCTTAAATTTGGGGTGTAATTTAGGCTCTTAATATTGTAAAATCCTTGAAGATAGCAGTATTATAGAGAATAGGGGGTGTGGTGTCTACTGCAAATAATAACTTTTTTTAGTATATAACCGCCATGGTAGTTTAAAAGTTATGAAAAGAATTTGAAGAGATGTCTTCCTAGATACGGTATTGCCCACGTGGAACACTAGTATATCATTCTTAGCAACGGCGGGAATCCAAATACGATCTTACGATGTCACCCCTGCGTAAGCAGGGGTCTAAAATAACTTAACACAACCTAATCTTGGTCATGTTTTTATATTCCTGCCTACGCAGGAATGACATAAACCCTCGCAGGAATGACATTGATTCTATCCCATTACTGCAACTAACCTTTCCGTGTTAGCTATAGTTTAATACGTATCATTATGTTCTACATGTCCCCCTGCTACGCTAAAGTCATCAGTATTATTATTAATATGATGTTCAGTGTTGTCGAGCCCTCTCGTTAGAGTGAATGCATTTGATATTTCCTTGATCTTTAACAATACTTCATGCTTTGGATTATTTGTTAATATATAACTTAGAAACTTCACTGTGTGTTGTGTTTTGCTAGTTGATATACTAAGATCATCATCGCTAGATGTATAATCAGAATCATTATCTGATACTGGATCACTATCTGATACTGGATCACTATCTGATACTGGATCACTATCTGATACTAGATCATTATCTGATACTGGATCACTATCTGATACTAGATCATTTTCTGATACTGGATCATTATCTAACAATGGATCATTATCTAACAATGGATCATTATCTGATACTGGAGCATTATCTGATACTGGAGCATCAAATGTAGACAATAAGTTTTCCAATTGTTGTACAACTTCAGATATAGGTGTATCCTCGTCTAAATGCAGTTTTTCTATTATACGATAAGATACGTCGCTCATATTAAGTATTTGTTTAATAGATACATTTATATTATTCATGGCATGAATCAAATTTAGACATTTTTGTACTTGTTCTAATTCTTCTTTTTCCGTAGCTAATTTTGTGCATAATTTGTTTAGTTCTTGCGATTTTGAGTCTATAATATTGTATTGTTCTTCGTCTATAGCGTAACTCGTTTTTAAGTCTGAGAGTTCTTTAGTCAATATCTTTTCAGCGTTAGTCAATATCTTTATCTTTTCAGCTTTAGTCAATATCTTTTTAGCGTCACTAGTTTTAGCATTAAATTTCTGTAGTATTCTACTAGGTAAACTTACTATTTTGTATACAGCATTTGCTTTAATATTTTGATCATTAAGTTCCTGTTGTATTCTACTAGGTAAAGCTGCTATAAGTTCCTGTTGTATTCTACTAGGTAAAGCTACTATCAGTTTCTGTAGTATTCTACTAGGTAAATCTACTTTGTATACAGCCTCAATATCTTGGTCTTGCACAGATATAAGTATCTTCTTAGCTTCCTCTACATTCGGTTTTGTAAACAAATAAGCTTCCTCTACATCCTGTTTTGTAACCAAATCATTTTGTTGTTTAGACATAATAATATAATCCTCAATTAGTTCAACATATTACTAATAATTGATTTTGTAATACTACAAAATATACTACTCTTACCTAAAAGCTGTATTTATATTTTGTATGCTCATTTTTCAACTATTAAAACCATTAGAATTTTATTAGGTTATCGTCCTTTATAATAACCTAACTCAAGGAAAGTATATTTATTATTTAAGAATGTTCAACAAAATATTACAAAAATAAAAATTTATATTAAAATAATAGTAATTTAACCTCAAGTATTGATGTAAGACCATTTCCCATTATTAACTACGCTAATACTACAGTTGTAGTTACTACCCAGAGCTGTCATTCTTAGCAACGGCGGGAATCTAAAAAAAATAGCCTAAAAGACTATTAAACATTATTAGATCCCAGCTTTCGCTGGGATGACATCGTTTTGACATTAGTACTACACTGTAGTGCTAAATAGCGTAGTTAATAATGGGAAATGGTATAAGACATCGGTTTAATAGCCTAGGGTTGTCAATCCCTGTACCTTCGGATGTCACACCTGCGTAGACAGGGGTGACATCACCCCTAATGATACTGAGCTTATTATTAATTTATTACATCAAACTGAGGTTAATTTAAGATTTTGTATCTATATCATTCATATAGCTATTATCCGTTTAAAACGGATAATATTGTAATTATTTAATCAATGTTTAATATTTTTTTATAGATAAATCGTAAAAAAATACTAAATCCGCTTAGTGGAAAGATAATTGCTGTTATAATAGTCTATGTTTAAATATTTAAGTCTAAGTATTAGTTACATGATTAACATATCCAAACTACCCAAACTACAAGTTTTACTAAAAAAACTACATGAATTGGTGGTATATTTTTTATATAAAAGAAATATTATTATTTTAATAGGAGGTAAAGGTACATTTCTTTGTGCTTTAATACACGATAAAGTTGTGGATACTTTATTTGTCCCTGCTGAAAACCAAGATAATTTAGACTCCTATAAAGAATTTTTTGGTAAATTCAAAAACTGTTACGTTTTCTTCTTATTAAGCGGTTCTGCATGTGAAGTACGCCATGATATAGTACCTGTACTACATTCAATAGTAAAAACCAATCCTGTAGAAAAGTTTATTGAGGAGTATTTTTCTATAGATGATATAGTTGCTTACAATGTCTATAACATCAATACCAAATATAGTGAGGTGTGGAATACCTTGCTGGTATCTACTCCTTATACCCCACCTTTAAGTAAGCTACTTGAGAATCTTCTAGCAAGTAAGAGGCAAAAGTTTGGTGGGATTTATTTTTTAGCTTTGGAATGGAAAACAATTATAGATAAAATTGTAAAAAATGTTGAAAATAATAAATATAGTGAATATTTACAAATTTTTGTATGTATTTTAAGTACAAACGGTATTAAACTTGTTGTTAAACAACAAGGTAATATAATCTCAATTCAAACATTTGATTATCCAGCTGATAAGTCAGACTTATATATTCAAGGTATAATTGAACAAGAAGTGGAAGATTGTTTGATATCTTATAAAAGCTATATTGATAGTTTAACCCTTAAAGTTTGTATAATTCTTATAGCAGACCAAAGTCTAAAGTTGTTATTAGAACAATCCAGTTTTGGTGAACATCCAGTAATATGTAAGTCTAACAGTATATTAGATGATAATAGCAAATTTTCAGATGAAATGGTTATCAAGTTATTTAATGAACAAAAAAGCTTTCTAGCCTCTAACAAATATTTAGAATCCATAGCTAAACTCAATATTATCAGTTCTTTAATTTTTAAACCATTTATCACTATAATAATAGTATTGATATTTGCTGCATGCGTTATCAAAATTAAAACCATAGCAAATTACAGGGAATTGGATCTTTTAAATTCACACTATTTTAGTGCTGAACAAGATTATTATAATGTTAAGCAAACCTATCCATATATTCAAAATACCACTAATTTAGCTGATTTATACGTATTTGAAGCATTATTGCAAATCCCTGTACCAACGCCATTTGACTCGTTAGAAAAGTTTTTAACAAATTTACCACCTAATCTGCACCTAGAGGAGATTAAATGGCAAAGGTCAGATCTAGATAATACGTTATTATCATCTAATCAGTATATACAAATCGAGATATCATTAAAACTTATCGTTACTGATATGCTAGTTGAAGATGCTACTCAGATATTAAAACAAGAAATTGCAAATTTTAGTAAAATATTTAGCAATATGGATATTAATTTTACAATATTTACTGATCAAATATTAGAGTTACCTAATAGAGTAGTAATACCTGCTGAGGTCATTATTACTAAGAAAAAAGGATAAGAGATGCTTAAAAATTTTATTGTTCATCTAAAAAATGTTATATTCTTTAAGTTTATTATGTGTTGTTTGTGTATTTCTACTATTTTTTGGTTACTGCAAAGTATTAATAAAGATTATATGGAGTCAATTGCCAAGAATCAAAATATAGAAGAATCTCTAGCTCAAGAAACGTTAAAGTTGTATTCTATAATAAATTCCAAAAATAAAATACTAGAAACTTATGCAAGATATTCGAAATTATTATCTATTTCTGCTAGACAAAGTTGTTTAGCACGAGCAAGGTTAATAACAACAATTGATAGTTTTTCAAAAAAATACAACTTAAATGAGCCTATTACTATATTAATTAAACAAGAATTCTTAAGTGGTATTAACCCAATGGTGGGAACAAAGCAGGATACTATAAGGATAAAGAATTATGATGTTTATATAAGATTTGCTACTAAAGATTTTGCAACTTTCTTGACAATTATAAGAGAAATCTACTCTTGTATGCCGGAGAATACTATTGTATTATCTATAGACATAAAGAAAGAAGATGTATTAGAACCCAAGGTTGTTTATAAACTATCAACAGAAAGAACACCTGATATGATATTTACAAAACTTAACATGCGTATAAGAGAAATAACGGCAAATAAGTAATTGTAACCTTAAGTAGTTATTATATATTTTATAACAAAATTATTAATATTCGATAATCAAGTTTTTATTGAAGTTTATAATTCATGGCATGTTAGAAGTCATGAAAAGAAGCTGAGAAGATGTCATCCCTGTGAAGGGGGATGTAGGGTTTATGTCATTCCTGCTTCGGTACGGAATCTAGAAAAATAGACCAAGAGGGTTTGTTAGACTTTTTTAGACCCCTGCTTTCGCAGGGGTGACATCGTAGGAAGGGGTGACATCGTAGGAAGGGGTGACATCGTAGGAAGGGGTGACATAAACTGCCATGAATTGTAGCCTTCAGAAAAAAACTTGATTATCGAGTAATAAATCTTAGAGAAGTATATGAATATTATTGTAAAAAAGTTAATAAGAGTTATTTTTATTTTAAATATTATTTTTATTGCAGAAGTGACGATGGCTAGTAACTCCTCATCAAAAGAAACAAAAGATTATATCGCTACTAGTAAATATTACCATAATTTAATATCCGGTAACGATATGGCAGAGCTTAATATGTTTTTAAGTTTATTACCCAAAGGAGGGGAGTTACATCATCATTTTAGTGGAGCTATATATGCTGAAAATTATTTAGATTTTATTAGTAAGGCCGGTTTTTATATAGATAAGAATAGCTATCAAGTGCAAAAAAATAAACCAAATAAAACATGCCTTAGTGTTACTGCTCTGCAAGATAATTATGATCTATATACCACCATTTTACGTCACTGGTCATATGGTAAATTCTTTTACGACCATGATTATACTCAAGAAGATGGATTAAAACATTTCTTTAATGTTTTTGGATATTTAGCCCCAATAGAAGCAGTAGATGTCAAAAGTAGTTTGACTTTGTTGAAGCTAAGAGCTAAATCAGAAAATATCCAATATGTTGAAACTATATTGTTCCTAGCCCCAACTAGTTTCAATCCTGCACTTGATAAGATTAATCAACTAACAAGTAATACAGATGATACTACTATCAATAGCGTTTTAAGGCAGGCTGTTGATGTTTTAGATAAAGATAGCATTATACAAAATGAAATTGTTCAAAATTTACGTGAAATCGTATCTAACTCCCAAGATATTGATGATGATGATTTTAGTATGCGATTTCAACCATATGTACTACGTTTCAACAAACCATCGCTGATATTTTCCGGATTATATTCAGCGTTTTTAATGGTCAAAAATAATACCAAATTTGTTGGAGTTAACATTGTTGGTAATGAGGCTCATCCTATTGCTTTACGTGATTATAAGTTGCATATGAAAATGTTTCGTTTCTTAAAACAAAAATTTCCTAACGTAAAATTGTCGCTGCACGCGGGAGAGCTTACTTTAGGGCAAGTTACTCCTGAAGAATTGAGTTATCATATTAATGATGCGGTTAATGTGGCAGAGGCAAACCGTATAGGACATGGTGTCGATATTATGCACGAATCTAACCCCTACCAATTAATAAATACATTATTAAACAAAAATATACTTGTAGAAATTAATTTGACTAGTAATGAAACGTTACTAGGAGTACAAGGTAACGATCATCCAGTGAGACTTTATATGCGGTATGGAGTACCAATTGCAATTTCTACTGATGATCCAGGGGTATCACGTAATAATTTAACGGATGAATATTTAAAATTTGTCACTCGCTACAAGCCATCTTATGATAAGCTAAAAGAAATAGTGTCTAATAGTATTAAATATTCTTTCTTAACTGAAGATGAAAAAATAAAGCAAATTAATTTACTAAATGAAAAGTTTATTTTTTTTGAGGATACGATAGCTTCATTTGTAAAAAAACACTCTCATGTTAAAAAATAAAGAGTCAAAGACTAATGAACATCTTTAGCAGTATAAACATTTCTATATGTAAAAAAAGAATAAGTGAAGAGTTATTTAATAATATAACAAAACATGCGTGTTTAACACTTGCTAATATAATAGTTATTGATTACGAAATTAGACTTAAATCAACACCTGAGATTGATGTCCATATAAGTAATTGTATTGGTAAATTAAGAGTTTTTCTCGGTCAGAAAGTTATTACGGATGATAGTTTTTCAACAGTTTTAATGTTATTTTCGGTAGCAATCTCTCCTGATGCAGTAGAATATCAAGATAGAGATAATATTCTAAACAAATCAGAAGATATAATAATTGATACACTAATAAGTACAAATTTTGGTAAGGCAAATTCTGAAGAGAGAAAAGTAATAAAACAAGTGTTAAAAGATTTACTGGCAGCAAGGAATAGTTATGAATTAACAAATTTTATACAGCTTGAACCAGAAATATTTTGTACAACGGTAATGCATGCGGTGAAAAAATATCAAAACCCAAAGGAAGTCAGCACTAATGCTAGATTAGAAATTAATAGAATAGTAAATGTTGCAGTAAAACATAATAAGAAAATTGAAATATTTAAACAAGCAACTAGTAAAATTATAACTGCCATTTCTGTTCTAGCAGTTGGGGCTATCAGTGTTGCAACAGCTGGTGCAACATTTGCTTTTATGGTAGTACCAGCGTCTATTCTAGCCATAGAATATGCTC
Organism: Candidatus Tisiphia endosymbiont of Micropterix aruncella; assembly: GCF_965178575.1. Classification (NCBI taxonomy): domain Bacteria; kingdom Pseudomonadati; phylum Pseudomonadota; class Alphaproteobacteria; order Rickettsiales; family Rickettsiaceae; genus Candidatus Tisiphia; species Candidatus Tisiphia endosymbiont of Micropterix aruncella. The sequence continues at coordinate 1,036,208 of NZ_OZ238268.1, forward strand.
CCAAAATCGGCGAGAAAATTGGCGGGGTAATTCTGAGTCAGGATAAATCCATGAGTGTCCAAGAAGAAAAAATTACCACTCTAAAAGCTAATTTATGGAAAAATAATAAGGAATTCTTGTCTCAACAGCAAGCAGTAGAGCATAATGTATCCATACAAAAATTAGATAGTCAAATAAAGTCGGTAGTTGATCTAAAATCTAACAAATTAAATATAATAAAAGATCAGGTATCGGTTAACTTACCTAGTAAAAAATCTTTACAAAATAACAAAAATAGCAAATCTTCAGGGCAAATTAAACAAAGGTAACAATATGCTAGTAACTTGGGTTCTCCTTATACTTGCAGGATTATTTGAGGTAGGTTTCTCTATATCGCTGAAATTGTCAGATGGTTTTACCAAAGTAAAACCCATTATAGCTTTTATTATTTTTTCTATATTGAGTTTTGTTTGTCTAAGTAAAACTCTAGATAAACTTCCTCTTGGTACTGCTTATCTTATATGGACTGGTATCGGAGCTGTAGGAACAGTAATAGTAGGGATGGTGTGTTTTAACGAGTCATACTCTGCCATACGAGTTTTCTTTATTACGACTATGATAATTTCTATGATAGGGCTTAAGTTGTCTTAAACTTATGATCAGGCTTATTTATCCTAAATTTTGGCACACCAAGAACATTATAGCATATTTATTATTACCACTAAGTTGGTTATATCTTTTTGCTAGTTATTTAAGAAAAATAATTGCACGCCCTATAATATTTCCTTGTAAAGTAATTTGTGTCGGTAATATAAGCATTGGAGGTACTGGTAAAACTCAAATAGTGATCTTCCTTGCGGAAATGTTGAAGGCTATTAATATTGATTTTATAATTATTACTAAAGGTTATGGCAGTAAACTGCAAACAGCGTTGTTAGTTGAACCACATCATACAGTACTAGATGTCGGGGATGAAGCAGTAATGCTATTAAAATATGGTAAAGTCATAGCTAGCAAGAAAATTCAATATATACTACCTTTTATAAAAAGGATTAAACCAAAGGTGATTATAGTAGATGATGCAATGCAGAATCCTAATTTTTATAAGGATATTGTTATTCTGTCAGTTGATGCTGACAGGTTATTTGGCAACGAATTGTTAATTCCAGCCGGTCCTTTGCGTGAGTATCCTAAACAAGCTATTGAAAAAGCGGATATAGTTATTCTCGTCGGTTCTAGTAATAGACTTCTTGCAGAATTCGCTGCTGCTCCGGAATTTATAGTAGATACGGAGCGGAAAACCGCAAGCAGTACGGCAAGTGTACGTGAGGATTTGAGTACCGGATCGACGTATAAATTACCAACAGAAGTAGAGTTATGCAATAAGTCTAATGTTGTTTCTTCTTTCTTACATAAGGAGCTTCCCTTTTTTCAAGCCCAAATAGTTCCAGCTATAGACATAGATAAAACAAAGAGCTATTTTGCCTTTAGTGGTATAGGTAATCCGGAACGGTTTTTTTCTACATTAGAAAATTATGGATTGCAGTTAGTCGGTAATAAAATTTTTCCGGATCATCATCAATATCGTGAAGAAGATTTAGACTATTTAAAAGAACAATCAGAAAAATCTAATTCTCTTCTAATAACAACTAGAAAAGATTACGTAAAAATATGTGATACTGACTTGTCAGTAATATGTTGTGATGTACATTTATTACTAAATAATCAAAAATTATTAGTAGATTTAATATATGAAAAAATTCTTTAAAAATATTAGGTATTTGCTTGAGTATTTTTTCGTTTTAATAGTACTAAAGATACTAGGAGCATTTGGTATCGACAAATCTGTACAAATTTGTCGGTATATAGCAAGGAAAATAGGACCTCTATTGCCAGTCAATAAAATTGCAAAAGAAAATGTTCAAAATATTTTTGGCAAGAATCAGACAAATGGTCTAAGCGTGGAGACTCAAACAACAATTAATCAAGTATGGGATAATTTTAGCAGTTTTATAGGAGAATTTCCATATATTAATAATATGTCAGAGGAAGAATTATCTAGAAGGGTAGAAATAAGCGGACTTGATAATATAATAGAATTTCAGAAATCACACCAACCTTTCTTATTATTTACGGGGCATTTTGCTAATTGGGATTTTGCACTTAAAATTATAAATAAATTTTATCCTAAGTTTGCTATTATCTATCGTAAATTAAATAATCCTTATATTGATAAGCTAATTAATAATACGCGTAAAACTAGTGATATAAAGCTAATTCCAAAAGGAGAAAAGGGGGCAAGAGATCTCATATCTGCAATCAAATCAGGATATGCAATTGGCATGCTTGTAGATCAAAAAATGAATAATGGCATTGAAGTACCATTTTTAGGCCAGCCGGCCATGACTGCTCACGCAATTGCTAAAATTGCCTTACAATTCGGCTACCCGATTGTACCATTACAAGTGGTTCGCACTAATAGTAATAATAGTTATTTTAAAGCTATTATCCATCCACCAATACAATTACAAAAAACTAATAATAGTAAAACAGATTGTTATAATATAATGTTTACCATTAACCAAATTTTAGGTAATTGGGTTAAAGAAAATCCAGGTCAATGGTTTTGGTTTCATAATAGATGGAAGAAGAAACATAATAAATATCCGAAGGTTAAGTAATTGCAATTACTTAACAAATATGCAATAATCAGCCTATAGCTAACCCGAAAAGGTTTTAGATATATGTTAATCTTAGCTTAGCTAGAAGCGATGTCATCCCTGCTTCGGTGCGGAATCTAAAAAAATAACCAAGATAGGTTGTATTAAGTTATTTTAGACCCCGCTACCTTCGCAGGGGTGACATCGTAAGATCGTATTTATACTCCCGCCTACGCGGGAATGACATCGGCTATTACCATTACTATGCCTTAAACCTTTTCGGGTTAGCTATATAAGAAATTAAAATTAATAAAAAATAAGATTATGACAAGGGTAAAACCCCATCAAAAGATTATATCTTTCGCTGAAAACAAATCTGATTTAGATAAAATTACTCAATCTATTATGGACGGTTGGGCAATAGTAAAACTAATGCCACATGGTAATTATTTTATTGGTGTCATGGAAAAAATGAATTATGACAATAATATAAATGACCAAGAAAAAATTGTTTATATCCCTCCAAGAAAAAAGATCATTTTTACTTAGTGGTCTCTATTTTTTAGTGTATAAAACCTTATGGGCTTTGTTATTAACTAGACTATACTCTTTTAGGATTATTTATAATGACTTATTTAAAATTTTGTCTTCGTTTAATATTATTGGTATTTTTAATAAACTACTCCGCTCAAGGAAGATGGAGTAACTACGAAGATGCTCCTGTTGAAATAAAATTGTGTAACAACAATATTACTATTAACCAAGATGGTACTTCTGAAGAAATAACGGAAATGCACGCAAAAATACTAAAAGAATCAGGGCGTAGTGAGTTCTCTCAATATAGATTGACTTATAATAACTATAGTTCCCATATCTCTATATTAGAAGCCAGGACTATTTATAATGGACAAGAATATGTAGTTTCTAAAGATATGATTGAGGATAAACCGCTAGCTAGTTTTGGACAAGGTTTTGATCAATTAAATCAGATAACTATCTCATTCCCTAAAGTGGAACTTGGTGCAGAAATATACTTAAAATATAAGTTTGTTAAAACGAAAGTTCCTGTAGACCATTTTTATGGTACTACTTTATTTTATGGTACAGAAGGCTACTTGCGAGCAGATCATACTAAGATTAATTCCAAATTACCTCTAAATATCAAAGTAAACGACCCAAAAGGCGTATTAAAAGTTATTACCGATGCTGAAAGTGACTTTCATTCGGCAGAGATTATCCTAGAGAAACCTGTTTATAATCAATTGACCAATGAACCAGGTAAGGGTATATTAAATATTAAGCACAGCACTTGGGTATCTTTATCAAGCTTAACTAAATGGCAAGATTTGGCTAAACAACTTGCTCCTGGCTATTTTAAGGTAATCAATCAACCACTTCCTACAATCTTCATGAATATAGCGGAATCTGCTCTAGATAAAAATACCGATGAAGAAAAAATTAATTTTGTCACTTCTTCATTAGCTGAGAAAATCCAATATATGGGTGATTGGCGAACAGTATCAGGTCAATATTTTCCTAGAGATTTAGAAAAGATTGCTACTTCTCAAATTGGTGATTGCAAAGATTTTTCTGCAAGTACTGCTGCTATCTTGCAAAAGCTTGGGTTTAAGGTTCAACCCATTTTAGTAATGCGAGGTATTACTAATTTTTCTAACCCAAATGCACTACCTAACATAGGAAATTTTAATCATGTGATGCTTAAAATAGCTAATAAAAATGGAAAAATATATTGGATTGACCCAACAAACTTTGTTAGTATGGCACAAGGAATTTTTCCGGATGTTGCAGGTAAGTTAGCCTTGGTATTAGATATTCAACAAGCAGGTTATACCAAAATTCCTGAAATAGCCTATCAAAATTCACAAGCTATAATACACAATGAGTTCGTAATAAGAAATAATATTGTAGATGTGCAAGGTCAGCTTGATTTGAAAGGAGAAGAAGCAGTAAATATAACAGGTGCTGGGTTATATGAATCAAATGAACAGCTAAGAGATATTACTTTCCACATGTTGACAGGAGTATATCTTGATGAAGAAGACAAGAAATTTTTAGAATTACCTGACCTTACTTCTCGTATTGTTAAGGATCTTACAATTAAATATGCATTTCAGCAAAAAAACCGAATTTTTAAAACCAATAAGGGGTCTGGTTTAAGGTTAAAATTGTATGAAATGAAGGATATTACAAATACAGCTTTTGACCAAGTATCAGACCTTTTTATAGGTATACCTAACACTAACACAAGACATATAATTATAAAAAATATTATAATTAAAGACTGTAAAAAATTAAACTTTGAGGTTGATACTCCGTGGATATATGTCAATAGATCATGTAAATATCAAAATAAAGATACCGAATTTACAGATATAATCTCCATAAGAAAAAGTTTGATTACCAATGAAGAGTTAAAAACTCCTCAGTATAAAAACCTTAAAAGCAATTTAGAGAATAAGTTTGAGCGAGCTGCGATAGTTATTGAATGAATATAATTATCCCTTGCTGTCAAGGTAATGTCATTCCCGCTTCGGTACACTAGTGTCCGGTTTAAGTCAGCGGCGTCATCTTAGGCAAGTGAGAGCCTTCGGTACGAACGCTCGATCCGGGATCGAAGGACTTAAAATTGTCGTAAGGATGATTTGTCAATCTTACTTACGATAATTTTTACTAACTACTTGATTTTCTAGATACTGAAATAAATTCAGGATGACGTCCCACGAATCCAAAGATGTGGGTAATAGTAAGCACAAAACCGTAGCGTACTAAATTCCGTTACGGATTCGAGAACGAAAATAACGATCGATAAAACCATTAGATAGAAATCTTCACATCACCTAGCAAAACAGGTTATTCATCTTTTTTCTTATCAATGTCTTTCATTCCTTCCTTGAAAGCTTTAAGACCTTTTGCAAGATCTGACATCACTTGAGGCAATTTACCAGCACCAAATAACACTAAGATAATTAACAAGATCACTAATAAGTGACTGAAGCTCATTCCCATAATATCAATTTTGTAAGTTTTAAGTTAAAACTACTGTAATACTATAGTAAATAGTTAATTTGATCTAGCATAAAAAAATATAAGTTTATCAGCATGAAAAGATTAAAAACTAACATCACTAATATCTATGGCGATCAAGGTAAGGTTTGGTTAGATGATTTACCAAGAATTGTGGATGAATTGGCTAAGGAGTACGGTTTGTCTAGTTTAAATCCTATTAAAAACTTGAGTTACCACTATGTTTTAGCAGGCTTTCAAGGTCATCAGCCAATTATCTTAAAGTTGGGGCTAGATATTGCTGGACTTAAGAGAGAATCAGCAGCTTTAAAGGTTTTGTCTAGATTTGGCAGTGTTAAGGTTTTAGCTGAAAGCCCTAGCTTACTATTACTTGAGCGGGCTATTCCTGGTATATCATTAAAATCCTATTTTCCTGCAGAAGATTATCAGGCTATTAAAATAGCATGTAATGTAATGAAAAGATTACACTATGCACCTTTGCCATCAGAAGGTTTTCCTTATGTCACAGATTGGCTGGCAGTATTAGATAAAGAATGGGATGTGCCAACTTACTACTTAGAAAAAGCTAGACAATTGCGAGATAAATTACTAGGTACATCGTCAACGTTAGTTTTACTTCATGGTGACTTACATCATGATAATATTCTACAAAATGGTGATGATTGGGTGGTTATTGATCCTAAAGGAGTTATCGGCGAGCAAGCATATGAGGTAGCAGCATTTATTCGTAATCCTCTCCCTGAACTTCTTGCTTTAGAAGATGCTGAGAGTATTATTGCAAATCGCATCACTAAGTTTGCGACTCTCTTGGATTTAGATACGGAGCGAATTAGCGATTGGTGTTTTGTCCAATCTGTACTTTCTTGGGTTTGGGCTTTGGAAGATGGTTTTGACGGGCTTATGTTAGCAGATCTTACAAAAATTTTTGATAATCTGCTTGTTAATACGAAAGTAATTGGTAGCTGAAGTTGTTTGGTAGTGAAAAAAATAATTTTGTCTTTCTGAACATTACGTCAATTCGGGATAAGGATATTGAGAACATGTAGATTAAAATCAAATTTTGTTGAAGGTTTATTTTTCTTTAATGAATAAGCAACAAGAGTAGATAATATATGGACAAAGGCATTTATTGGTGATCTATGTCTAGTATGTTCAAGGTTCATTTTATTTTTTAGATAATCAAAAACTGTTTCAATTAAGTTACGCTTTCGAAGTAAGATTTTTTCTTTCAAATCCATTAATTTATTTTCCATATTCTTCTTAATTCCATGAATCATTTTTAAGCCTCTTTCATATAAATTTAAGAACAAATTTTGCTTAATATAACCTTTATCAGCTGCTATAATTCCAGTTAATCTTTTTGTTAACTCCGGTACTGGAACCCTATCATCTACATTGCCTTTGGTCACTTTTAATGCCATAAACTCCCCTTTATTATTGATTATTACATGTAATTTAAAACCATAAAAATACCCCATAGAGGATTTACTATGTTTGGCTAATCCTTTAAAAACTTTATTGCTATAACGCCTTTTATTGTGACAAGCTTTAATCGTTGTAGAGTCAATAAAATAAATACCTGTTTCTTCACCAAACAACAAATGAATCAACATATTTAGCGGTATGAATAATCGTGCCATTAATTCAACAAATCTATTATAACTCAAGGCTTTAGGGAAATCATCCTTATGCATGCACTCTATATAACTTTTATAGAAAAATTTAAAATTCTTAGCATAGGATGTATGAAACATAATTATTATTGTTAACATTTCACTTAAACTCATGCTACAACAGCGATTTCTCTGCTTATTTGATGGTAATAACTTTCTCTGTTCATACTCCAAATAAATTTTACAAAAATCATCTATAAAACTATATAATTCTGTGATATCTTTTTTCATGCCTGTAGTTTGTTTTTTTGTTTAAAAATATAAATACTGCAGGCACTCCTTTTTGACAATCCTTTTATCTATTACTATTTCATCTATATCTTATCCCGAACTGACGTAATAACAATAGAAGAGAGAGGTTATGCCAAGTAAGACAAAAATATTACAAGAGGTTATAAAAATGCGATTTGAAGAAATATACGACAGATACGATAGAGGAGAAATTAGCAACGAAGTTGCAGCAGATTTATTAGGATGTAGAGAGAGAACATTTAGACGAAAGAAAGTGAGGTATGAAGAAAGTGGATTTTTTGGTCTGTTAGATAGAAGGATAGGTCATATGCCACCTAACAAAGTAGCAGTAGATGAAGTAGAGCAAATGCTAAAATTATACGAAGAAACATACTATGATTTTACATCTAAGCATTTTCATGAACAGCTAGTAAAGAAACATAAATTTAAGCATAGTTATAATTTTGTTAGGATATCGCTGCAAGGATGTGGATTAGTAAGTAAACTTATTAATAAGAAGCCTCACCATCGTCTTAAAAGAGCTAGGAAGTCCATGGTTGGCATGATGCTGCATCAGGATGGTTCTACCCATGAGTGGATTTATGGACTAGGGTATCATCCGGACTTGATAGTGACAATGGACGATGCTAGCAATGAAATATATTCAGCATTTTTAATAGAGGAAGAAGGAACAGCAAGTTGTTTTATAGCCCTGACAGAAGTCATAGAAGCTAAAGGGTTATTTAGTTCTCTGTATGTGGATAGAGGTAGCCATTATGCTTACACGGCAATAGCCGGTGGTAAGGTAGATAAGAATAACCCGACACAAGTAGGAAGAGCGTGCAAGCAACTTGGCATTCAGCTTATCCATGCCTATTCCCCAGAGGCGAGAGGTAGGTCAGAGAGGATGTTTGGCTCTCTTCAGAAGCGGTTACCACAAGAATTCAGAGTAGCTGGTATTAGAACGATTAGAGAGGCAAATTGTTATCTCAAGGAAGTTTTTGTTCCAGAATATAATGAGCAGTTTTGCGTGACCCCAGAGCTTAAGGAGAGTGCGTTTATCCCCTATACTGGGAGGGATTTACAAGATGTATTATCGATTCAAGAGGAAAGAGTAGTAGCAAAAGATAATACTGTTTCCTATAACAAAAAGCTCTTGCAAATCCCAAGTAATGACCAGAGGTATCATTATGTAAAATGTAGAGTAATGATACATGAATACACCAATGGAGAACTGGCTATTTTCCATGGTGCTAGGAGAGTAGCAAAATATGATGCAAGTGGCAAGGTAATTGTGGAGTTAAGCAAAAAGGCTGATAGCGTCAATATTGCAGCGTAAAGGGAGCTAGTTATTGTGAATCACTAACTTTAACTGGTTGTGGAATTATGGATAACTTCTAACGAAGTTTCCCACAATTCCACAACCACAACCATCTAAATTTTAAAAAATATTTTTTAAGAATTTTAAAAAAAAGATTCACAATAAAACGGACAATTACCTTGTTACAAAACCCGGACATTTTAGAATGTTATTGACAGCGAGGACGTTATGACTTGCAAACTTGCTAATTTGCTGTACAATTTATCACATTGCAATTGATGGAATATATTTACAACATATATTGATATAATTAACAACTTGTAAATTGTTATAGTAAGTTATAAACTATCAAATGCAATAGATCGAGTACAAGTCTTTTTGATTCAAACTAATATTATGCAACAATTAATACAACAATTCAAACCGTTCATTATTGCTATTATTATGTTTTTATTTTTTAATATTGGTTTTTATATTTACCTTTTACATCTACAAAAAGAAAAAGAGAAATTAATGCTTACTGGTTATTTAGATAGTGTTGGTAGTTTATTATTTCATGATTTAACAACAGTCTTCAATAAATCTAGCGATAATAAAACTTTTTTTTTATTTAAAAATTTTTCAAGAACAAATAATGGTATAAGCGAGAATACAATAAAAAATAAACCATATACAATTTCTATCAGAAATTCAGCAGAAGATTTTATATTTGATTTACAAGAACTAAGGGAGAATTTAAATAGAATATTCCCCAATTTCATAGGTTATGCAATCATAATCAATGATTATAGTGTTGCATTTGGTTTAGACTATAAGCAAAATTTTAATATAATAAAAGATTATCCAATTGATTTAAACACAGTTTTAACCATAAAAGTCGGAGTTAACAAAAATTCTAGTTTTTATCTTTTGAATAGAAGAAAAATATATAAAAATACTTTGATAACGGCTATTTCAACTTTTTTTATTTGTTTGTTATTTTTGTATTTGTATTTAAAAATAACAAAAATAATAGAAGAAAGATTGTCCATATTAGAACATGACCTACACGAAGAAAGGAAGATTAATAATACGCTACTGAGCAACAAAAAAATTAATCAAAAACTAAAGAAGCTCTTTATAAAAAAAGCAACTGAGATGTATATCAAGCAAGAAATGGGGATAATACTAGGTGATGAGAAAATAATTCAGAATATATCCCCAAGTAACTATTTATTTCCAATGTGCTTATATGATACATCTCCTGAAAAAATAAATATAGTAAATTTAACTAAGTCTTTAAAAGAATATTTTTCACCTTATTTTATTAGAGTAGCTTTAAAGATAAAAAAAACTATAGATACAATTAACATTAATTGTGCGACCGAAGTTTTTTATCAGTTAATTTTTAGCCTTATTTTTAATTTAATGGAATTTATGGATAGACAAAGTGAAGTTCCTAAAATAATGGAAATAAGCTTTACCGAAAAAAAAGTTATTATTGAATATGACAGTTTCCCTTTAAATGAAGAAAGAATGGTTGATATATCTGAAACTATAGTGTTAGAATATATGGATGTATTTCTACTTAGCTGTCGTAAAATATTCAAATCTCTAAAGGAGCATAAGTTTGAGTACAGTGTATCTTCTACTGATGAATCTAATATAGTTGAGATTATTTATCCTATAGTAATAAATAAATCAGTACAAAAACAAGAGCAAGTGTTAGATTTTACTAAATATGTGAATAATATTAGAAAGAAAAAATGAAAAAATATTTATTAATAATAATGGTATTAATAATGCCTTATACATCAGTTGCTCAAGCGGCAATATCTAATCTTGTTATACCAGTTAGTTATTTTGTTGATCATGTTAAACAATTAACTCTAGCTAAGAATAATTTGATCAAATATAGACAAACAGGTTTCGTTGGCATTAGTGGTATGGGCAAGACTCAACTTGCAAGAATGTATGCCTATGAGCATAAAAATAATTATGATGTAATTTGGTTTATTGATTGTAATTTAGATATTAATGAAGAGTTTCTAAAACTAGCAAAATCAATTAATGAAAAAACTAAGACTTTAATATCAGAAGATGTAAGAACAGCAAAAAAAGAAGTATTGTCTTACTTATCTAGTAAGAATAAATGGTTGTTAGTATTTGATAATTTAAAGATCAAAGAAAATCATAAGGTGCAAGAATTTATTAATTGGGAACATAATGGTCATGTTATTTTTGCTTCCCAGGATTATGAGCTATTACCTAATACAGTCAAAATGACGGCATTTGAAAAAAATGATGCTATTACTCTTGCTAATAATATTTTAGAAAAAGATGATCCTAAACTAGCAGAATTTTTAGTTCAAGAATTTGTTGGTTATCCTATATTGATAGTACAAGGTACACAGTTATTGAACCAAGTACCGGGTTTAAATCAAGAAGAATATAAAAAGAGGATACGAGATTCTGCTGATAAAATTAAATCAAACATTGTTTTAGCAATTAAGGAATTAAAACCAAATGCTAAAAGATTACTGAATAAGATAGCTTTAATCAATAACCAAGCTTTTTCCAAGGCACTATTGAAGATTATTGCTGATGACAAAAACACCATTGATGATGATATTTATCAACTGTCTAAATTTGCTTTAATTTCTAATACTGATCCAAATGAAACCAATCCTGTTTTTGAAATGCATGATGTTATTGCTAATAAGATCATGGAACTAAATGGAAATAAGAATAATAAAAGTTATCTAGAAGATATTATTACTAAGTTAATGGATGGAATACCAAAAAATGTACTTAAGGGACGTATTTTTAGAAACACAAAAACCATTAGGGAAAACATGGAAATAATTCTAAAGAACGCACAAAAATATAATATAAATATGTATAAAGTGATGGAATTAAGATTTCATGTACTTAATAGTTATCTTAATATTTTTGATTATTATAATGCAGAAAAACTAGTTGAGTGGTTTAATAAAAATGATAAAGAGGGTAAGTTAAAATTATTATTTATGAATAATAATGAGAAACGCATATATGCTGGGTATTTAGGATTAATAGCTGCATATTATAAAAGCAAATATTCAGATTACAATGTAACACTTGAATATTATAAAAAAGCACAAGAAGTTTTTAAAGGTATAAAAGGGTATAATTCTTATAGATACAATATATTGTATAACTTAGCATCGACCTATACTATATTAGGACAAATTCAAAAGGCACAAGAAAATATTCAGATAATTGAAAAGATGTTTAGTGATGGTTTAGTAGACGAAAGTGAACTTTTTTATATATATGTTGCGAAAGCAAAATTGCTTTTTACTTTAGGAGAATATACTAAAGCATTAGAACAAATCAATGGTGCTGTAAATGTATTTCTCAGTAATAGGCTGCACCAAGATAATTTATTATTTACGAATAGTTATGTACTTAGAGCTGAGATATTAAATGCTCTTAGCCAATATAAAGAAGCCTATGCTCAAGTTGAACAATTATATAATATGCATAAACCCTCTAAAAAAGATGATCATGAAGTATTTGGTCGCATTTTTATCCAAATGTCAAGAGCAGAGCTAGGTTTAGGTAATACTAATAAAGCTCTAGACTATGCCAGCAAGGCTAAAACCATATTCATTAATGACCCAGCTAGACCTAATAAAGATATCAGCATTTCATCAGACACATATTTAGCAAAGGCTTTTGTTGCAGAAGGAGATGCATTAGCAGCTCTTGGTCAGAATGAAAAGGCGGCTGAATCCTATGCTTCAGCAGAAGTATTATATTATAATAATTATCGGAACAATATGAAAAATGTCGATGAAGTAAGCTACCTGTATTGGGCTGCAGCAAAAGCGACTTGCAATTTACCAAATAAATTTTGGTATATAAAATTTAGCACCCAACTCATAGAAAAATTTGGTGCAACCCACTTTAGAAGTATAGATATTTTGAGTAAGTGTAAGAACTAATAAAATTTGATAAAATATTCACTTTTGCCCCAAATTTACTTTTTTTGTATGCGTTGTTGTAATATCCAATTAATAAACCTTTTCTCTAGTTCTTTTTTGGGTTCGGGTTTCGAGTAATTAAACACTTCTAACATAATATTGACTAGGGTGTGTCATCAATTAAGTTGACAGGAGCGTTTATTTGTTGTGTAATAGAGAAAAAATTAAGAATAAATTTTCTCTATGCGTCGATATGCTCTACGTGACGATCAATGGGATCGGATTAAAGATAACCTACCTGGAAGGAAAGAGTCTGTTGGTGTAACAGCCAAGGATAATCGCCTATTTGTAGAAGCAGTCTTGTATCGATATAGGGCTGGTATACCTTGGAGAGACCTACCTGAACGTTTTGGAGATTTTCGAGTGATTCACCTACGTCATTCAAGGTGGAGCAAGACAGGTGTGTGGAAAAAGGTTTTTGAGATGTTGGCTAAAGATGCTGATAACGAGTATGCCATGATTGATTCAACCATTGTTAGGAGTCATCAACATAGTGCTGGTGCTAAAAAAAAGAGTTAGAGGATGACCAAGCAATTGGACGAGGTAAAGGGGGGCTGAGTACTAAAATCCATGCCACATGTGACGCTCTAGGGAATCCAACGGGATTCCATCTTACCCCGGGTCAAGCTCATGATTTGCAAGGATCTGATGTTTTGATGAATGAATTGACGAAAGCGGATGCTGTACTTGCTGATAAGGCTTATGATGCCGATGCACGTATGCGAGATAAGCTGAAAGATAAGGGATGTACAGTTGTGATTCCCCCAAAGAAGAATCGTGTGAATCCAGCTAATTATGATAAGGATCTTTATAAAGCTAGGCATTTGATTGAGAACTTTTTTGCAAAATTGAAGCAATATAGAGCTATCGCAACACGATATGACAAAACATCTCAGAACTTTTTAGGAGCTGTTTATATGGTTTCCATGGTAATTTGCCTCAATTGATGACACACCCTAGCATTATCTAGTACTACAACCTGTCCTGCTTTTAATTCTTTAATTAAAAACTTCTCAACCCAATTATTAAATAGTTCTGTATTACAAGTTCCATTAAACACAAAAGGGGCTATCGGCTTATTATTTACCAAACCAGCTATGATATTAGTTCTTTGATACTGTTTACCACTTTTTTGTCCAACCAACAATTCTCCTATCTTACCCCAACCTCTATCTTGGCAAATGGTCCTATCTATACCACTCTCATCAAGATACACCATTTGCTCTTTGTCATATTTACTGACCTTTTCTAAATATTCAGATCGTTTCTCTGCACTTGCTTCCAAATAGCTGAAGGTTTTTTTTATAACTATAGCCTAACTTCTTTAATATTCTTCCAACTTGAGTGCCTGTAATCCCAAATTTCTTACCAATATCTTTTAGCGTAATATTTGAATTATTTTTGACAAATTCTTCTAATTGTTGCTTGTCAACTTTACTTTTAAATCCTAATCTCGCTTTTGCTAATATTGTTCCTTCTTTTTTCTTCCTTACCTTCCAACGATTAATTGTATTCTTGTGTATATCAAATATCTTAGCAGCAGATATTTGACTATTACCTTTTTCTATATAATTTATTACTTTTTCTCTTAAATCTTGACTATATGGGCTTGTTGACATTTTTTTCTCTTATTTATATCATATAAACTCACCTAATTCAATGTCTTTCACTATATAACCTCCAGTATTCTATTGCTTACTACCCTGTATCAAGTATCAGCTCTCACTACTACCGACTATTTCGGGGCTATCACGTTCACCTTTTGGTTTCGGCTCGATTGTTTCGCTGTCTACGCTTTACTACTGTCGTTACCTTCAGCAGCACAAGACTCGCTATATGGTGGAGCTAGCTACTCCTTCCATAACAGGACTTTCACCCATAAGATTAATGCACCTTATCTTGACGCACATACAACGTCAATTCGGGATAAGGATTAGTAAAAATGCTTTAGCTATAACTAATACAAGATTTTGGATATGTATAAATTGCATTTCTGTGAATTCATACATTAATTGCTCTTCGTAGTGTATATATGTCTGCTATTTTTACTAATCCTTATCCCGAATTAACGTAAGTTGTGAATCCGGTCAAAAATTTTAATCAATGCCACATCATATTTTTCTTGTTGAAGTAATATATCTAATGTTTCCGCCGAGCTAATCTTTCCATAAGGCTTTACCCTAGTCAAAGCTTCTACTTGACTAGCAACCTTCTCCCCAAAGATATAGGCAATCATTTTTTCGGTAAGTTTTGTATCTTCGATGGTATCATGTAGTATGCTGGTAACAATAATGTCAGTGCGAAAAAGATAATCAGAAATCATATATGCTACCTCTATTGGATGAGAGTAATAAGGCTCTCCTGATTGCCGCATTTGGCTGCCATGATATTTTTTGGCGTAATAAATAGCCTTTCTAACCTCATCAATATCTATTGGTCGGTTTACTTCCTCATTTATCTTACGTAATTTACTCAGTAACCTAGTAGCATATTGACAAGATTCATATTGTGAGTTGTCCCAATAATTAATCTCTTCTTCTTCCATAAAAAACCATAATATTTTTATATTCAATTTATAGATTAAACTAAAATATAAATTATTACCAAGGATTTTTATCTATTTTTAAAAAAGATGCAATATTTTTTAATTTTATTGTTATATAAACAGACAGTTGCTTCCTTTATGTTCACCTAGCCTTAAGTCTCAGTAAAATTACTACAAATTATATAGAATTTTTGTTAGAAAAACAATAATAATATTTCAATTTATAATAAAACTATATTAAGTTTGTAATACCGATTATGAAAGAATTGCGTAAATTTGAGTGGGTAGCGGATTTGGCGACTCTAGTAAAAAGTGAAGACCAAATTAAACAGCAGAAGTTAAAAAGCTAAAAACTGCTTAATTATGCAATAATAAGAAAACTACAAGTTTATGGGAATAAAAGCTGCGAATAATATTGCAAAACGTGTTGCTTTAATGCAGGATGAATATTTTAGTGATTATACTTATAAAAATACTAGTGCTATGTTACAAAGAATTGATCAATTTGGTATTGATTATAGAAAGGAATCATCTTATGCACTGTGACATTGATTTAGCAATTATTATCAGCTTTTTAGGATAAATAAAAGAAATGTAGAAAACATTTTGCAAGATAATAATATTATGCTACTATGCAACTAATGAGATTCTTAGATTATAGAAATGTCAAAAGATAATTTAGATACTGGCAGAAATACCGATAATAAATTTGTTAAAACAGAAGAAGAAAGAGAAAAACGACTGGATCGTGAAGAATCAGCTAGAAAACTAAAAGCAATTCTCTTTGTGTTTATACCACTTTTAGTTGGTTTCCTAACCTTCACTTATTTCTTTCTTAATTCAATAGAAGAAAAAAGTAAACTACTAAAAGAGCAAACAAGCCAAAATATATCAACACCAAATAGCTCAGCAAAATAGGTAGATTTGGCTAAAGAAATTAGTTTATTGGTTGAAAGGACAACATAAGGCTGTTTTTAAAAGCGATAGAGTTGTTATATGGATTTAAAATTTGTTACTTTAGAAACGCTTTAGATCAGATGGTATTTTTAGGAAAAAGGTAAAAATTGCAAAGTTAGCAAGGACGCTAGATATGATAGGCTCTGACGGAAGAACGTCAGGATTAATTAGAATTAAGCATTTGCTCTCCTCCATTAATCAATTACTTTAATCGACTTTTCATGTCGCACTTTCATCTTATATTCAGGTAGAACCTCAAGAATTGGCGTTCCCACGCTAAAGATCGAGGCTGCTCCGTTACTCATATACGCTACGCCGCTCGACTTTGCTACTGCTAGCTCTTCTTGAAGTTATACTATCGTCTATCAACTCTTGAAATCATAGCAGTATACAGAAGTGCAACTAATGGTTAATTCAAAAGCTATTCCCCATTCTTCTATAGTTTAGTGCTTCAGCAATGTGTATCTTGTGGACGTTGGAAGAAGCGTCTAGATCTGCTATGGTTCTTGCAACCCGTAAGATACGGTTATAGGCACGCATGGATATACGAAATTTTGTCGCGGCTTCATTAAGTAAATCCTTACCATCATCCACTGGTAATGCATATTCGATCAGCAACTGCCCGTCCAAACGGTTATTTGTTTTAATATTATATCCTTCATATCTAGTTTGTTGAATATTACGAGCCATTTCGACCCTGTGTGCTATCTGCCCTGATTCTTCTTCTGTATCATCTTCTATTAAATTATAGTTATATGAGTCGATAGATCCTACCTCTATATGTAGATCAAATCGATCCATGATAGGGCCGGAAATTCGCATCTGATAATCACTCCCACATTTTGGAGATTTAGAACATGCTTTATGAGGATCGCTTAAATAACCACATTTACAAGGATTCATTGCTGCTATTAGCTGAAAGTTGGCCGGATATTTTATATGCGAATTTGCTCTAGCAATTAGTATTTCTCCGGTTTCAATTGGCTGCCTTAAAGATTCGATAACGTTAGGTGGAAATTCTGGTAATTCGTCTAAAAACAACACTCCGTTATGTGCTAACGAGATCTCTCCAGGTTTTACTCTTTTACCGACTCCACCGCCGACCATCGCTGCTATCGAGCATGAGTGATGGGGGGTACGAAAAGGTCTAGCTCTTGATAGTTTCCCGTTTGCTAGCTTGCCTGCAACGCTTGCTATAGTACTGCACTCCAATATTTCTTCGGGTCGCATTTTGGGTAATATACCAGGTATACATTGTGCCAACATAGATTTGCCAGTACCAGGTGGACCAAGCATTAATAGATTGTGACCACCAGAGGCCGCTATTTCTAAAGCTCGCTTGGCTACTTTCTGTCCTTTGATATCTTTAAAGTCAGGGTAATTTATTATAGTAGTGTCAATTTCTAATTCAGGTGATGATAATATTTGTGAGCCTTTAAAATGGTTAACTAACTCTATTAAATTTCCTGCTACTAAAATATTATTATTGCCAGACCATGCAGCTTCCTGACCATTAGATTTTGAACAAATTAGCCCTTTATTTCTAGCCAAAGCTCCAATAGCAGCAGGTAAAGCCCCGCTGACAGGCAGAATAGAACCATCTAGAGATAATTCTCCTATTACTAGATATTCTTGTATTTCCTCAGCTGGCAAAATTTTCATGCTGCTAAGTATAGCACAAGCAATAGCAAGGTCAAAATGACTACCTTCTTTAACCAAATCAGCTGGAGCTAAATTTATCAGTATTTTTTGAGCAGGCAAGGCAAGACCTATTGAAGAAAGTGCTGCTCTAACTCGTTCTTTAGACTCGCCAATAGTTTTATCAGCAAGTCCTACTATAGTAAAATTAGGTATCCCTGGTGATATCTGTACTTGCACATCAACATCGATAATATCTATACCGCTAAAAGTTAAACTACCAAGGTGAACTATCATTTCTATAAAATAAATTTTACTAGATCAAGATTTTTGATAATTTTTGATAATTGCTGGTCGACAAAATGTTCGTCAATAACTATCTCTTTTTCTTTCGTATCACTTGCATTGAAGCTTATCTCCTCCAATAAATTTTCTAGAATAGTATGTAATCTTCTTGCTCCAATATCTTCAACTTCTAAATTAACATTTGCTGCATAAGTAGCAATTTTATCTATTGCATTATCAGTAAATTTTAATTTTACCCCTTCGGTTGCGATTAAGGCTGAATATTGTTTTATTAAACTTGATTCTGGTTCAATTAAAATTTTTATCATATCGTCCTTAGTGAGTGAGCTTAACTCTACTCTAATAGGTAGCCTTCCTTGCAATTCAGGTAATAAATCAGATGGTTTTGATAAATGAAAAGCACCTGATGCTATAAATAATATATGAGCAGTTTCTATAGGACCATGTTTTGTATTAACTGTTGTACCCTCAATAATAGGCAATAAATCTCTCTGCACTCCTTCTCTACTAATTTCTGAACTTTTTCCCTCAGATCTTGAGGTGATTTTATCTATTTCATCCAAAAATACTATACCATCATTTTGTACTAGCACTAAGGCATCTTGAGTAATTTTTTCTTGATCGATCAATTTTTCTGACTCTTCAGCAGAAATAATTAAAAGAGCATCTTTAACCAGCATTTTCTTAGTTTTTGTTTTATTAGTACCGATAGCTTTGCCGATCATATCAGAAATATTTAAGACGCCCATGGCCGCTCCTGGCATACCAGGAATTTCAAAATTACTACTACCAAATAAGCCCCCTGAATCTGTTATATTTATTTCAATTTCAGTATTGTCAAGTTCACCTTTTTCAAGCTTGCGACAGAATTTTTCTCTAGTTTCAGTTGATGCTGATTTGCCGACTAAAGCATCCAAAATCCTTTCTACAGTTTTTAAATTTGCATTAGCAATCACTGCTTTTTTAGCATTAGCTTTTTGTGTGTTAACAGCTATTTCCACTAAGTCTCGTATTATTGACTCAACATCTCGTCCAACATATCCTACTTCAGTGAATTTTGTTGCTTCTACTTTAAGAAATGGTGAGCCGCTAAGCTTAGCAAGTCGCCTAGCGATTTCAGTCTTACCTACG
The DNA here is from genome assembly GCF_965178575.1 of Candidatus Tisiphia endosymbiont of Micropterix aruncella. Lineage (NCBI taxonomy): Bacteria > Pseudomonadati > Pseudomonadota > Alphaproteobacteria > Rickettsiales > Rickettsiaceae > Candidatus Tisiphia > Candidatus Tisiphia endosymbiont of Micropterix aruncella. Next base: position 1,055,701 of record NZ_OZ238268.1, read on the forward strand.
CCAGTTGGTCCTATCATTAAAATATTTTTTGGCACGATTTCTTGACGAAGTGGTTCGTCTACATTCCTACGTCTGCAGCGATTCCGCAACGCTATCGCAACAGCTTTTTTAGCTTTATATTGCCCAACAATGAATCTATCAAGTTCAGCTACGATTTTAGCGGGAGTTAATCCCATAGATTTTTTTTTAAGATTAATACTCATATAACTTTAACTTTTTCTACTTTAACTTTTTCTAGAATAATATTATGATTAGAGAAAACACAGATATCAGCTGCAATATTCATTGATTTTAAAGCAATCTCTTCTGCAGTTAGGTCATTGTCAAAAGACATTAAACCTCTAGCAGCAGACAGTGCATATAATCCACCAGAGCCAATGGCAGCAGCATCACCATCAGGTTCAACTACATCGCCATTACCAGTTAAAATTAATATATTTTTTTGATCTGCAACGATCATCATTGCTTCAAGTTTACGTAAATATTTATCGCTACGCCAATCTTTTGCCAGTTCTACAGCACTTCTCAGTAACTGATACGAATATTTCTCCAACTTTAATTCTAATTTTTCAAATAAAGTTAGAGCATCTGCAGTAGATCCAGCGAAGCCAGCAATAATACTATTATTGAACATGACTCTTAATTTTTTTGCTGTAGATTTTAAAATTGTATTACCATGGGAGACCTGACCATCCGCTGCGATTACAACATTCCCCCCTTTTCTTAAACAAAGTATAGTAGTCCCGTGTAATGTGACAGGGCCGGGCGAGTTATCTGACATAAAGAATCTTTTAAATATTGATGTTTGGCTATTTGTTTATTATTATGGTATTTAAGTAATCATTTAATATCGTAATTACAAGACTTTCCTATGAATATTTATTCAATATATGTTAATCCTCAAAAAAAGGATAACGATTTTATTCTTATCAAGCAAGGTTTTTCATTATTTGCTGCGTTTTTAAGCGTGTTTTGGGCATTCTATCATAGAATGTGGTTACCACTAATAATTACTTTGATATTAAGTATTATTATATCAAATTTAGGTTGTACTAATTTTATTTCTGTAAGTCAATTCGCCATTATGTTAATATTTGGTTTTTTCAGCGATGATATGAGAGAATATGATTTGCAAAAAAAGAAATACCAGCTTACAGACATAATATTAGCAAAATCTGAGATAGAAGCTGAATTAAAATTTTTAGAACGCTTAGTGGATGAAAAAAATGTGTTATAGTAATCTCAGTTTGATATAAGACATCAATTTAATAGCCCGATGTCATCAACTAACCTCAGTTTGATGTAAGACATCAGTTTAATAGCCTAGGGTGTCATCCCAGCGAAAGCTGGGATGACATAATGGCAACAGGGGTGACATCACCCCTAATGGTGATGATTACTTGAGCTTACTATTAATTTATTACATCAATACTTGAGGTCAACTATTACCAACATCTGTGTTGCTAATAGTATTTGGGAGTAAATAATAAATAATGAGAGTATAATGATTTATGTATGACAAGAATAATGTTTTTATAAAAATTATTGGTAAAGATATTCCAGCAGATATAATATATGAAGATGATAATCTAATAGCATTTAATGATATAAATCCTGTAGCACCAATACATATAATAATTATACCAAAAAAGGAGTATATTGACTATAGTGATTTTATCCTTAAAGCTTCTAGCGATGAAATTAAAGATTATTTCACCAAACTATCCTATATTGCCTCGCTAGTTGGTTTAGATCAAGATGGCTATCGTTTGATTACTAATAAAGGGGTAAAGTCTGGACAAAGTGTGTTCCATTTTCATTTCCATATTATAGGGGGGAAAACTATTTCTAAGCTGATATAGTCAATTGATTTGGTTTGCTACGTCGTTGTTCGATCGCTATACAGCCTCTCTATACGTCATTGCGAGAAGGTCGCAAGACCGACGAAGCAATCCAGTAACATCATTTATCTATAGATTGTTTCCTGGATTGCTTCGCTTACGCTCGCAATGACGCTGTGGTATAGGTATTTGTAAACTTTCGACAGTTGTGTTCCTCACGCCTAGTAGCAAATCCAACTGAATTAACTATAGGTTAAAAATTAGGGAATGACATATACTAACAGATATATAAGAATGATAAAAAGATAAATGTAGATGACAAAACAATATAATATTGCGGTAATTGGTGCGTCGGGTAATGTTGGACGTGAGACTTTAGAGATTTTGTTTGAGAGGTGTTTTCCAATTAATAAGCTCTATGCTGTAGCATCGAGTGAATCTAAAGGTAAAGAGGTTAGTTTTGGGGAAGATAGTATAAAAATATTTGATATAGATAGTGTAGATTTTAGTAAAATAGATATTGCTTTTTTTGCAGCTGGATCAGAAATATCAATGAAATATATACCCAAGGTTGTCGAGCAAGGTTGCATAGCTATCGATAAATCGTCATTTTTCAGACTTGATTCTGATGTTCCTTTGATAGTTCCAGAAGCCAATCTAGCGAGCCTAAAAGATTATACTATTAAAAATATTATAGCTAATCCGAATTGTTGTACTGCTCCTATAGCTACTGTATTAAAGCCTTTGGATAATGCAGTAAAGATTAAGAGAATGGTGATATCGACTTATCAGTCGGTTTCAGGAGCAGGGAAAAGAGGAATGGATGAACTTTACGAGCAAACTAAGGCAAAATATGTTTTTAGTGACATCACTCCTAAAATTTTTCCTAGGCAAATAGCTTTTAATTTATTTCCTTATATAGGTAGTTTTAATGAAGATGGTTCTACTAGTGAAGAATCTAAGATTTCCTTGGAATTAGAAAAAATTATAGGATCACATGCTAAATCTAGTGTAACTTGCGTGAGAGTGCCGGTGTTTGTTGGTCATTCTATTTCAGTTAATGTTGAGTTTAGTGGAAAGATAGATGCTAAAGAAATAGAAGAAATACTAAAAGAATCAGACTCTATTGTAGTTAATTCTCATTTGGATAAAACACAATATGTTCCTCCCATAGATGTTGTTGGTAAAGATTTTGTTTATGTTTCACGAATTAGAAATGATCATAGTCAAAAAAATACCATTAATTTATGGATTACAGCAGATAATTTACGTAAAGGAGCAGCTTTAAACGCTGTGCAAATCGCTGAGGAATTGATAAAAGGATATTTATCGAAAAAGTAATTAATTAACCTGAATTCGATTTAACAAGTTACATCGAATTCAGGTTAATTAGGTTATTTATATTACTTTTAGGCTCTAAGTCTAATAAAGAGGTTGCCATATTATTTATTTTGCGTATAGTGTAGAGTTCAATAAAAATATTACAAATAGTATAATTTTTACTAATCAGCAGTAAAAAAATATAATAGAGCTGGGAAGCCGTCAGGTTCGGATAACTACTATTATCAGGACAGGATAATTTAATTTGTGTTAGATGATATAGATTATAATTCAGAAAAATATAATATAACAATGGTAATATGAGAAATAATAGTGCATTAGTATCTCAAGTAATAAATCCCCTAACTACTGCTCTTGAGAAGTGCAAAATTGCATTTTGGATAGTTTTTAGTTTTGCGTTTGTTATTAACTTGTTAATGTTGATAACGCCTCTTTATTCCTTGCAAGTTCTTGATCGGGTTATAGGAAGTGGTAACTTATTTACATTAATGTGGTTGTCTATTATTATTGGTACGATCTATTTTATTTATGGGTTATTGCAAGTTGCTAGATCATTCACCCTAATTAAAGTTGGTGAATGGTTGGATAAAACAATTGCTCCTGTAATTTTTGGTCACTCTATTTCAGCCTCTGCAACTCGTACTAATATGGGTGCTAGTCAGTTACTTCGTGATTTCCAAACAGTAAAAACCTTTCTAACTAGCACTGGTATTAATACTTTATTTGATGCTCCTTGGAGTATTGTCTACATAATAGTAATTTTCTTAATTCATCCATATATTGGAATCCTTACATTAGTTGGGGCTATTATTATTGTATCTACGGCTTTCTTTAATGCAGCTGCAACTAATAAAACTCTCGGTGAAGCTACTGAATTTTCTATAAAGGGTATGACGCAAGCTGACATCGCCAATAGAAATTCAGAAGTTGTAGAAGCTATGGGCATGATGAAAAATGTTACGGCAAATTGGCATCAATTTAATATTGCTTCTTTGGAGAAGCAATCAATTGCTAGCTACCGTAATGGTGCTATTTCTAATTTTTCAAGATTTATCCGTAATGTTATGCAAATGCTGGTAACTGGTATTGGTGCTTATGTTGTTGTTCATACTTCAGGAAGAGATATGACTACTGGTGGTATGATTATGAGTTCCATTATAGTTGGTAGAGCTTTAGCCCCTTTTGATAACGCTATTGAGTTATGGAAAAGTATGAGCGGGGCTATAAAATCTTATAAAAATATCAATCAATTATTTGCTTCGTATAAATCAAGAGAAGAAGCAATGCCAATTCCAAATGTCGAAGGACATTTAACTGTGGAAAATATTTATTATTCGATACCAATTCCTCCACATATACCACAACCACCAATACCAAGATATATTTTAAAGGGAGTGTCCTTTGCGGTGCAGCCTGGTGAAATATTAGCAATTATAGGGCCTTCTGCAGCAGGTAAGTCAACTTTAGCAAAAGTTTTAGTTGGGGTATGGAAAGCATCGTCAGGGACTGTTAGGCTTGATAGTGGAGAAATTTACCGTTGGAACAGGGAAGACTTTGGCAAACATGTAGGGTATTTGCCGCAAGGAATAGAGTTATTTAGTGGTAGTATAAAGCAGAATATAGCTAGGATGACTGAAAATGCTGATCCGGAAAAAGTAATTGAGGCAGCTAAAATTGCTGGGGCTCATGAAATGATCTTAAGATTACCTGATGGTTATGATTCAGATATTGGAACAGCAGGTTCTAATCTTTCTGGCGGACAAAAACAACGTGTTGGTCTTGCTAGAGCATTTTATGGTAATCCTAAACTGCTTATTTTAGACGAACCTAATGCAAATCTTGACGAAGCGGGTGAAATAGCCCTGTCAAATTGCTTAAAGCAAGCAAAATCTAGGGGTATTGCTGTAGTTGTTATCTCTCATAGACCTTCTGTATTATCGGTGGTAGATAAGATTTTGGTATTACAAGATGGGGCGGTAGCTCTTTATGGCACTCAAGAAGAAATGCAAAATCGAGTTAAACTGTTACAAAGTGGTGTAATCCACATTAATGAATAAGTTTTAAATATGGAAGAAAAGAACAATAAGCCGGCATTTACAGCGGAGCAACTTAAACAGCTTTTGTCGCTACAAAATGATTTAACACACACGAAAAAAACAAAGGGAGCTATTGTATCACAAAAGGTAATAGTAAAGATTTCTAATGCCATTAAAAATACATTATATTATCTTGATCGTTTCGTCAATTTTGTTACTAAAAATAATGATGTTGATCGCAATGATGTAGTGCAAATTGCTAGATCCCCCATTCTTTTTGGGGTATATGTAATAATCTTTTTTGTATTAGTTGGAGGAGTATGGGGCAGTTTTGCTCCCCTTGATAGTGCTGCTACAGCACTGGGTGTTGTTATAACGAGTGGTAATAAGAAGACAATTAATCACCAAGAAGGTGGGATTATAGCTAATATTTTTGTTAAACAAGGTGATCAAGTTAAAGAAGGTGATAAATTAATAGAGCTAGAAGATACAAAAATTAAGTCAGCATATGAAAGTAATTTAAGCCAATATAGACATGCTTTAGCAACGGAAAGTCGTTTAATTGCCGAGAGAGATAATCAAGCTCAGATTGAATTTCCAGAATTATTAACCAAAGATAATTTACCTGAAATAGCAAGGATTATACATACCCAAGAAAGTTTATTTCAGTCTAAAAAAGAAGTATATAAAAGTGAAAAAAATGCCTTACATCAAAGGATCGAGCAATTAAATAAAAAAATCGAAGGTACGCAGGCTAAAAAAGTTGCAAATATAAAAACTCTAGAGGTTGTTAAGGATCGTTTAAAGGCAATGCATACATTGCATGAAAAAGGTTTTGCTAATAAAGCCGCTTTATTGGAATTCGAAGCTAAAGAAGCACAGTACAAAAGTGACATAGCTATGGCAGAAGCTGATATTGCATCTATTAAACATTCGATTACAGAGTGTGAGATTAGCATTATTAGCTTACAAAATAAATATACAGAGAAAACTCTGACTGAACTAAAAGAGACACAAGAGCTAGTAGCTCGTTTTAAAGAGGCATTTAATGCACATCAGGACTCTTTAAATCGAGTAGTTATTAAATCACCAGTTGATGGTATTATAAATGTATTGAACTATCATACAATAGGACAGGTGATTTCACCAAGTTATCCGATTCTAGAGATTTCTCCAACTGATGATAGTTTGGTAATAGAAGCAAAAGTTCCAAGCAAGAATATAGATTCAGTGCATGAAGGCTTGGTAGCAAAAATTCGCTTCAGTGCTTTTAAATCTAGAACAACGCCGTTATTTACTGGCAAAGTTGTTAAAATATCTCCTGATATTGTACAAGACAAAAATCCAACTCAAGATCCTACCACTTATTATATCGCTAGAATTGAGATTGATATGGATGAGTTTAATAAGATTGCAAAAGCTAAAAAGTTAGAGTTACATCCTGGTATGCAAGCGGAAGTTCAAATTGTCACTGGCACAAGGACTCTCCTGAAATATTTACTTGATCCTATTACTGATACGATGTTTAGAGCATTTAAAGAGAAATGATATCGCTAGAGGGTAGCTATATGTTAATGTTCTTAGCCAAAAACGATGTCATCCCAGCGAAAGCTGGGATCTAATAATGTTTAATAGTCTTTTAGGCTATTTTTTTAGATTCCCGCCTACGCGGGAATGACAGCTCTGGGTATTAACTACAACTGTAGTATTAGCGTAGTTAATAATGGGAAATGGTATAACATCCTTCTAGGCTACTTTTTTAGATCCCAGCTTTCGCTGGGATGACATAATGGCTGAGTAGGGGTGACATCACCTTTAACAGGGATGATACTGAACCTAGTATTAACTTGTTATATCGATATTTGAGATTAAGTAAGTGTATACTCTTCTGCTTTGAAGCATTGGTTTAGCAAATACTTACGGGGTATTCAGCCATAACTGTCGAAAGTTAGTAAATACAGCTTCCCTATACGTCATTGCGAGGAGTCGCTGAAAGCGGCGACGCGGCAATCCAAGATACGCGAAGTGTACTAGAAAAAACAGCTTCGCTGTTTACCTAGATCGCCACGGCATCTAAAGATGCCTCGCGATGACGATTATAGAAAAATGTAGGGTACTATGGTATCAGCTACGCTCCGTTTGCTCACCCCTTGTTTATTGTCCCAATTCTTCAAATCATTTGAGTATATATTAATTTTCGGATTTGATACTAGAGTTTTCTAACGTTTTATCAATTACCCTAGAAAGGATTTCTAAAGTATATCCATTTGTTAGTATGCCATTAACAAAAAATGCGGGTGTACCAACAAAACTTTGTGAACTAGCAGCAAGGTTAGTATTGGCAAGTAATGTTTCAACAATTTGATTATCACTAAGACATTTAGCATAAGTTTCTGCGGATACTCCACCAATTTGAGCTATATTTGTTAGTAACTCACGATATCTATTACTACTGCCCCATTTATCTTGTTGTGCTAGTATTACACTTTGGAATTTAAGAAAACTATCTAGATCATTTGGACAACGTGCTAAAATTGCTGCATCTAAATCTTGCTTATTACCGATAAATTCACGAATTATATAAGCAATTTTATTGGTGTCAATATATTTCTTTTTAAGTTCAGGTAGAATTTTTTCATGATAATAAGCACAATGTGGGCAAGTTGGAGAAAAATACTCAACTACCACTACAGTTGCCTTAATATTACCAAGAACTATATCGTTTTGGCTAACATTGAAAGTTGGTTTATAAGGCATCTGTTTCAAGCTAACATCACTTATATCAGTAGAGTTAGTAGCAGAATCCTCTACCATATCTAGAGGTTCTTCCGTATTAGTTGAAGCCGGACTATCTTGAGGATTTACTATTGTGTTCCATTTATCATTGGCAAGGTTGTCATTATTTTCTTCTTGTGGAGCTTTTTCCTGAGTCACTTCAACCTTATTATCAGGTTGCTCGTTCTTATTATTAGATTTATCACTTTCTTCCGAACATGATATTAACAATAATGAAATTATAATGATAAGGATATTATGCATAAGTTTGGATATAGTTTTAAGTTAAATTAAATACTTTACTCTTCAGGATTTTATATTTCTTATGAGAAGTCCTTATAAAAATAAGGTTTTACTGGTGTTTAAGCAATAAAAATTTTACTTTTCGTAACAAAATAATTAATTTGTATACTATAAATATTTTTTCTAATAAATGCAAAAATACTATTAGTTAAAATAAAAATATTGTTATAATGACTTGAACCCCCGCATAACTTTCGAGTAATGTGGGCTTTTATATAGCTAACCCGAAAAACCCCAAGAAGTGAGAAATATATTTGGATACCATGATGATACTGATATAATGCTTGATGGAAGCATGAAATTGGTATACATCCGTATAATTTATGTTCCGATTAGTTAATTGATTCTCCTCCCTAGATACTGAATAACACGATAAGAAAATTAATTATGAAAGATTTTAATACTAAGGTTATTAGTAAGTATGCAGAAAGATTAAAAGGCTGTTTTGTCTCTTTAAGCTCTGAATGCATCCTGTCTTACAAGTATCCTAGTACTTTAAAAAAGTCTTTGCGTACTTTTAATATTATAAAGATTCTACAACAGAATAGTGACTTGCTTGATTATCTTAGTCTAGATAGTCAAAAGAACTTGCTTTCTGTTCTTGAGCATTACGGACCTCTCTCTATTGAGGCATTAAAGCAACAAAAATATCAAATGGAAGAGGTAACAAATTTTGTTACTTCTCTTAATCAACTGGTTGATTGCTTAAAAAGTTCTTCCACTTTATATCATGAAGAAAATAATAAGGCACTAAAACCAGTAATGGATTTAGCTAGAAACTTTGTACAGCATTGTTGTATATTAATAACTGAAGATGTTAAAAATCAAGATGTTATAAATAATCTACAGGCGACTGCAATTGTTTTGAATTTAGATAATTTATCGCTTGAGCAACAAAATCTACTTTTAGATCAATTGTTGCTCATTAAAGAATTATGGCAAATTGATTCTACCATTGACATAAAGAAAGAATCTGTTCCATTGTTATTTCATGCCAATATATTAGACTTCCTGCATAAGTCAAAAATAGTTGAGGGATTTTTAGAAGAAACGAAGCCGAGTACCGCAGCGTACACAGACGTACGTGAGGAGCGAAGGCGAGTTTCGACGACAAAATCACCAACTAGATTGATTTATGCAGGAAGTCTATTATTAACACTGAAAGAAGAGAACACAATAGATTACAGATACATTTTTAAAAAAATTACTAAATTTTTAATAGATGATCACAATGTATTGATGGAGTTAACCAATGCTAAGTTAATTTGCTTATATAATAGGATAAAAGATTTATGTATTAAATCTCAGACTATAAACCATATTTTGCTAAGAATACATGATGAGTCAAAATTTAGGAAGAGTTTCAGTAAACTTAATAATTCAGGGTATGAGCTTTCAGTATTATTTGAAAATTATAATGCAATAATACATCAGATAGAAAATGCAGAGTTCGCTATAATAGAAAGATTTTTACTCAAGCAAAATGTCTTTATGCATGAAATTTTAATTAATATTACAAAGCATATAGATGCTATCAGGATACTCAATATAACAGAAGATTCTGATCTGAATTATATACTAGCTCAGATTAGAAAAAGGTTAACTCAAAATATCCAAAGTGGTCATACTATTTCTTTAATGATTTCTTCTATTGAGTCTAAATTTTCTGCAAAACTTGAAGTTAAAATTATCAAACGATATGCTTCTTTAGATAGTTTTACTAAAAATGCTTTAAAAACTAGGTATCAGTTGCTATTTAAAAATATTATTTCATTATTAAAAAAAGATCTAAATTATGCAGAGTTTGTACAACAGGTAATAACATGTAAAATCGCAGCTGATTATAAGATAAATAGCAATGTTATTTCAGTTAAAACGTTAAGACTAATTGAACAAGAAAGGTTAGAAGTAAAAAAACAATTATGTGAAATAAATTTTGTAGAAATTTTTAGTGACAAATATTTAAATAAAACATCTAGTTTAAGTTTTAAAAAACATGTCAGGAGAACTAGTATAACAACTCCTTCAGGTTATGTTACGATAATTATTAGAATATTACTAACAAATTTTAGCGTTGAACAGCTTCAACTTTTATCACAATTTTTAATGAATGGTAATCTAACTACAATTCGAACAATTGTTCAACAAGAGTTGGTTATGCAAGTTAAAAAACGCACCACTATAAGTAAAATAATATATTATGTATTTACTAGAAAGAAAAATGAACTTACCATGCTCAATAATATCAAGAGAATTCTAAATGAATATACTAACCTCAATTAACCCCCATTTGGGATAAGAATTAATAATTGAAGGTTTTAAAAACGATGACCTACGCATGACATAAAAAGATGTAGGGCAACTACTTTTGCTATAAACAAAAAATAAGAGCAATTTCTATGCTAATTAGAAGAATTAAATTTAAAACATATAAACTCATTGCTTACATAATATTACTATTGCCTTTAATAGCAAATGGTAAGATTATTGATACTGATAGTTTAGACCAAATAAATAAGGACTATGAAGAATTATGCAATAATTATTCCCCTAAAGATATCTTAATGGTTTTGGGTAGAGAAAAAGTTATATTCAAATCATTTTTCCCCCCAATTATCCAATTGAATAAAAATGAATTATCTAAGCTACAGGAAATATTCAAATCAGTTAGACCATCAAAGGATACTTATTTTGATACAATAATGCTTACAGAGTATAAAAATGAGTTATTAGATGTCAATTTGCCTAATTTTATAAAGAATATAATGGATAAAGGTAGCCCCGTAATTGTGAGTGATCATGGTTTAACTGGTAACTTTAACAATATAAAGAAGCTAGAAATATGGGAGGCTGAGTATTTAAAGAAATTTAATATTGATTTGTCCAATAGTTTCCCACAACATAATTATCTTATTTTTAATGATATGAAGCCTTTTGATAATACTTATCCGACGTTTTATCAGGGTATATTGAGTAGTAATAATAATGCTTCATTTCAGTTGATATTAAATTTTTTAATAGAAGTGAAGTTTATGCCAAAAGTTTTAATAATGGTTGATGGAAATTCCAATGAGTTGACCGCAATGGAAAGTCAACTAAGAAATTATGACGATAATGTGATGTTTATTGGTTATAATTATAAATTATCTGACCAAAAAGAATCACTATTCAATTCTCGTGATTTAAAAAAATCACTTAATGAATTGGTTAATAAGGTAAATGCAGTAAAAAGAAGCAATGGCAAAATCAAAGTTAAGAATCAAGAGAGTGTAAATCCGTATGATAATAAAAAATAACTTTTTATTAAAATTATTGTTAATTTTTATCATGTTACCATATACAGGTTATGCAATAATGATTCCCACTTATTCTATAGATTCTGTTACGATAAAAAATTTACTTGAAAAAATTGATGCATCTAGCTTAGTGCTAATCAATATTGATGATACAATAGTTACGCCTAAGTCTAAGATGTTTCGTTATGCTAATCCTTATAGAGGGTTTGTTGAAGAGCTGGCAAGTTTGGCAAAATATCATTCTAATATGGATGAGATAATTGCTAAGTTGTTATTGCAAAGACAAGTTATGTTAGTAGAAGCTAGTTGGCCAAAATTTATCGATAAACTGAAAAGTTCAGGGGCTTTGGTTTTTGGGTTTACTAAAATTAACCCAGCATGTAGACTGATTAAAAATTATGAGGAATGGCAATATGAGCAGCTAAGTAGCCTCGGTATTAAATTTACTGATAAAGTTAATAATAAAGAAATATTAAAATTTGATGAAACTGATAAAAGGTCACCAATTTTTCATAAAGGTATAATATTTACCGACTATCTAAATAAAGCTCAGGCACTACGTGAGTTTATGAGTATCACAAATATTTTACCTAATAACATTATAATCTTTGAGAATAAACAAAGTGAATTAGATAACATAGATAATTTTCTCAGAACAATTGATCTAGATTGTTATGGGGTAGAATATTTAGCCGTTACAGAATTACAAGGCACTCCACAGGAGGATATAGTGAAATTTCAACAGGAAATATTATTAAAAACAGGAAAGTGGTTAGAAGATGATGAGGCTAAACAATTTATAACAAATAGCAAATGATGAATAATAAATGATGCTTAATTTAATTAAGTCTTTAAAAAGTTTAATTACTGAAGCTGGTGGGATTGCTCTAATTAGAAGAGATTTAGGGTTAATAGTTTCTTATAAAGATGATAATTCTCCCGTGACAAATGCTGATAAGGAAATTAGTAGCTTTATATATAATGGTTTAAAGGACCTAGCACCTAATATTCCTGTAATTTGTGAAGAAAGAGATATAATTGCTTTGAATGGCAATCAATTTTGGTTGATTGATCCGATTGATGGTACAAAAAGTTATATAAAAGGTGAGGATACGTATACAGTAAATATTGCATTGATAAAAAATGGTATGCCTATCATTGGTTTTATCTATCAACCATCCGTGCAAAAATTACATTATACAGATGCTAATAATGCTTTAAGAATTGAACAAAATGGCGTAGAAACAAGCTTTGATGCCCTACCTAAAACTCATTATAGGGCTGTTGTTAGCTCACATACGTCAAATGCAGATACCAAGCAGTTCCTAAAGAAACATCTAATTACTGAAATAGTTACTATACCAAGTTCAATTAAATTATGTTTAGTAGCAGAAGGAAAGGCGGATATTTATCCCAAGTTTGGCCCAACTATGGAATGGGATATTGCAGCGGGGCATGCGTTAATTAAAGCTAGTGGTGGAAATATTGTGGATCTAGATGGAAATGAATTAGTTTATCAAAAGAATAACTTCCAAAATCCTCATTTCTATGCCTATAGTCGATATTTCCCTATCTTTACTTCGTTTTGATATTGATTTATAATCTCAACTATTGATGTAATAAATTAATAGTAGGCTCAAGTAATCATCGCCATTAGGGGTGATGTCACCCCTGCCGCCATTATGTCATCCCAGCGAAAGCTGGGATCTAAAAAGGTTGAGTAGTCTTCTTGGCAATTTTTAGACCCCTGCCCTACACCAGGGGTGACATCCAAAGGTGCAGGGACACCCTAGGCTATTAAACCGATATCTTACATCAAGGTGATTTGTTTTAGGTTGAAAATATCAGAAACCTAAAGCACTCTAGCGTAAATATAATAATCCCTATGCACTCCTTGAACAATTTCATATTTCTTAAGCAACCCCTCTTTGACAAAATTACATCGTTCCAAAACATTAATTGAACGTATGTTGTCATTTATTACAGTAGCTTGGGTTCGAACAATACCAGCATATTCTATAAATCTTAAAATAGCTTTGATAGATTTTAGCATAATTCCTTTACCCCAAAATGCAGGATCAAGATCGTAGCTTATTTCTGCTTTGAGGTGCATTGTAGAAACAGTATTAAACCCAGCCGTACCTATAAGTTTATTATTATCTTTAAGGGAAATACCCCAGTAAAATCCTCTCTGGTGATGAAATAAGCTAGACCAATATTTTAGTTCATCAGCAGCTTGTGGGATAGTTGATGGACTGTTGCTATCTGTCAAGAAAGGGAGCATCTCTAATTTACTCATATAACCAAAATAGTCTTCTGAATCATCACTAGTTAATTCTTTCAGCACTATGTTGTCTAGGTCTAACATAGGAAATTGATGGTATATAGAACGATTAAGCATACGTAGAAGCGAATTTACTTTTATAATTAATTGGGTCAATTGTATTATTTTCTTCAAAGGCCTTAAGTCTAAGTAAGCAGGCATGACATGTCCCACAAGATAACCCATTATATGGGTCATAACAAGAAATTGTTTTGGAGTAATCTACTCCTAATTCTAGGCCGGTTTTGATAATTTGCCCTTTTGTCATATTTATTAAGGGAGCATGAATGGTAATTCGTGTACCCAATACTCCTACCGCAGTTGCAAGATTAGCAAGCTTCTCAAAAGCGTCTAGGTACTCTGGACGGCAATCTGGGTAATTAGCATAATCAGTTGCGTGTACCCCCATAAAAATATCAAAGGCTCCTATTATTTCACTAAATCCCAAAGCATAACTTAAAAATATAGTATTACGTGCTGGGACATAAGTGATTGGTATATTATCCTCTAAATCACTATGATCTTTATATTTTGGTACTTCTATGGCATCATCAGTAAGAGCTGATCCGCCAAAGCTACGTAAATCAATATTTACAATTTTATGTTGTTTGATATTATAGTCCTTAACTAACTCTTTAACTTTCTCAAGTTCAATATTATTATGTTGAGAATAGTTAAAACTTATGGCATGAATTTCGTAATTCATTTTTTCCATCATTGCTAGTACTGTGGCTGAATCTGCACCGCCACTAACTAAAGCTACTGCCTTCTGCATAAAAAATTCCCATGATTAATCTCAATTCGATATGAGAATTAATAATTCTTATATCGAATTGGTTTTGTTATTTTACGCCCCCATTTTCTTGTTATACCCACAGGTAAGATTAATTTTTAGCACATCCTGCCACACCTTATCCCAACCTTTGGTATGAGTAATATTAGGGAAACTCTTTTGTTGTATACAATCTGAAGAACTAGCTTTTATATAGCCCTGCATAATTTTACTCGGTACTATTGCATCCTTAGCTCCCGAAAGATGTAATTGCGGAATATTGCTAATTTTTATGGCATAATCTATGGGATTTAATGACTCCTTTAATGCATATATCCCATGATGTTTACTGAAATTCTCAATATCAAGATTACCAGCTATAGTTATTATATCTTTAATATGCTTATTTCTTGCTGCAACCAAGACAGCAACTCCACCACCTCCGGAAAAACCAACCAAACTAGCTGGTTTACCATTACTTATACTATTTATTACTATGTTTGTTGATTCTATAACCTCCTTGGCAAGTCTTTTGTCTGTCCAATAAATTTGACTGCAATTGGGGTTAAGTTCTACTGGCGTATATTGGCACGGACGAGCTATATAAACTATATTAGGTCTAGTATCAAGAGCTGCAAGCTTAAGCAACATAATCTTGGAAGGGGTTGGATTGCTAGAAACTGCGTAACGCCCTATACTAATGCTGCCATCACCCTCAATATAAAATACGTAAGGGCTATCTTTATCTGAAACACGTTGGTAAGTTGTAATAACAAAATCGCCAGCCTTAACTAGTCTTTTCTCAAAGTGGTTTATTGAGGCTACCTTATCTGCCTCCTCAATCCTAGTATCTATAGATGAAACACACGCAGAAAACAACAGGGATATAGAAAGTAGAACAATTTTAAAAAGGTATTTCATCATCTAGATCACTATGGTCAAAGTTACTATTACCAACTGTGCTTTTTGGTACAATAGAATCTAGGGAGTTAGCCCCACTACCTTTAGAGTCTAACAATATAAATTGTGAGTTAAAATTTTGTAATACTATTTCTGTTGTATATTTTTCTTGACCAAGGTTATCCACCCATTTTCTAGTTTGTAAATTACCTTCTAAATAAACTTTAGTGCCTTTCTTGGCATAATTCTTTACAACAGACACCAAACCTTCGTTAAATACTACTATTCTATGCCATTCGGTTTTTTCTTTCTTCTCTCCAGTAGCACGATCTTTCCAAGTCTCAGAAGTAGCAATACTGAAACTTGCTATCTCTTTACCATCAGCCGTGTGCCTAATTTCTGGATCACGCCCTAAATTACCTATTAATACTGCCTTATTTAAACTACCAGCCACAGATCATTACCTATTTAAAAATTACTATTGCAATAGTAATTCAAAACAACCTATAATGCTACAAGTTTTTTGAAAGTTCCTTAAAAATTTATAACAAATTATGATACAAGAATATATTAAAGTCCGTGGTGCTAAGGAGCATAATTTAAAAAATGTAAATGTTGATATTCCAAGAAATAAGTTTGTAGTAATTACAGGGCTTAGTGGTTCTGGAAAATCTTCACTAGCTTTTGATACTATTTATGCAGAAGGACAACGTAGATATGTTGAAAGTTTATCTTCATATGCTAGGCAATTCTTACACCTTCAGGATAAACCTGATGTTGAATCGGTCTCTGGTTTGTCACCTGCAATAGCTATTGATCAAAAAACCACATCTAAAAATCCTCGTTCTACAGTGGGTACTATAACTGAAATTTATGATTATTTAAGATTATTATATGCAAGGGTAGGAGTACCCTACTCTCCAGCGACAGGTCTACCAATCAAGAATCAGACCATCTCAGAGATGATAGATGCCATTCATAATTTTCCTAAGGGTACTAAATTATACATATTAGCTCCAATTATCAGAGGACAAAAAGGTGAATTCAGACGTGAAATGCTTGATCTTAAAAAACAGGGTTTTGGGCGATTATTCATTAACAATGAAATTTATGAAATCGATAATCTTCCAAAATTTGATAAGAATAAAAAACATAATATTGAAGTAATTGTTGATAGGATTTCTCTAGAAGATGATTTAGGTAACAGGCTTGCAGATAGTTTGGAAATCTCTCTTAAGTTGGCAGATGGTATAGTATATGTTGAAATTGTTGACCTACCAAACGGATTAGAAACCAACCTTACTAAAGGCTCGAGAATCATTTTTTCAGAAAAATATTCTTGTCCAGTTTCTGGTTTCCAAATTACTGAAATAGAACCAAGAATTTTTTCCTTTAATAGCCCATTTGGTGCTTGTCCTAAGTGTGAGGGTATCGGCACAGAATTGTGTCTTGATAAAGAATTAATTATTCCAAATAGCAGAATTAGTATTAAAGATGGAGCTATAGCACCTTGGGGAAAAATATCCTCAAAGTTTTTTTTAGAAACATTAAAAGCTTTAGCAAATCATTACGAGTTCTCATTAGACACTCCTTTTATAGAACTACCAAATACTATACAACAAGTATTATTCCATGGATCAGGTGACGATGTTATAAAATTTCAGTATCATGATGGTTCTAAATCTCAGGTCGTACAGCAACCTTTTGCTGGAATAATACCTAGCTTACAAGAAAAGGAGCGTAAGGCTGATTCTTCTTTAGTAAAAGAAGAATTATTAAAATATAAAGCAGAGTACAAATGCACATCTTGTGAAGGTTATAGGCTAAAAATGGAGTCTCTTTGTATTAAAATCGCTGATATGCATATTGGACAAGTATCTACCATGAGTATTTTACAACTACAAAAATGGTTTAATCAATTAGACAAACAGTTCAATAAAAGACAAATGACTATCGCCGAACGCATATTAAAGGAAATCAAGGAAAGATTACAATTTCTTATGAATGTTGGTCTTGATTATCTTGCTTTGTCTAGAGAATCAGGAACTCTGTCTGGTGGAGAAAGTCAGCGTATTCGCTTGGCATCGCAAATTGGTTCAGGGCTTAGTGGTGTGTTGTATGTACTTGATGAACCCTCAATTGGTTTGCATCAACGTGATAATGCTAGATTAATAGAAACTCTAAAGAATCTTCGAGACCTTGGTAATACAGTGCTTGTTGTTGAGCATGATGAAGAGACAATGTACGAATCGGATCACATTATAGATGTCGGACCAGGTGCCGGTATTCACGGTGGACATATAATAGCTCAAGGAACAATTGAGGAAATTAAACAATGTCCCAATAGTATAACGGGTAGCTATTTAAGCGGTAAACAATCTATTGAAGTGCCAACAAATACTAGAGTATCACCTGCGGGTAAGGTCATAGCATTAACTGGGGCTATTTCTAATAATTTACAGGATGTTAATATTACAATTCCTCTGAGCAGTTTTACAGCAATAACGGGGGTATCAGGTAGCGGTAAATCAAGTTTAATAATTCACACTTTATATAAAGCAGCTTTAAAATTTTTAGAACCCTCTTCAAAAAATTTTCCAGGAGAATATAAGTCAATTAAAGGTCTTGAATATATTGATAAGGTTATTGATATAAACCAATCACCAATAGGTCGCACACCAAGGTCAAATCCAGCAACTTATACTGGTGCGTTTACCCATATTAGAGACTGGTTTGCTGAACTACCCACTGCAAAAGCACGGGGTTATAAAGTTGGTAGGTTTTCATTCAATGTTAAAGGTGGAAGGTGTGAATTATGTCAAGGTGATGGTCTGATTAAAATAGAAATGCATTTTTTACCTGATATTTATGTAAAATGTGATGTTTGTAATGGTGACAGATATAATAGAGAAACCCTTGAAGTTAAATATAAGGATAAGTCTATAGCTGACGTTCTTAGGATGACTGTTGAGGATGCAATGAGTTTCTTTGCTAAAGTACCACTAATTTACGAAAAACTTGTTACTTTAAATGAGGTAGGACTTGGTTATATAAAAATTGGACAATCTGCTACCACTTTGTCTGGAGGCGAAGCACAAAGAATAAAGTTAGCTAAAGAGTTATCAAAACGCTCAACCGGTAAAACTTTATATATACTTGATGAACCAACAACAGGGCTGCACATAGATGATATTAATAAATTGCTTAAAGTGCTGCATAAGTTAGTTGATATGGGTAATACTGTTATAGTTATTGAGCATAATCTAGATGTTATCAAAACAGCGGATTATGTTATAGATATTGGACCTGAAGGGGGAGATAAAGGCGGTAGAATAGTAGCTACCGGCACTCCAAAGGATATAGCTGCTTGTAGTGAGAGCTATACTGGACAATATTTAAAGCATTATCTAGACCAGTGTTAAGGTAGCTGCGATGAGCCGCCACATTTAATATAAAATTCCTAAAAGAATATTGTTAACACTTTTTGACATTTATTATTAAAATATACAGCTCATAATATTTGATTATAGGTAGTATTGTTCGTAAATACTACCTAACCTGAATTCGATGTAACAAGTTAATACTAGACCCAGTATCATCTCTATTGTGGGTGATGTCACCCCTGCGTAGGCAGAGGTCTAAAGAAGTAAAGGATTAAGTGCTTAAACATTTTTAGATCCCTGCCTTCGCAGGGATGACATCGAGCGTGCAGAGAATAATAATTATTCTTATATCGAACTGAGGTTAATTTATTGTCTCGTATTAACTGTCCGGAAAAGTATAACCACATCACTACTATTGAGAGAAAACGTAAATTGATAAATTTAGTGTTTGGTAACCTAGAATTAAAAGACGGAAAGCTAGACTTTACGCTACGTTCACCATTTAACGCATTCGTAAAATGCACTAAAATCGAAGAATGGTGGGCCCGGCAGGACTTGAACCTGCGACAACACCGTTATGAGCGGTGGGTTCTAACCAACTGAACTACAGGCCCTCTTATAATGATAGTTAAGGTTTATATAATTATTAGCTTTCTAAGTCTAGTAAAATTTTTATAACACTTGAAAAAGTTTTAATTAATTTAGGACTTTTTGGGTCAATTTTTCTGATTATTTATTTTGTTTGCATAGCTATAACAATATATTGCTTTAAAAAACATGACCCCCAACACCCAACTTGATATTATTAATTCCATTATTTTATATTTCTGGGCTAGTTCTAGATTTACAGCTCTCATATATCCAAAAAAATATTTTATTGAAAAGATGATGATTATCAATATAAGAGGTTGCCATGAGCCTGGAATAATTATTAAATTATTATTAACCTGTATAAGAGGTTTTTCAAAAAATCGCCAATTAATAATAATTGAGATAATTAGTAATATACAAAATAATGTTAAGTCTTGTACATTATTAGAAAATCCTTTTATATAGAGTAACAAGAAAACAACAGGAGCAATAAATAACCTTGATGGTAATATAACTGTTTGCTTACTTGCTTTAATCCCTCTAAAAATTAAGTAACCAAATAATAAGTATACCCAAAATGGTGTAGCCTTCAAAAAATATATGATTTGCATTGTATATAACCTAAACTTCTGAAAGTTTTCTTGCTTCATCAGCCGATATCAAAGCTTCAATAAAGTCATCTAATTGCCCGTTTTTTACGATATCCTCTATTCTGTAGAGGGTTAGATTGATTCTATGGTCAGAAACTCGGCCTTGTGGAAAGTTATAGGTGCGAATTCTTTCTGATCTATCACCAGAACCAACTTGACCTTTGCGTACCTCAGCTCTTTCCATATCCTTTTTATATCGCTCTGCTTCATAAATTCTAGAACGAAGAATTTTCATAGCCTTAGCTTTGTTTTTATGCTGTGATTTTTCATCTTGTAATGCAACGACAATACCAGTTGGTAAATGGGTAATCCTTACCGCTGATTCTGTGGTATTTACGTGTTGTCCTCCGGCTCCCGATGCACGATATGTATCAATTCGTAAATCTTTGTCATCGATCTTAACATCTACATCTTCTGCTTCAGCCAAGACAGCAACAGTAGCTGCAGAAGTATGTATCCTACCACTTGACTCAGTCTCAGGAACTCTTTGCACCCGGTGGACGCCTGATTCGAACTTAAGTTTAGAGAACACATCTCGTCCTTTAATTAGTGCTGATGCTTCTTTATATCCGCCAATACCAGTATCAGAGATTGATAATATTTCAAAACGCCAATTCTTTAATTCTGCGTATCTGTGATACATATTAAATAAAGTTGCAGCAAATAACGCCGCTTCTTCTCCTCCGCTACCAGCTCTTACCTCGATAATAGCATTTTTTGTATCAGCTTCATCTTTTGGCAACAAAGAGAGTTTTACTGCCCTTTCTAATTTAGGCATCAGTATCTCTAAACGATGCACCTCATCATATATCATCGTCTGTGTATCATTGTCCAAATTTGCTTCTTGAGCCATCTCTTTGATGTCATGCAATTCAGATACATATTTATTATATTCATTAATTGTTTGAACAATAGGCTCTAGCTCGGCATATTCCTTCGATGCTTTTATAAACTCATCTCCGACTATACCAGTGGCCAACTTTTTTGATAATTCTTCATGTTTATTCAAGATTTTTGCTAGATTATCGGAAAAACTCATAATTTATTCTATGATTTAAGTTTTAAGTTATGGTGAGGATAGGATGCCAATCAAACGTTATATGAGCATTAACGCAGGACTCTCCATAAATTTTTTAAATGAAGCTAAAAATTTAGCTCCAACAGCACCATCAACAACTCTGTGATCAGAAGAAAGAGTAACATCCATGATAGTAGCGACTTTTATCTGATTATTTTCAACTATTGAACGTTTTGAGCTTGCTCCTATTGCTAGGATACAGCTTTGTGGCGGATTTATTATAGCACTAAAGTTCTTAACACCGTACATACCTAAGTTAGAGACGGAAAAACTTCCTCCCTGAAATTCTTCAGGAGTTAGTTTATTATCTCGAGCCTTTTTTATAAGAGTTTGTAATTCTTGCGATAATGTAATTATATCTTTTTGATCGGCATTTCTGACTATAGGCGTTATAAGACCATTATCAATTGCCACAGCAACTGATACATCAACATTATTATAATACCGAATAGCAGACTCATCCCAGCTAACATTTGCTTCCGGTACAGCTTTTAAAGCTTTTGCCACTGCTAAAATAACAAAATCATTAACAGTAATTTTAATTTTACTCTCTTCTATAAGCGATTTATTTATATCTTCTCTAATATCCAATAACTTATCCATGTTACATTCTACTGAGAGATAGAAATGCGGTATGGTTTGTTTAGATTCAAGCAAACGTTTAGCAATAATTTTACGAATATTATTATTGGGGACGCACCTGTACTCCTCTTTATTTCTGTTCACCGCCCTAATCTTACCACTATTTGTGGGTAGCACTAAGTATGATAACACATCTTTTTTTATTATTCTTCCATGAGGTCCACTACCTTGAATATTTGACAGATCGATATTATCAATAGCAGCTAGTCTTTTAGCCAAAGGCGAAGCATATATCCTGCCTAAAGCTTTCACATTCATTGTTTGCGGTTGCTGATCGTACTTAACCGGCTTAGTTTCTTCTATAGATATTATTGGTTCTGTAGATGGTTTAACAGAATTATCACTACTTGCTATAAAACTATCCAATAAGCTTGCATCTTCACCATCTTCAAGTAATACAGCGATAAGCGAACTCACCGGCACATTGTCTGTACCTTGCACTACAATTATTTTAGCAAGAATTCCCTCTTCTACAGCTTCCACTTCCATAGTAGCTTTATCTGTTTCTATTTCCGCTATAACATCTCCTGGAACAACTTTATCTCCTTCTTTTTTAAGCCATTTTGCAATATTTCCTTCAGTCATAGTTGGAGATAAAGCTGGCATTAGAATTTTAATTGGCATAAATAGTTCTAATTAGTTGGTATTTTGGTTGGATCAGGACTGACTAACATAATTATCTGTTTACCTTCCATTTTAGGAGCAGAATCAATCTTAGCTAAGCCCTCTAGTTCTAACGATATGCGGTCAAATAACTTCATACCAATATCATTATGGATAATCTCTCTGCCTTTAAACCATAGAGAAATTTTTACTTTGTCACCTTCCTTCAAAAAATCTTTGATCTTGCGAAGTTTCACATTAAAATCACCTTGACTAATGTTTGGCTTAAACTTCATTTCTTTAAGGACAACAACCCTTTGTTTTTTCCTACTGTCTTGGACACGCTTTTTACTCTCATATTTAAATTTACCAAAATCCAAAATCTTACAAACAGGTGGCTCGGCATTTGGTGAAATTTCTACCAAATCTAAAGCAACTTTTTCTGCACGTTCCAAAGCTTCCCTAATATTAACGATGCCAAGCATCTCACCATTTTCATCGACTAAACGAACTTGACTAGCCCTAATTTCCCTATTAGCCTTAGGAAAATTACTATTTTTAAATCCAGAAATAAAACTTCTCCATAATTATTGTTTAAATAAAAATCATCTTTAGCATAACCTTTCCTAGTACTACAGTTGTAGTTACTACACAGAGCTGTCATTCCCGCGTAGATCACATAGCCCCGATGTCATCCCTGCTTCGGTGCGGGATCTAAGAAAAGTAGATCGAGGTACTGTTGAACATTTCTAGACCCCTGCTTTCGCAGGAGTGACATCACCTCTAATGGGGATGATGCTAAGCCTACTATTAATTTATTACATCAAACTGAGATTACCATACTAACGTTAGCGTTTTAAATCCCGCCGTAGCTTGGATGACATCGTCTTGACGTTAGTACTACAACTGTAGTACTAGGTTTATGCTTTTTTAAATTGCCTTCCTTCTCCTACTTACGTTAAATAGCGGGTATTCTGATCTTTTACAAGCTTTACTAGATTTTGTAGAGAAATAATTTCCTGCTCATTTGATCCTAGTTGTCTTATAGTCACAGTATTATTTGCCAGTTCTTGTTTACCAACAACAGCTATTATAGGTACTTTATTATTAGAAAAACAACGTATTTTATAATTAATCTTTTCAGGTGAAATATCGACATCTGACCGTATTCCTTCACTAATCAACAATTTGTGTACTTCCAGTGCATAGTCATTTAAGTCACTTGTAATGGTGGCAATAGCCACCTGTACAGGGGCTAACCATAAAGGAAAACGTCCAGCATATTCTTCAATTAATATGCCAATAAACCGTTCAAAAGAACCAATTACAGCTCTATGCAACATTACTGGTCTTTTTTTCTCACCGCTTACAGTAATATAATGAGCGTCAAGACGTTCCGGTAAAACAAAATCAACTTGCAGAGTGCCGCACTGCCATTCTCTACCTATTGAATCTTTAAGACAAAAGTCTAGTTTTGGTCCATAAAACGCACCATCACCCGGATTTAATATGTAAGAATAACCGGCTTCTTTTAGAGCATTTTCTGCTTTATCCCAAACTTCATCGCTGCCAGCCCGTATTTTAGGACGATCTGAGAATTTAATTTTAATATCAGAAAAACCAAAATCTTTATAAACCTCGGTTAAGAGGCTACAAAATTTTACTGTCTCACTGTTAATTTGTTCCTCAGTACAAAAAATATGTGCATCATCTTGCCGAAAAGCCTTCACTCTCATCAGACCATGCAATGCACCAGATGCTTCGTTTCTATGACATAAACCAAATTCAGACATACGTAACGGTAAGTCTCGGTAACTCTTGATACCTTGTTTAAAAATTTGCACATGACATGGGCAGTTCATTGGCTTCATAGCTAGTGTTTTATCATCAGCGAGATTTAGAGCAAACATATCCTCCCTAAATTTTTCCCAGTGACCAGAAGCTTCCCACAGGCTTTTATCGACAAGCACAGGAGTTTTTACCTCGATATATCCAGTTTTTCTGATTTTATTTCTGATATATTGCTCGATAATGCGATATATACTCCAACCTTTATCATGCCAAAATACCATACCTTGAGCTTCTTCCTGAAAGTGAAACAATCCAAGCTCTCGACCTAATTTTCTGTGATCACGCTTTTCTGCCTCTTCAATCATATAAAGGTAGTTGTCTAACTGTTCTTTTGTTGCCCAAGCTGTACCATAGATTCTTTGTAGCATAGGATTTTTACTATCACCACGCCAATACGCCCCAGCCACTTTCATTAATTTAAAATGTTTAATAAAACCAGTTGACGGGCTATGCGGACCACGGCAGAGATCAACAAAGTTACCTTGGCGGTATAATGTAATCTCCTCACTTGCAGGAATTTCCGAGATTATCTCAGCTTTATAATGCTCACCAATTGATTTAAAAAATTCTATGGCTTTATCACGATTCCATACTTCTCTAGTAATTTTTTCATTTCTTTTGACAATCTCATGCATCTTTGCTTCTATCTTAAGCAAATCCTCAGATGAAAAAGGTTTATCCTTAGCAAAATCATAAAAAAAGCCATTTTCAATAGCAGGACCTATGGTTACTTGGATATCTGGGAATAATTCTTTAGCTGCCTCTGCTATTATATGAGCGGCATCATGACGTATTATCTCTAAACATTCAGGATCTTTATGGGTCAGAATCCTTACATTACAATCAGATTCTATAGGTAAACTTAAGTCCTTTAGTTCATTATTTATTTCAATAACCAAGGCATCTTTTGCTAGAGAAGTAGAGATTTTACTAGCTATCTCCAATCCCGTAATATTTTTTTCAAATTGTTTTTGCGTTCTATCTGGAAAAGTAATATTAATCATTTTATTTTATCTAATTTTAGCACCTTCATATTAGCTTGTTAATAGTTTATATTCAACTTAATTTTTAGGTTGTGAAGATTTCTATTTAATGGTCGATTTTGTCTTGCCTATTTTTTGTTTAAAGATTTTACTATATGACCTCATGTAAGGACATCGGAATAGCCTAGGGTGTCATCTTACAATCCCTGCATAGTGCTTATGTCATTCCTGCGTAGGCAGGAATCTAGAAAAATGACCAAGATAGCTTGTGTTGAGTTATTTTAGACCCCTGCTTACGCAGGGGTGACATCCGAAGGGGCTGGGATGAAAGCAGGGGTTGTAAGATAAAAGTATGATATAATGGCGAATAGAAGTGACATCACCCCTAATAGCGATGATTACTTGAGCCTACTATTAATTTATTACATCGATAGTTGAGGTTATATATAATCAATTATGCAAACCTTTGATTTGTGTTTTTTACGTTTTCAAGAGCTTTTTTAATTACCCTATTTAATCCAGTTCTTGTATAGCTAGACACTACAAAAATTTCCTCACTAGTAATTTTTTGCAATTCTGTAATTTTATCTTTAATTTCTTCTTCTAACAAAACATCGCACTTATTCAAACAAATTATTTCGAGCTTATTTTTTAATAAGCTCGAATATGATTCAAGCTCGTTCCTAATAGTTCTATAATCAGCAATCAAATTATCACTTGTTGCTGATATCAAATGAATCAATAAATTACATCTCTCAATATGTTTTAGGAATTTATCACCGAGTCCATGTCCTAAGTGAGCCCCTTCTATTAAACCTGGGATATCAGCTATCACAAATTCTTCATCATCTACATAAACCACACCAAGATTAGGGCTTAGTGTGGTAAATGGATAATCAGCAATTTTAGGTTTTGCTGATGTCGTGGCTGCAAGGAAAGTCGATTTCCCTGCATTAGGTAGACCTATAAGACCAACATCTGAAAGTAGTTTGAGTTGTAAATTTACCCACATCTCTTCTCCCACAACACCTTCAGTCCTACGTCGCGGAGCTTGATTGGTAGATGACTTAAAATGGCTATTACCAAGCCCGCCTTTGCCTCCCTTAAGAATTTCAAAAGTTTGTTCATCGGAAGTGAAATCATATAGTAGAACATCGCCATGTTCTGAGAATATTTGTGTTCCTACTGGTACTTCTAGGAGTAAAGCAGGTTTAGACTTACCACTACGGTTCGAGCCTTTACCATTCTCACCATTTTCTGCTTTAAAATGCAGTTTATACCTAAAATTTACTAAAGTATTAAGATGAGAATTGCACTTAAAAATAATGCTACCACCACGACCACCATCGCCACCATCAGGTCCACCCATATCAATATATTTTTCTCGATGGAAACTAATCGCCCCATCACCACCAGTACCGGCTTTTAAGTATATTTTAGCTTCATCGATAAAATTCATAATATATTATTGTAAGTTGAATTAGTATGTCCTACTTATTTCTTCTGATGTCATCCCTGCGAAAGCAGGTATCTAAAAAGGTTTAAATAGTCTTCTAGGCTACTTTTTTAGATCCTCGCCTACGCGAGCAGAGTATCGCTGGATCAAATTTCACCACTTTTATCAGATACTTATCAGGGATTCAGAACATTATGTGATTCTGCACAAAAACTTTTCTGTTGGTTTTCTGTTGATTTTATACCAAAGTTGCAGAAATACAACCACAAAAAAAGTCTCTTTCTAACTGATTTTCAGAGGAGGAAAATATGACAAAAACGTTAATTTCCTCCGGCAATTTAGGGTGTGTCATCAATTGAGGCAAATTACCATGGAAACCATATAAACAGCTCCTAAAAAGTTCTGAGATGTTTTGTCATATCGTGTTGCGATAGCTCTATATTGCTTCAATTTTGCAAAAAAGTTCTCAATCAAATGCCTAGCTTTATAAAGATCCTTATCATAATTAGCTGGATTCACACGATTCTTCTTTGGGGGAATCACAACTGTACATCCCTTATCTTTCAGCTTATCGCGCATACGTGCATCGGCATCATAAGCCTTATCAGCAAGTACAGCATCCGCTTTCGTCAATTCATTCATCAAAACATCAGATCCTTGCAAATCATGAGCTTGACCCGGGGTAAGATGGAATCCCGTTGGATTCCCTAGAGCGTCACATGTGGCATGGATTTTAGTACTCAGCCCCCCTTTACCTCGTCCAATTGCTTGGTCATCCTCTAACTCTTTTTTTTAGCACCAGCACTATGTTGATGACTCCTAACAATGGTTGAATCAATCATGGCATACTCGTTATCAGCATCTTTAGCCAACATCTCAAAAACCTTTTTCCACACACCTGTCTTGCTCCACCTTGAATGACGTAGGTGAATCACTCGAAAATCTCCAAAACGTTCAGGTAGGTCTCTCCAAGGTATACCAGCCCTATATCGATACAAGACCGCTTCTACAAATAGGCGATTATCCTTGGCTGTTACGCCAACAGACTCTTCCCTTCCAGGTAGGTTATCTTTAATCCGATCCCATTGATCGTCACGTAGAGCATATCGACGCATAGAGAAAATTTATCCTTAATTTTTTCTCTATTACACAACAAACAAACACTATTGTCAACTTAATTGATGACACGCCCTAGTTAAAAATCCTGATACCATTTTTTACAATTTTGTGGATAATTTTATCCCACCTGAGTGGCGAAATCTTACTAACAATTGTGGTAAGCGATTAAGTACAACTTCTCGTCAACTTTTGTCGTTGATAGTTTCTCGTTTACAATTTTATAACAAGATAGGTAAGCCAGCAGAAGAATTACAAGAAGGCTATCTTTTCTTCCAGCAACAGTTAGGAGTTTGTCAAAAACGGGTAAAGCAATGTCTAGAAGAACTGAAAGACAGTGGTTTAATTGATTGTCATTCAACTACTTTGATTATACATAATATGAGATGTCCTAATATTCAATGTATCAAACTCCTTAAAAATTTTGTCAGTTTCCGTAAAACTAATTGCCAAACTAATAATTATAATTCTAACCAACAAGAATTTTCAAAGCAATCTGAAACAAACCATAACTCAATAGGTCAAAATATTCAACCTAACTCGAAAAAAGTTTCCACTCAACCGGAAAAAATTTTCCACCACACAATATAATAGATATATAATTATATATCTATATCTAGATACAGCAAAAAAAAATTTTTTGAGGAAAATTGTGGACAAAGTTTGGCAGAGATTAAATCAACGGAAGATCAAAATCTTCAATCGGAAGCAACGGTAAGTTCTGTAAGCAAGATACCCATCCTAAATTCTAGCGATGATTGTGAGGAAAATGAAAAAGATTGTGAACAAAACTTGGCAGAAAGTAAGTCAACGCAAGAGCAAAACTTTCAATCAGAAGCAGCGGTAAGTTCTGTAAGTAAGATATCACACCTCAATTCTAGCAATGCCTCTCCAATCAGCGATTTAGGCAATGACTCAGACTCTGACTCAAAAGATGATGATGCAAGTAGTGGTGGGGTTAATCGACAATCTTGCCAAAAATTGCCTAGTGTGATTAGTCAAGTTGCCAGCACGGTTAAAGGCTGGGGTTTTCTTCAGAAGTTAGAGGAGTTTCACCCGTTGACCGAAGAAGATGGATCAATATTAAGAATCAGATCAAACCGTGATTTTAACCTAAATTTCATCAATAAGTTGATGATTAGACTAAGCGAGCAACGTCCTAATAATCGCTTTCGTAACAAGAAGGCAGTGCTAAACTATATGACTTTGGCTTTACAAGAGGAAATGCGTCCACCGGCTTCGGCAAATAACGAAAGCTTTAATTTCAAGATGGATGATACTACTAGGGCTAGAGAGAGCTATTTGCAGCAGGTAGAAGATGATACTCGTCCAACACATCAGCTGCAACGCAAAATTGCTGGAGTCTTTGAGCGTGATACTGCCTATAAGTTGCTGATTAATTGTAGTTTCCTAGGGGTCTTTGGTGATGCCTACAGGATCAAACTAACACCGGATATTAGCTTACTCGAGCATGAGAAAACAAAATTACTCCATCAAGTACAAGCGGTATACGGCAACAAGGTTCAACAATTAGAGATTATTAGCAAAAAAACTACAACAACTGCTGATAAATCGCAATCGAGCTATTTAGGACTCAGCCAGCTAAATCCTCAGTCAATATACGTTAATTCGGGATAAGGATTAGTAAAAATAGCAGACATATATACACTACGAAGAGCAATTAATGTATGAATTCACAGAAATGCAATTTATACATATCCAAAATCTTGTATTAGTTATAGCTAAAGCATTTTTACTAATCCTTATCCCGAATTAACGTAATATGGTACAAAGTACGGAAATATCTAATCAAGTTACATGGTGAGCTTATCGATAAATCTTGGTTTAGCCAGTTAGAAGCAGTTGAAGAGGATATGACTTGTAAAAAAATCATTCTCAAACCAGCAACTACCTTCATCGGTGATTGGATTAAGCATAAGTATGGCAGATATCTGTTGGATGCTTTTAGCAATTATAATTTCACTTTTGAGTTTATACAAGCTGATAAGGGTGCAAGAGCAATGTAGAGAAATAGCACTTGAAGCTATTTTAAATATGTTTATAAGAGGATTTTAATTTTTACTTATTATAGTTAAAAACAAATAACACTATTGTACGAGTCTGTATTTGCGAAATTTTAAGGTATTATTTCAATAACAAACAAAAATTTAAATTGGCAGTTAAGTTGATGAAACTAATTGTATTAGTTGAGAAAAAAAATGATTACGATAAGGTTAATAATAATAAATAATTGTTCATTCAAGAGAAAACCAGCATATAACCAACATATGGCACTACAAGAACTTAGAAATCTTGAGAGTAATACGGGTTGTAAGAGATCGATATTCTTCTATCATATTAGAATATCTTACCATAAATTGATTGTTGATAGCTATTTTGGCAAGATTTTGTACGATTTTTGTCAGTTTTTTTCATTAGACTTCTTTCGAAACTAGGGTGTGTCATCAATTGAGCCAAATTACCATGGAAGCCATATAAACAGCACCCAAAAAGTTCTGAGATGTTTTGTCATATCGTGTTGCAATAGCTCTATATTGCTTCAATTTTGCAAAAAAGTTCTCAATCAAATGCCTAGCTTTATAGAGGTTCTTATCATACTTAGCTGGATTCACACGATTCTTCTTTGGGGGAATCACAGCTATACATCCCTTATCTTTCAGCTTATCTCGCATACGTGCATCGGCATCATAAGCCTTATCAGCAAGTACAGCATCCGCTTTCGTCAATTCATTCATCAAAACATCAGATCCTTGCAAATCATGAGCTTGACCCGGGGTAAGATGGAATCCCGTTGGATTCCCTAGAGCGTCACATGTGGCATGGATTTTAGTACTCAGCCCCCCTTTACCTCGTCCAATTGCTTGGTCATCCTCTAACTCTTTTTTTTAGCACCAGCACTATGTTGATGACTCCTAACAATGGTTGAATCAATCATGGCATACTCGTTATCAGCATCTTCAGACAACATCTCAAAAACCTTTTTCCACACACCTGTCTTGCTCCACCTTGAATGACGTAGGTGAATCACTCGAAAATCTCCAAAACGTTCAGGTAGGTCTCTCCAAGGTATACCAGCCCTATATCGATACAAGACTGCTTCTACAAATAGGCGATTATCCTTGGCTGTTACACCAACAGACTCTTTCCTTCCAGGTAGGTTATCTTTAATCCGATCCCATTGATCGTCACGTAGAGCATATCGACGCATAGAGAAAATTTATTCTTAATTTTTTCTCTATTACACAACAAATAAACGCTCCTGTCAACTTAATTGATGACACACCCTAGACAATGATGTAGAATGGTGTTATAAATATCTGATTTGAAGTAGTAATGAAATTCGAGCAGATTAAAGAGTTAGAGGATGAAAAATTTCGTCGGTTAACAGGAGTAAAGAAGCTAACATTTTCACAGATGGTGGATATTCTGAGGCATGCTGATAATCTTAAGAAATTAAAAGGTGGGCGTAAAAATAAGCTCAATTTGGAGGAACAGTTGCTGATGGCATTAGAATACCTTAGAGAATACCGTACTTATTTCCATATAGGTCAGAACTATGGGATTAGTGAAAGTTCAGCATATAAAGCTGTTAAATGGGTAGAAGACACCCTAGTTAAACACCCAAACTTTGCTCTTCCAGGTCGTAAAGCTCTAATGAAGAGTGATATGAATTATGAAGTAGTCTTGATTGATGCTACTGAGAGTCCTATAGAAAGACCTAAAAAAAACAAAAATTCTATTATTCAGGAAAGAAGAAAAGGCATACACTAAAAACTCAAATAGTGGTAGACAAGAAAACACACCAAGTAATATGTACAGATTTTTCTAACGGTAAAAAACATGACTTTAGATTATTTAAGAAATCCAAGAGTCAATAATTTTTTTTGTGTAAGTTCATTTTTTATTTTCCAATAAATCATATTTAAAATCTCCACAAAGTATTTCAAATTGATTTAAAGCTAATGACCAATCTTTTATAGGCATAGTCCATTTTTTAGCCACATTTTGTAAGGCTAAAAATATTATCTTTTGAATTGATTTATCATCTGGAAATACACCTTTATTTTTAATAATTTTCCTAATTTGACGATTTATAGACTCTATAGTATTCGTGGTATAAATCACCTTTCTAATCTCCTCAGGAAAGGCAAAAAATGGTATTATTCCTGACCAACTACGCTGCCAAATATCAGAAATTACTGGATATTTTTTATCCCATTTTACACTAAATTGTTGCAGTTTTAAACAAGCCATTTCTTCGTTATTTGCCGTGTAAATTTGTTTTAAATCTGATGTTACCTCTTTTAAATCCTTATATGACACGTACTTTACTGAATTGCGTACCATATGCACTATACATAGTTGTACTATAGTAGCAGGAAATATGCTACTGATAGCCTCAGGAAAGCCTTTTAAACCATCAACGCAAGCAACATAAATTTGTTCTACACCTCGATTCTTTAATTCAGTTACTACTTGCATCCAAAATTTAGAGCCTTCATTTTTTCCTATCCAAATGCCCAATAACTCCTTCTTGCCTTCTATATTAACCGCAATTGCCAAATATACAGCTTTATTTATTACTATATGATTGTCCCTAGATTTAACATATATGCAATCCAAATACAATATTGGGTATATCCTATCTAAACAGCGATTTTGCCACCTAGTTACCTCCTCTAGTACTCCATCTGTTATGGTTGATATTAAATCACTAGATACTTCAGTTTGATATATTTCTTCTAAGTGACCACGAATCTCACTGACTGTCATTCCTCTACCATAAAGTGAAATTACCTTCTCATCAAATCCATTAAATCTCCTCAGCCCTTTTGGTATTAATTGTGGATTATACTCACCTTCCCGGTCTCTTGGTACTTCTAATGTCAACTTACGACCATCATCATCAATTACTGTCTTCTCATAGCTACCATTACGACGATTATTATCTACTTTTTCTACTTTACTATGTTTTGAGTAGCCTAATTCATGATCTAACTCACTTGCTAATATTTTCTCAACTATTTGTTTCTTTAGCTGTTGAAATAAACCATCTCGACCAAATAACTCTGATGGGTTTGCTTTTGATAATAATTCTTCTACTAGATGATTACTTATGTTTAATTTTTCTTTATCTTTACCTATTTCTTTAGCCATAATTTCCCTTTGTTTTAGTTACTTCTTTTTACAGTAATCTACAAAATTTTACATCGTCATTGTTGGCGTAAAGTTTTCCCTCGTCCCCATCATCCAAAGCACAATAAAGATGAGATGGAAGCTTTTAAAAAAACTTCAGCTCAGTGGTTACCGCTGCAAATACACAATCTAAATCACAGGGACTTGAATTACGTCAATTCGGGATAAGGGATAAGAAAGAATAGTGTAGATATAAGAGTTGCAAGGAGTTAATGCCTGTGATAAATGTTTTTGTGGAAAAAGAAATAAACACAGGCATGAAAAAAGATATCACAGAATTATATAGTTTTATAGACGATTTTTGTAAAATTTACTATGAATACGAAAAAAAGAAATTATTACCAACAGAAAAACAAAGGAATCGCCGTTGTGATATGAGTTTAAGCGAGATTATGACAATTATGGTAATGTATCATACTTCTTATGCTAAAAACTTTAAATATTTTTATAAGACTTGTATAGAATATATCCACAAAGGTGATTTCCCAAAAGCATTGAGCTATAACCGTTTTGTCGAGTTAATGCCTAGATTGTTTGTCCCACTTAATATTCTTATGCATTTGTTATTTGGCGAGGAAACAGGTAGTTATTTTATTGATGCAACGACAATCAAGGCTTGCCATAATAAAAGGCGATATAGTAATAAAATATTTAAGGGGCTAGCAAAACATAGCAAATCATCAATGGGTTATTTTTATGGGTTCAAGTTACACTTAATTATTAATGAAAAAGGACAATTTATAGCATTAAAAATGACTAAAGGAAACGTTGATGATAGGATTCCAGTACCTGAGTTAACAGATGGTTTAACTGGAGTTATGTATGCAGATAAAGGATATATTAAGCAAAACTTATTCGTCAGTTTATATGAAAGAGGATTAAAAATGGTGCATGGGATTAAGAAAAATATGCCAAATAAATTAATGGATTTAAAGGAGAAGATTATGCTAAGAAAACGTAATTTAATTGAAACAGTTTTTGATTATTTAAAGAACAAAATGAACCTTGAGCATACTAGACACAGATCACCTATAAATGCTTTTGTTCATATACTTTCTACACTAGTTGCCTATTCTCTTAAGAAAAATAAACCTATCCATAAATTGCAATTTCAACTTCCCTCTAAATTATAACCTTATCCCGAATTGACGTAACTTGCAAACTCTAAAGGCTAAATCTCCGGAGAAAGTGAGGAAAATTATACAAGAAAGTATGAGGGCATTTATAATAATCAGTATGCACCTAGAAATACCGCAACTAACAGAAGAATTACTGCAGTTATGTTATCAACATTTACCACCTATAAATACAAAATCTTTGTCGCAGGATATAAATCAAAAATCTTTTAAGGATGCATTATTTTCTCCAACCTTTCAAAATGAAATAGCCCAAATGCGAATCCTAGACTGATTAAACAAAATAGGATGAGCAACCCCCAATGACCAAAATATTCAGTTAGATATATTGACCCAAAGGATACAATGACATACATAAAAGCACGTGATAGGGCATATGTGAGAGTGGCACAGGTAAAACGTTTAAATACAGGAAAATGCTTATAAAAAATTGGGGTAGTCGGCATATTATCAGACATGAACAAAACAACAAATGCTTGAAGTAGGAAAACATCTAAAGAACTTCTAAGGTTATTTAATAAGTACGGACAACTTAAAAATAGGATAATTAGGGCTACTAATTTCACTCTTAAAATAGCGATGCAGTTTTGATAGTCAACATCTCTTTGATCTCAGCCTATATTTTTACCAATATCTCTTTTTCCCTTTCTAATTTGTTTATAGAACCGTGATATTGTTACAACCAAGATTTATTATTTCAATTTTCTGTATTATTTATTTCTTGCTATCGTTCAACCAAGTCATCAATATGTATATGTTATATCTCAATTCGATGTAAGACATTAGGTTTAACAATCCCGATGTCACCCCTGCGTAGGCAGGGGGCTAAAAAAATAGCCTGTAAAGGCTATTAGATATTATGGATTCCCGCCTACGCGGGAATGACATACTAGTGATCCACGCGGGCAATGCTTTCGCAGGGATGACATAGTACGCGGGAATGACATGTAAGACATTGGTTATTATATAAATATATTACTTAAGGTGAAAAAATGATAGGATATCAGCAAGAACAAAGAAGCCTAACTAAAGAGCAAAAATCAGCTATTGGATTGCTTTCAATTGGAACATTCCTAGAATATTTTGACCTGATGCTTTATGTACATATGGCGGTATTTCTTAATGAGCTATTTTTCCCAAAATATGATCCTCATACTACCGCTCTTTATTCAGCTACAGCTTTCTGTTCTAGCTTTATTTTTCGACCGGTTGGTGCAGTGATATTTGGATGGTTAGGTGATAATATAGGGCGTAAGACTACTGTTATCATAACGACTTTTATAATGGCTTTATCATGTATTATGATGGCTAATCTACCTACTTATGCTCAAATAGGTATTACAGCTTCTTGGTTGGTTACAATATGCCGTATACTACAAGGAATGTCCTCTATGGGAGAGGCAGTAGGAGCAAAACTTTATTTAACCGAACTTATAAATCCACCAATCCAATATCCAGCTGTTTCATTAGTTGCGGTTTTTACTACTTTAGGAGGAGTTGTTGCTTTAGGAATAGCATCGTTAGTGACCTCCTATGGATTTAATTGGCGTATAGCATTTTGGATGGGAGCGGGCGTAGCAATGGTTGGCACAGTAGCTCGAAGGAGTCTTAGAGAAACGCCGGAATTTGCTGATGCCAAACGTCAACTAAAAAAAACTTTTCAGCAAACTTCAAATGTTGCCAGCATAGATCTCAAAAAACTAGAAAATAATCCAATATGGAAGGAAAAAGCTAATAAAGTAACAATAATAGCCTTGTTCTTAATAGAATGTATGTGTCCCGTATGTTTTTATTTTACTTATATCTATTGCGGAAATATTTTAAAAACTGCTTTTGGCTACACTGCTGAACAGGTTATTCATCAAAATTTTATTATTTCAATATTTTCCTTCTTAAGCACTTTGGTATTAACATATTTAAGTTATACAATATATCCGTTAAAAATTGTAAAAACTTTGTTATTAATATTTGGTATATTTGTTTTAGCTTGCCCTTATTTATTAAATAATATTAATAACTCATTTGATGTATTTTTAATTCAATTATTCGTTATGTTATTTGTACCTACCGGCCCTGACATAGGATTGTCGATCTTTTATAAACATTTTCCTGTCTTTAAACGGTTTAGCTGTGCTAGTCTTACCTTTGCCATATCTCGTGCCTTGATATATTTAGTTACCTCTTTTTCAATTGTTTACTTAACTGAGTATTGGCATCATTGGGGGATAATGATGATATTGCTTCCAGTTTGCATAGGTTTTGCATTCGGACTATTTCATTTTGAAAAATTGGAGAAAGAGATTGGAAATTATCCACAAAAGCCTCGCGTAGAGGTATAGATAAATGTTTACAACATAATGTAATAATTTGTTTTGTTACTGTTGGTATTCTTAAATGCATAGCTAAAGTTAAAAAATGTATTACAGTTTCTTCTACTATCTTTTTAGCTTTTTCCAGTGATTTAGCTCCTAGAGTTTCTAAATTGTGAATTCTATCAAAAAGTTTAATCAGTGCTACATCGTATTTTTTTTGTTGAAATAATAAATCTAGTGTTTCTGCCGAGCTAATCTTGCCACTAGGTTTAACCCTAGTCAAATCTTCTACTTGACTGGCAACCTGATCCCCAAAAATATAGGCAATCATCTTTTCGGTCAGTTTTGTATCTTCAATGGTATCGTGCAGTAATGCGGTAACAATCATGTCAGTCCTAAACAATCTTGGAATTTCTAGGGCTGTGTACTGGGCAACCATACAAGCCACTTCAATCGGATGGGAATAATACGGCTCGCCGGATTGTCTCATTTGACTGCCATGATATTTTTTAGCATAGTAGATGCCTTTTTTGACTTCATAAATGTTTATTGGTTGCTGTACTTTTGTATTTAGCAAAATTAATTCATTAAGTAACCTCTCAGCATATGTACAAAACTGGTATCTTGAATTATCCCAATAGTTATTAATATCTTCCATAAGAAATCATAATATTTTAATTATAAAGTTATTATAAATTAAAATTTTGATTATTTAAAGCATTTACTACTTTTTATTTTTAAAAAGATGCGATATTTTCTAACCTATGTTGTATAAATTACAGTTTCTTTCCCATAAAATAATATCCAATATTCTACTCGCATGTGATGATACCGAGCCTAGTATTAACTTGTTACATCGAATTATTGAGGTTATTTAATAATATTCTTATTATTTCTTCTTCTAGATTTTTATATTTCAGTTTTGACCCTAAATAATTATTGCTAACTATAACAAAACTATAGGGTACATTATTTTTATCAAATACATAACCTATTAATGAAGATACTCCAGACATACTACCCGTTTTGGCAAAAATATTTATGCCTTGAAAACGCTTTTCCAAAGTGCCTGGTTCATTAGGTCTAGCTAGCATCAACTTAATAGTTTCAAAGTTTTTATCTTTATAAATGCTAGTTAAAAACTCATCAAAATGTGTTGGAGTAAGCAGATTATATCGAGATAAACCAGAGCCATCAACTATTACTGTATTATCTAAATTTACTGCAAAATTTTTATTTACATATTTTTTTAATAAAAGCCCTGCCTCTGCCCAATCACTTACTTTGCATATAGTAGCAAATTTAGCAAGTAAGTAATCTGTAATATAATTATCAGACATTTTTAAAGCGTAGCTACCAATCTGATTGAATTTTTTTTCAATTTGAACAATTTCTTTAGCTAGTTTTGGTTTAGAACTATATAAAATTTTGCCTGTTATTTTAATATTATGTTTATTTAATAATTGTCGTAATGTTAATTTTATATGATTTAGATTATCATTAACTACTACGTCTGCAATAAAATTCTTGACCCCTTCATTTAATGTGCCATTTATTAGTAAATTATTATCTTTAATCACTATATTTAGTTTATTTTTATCACCATTTGGAATAGTTATAGCCTTGTTAACAATTTTATAAGGTATTAACTCTTGATTATCTACATGTAGTTTATTCTTTACTAATTCACTTGTATGTAACTGTAACTTTATATAATTCTTATTAATATGTACTTGTGTAATTGGAGCACCATAACTACGTTTAGAGTCTTCAAGCATTCCACTTTCTATAACCGCAGGAAGAGAAAACTGAGAATTTATAATATAAAAATTAGCAATAGTCTTATGGGATTTTTCTTTAAGCATGCTTATCATACTATCAAGATCACTGGTGGAAAAATTAGGATCATTAATGTCTAAATAATAATCATCTTTATTTTGTAAAATCTTATTAATAAAAAGATAATCATTGCCAAAATATTGACTTAAAGTGCCTATAGTAATGAATTTTAAAGCACTCGCGAAAGTATAATACCTATCAGCATTTTGCTCATAAATTACATCGCCTGTTAATAAATTTCTAATTTTTATTCCTATATTAATGTTAGA
This sequence comes from Candidatus Tisiphia endosymbiont of Micropterix aruncella, assembly GCF_965178575.1. Taxonomy (NCBI): domain Bacteria; kingdom Pseudomonadati; phylum Pseudomonadota; class Alphaproteobacteria; order Rickettsiales; family Rickettsiaceae; genus Candidatus Tisiphia; species Candidatus Tisiphia endosymbiont of Micropterix aruncella. The sequence goes on from NZ_OZ238268.1 coordinate 1,094,414, forward strand.
ATCTATTTTTTGTATTTCTTGATTAATTGTCTCTTTATAATTATAGTCACAAGCATATGAAAAGTTATAAAATATTGAAAGCAAGAATAGTGAAATAATTTTTTGCATAATCTTTATTTTATTTTTTACTTTTGTAGCTAATCTGATTTAATTAGCTATAAAAGTAAAGGTTTTTTATTAAGAGACTATACTAACTCAGGTTATACTAAATCTAAAATGAGAATGTAATATATTGCCTGAATTAAAATTTGACGAAAAGCAGTTGCTTTTGCTCAGCAGAATTAAAGAGTTTGCTAAACAAATTGAAGATAAGTCGTTTTTTAGATTCTTTAATAGCAGTTTATTAGCAAAAAAAGCTATATATTTATATGGTAATGTAGGTAATGGCAAAACTGTATTAATGCAACATTTTTTCCAAATATTGCAAATTAAGAAATTAATGATACATTACCAAAACTTTATGCAATCGGTACATAAAGATATTTATCAGTTGCAAGATAAATCACAATCTAAAAATAATATTATCAAAAGAATTGCTGCAAATTATGCAAGGCAGGCGGAAGTAATATGCATAGATGAGTTTGAAATTAAAGACATAACTGATGCTATGATAATAGGGTCGCTGCTCCTTGAACTCATAAGACATAAGGTGTTTATCTTTATTACTAGTAATATCGAGCCAAAAGATTTGTATAAAGATGGTTTACAAAGAAATTCCTTTTTGCCAATAATTAAAGAGATTTATCAAAAGTTTGAAGTTATGCACTTGGATAGTGATCATGATTATCGATTAGATAAAATTATACACATGACTAATAGACGCATAATATACCCTATTAATGAAGATAATAAGCTTGAGATACAGAACCTTATTAGCAAGTTAAATAGTAATAACCGATTAGTTTCTAAGGATATCCTAGTTTTTGGACGTAAAATATCTTTTAAAATGGCTAGTGAAAAAATATTAGTGACAGATTTTGAAGAGCTATTTGTAAGAGAATTAGGTTATGTTGATTATGTAAATATTTGCCAAAAATTTTCTATCATAATAGTAGAAAATATTCGTATAATAGATTCTGATAACACAGACTTAGCAGTTAGGTTTATTAATTTTGTTGATAATGCTTATTTTTATAAGGTTGTATTATTCATGACATTACAAGATGAACCTATAAAAATATATCAGAATGGTTTTCGCAAAGATGAATTTAACAGAACTATTTCAAGATTATATGAGATGAATAGTGATAGCTACGTCAATTAAAAAGGGTAAATTTATTACGTTTGAGGGTGGGGAAGGGTGCGGAAAATCCACCCAAAGTAATATGTTATATCAGTATTTACTATCACAAAATATTCCCGTAGATTTAACACGTGAAGTAGGGGGAACTATTTCTGCTGAAAAAATGCGTGACATTTTAGTTAATCAAGATTTACTACCTATGTCAGAATTGCTGCAAATCATGGCAGCACGTTACGAACATGTCCATAAAAGGATTATTCCTAAACTAGATTGTGGGATCTCAGTTATTTGTGATAGGTTTGTAGACTCTACTGCTTGTTATCAGGGGCAAGATATAGGGATTGATTTAGTTTATGATCTTCATAAGTCTTTAATATCTGATGTGATGCCTGATATTACATTTTTTATTGATATAGATCCAAATATTGCCTTACCAAGGGCATTAGTGCGAGGGAATAATAACAAATTTGAAAGCAAAAATATTGAATTCCATCAAAAAGTCCATAACGGATTTCAATATATATCAGCTAAATTTCCAAATAGAATAGTAAAAATAAATGCTTCAACTCTTAGTGTACAAGAAATTCATGATATAATAGTTGCGATGCTCGTTGCAAAGGTTTGGTGAATAAGATGGAAAATAAAATAGAAAAAATATGTGTTATTGGTTCTGGAGTAATGGGCCTAGCAATAGCTGCCTTGATAGCTAACTCCTCTCACCAAGTTGTTTTACTAGATGTAGTAAGCAACGACCCTAATGATAGGAATGCAATCCTTACGAAGGCTCTAGAAAATATAGAGAAACAACGACCACCTCCTTTATCGCATCCAAGTAAATTAGCGTTTATCACCATTGGTAATTTAGAAGATGATCTAAAGCTGATTACAGAATGTGATTTGATCATTGAAGTTATTATTGAAAAAATTGCAATAAAACATCAGCTATATGAGAAGATTCTACCCTACCTAAAAGCAGATGCTATTTTAGCTTCTAATACTTCAACCTTACCTTTAAGGAAATTAAAAGAGCAAATGCCTGATTCTATAAAATCTACCATCAGGTCTAGATTTGTCATTAGTCATTTTTTTAATCCTCCAAGATATATGGAATTACTTGAACTTGTTGTAGATTCAGAGGTTAGCTCAGGGGTTATAGAGAGGATATCAGATTTTCTAACACGAGATTTAGGGAAAACTATTATTAAATGTCACGATACTCCAGGTTTTATAGCAAATCGAGTTGGTTGTTATCTACTTGAGCTGGTTGTTCGCAGCAGCATAGATGAAAATTTAAGTCCAGTAATTATCGATAAAATTTTTACTGATTTATGTAAATTACCAAGTACAGGAATCTTTGGCTTATATGATTTAATAGGTCACGACGTAATGAGATTAATTTCTACATCACTAGTTAATTCCCTACCGAATCATGATGATTATCACCAAGTTTACTCAGCATCTTCTATCCTTGATAAGATGATAGAGAATAACTTGATTGGTCGTAAAGCTTTAGGAGGTTTTTACCGCATATCAAAGATAAATGGCATAAAAACTAAAGAAGTCATAGATTTTACAACTTTAACTTATGTAGCATTTGAAGATCCCAAGATTGAATATAGTTCTATTGATCAGTTGTTAAATAGCAACTCTCGCTATGGTAAATTTTTTCATAAGATCCTAGTGAAGTTTTACTTATATATAATATCTTTAATTCCATCGATTACTAACAATATTTACGATATAGATATAGCTATGAGGCTTGGTTATAGTTGGAAGATTGGTCCTTTTGAGTTGTTAATTAATCACATAGGAGGAGGATTTGAGTGGCTTAAAAAACAAGCAATGCTCATGAATTTAACATTACCGGAATATATCGCTAATAATTCCTATGAAACTATTGAACTGAGTCAGTTTCATTTGATTAGAGTCAGATTAGAAGAAAGTAAGATTTTATTGAAGAATGACTCGGCTCAACTAATTCTGTATAAAAATAGGTTAGTTTTTACTATTAATACTAAAATGAATTGCCTCAATGAAAATGTTTTTAAACTTTTGTTAGAATCTGTTGATATTGCAGAAAATGAGAAGCAAACACTATATATTATGCCATTAACCAATAATTTTTCAGCTGGTGCTGACTTAAAATTCATTGCTTCCTGTATAAAAAATCAAGATTTTGCTAAATTAGAAGATTTCTTAAAACTTGGTCAAAAAACCATGATAAGGTTAAAATACTCGCATATTAATATTGTTAGCTGTGCTTTAGGTGCTGCGTTAGGTGGGGGCTGTGAAATATTGTTACATTCTGATTTTATTGTAGCTAATCAGGAATTAAATGCTGGTCTTGTTGAGGTATCGGTTGGCTTAGTTCCAAGTTGGGGAGGCATTAAGGAAATGTTTTATCGTGCAAGTAGCGATAAAAGTAAGCTAGTAAAAAATTTAAGAAATATCCTATTGCACAATAAATCAAGTTCTGCTGATTATTTTATAGCTGATTATGATATTACTAACGTGCAAGTAAATATGAATAAACATTTAATACTGCAAGAGGCCTTTGCCTTGGATTTACCAGAAAAAATAAAGAAAGTAAGCAAGCAAGTTATTTTATCTAAAGTTACTTTAGCTGAAGAATTAGATGTATACTCAAATGATTTGGAGAATGGGAGCAACAAACAAGGGGTAAGCGAACTCAAGCAGTACAATAAGGTACGTGAGTACGCGAATTCCCCGATAGTATTTGCAGAAAGCAATTCTTCAAAGCAGAAGAGTATCGCTGAGTATGATAATCTTCAAGGATGGCTATTGTCAAAGTTTCAAGATATCATTTCCATGCAACAAATTGATGAGCAAAAATTATTGCAATTTGAACGAGAGATATTTTTAGAACTTGCCAAAAACCCCAAAAAGATTTTTGGTTTTTAGAACAAAGTTTACTATAACACACTAACCTATCCAATGAATTTCAAGAATTATCTCTGCTAGAGGTGGCGAGTTAGTAAAATTCTCAATAAACTTAATATCCTCACAAATTTTTTTTATTAAAAACACTTTACACATCACAACATCTATTATACTATATAAAATATACAGCTCTAAAATTAAAGGGGATTCCTATACAAGGTAGTTAACCTCAAGTATTGATGTAAGACATCGGTTTAATAGCCTAGGGTGTCACCCTTGCTTTGGTGCGGGGTCTAAAAAATATCATAGAAGGTATGTTAACCTCAGTTCGATATAAGCATTAATAATTCTTATATCGAACTGGCTTTGTTATAAGGAAAAATGCACTCTTGAAGCGGCTGACGCGAGTGCATTTTAACTTTTTTCATCATTCAATATGTGATTTTAATTATTAAAATCACATATTGAATGGAGTGTTATATTTTAACAATCAGGTGAGCAGCCGCTTCAAACCTGATTGTTAAAATATATTATAACACGAAAGTTCGATGTAACAAGTTACATCGAATTCAGGTTATGTTAGATAGTTTTTATATCCCAGCGAAAGCTGGGATGACATAATGGCGGTGACATCACTCCTAATGGCGATGATTATTACATCAAACTGAGGTTAGTTATAATGTACCCATAAATTAGACCAAGAAAATGTTATATCCAAGAATAGTAGGATAAAATAACAATAATAAAAAAGATAAAATTTTATTACAACAAAGAGAAAGTATAAAGACATTAGAGCTAAAAGTGGCATTACAAGTAATAAACAATCAAAAAAGTATACTTGAATACCTCGCAATCTTACGAAGCCAATTCGTAGGAGCATTCGAATATAGAGCTTATCTCGTGGAAGGCAACAAAAGGAGGAATGAAATGATTCAACTATTAGTAATTTCTTCAATTATTTTAATCATTATTGAAATGCTATTGATAGTAACTTGTATTAAGTGGTTATATAGTATTAGGCTGGCATGTACCAATATTTGGCTTATGAGTCAGGATTTCTCTAATAGTTTCATTACAGCCAAAGAAGAAGTAATTTTGTTACATAAAGAATTAAAAGAGTTAACCACTCTAACTACCAAGAAAGAACATCATATTTTGCACATGACTGTTCATTTAAATGAAGTAGAAATGTGCATAAAAATGTTACTTGATGAGTTTAGGGGAATTGTTCAGTTTAGCAACCCCAAAGAAAAGGCCAAATTACAGAAGATACTGGAAAAAATAGCCTTGCACAAATAAGATGAAGAGAATTATATTAAGATGCAGCTTACAGCAAATTATCTATGTCAAACTGAATCAGAGACTTTGAAGAGATATCAACAAAGGCGAGAAGATTTAGTACTAATACTTAACAATGAAAAGGAGAGATTACATCATAGCATTGATGGTATAGATAAAGATAGTATAGAAAAACACATTAAATTTTTACAAGATGAAATAGATGAGTTTGATGAAAAATTAGGTGAAGTAATAGGTGGGTTAGTAGAACTAGAAGAGAAAGTAAAGATATTAGAGACTGTACCTTTATTGGTAACTAGTATACTCGAATGATTTGAAGAACGGGAACAACAACAGACACGGGGTGATCAAACGGAGTATAGCGAACTACCCAACCTGAAAATTGATTTTAATGATCCCATAAACAAGTCCAAATAACCTTGCCCTGATAAAAATTTATTCCTGATGTACATTAGCCATGTTATTAAGGTATAATCTCAATATATCTCTTTCACAACTCTACTTCTGCTGGTAATTTATTCGTCGCACCGGCACTCGAATCCTCACGTACATTTAGTACGCTGCGGTTCTGCGTTCCGTAGCTTCTTTAAATTCCTCAGCATAAGCGAGTTTCGAAAAAGATATAATATAATTCAAATCATTAAAAGTATGTTTATTAATTAAAGGAGTCTAAGAGCTTATGATTCCTACTCGGCTAAGGTTAGGAGATTATAGTACAAATGGGAGGATATTAGCGGCAAAATCCATGAACGTTTTATTTTGTCGATATGTTCATCATACTGCTAAGTCATCGCACTATAACAAAACGGCTAAGTACTATGATACATTTAACGAAAAAAATTCCATGGTAATAAATCAAACTATAGAAAATATACTTAAAAAATATAAAGTTAAAACTGTTCTTGATCTTACCTGTGGAACTGGCTCACAGGTTTTTTGGTTAGAAAAACGTGGATATGAAGTGGTTGGATCTGATATCAACTCAAATATGCTAAAAATTGTAAAGAATAAAGCCGAGAAAGAAAAATTAGCTGTAAAATTTCTTAAAGGCGATATGCGTACTATACAAGTCGGCAAGTTTGATGCTGTTATTACAATATTCAATGCTATAGGTCATCTTACAAAACTTGATTTTGAACAAGTTATGCGAAATATAAATGGAAACTTAAAAGAGAATGGATTGTATATATTCGACATAAATAACTTAAGTTATTTAATGAAAAATGATAATATAACCAAACTAACCATTGATTGGCAAAAAATTGAGGGTGATACCAAGGTTCGTGACATTCAGTATAGTACAATAGACGAAAATGGCATTCTGACTTCTTATACTACTTCTCATGTTCAAAAAAGCCCCGACAAACCTAAGATAACTAGAAGCGTACAAACCTTACAAATTTACACCGCAAAACAACTCAGGGAAATGCTGCATAGGAATGGATTTAATGTCTTGAGTCAATGTGGAATTAACGGCTCAAAACTTGTCGAAAGTGAAGCAGATAGTATAGTTACAGTCGCGAAGAAATCTTACACATGTCAGGACGAGTAGAAATCATAGCAGTATACATGTTACTTGCCAAAATAAATTTTAATTGATATAACCTGAGTTTAAGCTAAAATTTTGTAAGGTAAGGGATCAAAAAATGAAATTATTTACTCAACACCCTAATTCAGTAGGCGAGAGTTACTTACAACATCTTAAACATACATTTTATCTTGGATATACATTAATAAAGATAAGTCTTATTATCTTTGTTCACGGTTTGTTACCTTTTTTATTTACGACCACTTCTAGTGATATGATCCTTAAACTATCAATAGAACTGCAGCAAAAAAATAAGCGTTCTATCAATAACATTCAATAACATTCAATAGCTGACAGGTGTTTCGGATCTACGCTGGACATACTAAATTAGGACTCTACCTTGTCTATAGCGATGGTTGAATCTGGCATCTTAGTAATTTTTTCAATCTTTAAGCGGGCGGCTTGTAGTTTCTTTTCACAGTGATCTTTTAGTAAGACCCCTCTTTCAAAACTATTAATTGATGAATCTAAACTTTCCTCTCCCGTATCAATTTTTTTTACAATTTCTTTTAGTTCAGCTAAGGCGGCTTCAAAGCTCATATTTTCAATAGATTTTAAGTCTAGCATAATAATTTACCTCTTTACGCGAATTTGGGATAAGAATTTGCCAATCCTGACCTTCAACTGGTCAGTTAGCGTATACAATTCGCCTTTCAAGTGTGGCGTTGTGGTACGATGGGACTTCGCGTAGGAACAACGGTTTGACTACGCTCCGCTTGCTCGCCACTCGTACGCCTAGCCAACTCTATTAGTTCCTAATATACTTTCTATCTAGCTCGTTATATAATCTATAAATTGCCATTTCTCGATCTTTAATCTTTTTACTAGCAATTTTTAGTAATCTTTCTGATGACTTTTCAGTTAACTGAATTGATGAATGTAGTTGTTCAGCAAGCTTCTTCAGTGATTCCTGAATTTCCATAAAAGATTTTTCTAATTGAGCTTTAATAGATATAGAAGAATTCTCAAGCTCATTAAGCTTTACATACACCCGTTCTACCAATTGATTAATTTTGTCTTGCAGTAAATTTAATTGCTGTTTGCGTCCCTCTATTAGGTATTTACTAGTCTCATTTATTTTGGCTTGTATTCTGATTTTAGGAGTAATTTCTAAATTCCAAGCTAGTCCAAGTTTGCTCATCACGTATATTATCCATTTATGGACATCAAAATGATACCATTTAGCACCATTACGATAATCTGATGGGAATGCATGGTGGAAATTATGCCAATTTTCACCCAACAAGAATAACGCCATCCACCAAATATCTCCTGCAGTACCTTTATAATATTGTTTACTACCAACGAAATGGCATAGAGAATTGACGCAAAAAGTTGCCTGTTGTTGCAATGCTCTTCCCATACCAATAAACAGGAAACCAGCATAGGCAGAATTGATAGTACCACCTATTAAGTAACCTATTAATGCTGGAAATACAATATTCATAAACGCAGCAATTTGCCAATAATATTTTAATTGCCATCTTAGCAATTTACTTTTACCAAGTTTAACCATAGTAATCCGGTCAATTGACTTGTAGCTTCCATCAATTATCATCCATCCAATATGTGACCATAGGAATCCCAAGATTTTATTGTCAAACTTTAGTGGGGTATGAGGATCTTGGTCTTTGTCAGTATGAGTATGGTGTTTGTGATGATTTGAAGCCCAAGACAAGGCTGGTCCTTGTAAAGTGGCGGCTGACATTATAACAAGAATAAACTCCACCGCTGTATTTGTTTTAAAGGCATGATGTGACCAAAGCCTATGCAAACCAACACCAACAGTAATATTAGAACCATAATAACCGGCTAACAGTAAACCTATTTCGAATATACCTATCTTGTGGCTAATGTGATATTTTATAACCAAAAATGCAAGTAAAATTGGGTATATGATAAGCACAAAAAAAGTAAGCCACGAAATTCTTTTTAGCATATATCTAATCTTTAAATAAATTAAATGTCCTTAACTCCATAGTTACAATATAACATATTGCAACATATTGCAATATTACATTTTACGTTTCCATAATTTGTTAAACATCCGTTGTCCGAAATAGAAACTAATAATACCGGCAAAAATAGCCTGATCGTCTATATTCCATAAAACATCAAGATATTCTACAAGGATCGCCATACTCTGTATGGTTCTATATTGCATATATTTGACGTAGGCATACATAATAAAAAAACTATAGGCAAGGACAGGGCGAACTGAGCCATTTAATGCGTCAACCCAATTAACGCCTGATTTATATGTTGAATATAAAGTATTATTTTCAGCAATGTCTTTTGAGGCATCAAGCTCTGTCAGTAGCTTTGTATGTCCTAGTTTATTGATTTCAATTTGTCGATCTAAAAGATTAAGTGCATGTTTTTTATCATTTTGATCCTTTAGAATTTTTAAAATCTCCGGAATAATTGAGCTAATAAAGCCCGTTATTGAAGCAAGTAGTGTAATCATAAAATGCTCATTAAGTTTTACTATAATGTAATTATAGTAAAGTTTTTTTCTGCACTAATACTCGTCATCCACTTTTTTTAAAGATTTTATTATTAATTCTTTGAATCACATATATACGTCAAATAAGTCACAATGGATAAAAATTTATAATTTGTTTGTCAACTGTTTAAAACCTTCTTGACTCTATAATTATAGTACAATATCCTGAAAATTCCATATAATCCCAAATTATCCCAATTATAACCAAAAATTAGTTATAACTTAATTATGGGATAATATTTAAGCAATTTTGCTGTCATCCCAGCGTAGGCTGGGATCTGATACCCCATGTGGTAATTATTGAAAGGTAAAGGGTAAATGAATATTTTTTTATCAAAATATATAAACAATCTTGATAAGAAAGGTCGGGTTTCGATACCTGCCAGCTATAGATTAGCTTTGTCTAGTCAGTCGTTTAATGGGATTATTGCCTATCCGTCTTTTAGAAATAAGTGCATTGAAGGCTGTAGTTTGAAGAGGCTTGAGGAGCTAAGTCAAATAATCCAAACCTTAGATCCCTATTCTGAGGAGCGAGATGCTTTCGAAACGATCATTCTTGGTGAAGCTATCCAGCTTAGCTTTGATAGTGAGGGGAGGGTGATTCTACCTAAATCTTTAATAGATCACGCTGGTATATCAGATCAAGCTTGCTTTGTAGGGAAGGGATTGGTCTTTGAAATTTGGCAGCCACAAAATTTTGAAACGTATCTTTCTTCAGCTCGGCAAATTGCTCAAAGTAACCGTTTAACACTGAAAAACATTAAGGATGTAGTTGTATGATACAAGAGTTCGCATCGTCTCATACGCCGGTTATGTTGAATGAAGTTAAAGAAGTCTTATGTCCTAAAGATGGAGGAAGTTATTTAGATTGCACTTTTGGTTTTGGTGGTTATAGCAGGATGATATTAGATTCTTGTAATGGTCAGTTAGTAGCAATTGATTGTGATCCAAATGTTAGAACTTACGCTAATCAATTGGTAAACGATTATCCTAGCAGAGTGAGTTTTATTCAGACAGGTTTTGCTGAAAGTTTTTCAAAATTAGGTTCGTTGAAATTTGATGGGATAGTTATGGATTTAGGGGTTTCTTCTATGCAACTTGATTCTGGAGATAGGGGGTTTTCATTTACCCATGATGGTCCACTTGATATGAGGATGAGCAGTACGGGATATAGTGCTGCCGATTTTATAAATGAGGCTGATGAACAAGAAATAGCAGATGTGATTTATAAATATGGAGATGAAACTTATTCTCGAAGAATCGCTAAAAAGATTATAGAACATAGGTTATTAGAGCCTATTACTAATACAGCAAAATTTGCCCATATTGTTCGTAGTAGTATAGGTTTTAGAAAAGGTAAAATTGATTCCGCTACTAAGACTTTTCAAGCAATTCGTATTCATATCAATGATGAACTAGGTCAATTAGCAAGATTTTTAGATAATTGCAAGAATATTTTAGCACCAAATGGTCGGTTAGTAATTGTTTCATTTCATTCATTAGAAGACCGAATTGTTAAGAATTTTTTAAAAGCAAATTCTGCTAAGGTAGTCGCTAGGTCTAAATACAGTGTAAAGATTCCGCCTGAAGAAAGTTCTAAAGAATGGCTTAAAATTCTTACAAAAAAACCATTATGTCCATCACCTAAAGAAGTTGCACTTAATCCAAGAGCAAGGTCTGCAAAGTTGAGGGCTGGACAGAAAATAGGTAATATATATGGTAGTTAGAGTATTTAGTTATATAGTTGTAGGTACTATAATTCTTTCTATTTATGGCTTATTTAGAGTCAAAGATAAGGTCATTAGTTTGCATTATCAGCTTGGGGAAGTTTCAAAACAACTAACTGATGAGCAAGACATGATTCACGTGTTAAAAGTCGAACAATCATACCTTACTTCCCCAGCTAGACTAAGAAAATTATCATCACTTTATTTACAATTAGATACTATTAAGGTTAAACAAATGATTAGTGACCCTTTAGCACCTGATGAGAGTAAAAAATATGCAAAGGCTAATGAAGTAAGTGGTTCGTATTTTAGTAAAACCAACACTAAATGGCGTTATAAAACAATTGCTAATAATAAATATATACAAACTGTTTCAACTAAAAAAACAGAGTGTATTCGATGAAAATCAACATTAGTATGGTACTTACATGGCAAGAAAGATGTTATCCTGCTTCGGTGCGGGATCTAAAAAAATACCTTGAAAGATTATTCAGTATTATAGATCCGCTACTTCCGCAGAATGACATACTATTGAGCCATTAGCAGCAGTATGTAGATGGGTAACGATATATTTTTATTGGTATTTCTAAAAAATACTCTAACTAAGATGAAGAAAAATTTTGGTAATATTATTTTGTGGGATGTAGGTGCTAACAATACCAAAATCAGATTATTAATAGTCAGCTGTTGTTTTGCTATGTTTTTTTGTGGTTTATCATATCGCTTAATAATTGTTGCGACCAATGGCTATGTTACGCCAGAATATCAAGTAAAAAATAGTGACTTTAGGAAAGAGATAATAGATCGTAATGGTAACTTATTAGCAGTAAATTTGCCTTCCTCCTCATTGTTTGCCAATCCACAGAAAGTAATTAATCCTTCACAATGTTTAGAAAGATTATCCAAGATTTTGCCTGATGTTGATAAAATGAAGTTACTTGCAGAGCTACAAAGTAACAAAAGTTTCGTATGGATCAAAAGGGATTTATTGCCAAAAGAGCAAGAGGCGATATCAAATTTGGGGATGCCAGGTTTTAGTTTTGAACAAGAACAAAAAAGAATCTATACTTTTTCCAATTTATTGTCACATATTATAGGATATGTGGGTAGGGATTTGGTTGGTCTTGCTGGATTAGAAAGAACCTATGATAAGTTTCTAACTAATTCTGACTTTATACAGCCGGATCAACTTAAAAAACCTCTTGAACTATCTATAGACGTAAGATTACAAAATATCCTAAATGAAGAAATAGATAGGACATTAAAGGAGTTTAGTGCAATAGGAGCGGTGGGAATAATTGTTAACCCTAATAATGGTGAGATTTTAGCTATTGTTAGTAAGCCGGATTTTAATCCACATTATCCAAGTAGAGCAAAACCAGAAGAACTGTTTAATATGGCAAGTCTTGGTATCTATGAGATGGGGTCTGTATTTAAAACTTTGACTATGGCCGTAGCTTTTGATACTGGTGCTATAGCAATAAACGATGCTTATGATATTAGCTATATGAAGGTAGGGGGATTTAATATAAAAGATTATCATCCAAGGCAAGGGTGGCACAGTGTTCCAGAAATTTTCTTGCATTCATCAAATATTGGTGTTAGCCAAATTATGCTTGAAGTTGGGAAGAATGATTTTAAAAACTATTTAAAGAAATTAGGTTTATTAGATCAGCTTAAAATTGAGTTACCAGAGAGAGGCACTCCTTTGTTTCCATCTGACAAGAGGTGGAGTGATCTTACTACTGCTGTCATGGCCTATGGTTATGGCATTTCAATTAGCCCTTTACACTTTATTCAAGCAGTATTACCAATAGTAAATGGAGGGATATTATATGATCTGACTCTAATCAAAAGGCACGATGAGCCTCTTGTTGGCACACGTGTTTTTAGTGAGAAAACCTCTAAACAAATGAGTGAGTTATTTCGTTTGGTGGTAAAAGAAGGGACAGGACGTAGAGCCGATGTTAAAGGATATCTTGTCGGTGGTAAAACTGGTACTGCTGAAAAATTAACTTCAGATGGGCATGGCAAGAAAAAATATCTTAAGAATAGCAGAATGTCATCATTTTTAGGTTTATTACCAGCCATTGATCCCCAATATATTATTTTTATAATGTTTGATGAACCAAAAGGAACAAAAGAAACCTTTGGCTTTGCTACTGCTGGCTGGACTGCAGCTCCTACTGTTGGAAGAGTCCTTGAGCGAATGGTATCACTATATGGAATAGAGCCAGTTGAAAAAGGGGAGGGATTGTGATCTTTCTCCTACAGTATAGTGAAACCTATTGAATTAGGTGATACAAATTTTGTGTCATACCTGCTTTCGCAGGTATCTAGATTGTATCTTGAATATTAGCTCAATATGGAGTTAATATGGTCGGAAGGAGTGACGCCGTTTAATTTAGATTGGTCTTTAAAGACCGAGGGAATCTTGGTGCACTCCTTCCTTGAATCGCAAAGTATAATACGAACGGTAGGATGATCCTTTAGAGATCGAATTTACAATCATGTATCAAAACTTTGCAAAACAACCACTAATTATAGGTAAAGCAAATGACTGAAAAAAGCAAGATATTTATGGGAATAGATGTTTCAAAAAATACGCTTGATATATCTATGAACAATATTCATTGTAAGATTAAAAATACAGATAAAGCTATTTCTGATTTTATAAAATCAGAAATAGCTTCTCGAAATATTGTGCTTACTGTTTTGGAATCTACTGGCGGTTATGAACGTTTGGTTATGAGGATGTTGCAACAAGCCGGGCTTGCTGTGCATAGAGCTCATCCTAATAGAGTTCACGCTTTTGCCAAGGTCTGTAACCATTTTGCTAAGACTGATAAATTGGATGCGTTATTACTTGAGAAATATGCAGCTTTTATTGCTAATGATGAGAAAGGAGACCAAATAATTTCTGTTATACAAGAAGAATTACAATCTCTAAGGAGCATAGAACGTAATATAGAAGAAGATATACATGCTAATCAATGCAGAACAAAAGTTGCATCCGAGAAGGCTAAGAAATATCTCGAGGAAATGATAAAGTGTAGCAAAAAACAGCTTGAGGAAATTAGAAAAGATATAAAGGCTGCCATAAAGGAAGATAAGAGTTTAAAGGCAAAAAATGATTTGCTGATAAGCTATAAAGGTATAGGCGAAAAAACAGCTAGTGTTTTGCTAATAGAACTGCCAGAGCTTGGTGTGCTGAGCAATAAGGAAATTGCAAGCTTAGTTGGACTCGCCCCAAAAACAAGCCAAAGCGGTCAAAAAACTAATGGGGCTCATATTAGAGGCGGCAGGTTTTTTGTTCGAAAAAGCTTGTATATGGCTGCTTTAGTAGCGATGCGTCATAATGACAAAATGAAGGCATTATATGAACGTATGACTAATGCTGGTAAAAAAGCAAAGGTCGCTTTAGTAGCCGTTATGCGTAAAGTAATTATTTGTTTAAATTCTATGGTGAAAAATAATAAAATTTATGAATACTAATCTACTTTTTTTCTTGACTAGCAAGACGGTAGATTCCCGCCGTTGCTAAGAATGATGGTATGGACGAGTAAGTAAAAGAAACTTTACTTACTCCCGTGATCACGAATATAATTCGGTCACATAATTATACTATTTAATAATTAAAAAGGAGTCCATACCATGAAAGATATTAACATACTAGGCATTGATTTAGCAAAAACAATTTTTCATATTGTTGCATTAAATAAAGATGGTGAAAAAATATTAGCTAAAAAATTACACAGAGAAGAATTTGAAGACTACATTTTAACAAACATTCCCAAGAATAGTTTATTGGTAATGGAAGCATGTGGCAGTTGTCATTATTGGAGCAATAAGTTTATGGAATCAGGTTTTACAGTAAAATTACTTAAACCATGTGATGTAAAAGCTTTTGCAAAAACTCGGCAAAAAAATGATACAAATGATGCTTTGGCAATAGCAAGAGCAGGAAAAGATCCGGAGTTAAAATCGGTTCGTATAAAAAATATATCACAACAAGAGATTAGTTGGTTACATAAACGTCGGCAACATATTATTAGACAAAGAGTACAATATACGTCAATTCGGGATAAGGATTAGTAAAAATGCTTTAGCTATAACTAATACAAGATTTTGGATATGTATAAATTGCATTTCTGTGAATTCATACATTAATTGCTCTTCGTAGTGTATATATGTCTGCTATTTTTACTAATCCTTATCCCGAATTAACGTGATATAGTAATAAAATATTTAAAGGGCTAGCAAAACATAGCAAATCATCGATGGGTTATTTTTATGGGTTCAAGTTACACTTAATTATTAATGAAAAAGGACAGTTTATAGCATTAAAAATGACTAAAGGAAACGTTGATGATAGGATTCCAGTACCTGAGTTAACAGATGGTTTAACTGGAGTTATGTATGCAGATAAAGGATATATACTCAATTAACCTGAAGAGTTGGCAAAATGATTAAAAGTTATAGTCTGAAATTGGTCAGTGATAAGAGTAAGCAAATTACCTTTGTATTTATCAATATTACCAAAAAATCTATCTATAGCTTCTGAGAATTGAGCAAAATTATGGTAAAATTTATTATTTGTTACAATTCTATGCATAAATTTCCATAATCGTTCAATCGGATTAAGATTAGGGCTATAGGGAGGTAAAAATACTAATTCTATTTTGCTATTTACTAGATACTCCTTTACTTTCTTTGACTTATGATACCCAGCATTATCACAAATCAAATATATCTTCTCTTTATTAGGATTTTCTGCTTCTAATTTTTGTAGAAAATTGATTATATAATCACCGTTTACTTTAGGATTATCTGTGCTAACTAATTGCAAATCAGATAAATTAATTGCTCCTATTAAATGCTTCCTTTTCCAACCACTAAATGTTGGTAAAGTTTTATTTTGATTCTTTCTGATCCAACCATAACGGGCTTTTGTTTGATACTGAGGATGAACGCTATCCATAAAATATATAGCTTCTTTAGCCTTGAGATTACCTTTTAACAAACTATATTCTAGCTTAAATAGTTCTTGCTTATCTACATCAAGCTTGCCGGGTACAATCTTTGGCTTTTTATATACAAAGCCTAATCTCCTTAATAGCTTTGTTATTCCTGCTATTGTATAGGCAACACCGTATTTTTTTTCTATGTAATTGCTAATATCTTTGGCATAAACATAATTACATACTTCTAAATGCTCTATTAACTCTTTCTCTTCTAGCTCACTTAGCTTACTTGCACTACCACCGTTAGCTGTCTCTAATTTATTAAATTTTTGATAATCTCTTACATGCTTTCTTATAGCTTCTTCACTTAACAGCAATGCTTCTGCTATTTCTTCATAGCTCCAACCTTTATCATACAGCAAAACTGCCTTAATTCGGTCACATACTCTCCTATCTCGTTCATTACCATGACGTGACTTCAGTGCCGTTCTTTGTTCAGATGTTAAAATATTTCCCATAATCATATTCTAGCTTCTTTCTTCTCTTCTTTCAACTCTTCATTTACGAGCAGTATATAAGGAAATGAAGGTAATAGCTGAAGAAATTGCTACGTTATTAATACAAGAATCAGCAATAGATAAACAGCTAATAGCAATAAATAAAGAATCTGAAACAGCTACTTTATTAAAAACAATACCAGATATTGGAGAAATTAATGCTAATATACTAAGCATAGCAGCTTATGAAAATTATGATGATTGTCGAAGTTTTGCTGCAAGTTTGGGATTAGTGCCTAAGCAAAATAGCACAGGTGGTAAAACAAGTCTTGGATCTATCACTAAGAAAGGAGAGAGATATGTTAGAACTATGCTGATACAAGGAGCAAGGTCTATTGCAATCAGAGCAAAAATACAAAAGGATCCTACTGATCATTTAGTGCAATGTGCAAAGAAATTGCTGGAAAGGATGAGCTTTAATAAGGCTGCTGTGGCAATAGCAAACAAATTAGCTAGAATAGCGTATGTATGTGTTACAAGAAAATGTGCATATGCTTGATAGTTGGTGGTGTATATAGATTTATCTGTATTTTATCTATATAAAAAGAAGAAGTAAGTAAATAGGATTTAAGAGGTACGATATAAGCGAAAGTGATTGGAGATAATAAATGGGCATTCCAAAAACAAGACCGAGATTTTATGTCAAGGCTCTAGAAGCCGTAAGAATGAGTGGATAACTCCAAGGATTGCGTGGAATGCGAAAACTATTATGGCACTAGATGCCGAATATATGACAGCTTATTTTTTTATTACTCCCGCATCATTTTTCTTATTGACTTACTTACTCGTCCATATATGACAGCTCTGGGTAGTAACTACAACTGTAGTACTAGCGTAGTTAATAATGGGAAATGGTATAAGACCTATAGAAAATCAGCCTCCAAAAGCAGATTCTGAAGAATTGTTTTGCTTTCTAGAACCACCCCGGAAACTACTAAGTTTTTTAGATCTAGTCGGATGCTTCAATTTGCGTAGTGCTTTGGACTCTATTTGCCTAATACGTTCCCTAGTAACGTTGAATTGTTGTCCAACTTCTTCTAGTGTATGATCAGTACTCATTCCTATACCAAATCTCATTCTTAGAACTCTTTCTTCACGAGGAGTAAGAGTTGCTAAAACTCTAGTTGTGACCTCTCGTAAATTTGATTGAATTGCTGCGTCAAGCGGTAATATAGCATTTTTGTCTTCAATAAAGTCTCCAAGATAACTACCATCATCATCGCCTATTGGATTTTCTAAGCTAATTGGCTCTTTAGCTATTTTCATTACTTTTCGTACTTTATCAACTGGCATAGAAAGGCGAGCGGCAATTTCTGCCGGAGTCGGTTCATAACCTAGCTCGTTAAGCATCTGCCTAGAGGTACGAATAATTTTATTGATCGTTTCAATCATATGCACGGGAATACGTATGGTTCTAGCTTGATCAGCTATAGCTCTAGTAATAGCTTGCCTAATCCACCAAGTAGCATAAGTGGAAAATTTATATCCCCTACGATAGTCAAATTTATCAACAGCCTTCATTAACCCAATATTTCCTTCCTGAATTAAATCTAAAAACTGTAATCCACGATTTGCATATTTTTTAGCAATTGAGATAACTAGACGCAGATTAGCCTCTATCATAGCTTTCTTTGCCCTAAGGACTTGTCTTTCACCCTTTTGTATTGTATGTACTAACTTTTTAAATTCAATAATTGGCAAACCAATAGTCATTTCCATGGTTTTTAATTCACTAATCATTTGATCAATAGCATCAGATTCTTTAGCAAGGAAATTCTTCCAATTAGAGTGCTTATTTTTTTGCATTTGTCTTTTCCAGCTTTCATCAATTACTGCTCCCATATATTCATTTAGGAAGTTCTGACGACTTATGCCATATTTTTCAGCTAATTTAAGGAAGCTCCCTTCTTTAGTTACTAATTCTCTATTTAAACTATATATTCTATTAAGAATTTCTTCTGTCCTTTTAGAGTGAAAATGGATACTAGAAATTTCAATAATTAGTAATTGTAGATTCTTGTCATATTTCTTGTTATCATGCAATCCCTTATGCTGAGGATAACGTGTGTAATGTTTCTTTGCTTCAATTAACAACTCTTCAGAAAGCTTAGAAACTTTTTCCATACGCTTGACAACACTAGGTAATAACTGTAACTCAATAGTAGCTATTGATAAATTGCTAGCTTCTTCATGTTCTTCATGATCTGATTCTATATAATTATTTTGACTCTCTTCAGAATTACTATCATCCCCGTTGACCATATTAGCTTCTAGATCAATCAAATCTCGGAGTAGTATTTTTTCATTAACTAAATCTTCATGCCATTTTATAAAGAATTTCATCGATATTGGATTTTCACAAAGTGATTTAACCATTATCTCTTTGCCTTCTTCAATATCTTGGGCTACTTCTATTTCAGTCTCACGAGAAAAAAGTCCAACTCCTCCCATATCTCGTAAATATAACCTTACTGGATCATCGGTCGTACCTAAATTTTCTTCTTCACTTTCGTCTTCAGGCTCACGATCAACATTATTAGACAGTTTAAATTCATCATCTACATTAATATCAAGTTTGATCTCGTCATCATCACCTTCTATAATATCAACTCCAGCCTCAGAAAACTTTGATATTACCTTTTCTAGATCGTTTACTGATATATTATTAGTCATTGGAATGACTTTATTTAGATCATAATAAGTGACTGCAGTGCCTTTTTCTTTAGCTGTTTTAACTAGGTTATCAACTGCAGTACCTTTTACATCTATTTTCTCTTTTGCTTCTGTCATAATTTATAAACCTTGGGTCAATTAGTAAAAGATTCGTTTAGATTATAAATCTCTTTAGAGATTTTTATAATCTCTTCTCGATATAATATAGCCTTTTTTAGCTCTTCGTCTGAGCCATTTTGAATAATTGAGCTACATTCTTGTTTTAATAGTACTAGGTGATGTTTTTTATGCAACCATTGCCAAAGTAAGTCAGAGTCTATGTCATCCTTATTAAATGACAAATCTAGAAATAGATTATTGGATTTTGACAATACTGAAAAAGTGTCATAAAATCCAGTTTTTTTTGCCAAACCAATAATATTTTCCTGATCTAAGATATCGTTGCTAATAATTTCTGCAAAATACCAATCACGAAAAGCTTCAAGCATTTTATTTTGGAAATTTAACGTTAATAAGAAATCCTTTATTTCTTGCTTTTTGATTATCTTTGGACACTTTACTAACATTATACAAAAGACTTGTTCTAACATCTCAATTTCTGAATAATCCGGAGCTGAAAATGTTACATTTGAATTTTTTACAGCTACTTTACTTTGACGTTTAATTAAATTTTGCCATATTTGATCTTTAAAATATCTATAATAATTATGGCTAAGTAGCTTATCTTTTATTTGTTTACAATAATCTTCAAGATTTCTTTCCAAAATAGCTTTGTCTTCTGGAGTTGAGAAAGTCTTACCTTCATATTCGGAACGCCAAATCATTTCAGATAGATTAATTCTTTTATCAAAAATTTGTGTGAAACTTCCCGCACCATCTTTATTTATCATATCATCAGGGTCACTTCCGCTAGGTAACATCACAAAGGAAATTTTCTTATTACCATTTATCAGAGGTAGTACTAGATTAATTACCCGATGGGTGGCTTTTATTCCTGCTATATCACCATCTAAACAGAGTACTATTTCATCTCCGGCACGCCATAATTTTTGTAGGTGATTCTCTGTAACCGAAGTACCAAGACTTGCCATTGCCTCTTTAAAACCAGCTTGGTGCAAGGCAATAACATCCAAGTACCCTTCAACTAAGATTGAATGATTTTTCTTATAGGCAACACTAATCGCATTATTCTCCCCATATAATGTTTCATTTTTTTGAAATAATATGGTTTCCGGAGAATTTAAATATTTAGGTAACCCATCACCAAGCACTCGTCCTCCAAAACCAACTACTTTATTATAAACATTTTTAATCGGAAAGATTATCCGATTATAAAATATCTCATATATTGTACCATCATCTCGCTTGCCCACTAAGCCTGCTTTTTGAAGTTTTATCAAAGATATTGATTTTTTTTCAAAAAATTTCTGTAATGCTTTAGATGGAGGAGCAAAACCGATGGAGAATTCCTTAATTGTTTCTTTACTAATACCGCGGTCATGTAAGTAGCTACATACTTCTTGTGACAATTGTGATGTAAAAAATCTTTCAGCCATCTCTAAGATATCAAATAGTTCATCCGATTCTTCATAGAGTTTTTGTTGTGCTGCTGTTAATTTAGGCAATTCAATGCCATAATCATTAGCAAGTTTAATGGCTGCTTCCTTATAAGATAAACCACTAAAGTTGGAAACAAACTTTATAACATCCCCGTGAACAGCACAGCCAAAGCAATAATAAAACTTCTTGGCATCATTTACAGTGAATGATGGAGATTTTTCAACATGGAAAGGACATAGTCCCAAGTAATTTCCAGATTTTTTAGTTAAGACTACTTTTTGTCTAACAACATCTGATAAATTAATCCGAGTTCTAAGAAGTTCATAAAATTCTAATGGAATTCTCATAAACTTAAAATAAAGGTGAATATGATTGTAGAGAAGCAGTAGCTAAGAGGTATTAATAAATTATCGTTTATTGATAACTCTTTTGAGTAGAATTCGCTAATAGTAGCAACTATAGAACTAATTATGATAACAGTAAAACTAGTGTGATAGCCGATGAAAAAATACACTAATATACTAATAAAAATTGCAGAAATTAGAAAGGCAATAGAACCTTCCAATGATTTGCCATTTTTTAGAGGAGTACCTATTTTTGTACCCACTAACGCAGCAAGACAATCAGCTATTATCAATATAAGCCAAGATGAAATCGCTAAACCTTTTGAAAATAAAAGAGCAGTTAAGAAAAATCCAACCACCATAAAACTGCTACCACTTAGTCTGAATAAACCACTCTGTTCTTCAGGTCTCATAAACTTTCCAAGAAATTTATCTGTCAATTTCTTAACATATAAATTATAATGCCTTGTAATATCTATATATAATACACATACTATAAGTAGAAGTAATAGTGTGGTAACAACTAATTTAGATGAAAATAAATAAAAAAGTGGTATAATCAAGCTGTATAAGTGGAAAGTTTTACGTTGTATTTCAAAATTAAAGAGTTTAGTTTGCATAATAACCTAAAAGGCCTATTTGACAAAGTTTGACACAACAAATATACTAGAAAACTTAACTTAGACAAGACATATTATTATGGCAGATTTTCCTATTACACATAAAGGGTTTGATAGTTTAGAAAAAGAAATTAAACATCTTAAACATATAGAACGACCAAAAGTAATTGAAGCTATAGCAACAGCTAGAGATTTTGGAGATTTATCTGAGAATGCAGAATACCATGCAGCACGAGAAAAACAAAGTTTTATAGAAGGTCGCATTTTGGATCTTGAAGATAAAATAGCAAGAGCTAAAATTATTGACACCTCAAAACTCTCCGGTGATACCGTAAAATTTGGGGCGTTAGTTAAGTTGATCGATGATGAAACAGAGGAAATAGTTATGTATCATATTGTTGGAGAGTATGAAGCAGATATAACCAAAAAGAGGGTATCCATAGTATCGCCAATTGCTAAGGCTCTCATCGGTAAAGGGGTCGGAGATATAGTAGAAGTAACCACTCCTAAAGGTTCAAAATCTTATGAGGTTTTAGAAGTATCCTATCAAGAATTAGTAGATATTTAAGATATTAACTATTAGTGCTAGCCTATTTAATCTTAAGTATCGATGTAATAAATTAATAGTAGGCTCAAGCAATCATCGCTATTAGGGGTGATGTCACCCCCATTATGTCATCCCTGCTTCGGTGCGGTATCTAAAACTATATAACATACCTTCTATGCTATTTTTTTAGACCCCTGCCTACGCAGGGGTGACATTCGAAGAAGCAGAGACACCTTGGCTATTAAACCGATGTCTTACATTAATACTTGAGGTTATTTATATATTATAATACTCCTTATAGCTAACCCGAGAAACCCCAATTCGGGATAAGAATTGACAAATTCTTATCCCGAATTCGCGTGAGAAGGTTTTAGGCATAATAATAGAATTGATGTCACCCCTAGTTAATATTATGGTTCAATTTGTTACCTTATCAGGCTTTTTAGAATATGAAGACACAGTAAAATTAATGGAAGATAAGGTTACAAGTTTAATCAATAAATCTTCACAAGAGATTGTTTATTTAGTTGAATATAAGGATATTTATACCGCAGGTACTAGTTTTAAGGCAAATGAATTGTTAAATCCTAGAGATATACCGG
The DNA here is from genome assembly GCF_965178575.1 of Candidatus Tisiphia endosymbiont of Micropterix aruncella. NCBI lineage: Bacteria > Pseudomonadati > Pseudomonadota > Alphaproteobacteria > Rickettsiales > Rickettsiaceae > Candidatus Tisiphia > Candidatus Tisiphia endosymbiont of Micropterix aruncella. The sequence goes on from NZ_OZ238268.1 coordinate 1,117,545, forward strand.
TAATTTATACTGGTAGGGGAGGGAAGCTTACCTACCATGGTAGCGGACAAAGAGTAATATACCCCATTCTTGATTTAGTCTCAGAACGAAGGCAAAAGGATTTAAAACTATATATTAAACTATTAGAAGAATGGATTATAAATAGCCTTTTATATTTTGGGATTAAAGCTTTTACTATAAGTGGTATAGTGGGGATATGGGTAGAAGAAAATGGTGTACCCGCAAAGATTGCATCAATAGGTATTAGAGTTAAAAAATGGGTTACATATCATGGTGTTGCTGTAAATATTTCAACAAATCTTGATATGTTCTCCGGAATTATTGCTTGTGGTCTGAGAGATATGCCTGTGACCTCGTTTAAGAAACTTGGTGTTGATATAACGTTAGATCAGTTTGATGAAGTTATTAAGGATAAATTCTTTGAGGTTTTTTAAAATATTCAGTATACTCGATGAAAATCAACAATTGCGTTGTCGTTGTCCAAGACCTGCGGTGCTCACGTACTAATGTACGCTGTGTTCCTCGGCTTGGACACTCCTAGCACTTGTTGATTTTGATTCTATCGTCTACCAACTCTTCATTTACAAGTAGTATATACTCCTATGAGTTCAATTTATCATATACTTGATAAGATTCCTGCTATTTATCCTGAGGACATGCAAATAGAATATGAACAATTAGCTCAGCAATTAATCAAATCAGGAAAACTTAGGATAGATACCGATAATAGTTGTAATTTTGCAAGATTTTCTGATCCAAAGTTCAATATTAGTTTGATGGTAAGTAAAGAGGAAATAACCGAGCCAAATTTAATTGAACAAACTAATCAGTTATTCAGATCTCTATACAAATCTTCTATATCAGATAAAAAATTGGCATCGATTTATACAGATCTGAAAAAACAAATTCAAAAATTACAACCAGTTGACCAATCCGTTACTGAAAAATTAACAAGGCTTTTTGTTCAGTCAGCCCATCCTATAGTTATTAGGTGGTTATTGCATGATAAGGTTCAGATATTTATTACTTATTCCCATAATATCGGTGATATGATGGATATAGTTGATTGGCAACGTTCGGGTTCTAATAGTGGTATGCAAAGTACTGACGGTAAGAATGTAGCAGTCTTTGTTTCCTGCGGTGGAAATCCATTTGCTGAAAATGATAAAAATCACCCAACTTATGGTGATGGATGGGCAGCAGTTGCTAGATTGCAAATTATAGCTGGGCAAGAACTTGGGCATTTTGCTGATATTAAAAGAGATGCAAGTGGTCGTCAAATTAGTCGTCATTCAGCAAATTTTTCTGGAACAAAAGCAACACCCCATGTAAGACAGGCTAGAATAGATGATATTATTAATTGTGATAAACTATTAGCCAAGCTGCTCTCTATAGGGATGAGGCAAATGATTACTTATGAAGAAAAGGTAAAATTTTATAATAAAAACAAGGTACGGGGTATAAGGGCTTATTGGGCAAGATTACTTGGCTTTATATATAAACAGAAATTTTTATTTTCCGTTAATAGAAGAAAATTATTTTTTATTAAGAGATTCATAAAAGAGCAATATATGGGGCTGATGATTAGAGCTATGATTGAAGATATGAAGTTTAATTTAGCACCAGTCGCAGATGTTTATAAAAATAGTAATCCTGAGATCGAAGAAACAATTGCCTGTATAGAAGCTCTAGCAAGAGTACCCCAACAGGTGATGAAATGGGGATATTTAACGACTATGGCAACAATGGAAGGATTATATAAAGTATATTATTCCGAAGTTATACCTTCCTTAATTTCTAACTATGTATTAATGACTAAGCAAAGCTATAAACGTGATATGTCAAAGCCAAGGTCTCTAACTAATTTTTTTCGTAAAATAAATATATTTAGTAAAAAAAAGTTAGTATTTAAACAAGTCAGAGAAGTATAGGTTTATGTCATCCCTGCGAAGGCAGGGATCTAGAAAAATAAACCGAGAGGATTTGTTAAAATTTTTTAGACCCCTGCCTACGCAGGGGAGACATCGTAGTGTTTATGTCTCCCGTTTATGTCTAGTACCCTACATTTTTCTATAATCGTCATCGCGAGGCATCTTTAGATGCCGTGGCGATCTAGGTAAACAGCGAAGCTGTTTTTTCTAGTACGCTTCGCGTATCCTGGATTGCCGCATCGCCGCTTTCAGCGACTCCTCGCTAATAGACGATCAGCAGCCATTTTAATAGTGGTGATATAAAAAATGTAGGGTACTATGCCACTTCCCTCCCCATATAAAATTATTTTTCTCAAAAATTTCACAATTTTCCAAGGTATTTGATTACGATAAGCAGGGAATTTACTATAATCAACATCTTCTGCGTTAACATTAGTAGAGCTAGGAATACCTAATGCTTTTTTATAATCCCATAACCAGTAGTTAGAATATTCTACATTTATGTCAATTGCTATACCAAAACTATGTAAACTTAGTCGATTAGTTCCTGCAACAACTCTCCAATAAAATGTTCCCCCAGGATCGTTGAGGTATTTAGAGTCATTAGATAATACCATTTCCCATTATTAACTACGCTAATACTACAGTTGTAGTTACTACCCAAAGCTGTCATTCCCGCGTAGGCGGGAATCTAAAAAAATAAGCCTGAAAGACTATTAAGTAATATAGATCCCTGCCTTCGTAGGGATGACATCGGTAGCGGTTAAATTTGTATCTATAGCAACTAATGGTTGTGACTTTTAAATTACCCTGCCTTCTATAGCCTATAATGTAGAACTTCTTATCTTAAAACTTTTTCTATGATAAGGTGAAAGACCGTGAAGGCTTATAGCATTTAGATGTTCTTTAGTACCATAACCGGAGTTTTTGTGCCACATATATTCCGGAAATTCTTTGGCATATTCAAGCATTAAGCGATCTCTAGTAACTTTCGCAATAATAGATGCTGCTCCAATAGAAATTGATAAATTATCGCCATTTATTATACTAATAAATCTTGGATCGTGAAATTTCATGTTACCGTCTATTAGTACCGTATCCGGTTTAACAGCAAGATTTGCTACTGATATAGTACAGGCTTTTTTAGTTGCTTCAAGGATATTAATTATATCTATCTCATCGTGATGCACTATACCAACAGACCAAATATAATTTTGGGTTATTTGTTTATATAACAACTCCCTCATTGTTTTAGTAAGTTTTTTAGAATCTTTAATACCATGTATGATTTTTGTTTGATCAATGATAACAGATGCAGCTACTACAGGACCAACTAGTGGTCCTCTGCCAGCTTCATCTACTCCAGCTACTAATCCTGAATATTTCTGTTCTAATTTAAACATCACGTCTCCCATAAAATGACACTCTATGTATTTCCACTTATATATAGTTCCTCATCATCGCTATCATCTATTGTTATTGTAGTAATACCATTTCCCATTATTAACTACGCTAATACTACAGTTGTAGTTACTACCTAGAGCTGTCATTCCCGTGTAGGCGGGAATCTACCGTCCTTTATCTTTATTAGAATGCTTTGTGTTAGAAGGGGTAGTATTGGGTTTAATAGTACTACTACCATCTCCCATAGATATATCGTTTTTATTGAGAGTTTTTCTCAGACGGTGATATATTTGAGATCCGGCTGTACTCTCAAGTTTGCTTAATATCTTTTCTAATGCAGTCTTACTAGTTTGCAATCCATCACTTCTATTTGCTTTATCAATAGCTTGGATTGTCCCAGCACCATTTTCAATAAAAGCCTCTTTCTGTTCCTCAGGTGATTTAGCAAATGATTTAATATAATGCCTCAGTTTTGTACCTAAATCTGTAATGGTTCTAACATGCATTGGATCAGCCGGTGAAAATTCCAATGCCGAATACATTTTTTCTGTACCAGCTCCTATAGTTGCAATTGTTTCAATTTGTTCAGTTTCTTGTAAGGATTTATGTGGAAACTCTTCTATCAATGTATCCATTTGTTTAGCTTGTTGGCCAAATTTATCTAAATTAGGTTGTCCTTTAACATATTCGGCAGAATATCCTTTAGCAAGTTCACCATGAGCATTAAGGGTGGTGCTAATATTGCCTTTAAATTCACCAAATTTCTGGTCAGTAGCTTCAACAGTTTGTGAAAGTACATTTGTTGTGTCATCATCCAACGACACCTGTATTTTTACTTCTTTCTCTATTCCCATGCTTTCCATAGCTTCAGCAAGTTCAGGAGTATATTTCGAATCAAAGCTAAAGTTGAGTAGACTTTTGAACCTATCTATATCCTTTACAAAGCCTTCCTTTGGTTCACCAATAATATTAGCTATATCTGATTTAAACTTCTCTAATTTGGGCATAAAAATATCTTTAATTACGTTTGATGTCATTCCCGCTTTTAGCTAGGAATGAGGGTATACTCGAATGATCCTACGAATTGTTTTTTGAAAATATCAGGAACTTGCGTACTCATGTACTAAATGTACACCTAGTTCGCTCGCCCCTCATTTTCAAATCCAATTCGTAGGATCATTCGAGTATATACCCATAATAACTAACATTATAGTAGTTTGTAATAATTTTATTGAAAACTAAATCTTTTTTTATTATTTGTTTCAATTGTACATTCATGCTGATTACAAAATATCATTATTACTTCAAACTCTCTTAAAAATTCTCTAGTAATAGTAATTTTGTTACCTTTACATTGGTTTCTACTTGACATGTTAATATATATATCGACATTTTCACATATTTTATTTGGAGCAATTGGCTTATAGTTTATCAAAATAGTGTATCCATCGGAAGTAAAAATATTTTTTTCTATAGGAAATATTTTAGCATCCTTTTGACCAAACCAGTTAGCCCAATATATACGTTTAAACTCTGGTATCTCATTCACATAAATGTCAAGTTCACCATTGTTATTTTTTATACCAATAGCATTTAAATTTATATCAAATATGAAATTAGGTTTAGGAGAATTTAGCATTAAGATTACAGATATAATCATTATAATCAGACCTAAAAAATGCCACTTTGTTCTCCATAAACAAGTCCAAAAAAATCCAAATAAGAAAGTAATTAAACTAATTTTGGTTATATAACCAAAATACCATACTGATAATGGTAAGGTATTAGTAAATTTCACTGCTGCAATAATTATATTAATGAAAAAACCTATTAATTTTAAACAATATTGATCTATACCAAATATCATTAAGAATAATGAGATAATAGATAACGGCATCAGAAAGAAAGACATTATCGGTACAGCAATAAGGTTCATGGGAATAGAATAAGTAGGAAATGTATAAAATTGGTTTATTACCACAGGAGCGGTTACTATACTTGCAAGGAAGCTTGAATAAATATTAGAGGCAATATAAAATTTTATGGAAGAAAAGATGCCCTTGCTTTCACCTAAAATCCATTGATTTCTTATATAAAATTCGTAACCAGCAGTTAGCGATAATACTGCCACAAAAGATAATTGGAAGCTTGGGTGAAATATATATTCGGGATTTATCGATAATATTATGAAAGCCGCAATCGCGAGGGATCTTAGGGGGTAGGGCTTCCGTCCTATCATAACTGCATAAATAAAAATTGCCGTCATAATGAATGCCCTTGTGGCAGCAATTTGCATGCCACTTAGTTCCAAATAACCATAACTGCCTATTAAAGAACAAATTGCTGCAATTGACTTTATGTTGTAATTATAAGCAATATAATTTGATAGATTTAATAAGAATCTTGCTGATATGAAAAACAGCATAGCTACCAATGACAAATGTAAACCAGAGACGCAAAGTATGTGAGATATACCGCTTTGTCTCATTTCTTTCATTAATTTTCTATCGATGGCTTTGCTTTCTCCTAGTAATATTGCTGCGGCGAAATTACCTTTAATAGGACCAAGTATTTGGATTAGGCGGTTGTAAATATTTTTTTTAATTTTATAGATAAAACTATTAGTGTAGAGATTACTATGTGCTATAATTTTGGGGGGTGATAGTGCATAGCCAGTGGCGTTAATATCCGCCAAATACGCATAAAAGCCAAAGTCATAACCACTAGGTAGGATACTACTTTGAGGCTTATAAAGCTGAGCCACTAGGTTAATACTATCGTTAATATTAATTTCCTGAGCATATTTTGCTGGCATGCTTATCCTTACTTTTTGTAAAACCTGCTTAAGTTTTTGAATTTTTACCTGATATAATATAACCTGCATACCATGAGTGGTCGGTTTCATCGATTCTATAGTGCCACCTATTTGTGAAATTATCGGCTTTTTAATGCTAACAACATGTGAATTTGATATACGATATTTGCCCACTAACATACCACATGAAAAAGCGATAATTATGCCCGAAATAAATCGCCCAAATATGTTATTTCTTAAGATTATTAGTGATAAAGAAATTGTAAAAATAGCTAGAATAGATATAAAGGAAGGTTCGTTACTTAAAGTAAAATAAATAACGATACCATAAATGAAACTAACGAAATACCAAAGGCTGAGATTGTGATATTCTTGTTCTAAAATGCTTTTGGCAAGCTTAAAAATTAATTTATAATCTCTTAGGGTCATTACATCTAATAGTAGATTTTTATTTAAAATAAGCTACTATTAGATGTAATTCAAGAAATCTATTCCCTCATTTCACCCTGAATATATAAATCATGAGCTATCTGATAAAAACTAATAGCTTCTTCTACTAAGTTAGGAATATTTTCAGTCTCTATTTTATCTTTACCAACTAATTTATAAGTTTTTGGTTTCTCCTGTGGTCGTAAGATAACTAAGTGATGCTCTTTCATAAAACCAAGCAATTGATAAGTGCTGATAAAAGCTCTGTTTGCCGGCATGCTTAATATATCTTGACCGAAGAACTTACTATTATACGAGAAATTTAATAATCCAAAAATAGTAGGAGCAATGTCAATTTGACTGGCTAAACTATCAATTATCTGTGGTTTTAATATATTAGGAGCATATATTAATAGAGGTATATGATATTTGTTAATAGGCAAATCAGTTTTACCAGCACTTGATGCACAATGATCAGCAGTAATAACAAAGATAGTATTATTAAACCAAGGGCGAGTTTTTGCTAATTCAAGAAACTTACCAATAGCATAGTCAGTGTATTTAACAGCTGCATTACGTCCACTACCAGATGGCAAATCAATTCTACCTTCGGTGAAAGTATAAGGACGATGGTTAGAGACAGTCATAATTAATGAGAAGAAGGGTTTGCCTTCCTTATGACTTTGATCGGCTAACTCTAGTGATTTTATTAGTATATCCTCATCAGCTACTCCCCAAATATTGGAGAAACTTATTTCATTTGATTTCAGATTACCTCGATCAACTATATTATAACCATTACCATGAAAATAATTTGCAAAATTATCGAAGTAACTATAGCCACCAAATATGAAGTTAATAACATAACCTTCATTCTTAAAAATAGTACCTATATTAAATAGCGATTGGTTATCAGGCCTACGAATAATGGAAGAACCAGGAGTTGGTGGTACTGATAAAGTAATAGCTTCCAAACCTCTTACTGTTCTAGTTCCTACTGCATATAGATTGGTAAAAAATATGCTTTCATCAGCTAATCTATCTAAATTTGGAGTAATATTTTGTTGATTGCCAAATTTACCCATGAATTCGCTACTCAGACTCTCGACAGTAATAAAAATAATATTATATTTTTTATTATTAGAAGAATTAGCTCTGATATTTCGTTCTATAGTAGCATCGTTTAAAAATATTTGTTTATCTTTCGATAAATTGGAGTGGACAATATCTAAAGCCCGCTTTTTATCAATTACTGGATAAAAACTATTATAGTCCAAGCTATTATTAAAATAGGCAGAGCAGAACTCATATGGACCGTTTTTAGCAAGCTCGATAGCATATTTATTATAATTAAAAGCAATTTTATTAGGGTTATAAAAATTAAAAGCAAGTAGGCTAAACAAAAATAGCATTATCACACAAAAAATATGTTTCTTGCCATTTAGAGTACTTGCTTGATCAATTATGTATGTTCTCAAGAAAAAAACAATCAGTAGTGTAATAATTATAATGCCTAGTAATATTTCTATATAGGGCAAAGACTCTTTTACAGTACCAATGATTTCATGAGTATAAATTAGATAATCTACAGCAATAAAATTAAATCTAACGCCGAACTCATCCCAAAAAGTAATCTCTGCGATGGCAATAAATATTAGTAGTGCAATAGTACAAAAATAAGCGATAAAAGAGCAGCTTACATACAAAAATTTATACCGACCCAATAACTTGTAGAAGCCAATGATAACAAGCGACATTACTGGTAAAAAATAACAAAGAGATATTAGATCATTGAATGTACCAATAACAAAAGTTGATACTAGATCAGATATGGTTATTTGTTGTTGCCATAAAGCATATGAGCTTAATAGAATACGAGTAATAAACTGAAATATTAGGTAAATTCTAACAATAGGAAAATGTAGTAGTGTTTTTATCATATATATCTAAATTAACGTCATTGCGAGGAGGTCCTAAGGTCGACGAAGCAATCCAAGAAAAATCGGTTAAACAATATCTTCATATAAGTCATGCCATCCTGGATTCATTATCTCAATTAATTGTAACTTTTTAGCTCTGCTTCTAGCTTTAATTTGTTTTTCTCTAACAATAGCAGTATTCATTGTATCTAAGGTTTTATAAAAGACTAAATATTATACAATTATACCGTGAAGTAAAACCTTTGAGCATCGAATTCATGTTATTAGAGGTAGTGAAATTTCAACCAATAAACCACCTAGAATTTTACTATCCTGCAAGGATATTGTTCCATTATGATCAATGATTATTTCTTTAGTAATAGCAAGACCAAGTCCAACATTACCTGAATTATTAAGTGGGCGTGACTTATCTGAACGATAAAATGCTTTAAACACTAATAATTTCTCTGCATCCTTTATGCCAATACCGTTATCTTCAATTTTTATTATTACGTTAGTAGAGGTAGAGCATACAGTAATTTTTATTTTTGTAGAATATTTTATAGCATTACTTATTACGTTAGATATTGCACGTTCAAAGTTGATAGGCTTGATTTGTGCTGTTATCTGCTTTGTTGCAAGCAGCTCAATATTGGCAACAGGCCATTTATTTATGATAGTAGACAGCCAAGAAGATAATTCAATTATTTGAGCTTCTTCACCATTTTCACCCTTAGCAAAGTCAAGGTATGATTTTATCATTTGTTGCATGGTAAGTATATCTTCCTTAAGACCTTCTGTTTCCTCAGATTCTTTCATTAACTCCAGTTGTAACTTCATTCTAGTTAGGGGAGTACATAAGTCATGCGAAATCTGTGCCAGCATTCTAGTTCTTTTAGAAATTTGTTGTTCAATTCGTTCTTTCATTTTCAGAAAAGCAATACCAGCCTTTTTGATTTCTTTTGCACCAGAAGGTTTAAATGTTGGTAATCTTGTGATTCCTTGTCCGAATTGATCAGCAGCATCTGCAAGAGTTAAAATAGAGTTAATTTGCTTTTTAGAGAAGATTAAGGAGACAGAAAGTAGTAAAATAGTTAAGAAGATTAACCATAGAACAAAAATGTAAGCAGTTGGATTCATCAATAATTTTGCGGGGAAAGTTATTTTTAGTAAACCATCGGTTAATTGGAATAATACTTCAATTCTTTTTGAATCATTAATCTTTACTATATTTTTCTTATTAATTTTTACGTTAATAATATTTTTAAAAATCTCTAATTCTTCACTAATTCTAGGTTGTTTGCGTGGCAAGTTTAATTCTTGATGAAACTGATACGACAAATTTAAATAATTTGTTTCTGTTGTGTTTTTTTCTAATAGATTATTGTCGTCTTGTTCAAGAAGGGAAATAATCTCATTAGCAATAATATTGCTAGTATAGTAAGAGACATTATACCAGTGACGATCATAGAACAAAAACACTGCTAGAATTTGTCCTATTAATGTTGGAACAATAATGATGAGAACAAATCTAGCCAGTAAAGTTTGTGGTATAAGTTTATGTATAGATAGCATAACCGCTATTCCGAATGGTTTTTAGATATTTTGGTTCTTTAGGGTCATCTTCAATCTTACTTCTTATTCTGACAATTTGTACGTCGATAGAGCGAGGGCTAAGTCCTCCCATTATTTTTGACAACTCATCACGTTTCATTTCTTGTCCATTATGTTTTAATAATACTTCTAGCAATTTTTGTTCTGTAGAACTCAATTGTACAAGTTGATTATTTTTTATAAATTCCTTTGATTCTAAATTATAATAATTATTGCCTAATCGCTTGATTTTATCTTGTTTTTTATAATTATTATAGCTATTTAATAGGTTATTAATCCTGAGTAATAATTCTTTCGGTTCGAAAGGTTTGGTTAGATAATCAGATGCACCGGATTCTAATCCCTTGATACGATCACTTGGTTGTGATAGTGCAGTTAGCATAACAATTGGTATAAGGTTTTTACTTGATCTTATAGTATGGGCAAAATCAAGCCCTGTAACATTCGGCAACATAACGTCTAGAATAATTAAGTCATAAATAGAGGATTTTAATAGTTCCTCAGCTTCTTGGACAGAAGCTGCTGTTGATACTAAAAAGTCGTTTTTATACAAAAACTGTTTTAAAAGTTTTTGTATTCGAGTATCATCATCGACTACAAGAATGTGAGGCTTAGGGCTTTGCATAAATAAAGTTTCGGTATTTGAGGTTATACTAACTGAATAATGGAAGGTTGACAATGATAATAACACAAGAAAATATAATTGTAGAAGAGCGGCCTAGAAACCTTAAACAATTATCAGGTTATATTTGGATTAACGGTAATTTTATTGCTTGGCAGGAAGCTAAAGTAGATGTTCTTACTCATAGTTTACATTATTCTGGTGGAGTTTTTGAAGGAGAAAAAGCCTACGATGGAAAAATTTTTAAATTAGAAGAACATACGCAGCGTTTGATAGAATCGGCACAAACTTTAGCTATGGAAATGCCATATAGTTTTGAAGACATTATAAAAGCCCATCACTTACTTATAGAAAAAAATAATATTAAAGATGCGTATGTTCGTCCTTTAATTTGGTATGGTAGTGAATCTCTTAATCTAACTAATGTAAATTTATCAGTTAATTTATTAATTGCTGCTATTCCATCAACTCCTAGACCTTCTGATGCTTTAAGTTTGCATATTGCACGTTGGCGGAAATGTCATCCAAACTCGCTGCCGCCGCAGTGTAAATCGTCAGGACATTACAATATGATGATAGTATGCCAAAAAGAAGCTAAGTCTTTGGGTTATGATGATGCAATTCTATTAGATTGGCGAGGATTTATTGCTGAATGTACTACTACAAATATCTTTTTTGTTAAAGGAGAGCAATTATTTACACCGATAGCTGATAGTTTTTTAAATGGCATAACGCGTCAAACAGTTATAAAACTTGCTAAAGAGTTAAATCTTGAGGTTAAGGAAGAGTACATAACTCTAGATAGGTTAGGGGAGTTTAATGAATGTTTTATGACTGGTACAGCTGCAGAAGTTAAGGGGATTAAATCGATTAACCGTGGTGATCAAAATATTATCTTTGAAGATAGTAAAATTACTAATTTGTTAAAAAAAGAATATAATAGCTTAGTGCGTAGGTAAATAGTGATATAATGGAACTGATGCAAGATGAACAATAATATATTTAAAGGGCTTATTACAGCCATTATAACCCCTTTTAAGGATAATAAATTAGATTTTGTCTCTTTGGAGAAAATACTTAACTATCAAATTGATAATAAAGTTGATGGAGTAGTGATTGCTGGTTCTACTGGTGAGGGGTCTAGCTTAAGTTTACAGGAATATCAATCTTTGTTAGAAATGGCTGTAGAAATTACTAAAAACCGTACCCAAGTAATAGCAGGTTGCTGTGCTATTACTACCAGTATAGCCATAGATATGATAAAAATATGTACAAAAATTCCTGTTGATGGGCTTATGTGTAGTATTCCTTCTTACGTAAAACCTATGCAAGAAGGAATTTATTTACATTTTGAAGCTATACATAATGTAAGTAATTTGCCCATAATGCTGTATTCAGTACCTAGTAGAACTGTGGTTGACTTTTCATATGATACGATAGTTAGGCTCAGTAAACTACCACGTATTGTAGCTTTTAAAGATGCAGGTACTGATTTAGAACGTCCTTTGAGAATTAAGGATGCTGTAAGCAAAGATTTTAACTTATTGTGTGGTAATGATGGAATAGCTTTATCTTATAATGTTCACTCGGGAGTAGGGTGCGTTTCTGTTGCCTCTAATATAGCACCTAGTTTGTGCAAGAAATTACAGGATAATTGTTATGCTGGTAATTATAAAGAAGCTCTGCGAATAGAGCAGCAATTACTACCCTTATATAAAGCATTATTTGTAGAAACAAACCCAATACCAGTAAAATATGCTGCTGCAAGATTGGGATTATGTGCTAATGAGTTAAGGCTTCCTTTAACTTCAGTTAGCAAAGCTACTGAGGAGAAAATAAATAAAGCTATGGACTATGTCGGAATATAAGAAAATAATAGCACAAAATAAAAAAGCATATTTCAATTACTTTATTGAAGAAAAAATTGAAGCTGGCATAATATTAACCGGGAGTGAAGTTAAATCGCTGCGTCAAGGAAAAGCTAGTATAGAAGATAGTCATGCAGAAAATTCGGCAAATGAAGTGTTTTTATATAATTGCCATATTGCGGAATATGACAAAGCTAACAGATTTAATCATTCGACTAGAAGGACACGTAAGTTGCTTCTTAATTCTAGTGAAATAAAGAAAATAATTGGTAAAATTCGCCTAAAAGGCTACACTCTTGTTGCTCTTTCTTTATATTTCAATAAAAAAAATAAAGTAAAAGTTGAGTTAGGCATAGCAAAAGGTAAAAAATTACATGATAAAAGACAGTCTATTAAAGAACAAGATTGGAAGAGGGATCAGGGGCGGATTATGCGTGCGAAATAGGGTGAAAATAATACATCGTATGTTTACAAATGGCAAGATGTAAGAAAAGTTTTTGAGAATATCAAAGTTTATTACCCAGTTCTTTGGGAGACTTACCAAAAACTAGCACAGTACCTTGGCTTCTTAGAGACTAAAGCACCCATTATACTTCCATATAAACAAATAGGTAAAGTTAATGACAATAACTCCTGACTACATAATTGAAAGAAAGCAAAATAAATTAAAATTAAGGTTGTGGAAGTTAGCAACAATTTTAATGTTTATAGTTTTAATTGTTGTGATGATTAAGAAATTTGATTTGACAAGTTCTGAATATGTAACTACTAATAGTAACTATATAGCTACAGTTTCAATAGAAGATATAATTTTTGAGGACACAAAACGTGATAAAAGATTGGAGAAAATCATTGATGATGATAAGATTAATGCTCTAATTGTCAATGTCAATTCTCCTGGTGGAACTGTGGTTGGATCAGAGAAAATTTACAATATACTCAGAAAAATATCAGCAAAAAAACCGGTAGTGATTGTTATGGGTACATTGGCAGCGAGTGGAGGATATTTGATATCATTAGGAGGGGATTACATAATTAGTCATAATGGAACGATTACTGGCTCAATTGGTGTGATTTTCCAAACTCTAGAAGTCACAGATTTAGCAAAGACACTAGGTATTACCTTCAATAATTTTAAATCAGGGGAATTAAAAGCCGCTCCTAATCCTACTGAAAAAGTTACAGAAGCTGTTCGTCAGGCTATAATGTCTAATGTACAGGATACTTATGATTATTTTATTGAACTCGTTGCTTTAAGAAGGGGATTAGCAATTGAAGAAGTTAAAAAAATAGCTGATGGTCGGATATATTCTGGTCGCCAAGCTTTGAAACTAAAACTTGTTGATGCTGTGGGTTCTGAGGATGATGCGATTAAATGGTTACAGGAAGTCAAAAAAATTGATAAAGATTTGAAGGTAAAAGAATTTAAAATAAAACCGAAATCAAAATTTCTTGAAATTATTATGGAGGATTTTGATAGTGTTTTACCAAGTTTTTTTAAAAATAAATTTCAAGGGATAAAGGCAGTTTTTTAATTTATGGCAAGAAAGTCTGATTTAGTGGATAAAATATCTAAGGAACTTAATTATCTTTCTAAGGAAGATATAAAAGATTCTATAGATTTGGTATTTGATTATTTACAGTCTAGCCTCGCTGAGCAAAATCGTATTGAAATTAGGGGCTTCGGTAGCTTCTCAATTAGGGAGCGCAAATTTCCCAATAGTGAGCAGTCATATAAAACTGTCTATTATCGTGGACATCGCTAGGTTTTTGGAAGAGGAAGGGAATAATTATATACTTTAGCCTCAGTTTGATGTAATAAATATAGTAGGCTCAAGTAATCATCGCCATTAGGGGTGATGTTGATGACATCGAGCGTGCAGAGAATAATAATTATTCTTACATCGATACTCGAGGTTATATTAAAGCCAATTCGGGATAAGAATTAGTTAATTCTTATCCCGAATTGGGGTTACTTCCTAGCCTTTGCTGATTTACCAGTATAAACTATATTTTGGTAATTAAGTTTGATAGCGGTAAATAAAGCTGCGTGATCGTTTCCTACATTAACAATAATTTTTACGATTTGGGGAAATTCTTCAATTAGTTTTTTAAAAATATAATCCCACACTAGCATACCGTAATATCTCGTGCTACCACTTTTGTTAGTTAAAATAACCGGATCATGGAATTTGGATAAGAACTCTCGTGCATCGCTTAAGTTTTCTATTGTGTAAGTTATTGGATTTGGCATATTTTTTGACTTTTTACTTACTCAAATTAGTAAATCAAACCTCAGTTCGATGTAACAAGTTAATACTAGACCCAGTATCATCTCTATTGTGGGGGATGTCACCCATAACTGTCGAAAGTTCGAAGAGGAAGGGGTTTTAAATAGGGTAACGTCATTGCGAGGAAGACCGTAGGTCGACGAAGCAATCCAAAAAAGTAACCATAAGTGGATTGCTTCGTCGGCTTACGCCTTCTCGCAATGACAGCGGTTATAAGCCGACAACTTTTAAACTGTCATTATGACTTCTAAAACCGCTTCCTCTTCTAACTTTCGACAGCTGTGGATGTCACCCCTGCGTAGGCAGGGGTCTAAAGAAGTAGCAAGGATTAAGTGCTTAAACATTTTTAGATATCTGCCTTCGCAGGGATGACATCGAGCGTGCAGAGAATAATAATTATTCTTACATCGATAGTTGAGGTTAAATTAAAATCAAAAGCTCTTTTGAATCTAAACATATACTGCTATAATTTCAAGAGTGGGTAGACGATAGTATAACTTCAAGAAGAGCTAGCAGCAGTAAAGTCGAGCTAGCTGTGCGTTGATATCTTTAGGGTACGATGACCTTAATTCTTGGAGTTCTACCTGAGTATATACTCAAATCTAATTCAAACAACTAATATATCCATGACTTTAGAAGAATTTCGCCATAAATATAATTATGATCAATCAACAAAGATGATGCAACAATATTTAGACATCAAATTTGCTAATCTTGATTGTCTTCTATTATTTAGGATGGGTGATTTTTATGAAATGTTTTTTGATGATGCAATTCTTGCCAGCCAAGTTTTAGGTATTGCTCTTACCAAAAGAGGGTCTAATGGAGACTCTGAGATTGCTATGTGTGGTGTCCCCCATCATGCTCTTGAAACATATTTAAATAAATTAATTGAAGAAAATTACAAAGTTGCTATTTGTGATCAACTAGAAACACCGGAAGAGGCAAAGAAACGCGGTGGCTATAAAGCTGTAGTAAATAGGGATGTAACGCGTATTATCACCCCAGGTACTATTACCGAGGAATCTTTAATTTCGTCATGCGAACCTAATTATTTGGCAAGCTTAGTTTTGCTAAAAAACAGGGCGTCAATTTGTTATGTTGATCTTTCCACTTCAGAAATTTCAGTTATAGAAATTCCGCAGGATGAGATTCTAAATGAACTATCACGTCTTAAGCCTAAAGAGATTTTACTTAGCGAAAATTTACAGGGAGAGCAATTAGCTAGTAGTATTCAGCACCAATTACATTTCCGTGTCTCGTATCAAGTTGATAGTTTTTTTGCTCCTAAAAAATGCCATAAAATTATTTTAGATTTTTATAAAATCAATGATCTAAAAGCCATAGGGGAAATATCTGAATGTCAAATAAGTAGTATTGGTAGTATCTTAGAGTATTTATCTTTAACGCAAAAGCAAAATATACCTTCGCTACCTTTGCCCTTGTTGGTCAATTACCATAATTTTATGATTATTGATTCGGCAACTAGGCGGAATTTGGAAATTACTAATAATTTATTAGGAAAAACCAAGGGTAGTATGCTGGCCACTATTGATCACACAGTTACTAAGGCTGGTAGTCGTTTACTATATCACTTTTTATCTACACCACTAATAGATATTGATGAAATAAATTATCGACAAAATATCACAGAATTTTTTTATTCAAATATTGAACTAGTAGGAAATATTAAAAAGCTACTCAAAAAAACTGGGGATTTAGAACGTTGCTTGGCTAGAATTACCATGAATCGTGGCTGCGGACGAGATCTGCTAAATATTAAATATACGTTAAATGCTGCACTGGAAATAAAAGGAGAGTTTATTTCCCATTATGGGCTAAATTTACTAGATTATATAGAGAACTTAATTAAACCACTATCCGGAGATGAACAGTTATATTCCTTAATAGATCAAGCAATTAGAGAGGATGCACCTAATACTATCAATGAAGGTGGGATAATAAATCATCATTATCATCCTAAAATACAAGAATTATATGACTTAATTAACAATGGCAAAGCACATGTAGAAAAATTAAAAAATGTATATCGCCTTGATACTGGCATCGACACCCTAAAAATATCGCATAATAATGTCCTTGGGTTATTTATTGAAGTTACCCTAAGACATAGTGATAAGATGTACGAATCAAAATTTATTCACCGACAAACAACTGCTAATGCTAGTCGCTATACTACTATTGAATTACAAAAGTTAGAAAGCGATATGGTTAATAGCAGGAGTTTAGCGGTTAGTCTTGAACTAGAATTATATAATAAAATATGCCAGCAAGTTATTGATAAAGCTATATTCTTACGATTACTTAGCTGTTCCTTGAGTCAGCTTGATGTATTTTGTAATTTTGCTTATATTGCTGATGAATATAATTATGTCAAGCCTACCTTAAGCAATGATTTGAGCTTTGAGATTATTGAAGGGCGTCACCCAGTCGTTGAGCAAAGTTTATCAAATGATAAAAAAAGCTTTATTCACAATAACTGTACTTTATCGGAAGCTAATAGAATTTGGTTAATTACTGGACCTAATATGTCAGGTAAAAGTACTTTTTTACGACAAAATGCCCTAATAGCCATATTAGCTCAAATTGGTAGTTTTGTGCCGGCTAAAAGTGCCAAAATAGGTATTGTAGACAAGATATTTAGTAGGATAGGAGCAGGGGACGATTTACAAGCAGGTCAATCGACTTTTATGGTAGAAATGCTTGAAACATCAGCTATTTTAGCACAATCTACTAAAAATTCTTTAGTCATATTAGATGAGGTTGGTCGCGGAACTTCCACCTATGATGGTGTATCAATTGCTTGGTCAGTGCTTGAATATATTCATGATAATCTCAAATGTAGGTGTTTATTTGCTACGCATTATCATGAATTAACCAGTATGAGTAATTTTTTGCCAGCCTTGCAAAATTATACGGTGGCTATTGAGGAATTAGGAAAAGAAATATTATTTTTGCATAATATTATTGAAGGGGCGGCTGATAAATCTTATGGAATTCATGTAGCCTACTTAGCGGGGCTACCAAAATCTGTTATAATTAGGGCGAACGACATTTTAACAAAACTAGAAAAAACCGCAACGTACAAAAATAAGAATATATTAAATACCGAATCAAACAATTTAAGTTTATTTAACTTACCAGTAGAGAGCAAAAAAGAGATAAAATTCAATAAGTTAGAAGAAGAAATTAATAAAATCGATCCCGATCAACTTTCCCCTAAACAAGCCTTGGAGTTGGTTTATAAATTAAAGGAACTAATTTTTTAAATAGGGTTACCTTACATGATACTACCAGAGTTGCTAGAACCCAAACGTTCAGTAAATGGAAAAATTTGGCAACAGCGATCAGTAAACGAAGGTGATGTTTCAGAACTTTGTCGTTCTTTAGGAATCAGTGATTTTCTAGCACGGGTTCTATTTCCTCGCTTAGAGAACTTGTCACAAGCTATAGATTTTTTATCACCTAAGCTCAAGAATTTACTGCCAGATCCTTTTCATTTACTTGATATGCAAAAAGCAGTAGATAGGACTATAGAAGCTATTATAAATAAACAGAAAATCTGTATATTTGCTGATTATGACGTTGACGGGGCTACATCTGCATCACTACTTAAGAATGTATTTAGAGATTTGGGGCAAGAAGCTGATATTTATGTTCCAGACCGAATTGCTGAAGGATATGGACCAACCCCAGCTGCTATGCAGAAAATTAAGGATAATGCTACTGAGCTACTCATTACTGTTGATTGTGGAGCAATGGCACATGAGGCTCTAAAATATGCATCGCAAGTAAAGCTTGATGTAATAGTTATCGATCATCACATTAGTAGTGATATATTGCCTGACGCTGTTGCTGTTGTTAACCCGAATCGTATCGATGAAACGAGTAGATATAAGTACCTAGCAGCTGTAGGAGTATCATTTTTATTTGCTACCGCCTTATTATCCGAGTTAAAAAAACAAAATTTCTTTGCCGATATAGCTTCGTGCTCGATACAAAATAGTGTATATTTAAAATGCAATACTCTACCCAATTTAATGCAATATTTAGACTTAGTCGCACTTGGAACAGTATGCGATGTAATGAAGCTTATTCACTTAAATCGTGCTTTTGTTGCTCAAGGATTAAAAATCCTTGGCCAAAGAAAAAATTTAGGCATGAAGACTTTATGTGATATTGCTGGTTTAAATGAAAAACCAAACTGTTATCATTTGGGATTTGTGTTGGGACCTAGGATCAATGCCGGTGGAAGAGTTGGTAAATCATCCTTGGGTGCTAGTCTTTTATCTACCGAATGTGCAATAGAAGCAAATCTACTTGCACAGGAGTTGGAGAAACATAATAATGAGCGAAAAGTAATAGAGCTGATAATGATAGAGGAAGCTACTCAAATAGCTTTAACCCAAGAAAATGATAGTTCATTATTTATAGTTGGTAAAGGATGGCATCCGGGTGTTATCGGCATTGTCGCTGGCAGATTAAAGGAAAAATTTAATAAACCAGTTGCAGTTATAGCTTTAAATGATGCAATCGGTAAGGCTTCTTGCCGTTCTGTCAAAAATGTTGATTTTGGTAGTAAAATTATCAATGCCAAGGCTAAAGATTTAATCATAGCTGGCGGGGGACATGCAATGGCAGCTGGATTTACAGTATTGGAAGAGAAATTACAAGAGTTACAAGAATTCTTAAATCACGCCTTTAAGATTGATATTAGTAATCAAAATGACATTGCCTATGAAGAATATGATGCGGAACTTACTACAAGTAGTGTAAATTTGCCGCTAATGGATGAGCTGAGTAAACTCGAACCATTTGGTCAAGGAAATCATGAGCCAATATTTAAATTCTCTAATCTTTTTGTGTTAAAAGCTGACATAGTCGGTGGTAAACATATAAGATGTTTGCTTGCTCCTTCTAAGGAAGCTTTTGGTTCTAAAGTACTTCCTGCTATTGCGTTTAATAGTGTATCTAGTCCTATAGAAAATATTTTACTTAATATTAAGTCACATAATATTTCTGTAATTGGTTCATTAAAAATGAATAGCTGGAAAGAATCTATTACTATTCAATTACAAATAAAGGACTTGATAATATAATATTTGTTAGCTATTTTGTTATAATTATAAGTTTTTTATCAGCTCCAAGTATAATGTAAATTCCCCATGTCAAAATCTAAACAAGTTAAAACAAATAGCCATGTTCCCATTGAGAAAACTGGTGATTTAGCTGTAGTTCAAGAGCATTATCAAGATTACCCCTATCCTTATAGAGATCCTGAAGATGAAACAAAAAGATTGCTGGTAATTAGCGGTGAATTTTTGGGTGAGTTAAATCATTATTTATATAAAGGTAAAGAGGATTTTAATTCAGGTTTTCGGGTGCTAATTGCCGGTGGTGGTACTGGTGATTCTGCTATATATATGGCAGAGCAACTAAAAGATAAAAATGCTGAAGTGGTGTATTTAGATTTTAGCAAGCCTAGCATGGAAATTGCCCAAAAACGTGCTGAAAAACGTGGTCTTACCAATATTAAATGGGTATATGATTCTATTTTAAATATTCCAAAGCTTAATTTAGGTAAGTTTGATTATATTAATTGTATAGGAGTATTGCACCATTTAAAAAACCCTCCCAATGGTTTAAAGATCTTAAAGGATTCTCTCTCTGATCAGGGAGCAATTAACATAATGGTTTATGCTAAATATGGTCGTACTGGATTATATCAGGTACAAGATATCATGAAAATGGTAAACCAGGGTGTTAGCAATAGGATAGAAGAAATAATGAATACCAAGTCTGTTATGGCTGGTTTCCCTGCAACTAATTGGTATATACGTGGGCAAGAACTGCTAAGTGACCATGTTGTTTTCGGTGATGTAGGTTTATATGACATGTTTTTGCATAAACAGGATAGGGCTTATTCTATTCCCGAATTATATGAATTTATTCATAATGCAGCTTTAAATTTTGTGGAATTTTCTGATGTTAGCGAAAAATTAGCTCTAAGGATCGAAAATTATATTAGTGATTTTTCTCTTCTGCAGAAAATTAAGAGGATGGATATCATAACACAGCAAGCAATTTGTGAATTAATTGTTGGAAATATTATTAAACACAGTTTTTTTGTTTCTAATCAAAAAGATACTATTGCTAGTCTTGATAATTTGGATAATATACCATATTTTTATGGTATTACTGGGGCTATTTCTAAACAAATTTATGATCATATAGAAACTAATGCTTTAGTAGCTGGCAATATTGTTAACTTTACATTAAATAATTCATTATTAAAGGATATCAATATTACTATACCAATTTCTAATTATACCAAATGTGTTTTTAAACAAATGATAGATGGTGGTAAAAGTCTGCAGGAAATCTTTGATTTAATTAGAGAAGAGTTGCAACAAGAAATTAGTAACGAAAGCTTATTATTGGAAGTAAAGAACATATTCGCCCCATTTTTTACTACGGGAATTATGTTGCTTCATGACAAATCAGTAAAACTTTTTAACTAATTTGACATTTATAGCTAATTTCAAGAGCTGTTTTTACAGCTCTTGAAGAGGTAGTATTGTAGTTATTCTGTAGGATGTTCGGCTTCTCCTGCTAGTGGTAGTGTGGCATCAGGTGTATTAAGACTAGCTACCTCTGTAGTAGTAAAGTTGCCAACATTTTGGTTGTTAACATTTAAATCATTACCCTCTGCCCTATCGTTAGCATTCAAATTATTACCACCGTTGTTTCTGAAATTCATAAGGGCGGTTTTTAAAGCTGCTGCATAGTCGGGATGCAAACAATTCCGGTTTATTATGCTTTGAATAGTTCTTGCATCATTATCATTATTTATCATATATAATCCTCTATTAATTTTGAAATATAAAGAGAATTGTAACTATTTGTAAAAAGAATATCAACTGTTAATTAGGAAATGAATTAACAAATTCTTTACCCTAAACCACAGGGTAATTTAAAAATCACAATCGTTAGTTGCTATAGATACAAGTTTAACCACTACCGATGTCATCCCTGCTTCGGTGCGGGATCTATATTACTTAATAGTCTTTCAGGCTTATTTTTTTAGATTCCGCTACCTGCACGGGAATGACATCGAGTGCATATTAAACCTGAGTTCGATATAACTTGTTATCAGTATCATCCCTATTAGGGTGGATGTCACCCCTGCGAAAGCAGGGGTCTAGAAAAGTCTAAATAGTTTTCTTGGCTACTTTTTTAGACCCCTGCCTACGCAGGGGTAACATCGAAGGGGCTTAGAATAATAATTATTTTTATGTCGAATTCAGGTTATTAAGCACTTTTTCCTTTATCTATTAGGCTTGCAGTCCGACTTTTAAATTATCCTGCTAAACCGCGATACGTTTTTTAGTAGCTTTTCCGTAGTTTTTTGGTGTAACTATGGGGGTAGCTTTGCCATCTATGACATCTTTTGAAATATGTACATGCATTTTTTTCAGATTGGTAACATTATACATGCTGTCAAGTAGCAGTGTCTCAATTATCGATCTAAGCCCCCTAGCTCCGGTTTTTCGTGCCAGTGCTTTCTCGGCTATTCCTTCTAAAGCATCATGATCAATTGATAGTTCAACATCGTCTAGCTCAAATAGTTTATGATATTGCTTGATAACAGCATTTTTTGGTTGAGTTAAAATTGCCACCAAAGATGCTTTATCTAGATCATCTAAAGTTGCTATTACTGGAAGCCTACCGATGAATTCTGGAATTAACCCAAACTTTACTAGATCTTCAATTTCTAATGACTTGAGTATTTCACTGTGGTTTTTTTCTTGTTTTGATTGGACATTTGCTGCAAAACCAATCGAACTTTGAGCAGTACGGGCATTAATGATATTATCTATCCCCATGAAAGCTCCACCGCATATGAACAAAATATTGGAAGTATCTACTTGAACAAAATCTTGCTGCGGGTGTTTTCTGCCACCTTGGGGGGGAACAGAAGCAATAGTTCCTTCCATGATTTTAAGTAATGCTTGTTGGACTCCTTCTCCCGATACATCTCTTGTTATGGAAGGGTTTTCAGATTTTCTAGCTATTTTATCTACTTCATCTATATAAACAATGCCTCGTTGGGCTTTAGCTATATTAAAGTCTGCTGCTTGTAATAATCTTAGCAAGATATTTTCAACGTCTTCACCAACATAGCCAGCTTCGGTTAAAGAAGTGGCGTCTGCCATAGTGAAAGGTACATCAAGAATTTTTGCTAAGGTTTGTGCCAAAAGGGTTTTACCAGAGCCAGTAGATCCAATAATTAGGATATTTGATTTATTTAATTCGACATCATTATTACCTGACTCGATATATTCTAATCGTTTATAGTGATTATATACCGCAACTGATAAGACTTTTTTTGCTTGATCCTGACCAATTACGTAATCATTAAGAGTAGAAAAAATTCTTTGTGGTGTTGGAATTGAAGAGGCAACTTGTTTAAGAGTTACTTTAGTCTCTTCTTTTATAATATCACGGCAAAGTTCAATACATTCATTACAAATAAATACTGTTGGTCCAGCAATTAATTTTATTACTTCATATTGATTTTTACCACAAAAAGAACAGTTTAATTCTTTTTTTTCAACTTCCCCTGACATGATTCCACTTTTTTAATTTATGAGTTTAATATAGCTTATATAACCTCAATTCGATGTAAGACATCGATTTAATAGTCTCTCTCCCCTTACCCATCCACTATGTCACCTCTGCGAGTAGGGATGACACCTAGGCTATTAAATTAATGTTTTATATCAAACTCAGATTACTTATATACATCTAATTAATATAGATAAATTATTTATGTAAGTCTAATATATTTTCAAGGCACGCGAATTCGGGATAAGAATTTGTCAATTCTTATCCCAAATTCGGGGGAATTATGGAAACAATCAGATTTGAGACGGCTCTGCATCTGATTGTTAAATTAATATTTTGCTAAAAACATGATTTTAAAAGATTAAAATCATGTTTTTAGCTTTGGAAAGGTTTAAAATGCATTCGCGTTAGCCGCTTTAAGAATGCATTTTTCCTTATATTAAAGCCAATTCGGGATAAGAATTAACTAATTCTTATCCCGAATTGGGGTAAGGCAATACTTCTATTATGGGAAACGTGATTTTCTTTAAGTTCATAGTAATCTAGTTTTGCAATATCTTCATTAACAGACTAAGTTCCTCACGAAATTCTACATCAATTTCACATAATTCTTCTACTTTTTTGATGGCATGCATTATTGTAGTATGATCTTTCTTACCAAATTTCTTACCGATATCAGTAAGGCTTTTTGGGGTTAATGTTTTACTTAAATACATAGCTACTTGCCTTGGTCTAGCTATTGAGCGAATACGTCTAGGAGAAGACATATCAGAAAATTTAATATTATAACGATCAGCTACTTTTCTTTGAATATCTTCAATCGTTATAATTCTTTCATTGGAACGTAGTAAGTCACGTAAGATATTTTGGGTATTTTCTAAAGTTATCTCCCTACCAACTAAAGTTGAATGAGCGATAACTTTATTAAGAGCCCCCTCTAACTCTCTGACATTTGACGTTATTTTTGATGCCAAGAATTCTACAACATTTTTAGGTATGTGAATATTCATCTGTTCAAGCTTAGATTCTAAGATACCCAATCTTAGTTCATAAGTAGTACTGTGAACATCTGCAACCAATCCCCAACCAAGCCTGGACTTAATCCGATCTTCAATATTATCTAAATCTGACGGTGAACGGTCACATGATATAACCATTTGACGATTATTATCAATCAAAGCATTGAAAGTATGGAAAAACTCTTCTTGAGTACTATCTTTACCGGATATAAATTGAATATCATCGATCATTAGCACGTCAACTGAACGAAATTCTTCTTTAAAGGACATAACATCTTTATTACGAAGTGCTTTGATGAATTGATACATAAACTTTTCTGCCGACATGTAAATTACTTTGCGAGTCGGGTTATTATGTCTTATATACCAAGCAATAGCATGCATTAAGTGTGTCTTACCAAGGCCAACACCCCCATACAAAAATAAGGGGTTAGATTCAGCTACGGCACTTTCTGATTCAGCAACTGCTCTAGAGGCTGCATATGCTAACTCATTTGGTCCACCAACTACAAAATTTTCAAAAGTAAATCGTAAGTCTAATGCTGAAAAAATGCCTTCGGAATTGATATCCATTCCTTCTTTTATTGATGGAATTTTTGCTAAATATTCAGGTATATTTGGATTTTGTTCTAGTAATTCTTTAGTAACTATCTCAATTGATTTAATATCTTTGTCATAGGACTGCCAAGATTGCAATATAGCACGTGCATATCTTGATTTTATCCAATCTCGGATAAAATTTGTTGGTGTAGAAAGTATAACAGTAGTAGTAGAAGCTTCTAGAAAGTTAATCTTACTGAACCAACTTTTATACAAAGACTCACCGTAATGTTTATTAAGATCAGAACAAACATGCTGCCAAATATCTCTATAATGAGCTACTTCCTTTCCTACAGTCAATTGATTTTGGTTAGTATTCACAGAACTTGCCATGGTAAATTATTTTGTTTCCAACCAGCTCCATTAGCTCCTCCTTCAAAACCATCAATGATGTTGTAGCAGTTTGTATAACCTAAACCACCAGCACACAAGGCCGCTTCATGAGATCGTGCACCTGAACGGCAAAGGAATAATACATTATTTTTATTACTGACTTTCGACATGAACTGGTTGTTAAATTCACGATTTAATGACATATCAGGCAATAAACGCCAGCTAAGAAAAAGTACTTGATCTTTATCAAGCTTTGGAATACCTATTTTCTGCCATTCTTCAGCAGTTCTAACATCAACAACAATGGTACACTCATCCATTTCTAGCAACTTATAAGCTTTTAAGGAAGATATATTTTTGATACTTATAGGCGTCTGCATTTTTTTGAATATATTAAAATTTATTGAATAAGGACAAGATTTAGACTAATTAAATTTGAGTATATACTAGTTATATACAGTTTACATTTTATATTTTATATTTGGTAATTGTCAAACTATCTGAATCATATTATGATATTTTTTTGTAAGATTATCAATATGGACTATTTAAAAAAAGCATTCCTAGCTAAAAAATTACTACACCAAAGCAAAAATCGTGGTTGCAAAGAAACCGGGTTAATATTAGGTAAATTTGCTGAACAATTTCTTGCTAATATGGATATAGATAGTTTAACAGATTTTGCTTTAATACTTAATCAAAATGATATAGATATTTATGATTGGATTACCAATAAAACAACTCCTCCTGTTCATTTAAATTCAAAAGTGATGTTACAAATACTTAATTTTGATATTAACCGCCTATAAGCTTAATAAACAATGATACAACAACCGCTGCCACTCAGTGCAAAAAGTTTTTTTGCTAATGAGTATTTCTCAAATAAACCAACCAAGAATATTTTACTTATTTTTGCCAGTGAAGATGATGCAATTAATAGCCATAAACAGTTATTATTTTTTGCACAAAGCATTAAGACTAGTAATATATTATATTTTCCTAGTTTTGATACTATACCATATGATCGCATTTCACCGCAGTCTAACATTCTATCAGAAAGAGCTAATGCACTAAGTTATTTAGCAACTAATAATGAAAAAAAATTGGTAGTTACTAATGCTGTGAATTTACTGAGCAAATTACCGCCTTCGGAATTCCTAGTTAAGTCTTTTCTGAAATTACATAATAAAATGAAGCTTTCAGCGGGCAAGCTCGCTGAGTTCCTAGTACATAATGGTTTTACAAGGAGTAGTAGTAGCATTGATAGTGGTGAATTTTCAGTAAGAGGAGAGATAGTAGATATAATTTTGCCAGGGTATAAGGCATATCGTATTAATTTTAGTTGGGATCACATAGAGTCAATAAGAGAATTTGATATTGATAGCCAAATTTCTACTAATAGCTGCACGGAGCTAATAATTAATTCTGCCAGTGAGGTAATATTAAATCTAGAAACAATAAAGAATTTTAGAGATAATTACCTAAAAGCTTTTGGTGTTAATTACGTGAATAGCCCTTTATATGAATCAGTAATTGAAGGAAAAAAATTTCAAGGATATGAACATTTATCTCCTTTATTCTATAATTCTTTCAGTAGCTTAATTAATTATTTAGATGATCCTATTATTATTTATGATAATTTGTCGTTACAATCAATTCTTGAGCAGGAGAATAATTATACAGATCTTTACAGATCCCGCATTGAGTCTAATAAAATTAAATTAAACACATTCTATCCTGCATTGCCTCCTGAGCAGATTTACTTTACCGGTCAGGAAATACAAACTTTACTAGAACAGGATAAGAATATTTTAATTAGTCCTGAAGATTCATCTTATGCATATTCATTAGAAAAAATTATTGCAACTAGTTTTATTGAGGATAAGACAGTTTTTGATAAACTATTTGAGATCATAGAGAACAATAATACTAAAATACCAATTATTTTTTGTCAGTCTAAAAGTAATTTGGAAAGACTGAAGAACTTGATAAATAGCTACTCACGAGAATATATCGAGATAGACAATCTACAACAGGCAAAAATTGGTGTGATAAATCTTGCATATGTCCAGCTTAGTCAAGGATTTTATAGTGATAAATATTTGTTTATTGCAGCTCACGATATTTTAGGGAAAAGTGCGGTAAACGTTCGCCAGCAAGGTGCTAAACGTAAGCTTAAAAACATTCTAATGGAATTAGATAATTTAGGTGAAGGGGAGTTAGTTGTTCATAAGGATCATGGTATTGGTCAATTTCTTAATGTTGAAACACTAGATGTTAAAGGCAAAGCTCATGATTTCCTAAAAATTTTATATGAGAATAATGATAAATTATATATTCCTGTTGAGAATATAGAGCTAATTAAGAAATATGGTAGTAGTGAAGCACAGCTGGCCAAGTTAGGTAGCAGTAGCTGGCAAAGAAGTAAGGCTAAGCTCAAGAATCGTATTACAGAAATTGCCGAGCAATTATTAGCAATAGCCGCTAAGAGGAAATTAACTGTAACTAATCCAATAGAGTTTGATCATGAAGAATATGACAAATTCTGTCAGAGATTTAAATATACCGAAACTGAAGATCAATTAAATGCCATAAATGATATTAGAAAAGATTTTGACTCAGGTCTTTTAATAGATAGATTAATTTGTGGTGATGTTGGTTTTGGAAAAACTGAAGTGGCCATAAGAGCAACTTTTATGGTAGCTAAATCAAACTGTGACGTCCCTCCTCAAGTAGCCATTGTCGTACCAACTACTATTCTGGGTAAGCAGCATTATTTAAGATTTCGTAAAAGATTTAAGGATTTAGGGCTGAATATAGTACAATTATCTAGCCTAGTTACCAATAGTGAGGCTAAAATTGTTAAAGAACAAATCAAAAATGGTACAGCTAATATAATAATTGGTACACATGCCTTGCTGAGTAAGAATATAGAATTTAGTAACCTCAGATTATTAATAATTGATGAAGAACAACATTTTGGTGTTGCTCAAAAGGAACATTTAAAGAAACTAAGAACTACAATGCATGTTCTATCTCTTTCGGCAACACCAATTCCTCGTACAATGCAGATGTCTATGGTAGGGCTAAAAGACCTTAGTATCATTGCCACACCACCAATTGATAGGCTAGAAGTTCGGACAACAGTTATGCCGTTTGATCCGGTGATTATTAGAGATGCTTTACTTAGAGAACGTTTCCGTGGCGGTAGAAGTTTCTGTGTAGTGCCTAGAATTAAAGACATCCCGGATATAGAGAAATACTTACAGGAGGTTGTACCTGAACTAAAATACAAAGTTGCTCATGGTCAAATGCCAGCTGCCAAAGTAGATGAGATTATGAGCGAATTTTGTGATGGTAAGTTTGATATACTCGTTTCTACCACAATAATTGAGTCAGGTATAGATATTGCTGAAGCTAATACAATGATTATTCATAAATCTGATATGCTTGGTTTGAGTCAGTTATATCAGCTCAGGGGTAGGATAGGACGAAGTAAAGTCAGAGGTTATGCCTATTTAACCTTAGCTAATTATAAGAAAATGACCGCACATTCAATAAAACGTCTAGAAATAATGCAGAGTAGCTGTACTCTTGGTTCTGGTTTTACCATTGCCAGCCATGATATGGATTTACGTGGTTTTGGCAATTTGGTAGGAGAAGAGCAGTCTGGACAGATTAAAGAAGTAGGAGTAGAACTTTATCAGGAGATGTTAGATGAACAAATAGCAATTCTTAAGGATGAAGTTATTGAGCAGCCAAAAGCTTTTGTTCCAATAATTAATTTGGGATTACCTGTTTTCATTTCCGATAACTATATTGCAGATTCTGCTCTTAAACTAAGTTTGTACAGAAGAGTTGGAAATTTAATTGATGATATAGATATTGAAAATTTTAAGGACGAAATGGTTGATCGTTTTGGTCCTATCCCATCAGAGTTTAATAATCTACTTAATATAGTAAAAATAAAGCATAAATGCAGTAAGCTTAATATTGAAAATTTAGACTCTGGTGATCGAGGATTTGTTTTAAAATTTTATAAAGAATCAGATATAGCTGATAAGATTAGAAATTTTGTTATAAAATATCCTCAGCAAACCAAAATAAAACCGGATACTAAGTTAGTATTTACCAAAACATTGGTAGGAAAGGATATTATAGAGGAAGCGAATAGTCTGTTGGAGCAATTATTGGTGGCATAATACCATATAACGCGAATTCGGGATAAGAATTTGTCAATTCTTATCCCAAATTCGGGGGAATTATGGAAACAATCAGATTTGAGACGGCTCTGCATCTGATTGTTAAATTAATATTTTGCTAAAAACATGATTTTAAAAGATTAAAATCATGTTTTTAGCTTTGGAAAGGTTTAAAATGCATTCGCGTTAGCCGCTTTAAGAATGCATTTTTCCTTATATTAAAGCCAGTTCGGGATAAGAATTAACTAATTCTTATCCCGAATTGGGGTATATAGGATGTCATTATGTCATCCCTGCTAGGGTTAATGTCCATAACTGTTGAAAGTTGTGATCCATGCCCTTTCGGATGTCCCCCCTGCGTAGGCAGGGGTCTAAAGAAGTAGCGAGGATTAGGTGCTTAAACATTTTTAGATACCAGCTTTCGCTGGGATGACATCATTTTGACGTTAGTACTACAACTGTAGTACTAGGTTAACTAGGAATAAAAATTAGGAAAGTGAGTAAAATTAAAAAGCAATATATATGTACAAATTGTGGTAATAGTACATCAAAATGGGCAGGACAATGTTTTGATTGTGGCTTATGGGGAGCGATTGAGGAAGAGGTAATTAGTCAAGTACAAGTTAGGTTAGGCAATAAACAACAAATACAAAAACTTGATGGTGTTGTTGTGGAATCATTACGTACTCCTACGCCTATAAATGAATTAAATAGGGTGTTGGGTGGCGGGTTGGTTTCCTCTTCGGCAATTTTAATTGGTGGTGATCCTGGCATTGGTAAATCAACTTTATTATTACACTTAGTGGCAAGTTCTTTTTGTGATAAAATTAGAATGAATTGCTTATATGTAACTGGTGAGGAATCCATTGACCAAATAAAGCTAAGAGCCTTAAGATTAGGCCTTAATAATGAAACAACATCTATCTTAGCTGCCACTAATATCGAAGATATTATCTCAACTATTGATGCTGATAAGAACAATATTGATTTGGTAGTAATCGATTCAATTCAGACAATGGTAACTCGCACACTATCATCACCACCTGGTACTATTTCGCAGATTCGGGCCTGTGCTAATGAATTGGTTAGCTATGCTAAGCAAAATAATATTATTATTTTACTGAGCTGTCATGTGACAAAAGATGGGCAATTAGCTGGTCCTAAGTTACTCGAACATCTTGTTGATACCGTACTATATTTTGAAGGTGATCATAATAGTCATTTTCGTATTTTGCGTTCTATTAAAAATCGATTTGGTGGAATAGGGGAAATCGGTGTTTTTGAGATGACTGCTAGTGGTCTTATGGAAGTCTCTAGCCCTTCCGAGCTATTTATGATGAAAAGGGATAAAAATGTTAGCGGAACAACGGTATTTGCTGGAATTGAAGGGTCTAGACCGTTATTAATTGAGATTCAGGCATTAATTGCTCCCTCCAATATGCCAATGCCAAGACGTTCGGTTGTAGGATGGGATTTAAATAGATTATCAATGATAATAGCTGTACTTAATGTACGGTTTGGTCTTAACTTAACTTCTAAGGAAGTATATTTAACTGTTGCTGGTGGGCTTAAAATTTCAGAACCAGCTTCAGACTTAGCTGTTGCAGCTGCTTTAATTTCTGCAGCAAATAATAAAGCTGTGCTAGAACATAGTGTTTTTTTTGGAGAAATTGGTTTATCTGGTGAAATAAGAAAAGTCAATGCAGCAGAAATGAGAATAAAAGAAGCAACGAAATTAGGATTCAATAAATTAATTTGCTCCAAACTTGAAAAGTTAAGTAATAACCTAATTTGCCCAATTAGTAATATAAAAGAATTGAAAGAGTTGATATAGTTAAAATAGAGATACTGTATATACGCGAATTCGGGATAACAAGTTATCCCAAATTCGGCTGTATATATAGAAACAATCAGGTTTGAAGCGGTTCTACACCTGATTGTTAAAATATCATTTGCGTTCAATAGATGATTTTAATTATTAAAATCATCTATTGAACGATAAAAAAGTTAAAATGTACTCGCGTCAGCCGCTTCAAGAGTACATTTTTCTTTATATCACAGCTAATTCGGGATAAGAATTATAATTCTTATCCCGAATTAGGGTTATATGGTTAATTTAGATAATATAACCTCAAGTATTGATGTAAGACATCGTTTTGACGTTAGTACTACAACTGTAGTACTAATTGGGTTGATTTGGTTTTTCTCTCACTATTTCAAATAAGTTATGCATAATATTTACCTACAAAAATTAAAATTACTAAATTATCGTAATTTTCAGAATTTAGATATTAGTGCTGGTAATAATCCTGTTATACTAATAGGGGGGAATGGTAGTGGAAAAACTAACATTCTAGAATCAATATCACTATTTTCACCTGGTAAAGGTTTGAGATCAGCCAAATTAGATGATATTTGTCAAAGGGGAGAAGATCATTGCTTAGCGTATGCATTATTACACAGTAAACTTGGCTTAGTTGAAATTTCAACGAATTTAAAGCGTGAATCTAATAGACGTTTTACGGAATTTAACGGTGTTAAAATACAAAATAATGAACTAAGTAAGTTCTCTGCTATGATTTGGCTTACACCCCAAATGGAAGGTATTTTTTCTTCCGGTATTAGCGATAGGCGTAAATTCTTTGATAGGATTGTTTATAACTTTAATCCATCGCATGCAGGAATAGTTAGTAAATACGAATATTACATGTATGAACGTAGCAAAATACTAGCACAAGACCAAGTGGATACAAATTGGCTAAGAGTGGTTGAAGAAAAAATGGCGGAATTATCAATTGAGATCGCTATTAATAGGCTAAAAATTTTAGAGCATATGCAAAAAGCTATCAATGATTTGGATAATGATTTTCCTAAAGCTATTTTATCGATTAATGGGGTTATAGAAGATATAATATTAAGAAATTCTGAAATAGATATTGATTTTATAAAAAATGAGTTAATGGTGTCTCGTGTTCGTGATAAGATATCTAATAGAACTAATTTTGGAGTGCATAAAAGTGATTTTGTAGTTATTCATAGAGAAAAAAATGCCTTAGTTAAATACTGTTCCACCGGTGAACAGAAGGCTATGCTCATTGCCATAATACTTGCCCAAGTTAATTATTCTATTAAAGAAAACATTGCTATGCCTATTTTACTGTTAGATGAGGTTTTTGTACATCTTGATAACAAAAGGAGGCAGTACTTAATTGCTTTCTTTCTAGAATTAGGATTACAGCTATGGGTGACTGCAACTGACTTAAATGGCATAGAATCTTTAACAAAAAAAGCAGAATTAATAAAATTATAGGATGAAATTTCTCTTATTTTAATATTTAACAATCAGATTTGAAGCGGCTCTGCATCTGATTGTTAAATTAATATTTTGCTAAAAACATGATTTTAATCTTTTAAAATCATGTTTTTAGCTTTAGAAAGGTTTAAAATGCATTCGCGTTAGCCGCTTTAAGAATGCATTTTTCCTTATATTAAAGCCAATTCGGGATAAGAATTAGTTAATTCTTATCCCGAATTGGGATTATATGTATCCCGCAAGTTCGATGTAACAAGTTAACCTCAAATATTGATGTAATAAATTAATAGTAGGCTCAAGTAATCATCCCCATTAGGGGTGATGTCACCGCCATTATGTCATCCCAGCGAAAGCTGGGATATAGAATGTTTAAAGCACCATTTTTGTCTATTTCTTTAGATTGTATCTTGAATATTAGCTCAATATGGAGTTAATATGGTCGGAAGGAGTGACGCCGTTTAATTTAGATTGGTCTTTAAAGACCGAGGGAATCTTGGTGCACTCCTTCCTTGAATCGCAAAGTATAATACGAACGGTAGGATGATCCTTTAGAGATCGAATTTACAATCATGTATCAAAACTTTGCAAAACAACCACTAATTATAGGTAAAGCAAATGACTGAAAAAAGCAAGATATTTATGGGAATAGATGTTTCAAAAAATACGCTTGATATATCTATGAACAATATTCATTGTAAGATTAAAAATACAGATAAAGCTATTTCTGATTTTATAAAATCAGAAATAGCTTCTCGAAATATTGTGCTTACTGTTTTGGAATCTACTGGCGGTTATGAACGTTTGGTTATGAGGATGTTGCAACAAGCCGGGCTTGCTGTGCATAGAGCTCATCCTAATAGAGTTCACGCTTTTGCCAAGGTCTGTAACCATTTTGCTAAGACTGATAAATTGGATGCGTTATTACTTGAGAAATATGCAGCTTTTATTGCTAATGATGAGAAAGGAGACCAAATAATTTCTGTTATACAAGAAGAATTACAATCTCTAAGGAGCATAGAACGTAATATAGAAGAAGATATACATGCTAATCAATGCAGAACAAAAGTTGCATCCGAGAAGGCCAAGAAATATCTCGAGGAAATACGTCAATTCGGGATAAGGATTAGTAAAAATGCTTTAGCTATAACTAATACAAGATTTTGGATATGTATAAATTGCATTTCTGTGAATTCATACATTAATTGCTCTTCGTAGTGTATATATGTCTGCTATTTTTACTAATCCTTATCCCGAATTAACGTGAAATGATAAAGTGTGGCAAAAAACAGCTTGAGGAAATTAGAAAAGATATAAAGGCTGCCATAAAGGAAGATAAGAGTTTAAAGGCAAAAAATGATTTGCTGATAAGCTATAAAGGTATAGGCGAAAAAACAGCTAGTGTTTTGCTAATAGAACTGCCAGAGCTTGGTGTGCTGAGCAATAAGGAAATTGCAAGCTTAGTTGGACTCGCCCCAAAAACAAGCCAAAGCGGTCAAAAAACTAATGGGGCTCATATTAGAGGCGGCAGGTTTTTTGTTCGAAAAAGCTTGTATATGGCTGCTTTAGTAGCGATGCGTCATAATGACAAAATGAAGGCATTATATGAACGTATGACTAATGCTGGTAAAAAAGCAAAGGTCGCTTTAGTAGCCGTTATGCGTAAAGTAATTATTTGTTTAAATTCTATGGTGAAAAATAATAAAATTTATGAATACTAATCTACTTTTTTTCTTGACTAGCAAGACGGTAGATTCCCGCCTACGCGGGAATGACATTGTTTCATCGTATATGTCCCTAGGCTATTAAACCGATGTCTTACATCAATACTTGAGGTAAATTACATCGAACTTCCGGTTAATTTTAAGGCAATGCCTTAAAACTTGATCACGGCGTTCTAATATAGCATTAAGGTAAGAATTATTTAAAAAATCAGAACCTTTTGCTGCTGTAAAAATCTTTCTAAGAATAGGTAAGTCTAATTTTTTTATAGCTTTTATAGTGTCGTCATAACATTGTGTTGGATAAGATATTATAAAACTGTTATCAAATGCATGATACTGAATCCATAGGCTATTTTGATAAATAACAAACCGAAAAGGGTAGTTATAAGACTGAAAATTTTTGTAAAAGGTATTAGGTATTTGTTTTTTAAATCTTTGTTTTAGATTTTCTTCATTAGGGAGATCAATAACCTCTGCTTTATTAAAAGGAAATGGTTTATCATAATCATTGGTATTTAATTTATCACTATACAGTACTCTAACAAAAGGAAGTTCACCAAGCTTAACATATTGGCGATTACGAATGCCTGAATTATCTATTGCAATAAAATATGTTTTATTAGTATCTTTAAATATTAATAAATTATGTGGTCCAGAATCCCACTGCCCAAAAACAAAGTAAAAAGTTCGTAGGTTCATTTGATCTTCTATGGAAACCTCTTGAAGAGCTTTTTCATACTTTTCAGGTACTAAAGGATCAATTTTAGTATCAATGTAAAGTTGTAAGGATCCTGTCATTCCATTAATTTTACGCATTACTGTTGGAGGAATATGAGGGAAACCTAAAATTAGAGAAGCTTGATATGCTGCTACTTCAGCTTGTGCATCTCCTAAATCATCTGCAGGTAATTTTTTAAAAACAGCTTTTACCTGATCATCTAAAGTAACTAAAAAAACTTCTCCATTGAATTCCACTTTTTTACCTTTCTCCGTGAGAAATTTTCTCATAGGTTCTATATGGTGTATTGTAGATGTTTTAAGCAATTTTGAGATATCAACTTTTTTCCATGTTTCTGGATGGTTAAATGGGGTGGCATATACAAAATGTATAGTTAATAAGGATGGTAGAATCACATAGAAGGAGATTAATAATATTCTAGAAATTTGCATATAATTTTATTAGTTGATATTTTTTAATTCAAAATCTTTTTCTATTTTGTAGAGCTTCCTTGGCTATATCGAAGTCGCTAAATGGTAGTTTTTTATTACCGATTATTTGATAATTTTCGTGACCTTTGCCGGCAATCAGCAAGATATCATCTTCTTGTAAATTATTTATTGTTTCAGTAATTGCAATTTTTCTATTATTTATTTCTATATATCTATTAGTGATAGCTATAATACCTTGTATAATTTGCTGCCGTATGAATTTTGGGTCTTCATTCCTTGGATTATCGTCAGTGATAATAACTCTATCTGCAATTTTTGCAGCAACTTGTCCCATTAATGGTCTTTTACCACTATCTCTATTACCCCCACAGCCAAAAATTACTTTTAATGAACCCCTATTTGAGTATATTTCTGATTTTATTTTTTTTAGTTCTAGCAAGCTTTTTTCTAAGGCATCTGGAGTGTGAGCGTAGTCAATAAAAATATTGCTATTAGCTACTCTCTCTAAACGTCCTTTAACTGCTTTAATTTGTGGTAATTTCGATATAACTTGTTCAAAAGGAAAGCCAGTCAAATGCACCATCATAACGGCAATCAGCAAATTGGTTGCTTGAAAACTACCAACTATATCGGTAGTAAAATTATATTTCTGCCCGTTATAAGTACAAATTGTGCTGTTGATAATTTTCAGATCACCATTCATACCAACGGTTAAAAATTTTATATTACGTTCTTGTAAATAACTTTTGATATAATCTAATTGTTCTATTTCCGAGTTTAATACAGCAACTCCTGCCTGCGATAAATTATCTGTAAATAATTTTAGCTTGGCTAAAAGGTAATAATCCATATTTTTATGATAGTCAAGATGATCTTGACTAAAACTAGTAAAGCAGGCAGCATCTACTTTTATACCATGTAATCTTTCTTGATCTAGACCATGGCTGGAAGCTTCAAAAGCTACATATCTTATATTATTCTTAGCTAGATTATGTAAAATATGTCTGAAAGTGACAGGATCAAGGGTAGTGAGGGCAGGGGACTTATCTAAAATCTCTTGGATGGGTGTTAAATCGAAATTTTCAGGACATTCTATACCGATAGTACCAATAGAACAGCTGGATGCTCCTAGCAATGTGTATAGCTGTTTGCAATAGGATACTACCGAGGTTTTACCGTTAGTACCAGTAGCAGCTACCATATATTGTGGTAATAAAGGGTAGAGAATATTAGCAGCTTGGCTTAGTGCCACCCGTGCATCACTCACAAGCGTTATATGTACACCATTAGCGATAATGTTAGGGTTTTTCAAACTTTCAGCATCATCGGTAACAATGAATTTTACTCCTTTGTTTATTACATCATCAATAAACTTATTACCATCCGAACTTGCTCCTTTAATGGCGAAGAATAGACTAGTTGATTTAACTAGTCTAGAGTCGCAACATAAAATATTAATTATCTGCATAATAATATGTTATTTAAATGTTGTCACTACCATATTACAGTTCCCCAAAGGCTTGATCTGCGGTGTGGAGTTCTATATTGTCTGCAGTAGTGTCTTTTAAGGGCAAATCAAACTCAGTAGCGAAAGCGGATTTTTCTTCATTAGTGAAACAGTCTTCTGAGACTAATGTACGCTTCCAAATTTCAAGAAACATTTCAGGTGAGCAAGCTTCTTTAAGATCTTGTAAATAAGTACGCTTTTCAAGAAAATTCAAAACCGGGAAGAAGCTCGAGCTATCTAATAAAACATGTTTAGGCAGACCTCTATAACTATCTATGGTAACCTGCTGCAGCTCTTTATCAGAATAAAGATGCCATAATTCAGGCATTAATATGGTTTCTTCTTGATGAAAATGCAGAAGATTGTTAGACAAAAACTTATCATATAAGGAGCAGATATGGCAGCCCTGTATAACCCGTTCTTCATCATCCACTGTTTTTATCGCATTTTCAAAAATCCCCTGAAACTCCATCAGCTCATCTTGCTGGTTGAAATGCTCTTGTTCAACATGTTTATGCACGGTTGATCCTTTTTTATTAAACAGTGGGGTAAAATATTTTTCTTCTTTTTGTGCATGCATTTTTAGATCAAATACAATATTATCAAAAGAATCTTTAATACTAGTTACAGCTACTATTTTTCGAAAATCTGTTTTACCTAGCTTCTCTCCGAACTGGTACAGCTCCTTACGAATGAACTTATGTACACTTCTATACAAATCATATCTTGGCATTTGATTATACTCCTTAACTAAATTAAAGGTTTACATTCTACATAATACCGACCCCATTGTAAATTTTTTTACAGGAATATTCGGCATTGCCCAATAACTATAGATAGAACTCTAAATTTAGTAGATATTTTTAGTAGATATTTCCAAAACAAAAGCAGCAAAGGTAATTTTTAAATAGTTAAATAATTTTTGCAATTTAAATATAGCCTAATTAGTTTTTATGTGTATGTTTACCACGTATATACTCAAATCATTTGAGTATATTATCGTCTACCAACTCTTGAAATCATAGCAGTATATAGTAGCCCATGTAAAGTTAGTAGATAATTTGTTAACAAGAAATTTAGGGTTTCTTATGCAAAAAAAAGATATATCAATTCTAATAGGTAATGGTCTAGATCATTTTGATACGGCTATTTATGGTTTTATTGCTCCAATCTTAGCAACAATCTTTTTCCCCAAGAGTGATCCTATAGTTGCTTTGATCTTAACATATAGCGTATTGACAACTTCCATAATTACTAGACCAGTTGGTTCGGTAATTTTTAGTATAATTGTAAAAAAACGTGGGCCAACATTAGCTCTATCTTACTCATTAATAGGCGTTGCCATTACCACTATATCAATAGGATTTATACCAACTTATCAAACGATTGGCTGGTTCTCACCGTTGATGTTGACCATTATTCGAATGATACAAGGAATTTTTGCCGAAGGAGAATGTGCTATTGCCAAATTATATATTTTAGAAAATAAGGTACAGACTAAAGGCATACAAGCATCTTATCTATACCAACTGTCAACAATGTTTGGCATTATTATTGCCTCTTTTGTAAGTACCATTCTAATTAGTTCTAATCATCATGAATATTGGCGTTTATGTTTTATATTGGGAGGAAGTACTGGGATTGTAGGGGTTTATCTTAGACGTTATTCCAATATGTTTCAGAATGTAATAAAACAAAAATCTTATACTTTACATACGATATTGAATAATAAGTGCAATATTCTGCGTGTGTCTATAGTTAGTGGCTTTTCCTATATGACATATGTGATACCTTTTGTCGTGATGAATAGTTTTATACCTCTTATTACCTCTATATCTTTGGAGATGATGATGACTTTTAATACAATCTTATTAATTATAGATGCGGCAATGATTCCAATAATAGGGTCTTTGGTTAAGAAATATCGTCCTGCAAATGTAATGATCATCAGTACTAGCATTTTATTTATTAGCATAGTACCGTTATGGTTATATATGTCTGATGCTTCCTTATGGTATATTAATTTTGTCCGTTTATGGATTATTACGTTAGGGGTAACTTTCTTATGCCCACTAAATTATTGGCTTAATAGCTTATTCCATGGCTCAGATAAATATATGCTGGTCAGTATTGGTGATGCTTTAGGCACTTCAATATTTGGACGATTTACCCCTGCAGTGTGTATAGCTCTTTGGCATTTCACTGGCTCTTCTATAGCCATAGGAGTTTATATTGTAATGATTACTTTAGTTACCATATGGGCGGTGAAGAGTATACTCAAATGATTTAAAGAATTGGAGAAGTGCTACTGAATAATAAATATCAATCTATTCTAATTTTACAGTCTAGTTCTTTGAATACTCCTGTTTCTTTCCATAAGCTCTTATTTCCTATAACATAGATAACTTCTTTAGCACGTGTAACTGCTACATTTAAGATATTAGGAGATCTACCTGCCCATATCCGAGTTTGATTTTGGTTTGGTGCTTGAGCCCCTAATACTAGAATTACCGCTTCAGCTTCTCGTCCTTGTACAGTGTGTATTGTTCCAATTCGTTCATTAAGCCAAAGATTCGTATCCGTAGTTATCCAAGAATCTAAAACATGATGATCTTTTATAATTTTGCGTAAATTACCTGCAACAAGTTTAAAAGGGCTTACAATATATAGATTTGGGAATATTGAGGCACTCTTTAATTTATATAATAGTTCAACTACCTTTTTTCCTTCTTCTAGACACCATGTATCTAGTGCTTGACCTTGAACATCAAACCACATAGAAGGACCAAGACAGTTACGTATTGGAGAATTGTTGGGACTTTTTGCTTGTACCATTAAATTTTCGTAGGCAATTGCATTGGAAATACTAAACATAGGATCTGCACAACGCCTATGAACCAATAAAGGTACACCGACTAAACGACTTCCTTCTTTGGTATTAAATTCAGAAAAATATGAAGTTACAGAATCTGATAGGGTTTGAACTGATGCTTCTGGTGCATTAAAACGATTTGGGTCTACCAAAAATTGTTCACAGATACTTTTTGTTAAATTGTTAGGTAACGTAACCACTGGTTCTATCTGTAAAGGATCACCTGTAACTATAGCACGTTTTGTTCTCATTATAGCTCCTACAGCAGCTTGCGGCAGAGCCTGTCCAGCTTCGTCAATAAGAAGCCATCCAAGAGAATTTGTAGGGAGATCTTTTAACATTCTTCCTATAGATGCAAAAGTTGTTGATACACTAGGTACTACAAGGAAAAAAGATGACCATAAATCTGGCAAAAGTTCCACGGTTTTTTTATCTATTTCACTAGAAGAGCCACCAAAATTTCTCATCAGAACTCCAAGATTGTGACGTAAAGGTTTTGCTGCTGCGTCTATAAAAGCTTTATGCAGCTTTATAGCAGAAATAAATACCTCATCGCGTAAGGATTGTGTTTGCGTGTCACACCATGGGGAAACTATATGCCTTTCTTCATGGGATTTTGAAAATAAATTATTATCAATAAAATGAGATCCAAGTTTGTTAGCAAATGTAGGTACAATTCTTTTTACATAATCAAAATGAACAAGTTTTTGGCTTTCTTTATGGGCAATCCTTTGCCCTTCTTTTTGCCAAGCACGAAATGAAGGAGTATTTAGAATACGCCAAATAACATGTGGTTTTGATTTATAATGTTCTAATAAAAGTTCTTCTAACGTTCGCCCCTGTTCTGATCCACTTTCTAGATTTGCTAAATCTTGAACTAGATTTTTTATTTCTTGTAATTCAGAGAGTCTAGTTTGGCTTGCTTGTAATACATGTTTAAAATCTGTACTAGCTTGTCTCCAACGTTTTAAAGCATCACTGTGATTATGTGGGGGATCACTTTCTTCAATAATTCTCGGTTTTCTACGTTCAAGGATTTTGCCGGTTTTTGGATCTTTAATTTCAAATATCTGTGGCATTCCGCTTGCTTCTGCTAAATATGTTAAAAACCCAAAATCATTATTCCACCAAAAATTTTTACTAAAATTATTACAATTAGCAATATTTCCAAGTACTGCTGAAATCAAACCCCAACTTTTGCATCCAAATACTAAATCAGATAGAACTGTAAAATAACGCAAATCATTCGCATCGTTTGCAATAGCTTTTAAACTAGGTAACTCAGCACTAATATTTTCAACAGCCTTATTGTTAGAGGATGCAATTAATATTTCAAAACCTTTTAGACTCTTATCTAATTTATAGAGATTTAACCAACTCTGTCCCGTTTTTATTTTGTGTCCTGAATCGGTAAAAGCTTTTTCAGGATCAGCAAACTTCAGTAACGCTTCTGCTCGCTCTGTGACTAATTTTGCAACAATATCACGTAATAAAGTTGTTTTTCCTGTTCCTGGTGGTCCATTAATTGCAAGAATTCCACTGTCTTTTAGTTCAGTCATGGATAAATTAACTACAGCCTGTTGAAGTAATACTAAAGGATGTCGTCCTAATCCAGGCCATCTTGCTGTAGGAATGTTTTTGGGAGAAAGAATATTTTGTAAAACAGAAGGATCTAGGATATTATAACGCTTTAATGGGATATTCACACCTAAATACTGCAAGAGGTTTGTTTGAACATTTGGCTTTTGAATTAAATTACTAGCTTTAATTAGATCATTTAGGTAAAAGCTGTTAAGTAGTAAAGTTTTAGTAGGGGTATCTTTTTTACTTGATTCATAACTCTTGATAGCAAATTGTTTATTTATTAGCATTTCTGCTGGTATCTCAAAAGTATTAGTAAGGTAATTATGAGCCTCATCTATTACTACTTTATTCAAGGGAAGCTTTTGACCATTTTTATCTCTTTTACACAAAATTGTTTCAAGAGCTATTTCAGTATCTTTTTCAGTTGATGACCATTTACCTAAGTTTTTAAGATTTCCTTTTAAAGCTTGAGGAACACCCCATGCAAAACTTGAAATATTAACAGAACTATCGTTTTTAATAAGATGACCATATTGATCTACAATAATTACACCCATAATGGCTTCCCCTGATACATATTTTGCTTCTACATTTGTGTCACCATATTTTTTAGTTAGAGTGGAAAATACATTCTTAAGATTAATTGAACCTATTATTATTTGATAGAATAATTGGAGATAAGGAGGCAATTTTTCACCGCCATTCTCCCAAGGTAGTCTATTATCTAATAAAACAACTAATTCTTTATTTCCTCCTACTAGGTCTTCTGGTTTATTAAATGATTGAGGCGTTAATATTTCCAAGACAGTCCAAGCTGATAAAACGTCACATGCTTCTTGCGTAGTTAATTTTTTCATTTTATTAGCAATTTAATGTTCTAAGAAGTTCGTTGAGTTGTTTTTATGAAATCGTTCTTTCATCCACATTTTAAATGCAGATTCTTGAGCATGTATTTTAGAGGTATATCCTTGGTAGTGGATACCAAATCTTGCTATATTCCATCCTGGTGACCATTGATAAACGGTAGCTTCTAGTATTGGGTTATAGTAATTTCCATTTCTACTAAGATGCCACCTATTGCGTACGGAAACTATATGCCAAACATATAGTCGTCGTATAAAATATTTGATTACTTGCCACACTTCAAATATGAAAAATAAGATATACTGGAAAGCAGCCTTTATAATTTCTTGAACTTTTTCACTCATCTCTCTAATCACTTTCCAAGTTTTTGTATTAAACTTCTTACATAACTTTATTACACAGTCCATTTTCAGTGTATTACTAAAACCTGAGAACACTAAGTTATTTTTCAAGTTTTTGGGAAAAATATTAGTAGAAAATGTTAAGGAGAGGTTTTTTTGTTACAAAATAGTCTTAATTACAAATTGCTTAATAATTGGTAGTAAATTGATCATTTATAAGAGAAAGAAACTTTGGTTGTTTTTGTTCCTCGTATTCCTTTAAGAAATCATACATACCGATTGGCAGAAAATTTTTATGTGCTAGGTTGCTAAATTTCTTCCAATGGAAAGTTAAGTGTTGTTCCTTTGATATTACTTCTTTATTTTTAGATAGGCTATGTGAATGTACTTTAAATACAAAAGACTGTTCATGGAATGGTTTCCCATTATTATTCCAAAGATTTTCTACCACTCCTATAAAATCGTTGATTATAGGGTTAGATATTTCAGCTTCTTCTGCTAGTTCTCGTGATAATGCTCTGTAAATTGTTTCTCCATACTTAACATGTCCTCCTGGAAGAAATAGATGTTTACCACTATTTGCTACCAATATATAGTCGTTATCTCTTATATAAGCCCTTGCTATAACATGAATTTTATCCATCATCACATCTTCATACTACAATATTTACTATTTTTGAGGGTATTATGATAATCTTTCCTTTTTGCCAAAGTTCTCCTGTAATATAATTATAAATCAAAGGTTTGCTGGTAAATCTCATTTGCTGGTAAACCTATAGCAGTTATATCAAATTTAAGAGATGGAGTTACTTTGCTTTCTGCATTGTGGATTCTAAAGTTGATGCTATAACCACGGTTAAATACGATGGTTTTTGAATATTGACCACCATTCTTATTGTTTATTGCATTAATACATGTTGGGTGCTTTGTACGTTTGATAGATAAGGTATTATTTAAATTAAACCCTTGTACAATAACCCGTTTTTTTCCTTCTCTAATGATTTTGTAAAAATCAAAACGTCCAACGATAAAAGATATAATTGTCTTGCAAAGTTCAATCTCTTTTATCTCGCTGATGGCACACACTCTACTTATTTCATTGCTCCACGCATCCAATATCGGCCAATAAAAGCGAGATGGTTTATTAATAACATCCCTCCATAATGCAGTTCCATTAGAATCGTTTTTAATTTTAGCTAACTCATCAAAGATTGTTGTGACAATGAGCCAATATTCATCACTACAGCCAGAGTCATCAATACTCCATTCTTTAATAAAGTTAGCTGTTCTTGATAACCTTGGGTGTTTTAAGGCTTTGTGATTATTTTTACAAGATATGCCGAATGTTTTGCCATTTATTGTTATCAACACATCTCGTACATCACCCTGCTTACCTGCAGTATCACTATTAAATGAAATTAATCCATTGTTACCGGATTCAAAGAAGACCTTTTCTTTCAACATAATATGTTCGATGGCGATAGTAGCTGCATTCAGGAAATCAGATTTGTCCCTATCTGCTATTTCATAA
Source organism: Candidatus Tisiphia endosymbiont of Micropterix aruncella (assembly GCF_965178575.1). NCBI lineage: Bacteria > Pseudomonadati > Pseudomonadota > Alphaproteobacteria > Rickettsiales > Rickettsiaceae > Candidatus Tisiphia > Candidatus Tisiphia endosymbiont of Micropterix aruncella. Next base: position 1,162,144 of record NZ_OZ238268.1, read on the forward strand.
AATGCTTTCTCATTAATTTCTGAATAGGCATTTTCTTCAATTGACATATTTGTTTGTAATTTAAGTACTAAGCCTACCGCCCACTCAAAAGCTCTGCCATTATTTGTTTGCGTAGCCATTTATACCCCCAAGTCCTTTCTAATTGATTTGGCTACCCAGTACGCCAAATTTACTGGTACAGCATTACCAATCATTTTATAGCCGTTTCTGATATTGGTATAAATGAACTCATAATCATCTGGAAATGTCTGAATTCGTGCACATTCTCGGACTGTTAATCTTCGATATTTGTTTTCATGACCAGGAGCGAATTTTCTTAACTCTTGTCCATCAACTTTTATCATTTTAGGAGCTTGTGGATGGAATGGAATATGTCTATCTGTTGCCAAAATAGTAAATGATTGTTCATCCCAACCTCGCACTCGATTTCTCGACATAAAAATTGGGGAATAGCCTGAATCAATTAGCTCATGATTTTTAACTTCTCTAGTTGTTCCAACTTTTAGATTAGCTAGGTCACCTATCACTTGTTTTAAAGTGGTTTTATTTCCCAAAGGTTTAGGAAATTCAAATTTTTTGTTCAAAGATTTGTGATAACCAATTATAAAAACTCGCTCGCGATCTTGGGCTACACCGTAGTCACTTGCTTTTAACAACTTCCAACTAACCTCATAGTCTTCTTTTTTGAACATATCTATGATATTCATAAAGGATTCAATATTTCTTGAATGGATTATTCCATGAACATTTTCTGCAACACAAAACTTTGGCTGTACATGCCTAATAACCCTGATATATTCGTGAAATAATTGACCTCTTAAGTCATCAAGTCCACGCTTGGCACCAGCTTCTGACCATGATTGACATGGCGGTCCACCAATAACACCTGTTGCACCAAGTGGAATATCTTCATCTGGAATATCCAAAATAGAACGCCCATCAAACTTTGATTCAGGAAAGTAGTTTTGATAAGAAGGGGCAATTGTTTTATCATACTCGTTTGCCCAAATTGTCTTGAACCCAGCTTTTTCAAAACCAATATCCATACCACCTGCACCAGCAAATAATGAAATAAGAGTAATGTTTGAGGCAGATTCTTTTTGTTTTGCTGTTTTAACTGTAGCATTTTTATTGACATTGTATTTCATCCTTATTCACACCACAATATTTACTATTTTTTTTGGTACTATAATAAATTTTTTAGGCTCTTTACCATTTAAGTGTTTTTGAATTTCTGGTAATTGCATTACTGTGTTCTGAATTTCAATATTGCTTGCCACAACAGCGAATTCATGCGTGGCTCTCAGCCTACCATTAACTTGGATGGCCATAGTATAAGATTCTAGTTCTAAGAATGATTCGTTGAAAGAAGGCCAAGGGGTTTGATATAATCTTTGCTTTTTACCTAATTTTTGCCAAATTTCTTCTGTAATATGTGGAATAAATGGGTTAAGTAATATAATCAAGATGCTGAAACCCTCTTTAATACTATCAATATCAGCTTCCTTGCCCTTAGATATTTCATCTGACAACGCATTAAATAGTTCCCGCATCCTTGCTATGGCTTTATTTAGCTTAAACTCCCTTATCTCGCTGGTAACATGCTTAATAGTGTGATGAGTAAGCTTTGTTAGTTTATTCAGTCTATTTCTAGGAGTCTCTGTTATTTCACTATTAATTAGTATCTCAGCCATATTTTCTAACTTACTAATAAAACGGCTGCACCCTTCAAGACCATTTGCTGACCATTCACAATCTTTCTCCGGTGGGCTATCAGAGAGTACAAATAGCCGGATATCATCTGCACCATGGTTTGCTAATATTGATTCTAAATCCACGACATTCTTTTTGGATTTACTCATTTTTTCTATTCGTCCTTGAAATACTTCTTCTCCTGTATTTTTATGAACCCACTTATTAGATTGTTTTGTTACCTCATTTGGGTACAACCAATTATTATTGGCATCTTTATAAGTAGCATGTAATACCATACCTTGAGTCAGCAAACTAGTAAAGGGTTCACGAATATTAAGATAGCCTTGTTCGCTCATTACTTTAGTGAAAAACCTTGCATAAAGAAGATGCATTACTGCATGTTCAATGCCACCAATATACTGATCAACAGGTAACCAATAATCACAGGCTTGTTTGTCAGTCATATCTTTTGCATCTACATTACAATAGCGGGTGAAATACCAAGAAGACTCAAAAAATGTATCTAACGTGTCAGTTTCACGAATAGCTGGTTTCTGACATTTTGGGCAATTAGTATGTTTCCAAGTAGGGTGTGAATCAAGAGGATTGCCATGCCCATCAAATGTAACATCGTTTGGTAGGGTTATCGGCAATTGTTCTTTAGGTACTGGTGTGATTCCACAAGTCAAACAATAGATTATTGGAATAGGACAGCCCCAAAATCTTTGCCTAGACACTCCCCAGTCTTTTAGTCGGTAGTTAATGGTACGTTTGCCTAAACCACGTTTCTCAAGTTCTTCTATAGATTTTTGCTTAGCATCTTGGACAGCAAGACCATTCAGAAAGTCTGAATTGATCATGATACCATCACCAGTGTAAGGTTCCGAGTATACGTCTATTTGAATATCCTTATTAATTATTACTTGCTTTATTGGTAATGCCATTTGTTTGGCTAATTCATGATCTCTTTCATCATGTGCTGGGCATCCAAAGACTGCTCCAGTACCGTAATCCATTAGTACGAAATTTGTTATTATAACAGGGATAGTAATGCTAGGATCAAATGGATGAATGGCCAAAAGGTTAGTACATACCCCTTCTTTTTCAGCTTTATCTACTACAACATTAGTGTCTAATTGCGAACATTTTTCAATAAAAGATATTATAGCATCATTTTTATCTACTAACTGCCCAATTATTGGGTGGTTATAGGCTATCGCAACAAAGCTTGCTCCAAAGATAGTTTCTGGTCTAGTAGAAAACACTTCTATCGCACTGTCATTCGAGCTGTGTTGGGAATCTAGATACTCGCCTTCGTGAGGATGACATAAGGAGGAGCGTATTTTAAAACTAAAATTTACTCCTTCCGATTTGCCTATCCATTTTTCCTGCATAGATTTAACAGAATCAGGCCAAGAGTCCAGTTTTGCAATTTCATTTAACAGTTCTTCAGCGTAATTAGTGATTTTTAAAAACCATTGTTTTAGCTGTCGTTTTTCAACTAAAGCACCCGAACGCCATCCACGACCATCTACTACTTGTTCGTTAGCTAAAACAGTGTTATCTACAGGATCCCAATTGACTAAAGATTCTTTTTGGTATGCTAAACCTCTTTCATAAAGTTCTAAAAAGAATTTTTGTTCATGCTTATAATAATCCGGATTACAAGTTGTTATTTCTCTCGACCAATCATATGAAAAACCAATTAATTTTAGCTGATCTCGCATAGTTGTGATATTTGAGTAAGTCCAGTCCTTAGGGTTAGAGTTATTATTGATGGCAGCATTCTCTGCTGGCAAGCCGAAAGCATCCCAACCCATAGGGTGTAATACGTTATAGCCCTGTGATTTCATAAAACGAGCTATGCAATCTCCGATAGAATAGTTACGTAAATGTCCGACATGAATCTTCCCAGAAGGGTAGGGTAACATTTCAAGTACGTAATATTTAGGCTTGTCGCTATCGTTTGTTGCAGCAAAAGCTTTTTCCTCAAGCCAAATTTTTTGCCATTTCTTTTCAATATCTCTCATAAATTTGTATTGTAAACTATCCTTATTGTAGCAAGTATATCATTCTTTTCTTTCAGCACTAATATATAATTCTCTAGATTTTCTTAAAATTTTATCTTCTATGCTATTAGCTAGGTCTGAAGTAGTATGATTGTCTAGCCAATTACCATTTTTAAGTGTTTGTTCAAATATTTTTACTTGGATGGCATTCGGGCTAATAACGTTATCTTTAATAAAAATATTTATTTTAAATCGAAAATTTGTTTGTCCTTTTGGACTATACCATTCAGTAATAATGACTCCGCCGACTGAATCGGTTGAAGCAAGAGGCACAAAACTTAAGGTTTCTATAGAAGCTTGCCATAAATATTTATTAACGTTACAGCCTACAGTTTTGGTAGATTCATTTTTGATTCTACTTGGTCTAAACACCAAACCTTCTCCTCCAACTATCGACCCCATTTCATCCATATTTCTTTCTTGCACAGTTTTGGGATAGTCTCCATTCCTTGCAATTGTGGAAGTTGGAAAAAGAAATAAAGCTAACATTATGCCAATAATAGTTTGTTTTAAGTGTGTTTTCATAAATGATTTTATTTTTTTACTATTTACCCCAGTTCGGGATAAGAATTAGTTAATTCTTATCCCGAATTCGTGTTATACCATTTCCCATTATTAACTACGCTAATACTACAGTTGTAGTTACTACCCAGAGCTGTCATTCCCGCTTCGGTGCGGAATCTAAAAAAATAGCCTAAAAGACTATTAAACATTATTAGATCCCAGCGAAAGCTGGGATGACATCGTTTTGACATTAGTACTACAACTGTAGCACTAAATAGCGTAGTTAATAATGGGAAATGGTATTATTTCAAGTAGTTTAGCTTCAGTGTACCATAAGAACCACGTGATGTAAAGGATAGCCCCATTCTTTAATTAACAAAATAAATATAATATAGTTGTAAAAGAATAAAGGATACGATAATTTAAATCTCTATAAGAAAATGTGGAATATCCATCTTCTAATAGAAGTTATGCGAATTCGGGATAAGAATTTGTCAATTCTTATCCCAAATTCGGTAAAATTATCGAAACAATCAGATTTGAGACGGCTCTGCATCTGATTGTTAAATTAATATTTTGCTAAAAACATGATTTTAAAAAATTAAAATCATGTTTTTAGCTTTAGAAAGGTTTAAAATGCATTCGCGTTAGCCGCTTTAAGAATGCATTTTTCCTTATATTAAAGCCCATTCGGGATAAGAATTAGTTAATTCTTATCCTGAATTGGGGTAAGTTATTAAACATAAATGGTAAAAAATGAGAAATTTGTTATTTTTAATCTGTTTGTATTCCACTATTGCTATAGCCAGTGAATCTAAGTTTTATCCTAATAAGCTTAATTGTTGTAAGATCACTAAGAGTGCAATGAATGATTACGAACCGGAAGAATTCCAATTATCCAATAACTTACTTAGAAAGACAGGACAACAAGCAGTCTATCGTGGTATAAAAATTATAGTAAAGGGTAGATTATTAGACCAAGATTGCGTTCCAGTAGCAGATGCAAAAATATATTTATGGCAGGTTGGAAGTGACGGAAAATATCCATACATACCACTTCGTACTCGTATCAATAAAAAAATGCTAAACCTTGTAAGTAAATCAAGTTTTACCGGATCTGGCATCGCTACTACTAATAATAAAGGGGAATTTTATTTTATTACTATATATCCTAGTGGAGTTTCGCGTGAAACGCCTAATGTAAACATTAGAGTCGACCACCTATATCTTGGACAGCTACAAACAAAGCTATATTTATCTAATTCAAGGGCTAATTTAGAAAATTGCGGAGAAGTTAGTCATGCTTTGTCCACTGCACTAGATGGCATTAAAACGTATGAATTTGACGTAGTAATGCCGGGACGAACTTTCAAAAGATATTAATGTTTTGAGTGTTCACACCCTCCGCAACAATCTTCTGCAACTGGATTTTCTGAAGGTGGGTTTTCTAATGGTTTTTTTAATCCACAAGAAGTTAAGATTAAGCAGCTTAATAATATTAGAGATAAAAAAATATTGTTTTTCATGATGATAAATAAATTAATTGGAAATATATTTGTTATTTATATGCATATTAAAAAATATAGTAAACGATTTTTTTTAATTGTAACATATTTATTGATCAGCACTAATAGTTTTGCATTAGATCAGATCAAATCAGGTGTTAAAATGCTTGATTTATCTAGTGTTCCTGATACGGTGGTTTTCTTTGATGATAAAGGAGAAAAATATTCTCTTGATAATTTTGAAGGAAAAACGATATTATTGGTATTTTGGGCAACATGGTGTGCATCTTGTATTAAAGAAATGCCTGATTTAGATGTATTGCAAAAAGATTTTAGAAAGCTGCCATTTGCGATAATTCCTGTATCACAAGACTACCAAGGAATAGAAATTATCCAAAAATATTATAAAGATTATGATATAAGATATCTGCCAATTTACCATGATTTTAAGAATCAACTATTTAAAGCTTTTTCAATAGTTGGTCTACCAACTGCTATTCTAATTAATCCAAATGGAAAAATGTTAGTAAGTTTTGTTGGTACTATTAATTGGTATGATGAAGAAATTCGCAATATTATTTTGTCAAATATTCCTGGAAACCACCCAGAACCTAAAAATAGTTATCGGGAACAAACGCTTAATCAACCGGTTAATAAACAGTTAAAGTCTGAAGAGCAGGAAAACAAAGATGAAAAACCAAAAATACAACAGAATAATGAGGAAAATAATGCTTCTAAAAACGATAATAAGGAGTAACTAATGCACATAGAACATAATAAAAATTCAATTGCTGAGGCAAAATTTGATCAGGTAATTGCTAAACGTCAAATAGGTAAGTTAGAGCAATTACTTTCATTACTACCTGGAATAGGTTCTAAGGCATCAAAGCCGGTAATTGCTGTTCTTCGCCTTAGTGGGGTTATAGGTAAAGTAAGTTCAGTAAAATCAGGACTCAGCATTGAGTCACTAAATGAGTTAATTGACAAAGCTTTTGAGATCAAAAATCTTAAAGCTTTGTGTTTAACTATCAATTCTCCAGGTGGTTCACCTGTACAATCTGAACTGATTAGCAAACGTATAAGGTCATTAGCTGGGGAAAAGAAAATACCAATTTATAGTTTTGTAGAAGATGTAGCGGCATCTGGTGGATATTGGCTTGCTTGCATTGGTGACCAAATATATGCATCTAAGAGTTCAATTATTGGTAGTATAGGAGTGGTTTCGGCTGGTTTTGGTTTTCCTGTTGCTATCAATAAGCTTGGAGTAGAAAGGAGGGTTTATGCAGAAGGTAAAAATAAATCTATTCTCGATCCATTTCAACCAGTGCAAGAGGAGGATATTGAAATTATTAAGCATATACAAAAACAGATTCACGGGCATTTTATAGATTATGTTAAAGAGCGTCGTATTGGTAAGTTAACACAAGAAGATGATATTTTATTTAATGGAGCATTTTGGTCTGGGGAAACTGCTGTTGATTTTGGTTTAATTGATGGTATAGATGATATGTATAGTTTCATAAAACAGAAATATGGTGATGTAACTATTAAATATATATCTGCTAAACAATCGTGGATTAAGAAGAGGTTTGGTATAGTAAGGCAAGATTTCGTGCAAGAATTTTCTGATACATTGATTGAATCGGTAGAGAATAAGATTAGTTATGATAGGTTTAATATACGGTAATACGTCAATTCGGGATAAGGATTAGTAAAAATGCTTTAGCTATAACTAATACAAGATTTTGGATATGTATAAATTGCATTTCTGTGAATTCATACATTAATTGCTCTTCGTAGTGTATATATGTCTGCTATTTTTACTAATCCTTATCCCGAATTAACGTATATTAATATTATGTTATTTAAGTTTAAAAGTATCTCCTTATTAATCATGAAAATTGTACTGTTAATATTTTCTATTTTTATGATATTTTGTCCGTATTTATTGAATAATGTTAATTCTCCTTATCAGTTATTTTTTATTCAATTTTTTATAGTCTTATGGAAACAATGCTTAAACCCCGCTACTCCTATTTGTTTAAAAAGCTTTCCTATATTTAAACGTTTTACCTATGCTAGCATGACATTTTCTGTATCTCGTGCTATGATATATGTTATCAGTGCTTTTGGTTTTGTCTACCTTGTTGAGTGTTTTGGCAATTGGGGAATATGGTTTATTATGATTCCTATAATCATTGGTTTTACTTACGGATTATTGCATTTTGAAAACTTAACGAAAACAGCTAAAACTATCCACTCAAAAAACTGTATAGTCTAGAGCCGGTATGGAGTTAATAGGCAAATTTTTGTAACATAGATTTATTAGTTGCTGCTCGGCTGTTGGTATTTCTAAGCGAATACAAATAGTTATAAAATATCCTATAGTTTCCTTAACTATCTTCAGTGCCTTTTCAGGTGATTTAGCTCCTAGTGTTTGTAAGTTACGTCAATTCGGGATAAGGATTAGTAAAAATGCTTTAGCTATAACTAATACAAGATTTTGGATATGTATAAATTGCATTTCTGTGAATTCATACATTAATTGCTCTTCGTAGTGTATATATGTCTGCTATTTTTACTAATCCTTATCCCGAATTAACGTAAAATGTAAAGTTGTGGCAGCAATTAAACTATCAACAGTTGGTAACGTTCTATCTGACTGAGCTTGTATTACTCCCCATTTATTAGCTACTTGCTGATCAATAGGTAAAATACGACCGGCAAAACACGATGTTAACTCTTGATCCAACCACATACAACCCTTTTCTCTTCTTTTTATATCTATAATCCTGCCAATTCCCTTGCGTATTTCTCCTATGGTTAAAACACTTAAATATAAATCTCGATTTTGTACAGCATTAAACTACTCTACTATCCGTGTATTTTGTTTTACTTTGATAAGTTCAGAAATTACATTTGTATCAATTAAGTAACTCATTTAAATTACAACTCAATTTCTCGACAAGAACTTTTGTCCCTTTCAAGATCAATTTTCAATCCTCTTAGCAGAGAATTTTGTAAAAATTGAACAAAAGAGGATTTTGGAGAAATTAAGTCAACATATTGGTTTATTGATATTATAACAGCCATAGTTTTACCTTTAACACTAATTTCTTGAGAACCATCGTTAACTGCATTTTGTATTATCTCACTTAGTTTTGTTTTCACTTTCATCATTTTGTTCCTTTAGCTTATTAATTTGCTCTTGATATTCACTCAATACTTTAGAAGGTTCAAAAGCTAATGTTGCATTTGCTACAAATTGACTCTTCTAATTCCGGATACTCTTCGCATTAACTTCATATTTCGATGATAGCTGAGCTAATGTAATATCCTCTTTTAATAATTCTAGCACTATTTTTGTTTTTTCTTCGGCATTGAAAATTCTTACCTTATTTTTCATATTTGTCCCTTGTAAGTTTAACTCTTTTATTCTAACTTATTACGGAAACTTAACTACTCTCTTTTTTGTCTAATTCTTTCAGTTCATTGTATTTTGTTTGCTGCTATTTTTGAGAATTTTGTTATGCTCATGGCATTATAATGTCCAAAACCTGAGGTTTTACGATTTTCGCTAGACCACGATTTACAGATGTGATAGAACTCTTGTATGCGTAGATTACTTGAAGTGTGCCATAAACTTATTCAACAAAAGCGTTTATTTGTTATTAATCAATAATATTTTTTATTTATATAAAATACAGATAAAAAATATTTAATTTTTTTAAAAAGATAATTGCTATGCTAAGAGCATTAGAACTTATAGCTCGATATATACCAAGTTTATCATATAAAAACTTGATAATTATTTTAATAGTACCACTAACTATGGCTTTATATTGTACAATTTCTTTTCTTACACACGATAAAACACCTAATCTAACACTATGGAGTTGGCATAGATCAGATGACTTATTATTTATTGATAATAATACAGCCATTGCATCCTTAATAGCTACCATCTATATAGACCTAGATAAGATAAAAATTATGCCAAGAACAAATACTCTTACAACAGCAGCTAATAGTTTTATTATTCCAGTTTTTCGTTTAGAAATGCAAGCAAAAGGAAAACTAAACGCAAAAAGTTTAACTGATTTAAGCAATATTATTTTATCTGCATCTAAACCTAGACAATTGATACAATTAGATTTTGATGCCACTTATAATCAAAGAAAAATTTATTCTCAACTAATTGAAACATTAGTAAAAAACAATAGAAAAATTTCTATTACTGCCTTATCTTCATGGTGTATGTTTGATAATTGGATAGATAAGCTTTCAATAGAATATGCCGTACCAATGGTGTATCAAGGTAGAAGAGAAAATCAAGATATAAGACGAGTAAAAAAATTTTTTACTGATAATAAAAATTGGCGTAGCAAAAAATGTCAAAATTATATTGGTCTTATGACAGATGATGTTCTTACTGTACCAACAAACTTTAATATCTTTTTATTTAATAAAGATAAATGGAATAAAGAAACATATTATAAAATAACAAAAAATATTCAACCATGAAATCTAAAAACACACCAATTAAATTGATTTATGCAGGGACTCTAATATTAATTACCTTTTTCATGCATATTAGCTTAGCTTGTATGACTACAATCGAAACAAGGTCTTTCCCTTATGAAGAAGATACCTTTAATATAACCCTGCCTTTAAGACAAGAAGGAATATTAAAAAATTTTGCTAGAGGTTCCATAGCAATATTGCCTGATAAAACTAATCTACTAGGGCTAATTCTAGCATATCGTTATTTATCAAATAATTCACCTAGCACAGAAAACCTAGATAATTTATCTAAACCAATGAACGAACAGGTCGACTCACGAAATATATGGCAAGAAAATAGTCATAAAATAGTTGATGAAGAAAACTATTTTTCGCCATATAAATTAGTTAGCAACGAAGAAAATCAGGTACAAACTAGTTTCTATTTTGAGAATTGCTTGAACAACTCTTTTACCTTTGCTGTAGAATTATTTAATGATAAAAGCAAGAAATATAATGCTTCTCAAATAAAACAATGGGTATCTAACCAAAATAAAGTATTTAATAACTGTGATCAGAACGTATTAATACTACCTACTCTTTTGTCAGAAAATGTAACAAAAGAAGAATTAGATGATTATAACTACCAACTTGCTTCAGCTTATTTCTATGCTATGCATTATGATACTAGTAGTGAATTATTTACCAAAATATCAGAGAGTGATTCTCAATATAAAGATTTAGCTCTTTATTTAATATTTCGTTCTCTTTTTAGGCAAATAAAATATCAAAATAAAGATAATAATGATTTTTTTGCATTATATAAAAAATTACAACCTTTAATTAATACATCACCTTTTAAAGCTGAAATAGATAAATTATTAAAATATTTTTTAATTAAACAAGATATAAATAAAGAACTAACACAACTCACTGAACAATTAATCTCCAAAGAAATAAGTGCAGAAGGTTATAATGATTTTAAATATTTAGTATTAGATTATAATGATTATACTATAAAATTAAAATATGAGCTTATTACTAATCACCCATTTTTAGAATGGACAAATTATTTTTATACTGAAAATAATTTTTTAAATATATATAAAAAATGGCAAAACTATAATTCATTACCTTGGCTGATACTATCTTTAAAAAAGATCAAATTATCAGATATTAAATCGCAGGAAGCTCAAGAAGTTATCCAAAAAGCACAAGAAATTACTGAAAATACGCAAGGATACATATTAACTCAATATTATTTATCCAAACTTGCCCTATCTGAAAAAAATTACAAACTATTGGATAATATTACAGCAAAAGTTTTAAAAACCCCTAATTTAACACCTTATGAAGTAAATTTATTCCATTATTTACGTTCCTATACCGCCAAAAATTATCAAGAATATTTAACTTACATAGTACAACCTGTACTATATAATATCTATAATAATTCATATCAAGAGAATCCATCAGGAAAAATTATGGATATAATAAAACAGAGCAACAATCTTATTGAAAATGTCCCTACTAAAATGCTTACTGAAGTTCTAGATTATAATATACCAGAATGGTTAAAGAAACGCCTAATTAGTAGTGCTTGGACACGCTATATATTATTGGGAGAAATATCAGAAGCTGAAAATATATCTTCTCTTTTGGTAAAGTTAAATCCGGAATTAAATGATGTTATTAATGGATTTTTATCTGAGAAAAATTTAGAAGTTAAACAGAAATTAGCTCACTTGATTATAATGAGTTCTCCTGGTTTAAATATATTTATCAAACCATATTTATGGCGCAACAATTTTTATTATCAAAAGAATCTAAATTTAACAGAATTGAGTATGAATAGTGAGAATTGGTGGGATGACCAGTATCTAGAAAATTTTGATCTAAATAATTATGGAGAATTCTTAACAAAAGAAGCTAAAGAACTAGCTAAAAAAGAATGGTCTTTTTTCAAGACAAATCTTTCTAATAAAGCGGATTATTTTTGTCATTCAAGTATTGATAGTTACAATAAATTTAAAAATAAGAGTTTTATCCCTGAAATGCTGCATCTGTGTGTAAGAATGACCAAGAGATCTTATAACGCCCCAAAATCATCTTATGAAGCTTTTATTATATTGCATAGATATTATAAAAATAATGAATATACTCTATTAACTCCTTATCATTATTATGTAAAGCCAAAATAAAGTCGAGTACCCCATTCCAGTTATATGTATTAATTGATACGGAGTGGAAGACCATTCAAAAGCAGGGGCAAAGCTAAATTTTGCTAAAAATATGCCTAGCTTTTTATAAAAATATATTACAAAATGAATCTATAACACCTGAAACATATTTTACATCTATTTGATGTAACTGATAAATTGCTTTTATAGATCTGACAATACTAAGATTTACCAATTTAAAGTACATCTTAAATATATAAGTACATCGATCTACTTAGATACCTGCTTTCGCAGGGATGACACCCTAGGCTATTAAACCGATGTCTTACATCAAACTGAGGTTAAATTAGTTAAAGCAGAATCTTAAAAAGCAACATTATTGAGATACACAACTAGAATGCAAGATAATATTGAGAAAACGTTTAATATAATAATCATTAACCTAGCTATAGCATTTAGCTTAGTGCAAGTTAGTTTTCTATTAATCTAGAAAAGAGGAGTTTAAGCAAACAACAATTATACCAAGAGTTAAACAAGCAATCCAATGAAGCACAAGATAATTTTGTAGAACAATTAGATGCACAGGTTAGTTGGCAATTAACAAATTTGAAGAATTAGCCTTCAAATTTTGATAATAAAATTACTAAAAATTATTCTGTTTGTAACATTCTTATAGTTTCTTTACCGTACTTTTTTTGGCGGTTGTTAGTGTCAATTCCCAAATTAAGTTTATAAGATAGCTTTTTGCATAATATCATTAAGTCTTTTTGCAAATCCGCCAGTATCATTGACTGGCTCACCTTCTAAAATACAGGCTTGGTCATACATTAATCTAACCAATTCTTCATTAGCATAGTCCTTATTATTTGAGATTACATCAGCGTTAATTTTCTCAATAATTTTATGCTTAGGGTTTAGCTCAAATATTTTAGCAGAGGCTGCTATTAATTGTTTTTGTTCAATTAAGAACCTTTCCATACGAATATCCATAGCTCCGTTTCCAACGGCGAGACAAGCTGGACTTGAAGTAAGTTTTTTAGAAATCCTTACATCTTTTACTAAATCACCTAATATTTCTTTAAAATATTCCGTTAATTTTATATATTCATCATTTTCGTCTTTTACATCTTCTATTTTCTGCTCAGATTTCTCTAAATCAATATCACTTCTAGTAACTGATTTAATGGCATAACCCTTGTAGCTACTATTGACATTAACCCAAAAATCATCAACTGTATCAGTAAAAAGAAGTACATCTATGTTTTTACTTAAAAATCCTTCTATTTGAGGACTAGAAAGTAATTTTGCTGGATCATCACCACTAAGATAATATATAGTGTCTTGCCCTTCTTTAAAGTTGCTAATATAGTCATCAAGGCTAATCATCTTATTTAAAAGGCTACTGCTAAATATACATGTTTCAAGTAATTTGTCATGATCACTAGTTGCTTCACACAATCCTTCTTTTAAAGCAGCTCCAAAATTGGACCAAAATTTGCTGTATTCCTCTATAGACTCGTCTTTTTTCTTTTTAAGTTCACTCAAGACTCTTTTAGTTATAGCTACTTTAATCTTTTCTAAAGTACTATTATGCTGCAAAGATTCACGACTAATATTTAGAGGTAAATCTTCTGAATCTACTACTCCTCTTAAAAATCTTAGGTAAGAAGGTATTAAATCTATATTTTCATCAGAAATAAAAACTCTTTTGATGTATAATTTTACTCTTCTTTTACGGTCAGGGTGGAATAAATCAAAAGTCTTGGTTGACGGAATAAATAACAAATTAGTAAATTCAACTGTACCCTCATTTTTATTATGAATAGTTAACCAAGGATCATCAAGCGAATAAGACAGCGTTTTATAAAATTCTTTATATTGCTCAAAAGTCAAATCAGACTTAGGTCTTGTCCACAATGCTGAAGCTGAATTAAGTTGTATTTCATTAGCAGTTGACTCATCAATAAAATATATAGGTATGGCTATATGATCAGAATAACTTTTAACTATATGCTTCAATTTAAAATGATCAATATAACTATCTTCATCTTGCTTGACGTGAATAACCACCTCAGTTCCCCTTGTAAAATCATGGTCTAGATCATCTACAGTATATTCTCCAAGACCATCTGACTGCCAAACATAAGCTTTTGTTTCTCCTGCTTTTCTTGAGGTAACGGTGATGCTATCAGCAATCATAAAAGCTGAATAAAACCCAACCCCGAACTGTCCTATTAACATACTGTCTTTTTTAGCATCTCCAGACAGATTGTTTAAGAAATTTCCTGTACCAGACCTTGCGATAGTTCCTAGATTATCAATCAAATCTTCTCGGTTCATACCAATACCGTTATCTCTAACAATAATCTGCCTTTTATCTTTATCAATTCTGACAGTAATTTTAAAGTGAGGATCATCTGCAATAAGCTTTGCGTCACTTTGTGATAAATATCTTAATCTATCACAAGCATCAGAAGAATTAGATATTAATTCACGCATAAAAATCTCTTTATTACTATAAAGAGAATGAATCATTAAGTTTAAAATCTTACCAACTTCAGCGTCAAACTTCTTTTTTTCTTGGGTCATATAAGTCCTATAAAATACTATACTTCGATGTTATGTATATAATGCTTTAAATGTAAATTTAAATAGTCTAATTCAATATTTTTTATTGCTAAGAGTTTTAAACTATTAGTGTGACCTAATATTATCTCAAAATTATTTTTACAAATTTTCCATTTTTTGGATAAAAAATTGACAATAGCATCGTTAGCCTTACCATCCTCTGGAACTGCTTTTATAGATAATTTTAGATGATATTGATTATTAATTATGACAAACTCGCCTATCTTATTTGTCTTTGCGTTAGCTTTAACCTTAAGAGCAATAATGGCTAATTTCTTATTGGGGTTATAGTTAAAAATCTTACTCATTATATTGCATTATCAACTTATTTTATAGTCCCATTATATTATCTATTCTTTCCCAAGGAAAATCTTGATCTTCCCGTCCAAAATGCCCATATGATGCTGTTTTAAGATAAATTGGATTATATAAAGATAGTTTTTTTATAATACCGCCTGGGCTTAAATCAAAATTATTCTTTATTAATTCAATTATTGCTGATTCACTCATTTTGCTAGTCCCAAACGTTTCAATACTTATAGACACTGGCTGGGCAACTCCAATAGCATAAGAAATTTGAATCTCACAACGCTGTGCAACACCTGCTGCTACAATATTTTTTGCTATATATCTTGCTGCATAAGATGCAGATCTATCGATTTTTGTTGGATCCTTACCAGAAAAACATCCGCCACCGTGGCGTGCCATTCCGCCATAAGTGTCAACTATTATTTTTCTTCCTGTAAGTCCACAGTCTCCTAAAGGCCCTCCAATTACGAACCTTCCTGTTGGGTTCACAAGATATTTAGTATTTTTATCAATCCATTCATCTGGTAACACAGGCTTAATGATTTCTTCAATTACTGCTTCTACTAAATCAGCATGAGAGATATCAGGGTGATGCTGCGTAGAAAGCACAACGGTGTCTATACCAACTGGTTTATTCTCAACATATTTAAAAGTGACTTGGCTTTTAGCATCTGGTCGTAACCAAGGCAAGATACCCTTTTTTCTGAGTTCAGCTTGTCTCATAACTAATTTATGAGCATAGATAATTGGTGCAGGCATAAATGTAGGAGTCTCATTCGTTGCGTACCCAAACACCAAACCTTGATCACCTGCACCTATTTCATGATCTTCACGATTATCTACACCTAATGCAATATCCGGAGATTGATTGCTTATTGAAGTAATCACACTACAAGAGTCTGCGTCAAAACCTATATCAGAGCTAGTATAGCCTATCTCTCTTATAATATTGCGTACTATTTGATCAATGTTAACCCAAGCATCTGTTGTGATTTCTCCAGCTATAAATACTAGTCCAGTTTTTATAAGTGTTTCACATGCTACCCGACTCTTTTTTGGATCCTCCTTAAGAATTGCATCCAGTATAGAATCTGAAATTTGGTCAGCCATCTTATCTGGATGCCCCTCAGAGACGGACTCAGAAGTAAATAAATGATAATTCGTCATAATATTATTTCCTAAATTTAGTATTGAGCATTAAGGAGTTATAGAGTATGTATTACAAATTGTGAAGTTTAAGTATATAATACCCCAATTTGGGATAAGGAAAAATGCATTCTTAAAGCGGCTAACGCGAATGCATTTTAAACCTTTCTAAAGCTAAAAACATGATTTTAATCTTTTAAAATCATGTTTTTAGCAAGATATTAATTTAACAATCAGATGCACAGCCGTCTCAAATCTGATTGCCTTGTTGTTGTTTATCAACTCTTCATTTGCAAGGAGTATATATTTTTTTATGAATTTGTTTATTACTATTTTAATTATGGAAGTTTTAGCTGGGGCTGAGGTAGATTTATTTGTCCCTAGTTTTCCAGATTTACAAAATACCTTTAATCTTTCTACTTTTAAGGTAGAATTTTTATTAGGAATAAATCTCATAGCCCATTGTGTTACTTCCTTGATAGTAGGAAATTTAGGGGACAGGTTTGGTAGGAAGTTAATTATCATTATAGGTCTTATAATATTTATTATTGGTAGTATCTTTTGTACTTTTGCTTTCAATTATTACATATTACTATTTGGTAGGTTTCTGCAAGGGGTAGGTATATCTGGGGTAGCAGTATTAGGCTATGTAGTACTGGCTGATTTATATTCGGTTAAACAACAACAAAAAATGATGGGGACTTTAAATGGTGCAATTAGTTTAGCCATGGCTTTTGCACCGGTAGTAGGAAGTTATGTAAATTTTTTGCTTAGTTGGCGAGGTAATTTTGCTATACTGTTAATATTCGGGCTATTTTGTTTAATAATCGGTGTATTATTTATTCCAAAAGGACAGGTAAATTATAATGTTAAAATATCCCTAAAAGAGTATGGCTTGGTCTTTAAATCGAGAAAAGCTGTTTATCATATAGTAACCATGCTTTTTATTATTCAGGGTTATTGGGTTTTTATTGGTATCGCTCCCATCTTGTACATGCGAGATCTAGGAGTGTCTATTCAACAGTTTGGTTTTTATCAGGGAGCAATGGCTGCAGTATTCTCGGTTGTAAGTTTTAGCAGTGGTTATTTATTGAAGAATCTTGGACAAAAAAAATATTTTTTCTTTAGTATTTTAGCACTTGTAGCTTTTATAATTGCCGCTATAGTTTTGGTGATATGCAAGACTAATAACCCATTAACCATAACAATAGTAACACAATTAGTGGCTATTGGCATGATATTCCCTTGTAATATTTTATGGCCTTTGGCGTTAGAGAGTATACCAAATGCTAAAGGCAGGATTACTGCTGTATTGGTATCAGGAAGATTGATTGTTACCGCATTATGTTTGCAGTTGGTTAGTTATTTTTATCAGGGTACTTTTAAGCCATTAGCAATTGTTATGTGCATCACTATAGTTATAGCATTGATTGGTTGTTATAAATTATTGCAAGTAGATAGAATATTTGATGAACCTAAATGATAAAAGATAATTTTATTCTAAAAGTAGCAGTCCGATATTTTAGAGCTAAGAAGAATGAGCGATTTGTTTCTATTATTGCTGGTTTTTCTTTGATGGGTGTAACTATCGGGGTTGCTGCATTGATAGTGGTTATGTCCGTTATGAACGGTTTTCATTATGAACTGACTAAAAACATTATTGGTCTTAATGGTGACATTAGCATAACACCAGTATCACGTTTTATCGCAAATTATGATGAAATTAACAAAAAATTAATTAGTCAGAATTATATAAAACATATTTCTCCAAGCATTGTCGGTCAAGCTCTTGCACTAGGTAAAAGAATGAATAGTGGTGCTATAATTAAAGGTATAGATTTAACTGAACTCAAATATAAAAATCAGATTTTACAAAATGTTAATACTGGAGATTTTGCCGATTTTTTTGGCAAAGATGTCGTGGCAATCGGTAATGAATTGGCTCATAACCTAGGAGTTCAAGTAGGTACAAAAATAAAATTAATTTCTCCCAATTCAATTTCTACTGCTTTTGGTAGTATGCCTAGATCTAAGGAATTCAGGGTTGTGGCTACTTTCACTAGCGGTATGTATGATTATGATTCAGCAACTATTTTAATGCCACTTATTGCTGCCCAAAATTTTCTGTCTTTCAAGGAAGTTATTAATCTAGTCGAAATAATAACGATAGAACCGAGTAACGCGGGAATTTATGCTTGGGAGATACAAAATCTTTTAGGATCAAAATTACGAGTGACAAGTTGGCAGAAATCACATTTACAGTTTCTAAATGCTTTAGCTGTTGAAAGGATAGCAATGTTTACTATTCTCTCTTTGATTATTATGGTAGCAGCCTTTAACATCGTGTCTAGCTTATTTATGTTAGTTAAAGACAAGACTTCGGATATTGCAGTGCTTCGTACCATTGGTGCAAGTACTAGGCAGATTATGCTTATTTTTATTTGTAATGGCATGTTTATAGGTTTGCTCGGTACGATTTTAGGTATCATATTGGGTACAAGCTTTGCTTATAATATCCAGTCTATTAGAAATATCTTGGAGAAAGTAACTGGTACTAAAATTTTTGAAGCAGCGATTTATTTTTTATACACTCTACCATCAGAGGTAAGATTAGAAGATGTTATATTAGTATCAACTATCTCTATAGTTCTATGTTTTTGTGCAACAATTTATCCTTCATATAAAGCTGCTAAGTTGAATCCTGTGGATGCCTTGCGTTATGAATAAAGCCGTATTAATGTTAAAAAATATTTCTAAAAAATATAAGCAGGGAAAATCTATTATTGAAGTATTAAGCAATGTTAACTTAACTGTAATGCAAGGAGAGCTAGTTGCCATAATAGGCTCTTCTGGTAGCGGAAAATCAACTTTACTGCATATAGCTGGTCTACTTGATACCCCAAATAGTGGAGAGGTGCAGATAGAATCAACAAACTATTGCCAAAATCATGCTCATATAATAAGACTGCGTAATATAGGTTTTGTCTATCAACAACATCATTTACTCAAAGATTTTACTGCCTTAGAGAATGTAGCAATGCCAAAATTAATTGCTGGTGATAGTTATAAATTAGCTCTTAAGAAGGCAGAAGAGCTATTAGCAGATTTAGGACTAGCCAATAAAATACATAATATGCCGGGTGAGCTATCTGGTGGGGAGCAACAAAGAGTAGCTATCGCTCGTAGCCTAATTAATAATCCTCAAATTATTTTAGCTGATGAACCTACTGGTAATCTAGATCCTAATACTGCTAATGAGGTTTTTAACTTATTGCTTAAAACTGCCAAACAACAAAATACCTCTATTATTGTGGTAACTCATAATCATGAAATGGCACATAAGATGCATAGAGTGTATGAATTGCAATATGGGGAGCTGAAATAGGCAGTAAATAAATTGATGAATCAAATACTTGATTTTTATAGATATAAGATTACCATTGAATATTTAGGCACTGCTTTTGTTGGCTGGCAGAGGCAGAGTAATGCTATATCTATTCAACAAATACTGGAAGATGGTATCTACAAATTTACTGGTGAAAAAGTAGTGGTTCATGGAGCTGGCAGGACTGATGCAGGGGTTCATGCTTTAGGGCAAGTAGCACATTTCGATTTAGTGAAATATATGCAGCCCTATAAAGTTATGCAGGCTATTAACTATTTTGTAAGATCTCATAATATAGGGATAATTGATTGTGTTCTAGTCGACGGAGATTTTCATGCAAGATTTTCTGCTGTAGAACGTCATTATGTATATAGAATTATTAATAGGTCTGGTCAAGTTATAATAGATTTAAATCGTGCTTGGTGGATAAAACAACCTCTTGATGTTGAAGCAATGAAATATGGGGCTTTCTATCTCATAGGAAATCATGATTTTAGCTCATTTAGAGGTAAATATTGCCAAGCAAAGTCACCTATAAAAACCTTATCTAAGTTAGTGATTACACAAGAAAACAACGATATAAAAATATATCTTTCTGCTCGATCTTTTTTACATCATATGGTTCGAAATATTGTTGGTAGTTTAGTATTAGTTGGACGCAATATATGGCAGGAAGGTGATATACAAAAAGCTTTGGATGCTAAAAAAAGAGAGGCAGCAGGTGCAAAAGCTCCAGCATGTGGGTTGTATTTTCTTAGAGTTGACTATTAAACCCCATTAATTCGATATAAGAATTGTTAATTCTTATATCGAATTGGCTTTAATATAAGGAAAAATGCATTCTTAAAGTGGCTAACGCGAATGCATTTTAAACCTTTCTAAAGCTAAAAACATGATTTTAATTTTTTAAAATCATGTTTTTAGCAAAATATTCATTTAACAATCAGATACAGAGCCGTCTCAAATCTGATTGTTTCTATAATTTCACCGAATTTGGGATAAGAATTGGCAAATTCTTATCCCAAATTCGCATTATTAAGATACTAGGGGCGATTCAAAAATTGCTGGATTAAAACATAGTAATAAGGTATTATAAACTGAATTTAGTTCGTTATTAAATAATAATTATGCAAACAACAGCTGCGGTTACCAACAAAAAAACACAAATTAAAGAATATACGTCTTTTATCTTTACAATATTTTTGGCACTGATGATAAGGTTTTTTATCATGGAACTTTTTTTTGTGCCAACAGGTTCAATGAAAGCAACCGTGCTGGAGAATGATTATATTTTTTCAACAAAATATTCTTATGGATATAGTAATTATTCTTTTCCTTTTAGTCCTAATATTTTGAATGGGAGAATGTTGGCGTCACAGCCACAAAGAGGAGATGTAATAGTTTTTCGCCCACCAAATAATATGGATATTCGCTTTATAAAAAGACTAATTGGGCTACCTAGAGATAAAGTACAATTAATCAATGACGTAGTGTATATAAATGATAAAGCCATAGAACGCACTGAAATTGGTACATATACAAGTGAAGAAGGAAAGAATTATATAAAATATAAGGAAATATTACCTAATGGTGTAAGTTATTTTTCTTATAAATTAAAACAAAATAATCATTCATTAGTAAATAAATATGGTAATACGGAAAGCTTTTATGTACCTGAAGGTAAGTATTTCTTTCTTGGAGATAACAGAGATGAATCAAATGATAGTAGGATAGATCTAGGATTTGTACCGTTTAAAAACTTTATTGCCAAAGGACAATTTATTATTTTTTCTACAAAAGAAGAATTATGGCAAAGTGATATTGGGATAATTAATCAAATACTCCGTGTGGGTACTTGGCTGGTATCTATTAGATTTAACAGAATATTTACGTCCCTTTATACAGATAAAATATAAAATGATAACAAGTAAAGAATCAGCTCTTTCTGCTCCGGAAAAGCTTGAACAAGATATAGGATATAATTTTAATAATAAAGATCTTTTACTTGAAGCGTTAAGTCATCCTTCCCTTAAGCAACATATCCTAAAGCAGGGAATTCAAAAAAACTATGAACGTTTAGAATTACTTGGTGATGCAATAATTAATTTTATCATTACTGAAATTTTATTTAAAAATTTCTCTACTTATGATGAGGGGAAATTAGCAAAAATTAGAGCATATCTAGTCTGTAAAGAATCACTTTGCAAAGTAGCTGCAAAAATCAATTTGTCAGACTATATTATTATGACCCATGGTGAAGAAGTATTAGGGGGAAGGCAAAATCCTAATAATATTGAGAATACTATGGAAGCATTAATTGCTGCCATTTATCTTGATAGTAATATTGATACGACCCAAAAAATAGTATATGATTTGTGGCATGAGTTTATATCTATTACTGATTTAGCTGATTATGACCCTAAAACTACTCTTCAGGAATTAGCACAAAGAAAGGGAATTGCAAGACCCGTGTATGAAGTGATAAAAAGAGAAGGATCACCACACGCATCTATCTTCACTGTATTAGTAAAAATGGAAGCCTACCAACAAACTGGTACTGGTCATTCAGTTAAAGAAGCAGAAAAAGTTGCTGCTCGTAAATTAATGAACTATTTTAAAAATTTGCAATGTTATAATAGTCCTCTCTAAGGGCTGATGTCACCCCTGCTTCGGTGCGGGGTCTAAAAAAGTAGCATAGATAATGTTGTTAGATATTTTAGATCCCGCACCGAAGCAGGGATGACATCGGGGCTGTTTAAGTTAACAAAACTTGCACACTTGGTAATAGTTGTAAGGTTTAATCCGTGGAAATATATTCTCAGAAAACAATAACTATATGTATAATCGGCAAACCAAATGCTGGTAAATCATCATTATTAAACAAACTTATTGGACAAAAAATCTCCATAGTAACGAATAAAGTTCAAACGACTCGCTCCATTATAACTGGAATAGTTACCATAAAAGATACGCAGCTGATAATATTAGATACGCCAGGTATATTCGAGCCAAAGAAACAGCTGGAAAAAGCAATGGTACGGTGTGCATGGTCAAGTTTACATGGTGTAGATATAGTTTTATTGATAATAGATAGTACGAAACCTATAGACCAATTTACTTTACAAATACTAAAAAAATTACAAAATCTTAAAATAAATTTAATATTTCTGTTAAATAAGATCGATATTCCTTCTAAATATATAGAAGAAATAGAAAATATTATAAGGTCTCAGTTCATAGATGCTAATATATTTAAAATATCCGTTTTAAACGGCGAAAATATCAATAACTTACTAAGTTACATACAAAGCCAAGCGAAGCGGTCGCCTTGGCTATACGAAGAAGATGATGTTACTAACCTACCTATGCGGTTTTTAGCAGCTGAGATAACTAGGGAACAATTATTCTTGAATCTCCACCAAGAATTACCTTATAATTTAACCGTTCAAACTGAAATGTGGCAGGAGAATAATGATAAGTCTATAAAAATTCATCAGGTAATAGTGGTTTCAAAGAATTCTTATAAGACTATTATTTTAGGAAAAAATGGTTGTAAAATTAAAGAAATAGGATCTAAGGCAAGAATAGAGATGCAGCTAGCTTTTGATTGTAAAATTCACCTTTTCCTTTTTGTGAAAGTACGTGAGCTTTGGGAAAATGATCCGCACTCATATAGCCATATGAGATTGCAACAAGTTTAAATATGAATTTTAAAGATATAGGTATAATAATTGCCAAAAAACCACTAAAAGAAAATACGGCTATTATTACAGTTTTTACTGAAAATCATGGCTTATATTCCGGCGTAATACGAGAAACATCTAAAAAATTTGGCTCTGTAAATCAACAAGGTAATATTGTTGATTTTCTTTGGCAAGCTAGATTACACGAGCATCTAGGAATGGCTAAATGCGAATTAATAAAATCTTACGCTGGTCTTTTAATAACTAATAAAATTAAGCTCTACGCTTTTAATTCAATTATTAGCCTTATTAAGATGGCATTTCATGAAAGAGAAAATCACAATAAATTTTTTTCAATTTTTGTAAAATATTTAAGTAGTCTAGCAAATAATTTTATTTTTGAGGAATATATTAAATTTGAATTAGCTATACTCCAAGAATCAGGCTATGGTCTTGATCTGCATAAATGTGCGGTAACAGGTAGTAGAGAGAATCTAGCTTACGTCTCGCCAAAATCTGGAAGAGCTGTATGCTTATCAGAGGGGTTACCATATCAAGACAGGCTTCTAATCTTACCACAATTCCTAACCTCCACTAATAGCCAAATTACTAATAATGATAAAAAACAAGCTTTTAATTTAACTACATATTTTTTTAACCGATATTTCTTTCACAACCAACAACTACATGCACGAGAGAATTTCATAGAATATATTATTCGATTCGCAACACTCAATAAATAATACCATTTCCCATTATTAACTACGCTATTTAGTGCTACAGTTGTAGTACTAATGTCAAAACGATGTCATCCCAGCGAAAGATGGTATCTAATAATGTTTAATAGTCTTTTAGGCTATTTTTTTAGATTGTATCTTGAATATTAGCTCAATATGGAGTTAATATGGTCGGAAGGAGTGACGCCGTTTAATTTAGATTGGTCTTTAAAGACCGAGGGAATCTTGGTGCACTCCTTCCTTGAATCGCAAAGTATAATACGAACGGTAGGATGATCCTTTAGAGATCGAATTTACAATCATGTATCAAAACTTTGCAAAACAACCACTAATTATAGGTAAAGCAAATGACTGAAAAAAGCAAGATATTTATGGGAATAGATGTTTCAAAAAATACGCTTGATATATCTATGAACAATATTCATTGTAAGATTAAAAATACAGATAAAGCTATTTCTGATTTTATAAAATCAGAAATAGCTTCTCGAAATATTGTGCTTACTGTTTTGGAATCTACTGGCGGTTATGAACGTTTGGTTATGAGGATGTTGCAACAAGCCGGGCTTGCTGTGCATAGAGCTCATCCTAATAGAGTTCACGCTTTTGCCAAGGTCTGTAACCATTTTGCTAAGACTGATAAATTGGATGCGTTATTACTTGAGAAATATGCAGCTTTTATTGCTAATGATGAGAAAGGAGACCAAATAATTTCTGTTATACAAGAAGAATTACAATCTCTAAGGAGCATAGAACGTAATATAGAAGAAGATATACATGCTAATCAATGCAGAACAAAAGTTGCATCCGAGAAGGCTAAGAAATATCTCGAGGAAATGATAAAGTGTAGCAAAAAACAGCTTGAGGAAATTAGAAAAGATATAAAGGCTGCCATAAAGGAAGATAAGAGTTTAAAGGCAAAAAATGATTTGCTGATAAGCTATAAAGGTATAGGCGAAAAAACAGCTAGTGTTTTGCTAATAGAACTGCCAGAGCTTGGTGTGCTGAGCAATAAGGAAATTGCAAGCTTAGTTGGACTCGCCCCAAAAACAAGCCAAAGCGGTCAAAAAACTAATGGGGCTCATATTAGAGGCGGCAGGTTTTTTGTTCGAAAAAGCTTGTATATGGCTGCTTTAGTAGCGATGCGTCATAATGACAAAATGAAGGCATTATATGAACGTATGACTAATGCTGGTAAAAAAGCAAAGGTCGCTTTAGTAGCCGTTATGCGTAAAGTAATTATTTGTTTAAATTCTATGGTGAAAAATAATAAAATTTATGAATACTAATCTACTTTTTTTCTTGACTAGCAAGACGGTAGATTCCCGCCGTTGCTAAGAATGATGGTATGGACGAGTAAGTAAAAGAAACTTTACTTACTCCCGTGATCACGAATATAATTCGGTCACATAATTATACTATTTAATAATTAAAAAGGAGTCCATACCATGAAAGATATTAACATACTAGGCATTGATTTAGCAAAAACAATTTTTCATATTGTTGCATTAAATAAAGATGGTGAAAAAATATTAGCTAAAAAATTACACAGAGAAGAATTTGAAGACTACATTTTAACAAACATTCCCAAGAATAGTTTATTGGTAATGGAAGCATGTGGCAGTTGTCATTATTGGAGCAATAAGTTTATGGAATCAGGTTTTACAGTAAAATTACTTAAACCATGTGATGTAAAAGCTTTTGCAAAAACTCGGCAAAAAAATGATACAAATGATGCTTTAGCAATAGCAAGAGCAGGAAAAGATCCGGAGTTAAAATCGGTTCGTATAAAAAATATATCACAACAAGAGATTAGTTGGTTACATAAACGTCGGCAACATATTATTAGACAAAGAGTACAATATACGTCAATTCGGGATAAGGATTAGTAAAAATGCTTTAGCTATAACTAATACAAGATTTTGGATATGTATAAATTGCATTTCTGTGAATTCATACATTAATTGCTCTTCGTAGTGTATATATGTCTGCTATTTTTACTAATCCTTATCCCGAATTAACGTAATATAGTAATGGTTTAATGAGTGATTTACTTGAATTTGGTTATTACATAAAAATGAGTAAATCTAAATTTGCCCGTGAGGCATTAAATATAGTAGAAGATGCCAAAAATGCTGGTGTGATTTCAGAGAGAATGTATAAGGAAATGAAGGTAATAGCTGAAGAAATTGCTACGTTATTAATACAAGAATCAGCAATAGATAAACAGCTAATAGCAATAAATAAAGAATCTGAAACAGCTACTTTATTAAAAACAATACCAGATATTGGAGAAATTAATGCTAATATACTAAGCATAGCAGCTTATGAAAATTATGATGATTGTCGAAGTTTTGCTGCAAGTTTGGGATTAGTGCCTAAGCAAAATAGCACAGGTGGTAAAACAAGTCTTGGATCTATCACTAAGAAAGGAGAGAGATATGTTAGAACTATGCTGATACAAGGAGCAAGGTCTATTGCAATCAGAGCAAAAATACAAAAGGATCCTACTGATCATTTAGTGCAATGTGCAAAGAAATTGCTGGAAAGGATGAGCTTTAATAAGGCTGCTGTGGCAATAGCAAACAAATTAGCTAGAATAGCGTATGTATGTGTTACAAGAAAATGTGCATATGCTTGATAGTTGGTGGTGTATATAGATTTATCTGTATTTTATCTATATAAAAAGAAGAAGTAAGTAAATAGGATTTAAGAGGTACGATATAAGCGAAAGTGATTGGAGATAATAAATGGGCATTCCAAAAACAAGTCCGAGATTTTATGTCAAGGCTCTAGAAGCCGTAAGAATGAGTGGATAACTCCAAGGATTGCGTGGAATGCGAAAACTATTATGGCACTAGATGCAGAATATATGACAGCTTATTTTTTTATTACTCCCGCATCATTTTTCTTATTGACTTACTTACTCGTCCATATATGACAACTTACAATCGTTATGTTCTTTGTCACCTAATCCTATGGACTTAACTATAGTATCAGCTATCCAAACCATATTCCAACTGATAATATTTTTTCTTTGCTAAATAATCTCTTGTCAGTATGTACTTTATATATTAAGTTATTATACTTTATATATTAAATTACATTGAGGAGTTATGAAAAATATTATCTTTTTAATTTTAACAATAATGCTATCATCTTGTGGTAGTACATCAAGTATACGTAACGCACAACCATCAGAGAGTCGGGTGGATTTTAGTAATTATGATTACATAATTATTAATGATTTTGAGGATGGTACTAGCAAATCTTCTGATGATCCACATGTTATATCAGAAGGTAAGAGATTTGCCGATATGATAGCAAGTTCAATTAAATCTAAAAAATTATTCGACAAAGTTCAACGGAATGTTGACTCTACAGATAGGGCTATACTTATTGATGGGAAAATAACTAAGTATTCTGAGGGTAATGCTGTTATGCGTACACTAATTGGTTTTGGTGCTGGTAGCTCTCGCTTTGACGCAAAAATTAATATAAAAGATAACGAGACAAAAAAATTGTTAGGTAGCATAGATGCTAATAAAATGAGTTGGGCACTAGGAGGGGTAATAGCTGGTTCTCAAGATGTTAAATCACATATGAATTCTGTTGCTTCTCAAATCGCTTGTGAGTGTGAGACTGCTAAGAAAAAGAAGAAATAGGACAAAAAAGGGTAGTCTAGGATTCATCCTAGACTACTTGACTTTCCGTATTTCTTGTTTTTCCTTAAGTTTTCTTCAAATTCAAAAGTTATTTTAACAATTTGTATAGTTAGTTGAGGATATGTGTATGTAACCAATTATCTCCTACCTTGGTTTCAACAATAAGTGGAATGGCTAATTTAGGTGCGTTCTCCATAGTGGTTTTGATTAGGTGAGTGGCTATTTCTATTTCATCAATAGGAGACTCAAAAAGTAACTCGTCATGGATTTGTAGAATTAGTTTGGTTCTTAATTTTAACTTCCGTATTTTACGGTCAAGATCAATCATTGCCACTTTTATGATATCTGCACTAGTTCCTTGAATTGGAGCGTTGATTGCTGCCCTTTCGGCAAATTGCTGTAGGGAGTGTTTCTTATCATGGATTAAGGGAATAAAACATTTCCGTCCGAATAGGTTTAGGACATAGCCATGTTCCTTGGCATAGTTTTTTATATATTCCATATATTTTTGAATTTCTGGGTATTCTTCAAAATATTTTTTTATGTATTCTGCTGCTTGTGAAGAGCTAATATTTAACTGTTTTGCTAGTCCAAAGCTACTGATACCATAAATAATACCAAAATTTATGGCTTTTGCTTTACGCCTATGTTCTGGTGTTAAATCTTTTTCGGTAATTTTAAATATATTACAAGCCGTTTTACTATGTATATCCTCACCATTAACAAAAGCTTGCTTTAAGGATGGTATATCTGCCATGCTACTTAAGATTCGGAGTTCAATTTGTGAATAGTCAGCTGAAATTAATTTATGCCCATATTCTGCAATAAAAGCTGTTCTGATTTTGTTGCCTTCTTTCGAGCGAATTGGCACATTCTGTAAGTTCGGATCTTGAGAACTAAGCCTACCAGTGCTAGTTGAAGTTTGTAAAAATGTGGTATGTACCCTATTAGTTATTGGATTTACTTGTAGAGGTAAGCTATCCGTATAAGTATTTTTTAATTTAGTTAAATGACGCCATTTTAATAATAAATCGGCAATAGCAAAACCACTCTCGCTAATTTTTTCAAGTATTTCTGCACTAGTAGAATAAGACTTAGCTTTTGATGACAATTTACCAAAGGGTAGTTGCATTTTCTCAAACAAAATTTCTCCCAGTTGTTTTGGCGAGGCAATGTTAAACTTTGTACCAGTAATGGTAAAAATTTCCTGCTCTAATTTAGTAATTTCATTACCAAATTCACTTGACAGTTGTTTAAGATACTGTGAATCGATTTTAATCCCAGCTTTCTCCATTTTATCTATTATATAACATAAAGGTACATCAATTTCTTTGTATAGTGCTAAGGCATGATTATCCTTTAACTCTAACAATAGTTTTTGATAATCAGTACTAAAGCCAGTAATTATTTCTGCCATGGGCTCTAAATTATCCTTTTCCACCGAATCAAACGGGTTTTTTTGAGGTTTACCAGCAGATATTAGATATTGCATTAGTTCAAGATCTTCGCATGAGTATATTTCACTATCTACAAAGAATTTTAATAATGATTTTAGTTTATAAGTGATTTTCTTAATAGACTTATTTTTTAGCAATTTGAGAATATCAGGCATAAACCATTGATGCAGATAGTTTTGGCGAAAATCATCAGAAAGTAAATCAGACATATTGCTAGGGGTTCTAGCTACAAACTTAATGTTGTAGCACTTATCATCAATCGATAAAATTATAGAAGGATTTTGTCCTAGATGATCTGATAGATAAATACTGACGACCCCATGCTCTTCAGCTTTAATCATCACAGAATCAAGCTGTTGTTTAGAAGATATCTCCTGAACTATGATTTGCTTAATAGGCAAAGATTCATTGGTAATTTGTATTTGGAATAAATTTTCCACTCGTTTGTTTAGAGATTTAAAACCATATTCTGCTAGGAAGTCAGATATTTGCCCAATATCAGGTGGTCTATATTGCAATAAACTAAAATCCAAGTCTATATCAACATTATAATCTAAACCAACTAGTTGCCAGGAAATTAATGCTAGATCCTTTGAGGAGGTAATGATTTCCCTTTGACGATCGTTACTGATTTGATCGAGAGAATTTAAAAGTTCTGCTAACGAACCAAACTGTTTTATAAGTGTTGCAGCAGTTTTAGGACCAATGCTTGAAACACCTGGTATATTATCTGACTTATCACCGATCAAAGCCATTACTTCCCTGACCTTACTTGGTCCTACACCAAATTTCTCTATCACGTTATCTTCAGATATGTATTTTGCTTTTATTGGGTCATACATTTTAGTATGCGAATTAATTAATTGCATTAAATCTTTATCAGAAGAGATAATAATAGTATTTTCTTGTAATGCAGTTGCTTTATTGGCTAGAGTGGCAATTATATCATCTGCCTCACAACCAGCTTTCTCAATTATTGGGAAATTTAGGCTACTTGCTGCTAGACGAATAAGTGGCAATTGATCATTCAAATCCTTTGGTGTAGGCGGTCTATTTGCTTTATATTGCTCATAAATTTGGTGACGAAAATTTTTACCACCAAAATCAAAAATAATGACAGCATGTTCTGGCTTAAAATCGTTCAATAGCTTTAACAACATGGAGGTAAAACCATACAATGCTCCAACAGCTAAGCCATTAGGAGAAGTTAATGGTGGCTGAACATGATATGCTCTAAAGACAAATCCATAACCATCAATTATTAATAAAGTATTTTTGTTAGTCATGTTGTTATAAGGTCTCATTAAATGTTCTGATTCGATCATATTAACATGATTTGTTACATCCACTAAGTTATTTTCTGCTAAATAATTTTCTAAAATCAATATTAAATTGAGAATTCTACAGAGCTATAGCTAACCCGAAAAAGTTTTGGGTATATGTTAATCTTAGCTTAGCTAGAAGCGATGTCATCCCTGCGAGGGTTTATGTCATTCCTGCTTCGGTGCGGAATCTAAAAAAATGATCCAAATAGGTTGTGTTAAGTTATTTTAGACCCCTGCCTACGCAGGGGTGACATCGTAAGATCGTATTTGGATTCCGCTCTGAAGCGGGAATGACATCAAAGCTATCACCATTACTATGCCTTAAACCTTTTCGTGTTAGCTATACTGCAACAGTTTCTTCTTCCATTAATATTTGAGTTTTGGTTTTTGATCTTTTAGATAAATACCAAAAGCCGGTGATTCCGATAAAGCAACAAATTGGAATTATAGAAATTGCCATAATAAAATCAAAGCGACTATAAATAGGTACAGCTGATTCACTTAGTAGGCCATCCCAGTTGTAAGATATTAAATTACTCATAATTTTATGGAAAAAATGTCCGAATGACATATTAATGCAATTGACTATCGCAATAGCAATTCCAGCAGATTTATCTGTAACAAGGTTACCTACAACAGTAAAAATTAGAACTTGATAACAACAAAAAATTCCTAATAAAAACATTAAAGAACTACTAGTAAAGAAACTTAATGAAGGACAATATAATAGAATACTAAAAATTGCTACCGTTAGCAATCCAGTCATTATTATTATAAAATTAGATGATTTTGATAAATTAGCAATAAGTGCAAGTATTGGACCACCAAAACACATACCTATATAAACGAATGAGGTAACCAAGTTACTTTCCATATCATTCATTTGATAAACTTGTTTGAAGAATGGAATAGCCCATACGTCAGCAAAACCTTCTAATGCTCCTACCATTAGACCACCACAAACTCCAATAAATAAAATAGTAGGGTTTAATAAGAGTTTCAATATTGAAGGCTCGGAATCGCTAGTATTAGAATTACTTCTTGTATCATCGGTTTTTACTAATAAAATCATTAGTCCAATGATAAATCCAACTAGAGCTAAACTATTAAAAGTTACGTCATAACCAAAATGTGTAAATAATAGCTTCATTGGAGTAATGCCAAATACTGCTCCAAGTAAGCCAAAGGTAAAAGAGAGTCCGAGCATTAAGGAATGATATTTAGCTGGGAAAGAGCTTCTAGTAATCTTAGCTACTGATAAAAAACCTACAGCAGAACCAGCTCCAATCATAAATCTACCAATGAGTAAGTAATTAAAATCAATGCTAGCAACAAAAGTTAGAGTACCAAGAGAGGTAACTAAGATAGATAAGAATGTGACAATCCTAAAATTAAATTTATCTAGCATTATGCCGATTGGTAATTGCATTCCTGCATAACCTAGATAATAATATCCAGCAAACGTGCCAAATGCTATGGTATCAATGGCAAATTTTTGTATAATTTCTTCTCTAAGAATTCCAGTTGAGAGTCTTAATATAAATTGAAAAGCAAAAAACAGGGTGGCAAGAGACCATAGCAAAAGTGGTTTTTTTAAGGATAAAGCTTTATTCACAGGAAAATTTAGATTATAATTTATGTTGTATTTTAAGGTAGCAAATTATAGTATCGATAGTATTTTGTCAAACCTATTATTTTTATAAACCAGTTTGAATTATGGATCAGTTTGAGGCATATTCGTTATTATTTATTGATAGTTTAGTAGGTAATTTAGTTGTAAGTTTAGATAGTGAATTAATCGTTCATTCTATGAGGATATTTGGTGTTTATAATAATTTAATAATACTTACTGTCGCCACTATTGCTTCATTATTTGCTACTAGCATAAATTATTTCTTTGGTTTGATCTTATTGAAAATTTTTTATTATTCTAAAAATGAACAGGTTCATACTAACCACCAATCATTTTCCCAATTTTTTTTAAAATATAACATATTTATACTTTGGTTTATGATAATACCATTATGGGGCAAATTTATTCCTTTAATTGCCGGTTTTACTAAAACAAAATTTTTAAGAGTTTTAGCTATTAGTGGTGTTGTCAAGTTATGTTATTATATATATAATATTTGTATGATATAGCTAACCCGAGAAGGTTTTAGGTATATGTTAATCTTAGCTTAGCTAGAAGCGATGTCCCTGCACCTTCGGATGTCACCCCTGCGTAGGCAGGGGTCTAAGAAAATAGCATAGAAGACTATTAAATATTATTAGATCCCAGCTTTCGCTGGGATGACATCGTTTTTGGTTCTGTAAGTACCATTACTTACGTTGGCTTTTTGATCCACGCGGGCAATGCCGTTGCTGAGAATGACATCAATTATATCACCATTACTATGCCTTAAACCTTTTCGGGTTAGCTATATAATTAGAGAATTTAATGAACCTTTATAGAGTCAACCCGTCTTCATCGTTTTTGGATATAGTAGCTGATTTTATTCTAGATAATTTTGCTAAAGAATCTATTAGCAATCTTAAAATTATATTGCCGAGTGGCTTTGCTTGTTTAAATTTACAAAATATTTTGATTAAGAAGCAAAATATTGCGATTTTACCGAATATTATCCCTTTTTCCAATATTATGGCTGAAGGTGAGGAAATATTTAGTATTACATCAGAAAATCTAGAACCTATAACGTTAGAGCCTATAACGTTTTTGCAAGAGAGAATTATATTAGCAGAAATCATCCATAATTACCCTAAGCTACAATTCAGTATAATACAATCTTTACAGTTTTGTTCAACAATAGCTGAGTTATTTTATCAGCTAGCTTGTAATAATTTATCGATAGATTCTGTAAATGAAATAGAAAAAATGAATCTATCAAAACATTGGAATGTTATTTATGAATTTCTTAAATACACCCATCACCAATGGAAGAAACAGATAGAATTGTTAGGATTGCTAGATCGTGTAAATTATCAAATAACTATGATGGAAGCAGAGATAGCAAGGTTGAAAAGAGCTGATACCAATTTAATAGTAGCGGGCATCATAGGTCACAATCTTATATCATGGAATTTTTTAAAGAATGTTGCTAATTCTCCGTGTGGTTTTATAATTTTACCGCCTATTAGTAATAGATCTCTATTAGAATATGATAAGCCTGAAGAAGATTATTTATATAGCTTAAAAAAATTACTGACAATTCTAAATAAAGATTTATCAGATTTTCAGCCTTTAGGTAATGAGCAACAACATCATTCTATTCTAGATCAGATAATTTTTGAGGATAAGGATTTAACACTTGCTAAGCAGGCTCATTTAAACTGCGACGTTATAACAAAAAAGATGTCATTCGAGCTGAGGCAGGAATCTAAAGAAATAGACCGAAAGGGTGCTTTAAACATTCCAGATTCCCGCCTACGCGGGAATGGCATTGAGGAAAGCAGGGATGACATTGAAGGAGACAGGGATGACATTGGTCTACTAAAATATTTTGAGCTTGAGGATATTTTTCAAGAAGCAGAACAAATAAGCCTAATCTGCAAAAAGTATAGTGATAAGAAGATAGCTATTATTGTTAATAATCAAACAAGCAAGAGTTTTTACTGTAATTTTTTGACCAAATATTCCTTAGAATTTCAAGATTTACTAGGTGATAGTTTAACAAAAACGCTGGTTAGTTCTCTAATAATTTCTGTTAGTGAAATATTATGTAATGATTTTGATATAAAAAAGTTATTCTTACTATTAAAGAATCCTTTTATTAATTGTAAATTAGTACCAAAATTAGAACTATTAATGAGCGGTAAGAACCGTTTTATACGGCAACCCAGTCAGATGCTGTCTTTAGTAGAAAAAACCAATGATGATGTATTAATAAAGTGGTGTAAGAAGCTAATAAACTTACTTTATACAAATAGTGGTAGTAGTTTTGTTAAAATATTAAAATCCTCGATTAAGATTGCTGAAAAACTTTATCCAAATATTTGGTATGAACAGTCGGCTGCTGAACTATCAACTTTTCTATCTAGCTTAATAACAAATAATTGTAATCTAACATTAAATAATAAAAAATGGTTTCCAGAGTTACTTAAATCTTTAATGTTTAGTTGTAAGTATTTTGCCCATAATAATTATTCTAAAAATATAATTATTGGTAAAGCTGAAGATTTAATGTTACTTAAATTTGACCTAGTAATTTTAGCCGACTTTAATCAAGGGAGTTTAGCTTCGTCATCAGCTGTAAATCAGTGGATTAATGAGCAGACGCTTAAAAAATTACATATTGCTACTGGATCTACCATACATCAATATTATTTCTATTTATTTCTGCATA
This sequence comes from Candidatus Tisiphia endosymbiont of Micropterix aruncella, assembly GCF_965178575.1. Classification (NCBI taxonomy): domain Bacteria; kingdom Pseudomonadati; phylum Pseudomonadota; class Alphaproteobacteria; order Rickettsiales; family Rickettsiaceae; genus Candidatus Tisiphia; species Candidatus Tisiphia endosymbiont of Micropterix aruncella. The sequence continues at coordinate 1,197,275 of NZ_OZ238268.1, forward strand.
ATGCTCAAGTGATAATTACTAGGTCAAAAAGACAAGATGGTAAATCAGGTTTATTACCATCAAATTTATTACTAAAATTGCAATTTATTTTACAGAAAAGTTTGATTTCAGAAAATTATTTAACATATTTATCAGAAAGTGACTTAGTGGATGTATCAAATAATGTTAATATGGTTGAGTCAATTATAGCTAATCCGACTAACATTAGTTCGTCATTGCGAGGAGCTACTTTAGTAGAGACGAAGCAATCTAGGGAAGTGAATAGAAATGGATTGTTTCGTTCGGGCTTCGCGCCTCCCCGCCATGACGTCAAAAATACTAATCGGGTTAGCCATAATCATAGTGGTTATGTATATAGTCCAATTTTTCCTGAAGTGATCTCAGTTACTGATATAGAAATGTTAGTACGGAATCCTTATAGTTTCTATGCTAAGAAGATTTTAAATTTGAGAAGCAAGGATATGATAGGGCAGGAGCCTAAAATATCTGAATTTGGTAGTTTTGTTCATAAGGTCTTAGAACAATATTCTAAAAATTATGATAAGTTAGAAAATAACAAAGTTGGATTAATATTGGAGATTAGTAATAATATTTTACAGAATACTATTTTGCCGACCTATACACAAAAAATTTGGCAAATAAAATTTATTCCTATTGCTGAGTCTTTTATTGAGTTTGATGAAAAACGCAGAAGTGATTTCCAATATATTTACTCAGAATGCAGAGGAGAAATTTCGCTAAATATTGGAGGGCAAGAATTAACAATAATTGGAGTTGCTGATAGAATTGAGGTAGATGAGCTTGGGGCAGCTGTCATTATCGATTATAAAACTGGTAGCTTACCGAGTAAAAAAGATGTAGAAGCCGGATTATCTCCGCAGCTAATCATTGAAGGCTTAATGTTACAGGAAGGTGGTTTTGCTATAAAAGTTCATAGTGTTAAACAGGTTACTTATGTAAAAATTTCTAGCTCGAAGCCAATAATCCAAACTTTGGAAATAGACTTAACGAAAGAAGATTTAGATCGTCATAAACAGGGGATGATGCGAGTACTAGAATATTATGTAACGAATAAAAACTTTCCATATGATATTGATTTACTAAAGTATGACGATTATGCACATTTGGCAAGGAGAGATTTATGAAGAAAATAGCCCGGCGTCATTGCGAGGAGCTACTTTAGTAGCGACGAAGCAATCTAATTAATGTGGATTGCCACGACCACTATGTGGTCTCGCAATGACGGGTTTTTAACTTTCAATAGTTGTGGCATAATACCCTAGGCTATTAAACCGATGTCTTACATCAATATTTGAGGTTATAATACTACTAATTGTCTATTTGTTCTTGAATTTATTAGTTTAAAGTGCTTATATAAAATCATTTTCAAAATCCACTATCCAAATCAGTGTATCATTATGTTAGAAGAAGATAGTTTTATTACTAATCTAGTAGATCAGGAATTCTCAGTTACCGAAATTTCTAGTAAAATCAAGGAGTTGCTAGAGAATAATTTTGGTTATATTAGAGTAAAGGGAGAAATCTCTGGTCTTAAGATAGCAACTTCTGGTCATGGTTACTTTAATCTTAAAGAAAATACAGCTATTCTAGCCTGTACTTGTTGGCGTCCTGTACTTACAAAAATTAAGTTTGTACCAATTGATGGTATGGAAGTGGTAGCTAGAGGTAAGCTCTCTGGGTATGCAGGAAATTCACGATATCAGCTATCGGTAGAAGTCCTCGAACCCGCAGGTCTTGGTGCTATCATGCAAATTCTCAAGGAGCGGCAAGAGAGATTAGCACAAGAAGGTATATTCAATAAACCAAAAAAGCCACTACCTTTTTTGCCTAATAAGATTGGGGTGGTTACATCAATGACTGGGGCGGTAATTAAGGACATTATACACCGTATTAATGACCGCTGTCCATCTCATATACTAATATGGCCAGTTACTGTTCAAGGCGAAAATGCTGCAAGTGAAATTGCTAGTGCTATTTCAGGATTTAATGAATTAGATAAAGATATAAAACCCGATGTTATAATTGTTGCAAGAGGAGGGGGGTCTATAGAAGATCTGTGGGCTTTCAATGAAGAGGTAGTAGTACGGAGCGTATTTAATTCAGCTATTCCTATTATTTCTGCAGTTGGACATGAAGTAGATAATACTTTAATCGATTTAGTAGCTGATAGGCGAGCTCCTACACCAACTGCCGCAGCTGAATTTGCTGTACCTGTGCTTTCTAATCTACATTATACAATCAGTTCGTATTATGATGTATTACGCAGTCGTATTAATCAGCTAGTTAAATACGAACAGCAAGCCGTTAACTCCAATACTGATATTTTTAGGAGTATAACTACTTATATAGACTATAATCAACAACTTCTTGATGAACTCAGTTTTAGATTAACAGATTCTTTGCCTAACTTACTCAGATTTAAAGTGGCAAAACTTGACTCACTTAATATAGAAATATTAAATCCTCTAAAAATAGTTAATTATCAGTCGTTAGAATTAGTGCATCAATCTAATTATATGCTAAAATCTATTAGCACTAAGTTAAAAAATTATGAGCATCAATTAAATTTAAATAATTTGCTACTTACAAGTCTAGATTATAAAACTGTACTAAAACGTGGCTTTACGGTAATTAAATCAGAAGATGGAGAATTTATAACATCAAAAGTTGTTGCAAGCAAAAAACAAGAATTTAATATTAAGTTCTTTGACGGTGATATTAATGTATGCTGCAAAAACTTGGAATAGACCTTAAATTAGGAGAACTAATGCAAAATGCAAGTACTTAAAAGTATCATCCCGATTATTATTATTGTGCAAAACTTTTTTACTTTTGCTAATCCTGAGGGCAGTAGTAATCAACTATCTAATATTCAGGACAAATATTTTACTCAATGTACTGAAGAAGTGTCTGATAAAGATAATCTGCTTGTTGATTGGTATCCACTAGAACCCTACCAATTTAGTCATATAGCTAAAAATGGTCACTATTGTGTTACTGGCTTAGATATTGAATTAATCAATAGTATTAGTAGCAAAATTAGCATTGGCGTACAATATGCTGATTCTGTGTGGGAGCGAGCAATATCAAATATAGGGCAGGGTGAAAGTGATATGGTGGCAGGAGCTGCTTATACTGCTGAGAGAGCAGTCTTTGCCAATTTTTCTCTTCCATATCGATTTGAAGAAATTTCCTTATTTACTTTACGTTCAGCAAAAAAACATTTGAGTTTTAGTAACATAAATGAATTTTTAGCTCAGATACGTTTACTAAATTTCCGTCTTGGTATAACTAAAAAAGCTCTTTATGGTGATGCAAGAACGACTGACTACCTAAATCAGGTGAGTAATAACGATATTATCATTAAATATGGAAGTAACCTAGAGTTATTTAATGGGCTGCTACGTAATGAAATTGATGGGTTTCTTGCTGACAGAATTTCAGGGGTAGCTCTTTCATTAAACTATATTAAAAAAGATCAAATAGAGGAAATCCCTACTGGTATTAAAACCCCTGTACATTTAATGTTCAGTAAGAAAACTGTATCTCCTAACGTAGTCGCACGGTTTAACGATTCAATTGAAGAATTTGTCAATAGCGATGAATATAAAAAAATCGTTAAAAGCTATATATATCATATTTTATTGCCAAAATCTATTGATTCAGAATGGTGTTATATTATTGGAGTTATAGGGAGTATAGCATTCGCAATTTCTGCTATCACTATATCCTCTAAAACAAATGCCACGTTGTTTGGTACTTTTGTATTAGCAATGTTACCATCTCTATTAGGATGTATTTTACTCGATATTGTAATAGTACAACACCATGGTGATAATATAAATCTTGTTTTGACTCCATATTATACTTTCCGTGTTTTTATAACGGTACTTGTTGGCTTCTCTACCGTTAAACTCCTAGCTTATTATAATAAGCAGTTATATGAAGATAGTTTTATCCAAAAAATATGGAGTAATACTCTTGTTATTTGTGATTCTTTAGGGCAAGCATCCTTTATGATAATTGGCGTTGTAACCGTAATTGTACAAAGAATTGAACCGTTAGAGTTTTGGGGACCATGTTTTGCGTGTTTAACTTCTAGTGCTGGTATAATACTGCGGAATTTAATTTGTAAGCATGACAAGAATATGGAGTATATACCTAGAGAAGTTAATTTTGAAATATTCATATTATGGGGTGGGATCTTTAGTATATTATTAGATGCTTATGCTTATAATCCTCATTATAGTACAATAAAATACTTTATTATTACGGTAATTGCAGGTGCTTTTGTCAGTAGGTTTTTAGTTCACTACTATAATATTCCAAACTTAACTTTTCGTTCGGATAATGGGGGTATTACGAATTAATTCTTTTAGCTAAGGTAATAGTGATAGAATTGATGTCATTCCCGTGTAGGCATTGCCCGCGTGGATCACTAGTACATCATTTCCGCGTAGGGTGATGTCACCCCTGCGAAAGCAGGGGTCTAAAGGTGTTAAATAGTCTTCTATGCTATTTTCTTAGACCCCTGCCTACGTAGGGGTGACATCCGAAGGTGCAGGGACATCGCTTTTAGCTAAGCTAAGATTAACATATGGCTAAAACCTTCTCATCCCAATTCGGGATAAGAATTAATTAATTCTTATCCCGAATTGGCTTTAATATAAGGAAAAATGCATTCTTAAAGCGGCTAACGCGAATGCATTTTAAACCTTTCTAAAGCTAAAAACATGATTTTAATTTTTTAAAATCATGTTTTTAGCGAAATATTAATTTAACAATCAGATGCAGAGCCGTCTCAAATCTGATTGTTTCTATAATTTTACCGAATTTGGGATAAGAATTGGCAAATTCTTATCCCAGAATTCGCGTTTCTCAGGTTAACTATAATAAAGGAGAATTAGATATGAGTAAAACAGATGATAAGGTATCAACTTTTACTAAAGCCGTTAAGCAAGTTTTTAAATCGGCTAATCATACTTTGAAAAATCTACAAGAAAATATTTATAAAAAAGAACAAGAAGTATTAGATATAAAGAACCTCAAAGATAAAGAAAAAATTGCCAAACAATCAGCAAAAATAGAAAGAAAGATAGAAAAAATAGAGGGATATAAAAAATTAGTTGAGCAAAGGCAAGCGGAGTTATTAGCAGAAATTACTAGCTATAAAGAGTTAATTGCATCAGCAGGGGAAAAACCTCAAGAAAAAAAGACAAGAGAACAACTGAAGTCATGGGAAAAAAAACTTAATGCATGCAACAAAGAGATAGAGGATTATAACAAATTAGTTAACTCACATGACAAACTCCAAGCAGAAAAGGAGATAAAACAACAGCAAAAGCAACAAGAGCAACAGAAAAAGCAAGAACAAAAGGAGATAAAACAGGAACAAAAGCAGCAAGAACAACAGAAAAAGCAAGAAGAAAAGGAGATAAAGCAACAGCAAAAGCTAGAACTTTCCTATCAAGAAGAAAAAGAAAAATTTTTTAAAATATGTAGCGATATTTTAAAAGATCAAACTCATTTAGAGAAAATATTATCTCCTTTAGCAGAGCCAAGAACAAAAGAAAAAGGTATTGCTAAAGGTCAGGCATTTAAAGCTGCCATAGAGGGTATACAATTTGCAGTAAGTCATGCTAAAACAACTGTTGGTGTTATAACTTCAGGGGGGTTTTATGCTAAAGAAATAGAGAAATTACAGAAAATATTAAATGGTGAAGAAAAATATGATCCATCTAACGCTCCTTTCTTTATAAAATTATTGCAAGATCCTGATACAAAAACATTTCTTGCTCAAAATGTTGAAATAATTAATGGACTAGTGGAAAATCTTGCTCCAATTCTTACCAAGATTGCATTAAAAGAGTTGGGGAAAATAGATGAGATACAAAAAGATTTTAACTCTAAAAAAGATGATATACAGAAATTACCGGAACTAGACAAAGAATTACAAGAGCTAAAATTGTTGACAACAAGAAAAGAATCTAAAATTAAAGAATTAGAAGAAAAAATTGATTCATTAAAGTCTCTACAAGCCAAGTATGATAGGGCTATTTTATTACAAGAATTAAAGAAAGCTGGTTTTGATGAAAAATATATAAATAGTCAATTATTACCTATTGTCAAAAATACCGTTGTTGAGATACTTAAAAACCCTGAGAATATTATAGAAATTATGCAGCTAACTGCCGATAGAGCTTTATCTGATGACCCTCAAGTAAAAAAAGATTTACTTGGTTCAATATTAGATAAAATAGATATTAGTGTACTCATAAAAAATGATATACTATCTAAATTCTTAATTAATGATGGAGAAAATATAGCAAAAGCATTGCAAATAATCATTGAATCCAATACAGAACTGCAGGGAACGCTTAGTAGCTTGGGAATGGGAAAAGAATTATTACCGGAAGTAGTACCTGTGCTTTCAGAACTTATTGGTAATATTTTAGCAAACCATGCAGGGGTTAGTAATATATATGAAGCTTTAAAGCCAGTTATATTGGATAATACTGATGATAAAGTGCGAGAGGCTAAAACTATTTCGGAAGTAAGTCACTTAGATAAACAAGGTGGAGCTAAAAAACTTGCTATTGTTAAACAGTTACCTAATATTTTGTTACAAGATGCAACCTTAACAACACTAAAGGAGAGATTGCTGGATGTTTTAGCAAAAAATAAAACAGAGATTGCCAATATTGCTGTTCAAGTTCTGCCAAAATTGTTTGAAACACTAAAGAGTAATGCTGAATCTTTAGCTCAAAGCAATACTCAGAATTTAAAAAAGGAGGATATTTATAAAGTAGTAGTATCACCTATTGTTCCAATTCTAGCTAATGTGAGTCCTGAATTTTATGGGAAGGTAATTCCTCTAGCTATTGATGTGCTACAAAATACCATGAAAGCGGTAAGTCTAGAGCAAATAAAGGAACTCTATCAAGATATACAAACAATAAATCAGGAAACTGGTGATATTGAGTTAAAAGATCAAGCTACAGAAAGACTAATTAAACAATTTGTAGGATTACTTGAAAATGCAGATGTCCAACAAAATATAAAGGAAGATTTGCCAAATTTACTTAGAGCAAATACAGAAACTATCAAGGCTATAGTTAATAATATTAGCAATAATAATCCCCAAATTGCAAGATATGGTGTACCACAAGAATTGATAGATGCTACAGTACCATTAATTGTCGATATAGTGTCAGGGGGTCTTAGTACAGTGCCAGAGCTAGTTAGAATTAATAGTAATTTAGCTAAGTACCAAAATGAAGCTAGTAATGAAGCTACGTTAGGAATTTTGTCTAATATAATTGATGATGTAGGTAGGATTGCTCAAAATATTACTCCTCTATTAACTAAGAGCATCCCTGCTTATTTACAACAAAATAAAGATACTATTTTAACAGTTACAAAAAATGTAACTGAGCAAAAAGAGATTAAAGCTAGCCTAGATCCTGCTGGAGTTAAACCTGAGCTAGTATTAAAGATGGCTGAGTTAGCTATTGATACTGTCCCACAAATATTACCAATAGCAGCTGATTTGGTTAATGCTACTTTAAAAGATAAAGAGGGGGTAACAACTATTATTACTAAAATTCAGGACCTAGTAAATAGTCCTGAACAAGAGAAAATTGCTCAAGCTATTACAGTAGCAGATTCTATTTTAGATTTTATAAATAAACCAAAAAATGTAGAGGTGAGGAAAATAATTGATAAAGATATTCCAAATTTTCTTGGCAAGAATGCTGAGCGATTTGGTGCTGTAGTTGATGAATTTCTCAATACAACAGTTGTGGGTAGGAATTTAAAAGTAAAAGGTCAGGAAATTATTGAATTAGCCAGCAAAAAGATACCAGATTTAACAAATATAGCCGAACAATTTAAGACTGGTAATTATAACATGGTTATGTTCGGGATATTCAAATTGTTATCTGACAAGAAATTAATAGGAATAGTATCAAAAACATTAGTTGAAGGGGCTAGATTCCTAATACAAAGAAGTTTTACCTCACTGAGAACCCGTAGACAAAAATGGAGTAAATCTTTAGGCGAAATTCACTTTAGTTTTTCTAATAAAAATTCTCAGCAGAGTTCTCAGCAAATAGATGAACGAAAACTTGATTTAGGCGAGTTACTTCAACAACAAGCTGATGCCACTGATATTGGTACAATCTCAAAAACTGTAGAATATTCTCTAATAAGTAGAGATTTCAGAGGTTTGGTTTTTGACAAAGAAAATCCGATACCTACTGAAAATGTTATAATTAATGGGTTTAATTTTGATAATGCGATATTTAAAGAACGCTCTTTGCAAAATAGCGAAATTAGCAATTGCTCTTTTAAAGGAGCTATTTTTAAAGATAAAATTAGTTTCGAAGGGGCAACTATTGATGCAAAATCTTTAAAAACTCTTTTGTCTGCAATTAATCAATATAATAAGAATCATGCAAATAATAAAATAACTTTAGATAATGTTAAAATTGTTGGCGATATAAGTGGGCTAACATTTAAAGATATTTCTATGAAAGGCACGGATTTGACTGAGGCACAATTTACTTCAGAAGGCTCTAAGAGCAAGGCAATTAGTAAAGCTACGTTTGATCAGGTTAGTTTTGACGAGAAGACGAAATTACCTGAATATAAAAAAGATGTTCAAAGTGAGGCTAGAAAAATAGCCCAAGGAGTAACCAGTTATGTAGCAAAGAGTACTAAAAGCAAGAATGGTGAAATGGCCATTAATGATATAAAGGATAGTGTATCTAAACATGTTATGCCAAATGGTCCATCTAACAGCAATATAAAACGTTTGCCATCTCCTAAGTCTAAACAAGCAACAATTACTGGAAGCGTAATATAATACTAAATTCAGTGATATACTGCAAAAACTTGAAGAATTGGTAAACCAATTTTCAAGTTTTTGGGTATTGAGTAGCAAAATTGAAGTAGAGACCTTCAATTTTGTTACAAACCAATTTCACCGAATTTGGGATAAGAATTGACAAATTCTTATCCCGAATTCGCGTTATAACAGTGACACCTGCCTTACTGATCTGCTTCAGCAATAGAAGCAACGTCAAAACCAGTGGTATAATTACGAAAGCTGTAAGACAAATTCCAACCTTCACTAGCAGGGTATTTGTTTAAATATCGTTGCCACTCGACAGTTTCACCTACAGTAAATGATGTTGGTTCAGAAATCACCGTAAGATATGATTTAGTAATTGAAAAAACTTATTGTTGACTTTTGCTAACTATAGTCTAAAATTAAAAATGAAATAACTGCAAGGTTATTTTGGAGTGTAACAACCTCCATTCAGCAGCGGTAGACATCAGCCTGTAAAAATGATGCCCCTCGATTTGCCATGGTCGGGGTGATGATAGCTATGTTCAGGGCTTGGGGTGTAAATCTCAAGCCTAAAAGCTATTGTGCTGTCTGCTGACGGTGTTGTTACCCCCCGATCGCCAAGATTATGTATAACCTATAAAACCTTGTCTTTTATCATTTTATCTTGGCGATCAAAACTCTTAATTATTAAAATATTAGAGAAGGGGTCGCATATGAACAACCAACAAGCCATTATCTTATTATATTCATCACATGCCCGTTTTGAACTCATAAGGCAATCTTCGATCAATTTTTGTAAGGAAAATAATTTTACAATAATAAAAATTATCGACGCACCAAATAAATACGATGACCGTATACTTCGCGAATTAATTTATACAGTAAGTAAACAAAATAATGATAATAGTCCTATCAATCTAATCATCGATTATAGTATATTTGGTAATATTTGTTATTTCGTAACTTGGGTGGTAATTACTACTTTATTAGAAGCTAAGCTGATTAATAGGCTTTATATTCAAGAAAATATATTGCATACTGCCAATACTGAAAAAGATAAATTTGATAATTTTTTAGCAACTAACATAATAACTGAGCATTATTTATTAAAATACTGTTTCTCATATTTTAACATTATAATGCATGCTGCTAAAATAACAGATGATGAAGAATTACATAAAGTCGGCAATGCATAATATATCGAGATTTTTTTTAAGTGTTTTTAAGATTCCCGTACTTACTTGTTTTTTTCCAGCCTAGAAGTTAATTTTTTATATACTTCGTTACGGTTTCTTTTCCCTATGCTTAAAACAAGTACTGTTATTCGTATGTCATCAACTTCATAAACTAACCTATATCCTGCAGATTTTAGCTTTATTTTATATAAATTAGTCCCTCCACTTAGGGCATCTTTTGGTATATGAGGATTAATTAACCTGCTTGATAATTTCTTTTTGAATTGTTGTTTAATAACTTCACCTAATTTATCCCATTCTTTCTTTGCAGCAGGAACAAATTCAAGTTTATAAATCATTTAGATCAACTGCTATAGCTTCTGTCTTTTCTTTTAGTCTTTCTTCAGCAAGTTTAAGTAAATCTCTATCATCTAATATTTCAACTATTTGTTCGTATAGTTCAGCTGGAACTAAATAAGCCGTTGGTTTATTATGATTCAATAAAGCAATTGGCTCACCGCTAGATTTAGCCAGCAATGCTGTAGGACTTTTTTTAAATTCTGATATACTGGCGGTAAGGTTAGTATAAATATGGTGCATTGTTATAGTATGATTGATCCCTAATTATATACTCATTATAGTACTTAATTTAGGTTTTAACAATATTTAATTTACCAATTTTTGACAAAGCTAGTTGTTTTTCTGATTGGCTTGATAAATTTTAAACTCATCTTTTCCTCAGCTTCTTTAACTTCTACTTTTGTTGTTTGCTCAAGCATTTTATTTGCTAAAAGTTCTAAATTTGGGTTTAGTATGTACAAGGCTGCTAATACTAATTAGCTTTCAATATAGAATGAATATGGTATAATTTAAGTTATAGAATAAAAATAAAAAAGCTAAAGTCAGGTTATCAATATGTTTATCCATCAGAAACAGTTTGTCGGATGGACTTTTTAGGGGACAATATTTCAGGAATTTTAGCTTGAATACCACATATAAACCATATATGGATTTTTTAGTGAAATTAGAAAAATTCTGAATCCCTAGCTGAATAGAAGAATGGTGGAGACGAAGGGAATCGAACCCCCGACCCTCTGCGTGCAAAGCAGATGCTCTACCCCTGAGCTACATCCCCAAACCGTATTAATGATAGGTAGCTTATATACCTTTTTACAGGCAAGGTCAACAAACTTGTTTGAAAACTTAATATTTAGGCTAAATTTTTGTTCTGTCCCAAGGTAATGCCTTGCCATCAGATCCAACTACCAAATCTCCTGATACATCATATTCTGCTGCTAAAAAAGAAGATTTACCTGATATAAGTTTTACAGGCCTAATTTTTTGTCCATTATGAAAATACTCCTTTGCCTGTTCTCTAGAGGTTGGGTTATTTTTAGACGCTGTTTTAGCTTTTGACATATATGTAATAATCTCAAATATTTTTCTATAATATACAAACCTAAGTACAAAATATCTCACCTTTAATATTTGTCAAGAAAAAGCTGTAAAATGATGTAATAGTGAATTATAGTGTATCACTACAATTATATCATATTTTATTAAACCACTAAGATGTTTAAAATACTTCCAAAAACATTTTATGAAAGAAATACGCTTATTGTCTCACAAGAGTTACTTGGAAAGGTTTTGTGTTTTGGTAATATAGAAGCACGAATTATTGAAACAGAAGCTTATGTTGGAGAAGATGATCCTGCTTGTCATGCAGCAAAGGGTATAACGCCCCGTACAAAGATTATGTATGGTTCTGCAGGTCATGCATATGTATATTTGATTTATGGTATGTATTATTGTTTAAATATAGTAACAGAAAAACAGGGATTTCCAGCTGCTGTATTAATTAGGGGAGTGTATCAATATAGCCCTTTACAAGTTTTACTTGATGGACCTGGTAAATTATGTCGTACTCTTGGAATTAATAAAACCCAAAATGGTCAAGATGTAACTAGTAATAAGTCTTTTTGTATTATTGATGTAGGTAATACCCCTAAATTTATTAGTACTCCTAGGATTGGTATTAGCAAAGGTACAGACAGACTTTGGCGTTATTTAGCACTCTAATCGATCAAACATATCCTGAACCCCTTCAACTGCTTTTCCAATTATCCCTACATCCTCTTCTTTGATTTCTAGCATTGGAGGTATTAGTTCAGGGTCTTTACGAGTTTGAAACAATAATTGTTCAATAGAATGCCCAGCTTCATTAGGACTTAGTAGATTTTGACTTTTCCATAACTCTGCTATCAAGCATGCCAGTTCAGAATGAATAGTTGGGACATCCTGTTTGGAACTAAAACCTACTCCTTCGATTTTAATATGATAATCTTTTTTATCTAATCCATATTCTTGTAATATTTTATCAACTTCTCTTTGAGTAGCAATTGCTTGACGTTGAATATAAGGATTATTACTAACAAATAGAATGATATAATCTTTGTGTTCACCAAGAGCCCCTTTTAAAATCTTATTAACTAGAGTAGCTGCAGCATCACGAGCAGTAGTAGCCGTATTAGGTCGTGTGTTATTATCACCTAGTTCGGTATTTATTACTTCAGCAGAAATTCTCTGGTCTTTATTAAGGAAGTTATTTAATAAATCCTCACTCATCAGGCTTTCTGTGAGTATTTTTGGGTCTGTACTCGCATAATTAGGATATACTCTTCCAGGAAAAAAACCTTTTGGACATTCTTCTTTTGTTGTATATTTAATGAAAGGCTGTGTTATATCTAAGGCAATATTATAACTTTTAGCAAGTGATTCAAGATATGTCTTCCCTTCCTCTGTGCTAGCCAAATCTTCTCCAACTAATAAAGAAGCATCTAATTTATTAATATCTCCCTTATCTTGCCATATTTTTAGCAACTTGGCGTATGTTTCAGGGTTAATGCCATCAATATTAGCCCATAATGGCCTTGCTCCGGTCAATACTAACACTGATCCATTAACTTTAATCTGTTCTATTATTTTATTATAGTAAATTATCCGTGCCAATAAGCCAATTCTAGAGGCTCCAGCAATCCAGCTTTCAGTATATTCTTGATGCTGAGGCGATATTTCATCAATAAGTCCTAATTGTCTAGCAGCTTCAATATGTTGAGATGCATATTTAGTCATCCAATCTTCACTGGTTAATTCGTTACGCTCCTGACCAACCTTACGATTAAATGCATTCTGAGCAACGTATAGTAACCAATCTTCAACATCTCGTATGTTTAGTTCATTAGTAGCTTTAAATAAATTTTTACGCAATAATTTAGCATTGAATCGCTCAGGAGTATCTTGATTAGCCCCAGCTTTAATTAAACTTTTAGAAATTGAAGCAAATATTTTTTCTGGATTACCAGTTTTGTCAAAACATGCTAGATCATGCCATAATTTTTCTGGTTTTAAATATCCTGCTAGATAAAAAATCTTTAATAGACCTTCTTGCTGGGTTGGGAAAGTAAAACCTAATTTCTTAGCAGCTATCTCAAATTTAGAAGGTTCTGACGAACGTTTATAACCTTCATATGTTACCCCAGTAACCATCCCTGTTGCTATAATAGGTAGTATCATTTTTTTAAAGACTTTAAACATATTGTAAATCCCTTAGCTTAATTATAACCCTAGACTTTTGGGCTTTTGGTACTTAATCCAAATATCAATCAACAACTTAGTAATAATAATCGCAGAAAACATAGATGATATTATACCAATAGTTAGTGTTACTGCGAAGCCTTTTATAGCTCCAACTCCAAATATAAAAAGTAAAAATGCTGCAATCAAAGTTGTAACATTTGAATCAAGGATTGTAGCAAAAGCTGATTCAAATCCCATCCTTATGGCATATAGATTAGATGCACCTTTTTTAAGTTCTTCTCTTATCCTTTCATAAATGAGTACATTGGCATCAACTGCCATACCAATAGTTAGGATTATACCAGCAATTCCTGGCAGAGTTAATGTAGCTTGAAAAAGTGACAATAACGCTAAAATATAAAGTAAAGCTAGGCTTAATGCTATATTGGCAAAAATGCCAAGAATTCCGTAAGACCAAATCATGAATATCACCACACTAACAAAACCAATCATACCTGCTTTCTTGCCTGCCTCTATTGAATCTGCTCCAAGATTTGGTCCTACGGTTCTTTCCTCTATTATTTTTAAAGGGGCTGGCAGCGAACCAGCTCTAAGTAATAACGCTAATTCATTTGCTGATTCAACAGTAAAATTACCTGAAATTATCCCGCTTCCTCCAAGAATTGGTTCATTAATTACTGGTGCACTTAATAATTTGTTATCAAGCACGATAGCAAGCCTCTTGCCAGAATTATTCTTGGTTATTTCTGCAAATAATTTACTACCAAGATTATTAAAAGAAAAAGCAACAGCAGGCTGAGAATTTTGATTGAAAGAAGCTTGGGCAGTTGTTAGCTGGTCACCACTAACAATAACTTTTTTCTTAACAACTACGTAATATTCTTGTTTATTTTCATTTTCCCCTTTCACTAAAATTGAACCAAAGGGTAAATGTCCATTTAATGCTTGTTGTATGTTGGCAGTTTCATCTACTAAATGAAAGGTTAGTTTTGCAGTTTTGCCAAGAATATTTTTGAGTTGTTGTGGATTTTCCTCACCTGGTACTTGCAGTAATATATGTTTATCACCTTGCCTTTGTATGTTAGGTTCTGTTGTACCGGTGCTATCCACTCTCATTCTGATTATTTCAATTGATTGGGCAATAACTTGATACCTTAATTCAGCAAGCTTCGAATCACTATAGCTAAACTTAATATTAGTATTATCATTTTCCACAGTAATTTCTCGGTCAACTTTACCTAAGATCTTTTTGACCTGTTTATAATCTTCTAGGTTTCTTAATTCAAACTGCACCGCCTTGTTCTTAACAACAAGATTTTTATAACCTATTTTATCTTCCCGTAAATATTTCCGTAAATGGTCAGCTAGACTGTCCATTACATCATTTAAGTAACTATCAAAATCTACATCTAGCAATAGATGAGCACCACCTCTTAAATCAAGACCAAGATTCACCTTATGGTTTGGCAGTATTTTAGAATCTATAGTTGTAAAATTAGGTAAAGCACAAATAAAGGCTGCTATTGTACATAAAATAGAAAGGAATATTTTCCATTTAGGAATATTATACACAGCTTATTTCCCTTTATCTTTTTTACTTTTGGCAGTAACTTCTGTTTTATGACGACTTGTAATATCAAGTATTGAAGATTTCAGAATTTTGATTCGTATATTTTCAGCTATTTCAAGATCTATCGTGTTGTCAGCATCGTTAATCTTGCTTACTACCCCGAAGATTCCACTATTAGTTACCACCTCTTCTCCTTTCTTAACGCTACCAACTACAGCCTCTTTCTCACGACGACGTTTATCTTGTGGTCTAATTAGAAAAAAATAGAATACAACGAAGATTAATACCATCGGTACAAGGCTTGTTAATATTGATTGAGTAGATGATGATTCAGCTACTGGAGCTACTTCCTCAGTTTCTGTTATTGATATTGTATCTTTGTTATCTGCATAGGCATTTTCTATAAACATATATATCTCCTGACGTATTATGTAAAAGTAGTTGTATTATTTATTGTAACCTCAGTTCGATATAAGAATTAATAATTCTTATATCGAACTGGCTTTGTTATAAGGAAAAATGCACTCTTGAAGCGGTTCTGCAAGTGCATTTTAACTTTTTTCATCATTCAATATGTGATTTTAATAATTAAAATCACATATTGAATGGAGTGTTATATTTTAACAATCAGGTGGGCAGCCGCTTCAAACCTGATTGTTTCTATATATAACACGAAAGTTCGATGTAACTTGTTACATCGAATTCAGGTTATTGTATACTCTTCTGCTTTGAAGAATTGTTTTTTGACAATGAGAGACTCACGTACTCTAAAAAAGCTTGTACCCTTGCAATATAAGGCTGTTATCATTTTATTTCAATAAATATTTTTTCGGGCGAAACCTATAGCTTTCAGACGTTCGCATACTTTTTCAAACATCGCTTTTGGTAAAATATTTAGTGTAGAAATTTCAATATATCTATTATCTTTTAACTCAAGAGAAAAAGATGGTGACTGAAATCTTGGTCCATCAATTGCCCTAGCAATTTTTATAAAATTACCTATTATATGGCTGTTACAATAATCGTATGAATTAATCATTCTTTTTGCTAATCTATTAATATATGTATCACTTCTTGCTGTATAGGTAAGTGCAAGAGCAATACTAAGCATCAACCTTTGACGATGACTAAAAGGAATATCTGAAGCTAAAATAAATTCAACAATAAAATTAGAGCGAAGAGTTTTATCGATATTTTTATTATATTGTGCAAGCATTATGACCAAAGTAATTATACTAATTGTTGTTGTATCTGGTTGAATTAAGATAGGCTTAATGACTTCTGTATAATTTTTGATATTACAAGTAGTTTCATCAAAATTTACTAATGTCTTGATTCTTTCATAAATAATATCTTTCTCCTGTTCTTCTTTAGGGAGACAAGTAAATCTAACACCTTCTTTTAAACCATAATTTGAAATTATTACCTTTTCAGGTAAAAAAACATTTAGCATAGATTTTGCCACCAAAATTGCGTTAGAATGAATTCTTGATTTATATTGTGTTCTCATACTATGAGCATGAGCCAATTTTTCGAGATATAGTTCAAATTCTCTACGATTTATTTCAAGGTTATGTAAGTTCTTAAGAGGATAATGAACAAACTCCATGTAAGAACGTCCAATTAGCCTTAAAGCTCCTCCTATTAAGTATAAGTTTGGACAATGGTACCCTTGTTGACATTGTTGTATACCCGAATGATTTGAGTATACCTCTCCAAACTCTTTGTTGATTATTTGGCTAATTATATTAATATCATCAAAATGATTATTAGTGATTAGGCTAGTGCCTAAAGGTAGAGACTTTAAGATACCCACTTTTCTGTCTTTGATTTGGACAAGCTCAAGACTGCCTCCACCTAGGTCTGCTGCTATACCACAAGCATCATTGATACCAGAAATTAATCCGGCAGCTGTAAGATAGGCCTCGCGATCACCAGAAATAATTTCAATATTAATATTAAATTTTCTTTTAACTATTTCTCTAAATTCTTCAGCTCTTGGATGACCTCTAAGTACAGCAGTAGCAACGCATTTAACATCTGTTACTGATAACCTATCAAAAATATGTACAAAATATTGTAGTGACAGATATGCTTGATGCTTTACTTCTAGGTCATCTAGATTAAGTAAATTGATAACATCACTTTTAAATTTATCATTGAAAATTTCTGGAGCTCCAAGTCTATCACATTCATAAACTACAGCTCTTATGGCATTATAGCCAATATCAATAATGGCTGAACGCATAGAGGTTTATCTTATTTCTTACTTAAAAATTAATCTTCTTTAGTAGTAGAATCTGTATTTTCTTTCTCCTCATCTACATTATTTTTATTAGGATCATAAGGTTTTTGAGTTGGAACAAATGTAGGCGGTAATAACCTATTTGTAAAGAACTTATCTTCATAATACTTAATTTTTAAAGATTTAATAGGTGGAAAAGATTCAATTAAAACGATTTGTTCATCTTTTGGTAATTGAATTACTTCTTGAGGTAAAAGCAGAGCCCTTGAAACTTGTGATACATTCTGCGTTCTTGTTGAAATATTAAGATCAAAAAATAGTGGTTTACTATAAGATCGTTGTTCAACTGTTTTATTACCCACTAGCTGTGATATTAGGTTAGCTGTTTCATAGTTATTAGCTGCAAAAGTAATACGATATGTAGCATTTGACAAGAACGAGTTCATTCCAGCATCCTCATAAGTTCCTTTGAGCTGTTGAGTATCTTGTATAATCAAGAACAGGCGAACTCTATATCCCCTGAAAAATGCGATACCAGCCTTAAATGTATCCATTTTGCCTAAAGTAGGGAATTCATCAAGCAGGAACATAACCCCATAAGGTTCTTCTTTTAAATCAGGCATTTTGCGGCTTAAAAACTCTGTAGCTTGCTGGTAAAAAACCTGCATCAATTTTTGTAAACGCTGTATATTATCTGGAGTTAAACCAACATAAACTGTTGTTTTAATCTTCTTAAACTCAAGTATATTAAAGTCAGATGATGCAGTAGCTGAATCGATTAGCGGGTTTGCCCATAATTCTAAAGAAGAGTTCATTGTAGAGATAACACCTGAACGCTCTTTATCTGCTTTTTGTAGAAATGCAGCAATATTCATATAGGCCACAGGATGTATTACCTTGCCTAAAGTGTCTAGAACTACTGCCAAGTTGTACACCACGTCATCACTACGCATTGTCCTGACCACTTCGCCAAAGGATTTAGTTTTTGTCGGGTCAGCAATTAAGTATAGTACCACACCAAGAAATAAACTGCGTGCTTCATTATTCCAAAAATCTTTTTCAGGCATAATCAGATTTGAGATTTTTTGTACGTCATCCACCATTTGACCTGGTTTGGTACTTACCCAGTCTATAGGATTGTAACAATGAGTTATCCCATCAGGATTGGAAGGTTCCCAAACAAATACTCGTTGTCCTTGTTTCTGCCGCCAGCCACTTGTAAGACCATGATTTTCTAGCTTAATGTCATGTACTATAATAGAGTGTTCCCAAAATAATAAATTGGGAATTACAAATCCTACCCCCTTACCTGAACCAGTTGGGGCAAAAAGCAAAGCGTGCTGAAATCCATCAGCAACAAAATATCCTCCGCTATTGGTACCAAGCAACATACCATGTTTTGAACGTAGACCAGCTTTATCTACATCAGCTTCAGTAGCCCAACTAGCATCACCATAAACTTTTTCCGGTTGAATAAAAAATTGTAAATTCTTTATTCTTTTAAAATTTTTCCAGTAAAATATGATAACTGTAATTGTCGGTATAGTAAGGGATAATATTAACTTAACTTTTAAGTAGTTATATGCTTGAAAAGTTAATTGCGACCATACACTAACTAGCCAATAAGCCCACTTATAAGCTATATCTATGGCTGTTAAGTCAATATTTATAGCTCTAATCTCGTTAGTAGTAAATGCAACTAGTACTCCACTAATCCATATCGTACAAAATACTACCAAAGGATGTATTATAAAATGACCCAAGAGGTTACGGGCAAGGTTTACTATTCTCTCCAATCCCATCATTAGTCTTGCCTATTCTTACTATAATATATTTCTGAGACATATCTCTTCCCACCACTACCACGTTTTAATTGTATCACAATATCGACGACCGCTAATATATATTTTTTCACTTCATCTGGTGGCATGCCTAAACTAGCTTGCATAACCATTAGCTTAAGTTGTTCTATAGCCATTGCTGGTGCATCAGCATGTAAAGTAGATATAGAGCCAGGATGGCCTGTATTAATTGCTCGTAAGAAACTAAATGCCTCAGCTCCTCTAAGTTCACCTACAATAATTCTGTCAGGTCTTAGACGTAAACACGCCTCAATCAAATCCTGAGTAGTAACTTTTGCACGACCTTGCCCCCCTTTTGAAGCGAGGAGATGTAATTTATTAGGGTGATTTGCTAAGATTACCTCCCTAGCATCTTCAACAGTAATTAATCGCTCGCTATCTGGAATTTCTGCTAAAGCAGCATTAGTAAAGGTTGTTTTACCAGTTGATGTACCACCACTAATAATAATATTTTTTTTAGAAATTACAGCATGTCGAATAAATTCTTTTATTTTATTTTCTTTTAAATAATTGTTTAAGATTTTTGCATTCTCGTCAATTAATTCTCCAGTAGATGTTGAATCAAAAGCTCCCATTTTATCATATTGATCTAATGTAAGATTCATTGCACTACCTTTCCTGATAGCATACCCGACATGACCTGGTTCACAAGCAGGAGGAAACACTATTTGGATACGGTAGCCATTTGGCAGGGATGCAGAAAGTAAAGGTTTTTCCTCAGAAATTGTCTGATCAGTTGACTGAGCTACAAGCCTACCAAGCGATATAAGATGTTCAAAATCAAGTTCAGGTACTAATTTACAAAACTGATCTCCTTTCTTCTCAATCCATACTTCTCCTGGTTTATTTACCATGATCTCATTAACACCATCTTCTGCGAACAGTTCTTTAAATGGTAATAGAAAAGTCTCTAATGCAGCAAAATTATCACTCATTTTATCAATCTTGATTTTCTTAGTACAGCTTGAGGAAATTTATAATCTTTATTGACATAAATTTTAATTACCGTACCTTGATCTATGGTAATAGTTGGGTTAAATTCATGTTGCTGCATCATACCTTTCATAGTATCACTGATATCAGTAAAAGCTTGTTTTGAAGCTGTTTGTGCCTGGGTTGGAGTGCTAGCAGTTGCAGTGCTAGTTAGCAAACTAGCTGCTGCATTAGTTACTGCAGTCATTAATGCAATAATCCTTTGACCAGGCTGTGATCCAGTTGGATTTTGTGCAGTATTACAAGCCTGCATCATGGCAGTATAGGCTGTTGAGGTCTTATCGGGAATGGCGTTCATGACAGCAGAACATATCTGTGAAATTTTAACATCCTCAGTACCAGGACCATTATTAATACTTTGTGCTAAATTTTGTATATTAGTAGCGGCAGCAGTATTAGCGGCAGCAGCTTGTGAATTAACTGGCGGAGCTACCACTTTGTCAAGGGCATTGGCAAGTCCAATATTAAATGCCGATAATAATACAGCATTGGTTAATCGTTCTCTATATTTATTATCTACTCTTCCTTGCTCACCTTTCCTTCCAAGATTATCAACAGCTACAGCATCTAAGGTAATGGTATAACCGTTTGACAGATCAATACGATTCCATATTATTGCAATTCGACCATACGCTCCATTAATACCAGTTGTATAAGTACCAAAAATCTTTGATCCTTTAGGAACTAAAATAATCTTCTCCCTTTCAGAAAATACATCTCTGCTAATTATTGCCCTTACTTCCCCACCTAAATCACTATTAATAGCAGTCTCTAGTACCGCTTCAATTATCTTACCACGACCAAGAACAAATGCCATATCTCCACGATCTTGAAAATTTGCTTCTTCGGCAATTTGACTTGGTGTTTTTTTCTCTGGAACTCCTGCAATTAATACTATAGAAGATTTTCTCTTTGCTTCACGGCGTTTCTTTTCCTCGTCACTTTCAGCTCCTCCAGGAAGGGGTGATGATACAACGGAAGGAAGAGAAACTTTGTCAGCACTATTATTATCTACTGAAGCAGTAGGTAAAGGAAGCTTTGGTACATCAGCAACCTTAGGGGGAGGAGGTGGTGGAGGCGGTGGAAGCTCCACAGGTGTTTCGAGTTTAGGTGCTTCTGGTAATTTTGGAATCTCTGGTAGATTTTGAGAATTATCTTGTGTCGGTTTAGTAATATCAGTAGGTGCTGATGGAGCTACCACCTCAGCTGGTTTATTATCAGTAATAAAAAGTTTAAAAAAAATAAATATAAAGACAGCAGAAATGACAAGTAGAATCAGAATGCTTTGCTTAGGATTAGTGGCAACTTTTGATAGTTCATTTTGAACTTCTGGTATGTCTTGTTCCTCTGCACTCTGTGTACTGATTTGAGAAGAGGTATTATTTTGCTTTGCCATAGTTAAATTAATATCATTATTACGCGAAATTATAGAAACAATCAGATTTGAGACGGCTCTGCATCTGATTGTTAAATTAATATTTTTAGCTTTAGAAAGGTTTAAAATGCATTCGCGTTAGCCGCTTTAAGAATGTATTTTTCCTTATATTAAAGCCAATTCGGGATAAGAATTAACTAATTCTTATCCCGAATTGGGGTATTATTGTGAAGTACTAAACCTTTTTTTAGGATAATAAAACCTAACTACATACACCAAGTCTTTTTCACGTCCTTCTTCCAATTCTTTGGACACAACATCGAATTGGTAAGTCCTTTTATTAGTTATGATAGTCATATTTGTTCTAATGTTTTTTTCCAATGGTTTAATGAATAATCTATTTGCCAACGGAGTCATTTTCCAAGCGTAGGATTCTCCTAGAACAATATTTTGGATCTCCTCATTTTTGGCGAATTCTATACTTGACTGAAAACCAAAATGCAGAACTAATAAGTAAACTTCATTAGGATTATGTATATAAGTTTTAATTCTGTTATCAGTAGTTATGGCTAGATCATCTATATCATTATCTATATGCATATTACCTGCACAAGCGTTGGCAATAACCGAATGTACTAATATTGCCGCTACGAAAAGAAGTCTAACTATTATCATCATCTACCCTATAATCATTAATTTGAAAACCTACTGGGTTAATATCTCGATCTGCATCTGTTAATTCCATTGGAATATATGCGTAACTTACCACAGCTATTTTATTGAAAACCGTTTTATTGCCTGCTGTTTCATTAATAGAGAACCTAACCATATATTTATTTTTTTCTACTCCTGACCAAGATTTAATTATTAAAAAAGTTGTGTTGTTTTGACCATACATTAAAACTGGATTTACCTCTTTATTTTGTATATATCCGAGATAGTTATAATATACTGAACTTGAAGATAATAATCTAACGCTTTTCCTTGCTTCAGTATCAAAATCAACAGGGTTATATGTTTCTCTAGCTATGAGGTATTTTTTAATAAAATACCTTGAAAGTGCCTCATCACCGTTTAGTATCTCCGAAGATATTGGATTTACAATCGTTGCCATCCCCGTACTATCATCAATTTGGATAACAAAAGGACTAAACTCTCTTGAATTTACCACTATAGTTACCGCTGCTATAGATGCCATTATAAGTATTATTAGTAATATAGATAATACCAACAAGATATTACGTTGTACAATTAACCTATCAGATCTTTCTTCGTACCAATTCCTAGTAACTTTAACAAAGTTATTAGACTGAACGCTTTGATCCTCTACCGCATTAGAAGGTGATTTTAGTATATTTAATATATTAGCTAACTTAAACATTATACATCCCCACTACTTGTAAAACCTAAGACAAGTTAGTGAATAAATTAATTCAAACATTATGATCATAACTTATTTCATAACAAAAACATTGACAATATAATTCATCAATTCTCAATATTTTTGCAGTATACACTAATTTCGAGCTACACTAATAGGTTATTTGTCATAATTCAAAAATATTACTTAACCTCAGTTCGATATAAGAATTAATAATTCTTATATCGAATGGGGGTATATTGAATGGAGTGTTATATTTTAACAATCAGGTGGGCTTCAAACCTGATTGTTTCTATATATAACACGAAAGTTCGATGTAACAAGTTACATCGAATTCAAGTTACTTACGACCACTACCAAAGGAATAAATTAATTTACCTATTAAGGATTCAATATTAACTGCTGATTGAGTGTATTTTATCTGATCACCTCCAGCCAAATTTTCTTCAGATGAACCGGGGTTTACGGATATGTATCTACTACCAAGTATCCCACTTGTGACTATTGCTACACTAGTGTCTTTAGGTAACTTTATATCATTATTGATGCTAATGGTTAATAAGGCAAAAAAGCTAGTTTTATCTAGAGTTATGTTGGTTACTGATCCGATTTTTATACCAGCTAACATCACGCTACTGCCTTGAACTATCCCTTCCGCATTCTGAAAATTTGCCTTAAGTATATACCCAGATTCAACTTTTGATGAGTTACCAATTTTATAAGCAAAAACAAAAAAGCCTAAAGCAACTAGTATTACTATAAAGCCAACTAAAGTTTCTATAACATTCTGTTTCATTATTTTGATTTATCTAAAGGTTTCCAGCTACTATATTTAGCTTCAGTTGTACTATTTTTTATTAGGTTATGAGATAAGCTAGTGCCAGTGATATTAGGGAGATAATTTTGTTGCCAGTCAAATTTATTATTGTTAGTTGGCACTTCATTAGTCATATAATGCAACCAAGCATGCCACATAGGAGGAACTTTCGATGCTTCCACTTTACCTTTATAAACCACCTGTCTTCTAGCTTGACCTAAATAATTCTGCTTTTTACTTTGATAATATTTGTTACCAAATTGATCTTTTCCAATTTCCTTAGAGAAAATAGGTATAAAAAAATTATCTATGAATGACATTTAAGTATTTTTATAGCAGTTTCTTTTCCTTTCACAGCTAGTCTATCAGCCATTTCATTACCTTCATTATTATTGTGACCTTTAACCCAATTCCAAATAATATAGTGTTTACTTAACTCTTCGTACAATTTTTTCCATAAATCAACATTCTTGACGGGATCATTGTTGTTTTTATGCCAGTTATTTTTTATCCATGTGTTAATCCACTGTGTTATTCCAAGCTGTAAATACTTACTATCTGTGTAAAGTTCTACATAGCATGATTTTTTAAGAACTTTTAATGCTTCAATTACTGCTGTCATTTCCATGCGATTATTAGTGGTATATAGTTCATGACCAAATATGCTCTTCTGCTTTAAAGAAAAGCTATAGTCAATTGATAAGAATTTGGTGACGTCGTCACTCGTCGCTCGCCTATTATCTATAGGCTTCGCTCCATCGTTCCTAGCATCAAATTCTCCTGAATTGACTATATCACAAAACTTCGTGGAGTTCTCGCATATATCTAACACGTTTAACTTTTTTTTGTTATACCAGTTCTTCAAAGCATTTGGGTCTAGCTCTACACTAGCTCCATGAAACTGTAACAATGCCCCCCAGCCACCTGGCCCAGGATTACCTGAGCAAGCTCCATCAGTGTATATGATAACCTTAGGCAAAGTAGCTTGACTCTTTAAAATATTTGGGTCTTGTAGATTCATTGTAATTTAACCTACGCGAATTTGGGATAAGAATTTGTCAATTCTTATCCCAAATTCGGGTTTTTCGGGTTAGCTATAGCTTCAAACCATATTTGGCTAGTAAAGATGAAAGCTCTAATTTTATACTATTTAGTTTTTCCAAACTATCTGATTCATATCTAGCAATAATTTTAGCTTCAGTATTCGAAGCTCTTAGTAACCACCATGCATACCCTTGAAATTTATCAGGTATATTATGTGAGTCAACCCTTATACCATCAATATCGTTAAAAGTGATATTTCTGCTGTTTAAATCCTCTTTTATTTGCTGAATAATATCAAATTTAAGGTTATCTGGTACAGAAATCTTAATTTCAGGGGTACTATAACATTTAGGTAACTCATCTATCATATCGTCCAAAGTTTTTTTTGACCTTGATAGTAAATCAACAAACCGTAGGGCGGCATAAATTGCATCATCATATCCATAATATTTATCAGCAAAAAATATATGACCACTAGTTTCACCGCCAAGTAACGCCTTAGTTGTTTGCATCTTATCTTTGATAAAGGAATGCCCTGTTTTCCACATTATCACGTTTCCGCCATATGACTTAATCTGATTAAATATGCTACTGCTTGATTTGATATCCATTATAATAGTGGCATTTGGATTTTGATCAATTACATCTTTTGCCAATATACCAAGGATTTGGTCGCCTAAAATTATTCGTCCTTTCTTACTTATAATGCCTATACGATCTCCATCCCCATCGAATGCAATACCAATATCGCAACCCTGAGTCTTCACTATCTCTATTAGTTGTTCTAGATTCTTGGGAATAGTTGGATCTGGATGGTGATTAGGGAAATTACCATCAATTTGCGAATTGATAACGATATTTTTGTTAGGTAACCTTAATGCTAATAAGTCAATAATATTTCCAGCTGCACCATTGGCAGGATCCCATGCGACTTTTATTTGAGGATCTATAGTTATTCCTTGCAAAATCCTATCTAGATATTTATCGGTAACATTTAAATTGCGTATATTACTTAGTGCTAGAAATTTTTTTGGTATAATAAGATTGGTGGACCAATCTTGACTTAGAATATTATTCAGTAAATCTTGTATTTGTTGGTTGAAAAAAGACTTTCCTTGTGATAACAACTTAAAGCCATTATCATCTTTGTGGTTATGGGATCCTGTTATCATTATGCTAGCTTGTGGCTTAAATATTTTATCAGCAAAATATAAAACAGGGGAGGGGACAATGCCTATTGAGGTAACCTTTCCCTTAGCTGAAATAATGCCATTAACCAAAGCATGGTAAAGGGCAGGGGAGCTTAATCTACCATCACGTCCTATAAATATTTCGTTCCCTTGCTTGGATATATGCATTTTGGTAAAACAAAAGCCAATTTTATAAGCAATAGTTGGATTAATATCTATTAGACTGCTGCCACGAATGTCGTACAGTCTAAAAATTGTTCTATTTATTTCCATTGTCATTATAATTGAGTATACTTACAAAACTTGAAATATTGATTATATTATAAATGAAAATTTTAGCATTTGATACGGCAAATAATAGTGCATCTGTTGCAATTTCTGAAGATCAGATTATTCTAGCCTATATTGAGGAATTAAGGTCTTCTATGCAGGCTGAAACTATAGTGCCAATGATTGAAGAAGCTCTGAAAATAGCAAAGCTTTCTTATCATGACCTAGACTATTTGGTCGTTACAAACGGTCCTGGCAGTTTTACAGGCATTAGAATAGGGTTATCAGTGGCAAAAGGCATTTTGCTAAGTACAGATATAATAGGCACTACTATATCTAATTTTGAGTTTTCCTGGTGGATGGCTAGCAGGCAAGTAAAAAATTATAATAAAATTTTTATTTTTCTCAATGCATATAGAGGACAATTATATAGCCAAGTTTTTGACCAAAATGAACAAGCTTCTATTCCTTCACTGATAAATTATGACCAAGCTGTGGAGTTATTAAATACAGAAGATGCTACTATTAATGTCTGTGCAGGTAGCGGGGTAGAGATGATATACGACAAGATTAGGGATATAAAAAATTTAACAATTTTACCTCGTTTTACTAGAGTTAAGGCACTGCATATATGTAAATATATGGTCGATAAAATAAGGAAGCACAATTTTTCTAACTCCATAGAGCCGCTATATATTAGACCAGCTGATGCGAAGATTAGACTTCTTACATAATTCTACTGCTACAAGAAGTCTATTAAAAAATTTCCTAACTTCTTCCTTTACCTTCCGTCTTTTCATTATGTGGGGGTGGTGACGTTGGTGCTTTAGATGACATATGTGATTTTACTTTTTGTCCGACAAATTTTGCTTCATTCTTCAATTGTTCAGCCAATGGTAGTTTGCTCTTGTCATCAGAATATCCATGCCATTTATCTTTTAAATATTCACAAATTCTTTTAATAAAATTTTTCCTTGGCATTATCGTCTTCGATAATTTAGCTTGATCATTTACTAATTGCTTAGTAAATTTCTTTACTGTATATTTATTTGGATTATCGATAAACTTATTTAACTGTTCCGCAGCTTTTTTAGCAATGTCATTAATGGACTGTGAACTTAATTTCCCTGTCTTTGTATCTTTTTGAGCTACGATTGCTTGATCAACTTGCTCTATCAATATGTCAGCTAAAGCCTCTGTAGCACCCTCTGCTTTTTTAAATGTGGGTATTACTTTAGGCTTATTTTCCTCAGAGGATATGATTTCTGAAACTCTTTCTTCCAAATAAGTTTTATATTGTTCATCAGTAAAAGGAGGAGTTAATAATTCTTTTGATAAAGCCTTATTACTATCAATAATTGCTTGAGGGTCTTTTGGCTCACACTTTGTTTGGATTGCTTGTATATCACTAATAAATCGATCAGCAATCTTACCAGTACCAGCCACATCAATTACTACCTGCGTTTTTGGGTCAGGATATCCTACTGTTCCCAACGAAGCGGTAATATTTACAGCCATATAATCTTGGCTATTAAATTTCGTACCCATCATCTTCCTAAGGTCACTATGTGGGGAGAAAGCATCCATACTACAATCAAATATGAAATTTTGTCCGCCGATATATGATACGTTATGATCTTTATCTATAGTGATCTTGGACATACTACCATCTCTTATCCATTCACTCCCAAGATCATATCTATCATTATTAACTGCTTTCACTTTTAGTTCAGTGAATCCAGCCATAGCACCAGCTATACTACCTTGGTGATTTGCAGCTAAAATATATTCTGTTTGTTTTTTTGATAAATGATAATCTTTTGTTAACATATCATGCATATCTTGATAAGTTACCTTATAGTCCGGATCTTTACCTAACTTACACTTAGCTAGTAAGTTTACTAGCTCTCCACCTTGGGTTTCAAGATAAAAGACACCGCGGTTTATATCCTTGTTAACCTGTTTTTCACTAGATCTAGGATTTTCTCGATAATCTTTGTCATGTTTAGGATCAAAGGACTCTGCTATATATTGTAAGACTTTATCTGTATTTTGTATAGCATCATCAGATGTAAAACTATGTGATTTCATAATACTTCCTTAATTAACTCATGTTATGTCACAATAAACTAGTTTTCAATAGTTTTTTCCACATTGACTATGATAATGGGTGATTTATTTATCTCATGTTTCAATGTTTTACGAATAGCCGACCTTACAGCATTCTCAATCTGTTCATTGAGAATGCTACCTTTTGATTTTCTCTGAATTTCTATCGTTTCAGTAATATCATCTTTAATCATATTAATTAGCTGTGCATCATCGTCAGAGTCAAGAAGCCCCGGCATAGATAAAATAGGTTTGCAACTAAGTCTACCATTTTTATTTATTACCAAACTTGCCACTACTATACCAGCATCACGCATACGTCTACGAGTTCTAAAAATTGATGATTCTGCTGGTAAAAGATAATTGCCGTCAACGGCTAAATAGCCTGTTGTTACCTTGGATAAAATATGAGGGTTATGAGGATCAAGTAATAATAAGCTACCATTTTCCACCTCAATAGCGTGTTTTATACCATTTTTACGAGCTAATTTTGCTTGCTCATGTATATGTACTGGTTCACCATGCACTGGCACACAAATCTGAGGTCTAATTAGGGAGTACATGTGTTTGAGTTCGTCAATTGATGGATGCCCAGAAACATGTACAAAGTGATCTCGTTCAGTTATCACTTCAACTCCTGACCTTACAAAAATATTAAACATACGGAAAATTTTCTTTTCATTGCCAGGAATAATTTTTGAAGAAAATATAATTGTATCTTTAGGAGCTAACTTTATACTATGGTGACTATTATTTGCCATTTTTGCAGTAGCTGCTAGAGGCTCACCTTGACATCCAGTAGCAATAACTAAAAGTTCTTGCCTTTTAAATCTTGCTATATCTCGTTCATCGATCAAAGGGGCAATATCTTTCATATAACCACTTTCCTGTGCTGCAAGCAAAATTCTATGCAAACTTCTTCCTGATAGGACAACTTTTCTTTTTGCCATCTGACCTGCGTGAATTAGAGTCTCAAGACGAGCCAAATTTGAGGCAAAAGTTGTTACCACGACCATTTGAGGACAACCTGCTATAATATCTACTAAACTTTTACGTACTTCTCCTTCTGAGCCAGAAGTTCCTTCATTAAATACATTAGTTGAGTCACAGACTAAAGCTAGAACCCCTTCATCACCATAAGATTTTAGTAGATTTTCATCAGCTTTCTTACCAAGTACTGGATCATCATCAAATTTCCAGTCTCCTGTATGGAGAATATTGCCAGCTTCTGTACGTATCATAATTGCTTGCATTTCTGGAGCTGAATGGGTTAATGGTATCATTTCTAGCTGGAATGGATCAAGATTTATTTTTGCCGAAGGTTTTACTTCATGAATTTTTATAGTTTTAGCAAAATCATATTCTGCTAATCTAAGTTTTAGAAAATTGGCTGTAAAGGTAGTGGCATATATTGGGCATTCTAGGCTACTCCACAAATATTGGATTGCTCCCAAATGGTCTTCATGAGCGTGAGTTAGCACTAAAGCCAACAAATCTTTTTTGTGTTTTTTAATAAAGCTAATATCAGCAATTATCATATCAACACCTGGTAAATATTCATCGGGAAAACCACTACCGCAATCAACCATCAACCATTTTCCTTGATAATGATATAGATTGACATTTATGCCTATTTCATTTGCACCACCAAGTGGTAAAAATAGTAAATCATTTTTATGGTTTTTAATGTTGAATGGCATATTAACTTCTATATTATGTAGGGTTTGAGTATACTTTTATAACTTATTTTTGGCTTGTAGTCTATGATTAATACTAATTTAGTTTATACTAGTATATTCACCTTTGGTATAGTTTTATTATTAACTATACTATTTCCTAATTTGGATATAGATTTTTCAAAATTATTCTACGACAGCAATAATGGATTTATCTATCGTAACAATAATATTGTACAATTATTATTTGAAGTTATTCCAATATTAAGTAAACTACTGACTATAGTAATATTATTATACCTACTTTACTTAATTGTTAAGTACAAAACTTTTAATAGGCTTATTATTTCAGGGGGCTTTTATATAATTTTATCTACAGCAATAGGTCCTGGACTACTAGTAAATTATATATTTAAAGAAAATTTTGGTAGGGCTCGTCCGCTGCAGATTAAAGAGTTTAATGGTACAAAAAATTTTACTAGAGCCTTCTCAATCTCTAATGAATGTTTACATAATTGCTCATTTTCATCAGGTCATGCAGCTATGGGGTATAGCTTAACTAGTCTTGCTTATGTTGCTCCTTTGATATTTTTCTCAAGAATTTACAGTATCACATTGATTTTTGGTACATTAGTTGGGCTAAGTCGTATATTAATGGGAGGACATTTTTTAAGTGATGTACTGGCTTCTTGTGTTGTTATATTAACAATTAATCATTTATTGTATTTATGTTGGCAAAAACTAAAATTAATTTAAATAAAATTGCGATTGTTTATAATAGTTCTACAAAATCATTAGAACTAGTTAGACAGCTTGAACTAGTTTATAAGTTTTGTAAGGTAGAAGAAGCAGAAATAATTGTTGTAGTTGGAGGGGACGGAGAATTACTACATGCGATACACCGTTATATGCATCTTGATGTTTCTTTTTATGGAATTAATTCTGGTAATATTGGGTTTTTAATGAATCCAGTTATTGTTGAAAAGTTAATGGATAATTTACAAGAATCTATAATTTCTCATTTATACCCTTTAAAAATGCAAGCAGAAAGTATAGACAATAAAATTTATACTGCCCTAGCTATTAATGAAGTATCAATATTTCGTAAAACCAACCAAGCTGCTAAATTTAGGATCGAAATTGATCAAGTTGAGCGTATGAGTGAATTAGTAGCCGATGGGGCAATGGTTGCAACCCCAGCTGGTAGTAGTGCGTACAACTTATCTGCTGGAGGTCCTATTTTGCCACTTGAGTCAAACGTATTATGCCTAACACCAATTTGTCCTTTCCGTCCAAGACGCTGGCATGGTGCGTTACTACCATTTTCTACTACTATAAAGTTTGAAATCTTAGAAAGTAATAAAAGACCAGTAAATGCAGCTGCAGATTTTCAAGAGTTTGATAATATTAAGTCAGTATTAATTAAATCGGTAAAAAACAAGAAGATAAAGTTACTATTTGATAAAAAAAATAGCCTTGAAAATCGAATTATTAAGGAGCAATTTAATGAGTAATAGGGCAAACTCATAGTACCCTACATTTTTCTATAATCGTCATAGCAAGGCTCTTTAGATGCCGTGGCGATCTAGGTAAACAGCGAAGCTGTTTTTTCTAGTACGCTTCGCATATCCTAGATTGCCGCGTCGCCGCTTTCAGCGACTCCTCGCTAATAGACGATCAGTAGACATTTTAATAGTGGTTATATAAAAAATGTAGGGTACTATGGGGCAAACTATACCTATCTTTCACCTGAGTTCTATATATTCTTTAATTACACCACGTCTTTGCTTCCCTAAAAAACCTCAATTCGATGTAAGATATCGGTTTAATAGCCTAGGGTGTCATCCCTGTACCCTCGGATGTCATCGAACTCATACAATATTAAAAATGTGTAGAAAACTTTAGATGAAAAATTTGCTTTTCATCATAAGGTCTCTTTTTAATTGGCCAAGCCCAATCCATTCTGATAGGGGCAAAGCGAGTGACCCATATAAACCCCACCCCAACAGAAGCACGAAGTGACTTATCATTATAAAAACTATCAGATTTATAAATACTTTTAGAATTTAATCCTACACCCCAAAGACTACCAGCATCCATAAAAACAGCTCCAGTCAAATTAAAATCTTCTGGTAAACCAGTTGGAAAGTTGAGTTCTGTTGAAAATGTATAATATTTTTCTCCGCCAAGACCTTCATTTGTTGTTTTTTCTCTAGGACCTATTCCACTAGCAGCAAATCCTCTAAGGCTATAATCACCCAAATTAAACCGATCAGAAATTCTTACAGTTTTACCTCCTACACCCATAATATCACCGACACTACTTGAAAGTTTTAAAGTGAGTTTATTATTGATAAAAGATTTAAAATATTTACCGTCTAGTTCATGTTTTAAATATTTATTATTACCCCCAACCCCAGCAAATTCCTGAGTGCCGCTAATAACATAACCATTTTTAGGAATAATCCTACTATCAAGCTGATCATAAGTGATAGTATGTCCGATGGCGGATGTGATAAATTTTCCCATCTGTTCAGTTAAGAATATAGAACTTGAATTGCCTGGAGAGCTTAATACATCTCTCTTAATAGTATAGTCAATTTCATGACTTAAGTCTTCCGCAATATCATAACCAAGAGAAGTTTTGAGTCCTATAGATTTTAACGTATAATTTTGATCTACTTGTGAAAGAAATGAAGTCCCACGACCGCTATAATTATTGAAAACATTAAAACCTAGCGATAAATCTTTATCAAGAAAATGAGGTTCGGTTATGCCACCATAGTAACTAATACTCTTTTTTCCTACTTGTACTCCAGCATTTAACACTTTTCCAGTACCAATAAAATTGCGTTCTAAAAATGATATACGTCCAAATGGCCCTCCCGCTGTGTTATAGCCAGCATCAAAACTAATTGAAGATGTTGATTTTTCTTCAACATCAATATTAATATCATATTTGTCTTTTCGTGTTGTTGGTGTAACGCTAATAAGTACTTTTTCAAAATAATCCAAATTGCGTAAATTCTGATTACCTTTTTCTATATAAGAACGGTTAAATATATCTCCTTCAGAGATTTTAAATTCTCGTCTAATAACTTTATCTTCAGTTTTTAGATTATTCGTAATATTAATTTGATTAATAAATACTTTTTCTGCCTTATCTATAACGAATTTAATATCGGCAGTATGATCAGGGTTTTTACTACTTATATCAGGGTAAACATTAATTCCTGGATAACCTTTACTTGCAAAATGTGAAGAGATTTTATTTGCTATTTTATTCAAACTATTAATATTAAATGTATCACCCGACTTAACATTAATATATTTTTTAATTTCATTTATATCAATATTAGGTAATTTATTGTCAATAGTAATGTTGCCAAAATTATATTTTGCCCCTTCTTCAATAGAGTAAGTGATGGTAAAATATTCTTTGGTTGGATTGAGTTCTGCTGTAACAGAAATAACACGAAAATCGGCAAATCCTACTGACTGATAGAATTCCTTTAACAATTCTTTATCATACTCTAAGCGGTCTGGATCGTAGGTATCATTTGTTTCTAAAAAGTTAAACCATTTTGACTGTTTTGTTAGGATAACAGATTGTAGTTCTGTACTACGGTAATTATTATTTCCACTGAAATAGATTTGTTTAACAGTTGTTTTAGGTCCTTCTGCAATATCAAAAGTAACTTTTACTCTGTCATTTTCAAGCCTCTCAATTTTTGGCGTTACGGTTGTAGAGAAACGACCTGAACGTTTGTAGAGTTCTTTAATTTTTTCCACATCTAGTTGGATTGATGCTAAACTCATTGATTCACCAGACCTAGTAAGCAATTCTTTCGATAATGAAGATGTTTTGATTTTAGAATTACCTGTAAACACTATTTTAGTAATAAACGGAGTTTCTGATACAGTAACTATCAAATTGCCACCATTGACTAGTGTAATACTTATATTTTCAAACAAAGACGTTGAGTAAAGGTTTTTGATTGCTTCATCTCCTTTGTATGAAGTATATTCTTCTCCTACTTGAAGCTTTAAGTAATTTTCAATAGTCGAGTTTTCGATTATTTTATTACCTTGAATAGTTATTTTTTTAATATACTCAGCCGATAAAGCTGATGTATTATATAAAACAGTTGTTGCCAAAATAGCTAGTTTAATAGTTGATTTGACGTTTGTTTTCACAAGAACCTTCTTTTGTTTGGTTTTATAAGTCATACTGAACAGGAATAAATTACCTATTTCTACTAGACCAAGAAATAAATCTCGGTTAACTTAATTATTTAAAATACTAAGTTTTTTATATCATTTGACAGGGAAATTACAATAAGAAAAATAATTATCCCCATACCTAGTCTTAGTATAACATTTTTTATTGCCCCACTAAGTGTTTTTCCAAAAATTATTTGATATATTATGAACATTAAATGTCCACCATCAAGAACTGGAATCGGTAACAAATTAAGTAAACCTAGATTAATTGATATCATGGCTACAAATAGTGCAAAATTTGCTACCCCTTGTTCTAAAGATTTCCCTGACTCCTTAGCAATAGCAATTGGTCCTCCCATCTCATTTAAAGATCTTGTACCCATCAGCATTTGTCCAAAGTTTCTTAAAATTAAGTTGGAAATATAAATAACATCTTTCGATCCTTGATAGATACTTTGAAAAATATTCATTTTTATAAAAATAGGTTCATTCTTAGCAATAACTCCTATATAAGGTCTTTTTATCTCAGGTTGATTATCCAGTTTTTGACTAATCTCCTTTGGAGTTATAACAATATCAATAATCTCATCATGCCTTTCAACTAAAAGATTGATGGGTTTAGTCCCGCTCATGAATATATTTCTCTGTAAATCGACAAAACTATTAATTTTATTAGTGCCAATCATAATAACTTTATCATTTTCTATAAGCCCAGCTAATTCAGCGGGTGAATTAGCCACCACTTCACCAATTATAGGAGGTATCTCTACTTGACCATGAAAACAATAAATAGTTGTGAATATGATGATGGCTAACAAGTAATTAGCTATAGGTCCAGCAGCTATAATTAAGAATTGAACCCATAGAGGCTTGCTAAGAAAAGCTAGAGGTCTATTATCTTGGGTATTTTTAAGTGTTGCAGAGTCAAATCCATAAATTTTAACGTAACCACCGAAGGGTAGGGTGCAAATTTTCCATTTTACGCCATCTTTGTCTATTTTAGAGAAGAGTTCCTTACCAAAACCTATCGAGAATTCCTCAACCTTTACTCCAAATATTTTAGCTATGTAATAATGACCAAACTCATGAATAAAGACTAATAAGCTGATTGTTAGAATAAATCCGAATATTGATAACATACAACTCATTATTTTTTAAATAGGTTTACTAAATTATGCTTTTTTGCTATAGCTAATAGATTAAATATGTTACCAATAGATCAAAGTTTTTATGACCTCAACCAAGATTAGTACCAAAACGATAGCACGTATTGCTGCGGTACAGGCAATTTATCAGTATAAACCGGAGAGTCCTGATCAAAACATAGACCGGATTATGCAGCAAATTGTTCAATTCTATCAAGATGAACGAGTAGCTAATGATTTAACAACCAATTTCAATAAACCAATAAAAGTGAAGTTAAGTATAAGTTATTTTGAATTGTTAGTAAAGTCTGTAGTTGTAAATTTACCTCAAATTGATAAGATGATATCAAGGCATTTGACATCGGAATGGCAAATTACCAGCTTACCTATTCTGCTTCTTGCTCTCTTGCGTGTGGCAATTTGTGAATTACAATTTCTTCCAAATGTTCCAAGTAAAGTGGTAATTAATGAATTCACCGACATTACAAGTGATATGTTGAATGAGAACGAAGTTGGTTTTGTTAATTCTGTATTGGATAGAATTGCTAAAAAATCTAGCGAGATCATGTGTCATGACATCTAATATATTAGGGTTTAGAGGTAAATTTGTTGCCGTTAAAACTACAAAAAAGCGTAAAAATTCGTCAAAACAGTGGCTCTCGCGTCAATTAAATGATCCATATGTTTCTAAAGCAAAGCTTGATGGTTATAGATCTAGGTCAGCTTATAAGTTGCTGGAAATCCATGAAAAATTTAATCTGTTAAAACCAGGGATGAAATTAGTCGATTTAGGTGCTGCACCAGGTGGATGGAGTCAAGTAGCTAGCAAAATTATTAAATCTGATGAATCGGCTGGTAATAATAGCACGATAATTGCAGTTGATTTGCTTGATATCGAGCCAATTATTGGTGTACATTGCTTACAAAAAGACTTTTATGCTGAAGATACCAAAGAGATTATTATAAAGATGCTTGATGGTAGTGCTGATGTAGTAATGAGTGATATGGCTGCTAACACGACGGGTCATGCAACAACTGACCATATTCGGACTCTTGACTTATGTGAGCATGCGATTGACTTTGCCTTAAAAATTTTAAGGCCGGGGGGGCATTTTATTGCTAAAATTTTTCGAGGTGGTACGGAGAATAATGTGCTAAACAGAGTTAAACTTAATTTTCATAAGGTCAAGCATTTTAAACCATCTTCTAGTCGTAAAGAGTCAGTAGAGATTTATTTAATCGCTTTAAGTAGGAAATCTGTATAACTTTCGTTTAAAAAAATACCAAGAATAATAAAGTACAAAAGTTCCAACAACACTGTATGTAGAAAATAGAAAACCCTGCCCATCATAGAGTCCATGGGATATATAAGAAGATAAAGCTCCAGAATAAATACCAATAGCACACATAGTGAAATATATTGCCAGTGCGGTTCTCAAATCTTGTGCTTCAAATTTACCGGATAATATTAATATATTACAAATAAAAATAGCACATAAACATACACCAATTATAGAAAGGAGATAGATGTTACCTATTAAAGTGACCCCATAATATGGTAAAAGAATAAAACTGGCTAGGAGGATAATTATCAATATTAAGTTCGCAAGATATTTATTGATTATTTTTAATGATAAAATAACAGGTGATATCAAGAAAAATATACTTATAAGAGTATAATGACTAATAGTGTCTATCTTTGATACAGGAAAGTTTTTCTCTAAGGCAAATTCTTCATAATACCACAATATATCGAAAGTAATATAAGATACCATAAAGCCTGTTAGGACCTGTAATTCTATATTCTCAATTAAGAATGAAAATCTAGAAACTAAAGTTGTATTTTTATTAATATTCTCTCTTTGTAAGCAAGTTATAATAATGAAGCTATAAAGTAATGTGCATAATAATAACCCATTTATAGCTGATTCTAGAAATACAGTTAGTAAATCAACGGTAAACTGTCCAGCTATCCATAACAAAGAAAAGATAATAAGAGCAAAATATTTATAATATTTATAGTTATTGGTTAACTCTACTATTTTGATGATAGTTGTGGTTATGTAAGTGTAGTAGGCAGATGCCATTACAATAAAATTGATTTTAAGAATGGTGTAATCCTTAATCATAATTAGGTTTAACATGCCTATTATAAGTAAGATTAAGCTAACAATAGTAGTTTTGTTATCGCTGATTTTGTTAATTAATGGGGTTAAGAATAAACCGGCTATTATATAACCTAACATTTCGATTGATTCGATATGGTCTAGTTGCTCCCCTGATAAGCCTTTACTTAGCAGAAAACTTGGCATTATAAGTGCATTGATGTAAGTGATACATGCAAAAAGAAATACGCTAAGAAACAATAGCAAAACTGTTTTTAAATGATTATTTTGGGTCATAAATAATTGTTTGCTAAACTAGATTACATCGTATATAAATTTGTTAGTTGAGAGGCGTTTAAGAGGTTTTTATATAACCAAAAGTACATTATATCACTCATTATGATTTGTCTAATTAATTTATTATTTTGACCATTAATAAAATATTATATAACTAAGTAGGTATAATTAGTTCTCGATGTCATCCCCGCTTCGCTGCAGAATCCAAAAAACAGCCTGAATGACTGTTAGGTATCATGGATTTTCGCTTTTAGCTAGGAATGCCATCAACCCTGATTGGGATGCTACCTAGATTGGTTAAGTTGACACCGATACGTCTATGGATCACTAGTATGTCATTCCCGCACAGGTAGCGGAATCTATAATATATAATAACCTTTGCAGGTTATTTTTTGGATTCCCGCTTTTAGCTAGGAATGACATCGCTTTTGATCCTGTAAGTACCATACTAGTATTATGTTATATCGAATTTAGGTTAAGTAGAGTTTTTTAGTTATTTGTTAGGTTAATGTACTTGTTAAATGTTTTCTCATAAAAACTTAATATTAAGTTTTAAATTTGTTATAATATTCTCTAATATTGCTAATTTACGGAGCTTAGAGATATACCTAGAAATTTACGAGTAAAAAATTAATGAGTAAAAAAATTATAGTTGATGCTAACTTCCCTAATGAAACAAGGGTGGTTTTACTGAATCATAGTAACAATATCGAGGATATTGAATATGAAACAGCCATAAAACAACAAATCAAAGGTAATATATATCTTGCAAAAGTTATAAGAGTTGAGCCAGCGTTGCAGGCTGCCTTTATAGATTATGGTCCGGACAAAAGCGGATTTTTACCTTTCAATGAAATTCATCCATATTATTATAATATACCAGTATCTGATCTTAAATCTTTGACTTCTATAAATAAATTACAAGAAATTTCTCTTTTAGATATTACCCAAGATGATTTTGTAGAATCTGAAACAAAGAGGGATTATAATCCGATAATAGATAGTGAAGAAATTGATTTAAATGCCATAGAAAGATTAGTGGACGAAAAAATTCAGGTGGAATTTAATTTAGATGTCCTAGATAATGACATTGAAACAATAAGTGTAGACAAAAGTGATAGAGAAGAAGACAATAAACAAAAGCAATACAAAATTCAAGAAGTAATAAAAAAAGGACAAGTTATGCTTGTTCAAGTTACAAAGGAGGAAAGAGCTAATAAAGGTGCATCATTTACAACCTTTATATCTCTTGCGGGAAAGTATTGCGTTCTGATGGCTAATACTCCATTGCAGAATGGTGTATCGCGTAAGATATCCAATGCTGATGAGCGAAAAAGGCTTAAGAATATAGTCAGTAACATAACTGCAAATAATAACAGTAGTGGGTCAAGTATCATAATTCGTACAGCTGGTGCTGGCTGTACTACTTTAGACATAAAAAGAGATTATGATTATTTAGCAAGATTATGGAATAAAATTAGGGAGAGTACTCTTAAATCTGTAGCTCCCTGTTTTATACATGAAGAAGATGGCCTAATTCAAAAAGTCATAAGAGATATGTGTGATCATACTGTTAAAGAGTTGATAATACAAGGTAGTGGGGCTTATCAAAATGCTGTGAAATTCATGAAGGATATATTACCTATTGATTTAGCTAAGCTCAAAGAATACAAAAATAAGGTGCCAATTTTTACAAAATTTGCTGTTGAGGAACAACTAGCAAAACTATACCAACCAGTTTTTGCTTTACCTTCTGGTGGTTATATAGTGATAAATCCAACAGAAGCACTTATTTCAATTGATGTTAATTCAGGAAAAGCAACTTCTGAAAAAAATATTGAAGAAACGGCATTAAAGACCAACTTAGAAGCTGCTAGAGAAATTGCTAGGCAAATTAAATTAAGAGATTTATCAGGCTTAGTGGTTATTGATTTTATCGATATGTATGAGGCTAGAAATCGTAGGATTGTCGAGAGGTCTTTTAAGGAATTTCTAAGTAGAGATCGTGCAAGAATTCAAACTGCTCATATTAGCCAATTTGGTTTGCTTGAGATGTCTCGTCAAAGATTAAGACCATCATTTTT
This sequence comes from Candidatus Tisiphia endosymbiont of Micropterix aruncella, assembly GCF_965178575.1. Classification (NCBI taxonomy): domain Bacteria; kingdom Pseudomonadati; phylum Pseudomonadota; class Alphaproteobacteria; order Rickettsiales; family Rickettsiaceae; genus Candidatus Tisiphia; species Candidatus Tisiphia endosymbiont of Micropterix aruncella. The sequence goes on from NZ_OZ238268.1 coordinate 1,237,309, forward strand.
GGAATCAAATTCATCGATTTGTTCATATTGTAACGGTAAGGGTCTTGTTAGGGCAGATGAGTCAAATGCTATGTTGATTCTACGCACGGTAGAAAATGAAATTTTTAATGAAAATATTGATTTAGTAAATATTTTTGCTAATATTCATTCAGTTATCTATTTACTGAATAATAAACGTTCAGAAATATCTCTAATTGAAGAAAAATATAATTTAAAGTTAAAATTCCACGTTGATCCTTCTGCCACTTCTGATAATTATTCAATTGAAAAAATAAAATTGCCGAAGAAATCTAGCCATATAGAAGCTGGTAATAAGCCATTAATTCAGAATCAGTCCTCTAATTATCAAGAAGAAAAGAGTACTAAAGAGACTCCTGCTCCTAACAAGAAGAAGCAAAAATGGAAAATACCTGATAAATTAGAAACTAGTAGTGAATCAAATAAAGGTATAGAAAAAATTGATAAAGAGGTAATTGATTCTATTCAAGAAACTAATAAACCAGTAGTGGTAAATGAATCGGATAACGGAGATAATGACCTTGACACCAATAAGTCAAGCCGTAAATATATTGAGAAAAAATCAAATTATTCTCGCCCCTCTAGAGTACGTAACTATAATAAACGTAAGGTAGATGACAATGATAGTGGACAATCTCAGGAGGTAACTAATAGTTGAAAATGGTAAATATAATATGGTACGTTCAAATTTATTATTATCTCTTGCTTACTTATTTTTATGTACCTCTTGTAGTTTAAAACCTGTATATAGTAATAAATATAGCACGCAGGAATTAAGCCAATTAAGTAGCATTGAAATTGAGCCAATAGCATCTATTGAAGGTGCAGAATTTTGTTACTATTTATCTAGTATTTTACCAAATTCTACAACAGCTACAACAAAATATTTATTAAAGGTAAAATTTACCAACAAAACTTTACCACTTATTCTTCAAAAGAATTCTGATGTATTAAGAGAAACAATCAGTCAAACTGTTCAATATAGGTTAGTTGATATTGTTACTAATCAAGAAGTGACAACAGGAACATTTAGTCATATAACCTCTTATAGTACAGCTTCTTTACCATATCATAGCTATATAGATGAAGAGGTAGCATTGAAAGATCTTACAAAACAAGGGGCAGATGAGATCCTAGCGAGATTAATTTTATATTTTAAGAGAGTGCCTACGAACTGAATAATTTTTGAGGAATTTTTAGGAAAAATGTAGCTGAGTATACTGCTCGTAAATGAAGAGTTGGTAGACGATAGAATCAAAATCAACAAGTGCTAGGAGTGTCCAAGCCGAGGAGCACAGCGTACATTAGTACGTGAGCACCGCAGGTCTTGGACAACGACAACGCAATTATTGATTTTCATCGAGTATACCGCAGCATACTTATATGTCTGTGAGGAACGGAAGCAAATTTTGACGACAAAATTACCAAAAAGAATCAGTTCGTTTTAACAAAATAGAATTAAAGATGAAGCTTTATCTATCACAAATCATTCAGCTACTTGATAAGGTAGAAAATGGACAAATTAAGGCTCTGTTGCTTTATGGTCCAGATAAAGGGTATATTGATAAAGTTTGTAAGAGTTTAGTGAAGAAATTTGACTTACTAAAAACCTCTATAGAATATTCTGAAATTAAAAATCGATCGCTCGAGACGTTAGTTAATACCCAAAATTTCTTTATGCAAAAACAATTGATTATAGTAAGGTCAGTTGGCGAGTCTATAGATAAATCTTTAAAACTGGCTCTTGGTAAAGACTCATTGCATTTCTTAGTTTTTATTGCTGATGAATTATCAGCTACTTCTAGTATACGTAAGTTTTTTGAAACTGAAACTTATTTGGCTTCTCTAGCTTGCTATCACGATGATGAACACAAAATTACTAAGATAATTTTACAAAAATGTAACAGTGTTGGTAAGGTTATAAGTGAAGATACTGTTAACTATTTAACAGCTCGTTTAAAAGGTGACCATCAAACACTAGTTAATGAAATCAATAAGTTAATATATTTTACATTTGATAAAGATCAAATCACCTTGGATGACGCACTAGCTGTAGTTAGTGATGATTTTACAGGGAATGGGGATAATTTATGTGTTTATTTTTCCTCAGGAAATCTTGATAATTTTTTACAAGAATTCACCAAACTAAAACAACAAAATATTAATGAAGTGCTAATTATCAGAGCATTAATCAGGTATTATCTAAATCTATACACCGTATTGAATAAATTAGCAATGGGTGTTAATATAGATATGGCTATAAAATCACTATCTCCACCAATTTTCTATAAATATGTGCCAAGTTTTAAGCAAGCTCTAAATAAGGTTAACTTAGAAGATTGCATTAAAACATTGAAACATTTGGAGCAAGCAGAAATTGATTATAAGCTAAATCCAGCCGGCTTTGATATATATCAACAAGTTTATGCTAAAACATACTAATTCGGTAAAATTATATAACACTCCATTCAATATGTGATTTTAATAATTAAAATCACATATTGAATGATGAAAAAAGTTAAAATGCATTTGCGTCAGCCGCTTCAAGAGTGCATTTTTCCTTATAACAAAGCCAGTTCGATATAAGAATTAATAATTCTTATATCGAACTGAGGTTAATATATTCTCAAAATATGACGATAAATGTATATGAAAACTACCTTACCTAGCCGTTCTATGATAATTCAAGAAAAGCTTGATGAGATTGTAAAAGAAATCTTAGTAGTTGGAAAAGATAAGATAGCGATGATTATTTTATTTGGTTCTTATGCTAGGGGAGATTGGGTACAAGATGAATATAAAAAAGGACACATTACTTATAGTTATCAAAGTGATCTCGATCTTATGTTGGTGATGAAGAAAGGCAAACATGCCGGTCTTGCCGCCTTATCCATAGAAGATAAAATAGAAAAAAGGTTGGAAAAAAAATCATTAAGAAGTCCTTTTGAGTTATGGGTAACTTTGGTGCTAGAATCAATCAAGACGGTAAATAGTCAGTTAGAGAAGGGGCATTATTTCTTTTCTGATATAAAAAAAGAAGGAATTCTTTTATATGATAGTGGTGAGTTTCAGCTGGCGGAAGCTAAAAACTTACCCTGGGGAGAAAGAAGAGAGATAGCTAAAGAAGATTATGAATACTGGTTTGCAAGAGGCACAGGTTTTTTTCTTGCTTGTAAATATCAACTAACAAGAAAAGATTTTGCTTTGTCTGCTTTTGAGTTACACCAATCTACCGAAAGTTTTTATAATGCTATCCTGTTAGTTTTCTCTGGTTATAAGCCAAAGTTACACGATATAAGAAAATTAGGTAGTATAGCCGGAAATTACAATGAAGAATTATGGCAGATATTTCCTCATTCTAGCGTTGAGCAAAGGCAATGTTTTAAATTACTTGAACAGGCTTACATTGAAGCTCGCTATAACAAAGATTATAAGATAACTAAAGAACAACTACTTTACCTTATTGATCGAGTAAAGAAGTTAAAAACAGTGACGGAAAAAATTTGCTTGGAAAGGATTAGTGGAAAAGAAGTAACGTGATTTGGCTTAATCTTACTATAATAAAAACAAAGCAGTTAAGAGCAGGAGAGCATAATACCCTACATTTTTTGTATAATCGTCATCGCGAGGCACCTTTAGGTGCCGTGGCGATCTAGTAAAGTGAGGCGTAATACTGCATGAAGATTGCCACGTCGCTGCTATCGCAGCTCCTCGCAATGACGATTGTGGTGTCTGTAGGTGCGATTACACAAAAAATGTAGGACACTATGGCAAGAGAGTCTTTAAAGACTAAAAATAACTGAATTATCAGTATTAAGTGAAGAGAATGATAATTTTTATCGATTAAATGTTAAATATCGCTTAGTGGGTGCATTAATTGTGATATAAGTAGTAATTAGAAGCTATGAGGTAAACACTAGATAGGGTAATTTAAAAGTCACAGTCATTAGTTGTTATAGATGCAAGTTTAACTACTACAGATGTCATCCCTGCGAAAGCAGGTATCTATATTACTTAATAGTCTTTTAGGCTATTTTTTTTAGATTCCCGCCTACGCGGGAATGACATCGAGTACATATTAAGCACTTTTCCCCTTATCTATTAGCCTTACAACCCGACTTTTAAATTGCCCTGTTAAAAACCTACTTGCGGCTTTGAATGAAAAATAATAGACTAGTGATATTAAACAAAAAAACGTGGAAAAGTGATGTATCCAACAGTACGATTAAGAAGAAATAGAAAAACGTGGTGGCTAAGAGAATTAGTAGCGGAGAATAGGCTTGGCGTGGATGATTTGGTGCTAGCATTATTTGTGGTTGAGGGCGAGAACCAGCGTCAAGAGATCAAAACTATGCCTGGCGTATATAGATTATCTATTGATCAAGTAGTGTTGACGGCTAGGCAAGCTTATGAAAATGGCATAAATGCTATAATACTCTTCCCTTGTATAGATGCAAAATTAAAAAGCGATAATGCTGATGAGGCATATAATCTAGACAATTTAATGTGTAGAACTATACGAAGTATAAAAAATGCCAACATCGATATTGGTATAATATGCGATGTTGCCCTAGATCCTTACACTACCCATGCACATGATGGTATTCTACATAATGGGGATGTAGATAATGATAGAACTGTTAAAGCTTTGTGCAACCAAGCTCTAGTTTTAGCAAAAGCTGGGGTAGATATTGTAGCCCCATCTGATATGATGGATGGTAGGATTATGGGCATACGTCAAATACTAGATTCACAAGGGTTTATTAACGTTAATATACTATCTTATGCGGCAAAATATGCTTCAAGTTTTTATGCCCCATTCAGAGATGCATTGAACAATAATAAGACAACTTATCTAAATAAAGCGACCTATCAGATGGATGTACGTAATAGCAGGGAAGCTATGTTAGAGATAGAACATGATCTTGCCGAAGGTGCAGATATGATTATGATTAAACCTGGTATGATGTTTTTGGACGTCATAGCACAAGCGGTCAATAACTTTAATACTACTATATTTGCCTATCAGGTAAGTGGTGAATATTCTATGTTACGATTTGCGGCAGATGCCAATGCCTTAAATTGGCAAGCAAGCATAATAGAATCATTATTATGTTTTAAGCGTGCTGGTGCTAGTAGCATTGTTACTTACGCTGCATTAGAAGTAGCACAAATATTGAATGCATAACATCATACGTCTATAAAACGTCATTGCGAGGAGACCGTAGCACAACTGTCGAAAGTTAGTAAATACAGCTTCCCTATACGTCATTGCGAGCGTAAGCGAAGCAATCCATATGACAAGTTTCATGGATTGCCACGCTCACATACGTTCGCTCGCAATGACGTCTTGTACTTTTCTGCAATTTTTAAATTGCCATGGGGGTTATGCGTAAGGTGAGTTAAATATTTTATACCAAATTGAGCTTATAATAACCCTATAAATGAAGGATCTAATGCAAGAGAGATGTCAGACTAAGAAATGTCAGGCTAATATTATTATAAAAATTATTTTAGCAGTAGGTTTATTGATAACTATTACGTCATTGTATCTTTGGTTATCTTTTGATGTACCGCAGAAACCCCTTGCTGGAAAAGGGGGAGGGGATAATATTGACGTGCAAATTGGTGGAAATTTTGAGCTAACTGATCAAGATGGTAAGACTTTCAATAGTGATAGTTTGAAAGGAAAATTAAGTTTAATTTATTTTGGTTTTACTTATTGCCCTGATATTTGTCCTACTTCTTTGCAAAAATTAACAGAGGTTATTAATACTCTTGATAAATATAAAATTGATGTTGAATTTGTTTTTATTACTGTAGATCCTCAGCGTGATACTCCTACAGCGCTTAAAGAATATTTAAAGCATTTTAATCCTAAATTTATTGGTTTAACGGGTAATGAACAACAAATTAAAGAGGTTGCTGATAAGTTTAAAGTGTATTATGCTAGAGCAAATGATGGTGAAAATTATATGATTGATCATTCTTCTTTTAGTTATTTAATGGATCAACAAGGGAAATATATAAAGCATTTTTACTTAAATACTCCTGCTCAAGAGATTATAGATTTTGTTAGAGTGAAGCAGCAAAATCAAAAAAGATATTAAGATGTTTAATTATCTACTAGCCTCATACCTGTTTGCTCTTGCTGCTCTTGCCTTATTGTTAATAACAAGTTGGCTAGATTATAATAAAATTAAAGTTAGATCAAGTAATGCAAAAAAAGGTAAAAAATAGGTTAAAGTTTATATTATTTTACCTTTTATGCAGTGCTGGGGGAATATATATGATATTATACAATCTTGAAGATAGTATAGTATTTTTTTACCCTCCGTCAAAAATTAACGAGTCAAAACTTGGCAAAGAATTGAGGGTAGGGGGCTTAGTTAAAGTAGGTTCAATCAGAAAAGTGACTGCTGATAAAGTGCATTTTGTCATTACAGATAACATTAAAGACCTAGAAATATCTTACCAAGGGGTTTTACCCGCCTTATTTCGTGAGAATCAAGGGATAGTAGCTGTAGGTAAGTTATCAGGTAATATATTCATAGCTCGTGAGTTATTAACTAAGCATGATGAGAATTATTCTCCTTAGGCATTAGGGTAATTTACAAGTCACGCTTTAAAGTTGAAAAACCGAAATAATTTTAGGTGGATATGTGCTTACAAACGTCATTGCGAGGAGGTTACTTGCTGCAACCGCCAAAGCAATCCAGCAAAAATACGGTAATTTAATTTTTTTTGTTTCCTAGATTGCTTCGGCGGCACTTCGTGCCTTCTCGCAATGACGTTTGATGTTCTTAATAATTACTTATTTCAACTCTAGAGTGTGAATTTTAAATTACCCTAAATAACAGGAGGTATAAAATGGGAACAAATGAAAAAGAAATTGCTTATAGTGTAATTACAAAAATTTTTAATGAGAAAGGTATAATACTTAATGAAGTTAGTGATGGAACATTAAAGGAAATGATTCATGCAGTTGATATCATAGGTAAAAAAAGTGACCCTATTACAAATAAAGATGAGTTAGTTATACAAAAATATGAAAGAGGTTTAAGTAGTATGCTATCAAACTATCCTCAACTTAAGCCTGTAGCTACGGATATAGCTGCAGGCTTTGAGCAAATTTGTACTGACGCAACAGAGGAAAGGTCTAATGTTATAAAAGCTTCAACATACAAAGCTCTGAAAGAAAATGGTGTTAATATTACTATATCTAAAGAATTACTTGAGATTGAGGAGATAGTTAATGTACTGTATAATATAAGTCATTCTCCAGGATTATCTGCCCAAATTGCTGTACAAAATATACAAGAATTGCAAGAGCACACTAAATTAATATCTGACCAATACTACAAGTTTGATAAAAAGGGTGTTGAAAAAGAATTAATAAAATTAACTGAGTGGTGTGAAAAAAAGGAAGCAGAGATAAAAACACCAGTGTTTAAAAAATTTCAAAAAATAATTTCTTCTGCTGTTTCACTTGTTTCTGCTATTCTTACCAATAAACCGGAGGCTATTGAAAAGAAAAAAGAATTCCAGAAAAATATTAATACACTATTTGTTGATAGTAAGGAGTTAGGTGAATATTTAAAAAATATTAAATCGACTTTAGCTAGTTATAGCACCAACAATATTAATAAAGTTCCTTCCAATGATTCACATCAAGAGACAAAAATAAAAGCAATAACAGGTAAAGCAGATAATGTAACTTCTCCTCAACATCTAAAACCAAATATTAAAGGTGGATTTACCCGTAGTTAACAGGGTAATGTAAGAGTCATAATTAATAGTTGTTATAGATATAAATTACCCTGCTAAAAATATGCCATGAGACAATAATGATTATTCGAATCATCTTAATTTTAACATGTTTTTTTGTAGTTAAAGTACAAGCTTTACCTGTTACTCATGATACAGGTAGCTTACATGATACTGAAATCTCTAGGTACGAAGTTATTCCTAGAGAGGATAGTATTGAGTATATAAAAAAAATAATTAACAAAGCACAGGATAAAAAGACTCATATTACTGTGAAAGGAACACAGCATAGCCAAGGAGGACACAGCTATAGCCGAGGGGGTATAGTTCTAGACTTATCTAATCTTAATAATATAGAACTTTTAGGGACTAGCTTAGTGAGGATACAAGCTGGAGCAACATGGAAACAAGTGATTGAATTCCTAAATCCTCTAGGTTTATCTATTGCTGTTATGCAATCAGATTATGATTTTAGCATAGGGGGTACAGTCTCAACTAATGTTCATGGTTGGCAAGCTAATAAACCGCCAATGGTTTCTACCATTCATGGTTTTCATATTTTAACTTCTGAAGGAAAGGTAATTTACTGTAATCGAAGCGAGAATTATGATTTGTTTAAAGCTGCAATAGGTGGTTATGGAATGTTTGGAGTTATCATAGATGTTGATCTTAAAATAGTTCCAAATAGATTATATCGGCTGAAACAAGAGATTTTTAATATAGGTGAATTTCCTAGCTACTTTCAGAGAGAGGTTAAAGATAATTCAAAAGCCCATATGTTCTTTGGTAGGTTTTCTATTAGCAAAAGATACTTTTTAAAGAGGCTTATTGTAAAGATATATGAAGATTATGATTTACCAATTGCTAATTCCTCTCTTTCCGTTTTAAACGGAAACGATGAATTTGTTAGCTTATTATTTGCCTCCACTTATAATAACCAATTTTTTAAGAAGATTCGTTGGTATATTGAGACAAGTAAAGCGGCTAACAAAGTTTTTAAAACAGCATCACGAAATCAATTATTATACCAGTCTACAAAAGTCTATACTACTAAAGATCCCCAAAAAATAGATCTGTTACAAGAATATTTTATTCCTATAAACCGTTTTAATGAATTTGTCAGTTTCTTGCAGACTCTTCAAAAGGATATTAGCCCTTATCTTATGAATCTTACCTTGAGACATATTGAGGGAGATTCTGAAACCTTGCTAAATTATGCAAAAGAAGAGATGTTATGCTTTGTGATGTTATTACGCGGTCCTAAAACTGAGAAATTTGATCAAGATATAGGCAGAGTGGCAATTAAGATAACTAATAAAGCTTTACAGTTAAACGGCAGTTATTATCTTCCTTATAGGCCTTATCAAATAAGGTCGCAGTTTATGCAAGCTTACCCAAAATTTCATCAATTTAAAACAATAAAGAATAAATATGATTCAAAGATGATTTTTGTTAATGAATTTTATAAAAACTACTTAGAAGAATTATAATCAAATTTAGTACTATAGTTGTAGTATCACTAGATTATCAGTAGTAAAAACGATGTCACCCCTACTTTCGCAGGGGTGACAATGTTGTGAGTAACTACAACTGTAGTATTAGGTTATTTTACATTTAGGTTATTTATTATGTAATGATGTAAAAATATGCTTTGCAAGAGTTTGGCTGATACCTTTTACTTTAGATAATTCCTCAATAGTAGCATCGCATATTGCTTTATATGAGCCAAAATAATGTAACAAGGCTTTTTTTCGGATAAGACCAACTGAATTTATGTCATCTAGACTAGAAACTTTAATGGCTTTGGAACGGCGTAGCCTATGATTTTTTATAGCAAAATTATGTGCTTCATCACGCAGAATCTGTAAATATTTCATAACTGGCAGGTTTTTATCGATTGTAAAAGACTCTTTACCAGGCATATGAAATTGTTCGCATCCAGCATTTCTGTCAGGTCCTTTTGACATACAAACAAATGGAATTGCAAGGTCAAATTCTGCCATTATTTTTTGTACTACTGATAGATGTCCTTTACCTCCATCAATAATCATTAAACTAACTATACTCTTTAGATGTTCTTTTTTTAATCTTGTAAATCTTCTTGTTAGGACTGTTCTTAGCATTTCATAATCATCACCTCCTTTGGCATCACCCCCATTGGCATCTCCCTTGGCAACAGCTATATTAAAAATCCTATATTCTTTTTTATCGAATCCGGATTTAGTCGCAACGATCATACTACCTACGGCAAATGTTCCCATAATGTGACTATTATCATAAACTTCGATTCTATCTGGTAGTAGTGGTAGGTTGAATAATTGTTGTATTTGTTGGAAGATCATTTGATTTTTAGCAAATTGTTTTAAATGCTGATCAAGTGCTAGCTGGCCATTCAATTCAGCATTTTCTAATAATTTTACTTTATTACCGCGGATAGGGTGTATTATAGACAATTTATTATTACCACTAAGTTGTTTAATAGCTTTAGTTACTAATTCTAGATCAATGATTGGATGATTTATAATTATCTCATCTGGAACTGGATTAGTTTGATAAAACTGATTGATAAATTGTGTTAGAATTTCAGCTTTGCTGCTTTCATCCGTTTGAAACGGAAAGTATGCTATATTTCCATAAGATTGACCAAACCTGTATACAAACAGTTGAATACAATAACAATTATTCTTTTCAACAATGGCTATAACGTCAGCATTTTTTATAGAATTACTAGATAAGGTTGATTTTAGTTGGATATAACTCAGTGCCTTTATTCGGTCTCGTATTTCAGCAGCAGCTTCAAAACGTAATTGTAGACTTAATTGTTCCATTTTGTCAGACAGAGTTTTTTGTAGTTCCTTAGTTTTGCCAGTTAAGAAGTCTCTTACTTGGCTAACCAGCTCACTATAATCTTCTTTACCAATTTTGCCAACGCATGGGGCAGAGCATCTACCAATTTGGTATTGTAAACAAGGACGCTTGCGGTTCTTAAAATAATTATCACTACAAGAACGTAGTTTAAAAATTTTTTGTAATTCTTTTAGGGTAGTATCTACTTGCTCTGAAGAAACAAACGGACCAAAGAATTCACCACTAGATAAATTTTTTCCTCTATATTTAATTAATTGTGGGTAATCAGTATCCAAACGTAATTTGACATAGGGAAAAGATTTATCATCTTTAAGTAATATGTTAAATTTTGGCTGAAACTTTTTGATTAATTGTGCTTCAAGTAATAAAGCTTCAATTTCGGAGTTAGTAACATTATACTCTAAATGATGTGTTAGAGATACCATGCGTATTGTTTTATTGTCAAGATCAGTTTTAATATAGTTAGTAAGGCGTTTTTTTAGATTCTTAGCTTTCCCCACATAGATAACTTGCTGATCAGCACCCAGCATTTTATAAACCCCAGGAAGATTAGGAGCATTCTCAAGATGAGATTTTATTAATTTACTACCTATAAGTTTAGATTTTTGTAACATAATTTAATTTAACCTCAAGTATCGATGTAAGGATGGTTTAATAGCCCTGATGTCACCCCTGCGTAGGCAGGGGTCTAAAAAAGTCTAACAAACCCTCTCGGTCTATTTTTCTAGATTCCTGCCTACGCAGGAATGACATGGATCTTTCGCAGGGACATCATCACAACTATCGAAAGTTCGATAATAGAGATGATACTAAGCCTAGTATTAACTTGTTACATCGAATTCAGATTTAGTTCTATCGTCCCATAGAACCTAGCTTTTTGGTAATTAATCCTATGCAGAAGACTAACAAACTGCACATAGTACCAACAAAGACCCCCTTTAGACGAGAATTATGAGTGAAAAAATATGTCCAAATGAGAAAAGATGTGATCCCGCTTAATCCACATAAAACCATCATTCTTTGTGTTATAGTAATGTTGAAAAGAGCAAATATTAGAGGGACTAATATTAGTGGTCCCCAAAATCCGGTAATAAACATTACTAAATCAATTACATTATTAAATTTTAAGGCAATAATTATTGCAAAGCTACCAATTACGACATTAGTAATTCTAGCAATTAACAATAATTTCTTTTGATTTTGTATTTTAAAAATAGGATTTAATAAGTCCTTCACTAAGGCTATTGAGGTGACATTTAAATCAGAATCAGCGGTAGACATAACTGCTGCAAGTAAGCCAACTATCACAAAGCCTTGTAACCCTGAGGGTACTATTTGATCAATTAGGTGTGGTAATGCAAGATTAGAAGAATAGTTGGGATAAAGATTATAGGCAATCAGACCATTTAAGGTGATAAATATTAAGAATATAGCATATATAACTGATTTTATATATATAGCGGTACTAGTCTTTTTTGCATTATTATTAATTAGAGCCCTCTGAATAAAATTAGGATATAAGTTCATTACACAAAAACCTAGCATGGCAGTTATCGTATTAATAAATATCTCACTGGCAAAATTATTATTATAGATAAAATACACTTTTTCACTAGGTAGTTGTTGGATAAATTCACTGATGCCAACTTTATTGAGACCACATATGGCAATAACTGGAATAGCCATTATCATTGCAAAGAATTGTAATAAATTAGTAAACATAATCGATTGTAATCCTCCAATAGTTGTGTAGATGATAACAATTCCATAACTTAATATTACTCCTTCTAAATAATTAATCTTTAAAATATATTGAAAAATATAACCACTAACGCTAATTTGGGCAGCAACAAAGCCTATAGATACCATAACAGACGCAGTGCCAGCAATAAAACGGCCTGATGTACTATAATATTTTACCATTATATCGCCGACACTTTCTGCTCCATAATGTTTAGTTATTTGGGGTACAAGATAAATAGCTATGAGTATATCGATTGGTAGAGTGAGTATTAGTCCGTAGCTATACGATAAATCACCGGAAAAGGCTTTTTCAGCAATACCAAAAGTAGCACCTCCCCCAACAGATGAAGCGAAAATAGTTGCAACCAATAATAGTTTACTATTGCTAGTCTTACCTTGAACGGTAGCATAATCTGTAAAACTTATAAGTTTAGATCTGTAGTATGTACCAACAACAAGTATCGATACCAAGTATACTAATACAATAATATTATCAAGGGTCATTCTAACTATTTTTATTGAAAGTGGCAGAGTATAGTACAAAAAAACTTTTTTGTATTACTTAAAGTACACTTATATGTTTGGAGTTCTAGGGGTAATACCATTTCCCATTATTAACTACGCTAATACTACAGTTGTAGTCATTACCCAAAGGTGTCATTCCCGCGTAGGCGGGAATCTAAAAAAATAGCCTAAAAGACTATTAAACATTATTAGATCCCAGCTTTCGCTGGGATGACATCGTTTTGACATTAGTACTACAACTGTAGCACTAAATAGCGTAGTTAATAATGGGAAATGGTATAATATCATCCTTATGACGCGAATTAGGGTTTATGTATATTTGCGTATTCAATAACTGCAATCATCTTTATATATATCTTTTCTATGTTTTATAGCGACTATGAAAATCATTTTAATTTTTGGATCAATTCTATAGACAATACGATAATCGCTAACTCGGAGGCGTCTATGGCCTTTCAGGCTGTAACGTAAAGGTTTTCCAAAACCAATAGGATCGATTATCAAACGCTCTTCAATAGCTTTTTTAATAAGTGCCTTAGCTTTTGTAGAGAGAGAAGGAATGTGTTTGTTTATTACTTCTTCTAAATAACGTACTTGATATTTTACTTCCATGCATCATCATGGCTATAAGTTTTGACACCGTCCTTATCAAGTTTCTCTGCTACTTTAGATAGATAGAAGTCCTCACGCATTTCTAAAGCTTCAAGAGCTAATTCACGCACTAAACTCGCAACAGACTTATGCTCCTGATGAGCTAAATGTGAAAGTAAACCAGCAGTTGTTTCTTCAAAAGTTACATTGATTCTTGGGTTTTTTGTTGCCATGATGTATAGTTTTATTAATGTTTTACTCGATAATCAAGTTTTTCCTTAACCGTCATCGCGAGGCATCTTTAGATGCCGTGGCGATCCAAGTAAACAGCGAAGCTGTTTTTTCTAGTATGCTTCGTGTATCATGGATTGCCGCGTCGCCGCTTTCAGCGGCTTCTCGCAATGACGTATTTTTTAATAATGCTAAAAAACTTGATTATCGAGTTTTAGGATAAGTGTAGTGTAACACTTTTACATCACTTTGTCAAGGGATATCAGAAACAAGCAATGCTACAAGATCGTTTGTTGCCTTCGAGTATTTGTAAGTGAATTTTGGTTATAGGTCTAGGCAATATTTTTTCAATTAGTTCTGGCCATTCAATTAGACAAAGATTACCCTGAAAGGCTTCTTCTATACCTAGTTCATAAATTTCTTCTAAGCAGTTTAAACGATAAAGATCAAAATGATAAATCGTGAATTTTGATGTTGTATAAATTTGTAGTAAATTAAAAGTAGGGCTGATGATATGAGTAGCAGGACCACAAAAATACTTTATAATCTCTCGACATATAAATGTTTTTCCGCAGCCTAAATCACCGGAAAAAGTTATAATGTCACTAGATTCTAAATTTTTAGCAATAGTTTGTGCAAACGATATAGAGTCTTGTTCATTGTTTAAAATAATAGACTCTTGTTGAAACTTCATTGGATATTCAAATTTGGTGGTGATCAATAGAAGCTAACGCGAATTCGGGATAAGAATTTGTCAATTCTTATCCCAAATTCGGTAAAATTATAGAAACAATCAGATTTGAGACGGCTCTGTATCTGATTGTTAAATTAATATTTTGCTAAAAACATGATTTTAAAAAATTAAAATCATGTTTTTAGCTTTAGAAAGGTTTAAAATGCATTCGCAAAACCGCTTTAAGAATGCATTTTTCCTTACATTAAAGCCAATTCGGGATAAGAATTAACTAATTCTTATCCCGAATTGGGGTAAGCTAGGAAACTGGCTGTTTCTCCTCTTCTAGGCGATCAACCTTAGTTAAGAACCAATCTGTATTTTTAGAGATAAGGCTTCTAGAAAATGTCCATTCTTCTTGCATATATTTTATACTACTAGTTATTTTTTCACCTGTGAATAATACTTTTATGAAAATATTATTAGCAAATGTATACGCTTCAGAAATTTTGGCATCTAGTACGCTGCCATTGACAAATTCTCCATAGGTTTCAGAAAAAATATGGAATTCTTGTATATATCTTTTATCCACCAATGTAAGTAAATCTTCAATATCATCATCATTAGAGGCTTCAATGATCAGTTCCAAAGCTGCTTTTGCACTATGTAAAAATTTTCTTGCTTTAAATGATGGAAGTTTAGCCGATACAGCTGCAAGACCAGCTATTATAGCAGTGGAATTCTCTTCAACTATTAACCCATCAAGCTCCATAGGGTTAATAGGATGGATTTTTACCACGCTATGAGGCAAATTATTCTTAAAAATATTACCAGCAGCAGTTTTTGCTGTATAAGTAACGTCTTTGATTCCTGTTTCACCGAAAAAGGAAGATTTGCGTTTAGCTGGATCATCCTCTGATGTAGAGCCAAGAGTAGCAATTAGCCTATTTATAATAATAAAAGCGACTCCAGCAAAAATTAACAACTCTATTATTTGAGCAGACATTAATATAACTCTATTAGTTTGAATTCTTTATATATCCCTAAATTCGATGTAACAAGTTAACACTAGACTCAGTGCCATCCCTGTTAGGGTTGATGTCATTCCTGCGTAGGCAGGAATCTAAAAAAATAGACCAAGAAGGTTTGTTAGACTTTTCTAGATACCAGCTTTCGCTGGGATGACACCCTAGGCTATTAAACCGATGTCTTACATCGAACTTAAGATTATACTTATTCTATTGTAAAATTTAAAGATTTGGAAGTTATTTATGCACCAAAATACTTAGTGCAAGTACAAAATATGTTATAAGTGATAATTATTATTTATTTTAGGTGAATATGATAACAAAATATTTTAAAAAAATCTTTAAAGCTAAGTCCTGTAAATCACATACATTTATTGATTTTACTACTCTAGGGAATTCGGAATTTAGGGATGTAAAAGTTGGTATAGAGGCATATCGTAAAAATGTTATAGTTTATCGATGTGTGAATTTAATAGCACAGTCAGCAAGCCATGTGCCTTGGATAGTTAGTAAAAATAATCGAGGATCTTTTGAAAGAATAGCAAATCATCCTGTTTATAATTTATTGAAAAGGCCTAATCCAGAAAAAGCAGGGGCAGATTTTTTCGGTGAAGTGATAGCAAGTAAGCTGTTATATGGTAATGCCTATATTTTAGCTACGTTAATGAATAATCGTCCCCGGGAAATTTACTTACTGCCTAGCAATGCAACTGAGTTAGTGTTAGATAAGAACTATCCAGTAGCGTATAGATATATGAGTACTAGTGGAGAGAAAATTTATCCTATCTCAGCAATTAATCGAATGAGTAAGGTATTACATTTAAAAAATTATCATCCTACTAATTCGTGTTATGGATTATCTTGCCTTGATGCTGCTTCTTTATCAATTGATTTGCATTCACAAGCTACTAGCTGGAATAGCTCTTTATTAAGGAATGGAGCTCGTCCAAGCGGGGCGTTGATAGTCAAAGAGAGTAATGGTTATCTTAGTGACGAACAGTTTGATAGGCTACACGAGCAGCTTACGGAGAAATTTACCAGTAGTAATAATTCTGGTAAGCCTCTTCTTTTGGAAGGAGGACTTGATTGGCAAGAAATGAGCATTAATCCAAAAGATATGGATTTTATTGAGGCAAAAAATTCGGCAGCTAGGGAAATAGCTTTAGCTTTTGGTATTCCCCCTCAATTGCTAGGTATTAATGGCGATAATACCTATAGTAATATGCAAGAAGCTAGATTAGCTCTTTGGGAAGAGACGTTAATTCCTTTACTTGATAAATTATCAGATGCCTTAAGTAACTGGTTGTCACACTGGTATCAAGAGGAAATTATTATTGATTTTGATCGTGATAGTATTTCAGCATTAACAGAAAAACGCGAAAATTTATGGGCTAAAATCTCGAATGCTAGTTTTATGACTTTGAACGAGAAAAGGTCTCTTGTCGGTCTTAAACCAATAGATGGTGGGGATAGATTATGACAAAAGACACAATTACTACGTTATATAGTTTTATTGCTAGAATTGTTTCCCTCCTCGAAGATGAACTAGACGAACTAGGATCAAAGAAATCCAAGGGGGAGATAATAATTAAGAAAAATATTACGGAAACGCTGAATAAATTAGTCAATTTAATTATTCAGTTAAATAAGCTCAGCAAAGATGAGGATGTAAATGAAAACACTATAGTGAAAGAAGAGGATGAAGCAATCATCTCCGAGTTTCTTCAATGTCATTCCCGCGACGGGAATCTAGATCCTCGCCTTCGCGAGGATGACATTGGGAGCAGAAATGACATTGGAGGCGGGGATGATACTGAGCGTAAGGATGACGGCATATGACGCAAATATCAATGACTTATCCAAAGAAGTTATTACATGCAATATTGAGACAAGACTTTAATAGTTTCATAAATAAAGTGTTTAATACAATTAATCCTGGGATAGAATATCAAGCCAATTGGCATATTGAGCTTATTGCTGAATATTTACAAGCAGTACAAAAGGGTGATATTAAAAGGTTAATAATCAATATGCCGCCTAGGTCTCTAAAATCTGTGTGTATTGGAGTGGCATGGCCAGCTTGGATATTGGGACATGATCCAGCAAAAAGGATCATGTCTGCCAGCTATTCTCAAGTGTTAAGTGTAAAACACTCTTTAGATTGTCGTTTTGTACTTACTTCCGACTGGTACAGCCAAGTTTTTCCTAAGACCGTTTTAAGTAAAAAACATAATCAAAAAAGTAAGTTTATGACAAAGGATAATGGTTTTAGATTTGCTACGTCAGTTGGAGGTTCAGCAACAGGCGAGGGGGGTGATATACTTATTATAGATGATCCTCATAACCCGAGTCAAATCAACTCACCAAAAATGCGAAAGCGAGTAGTTGAATGGTTTGAACAAACTTTTGTCACTAGACTTAACAATAAGAATACAGGAGCAATAGTATTAGTTATGCAGAGATTACACGAAGAAGATTTAAGTGGGTATTTGCTTCTTAATTCCAATTCTTGGCATCACTTGAAAATTCCAGCTATGGCCAAACGAGATCAAGTATATTCTATTAATAATTATAAATATCAATATGTTAAAGGTGATATTTTACATGGTTTTCGAGATAATCCTGAATATCTTATAAAATTAGAACAGGAAATTGGTATACATAATTATGCTGCTCAATATTTGCAAGAACCAATAGCTAATAATTGTATATTATTGAATATGGAGGATATTAGCTTTTATGAAATATTGCCGGAGAAATTTGATTATTTCGTGCAGAGCTGGGATACTGCCATTAAAATTTCAGAAAATGCTGATTATAGTGTTTGTACCTCTTGGGGCATTTTAGATAAAAAATATTATCTTGTATCAATGTTCAGGCAAAAACTTACTTATCCAGAGTTAAAGAGTCAAGTAGAGAAATTAGCCAAGAAATATTGTCCTAAATATATATTAATTGAAGATAAAGCAAGTGGTCAGCAAGTTATACAAGATCTAAGATTAGACGGAGTTATTAACATAGTTGCCATAAAACCAAAACTTGATAAAATCACTAGATTCTCCTCAGTTTTAGCTTTATTCCAATCTTCAACCGTAGTTTTACCAAAACAATCGGCTTTTAATACTACACTACTTAACGAATTGTTAAGTTTTCCACATTGCAAAAATGATGACATAGTTGATTCAGTCAGCCAATTTTTGAATTTTATAAAGAAACAATCTAACAAAGCAACAGTGAGAATACGGGGGTTTTAGTTGGCTATATTTATAAATCATCCCCTGTTTGCTTTTTGTACAAATTACAAACATTCTGAAACCATTTATTACGCCACTCACCCCCTACCGGGTGAGTAGCAAGAACTTTTTTTAGTGCAGTTACAAATTCAAGACGACTATTAAAAGGTGTATATGATGGATTCTTTGCATACCAAGTTGCTGGTCTAATATTAAATATTTGATTTTGTTTCCATTGGATTTTTAATGCTGATCTTTCTGATGGGCAGCAAATTTCCCATACTTTCTTTAACCAAATATTCTTTATCATAATATCTGACTTTAATGCTGCATATTCAAAAATCAAATAATCAGCATTAAGTCTATATGACGTTAATTCGGGATAAACGTCAGTTCGGGATAAGATATAGATGAAATAGTAATAGATAAAAGGATTGTCAAAAAGGAGTGCCTGCAGTATTTATATTTTTAAACAAAAAAACAAACTACAGGCATGAAAAAAGATATCACAGAATTATATAGTTTTATAGATGATTTTTGTAAAATTTATTTGGAGTATGAACAGAGAAAGTTATTACCATCAAATAAGCAGAGAAATCGCTGTTGTAGCATGAGTTTAAGTGAAATGTTAACAATAATAATTATGTTTCATACATCCTATGCTAAGAATTTTAAATTTTTCTATAAAAGTTATATAGAGTGCATGCATAAGGATGATTTCCCTAAAGCCTTGAGTTATAATAGATTTGTTGAATTAATGGCACGATTATTCATACCGCTAAATATGTTGATTCATTTGTTGTTTGGTGAAGAAACAGGTATTTATTTTATTGACTCTACAACGATTAAAGCTTGTCACAATAAAAGGCGTTATAGCAATAAAGTTTTTAAAGGATTAGCCAAACATAGTAAATCCTCTATGGGGTATTTTTATGGTTTTAAATTACATGTAATAATCAATAATAAAGGGGAGTTTATGGCATTAAAAGTGACCAAAGGCAATGTAGATGATAGGGTTCCAGTACCGGAGTTAACAAAAAGATTAACTGGAATTATAGCAGCTGATAAAGGTTATATTAAGCAAAATTTGTTCTTAAATTTATATGAAAGAGGCTTAAAAATGATTCATGGAATTAAGAAGAATATGGAAAATAAATTAATGGATTTGAAAGAAAAAATCTTACTTCGAAAGCGTAACTTAATTGAAACAGTTTTTGATTATCTAAAAAATAAAATGAACCTTGAACATACTAGACATAGATCACCAATAAATGCCTTTGTCCATATATTATCTACTCTTGTTGCTTATTCATTAAAGAAAAATAAACCTTCAACAAAATTTGATTTTAATCTACATGTTCTCAATATCCTTATCCCGAATTGACGTGTATTGAATGGAGTGTTATATTTTAACAATCAGGTGTAGAACCTCTTCAAACCTGATTGTTTCTATATATAACACGAAAGTTCGATGTAACAAGTTACATCGAATTTAGGTTACTTACGATAATTAATGCTAACTACTTGATTTTCTATATCCCAGCTTTCGCAGGAATGATATAATGGCGGCAGGGGTGACATCACCCCTAATGGCGATGATTACTTAAGCCTACTATTAATTTATTACATCGATACTTGAGGTTAGAAAATAATTTTCATCAAAACTAAAGATTATTTCTCCCCTTTTTCTTAAAGCTTTGTTATAATCACTCTTAATTAACCTGAATTTGATAGTAATAAGTTAATAATAGGCTCAAGTAATCATCCCCGTGAGGGTTGATGTCATTCCTGCGAAGGTAGCGGGGTCTAAAAAAATAGCATACAAGGTATGTTATATAGTTTTATATCCCAGCTTTCGCTGGGATGACATATACGATGAAACGATGTCATTCCTACGAAAGCAGGAATTTAAAGAAATAGATAGGAAGGGTGTAGATATTCTAGATTCCCGCCTACGCGGGAATGACATAAAGGGAAGCGGGGATGACATAATGGCGGCAGGGGTTGACATAACCCATAATGGCGATGATTACTTGAGCCTACTATTAATTTATTACATCGATAGTTGAGGTTAGTATACTTAAATCTTATAATTTAATATGAGAATAAATGAATAAAGAATTTGTAAGACATTTCCTAATAGGCTTTTTTAGTGTATTTAAAATATCTCAAACGACAATAAGAAAAAAGCCAGAGACAGATTTGCTTGAGTACTTTATTAAAATAGAAAAAGATATTAATTCAACATTTCAAGAAATAAAAAAAGAATATGAAAGATAGTAAAAGTTTTTTTGCTAATAACAATAGGTTGAATAAAGGATATTTAAAAGTTAGTAATCCTAAGGAGTCTGATAATAGCTTCTATAGTAAGAAGTTTGCACATGTTTTGCCACCTATAGATTTAATGGCAGAATATGAAGATATTTATCCAGGAACATTGACAAAACTAATGGTCATGGCAGAAAAAGAGCAAGCACATAGACATCAGATGGATATTAAAAGTATTGAGGTTTATGAAAGCGTAACAAAAAAAGGTAGAATAAGTAGCATTATATTCATGATAATGGTCTGTATTACTATTGTAGTTTTGGCTGTGTTGGGGCATTTTATGATTGCCAGTATTTTCACTGTTTCAGTATTGGTAGGCATAGGAACTGGAATATTCTTATCTTCTGCTAAATTTACTAAGCGGAGAGACTATACTAGAAGGTGAAATTATACCCTATAAGATATAATTAACATCTAATACAAATAATTGAGTAAAGATTATGAGTAAATTACAAAAAGAAATGCAAGAAAGGCAGCAAAGTCCTTTTAAGTATGTGGTTTTTAGTGGTGGTGGAGCTAAGGGTGCTGGATATTCTGGTGTTTATGAGGGCTTGAATGAATCTAAAGTAATTGAAGGGGTAGAAGCAGTTGCAGGATCATCGGCAGGTGCAATAGCTGCAGCAGTGACCGCATTTGGTACACCACCTAAAGAATATGAAGCTATTTCAAAAAATACAAACTTCAAAGATTTACTTGGGACTCAAGGATTTTCAATTGGTCCGGTGCCGCTTAGCAAAGATGGTACTCCATTATACGAACTTGTAGATAAGACTATAAGAAAAAGTGCTTATAATTTTTTAAAGGGCAAGAACTTTGGGGAGCTTGCTACAGCGAGACATGAAAGGATTTCAGAAGAACTAGGAGAGTTGGACAAAAAAAGGCAAGATCTTTTAAATACGATTGAAACATTAAAACAACAAGATGATAATAATAGTCAGCAGATTGCTGATATAAATGAAAATATTCGAGGTTTAGATTTTCAGGAACAAGATTTTAAAAAACAATCCAAGAAAATTCAAGCTATAATAGAATCTAATGGTAAAGAATTCATTGAATTAACAGACAAATGTCAAAAGGGTGGCGAAATCCTTTTTAAGGATTTAGCTCTTTTAAGACTTCTTGATCCAGTGCAATTTAAAGACTTATTAATTACTGCAGTAAGGCGAGATGATAGTACTTTACAAATTTTTAGTGCTGAAAATACTCCTAATGTTCCAATTGCTAGAGCTTGCCATGCTTCCGCTTCTCTTCCTTTAGTTTTTCAACCTGTGAAAATTGATGGTGTCGAATATGTCGATGGGGGGTATAGAGACAATACTCCTATAGGCTATTTCCCTGAAAATGACAGTAAAGTCGATATTGCGGAAGAGTTGGATGGTTTTGAGAATGTTACCCTAGCAAAAAAGCAAGGTAGGGTTTTGGCTCTTGCCTTCGGTAGTGGCATGGATGATTCAGCAAATATTGCTATATATAGTGCCAAGAATTTTGAAGGTCCAAATGTCCTAGTGAAATTTTTACTTGATGTAGTATATAAAATGCTAGCTAAAGTTGGTGGAAATTTTATATACACAAAAACTAATGAAAAGACTTTTGATGATTTACGTGAGAATGCATTAAATACGGTTACATTAGATACTCAAGGTATATCTACTCTCAGCTTTGATGATGCTGAAAAATATGCAGGTTACTTACATATTAAAGGTCGTTTTCAGACTTTGGAGTATTTAGATAATTTTGAACTTGGTAAAGGGGTAGATAAAGCGTTTGAACAACAAAAATTTCTCCTAAATGTTTATGAAGTTTATGATAATGAAAATTTGAATAAAACTTTTTTTAATAAGCTATTAGATCATATAGCCCCACCGGAAGAAACTAAGAAAAAAAACTCTTGGCAAGATCGTGATGTTATGCGAAATCATCAAGAAAAAGCTGACACATTGTTATCTTTTTGTACGGAAGAACGCTGGCAGAGAAAAGATAACAATACTGTATTAAAAGAGTATGTAATAGTTGCAGCAACTGCACGCAATAATGAAGTCAGAAATGATACCAAGTCTATAGAATCGCTGATTAAGACCTTAAATAATCCAACAACACCGAGTAAAATTAAAAATGATTTTGTAGAATTATTAGCTATTGATAAAAAACAAGATCAGAGATTTGATACAAGTAAAAGTCCAGCAAAGAATATTACTGAATTTAAGTTTACAAAAGAAGATTTTAATGATTTTCTAGGTAAAAATAAAAGTGAGGCATTTCGAATTAGTAGTGGAGGAAAGGGAGTAGGGCAGGCTAAGGGTGGATGACCATAAATATGGAAATTAATTATGGGAATAATTATGCAAATTACTACGTCTATTAGCGAAAAGGCATAAACCGACGAAGCAATCTATTTTTGGTTACTTTTATGTATAATACTCGTTGTAATGACTCTTTGTTCATTATATCCTCTCGTTGAATAGCTGGATATTTATGAGCAAAGGGGTGCTAATTCAAAAGCTATTCTCAACTTTTAACAAATTTGTGGTACTATATGAATAATCTTATTTGTAATCCTACCAGCAAACCTTGGAGTACTAATGATTTAATCCACTCGGAACTTATTACATCGAGAGATCTAATATATAATCCATGTCAGTTTATATGTTCTGAACCAGTAATGGAAAGTGAAAGTATTGCATATGGGGCCTACATGTTTAAGTTAAATTCTATGAATGTTAGATTCCGTGTTGCTAAGATTACTCCTACAAAGATTGGTCAATTTGTAACACTATGGAAGAGAATTGGGAATGGATCAATTCAGCCATATGATATTGCAGATTCAATTGATCTTTTTATTGTGGCAACACGTAAAGGAGATAAATTTGGTCAATTTATATTTCCACAATCTGTTTTGTATAAATATGATATAGTCTCGCATAATAACCAAGGTGGTAAGAGAGCAATAAGGGTATATCCACCTTGGGACATTGTTATAAATAAGCAAGCTAAAAAAACTCAAGCATGGCAACTAGAATATTTTTTAGAAATTCCAAGAAATAAACCAATTAACTACGCAAGATCACAAATGCTTTATAATCAAGTTAAATAGTCATTACTAATTTTGGATCAAGGCAATAGATTGGCTTGCCTATGTCTATCTCTTGATTGCTTAGTCGCTGCGTCGCAGCTTCTCGCAATGACGGTGGTACTCTTGCTGACAAAATATTTGTGGGTAATGCTAAGAAATTATCAGCAGAAGTAGAGTCTTGCAAGAAGTCTATTCATTAGGTTGCTTTTGTTGCTTTAGGCTTTTCGTAGTGACGTAAGTTTGGTATAAATACTTATTACGCGAATTCGGGATAAGAATTAACTAATTCTTATCCCGAATTGGGGTTTATTCGGGTTAGTCGTAAAAATTAACCATCTTCTCGGATATTAATTGGCAATCATATTTTTCTAAAATATCTTGTCGAATTTTTTTACCTAGGTGTTTTCTAAGTAGAGGCATAGTGATTAATAGCTCCATAGCTCTTGCTAAATCTTCTGTATTTTGTGGTTTAACTAATAATCCGTTTATTTGGTCTTGTATTAATTCTCTACCACCTGGGGCATCAGTAGTAATAATGGCTCTACCATATGCCCCAGCCTCTAAAAGACTACGGCTTAGCCCTTCACGGTAGGAAGGTAATACTGCAATATGTGCTTTTTTCCATATTTCTTCTATATTTTTCTGATAACCAAGATATTTGATATATCCTAGATTTTGATAGTCTTCTAATATTGATTGTGCTATTGATTGCTTATTATCTTTATCAGGTTCGCCAACTAACCAAAACTCAGCATCTATACCTTTTTGTTTTAATATTTTTGCAGCATATATAAATTCATATATACCTTTATCAATAATCATTCTAGCTATCAATGCCACCACTATTTTACTACCTAGTGGTTCTGGAAGAGAAAGAAACTTTTCAGTTTCTATACCAACGCTGCATTGTTTAACAATTAAATTTCTGGGTGCTATAGCTAATTTTACCAGTAAGGCTAAATCATCATCATTTTGTACGACAAATAACATGCTTCTATAATATCCTATTATGGATATTATACTAACTATAATGCTTCTAACTAATCTTAGCAAAAAATTGCTACTTATAAAAATTAAACCCATACCAACAAAAGTGTTAATAACTTGCGGTAAACTCTTCTTTTTTAAGCATATACTGCACAAGAAGGCAGTTATACTCCCATAAAAAATTGGTTTTATAGTAAAATTATGCAATATATCCGGTTTCTCCTTATTTAATATGCTAATTAACTTGCTTAATAATACTAAATCAGTAAAAGGGTTGATACTTCCACGCTTTATTGAAATTGGAATTACTTGTAAACCATGCTGTTCTATCTTATCTTTAAATTCACTAATATTTGTTAATACTTTAACTTCATAGCCTTGCATTTTAGCGGTTAAAGCAATTGGCAGAAGATGGGCATAAAAGTGCCAATCTGTATTTGTGAAAATGATAATTTTTTTCATTTGCTTTTCTTAATAATAATTCTATAAATAATACCATATAGCAAATACCCACTTAACTATATCATAAAAATTAACTACACTAATACCATATGTCAAATTATTTAGTTACTGGAGGTGCTGGTTTCATCGGTTCACATCTTGTTAACTTACTAGTAAAAGAAGGCAGTCAGGTTGTAATATTAGATGATCTTTCAACAGGTAATTTCAATAATTCGTTTAATAAAAATGTTGAATTTGTTCAAGGGAATGTCTTAGATCAAGATATTTTAGAAAAACTATTTAGAAATATTGATGGTTGCTTCCATCTTGCAGCGATAGCAAATGTACAGGAATCAATTGATAATTGGTATCATAATCATCAAGTGAATTTAACGGGAACTATTAATATATTCCTTCAGGCAAGTAAACAGAATATACCAGTTGTATATGCATCATCTGCTGCCGTTTATGGCACAGTAAGTGACTTTCCTTTACAAGAGAATGGTAAGGTAAACCCGCTTTCTCCTTATGCAGTGGATAAATTAGCCTGTGAACTGCAAGCTAAGGTTTTTGGTGAGCTTAAATCTCTTAAAACCTGTGGTTTACGCCTTTTTAATGTTTATGGTAAAGGGCAACTTAGAGGTTCTGATTACTCTGGTGTAATATCGATATTTAAACAGAAAGTAGAAGAGGGTAAGGAACTGGTTGTTTTTGGTGATGGTAATCAAAGTCGTGATTTTATACATGTTTCAGATGTTACCAATATGTGCGTTAGAGCCTTGTCTATTGCGAGTATCTCAGCCCCTGTACTAAATGTTTGTACGGGACGTACCTACTCTATAAATGAACTTATTCAACTAATTAATAAGATTGCTATTGTCAAAGGGATAAAATATCTACCAAGTCAGGCTGGGAGTATAAATAGTTCTGTTGGCAGCACAGAATTGGCTCAGCAGCTTTTAAATTATATACCAGTATATGAGTTAGAAGATGGATTATTAGAGTTATTTAGTGTAAATTTATGAATTCAAAAGAAACCCTGATTTTAGTATCTGATGTTAGGGGATGGGCTTTTGATAACGTCGCTCAATATGTTCAATCTTTGCTAAACGAGCAATATGATTGTCATATTATTTACAGCTGTGATTACAAAACATATAAGGATTTTTTAATCAAATTAAACCAATATACTTCTATTAAATTAATACATTTTTTCTATCGTGGCTATCTGACAGAATTACTAAGAAGCATAGCAGATAATTCTAGTAATAGTAAGGCTACAGGAGGAATATTATTAAATACTACCATTACCACTAGCATACCTGATCATCTATTTATTGAAAGTGAAAGTGAAATATTAAAAAATCTACCAACTTTCCAATTTATTGATAACTACTACACTACTTCTAAAAGATTATATGATATTTATGCAAATATCATAGATTATCCAAAACCTTGGCAAGTAATTTATGATAATGTACTAATTCAGGATGCAGAATCAAGTCAAGATGAAGATCATGCAAGTTTAGTTGTAACATGGATTGGTAATAGTTCTTGGGGAAGTTGGCATAGTAGTACTCCTGATTATAAAGGTCTAAAAACAGTAATTATACCAGCACTAGAACAGCTTGATAAAGATGGAATTCATATCAAAAGATGTATAGTGGATAAAAATGAGCGGATACGTTCTAAACAAGAAATTTGGGAGATTTTAAAAAAAACAGACATTTTGCTAATAGCATCTGTGCAAGAAGGAACGCCGCTAACCATCATTGAAGCTATGGCATTTGGTTGTGCAATTATCACTACGGATGTAGGTATTGCTAGGGAGGTGTTACCTGAGGTGCAACATGAATTTATAATTAACAGGAATCATACAGGATTTATAAATGCAATAAAAAAATTAAATGTTGAAAGGGAACTATTAGCAAAGATTAAACAACAAAAC
Organism: Candidatus Tisiphia endosymbiont of Micropterix aruncella; assembly: GCF_965178575.1. NCBI lineage: Bacteria > Pseudomonadati > Pseudomonadota > Alphaproteobacteria > Rickettsiales > Rickettsiaceae > Candidatus Tisiphia > Candidatus Tisiphia endosymbiont of Micropterix aruncella. The sequence continues at coordinate 1,264,760 of NZ_OZ238268.1, forward strand.
TGTCTATCTTATCAGGAAATCTTTGCAAATAAAACTCAAATGCAAAACTTATGGTATTCATTTATAGAAGATTCAGTAAACAATCATACCAAAAAACAGATATTACAAACAAAGCAACAAATTTTAAGAAATATAGAGCTTGTTAATAATAAGAATTCTTCCTTTGTAACGTATAGACTGCTCTCAAAAATCCTTTTTCTCCCATTTCTTAAAGAAATAGCACGATTTCTTCTAAAATATTCTTGGATTAAGTTGTCTGTTAGACGAATAATTACTATGTTCTATTCTTTTTTTTCAAAAGATGACTATGATAATTTTAAAAATTTTATAATCAAATATCAGGGACAAAAACAAGATCGATGTTATTCCCGCCTATACGGGAATAACATTGAAGAAAGCAGGGATGACATCGGAGAAGTTCAAATGCCTCTAGGACAAAAAGATATTGATGATATTTATGTAATTTATCCTAGCATTTTTCCTGGAGTTGCTAATTCCACTAAAGGATTATTTGATAAAATAATTCCTTTTCCTATGGGGAAATTCAATGTTTTGATAAGTTATATTAACTCGTATTTACCTGACAAAGTTATTACTCCAATAGCAAAATTACTTATAAAAACAGGCATTAAAAACTTAATTATATCTGGAGGGCTTGATGTTCATATTCAATTAGTAGAGAAGCTGCATGAAATGAAAGGGGATAATTGTTTAAATATCTACTACTTATGGCATGGTTCCCCTGCCCAATGGGTAGGTATTGGTCATTGCCAAACTTTTTACAAATGGTTGAATTTATATAAGCAGCATAAAATTAAATCCATTATCACTCTGAAAACTGGTCTAGAACAATTTCTTATAGCCAATGGTGTACAATCTTATCTATTACAAAACTTCATACCATTACATTCCCGCTTTTCCCAATGTCATTCCAGCGAAAGCAAGAATTTATATCCGCTGTCTGTGCAGGGTGACATATACGATGAAACGATGTTATCCACCCTTCTCCCAATGTCATTCCCGCGTAGGCGGGAATCTAAAGACATAGACCAAAAGGGTGCTTTAGACATTCTAGATTCCCGCCGTTGCTGGAATGACATTGTAGGAAGCAAGGGTGAAATCGGGGAAGTTCAAATGCCTCTAATAGAAACTGGTAAATTTAAAATTGGTATATGGAGTACATCAAACAGATGGATCAAGAATCTCTACCCTCAATTTGCGGCGATAAGTATGTTTAAAGATCGGGTTTGTTGTTATACTAATTTCTCTTTTGATAACAATAAATATGCTTCTTGGATGATGGAAGATGTAGAACTTAAAGTTTTTCCTGAGAATTTACCACATAAAGAATTAATAAAATTGATGGCAAATACTAATTTAACTTTATACATTACTAATTCGGAATGTTCCCCTATGATAGTTTTGGAAAGTCTAGGTTTAGGAGTGCCTTGCTTAGTTGGTCCTACAGCGGATATTTATGATGATGAATTTTTACGTGATATGTTAACGGTTAACCGTGTTGACTGTCCGTTAACTATATTTAATGCCGTAGAAAAGGTTCAACAAAATATTGATATAATCTGTTCTAAGCTACCTGACTTCATTAAAAAATATAATGAAAAAGCTCTTGCTTTAAAAAACTCTTTGCTGACAGTTATAAAAGATAATCATAATACTACAATGTAGATTTATAGATCTTAGTACTTAACTTCAACCACACTACCCCCATTCGGGATAAGAATTAACTAATTCTTATCCCAAATTCGCGTACACTGGTTAATTTAATTATGAAGCTAGTAGTACTATTGATTTTATGCTATATTAGCTTTAATAACTGATCACTACTAATAACATAAATAATTATCATGAGTAACGACAAACCGTTAATTTCCTTTGACTATGCTATTAAGTACCTTCTGAAAGATAAAGGCGATTATGCTATAGTAGAAGGTTTTATCTCAGCTCTTCTTAAGACCAAGGGTTATAAGGACGTTAAAATAGTAGCCTTACTTGAGACCGAGAGTAACAAAGAAGATAGTAAAAGTAAAAGAAGTCTAGCTGATGTAATTGTAGAAGACGAAGATCACCATAAATATATTATTGAAATCGAGCGTAATGTTAAGGATTCTTTTATTCATAAGGCCTGTTTTAACACCTCAAGACTTATCGTTGATAACCTTGCCCAAAGGGAAGATTATACCCAAATAATAAAGATATTTCATATATCCCTACTCTATTTTCCTATAGGAAATGGTAATGGAGTTATTTACCATGGTAAAACTATTATTCATGAGATAGAAACTAATGAAAGATTAAATGTGCATATTAAGAATATGGAGACTTCTGAGGTTTTTGATGCTACTGACATCCTACCAGAGTATTTTTATATATCAGTGCCTTTATTTAATGATCGTTTAGAGAAAGAGATTGATGACTGGCTACATGTCATGAAATATGATGAAGTACCACCAAACTATCATTCGCCTTATATGAGCCAAGTAGCGGACAAGCTTAACATTCTCAAAATGACCAAAGAAGAGAGGGAAAACTACTCCTATTACCAAAAAAAACTTTATAACGATAGAGATGAATTGCAAGCTGCTGAAGCTAGAGGTGAAGCTAGAGAAAAAATTGTTATAGCTAAAAATTTACTTAAAGCTGGATTATCAATTGATGTCATTGCTGAGTCTACTGGTTTGAGTATAGAGGAAATCCAAAAATTAACTCTTATAGCTAATGAATCTCAACTTGAACAAGCTTGATGTCACCCCTAACAGGAATGATACTGATAACTTGTTACATCAAATTTAGGTTAATTAACCATAAAATGCGAATTCGGGATAAGAATTGACAAATTCTTATCCCGAATTCGGTGAAATTATAGAAACAATCAGATTTGAGACGGCTCTGCATCTGATTGTTAAATTAATATTTTGCTAAAAACATGATTTTAAAAGATTAAAATCATGTTTTTAGCTTTGGAAAAGTTTAAAATGCATTCACAAAACCGCTTTAAGAATGCATTTTTCCTTATATTAAAGCCAATTCGGGATAAAAATTAACTAATTCTTATCCCGAATTGGGGTATAAAATATCAAACTATCTGACTATAACTCCACTAATCTACAACTGTAGTACTAGATCATGACACAACAAAGTTTCCTAAACTCATTAAACCCTCAACAACTGTTAGCAGTGTCACATGTACATGGTCCTATTCTTGTGCTTGCTGGAGCAGGGACTGGTAAAACTAAAGTGCTAACGACTAGAATAGCCAACATAATCCAGCAAGGGTTAATTCTACCTCAAAATATTCTAGCAGTTACTTTTACTAATAAAGCTGCTAGAGAAATGCAAGATCGAATCAACAAGATGATTGATTGTTATGGGCTAAATATAGGTACATTTCATTCTATAGCGGCAAAAATTTTGCGTCAGCAAGCAGAACATTTGAATTTTAGCTTGAATAGTAGGTTTACTATTATTAGCCCTGATGATCAGCTTAAATTGGTTAAAGATATAGTTAAGCAGAAAAATATAGATCCCAAAAAATATGTCCCCAAACTTTTACATATTATTATTTCGTGTTGGAAAGATCAGGGATTATTGCCGTATAAACTTTCTGAATCTGATATTAAGCTACCAATTCATAAAGTGGCTAAATTTGTCTATGACGAATATCAGCAAAATTTACTAGCATCTAATGTAGTAGATTTCGGGGATTTACTACTTTACAATAATGAATTGTTTATAAAAAACCCTATAATATTAAAGTATTATCAGGAACAATATAAATATATTCTGATTGATGAGTATCAAGACACTAACGCTGTTCAGTATCTTTGGGCGAGGATGCTGGCAAATAGCTCAAAAAATATCTGCTGTGTTGGTGATGATGATCAATCTATATATAGTTGGCGGGGTGCAGAAGTCGGTAATATATTACGTTTTGAAAAGGATTTTCCAAATGCTACAGTAATAAAATTAGAACAAAATTATAGATCTAGCTCAAAAATCTTATTAGCTGCATCAAGTGTAATTGACCATAATAAGAATCGTCACGGTAAAACATTATGGACTGATAAAAATGATGGAGAAAAAATTAAAATTATATCTTGTTGGAATGATAAAGAAGAAGCAAGATTCGTTGTATCTGAAATTAGCAAGTTAGTTACAGAGGGAAAGTATAATGCAGGATTAGTTGCGATATTAGTTAGAGCAGGTTTCCAAACTAGAGCATTTGAAGAAGTGTTTATTAGTAATGCATTACCATACAAAATTATCGGTGGTCTTAAGTTTTATGAACGAATGGAGATACGTGACTTACTTGCCTATATACGTATCACTTTAAATCATAGTGACAATCTTGCTCTTGAACGCATAATAAATGTTCCAAGGAGAGCAATTGGTAATACCACATTAAAGCAAATAAAAGATCATGCGGTTGAACATAATATACCTATTATTCCTGCCATTCGTCAGATGTTACAAGCAGAAACTTTTAAAAATAAAGTCAAAGATAGTCTAAACAAATTTATTAGTAATATCGATAATTGGAGTTTACGATATAGAAATGACCCAGCTATTAATGTCACTAAATCTTTACTAGAAGAATCAGGTTATCTTGAGATGCTACAAGAAGAAAAAACAGATGAAGCAACTGGTAGAATTGAAAATATTAACGAAATGCTTAGAGCAATCGCGGAATTCGATAATATTCAAGATTTTATAGAACATTCTAGTTTAGTAATGGAAAATGAGGAATTAGAATCAAATTTTGGTGGTTCTGTTAGCATTATGACCCTCCATGCTGCTAAAGGTCTTGAATTTGATTTAGTTTTTCTACCAGGTTGGGAAGAGGGGGTGTTTCCACATCAGAGATCACTAAAAGAGGGTGAAAAAGGTCTAGAAGAAGAGAGGAGAATTGCCTATGTTGGTATTACTAGAGCTAAGAAAGACCTGTATATTACTTATGCAGAAAGTCGTTTTATGTTTTATGAAATAATAAGATCCTCTCCTTCTAGGTTTCTTGGAGAAATACCAAATAATGTTTGTATTAGAACTTCTTCAACCAAACAACTTAATTATTTAGGTACAAAACACAAAGTTTCTTTTTAATCTTTTAAAGAATATGTATACAAATGATATTATTAAGTTATTAAAAGAGAAAAAATATGCAGGCAGAGGAAGAACAATATTTAAAAATAATATATCAATCTCCTATAATTTTTAAAATTAAAGAGATAGCCCTTACGGCATTAAAGATATTTAAAGAAGAAGTAAAGAAAAAATATCCTCAAATTCAAATAGAAACTGATACTCAAGTAATAATAAAAGAAGCAATAGACTCTTTGGTAGAAGCTATTCGTAGCTTATTCAAAGATGAAAAAGAAGAAAAGCGTAATATACCCTATTGGTCAGTAGGATATGTTTTAGGTTTTTTTTCATCTAATTTGTGGAGTCACTGGAAGGGTGAATATTTATACCCTAAAACTAAGGAGTATCAAAACTTAATGTTTTTAAAATCCATTTTTTTATATAGTAAAGTTGATAGTAAAAATGTCTATCAATTTATTTCTACAATACAGAAAATTTATGATTGTTTCATATCTGATCAATTTAATCCTAATTATATTGCAAATACTGAAGATAACATAATATCTCTAGAAAATTTTAAAAAGAAAAAAGGAAATTTTGCCCATAAAGAATTTGCTAATTCACTCATTAATTATTTAGAATCTCTTCTTTTACAAGAACATTACAAAGCCTTTGATAATATTACTATAAATGGTAATTTAAAGGATATTCAAAATCTTTTTGAAGATGATGAAATAAATGAGTTAATAAACTTTACTAAACAGCAGTTAAGTGATAAACCAAATTAATTTAAAGTCTAGCTTTTAGAAATGTAAGTTATAATTTATTGCTGAATACTATTAGTGTATTCAAATTTTATGATATATTGTTCTACAAGTTTTAAGAGAAATTTAGCTTGCAAGGATGAAGAAGTTTATTGCCTAATATAGATATTTTTTATATATCTATACAAACAAAATAAATATGTTGAGTAACATGCATAAATATAGAACGCATAATTGTAATGAATTGCGGTGGGAGGATGCTGATGACTGGGTAAAGTTATCTGGTTGGGTGCATCGAAAAAGGGATCATGGTAATTTAGTGTTTATTGATCTTAGAGATCATTTTGGTCTAACTCAATTAGTGTTTACTGATGAGTATCTAAGCTTAATGGAAGAAGCTAGTAGGCTAAGATATGAATCAGTTATAACTGTTGTAGGTATAGTACTAAAAAGGTCTCTTGATACAGTAAACCTTGCACTAATGACTGGGGAAGTTGAGGTATTGGTAACTGATTTAATCATTGAGTCTAATGCTGAAAATTTACCATTGTTAGTTAATTCTGAGCAACTCGCTCCCGAAGAAACTAGGTTAAAATATCGTTTCCTAGATCTTAGACGTGAGAAATTACATAATAACATTATACTAAGATCGCAAGTTATTGCTCACGTGCGGCATCTTATGATGCAAAAAGGGTTTACGGAGTTTCAAACACCAATCCTAACTGCCAGTTCGCCGGAAGGGGCTAGGGACTTTTTGGTGCCAAGTAGATTGCATCCTGGTAAATTTTATGCATTACCACAAGCCCCACAGCAATTTAAACAATTACTGATGGTGTCAGGATTTGATCGTTATTTTCAAATAGCCCCTTGTTTTAGAGATGAAGATGCTAGGGCTGATAGGTCACCAGGCGAATTCTATCAATTGGATGTGGAGATGTCTTTTGTCACGCAGGAAGAGGTATTTAATACCATTGAGCCGGTAATGTATGAGATATTCAGCAAATTTTCTGATAAAAAAGTATCAAATACACCTTTTGTACAAATTCCATATGAACAAGCGATGCTAAAATATGGTTCTGATAAGCCGGATCTTAGGAATCCACTGATCATTGCAGATGTTACAGAATTATTTAGAGATTCTAACTTTGCTATTTTTAAAGAAAATATAAAAAATGGTTCTGTTGTTAGAGCCGTGCCAGCTCCTAAAGCTTCTGCTTTACCTAGAAGCTTCTTTGACAAAATGGCAGAATTTGCGACTTCTGAGGGGGCAAGTGGGCTTGGTTACATCCAGTTCCTAGAAGATGGACAAGCTAAAGGACCTATTGTTAAATTTCTAACAGATGAGCAATTATTGAATTTAAAGTCTTTAGCGAATCTACAAAATGGCGATGCTGTCTTCTTCTCTAGTGATAAAGTTGATAAAGCATCTAAACTTGCTGGTAAGCTACGAACTAAATTAGGGGAAGAATTAGATTTACTTAAAAAAGATTGTTTTGAGTTTTGTTGGATAACAGATTTCCCATTTTATGAATTAAATGAACAAACCAAAAAAATAGATTTTAGCCATAACCCATTTTCGATGCCACAAGGTGGTATGGAGGTACTAGAATCAGCCAAAACAGTAGATGATCTACTAACCATTAAAGCTTATCAATATGATATTGTTTGTAATGGTATCGAGTTATCTAGTGGTGCAATTAGAAATCATAAACCGGAAATAATGTATAAAGCTTTTGAGATTGCTGGATACTCCCCGGAAGTTGTCGATAAAAAATTTGGTGGTATGATCAGGGCTTTTAAATTTGGAGCCCCCCCACATGGCGGGATAGCCCCTGGAATAGATAGGATGGTTATGTTATTAACTGATTCAACTAATGTTAGAGAGGTAATAGCTTTTCCACTAAATCAGCAAGCAGAAGATTTATTGATGAATGCTCCTGATTATATTGATGAAAAAGCTTTAAAAGATCTTAATATTAACTTATCACCTTCAGCTAGAAATAAATTGTTAACTGAAGGCTCTTAAGTACTAAATTATGAGCAGTATATAGTGAAAAAAAAAACAAGAAATAAAATTATCGGAGCATTTCTAGGTACAATAGTTGAATATTATGATTATGGTTTGTATGGTTTTTCTGCTGGTATTATGGCAGCAAAATTCTTTCCAAATACTGATTATCTAACTAATCTAATAAATGTTTTTGCTATTTATGCGATAGCATATTTATCAAAACCTATGGGATCATTGATTTTTGGTCGTATCGGAGACTTGTATGGGCGTAAAGTTGCATTAAGTATAACCATCATAGGTATTGGAATACCTACGATGGTTATAGGCTTCCTACCAGAATACTCATCTATTGGTGTGTGGGGTGCAATAATTTTGGCTTTGTGTCGCTTTATGCAAGGTTTTTTTATAGGTGGAGAATATGATGGAGCAGCTATTTACGTTATCGAGCATTTAGGGGAGAAATACCGATATACAGCTTCAGCAATAACTCGTTGTACTGGGGTCGTAGGTTTATTACTAGGGAATGGGGCGACCAATTTTTTTAATGCCCATATTTTTCCAGATTGGAGTTGGCGTATTCCTTTTTTACTTAGTTTACCTTTAGCTTTAATCGTTTTATATTTTCGCCGAACATTTGATGAAACACCTGAATTTAAAAAGAATCAAGACAGTAAAGCGAAGACGCAAAGCTTGGCTATTTTAATTAAGAAACAGTGGCGAGTTATTTTGATGGCAGTGTTTCTTGCTGGTGGATTTGGTGCAACTTATCAAATATCTATTATATTTATGAAACAATATTTGCCTTTGATCCTACCGCAGACTAGTTTCATTATTAGCACATTTTCAGTTTTAATAATCATATGTTTTGCCATTCCTATGCCTATTGCTGGCTTGTTAGCAGATCGGCTTAGTCAAATGCTAGTATTTAAGTTTAGCTTATTTGGTACTATTGTATCTAGTCTATTATTTATTATATCTGTTAACTATCAGATGGTTAATTTAGCTTTGGGTTCTTGTTTAATGCTAGCATGTTTTGTTGCTCCTTTCAATGCTCTTTCTCATGGTATCATGACAAAAGCTTTTGCTGTCAATGATCGTTATCGTGCAGTAAGTCTTGGTCATAATATTGGGTCAATGTTGATGTCTGGTACAGCTAATTCTGTCTGTTTAATATTAATGAGATACCTAAATTTTCAATTATGCCCAATCATATATCTTATGTTCTTTGCAATATTAGCATATTTTATGGCAAAATGTTTTGAGAAAGATTATAAAAACAAAATTAAGTTGCAAACTGATATTAATTTATAAAATTTATCTTTTACTCGATAATCAAGTTTTTATTGAGTTATATAATTCAGGACAGTTTAAAAGTCATGAAAAGAAGCCGAGAAGATGTCATTCCCGCGTAGGTAGCGGAATCTAAAAAATACAAAAACACCTACTTGAAGGTTTTTGAGATCCCCGCCTACGCGGGGATGACATAAACTGCCATGAATTGTATGCCTCAGAAAAAAAACTTGATTATCGAGTATTAGATAATTCCCGCCCACGTGGGAATGACAGCTCTGAGTAGTAACTACAACTATAGTACTACTCAAATGTACTTGCAAGAATAACACAATAATTATTACAAAAAAGTAAACCTTTATTTAATATATTGTTTTTTATTGCATCTTATAAAACAATATCGCAAAATCTTTTTCCTAGGTTATTATATCACCTTTTTAAGATAAAATAACCTAGTTATTTTTAACTAAAAAGATTATTATATATGCCTAATACTGAAATACAAAAAGCTCAGAAAGTACTTGAATCTGTTCAAAAAGTAGATGTTCTACAAATATGCACTATATTTAATGTATCTCAGAAAACACAGGATAAGTTTCTTAAGGGAGTCACGTATAAGTCTAGTATACAACTAACTAAAGAATTCTTTAATAAAGAGAAAGTTAAATTAGAAGATGAGTGTAAAAAGTTAGTAAAGCAAAACAAGTCATCTGGCGAAGAATACATAGCTAAAGTTACTGAAATAAAGGCAATCTATAAAGTGTTAGATATAGCTATTCTCCTTGAAAAACTTAATCTAAATATTATAGATATACTCAAAACAGCTGGTATATCTCCAGATATATGTGATAAGCTTAAGGACTATACTATAAAGCAGGCTTTGCAATGTCTTGAAAAGTGGAATAATGAATTAACAACAGAAAATAATGATTCAAATACAGCTAGTTCTACAAAACCAAAAGTGCTTACTGAGTCAGTACATGATCAGTTAGTTTCTAGATATTCAGCCTCTATAAAAGAGTTGCAAGCTAAAAATAATGATCCAAATACACCTAGTCCTACAAAACCAAAAGTGCTTACTGAGTCAGCATATTCAGCCCCTATAAAAGAGTTGCAAGCTAAAAATAATGATCCAAATACACCTAGTCCTACAAAATCAAAAGTGCTTACTGACTCAACACATGATCAGATAATACAAGAGTTCAAATCTAAAATGAAAAAAAATGATTCTCAAGAATCGGGTTATTCTGGTTCTTCTAGTGATGAATTAACTAATAGTAGTGCCAGTAGTAGTAAGCCACTACTAGCTAATACTAGCACTATTAGTAATAAGCTACCACCATGTCCACCTCCTAGGGACTATTCTAAACATAAACAGAATGTAGATATACCCAATAAGTATCATGATAGTGATAGTGATCATCATCCTATACTAGTAGGAGAACATCCTGATGTTTCGTTCTAAATTATAAAGCAGATAACATCATTTTACTATATATGTCATTCCCGCATAGACATTGCTAGCGTGGATCAAAAACGCCAACGTAAGTAATGGTAATCTGAATTTGATGTAAGACATCGGTTTAATAGCCTAGGGTGTCATCCCAGCGAAAGCTGAGATCTAAAAAAAATAGCCTGAAAGACTATTAAGTATTATGGATTCCCGCCTACGCGGGAATGACATCGATGGTGGCTGAGTTTATATCTATAACAACTATTAATTGTGACTTTTAAATTACCCTGTCGATGTTACCCCTGCGAAAGCAGGGGTCTAAAATATCTAATAGTCTTCTTGGCTATTTTTAGATTCCGCACTGAAGCGGGAATGACACCGATGCAATTAAACACATCGAACTCAGGTTAGCTAAAGGCGGGAATCCATATTATCTAATGCCTTCGCCGGCTATTTTTGGATTCCCTCCGCAACCTGGATGACATCTAGAGTGGTTATGCTTGTATTTATATCAACTATTGATATGATTTTTGAATTACCATACTAATCTCACGACCATAAGTTTTTCATTTTATTAAAAAAACTAGCATCATCCTCATCTTTGTCGCTTGTAAATTCTTTATCCAGCAATTCTAGTAATTCTTTTTGTTTTTTAGTAAGATTCTTTGGTATCTCAATATGTATGTGGGCAAACATATCACCTCTAATGCTTGATCTAACCTTAGACATACCTTTGCCTTTTAACCTAAGTTGTTCGCCATTTTGTGTACCAGCGGGTATTTGTAATTTTACCTTACCACCTTCTATATCTGGGACTTCTACTTCTCCACCTAAAACAGCTTTAATAAAGCTAATTGGTAGTCTGCAATGCAAATTAATTCCATCAACTTTATAGAGGTCATGCGGTTTAATAGTAACAAAAATATACAAATCCCCGTTATTGCCTCCTCGTACTCCGGCATCTCCTTCACCAGTAAGCCTTATTCTAGTACCTTCTTCAATACCAGCTGGAATATTTACTAATAAATTTCTATGTTGTGAGTAACGCCCCTGACCATGACATTTTTTGCATGGATTTTTAATGATTTGTCCTGCACCTTGGCATTTTCCACAAGTTTGTTCTAATGTAAAGAAGCCTTGTTGTCTTCTTGTAACCCCTTGTCCTGCACAAGCGTCACATTTGGTCATTCCGGCATTACTTTCTGACCCGTTGCCGTTACATGTTTGGCATTTTACTTCACTGGTAAAACTAATATTTTTGTCGATACCACGAAATGCTTCTTGCAGAGTAACTGTGATATCATATTTTAGATCTGAACCTCTAACGGTAGTTGATGGTCGTTGTCTTCTTGCCCCGCCACCCATAAAATCATTAAAAAACTCACCAAATATATCATTTATATCAGGTCCACTATTGTTATGTCTTCCAGTTGACGATGCTGCACCTGAATTCTGAAAAGCATCATGTCCAAAACGATCATAGGCAGCTCTTTTTTGTTCATCTTTTAGGATATCATAAGCACTGCTTATTTCCTTGAACTTTTTTTCTGCTTGTTTATCCTGTGTATTACGGTCAGGATGATATTGCATCGCCAATTTATGATAAGCTTTTTTTAGCTCTTCCTGGGTAGCAGTTTTACTAACCCCAAGTATTTGGTAATAATCTTTTGTCGACATAATAAGAATATCTGATTTTAAATTTAGTTAAATTATCCTTTTAAGCAGCATCATTCGATGTCACCCCTGCTGCCATTATGTCATCCCAGCGAAGGCTGGGATCTAGAATATCTAAAGCACCCTTTCTGTCTATTTTTTTAGATTCCGCACCGAAGCAGGAATGACATCGTTTCATCGTATATGTCATCCCAGCGAAAGCTGGGATCTAAAATATCTAAAGCACCCTTCCTGTTTATTTTTTTAGACCCCTGTTTACGCAGGGGTGACATCCGAAAATTCCTACTTATTGCTGACATCTTCGTAGTTAGCATCAACTACTTTGTCATCATTTGTCCCAGGTTTTTCCTCACTATGATCATCTGGCTGAGATTTATACATAGCTTCTCCTATTTTCATACTACTAGCCATAAGAGTATCAGTTTTTGCTTTAATTTGCTCAAGATTATCAGACTCTAAAGCTGCTTTTAACTCTGTTATGCTATTTTCTACTTCTTGTTTATCACTAGCTGATATTTTACTATCATGTTCTTTTAGAGTTTTTTCGGTTGAATAAATTAAGCTATCAGCACTATTTCTAGCCTCAATTAATTCACGACGCTTTTTATCATCCTCAGCGTTTTGTTCTGCATCTTTTACCATTTGTTCAATTTCCGCATCACTAAGACCTCCAGAAGCTTGAATAGTTACTTTTTGTTCCTTACCACTAGCTTTATCCTTGGCAGAAACATGAACTATACCATTAACATCTATATCAAAAGTTACTTCAATTTGCGGTAATCCTCGTGGTGCAGGCGGGATGCCATCAAGATTAAATTGGCCAAGTATTTTATTATCAGATGCCATTTCCCGTTCACCTTGGAATACCCTAATCGTTACAGCATGCTGGTTATCGTCAGCAGTAGAGAATACTTGACTCTTTTTAGTCGGAATAGTAGTATTACGATCAATCAGCCTAGTAAATACCCCACCAAGAGTTTCAATACCTAAAGATAAAGGGGTAACGTCTAGCAATAATATATCAGTAACTTCTTTATTTAACACTCCTCCCTGAATAGCAGCACCTAGAGCCACTACTTCATCAGGGTTGACTCCTCTATGTGGTTCACGACCAAAGAATTCCTTTACTTTCTCAATAACTTTTGGCATTCTAGTCATACCGCCAACAAGTACTACTTCTTGAATATCCGAAGCTTTTAGCCCAGCATCTTTTAAAGCTTTCTTACATGGTTCTATTGTATCATCAATTAACGTTGCCACTAAGGATTCTAATTTCGCCCTAGTAAATTTTATATTTAAATGCTTAGGACCTGAGCTATCAGCCGTAATATATGGCAAATTAACATCAGTTTGAGATACAGATGATAATTCTTTTTTAGCTTTTTCAGCAGCTTCTTTCAGACGTTGCAAAGCTAAAGGATCTTTGCGTAAATCTATACCACTTTCTTTCTTAAATTCATCAATTAAATAATCTAGAATTCTAGAATCAAAATCTTCGCCACCAAGGAAAGTATTACCGTTGGTAGATTTAACTTCAAATACACCGTTACCTATCTCTAAAATTGATACATCGAACGTACCACCACCAAGATCATAAACAGCAATTATTTTGCTCTCAGCTTTATCGAAACCATATGCTAAAGCGGCTGCTGTTGGTTCATTGATTATCCTTAATACTTCCAAACCAGCAATTTTGCCAGCATCTTTGGTTGCTTGACGTTGTGCATCATTAAAATATGCTGGTACAGTAATGACTGCTTGTGTTACCTTCTCACCAAGATAATTCTCGGCTGTTTCTTTCATTTTTTGTAAAATGAAAGCACTAATTTGGCTTGGAGAATATTTTTCGCCCTTAACTTCAACCCAAGCATCGTTATTAGTAGCTTTTACTATCTTGTATGGTACAAGATCTTGGTCTTTTTTTACCATAGGATCAGAGAAACCTCTACCTATCAATCTTTTAATGCCGTATAAAGTATTCTCTGGATTGGTTACAGCTTGACGTTTAGCTGGTTCGCCAATTAATTTTTCACCGTCATTACCAAATCCTACCATTGAAGGAGTAGTCCTAACTCCTTCAGCATTTGCTATGACTCTTGGCTCTTTTCCTTCCATTACCGCAACGCAAGAATTTGTTGTTCCTAAATCTATACCTATGATCTTTGCCATATACACTCCTAATCCCAATTTAATAAATCAACTTGATAAGTTTTGATATAGTGTCTTCTCGTCCATTTTACAAGAGGTAGATGTGAAAAAAAGTTATATCATATCCTTATGCTTAATTAGTTTTATAATGCTGATTTATAGCCTTGTTTATAATTGACACCGGAGCAGAACACTTGGACGAGTCACCTATTTCACTTTGTACATTTCTACGATTTTGAATACCCCTAATTCTCTCTTTATTAGAATTTTCTCTTACCTCGATTAATCCTTGTGTAAGATATTTTAATCTAGAACTTTCAGTATAAAGGATCATATGTTTAAAAAACTTGGTATATTTACCTACTAGCTTATTACCACCATTCCAATACATATCCTCAATCATCAGCATCTCGTTAGGTTTTAACTTATCCCAAGACTTGCCATAAATATTTTTTAGCTCTAGACGATTAACAGCACTCTTATAGTCATATATCATTCGAGATTGTTGTATTGTAATAGCTTTATCGCCATTATAAACTTTGTCAAATGATAAAGAACCTTGGAATATTGTCTGCCACACAATTTTTGCTTTTGGATTATCCATGTTAAAGCCTATCCCTATAGTGTTGTACCCCTTAATGTCTTTATATACTTGTAATATTTCATTTTCATTACCTTTAATAAAAATAAATACCATTTCTTGGTAAAATTGTAGATGTTTTGGGTCAGAAAGATTTAATCCATATAATTTATCTCGTAATTCAGCGGCAAATTTTATACTCACTACCATAAATTTAACTATTATTATCTTGAAAAGATCAATAATAGCAGGTTTTTAACTAGCACTAAGTGATCTAATAAAAAAAATCATTGACGAGACAACTATATTAAAACATAATCATCTCGATGGTCGTGCAGTTGCGTAAAAATCTATACTAGAATTTACGAGGAAAGTCCGGACTCTACAGAGATATGGTGCTGGTTAACGTCCAGCGGAAGAGTAATCTTTTAGGGAAAGTGCCGCAGAAAATATACCGCCAAACTTTGTTATCAAATTTTGGTAAGGGTGAAATGGTGTGGTAAGAGCATACCGGTAGGTTGGCAACAAGCTACGCATGGAAAACCCCACCAAGAGCAAGATCAAATAGGCATTACAGAACTTACGTGTTCCTAGGCATCTCTGACTAGAAGTAATGTGGGTGGATCGCTTGAGATAAATGGTAATATTTATCCTAGATAAATAACTGCAGTAGATAATAGAAATATTATTTATACAAAATCCGGCTTATAGACCATCATATTTGCAATCTTAGTTTTGGATTAAAATTTTTAATTTTAATCCAAAACTGGCTAGAATATCAGAAAAATGCATTTTTGAAGCAACTGGCACGAATGCTTTTAATCTATTATCGCTAATAATCTTAGAAATTGAGTTTTTGAAATAATAAATTGTGAACATGAATTGCTATACAGAGTTTTTGCGTAAATATTACCCTGTCATTTTGTGTTTATTCTTAATGTCTTTACATTTTGCCTCTGCCTATCCTGGGGGGATGTCGTTTGATAGTTTCGATCAATATGAACAAAGCGTTAGTGGGAGTTATTCTACACATCACCCACCGTTAATGTCAATGGTATGGTCCTTGTTTCATTATATTTACCAAGGTCCGCAGACGATGCTCTTGCTTAATTTAGGACTGTTGTGGGGTGGAGTATTGCTGCTTTTCTATGCTGATTCACAGAATAAATATAGAAACCTTTATTTATTAATACCATTTCTACCTAATGTATTATCCCAATCTGGAACAATTTGGAAAGATGTAGCTTTTACCTTTGGTAATTTTTTTATAGTAGCTACTTGTATTTTTTATACTTATCGCCAAAAACCTGCTCCTTTGTTGGTAGTTATTGGATTATTGTCAATTGTTTTTTATATTGTTGGTGTTAAATTTCAAGCACAATTTATAGCTCCAATTCTGATTTTGTTTGTATTGTCAATTTATCTTAAAACTAGCTTGTTAATAAGAATAATACTAACTTGCATCATTTCGCTATCAATAATGTATGGTAATGCTAAACTTACTAAGCATTTTTCCGCTGAAAGTCATGCAGAGCAATTACGTCAATTATTTGATATTGCTGGAGTAAGTGTTGCTATCAATAATGATGATTTAGTGCCAAAATATGTTAAAGAAGACCTAGATTTATATAGTTTTGAAAAGCTTAAAGTTCATTACACTCCTAGGTGGGTTGATCCATTAATTTTTGGTGATACTAGGATTTATGCCTCTACAACAGATCCTATAAAGTTACAAGAAATGGAATCTGCTTATAAACAAACCATTACTTACTATCCACTAGATTTTCTTAAACATCGTACAATGAATTTTGTTATGTTAATGAAAAACTGGGGATTCCATCATTACGCCTTTATTGAACTTAACGAAGCTCAAAAACATGGTATGGATATTAAAAAGAATTACTTAAAAAATTGGACAATTAAATATTTAAAATTATATCCAAAGATTTTAACAATAAATCTTATTAGTTTTATATTAATATTTGTGTATTTAATATCTATTCTAACAAATAAACAATCTAATAATCCCGAGAAAGTTATTTTGGCATATATCGTAGCAATATCTATTGTTTTTTCAATAGTACTATTTTTTGCTACTATGGCATCCGATTATCGTTATTATTATGTTATAAGAATTTTAACATTATTTAGCCTACCGATTTATCTGAAATTCAGGCAATCTAAAAAAAGATGTTATGTATAGCTAACTAGATTAGTATTTAGCCATAGTAAAATTGCGTCATTGCGAGGAGCTGCGATGCAGCAATGACGTCTCGAGCTTTTAAACTTGTCCCTATCTATTTAATTCCTTTTTTTCCTCAACTAGGGAATCTGCTCTTCGGGTCATAGCTACTACTTGGAAAAAAATAGCTTTTCCAGCTAGTCTACGCTCATTCAGCAATAGATTTTTTTCCGAATATGTAATATACTTAAACTATTCTAATATTACTTTAATAAATGTAGGTTCTAACTGTGACTAATTTAGATCGTCAAAACTTAATATCTATTAGTATTGAAGATGAGATGAAAGGCTCTTACTTAGATTATGCTATGAGTGTAATTGTTAGTAGGGCAATTCCAGATGTACGTGATGGTCTAAAGCCAGTGCATCGTAGAATCCTTTATGCAATGTATGAAGCATCTAATTACTTTAACAAACCTTATCGTAAGTCAGCAAGAACTGTCGGTGATGTGATGGGTAAATACCATCCGCATAGCGACTCTGCAATTTATGACTCATTAGTGAGAATGGCACAGGATTTCTCTTTAAGATTACTGCTCGTTGATGGGCAGGGTAATTTTGGTTCAAGAGATGGTGATGCTGCCGCTGCTATGAGGTATACAGAGTCAAGACTTGCTAAAGTTACTCATACATTGCTCGAAGATATTGATAAAGAAACCGTTGATTTTACGCCAAATTATGATGGCTCTGAGAGGGAGCCTACGGTATTGCCGTCAATGTTTCCCAATCTCTTGGTGAACGGAACTAATGGTATTGCTGTTGGCATGGCTACCAATATTCCTCCTCATAATCTTGGAGAAATAATTGATGCTTGCTGTCTATATGTTGATAATAATGATGTAGAAATATTAGAACTTATGACCGTAGTTAAAGGGCCTGATTTTCCTACTGCTGGTATAGTACTTGGTACAAGCGGTATTAGGTCGGCTTATTTAACGGGTAGGGGGAGTATTCTAATTAGAGGACGCAGCGAAATTGAAGAGATTGCTAATAATAGACAGGCTATTATTATTACAGAAATACCATATATGGTTAATAAAGCGAAATTGGTTGAGAAAATTGCCGAACTAGTCAAGGAAAAACGTATTGAAGGTATCAGTGATCTTAGAGATGAATCAAATAAGGATGGTATTCGAGTAGTAATTGAAATAAAGAAAGATGCTGTAACAGAAGTGGTGCTGAATCAAATATATTCCTATACCCAGCTACAAACTAGTTTTGGTGTGATTATGTTAGCTCTAAGAGATGGGCTACCAGAAGTTATGAACTTAAAAGAAGTGATAGCTGCTTTTGTCAATTTTAGAGAAATAGTAATAACTCGCAGGACGATATATTTGTTAAATAAGGCTCGTGATAAGGCTCATATTTTATTGGGACTAATGATTGCGGTTAGTAACATTGATGAGGTTATTAGAATAATTAAATCTTCCAATGATCCGGCAAGTGCTAAAGAGCAACTAATGCAAAGAACTTGGGATGCGTCATCTATAATAGATCTAGTAAAACTTGTTGATGATAGAGCAATGATAGCAGATGATGGTAAATGTTATTTTACTGAAACACAAACAAAAGCAATTCTTGAAATGCGATTGCAACGTTTAACTGCTATGGAGAAGAATAAATTAGAAAATGATCTTGCGGAACTAGCTACGGAGATTAGGGGTTATACTGACATTCTAGCATCACGTGAGAAACTTCTAGAGATCCTAAAAAATGAGTTAATTAGAATCAAAGATGAATTCGCTACCCCCCGCCTTACTAGCATTGAATTAGGTGATTTTGATCAAGATATTGAGGATCTTATCCAAAGAGAAGAAATGGTTGTGACCGTGACATTGGGCGGTTATATTAAACGTGTACCTCTTGCTACCTATAGAGCACAGAAACGAGGAGGGAAGGGGAGGTCAGGGCTGTCAATGAGGGACGAAGATATTACCACTCAAATATTTGTTGGCAGTACTCACACACCTATGTTGTTTTTCTCAAATACCGGGCAGGTATACAGCTTAAAATTATATAAACTGCCACTTGGTAATCCTCAAAGTAAAGGAAGGCCAATAGTCAACATTTTACCTTTAAAAGAAGGAGAACGTATAAATAATATTATGCCATTGCCTGAAAATCAGGATGAGTGGGATAGTTTGAATATTATTTTTGCTACAAGCCAAGGTAATATTAGAAGGAATGATTTATCAGACTTTAAACGTATTCAATCAAATGGTAAAATTGCTATTAGGCTTGATGATAATGACCATTTAATAGATGTTAAAGTTTGTAAGGATGAAGACCATGTTTTACTGGCAACCAAAGCTGGTAAAGCTATAAGATTCCCAGCTAGTTCAGTTAGGGTATTTAAAAGCCGTACTTCTGATGGTGTAAGAGGTATGAGGATTGCTTCTAGCGACTACGTTATTTCTATGACAATATTAAAAGGAATATCGTGTACAATGGAGGAAAGAGAAGCCTATCTATCAATTCCTATAGAGAATAGGTTGTTAATAGCGGGTGGCAAGGAATTTACCCCGGAAGAATTTGATGTACAGTTAAATAAAGAACAGATTTTAGAAATGGCTGTTTCAGAAGAATTTATTCTTACTGTTAGTGAAAATGGTTTTGGAAAAAGAAGTTCCGCATACGAATATAGGATTACTAACCGTGGTGGTAGCGGTATTGTTAATATGGATGTGTCTGACAAAACTGGATTAGTTGTTGGAGTAATGCCGGTTGATATGTCTGATGAGTTGATGTTAATTACTAATAATGGCAAACTAATTAGGTGTAAACTTGAATCTGTACGTATAACTGGTCGTAATACTAGTGGTGTAATATTATTCAAAACCGAACAAGGAGAAAAAGTAGTTTCTACCGCATTGATTGCTGATAGCCCTGAGGAAGAGGTAGATGTGGATATACTCGAATGATAATATATAAATATAACCTGAGTTCGGTTTAACAAGTTATCAGTATCATCCCTGTTAGGGTTGATGTTACCCCTGCTTTCGCAGGGGTCTAGAAAAGTTTAAATAGTTTTCTTGGCTATTTTTTTAGACCCCGCTACCTTCGCAGGGGTGACATCGAAGGTGCTTAGAATAATAATTATTTTTATAATGACATCAACCCTCACGATATAAGAGCCTAGAACGATAATTTTAATTTAAGTGAACCTTGATGGCTTGAATATTTATTATTAGACGCTAAATAGTTATATACTGCCATGATTTCTGTTGATCCACGTTTTATAGTGATAGTTCCGCCAATTTTGTAGTTGTATTTAGCAGGTTTTTCAAGCAGCAATATTTCCTCTTTACTGCTTGGGCCTGACATGACCTGCATATGAAGCTTCTGCTGCTTATTATGTAAAAACTTTTCGACTTCCATATGCAATCTAGGAATCACTTGGGTAGTATCACTAATCTTCATTGGCATAATTGCTTCAAATCCTATAAGACCCGAAGATCTTCGGCTGTTAGTAGCAGCTATCGATAGACTTTGTTTTTCAAAGCTTGCCTCATATTCAGCAATATCCTGCCCTCCATATTTAAGCCCAATATGGGGGATAATTAAAGCTTTACCAACCTTTGATTTGTAAGCAACTACTATCTTACTACTATATGAGCTATTAGCAAATTTAGCTTTAGCTAGCTGGTTTTGTACTGGTAATTTTGCAGAAACATTAGCAAAAGCACGGGAAAGAAACCCTTGTAATATTAGTTTCTCAGACAAGTTAGTTTGACCATATATAGATATTACGTGAGTGTGGGCAGCAACTTTGTCAGTATGATTCTTGTATTTAAAGTGAGAGAGAACATAATTATAAGCCCCTCCCATAATGCTGCCATTAGGTAACTCTAAATCACCCCCAATAGTTGTGGCACTAGTTCTGCCAGTATAGCTACTTAACAAGCATTTCCCATTATATTTGGTTATACCTATCGTACCACTAACCCACATATTTTTAGGAACAATATTATCTTCATCACCAGCAGCGGGAGGGAAAAGATTGTTTAGATGTTTTAAATCGCTTAATCTTAAATCAATAGATGAGTTTGCGAATTCATGAGACAAGATAATTATTTCATTCAGTGCTAAGGCAATATTTCTTACTGTTTCTTTTTGTTTTTGTAATAATTCTTCCGCTAATGCTGCTGTTATCCTTGCTACCTGTGCAACTTTTTCTTGTGGTGCTATAGCTTCTGCTGGAGGTACATGTTCTTCTTCTGCTTCTTCTACTAGAGGTGCAGGTGGTGGTGCAGGTACTCTTTCTGCTGGCGGTACATGTTCTTCTTCTGCTTCTTCTACTGGAGGTGCAGGTAGTGGTGCAGGTACTCTTCCTGCTGGAGGTACATGTTCTTCTTCTGTTTCTTCTACTAGAGGGGCAGGTGGTGGTGCAGGTACTCTTCCTGCTGGAGGTACATGTTCTTCTTCTGCTTCTTCTACTAGTGGTGCAGGTGGTGGTGCAGGTACTCTTCCTGCTGGAGGTACATGTTCTTCTTCTGCTTCTTCTACTAGAGGGGCAGGTGGTGGTGCAGCTACTCTTCCTGCTGGTGGTACATGTTCTTCTTCTGCTTCTTCTACTAGAGGGGCAGGTGGTGGTGCAGCTACTCTTCCTGCTGGTGGTACTCCACCAACAGCTCCATCTTCCCCTACTGGTGGTACATGTTCTTCTATATCTATTTGCAAATGATCTTGTTGTTCTTGATGATCTTGTGGTACATATACGTGTATTGGTGACCTTCTAACTCCGTCTCCGTCTTCTCCTTGTTGTTGTACATTATCAGGAAATAGAAGTGGGGCAGGATTATGTCCTACTCCAACTCCTTCTAATCCTACTTGTTGTGGTACATTAGCTACTGGCACTATTGGTTGTTGTCCATCAGTTGTATCCTCCTGATTTTTTTTTTGTTTTTTCTATATTCACATAAGGTTCATCAGGGGCTATATCATCATAAAGTTCAGAAGAAGTAAGTTCAATATTCAGCTCTCCTAGTGGGAATTCATTTTGTCCTTGTTTTTTATAGAAAAAACTAGCCACCTTAGTTAGGTAAGAGTTGGGTCGGTTAACACCCAACTGTTTTTTAAACTGTTCAAATGCTCGTTTTTCATTAATAACCAATGGAGTATTAAAAAGTGCTACTGCCTCATGCCTAGATGAATCACCAGTTCCATATACCGTAACTGGTATAATAATTACAGTCCCCAATGCAGATATTACAAATAGCACCTTTGCTATAAGTATTTTAACCTTAGATAAGCACATAGAACCTGTTTTAATAGGTTAAAATATAATAATTGGTATAGAATAGTAGAAAAGAAACCTATAATTGTCTAGCTAATATTACAGTAACACAAGGGATTTGTGAAATAATCATTGACGGAGTGATTATATTTAAACATAATCGTCCAAACTCTTTGAAGATATCTAATGAAATTATCTGATTTTGATTTTACTTTACCAACTGAATTAATAGCTCAGAAACCAGAAAAAAAACGAGATGAGTCTAATTTGTTGATAGCTGTACCAAATAATCACTTAGTGCAGGTTAAGTTTCATGATATAATTAACTATCTATGCCCTGGTGATTTAATGGTGTTTAATGATAGTAAAGTTATTAAAGCCAAATTGCTATTGAATAAAGATGGAAAAAAGATCGATTTATACCTAAATAAGCCAATAAATAATAATTATTGGCATGGTTTTGCCAAGCCTTCAAAAAGACTTAATGAAGGAGATCAATTTGATTTTGGTTGTAATAAGATTATTATAAGTAAAAAACTTGGGATGGGGCAGGTTGAGATAGCATTTGTTCTAGATAATATTTCAGTTTTTGAATTTTTAGAGAAATATGGTGAAATTCCTCTACCTCCTTATATAAAGAGGCACGAAAATTTACTAGAGGATAATAATAGATACCAAACAGTTTATAGTAAGAACCTTGGAGCAGTAGCCGCTCCAACTGCAGGGCTACATTTTTCTGATGAATTACTTGTATTAATTAAAGCAAAAAATATTGAAATTGCTTTTATTACTTTGCATGTTGGAGCAGGGACGTTCCTACCAGTTAAAACTGAGGATATTGACCAACATAAAATGCATTCAGAATATTATCATATAGATAAAAAAACTGTAGATATCATTAATAAGGCAAAAAAAGAAAATCGACGGATAATAGCCGTGGGAACTACCAGCTTACGAGCATTAGAAAGTAACGCAATTGCCAATTCTCTTAATGGACAAATAACAAATGGCGGATTTGAAACAGACATTTTTATTAGACCAGGATTTAAATTTCAAATTGTTGATATGTTAGTTACCAATTTCCATTTGCCAAAATCCACATTATTCATGTTAGTTTGTGCCTTTGCTGGTTATAAGGAAATAACTGATATCTACAAATATGCTATAGATAAGAGAATGCGGTTTTTTAGTTATGGTGATGCGACTCTTCTTTATAAGCCGAGTAACTCACTCCTAGTAATAGAGTGAGTCCTCTAGAGTGTAAGACGACGAAGCAATGACTTAGCTATAATATTAAAAAAATCTGTTCCCAAATTCTTGGTTTTATGTGATAATCCATCCCGGTAATATTGTTGTTTTTTCAAAATAAAACAGAGAAAGATAATAGACCTCTTTCGAAACTGGTTAACGTAGTTCAAAATTATAAATGCCAGAGATCAAATTAAATCTAAGACCGAATCTTTTACGTCTATTTCGATATTTGTCAGCAATAATTTTGAACCGTTTTAGCATACCAATAACGTTTTCATTCAGAACTCTTTCTCCTGCTAACCTACGATTATTCTTTTTATCATTTTTAGTTAAAGGATTTTTCTTGCTTTTTTTCTTTGGTAACTCAGAATTATTGTGAATTTTTTGTATACCTTGATATCCTGTATCAGTAATCGCTTTAACCTTAGAATGGATAAGAATTTTGGATTCCTTAAATAATCTAAAGTCATGTTTTTTACCGTTAGAAAAATCTGTACATATTACTTGGTGTGTCTTCTTGTCTACCACTATTTGAGTTTTTAGTGTATGCCTTTTCTTCTTTCCTGAATAATAGAATTTTTGTTTTTTTTAGGTCTTTCTATAGGACTCTCAGTAGCATCAATCAAGACTACTTCATAATTCATATCACTCTTCATTAGAGCTTTACGACCTGGAAGAGCAAAGTTTGGGTGTTTAACTAGGGTGTCTTCTACCCATTTAACAGCTTTATATGCTGAACTTTCACTAATCCCATAGTTCTGACCTATATGGAAATAAGTACGGTATTCTCTAAGGTATTCTAAGACCATCAGCAACTGTTCCTCCAAATTGAGCTTATTTTTACGCCCACCTTTTGATTTCTTAAGACCATCAGCTTGCCTCAAAATATCCACCATCTTTGAGAATGTTCCCTTCTTTACTCCTGTTAATCGACGAAATTTTTTATCCTCTAACTCTTTAATCTGATCGAATTTCATATTATTACTTCAAATCAGATATTTATAACACCATTCTACATCATTGTCTAGTTTCGAAAGAAGTCTAATGAGCATCGAGACGACTAAAGAAATAACAGAAGTAAGAATCATTAGTGCATTAAGTAAAACATTAGTGACCAAGTATAATTGGAGTTTAGTGGTAACCACCATGTTAATAGTTACTGCATGTTATAAACTTTTTTTTATAACAATAATTTTGACATGCTGTTAATTATTATATTAGATTCAATATTTTAGTCTTATTTTCCATAATATATATTATAGAACATTTATGTATCTTAAGATAAGCAACTTACTATCACCGTATACTTTTTCTTTAATTAGCTGTAAAGAATCAGCACTAAAATCCTCATTTTTAGCAAGTTCGACTACAATAATGCTACCATCTTTTAACCATTGACCTTTTTTTAAAGCATTAACTGCCTTCGATATAAGATTATGACCGTATGGCGGATCAATAAAAATTAAATCAAAGCCGTGATAAGCCGAAGGTAGAGCTACTGCATTGATATTTAAGAAAGTCATTTTATCCAGCTCACCTATTTTACTAGCAAACTCTTTTGCTGCCTGTAAATAATTAGCATTTATATCAACTAATGTAACTGCTCCAGCACCTCTAGAACAGCTCTCAAGAGCTAAACTACCCGTGCCAGCAAATAAATCGAGAACTTTAGATTCATTGTTAAATAACCTACAATCAATGAATTCTCCTGAAGTTAGTATACTAAAAATCGCCTCTCGGATTTTCCCTGTGGAAGGACGATAGTTAGAGTTTTTTAAGGTAGGTATGATCCGATTTTTATGTTTGCCTGCTATAATTCTAATCATAAAAATTTCTTAAATTTTTCGAATGGCTGTTCTTTATACTGATTTGGTTGCAAATTACCTAATAAAAAATCTCCATAGCTAATTCTAATTAACCGGTTAACAGTCAAGCCAAAATGTTCAAATATCTTTCTAATTTCACGATTTTTACCTTCAGTCAAAACTACTTCAAACCAACAATTTGTCCTGCCTGATTTTATTAATTTAATTGATTTGGGATCATAACGTATTTGATCAATTTCTATATTTCTATAATTTTTTAGCAAAAGATTTGGGTTACCATATGCTCTGACTTTATATACACGTTCTATTTTACTTGATGGTAGCTCAAACTTTCTTGCTAAATCACCATTATTGGTTAGTAATAATAGCCCTTCACTATTGATATCCAGTCGCCCTATTGAGATTACTCTAGGCAGATTCAGCTTTGCAAGACTGGCAAATACCGTTTCTCTACCATTTGTATCTTTATGCGAAGTAATGAGTCCAATAGGTTTGTAATATACCCATAAACGTGGGATATGTTGTTGATTTATTAGTTTTCCCGACACCTCAATAATACTAGTTTCATCAATATTGGTTGCTGGTGAATCAATAATAACACCATTTACTTTTACTTGATTATTTTTAATAAGCAGTTCTGCATCACGTCTTGAACATATCCCTGCGTTACTAATCGCTTTTGCTAGCCTTTGTGTACTATCCTGTTTCAAATGAACATCCTATATTTTTTACTTACTAGACATAGACACGTCATTGCTAGGAGCTACTTTAGTAGCGACGAAACAATCCAAAAAAAATGACCAAATTTAGATTGCTTCGTTGCCGTAAAGTGACTCCTCGCAATGATGCTACAACTTTTAAATCACTCTGTTAATAATAGGATTCTAAAAATTCTTTTATCTTATCATCAGGGATTTCAAAAATATCAATCATACCGTGTTCTTTAGGATTAAAGTTTTCGGGAAATTTTGTAGCAGGGAATCCTCTAGAAAACATATATCGAGAGCAAGAGGAGTTTACTCTATTAATCAATTCCATTTGTAAACCACTCATTGCCGTCAAAGGTTTAGAGTTATAATATGCCCCCTGTAAATTAAACTGATGAGTATGATGAAAAACTAACATTTTAGATAAATCAACTCCTATCAAATTTGTATTACTAAAAATTGCAGTATTATAAGAAGCATTAGTAAATTCTACTCCACACAAATTACTTCCTGAAAAATCAGCAGATTCTAAATAAGTTCCATTAGTAAATCTAGAAAGGGCAAAATCACATCCTAGCAACTTTGCTCCCCAAAAATCTACGTTAGAAAATTCACTTTTTTGGAAATTATTTAATGAGAGATTGGCGTTGAAAAATTTTATGTTATAAAAATAAGACTTACTAAAATCAGTATCATATTTATTCTTTCCTGTACCAAATAAAATAATACCACTTAGATCTAGATCTTTTAAATTTTGCTTTTTATTGGCAATCAAAAATCTTAACTCCTTGAAAATCTCAATATTCACTTGATTATATTTTGGATCAAATGATTCCCATACACTTAATGGTTGAAAGAGTATAGGTTCAACAGGAACAGTTTCTTTTTGTAAAGAAGGGATTCTTTCGAAAGCAAATTTAGGATTTTTTCCTTCAGATAAGGTAACTAGTCTAGTTACCTTATTATCTAAAGCTAGAACAGAAAATTGATATCTACCGAAAGCAACAGTATATAAAGCTAAGTATCCAGATAGTAATTTTATTATCGTATTTCTACAAAATACTACTTGTGGAAAAGAAAAAAACTTATTAAATTTATTTAAAATAATGGAGCAAACTTGAATAATGCTGGAAACTGATCTTAAGAGAAGTTTACAAATTAGCCTAATGGCTATAATCCCATATAGGATAGTTTTAAGCAATATTCTCAAAGCAGCTTTTACTTTTTGAGAGTAAAATTTATATATTTGTTTCATAGCAATGTATAACTACAATAATAGTCTTAATTTTGATAATATAACATTTATGAGTATTTTGTCTAATGTAAGAATTTTAGTTGCTGTGCGGGCTTTCCAATCCATAGATCGTACTTGATCGCATAATACTGCTCCCTTTATTTGTTCAAAGTTTATTATCACTTCAAAAGGATAGCCCTTAATTTGACTAGTGATAGGTACAAATAGAGCAAGACCACTCTTAAGGTTATATTTATAAGAAGTAAGAACTACCGCTGGTCGTGTTTTTTGAATCTCTTTGCCTTTTTGAGGTTCAAAATTAAGCCAAACTACATCCCCTCTTTCAGGTATGAATGTTACCACGATTCATTACCTACAGCAATGTCGTCATTTAATATTTCATGATGACAGTTAGAATCTGTAATATTATCCAATAATATATCTAATTCTGATGTTTCTGTACTGATAATCAAATAGTTATCAGCTGTTTCTAAATTAACAAATGTACCTTGTTGAAAATGTAACTTATCAGCTAGATGTTTAGGAATTCTAATTCCCAAGCTATTTCCCCATTTTTGGATTTGAGTTTGCATAATATCATTAATATTGTTATTGTATAAACAAGTATATACAATAAACCTACATTCTGCAAGTTAAAAATTCTTTTTCGTCATTGCAAGGAGCTATATCACCATAGTACCCTACATTTTTCTATAATCGTCATCGCAAGGCATCTTTAGATACCGTGGCGATCTAGGTAAACAGCGAAGCTGTTTTTTTAGAGTAGCGCTTCGCGTATCCTAGATTGCCGCGTCGCCGCTTTCAGCGACTCCTCGCTAATAGACGATCAGCAGCCATTTTAATAGTGGTTATATAAAAAATGTAGGGTACTATGCTATATCACCCCCCTACCCTGTTATTACGTAGTTGTAACATCCCCAAAAGGAGTAAAAAATAGGCAAACATCTGTATAAAAGATACCATACCACTCAATTCTGGTAAAAATATAACGATAATAGGTTGTAATAAAATGGCTACTCCACTTGAAAATAATACTATCCTAGTACATGTTTGCCAAGAGGATTTAGGGCCAAAATAATTAGTTAACAAATATACTAATGTGATAATAAAGCTTTTTTCGAATAAAATTGTTACAAAACGAAAAACTATCATTATCGGCATTAAAATGTAAATAAATACCTTCGGTGCTTGTGTAAGGATTCCGGAAAAATGCTTTTTAATGACTTCTTCAGTTAGAATTTTTTGATCAGAAGTAAATAATTTAGAATATCCAATACTAAATGCACTCTTTTTTTTATCAGTTATTTCAATCGTAGTAAGGGTTATATTATTGCTACTAAAGAGGATAGGAACTTTAATTTTCTCGCTATAAGGTAGTTGATTCTTTGAGTCTATAACAGCAATTTTATTACCATTTTCATCGAGTAAATATATAGGTTCATCTTGATTAACTAAAATTTTACTACCATCATAATAGATTTCCGGTAACTGTTTTAATATATATTCAATAGTTGTGGTGCTTTTTGTAGTGCGGTTTTCAGTAAAATAATCCGTCAAAGCCAACAAATAATTAAATATAAAAAGACAAAAAATCAATGATGATATAAAAGATACCGTAAATATGTACTTAATTCCATACCCTGTATATGATCTATAAACATCTTGGTAAAAATTTATTGAACTAATTGATAACCGTAATTGATGAAATAAAGTAGCAAACCACGAGAAAACGGATAATAGTTTTGTTGTCATAATATCTATTTTGATGTAGATTCATAAAAAATTTTTATCAATGTATTCCAATTCTTGAAACTAGAAAAGTAACCAAGTGTGTAAGTTTAAGCAAGTATAATAGTTTTTAAGGGCTGATGTCATTCCCGTGTAGGCGGGAATCTAAAAAAATAGCATAGATAATACTGTTAGATATTTTAGATCCCGCACCGAAGCAGGGATGACACCGAGGTTACTTAAGTTAATAAAACTTGCACACTTGGTAAAGTATATATCTTTTAACATAAAATTAATATTTATTATAATGAAGTTTAATAAAATACCAAAATATTCAGAAAAATATTGTAAATTAAGTGACTGTATTAGAGTTTTAGCAAGTGATAGCATAGAACATGCCAAGTCAGGGCATCCAGGTATGGTACTTGGCATGGCAGATGTGATGACAGTTTTAGTGTTTGATTTTCTTAAATTCAATCCTAATGATCCAACTTGGTTTGACCGTGATCGCCTAGTTCTATCAGCTGGGCATGGATCTATGTTGCTTTATAGTTTTTATTATTTAACAAATTATAAAAATTTTCACTTAGAAGATTTAAAACAATTTCGAAAATTACATTCAAAAACTCCTGGACATCCAGAATATGGGGCATATGAAGCTATTGAGGCTACTACAGGTCCTTTAGGTCAGGGATTTGCCACTTCAGTGGGTATGGCAATTGGTCAAAAAAAATATCAACAAAAATTGGGCAAAGATCTTAGTGATCATAAGATTTATTGTATAATTGGAGATGGATGCCTAATGGAAGGTATAAGCTACGAGGCTGCTTCTTTAGCTGGGCATTTATGCCTTAATAACTTAATAGTTTTATTTGATGATAATAAAATTTCCATCGATGGTCCTACCAACCTTACCGTATCTGAAGACCATTTGCTTAAATTTGCTGCCATGGGTTGGATTACCGAATCTATTGATGGACATGATTTTGAGCAAATTAATGCCAGCTTAACTAGGGCAAAAAATTCTGATAAACCCTACTTCATTGCCTGTCGTACTTTAATTGCCAAAGGTTCTATTAACAAGGTAAATTCAAATGCAGCCCATGGTTCGCCCCTTGGCAAAGACGAAGTTAAACTGCTAAAAGAAAATTTAGGTTTTAAGGATGAGGAGTTTAGTATAGCAGAGGAATTAAAAGAGATATGGGGCATCGCTTGGCTAAGAAATCAAGTGAGTTATAATAATTGGCAGGAAAACTTTGTTGATATAAGTCAAGAACAAAAAGCGTATTTTGCTAGACCTAATATCGATTGTTCTTTTCTTGATAATATCCCTATCCCGGTAAAAGATGAAGCAACTCGTAGTTCATCCGGTAGAATTGTAGAAGAATTAAGCAAACTATCTGATAAAATTATTTTTGGGTCAGCTGATTTATCATTATCCAATAATATCAAAAATAATCATAGTAAAGTAATCAGTAAAGATGATTTTAGCGGCAACTACATTCATTATGGTGTTCGTGAGAATGCTATGGGTTCTATCATGAACGGACTGTCATTATCAGGATTTTTGCCTGTAGGTGCTACTTTTCTAGTCTTTTCTGATTATATGAAGCCAAGTATGCGACTTTCTGCTATTATGCAACAACAAGTAATCTATATAATGACTCATGATTCAATCGGTGTAGGAGAAGACGGCCCTACTCACCAACCAGTTGAACATCTAGCAGCCCTCCGAAGTTTACCAAATATGATGGTACTACGCCCTGCAGACTATATAGAAACAGCCGAGTCTTGGCGAATTGCACTATCTAATAAACAAGGTCCTTCTGTTCTTGCTTTAACAAGACAAGCTGTTCCTCAAATTACTAAGATTCAAGATGGGGAAAATCAAA
The DNA here is from genome assembly GCF_965178575.1 of Candidatus Tisiphia endosymbiont of Micropterix aruncella. Lineage (NCBI taxonomy): Bacteria > Pseudomonadati > Pseudomonadota > Alphaproteobacteria > Rickettsiales > Rickettsiaceae > Candidatus Tisiphia > Candidatus Tisiphia endosymbiont of Micropterix aruncella. The sequence goes on from NZ_OZ238268.1 coordinate 1,295,914, forward strand.
TAGTTAACCACATCAGTTCACAAAATTTATGCTCTAAAGGTGGGTATATATTGTCAGGTTTTGATGACATAAGCAATAGGGATGACGACCAAACTATTACTATATTTGCCACAGGTTCTGAATTATCAATTGCTTTAAAAGTACAAGAGCTGCTAACTAACCATGGTTTTAAATCTGAGGTCATATCAATATTATGTTTTGAGCTGTTTTTTAAACAAAAACCTAGCTATATCCAAAATATTTTATCTAGGGGTAACTTAAAAGTTGCTATAGAAGCTGCAAGTAGTTTCGGCTGGCATCGAATCATCGGAGAAAACGGGCTGTTCTTTGGAGTCGACCAATTTGGTCTATCTAGCTGTTCTGAAGATGTATATTCATATTTTGGTCTTACTCCTTCAAATATCCTAGAAAAGATTATGGTAAAAATTAAGGAAATGAAAGAGAGTATTTTTATTAGCAATATGTAACAATTTCCTTTCAAACAGTAGCTGAATATACGCGAATTCGGGATAAGAATTAACTAATTCTTATCCCGAATTCATACATAATACCATTTCCCATTATTAACTACGATAACCTCAGTTCGATATAAGAATTAATAATTCTTATATCGAACTGGCTTTGTTATAAGGAAAAATGCACTCTTGAAGCGGCTGACGCGAGTGCATTTTAACTTTTTTCATCATTCAATATACGTTAATTCGGGATAAGGATTAGTCAAAATAGCAGACATATATACACTACGAAGAGCAATTAATGTATGAATTCACAGAAATGCAATTTATATATATCCAAAATCTTGTATTAGTTATAGCTAAAGCATTTTTACTAATCCTTATCCCGAATTGACGTAATATGTGATTTTAATTATTAAAATCACATATTGAATGGAGTGTTATATTTTAACAATCAGGTGTAGAACCGCTTCAAACCTGATTGTTTCTATATATAACACGAAAGTTCGATGTAACTTGTTACATCGAATTCAGGTTACGATAATATACTCGATGAAAATCAACAATTGCGTTGTCGTTGTCCAAGACCTGCGGTACTCACGTACTAATGTACGCTGCGCTCCTCGGCTTAGACACTCCTGCACTTGTTGATTTTGATTCTATCGTCTACCAACTCTTCATTTATGAGCAGTATACTACAGTTGTAGTTACTACCCAAAGCTGTCATTCTTAGCAACGGCGGGAATCTAAAAAAATAGCCTAAAAGACTATTAAACATTATTATATCCCAGCTTTCGCTGGGATGACATCGTTTTGACATTAGTACTACACTGTAGTGCTAAATAGCGTAGTTAATAATGGGAAATGGTATTAAACATAAATCGGGAAATTATCTACTAATTTTTTAACTTGCTTGCGAGTTTCTTGCTCACAATCACTATTATCTTGCGTAGATTTCAACCCATCTAATACGTTGCAAATCATCTCGCCAACTTCTATAAATTCCTTTTCTTTGAATCCTCTAGTGGTGCATGCTGGAGTACCAAGCCTAATACCAGAAGTAATAAACGGTGAAGTTGTATCAAATGGTATAGCATTTTTATTACAGGTTATGCCGGCTCTTTCAAGTGAATCTGCGGCCATCTTACCAGTTATACCATATTTTCGCAGGTCCACTAATACTATATGATTATCAGTGCCATTAGTTAAAATATCATAGCCTCTTGCCACTAAACTACTAGCAAGAGCTTTTGCATTACTCATAACCTGTTTTATATAAAGATGATAGTCTGGTTTTAAGGCTTCCAAAAATGCTACTGCTTTTGCTGCAACAATATGCATTAACGGTCCACCTTGCATGCCAGGAAATAAAGCAGAATTTATCTTTTTGCCCAATTCCTCATCGTTTGAAAGAATAATACCACCACGTGGACCACGCAGAGTTTTATGAGTAGTAGAAGTAACAGCATGAGCATAAGGTAAGGGACTTGGATGTTCCTCTGTAGCAACAAGTCCGGCAATATGGGCAATATCTGCTAGCAAATATGCCCCTACTCTATCAGCAATTTCCCTAAATTTGCTAAAATCTAATTGACGTGAGTAAGCAGAATAGCCAGCTATAATCAATTTAGGTTTATGCTGCACGGTCATTTGCTCTATTTGTGAATAATCAATTAAGAAAGTTTCTTTATTCACCGAATAGGACACAGAATTAAACCATTTGCCAGACAAGTTAGGGGAAGCACCATGAGTCAAATGCCCCCCTGTATCTAGCGACATACCAAGTATGGTGTCATGTGGTTTTAATAGGGCTAAAAATACTGCCTGATTAGCCTGAGAGCCGGAATGAGGCTGAACGTTAGCATAGTTACAATTAAATAGTTTTTTTACTCGTTCTATTGCTAAAAGCTCAGCTTTATCAACTTCTTCACAACCATTATAATAGCGTTTTCCTGAATATCCTTCAGCATATTTATTGGTAAGAACTGACCCTTGTGCTTCTAATACTGCCGGGCTTACAAAATTTTCAGAAGCAATCAATTCGATAAAATCATGCTGACGCTTTTTTTCAGCATTAATAATTTGGTATATTTCATTATCTGTTTCAGATAATTTATTAGGACAAATACTCATTGGGCTAACTTACTATTTTAGTTGTAAAGTTATTTTTAACTTCAGGAGGAGGTATGTCATCCACTCACCCACTCGATGTCATTTGGGAATGGCATCGAGAGTACGGTAACGTTATATCGAACTCACGCGAATTCGGGATAAGAATTTGTCAATTCTTATCCCGAATTGGGGTGAACTCAGGTTACTTTAACGCTTTCAAGCCTTCTTCAAGACCTTTCGTAGAAAGTGGAAGATTTACTTGTTGACCAGCTGAATTCATTATCCCCACGATAGGATTAGCATCTTTTGATAAAATATCTTTAAGATCTTTATCTGATATCTCAGCAACAGCCTGACAAGAATCTTTTGTACAAGTAACGTACTTACCTGGAGCAACTAATTTTTGAGAACTAATAATTGACGTACCTGGAGCAACAGAAACATCAGTAGGAACTATTTGTATCATTTTTAAACTTTTTGCCTTACCACTACCCAAATAACCTACTTGATACACAGCTAACACTTGTTGTTTACCATCTTTATTAGTAGAGTTAATTGCTTGACTTAAATAACAGACCTGTCTTTTTTCAGCATCTGTGGTGCAGTTAACTACCCAATCTGAAAATTTTTGCCCCTCTTTAACCGCAGCATCAACTCTACTAGGATTACCAAGAAATAGTCCCAAACCCATTACAGCAAGACCAGCTGTAACAAACAATGATTTTTTAATACAGTTTGTCATAATTCTACTTATTTAATTATTTATATTATTAGTGGGCAATGACAGATTCGAATTGTCGCCCTTTCGTAAGCGAGGATGTCGTAATTTTGACGCCTAATTTCTCTTTTTCAGTCCTTAAAACCTAGTCCTTAAGATTTCTTCGCTTACTCGAATTTAAGGACTAGAGGATATCTGAATTTAATATATTTGTCAATCTGTTAAAATTAAGTCATCTATTTATAAACCTCAATTATCGATGTAATAAATTAATAGTAGGCTCAAGTAATCATCGCCATTAGAGGTACATCCGAAGGTGCAGGGATTGACATTGCTTTTTATTTAAGATAACATGAACATGTAGCTAAAACCTTCTCAGGTTAGCTATAAGGTTTAAGCATAGAAAAGAATATGATAGATACTACTAAACCTAAAATTTGGGTACTGGCTGACAGCAGTGTAGGTAACGCCAATCAAGCCATAGCTCTAGCAGAAAAGATCAAGCTTGGTTACGAATTAAAACCTATTGAATATAATTTTTGGGGTAATTTGCCAAATTTCTTACTCCGATTAAGCCCTATCCATGTAAAAAAGGAACTATTACAATCGTGGGAATTTATTACAGACAGGCAAGGATTCCCAGACTTAATAATTTCTGCCGGGAGAAGAACTGCTTCTTTAGCAAGTTATTTAAAACATAAGTCTAATGGTAGAATAAAAATTGTTCAAATTATGCACCCTAACCTACCGTTCAAGCAATTTGATCTAATTATTTTACCACATCATGATAAAGTTAGTAAGGAAGAACTAAATATGTACTCAAGTGATTTGAGTATATTGAGAATTACTGGGGGTCTGAACAATGTCCAAGCAAAAATACAGGATGGCGGTATTGAATTACGTAAAAATTATCCAAAACTTGGGAAATTTATCTCAGTAATTATCGGTGGTAATAGTAAAAATTATACTTTTACCGATGATAATGCTCGCCAAATTGCAACAATATTATCTAATCTTATACAAAAAAGCGAAGAATATAGCTCGTTTATTAGTTTTAGTAGACGCACCCCCAATTCAGCAAAAGAAATTATTAAAAACAATATATCTTCCTCTGCCATTATTTATGATCCAACAGAGGAAAACACTAAACCTAACCCTTATTTTGGTATGTTATCACAGGCAGATTACATAATTTCCACTGCTGATTCGATTTCAATGTGTAGTGAGGCAGCCTCGACTGGCAAGCCTCTTTACATATTTTGTCCTAATAATTTTAAATCACCTAAACATCTATCGTTTACACAAAAATTGGTAGAATTAGCAATAGCGAGAATATTAGACGAATCTGTAACTCAGCTTGAACAGTATAATTATCTCCCACTTAATGAAGTAGAAAAAATTGCTAATATAATAGTCTCAAAAAATTGGATACGCTCATGATATTAATTGACTCTCATTGCCATTTAAACATGTTGAAAGAAGATTTATCAACAATAATAGCTCGGGCTGAGGATAATGGTGTTCAGTACATGCAGACTATATGTACTACCCTTGAGGAATTACCGACTATTTTAGAAATAACCGTAAAATACGGTAATATATTTGCCTCATGTGGCGTACATCCTAATGAAGTCAAAGAAATTGCTATGTGCGAAACTATTGTGGATTATTCTAATCACCCTAAAATTATTGGTATTGGTGAAACTGGTCTTGATTATTATTACCAAACATCCGACAAAAATAAACAGATTGGTTCTTTTGGGCAACATATACAAGCATCTCAAAGTACCGGGTTGCCAATTATAGTACATACAAGAGAAGCAGAAGAAGATACTATTGATATTTTAAGCAGTGAAATACAAAACGCACCATTTACCGGTCTTATTCATTGCTTTACATCCTCAAAACATTTGGCAAAGAAAATGCTTGACCTTGGTATGTATATATCGGTTGCTGGAATTGTAACTTTTAAAAATGCAGCTAGTTTACAGGATATAGTACGTTATATTCCACTAGATAGATTATTAATTGAAACAGATTCTCCTTACCTAGCCCCCGTTCCAATGCGTGGAAAGCAAAATGAGCCAGCCTTTGTTAAATATGTAGCAGAAAAAATAGCTGAAATAAAGGAAACAAACCTAGAAACAATAGCAAGTGCCACTTCCAAAAATTTTATGTCTTTATTTACTAAAACACATCTTATGTATTCAACTACTGTTTGAAAGGAAATTGTCACATATTGCTAATAAAAATAATATATCTTTAAATCAGATTTATTTACATAATAGACTAATGTATATGATGCTGCTAATAGTTAATAATCAACTTTAATTAATGAGTTAGATATGTTTATCACCTTATTAAACTTCAATTCGATGTAGTAAGACATCGGTTTAATAGCCTAGGGTGTCATCCCTGCCCCTTCGGATGTCACCCCTGCGTAGGCAGGGGTCTAAAAATGCTCAACAGTACTTCGATCTACTTTTTTTAGATACCGCACCGAAGCAGGGATGACATAGAGGTTAATATATATACCCCGCCAACAATTATTGATAGTTTGTCTCATTTTACTTTTTTATAAATTTTTTTCATAAAACACTTAGTGCTAGAGATTTATAATATATATTACCATTAGTTGTTGCAATTATAAGGTAATATGTATACTCAAAACTTACAGCAGAATCAAGTGATTCAAAATTTAATCATAAAATCTAGTACAGACAATAGCGTAGTTATTTCAGGTTATGCTAGTGTTTATAATATTTCTGACCAGCATAATGACCTAATTGTTAAGGGAGCTTTTGCCTCAGCTAATCATTCGCATATCAAGTTTCTTTGGCAACATGATTGGCAAAAACCAATAGGTGTAATTAAGTCTTTGATAGAGGATGATTACGGCTTAAAAGTTGAAGCTGTAATTAATAATAAAATTGAAAAAGGCAAAGAGGCTATAGAACTTGTCCGTCAAGGGGCAGTTGATAGTCTTTCCATCGGTTTTAATATAAAAATAGCAAACTACAATAACTTAAATCAAAGAATTATCACTGAAGCTGAATTAATTGAGGTTAGTATAGTAACTTTCCCAGCCAATTACCAAGCTAAGATTTCACATATCACAAAACAAATATATTCAAATGATACAATTTTAATGGAGAATAACATGGATACAGAATTAATGACCAAACAAAACAGTAATGAGATGAAAATCAATGAGTTACAGGAGAAAATATATAATCTAGAAAATTTTTTGTCTCGTCCAGAAATAGGAGGGATGCAAGATATTGAGTATAAAACAGCTTTTGATAGTTATATTCGTAAAGGTAACCAAAGTGAATTAATCCAAAAATCTTTAAATAGTGGGGAGCAGGAAGGTGGGGTATTATTAGTACCAGCTTTATATAATAGTATAATCACTGAGATTAACGCTAGATCACCTATGAGGCAATTAGCATCAATTGAAATAATTTCTAGTAATGCCCTTGATATAGTAATTGAAGATGGCAATTTTGCTAGTGGTTGGGTTGGCGATCTAGAGGCAAGAGAGGAAACAACCGCTTCTAAGTTAAAGCAACAGAGAATTTTTGTACATGAGCTTTACGCTCAGCCAAAAGCCAGCCAAACTTTGATAGATGATTCAGCTATTAGGATAGAGAACTGGCTGATAGAGCGTTTAAGAGATAGTTTTGTAAAAGCCGAAAATGATGCGTTTATTAATGGAGATGGTAAGAAGAGACCACAGGGTATTTTATCTGGATATCATGATAAAATAGAACATTTTGATATGGGTGAGCAAGTTACCGCAGAAAAATTACTGGATTTTATTAATTTACTTGATGAAGAATATTTGGCAAATGCTAGTTTTTTAATGAACCGTACTACCTTGTCATTCATTCAAAAACTGCAAGATAATAATGGTCGTTTTATTTGGCAGCAGTCACTCTCGGACTCTTTAAAGCAAACAATTTTTGGAGTGCCTGTGGTTTGTTGTTCTGAGATGCCCGTGATAAGGAAAGATAATATTGCAATTGCTATAGGTGATTTTAAATCAGCATATAAAATTATAGATCGTGGTGGTATTAATATCATGAGAGACCCTTATACCGATAAGCCATTTGTAAAATTTTATGCAGTAAAAAGAGTAGGAGGCGATGTAGTAAATCAGAGTGCTATTAAATTGGCGATATTTAGCTGAATCAGAAATAAAACGTCTATTAGCGAGAAGGTGCTTGCACCACAACTGTTGAAAGTTTACAAACACCTATACCACAGCGTCTATTAGCGAGCGTAAGCGAAGCAATCTAGGAAACAATCTATAGATAAATGATGTTACTGGATTGCTTCGTCGGTCTTACAGCCTCCGTAGCTCATGACGTATAGGGAAGGTGTATTTACTAACTTTCGACAGTTATGGTGTCATTCCAGCGTAGGCGGGAATCTATAATATCTAATAGCCTCTGCAGGTTATTTTTTGAATCCCCGCCTACGCGGGGATGACATCCTTTTTTGCTAGGTATTATATGTATAAAAAAAATATATTTAAGGTTATTGAATTAATTCCTCAGACTATTTGGACTTTAGTAGAAGTTAAAAACTATATGAGGATAGAAGGTAATTATGATGATGATTTAATTAATAGTTTAATAGATGCGGCAATTATGGCCGCTGAGAATTTTACTAAACTTACGATAATAACAAGGAGGATAGAATTTGTTTGCAATATTAAAAATCAGCAAAATTTTCAGTTAAAATATCAACCGATAAAGGAGCTGGTAAAAATTACTCTAACAAGTAGTGATGGATCAGCGATTGAGTTGCAATCTAGGCAATATTACCTAGATATGGCTAGATCATTATTATGCTTAAATAAAAAATTAGAAAATTACCAACTAATGATTGAATATTTTGCTGGTTATGATAGAATTAATATCCCAGCATCAATAAGACATGGCATATTAATGCATATAGCAGAAATGTATGACAGAGAAAGGCAAAATGCTACTTCTTTGTCAACGGAAGTTAAGAATTTGTATTTAGCATATAGACAATTAAAAATATAGTTAAAAATGAAAAAATCAGTAGCACGTAGTCTGCAGCATCAGGTAAAAATTTTAGAGAACTTTTCTACAAGTGAAATAGAGCGAGAAAAATGGCAAGAGAAATTATCTGTTTATGCTGAAATAAAACCTATTTGTGATAATCGATTTACATCGATAGAACCTGTGAATTTTGGTCATATTATGACGGAAGGGTTTTATCTGTTTAAAATAAGATTTATCAAAGGCATTACCACCAAGATGCGTATATCATTTAGAGATAGGCAATTTGAGATTAAACGGATTATTAACGTGGCAGAACAAAGTAAATTCTTGAATATCATAGGGTTAGAGATATATGTCTGTTAATTTTATTCATGATTTTCACATGACAATATATAAATTATTATCTAGTGACCAAGATATTAGACTTAGTGTTGACCGAATTTATATATCGGTAGTTCAGGATGCAAAATATCCGTTCTTGCTAATAAATATTTTGAAAGTTGAAAATATATCAAGATTAGATCAAAATATTTACGAGGTGGAATTTGAGATAAGTGCTTTTGCTAGGGATAAAAACCAAGGCCTGTTGACTTTAGTTGCTGAAAAAATTACTAATAAATTAACAGCTAATGCATGTATTCTTCAAGATTATATTGTTGCTAGTATGAAAGCATGTAATATAAATTTTCAGCGTAGTTCTGACCTTATAACTACTAAGCTTACTATAGATTATAAAGCTTTATTGAAGGAAAAGGGAGTAATTAATATGGAAAAATATTTAGACCCAACAAATGATAGTTTGTTTAAGAAAATCTTCCGTGATAAGGAGAATTTAAAAGAATTTCTTAATAGTGTTCTTGATTTATCTGAAATGTACAGAATTAAGGAAATTGAATTTATTCCAGTAGAAGAATTAGCGGGGATTCATAAGGGTAGGAGAAGTGTATTTGATTTAAAAGTTAAAGATGAATCAGGAAACTGGTACATTATCGAAATGCAGAAAAAAAATGAAACCGATTATTTAAAAAGAGTACAATATTATCCTGCCCATTCATATGTTGGGCAACTTATAGAAGGTTTAACTCACTTGGATTTATTGCCAGTAATAGTGATTTCATTGGTAAAAACTAGAATATTTGACAAAGAAGTGCCTTATATAAGTATTCATAAAAATGTTGAGACTACTACTAATAAACAATATTTATTTGACCTCTCTTATATATTTATAGAGCTTGGAAAATTTAAAAAAACACAATTAACGAGTGTTGCTGATGAGTGGTTACATCTATTCAAATGTGCAACACAAGAGACAGAACCACCTAAAGATATTAAGAGCAGTAAGGTATTAGATGCTTACCATATGATTGAACGGTATAAGCTTACCCCAGCAGAATACGACTTATATATTAGGACTAAATTGCAGGAAGATGCAGAAAATATCGCTTTATCAGAACATTTTACTAAAGGTAAAGCTGAAGAAAAAATAGCAATGGCAAAAGAAATGCTAGCTAATAATGAGCCGATAGAAAAAATAGTTAAATATACAAAACTATCAATAGAAGAAATAGAACAGCTAAAGAAATAAGCTTTGTATACTCAAATGATTTGGAGAAATTAAATGATTAATCTTGAACAAGAAGATTTTTTATTATTGAAATCTATCTTAAAAAAATATCCATATACATTTCAAGCATATGGCTCTCGCAGTAAAGGTAGCAATAGGAAATTTTCTGATCTTGACCTCTGCATTATGGAGCTAATAAGTGATGAAGAATTACTTAACTTGCAAGAGGAATTAGCAGAATCTGATTTGCCAATTAAAGTAGATGTTAAAAGATGGCTTGTTGATATGAATGAGGATTTTAGGTCGCTGATAGAAAAAGATCTGACACATTTACAGGAGAAATTATGAATTTTCATGATATACGTATGCCAAAATTTATTGAAACTTTTGCTGTTGGCAGACCAGAATTTGCTACTTCTTGTGCTATGACATTATCGGGCAGAGAAGTGAGAAATTTAGATAGAGAATATGCTAAACAAAAATATTTGATTAAAAATTGTCGCCTGAGTAGTCTTGAATTTGAACAGTTTAGTTCTTTCTTTAGAGCAAGAAGAGGAGGGAATTTTGCCTTCCGTTTTAGAGATAATGTTGATTATCAAGTATCAAGGCAAATTATTGGCAAAGGTGATGGGGAATTAACTCAATTCCAACTGGTTAAACTATATGAAGACCCAATTTTGCCCTATGCTAGGACAATTAGTAAACCGGTATTTGGTAGTGGAGAATTCTATGTTAATGATATCAATACAGCAATTCAAGTTGATTATAATACTGGAGTAGTAACCTTGCCAAAACCATTAGATAAAGATCAAATTTTGACAGGTAATTTTATTTTTGATGTAGCTGTGCGATTTGCTAGTGACAGTTTTGAATATTTTTATTCTTCTGACGGGTCAATAGAATTATCTCCCATAGAATTATTGGAGGTTATATGACAGTAGCTTTAGCAGAAAATATTGATAATCCCATAGCTGAATTACAGGGGTTTACTTATTGTTTCCATATAAAACTACAAGATAGTCTTGATCTGTATCTTACCGAGTCTGATAGATCATTATCAATTGATAATGTAATATTTGTTCCGAATTCTGGAGTGACTTTAAAGGAAGGAGGATTTAATGATTCTGCCCAGAATTACATTATCTTAGAAGGAGTTTTTGAGAATGAGGGAGTAAAGCAACATCATGATTTAGCACAAGCTATAGTTAAGATATATGTTTGTTTTGCTAACTCTTGTAGGCATTTTGTTACTTATCGCTGCATCACTTATACTAAAAGAGATTTGGATTTTACTTTACGTTTAGAGCCAAATATAGATGTATATAATCAGTCGTTACTGCAATCTTTTAGTAAGAATTGTCGTGCTAATTTTGGTGATTTGAAATGCAAAATAGATAAAACAGTTTATAGTCAGATATATAATATTAAGGAAATGTTTGGTAGAACTATGGTTATCTCAAACCTTGATAAAGAAAATGGTTATTTCAATTACGGGGATGCTAGTTTAGCTGATGGTCAGGCTAATGCTCAGTTTTATAGTAAAATCCTTAGTCATTCTGAGAATTTAATTACATTGGATAAAACAATTCCCGATAATATGAAGCATAATAAAACTGTTTTACTTACTGTAGGTTGTGATAAAAAATTTATAACTTGTTGCAATAAGTTCAACAATGCAGTAAATTTCAGAGGAGAGCCATTGATTCCTGATGATAACTTTATCAAAGTGATTTAGGTAAGGCAGACTAGATGTCCATAATACCCTACTTTTTTCTATAATCGTCATCGCGAGGCATCTTTAGATGCCGTGGCGATCTAGTGAAGTGAGGCGTAATACTGCATAAAGATTGCCACGTCGCTGCTGTCGCCGCTCCTCGCAATGACGATTGTGGTGTCTGTAGGTGCGATTACACAAAAAATGTAGGGTACTATGGTAATGGTACTTACAGAACCAAAAATTATGTCATTCCTAGCTAAAAGCTGGAATCCAAAAAATAACCTGCAAAGGCTATTGAATATTATGGATTCCGCTACCTGTGCGGGAATGACATAAAGGGAAGCAGGGACATATATAGTGAAACCTATTGAATTAGGTGATACACATTTTGTGTCATACCTGCGAAAGCAGGTATCTAGATTCCCGCCTACGCGGGAATGACAACTTACAATCGTCATGTTCTTTGTCACCTGATTCTAAGGGTTTAACTATACAATTCAGTATAGTTAATGGCAATTACTAGAAGCTTTACCCATCCCTACTGTAGTGTTATAGCCACAATCTACATAATGTATTTCACCAGTAACTCCTTTTGCTAAGGTACTCAGCAAATATAATGTAGCCCCTGCAACATCATGCTGAGAAGTGTTTCTGCGTAACGGCGATGCAGCTTCATGGAGAGCTAACATAGTTTTGAAATCATTAATACCACTAGATGCTAGAGTTTTTATAGGACCAGCTGATATGGCATTTACTCGGATGTTATTTGATCCCATATCAGTTGCAAGATATTTTACACTAGATTCTAACGCAGCTTTAGCAGGTCCCATGACATTATAATTAGGGACTACTTTTTGTGAGCCATAATAAGTTAGGGTAAGGATACTACCACCATCTTTCATCAAAGGTTCTGCACGTTTTGCCAAGGCAATTAGAGAATAACATGATATATTCATGGTATTAAGAAAGTTAGACAATGAGGTATCTATGTATCTGCCTTTTAATTCATTTCTATCAGAAAAAGCAATAGAATGAACCAAGAAATCGAGTTTGCCCCACTTCTGCTCAATAATTTTAAACAAATTATCAAGTGATTCTGCATCTGTTACATCACACGGAACAACGAAATCACACTTAATTTCTTCAGCAAGTGGTATAACGCGTTTTGCAAGCACTTCTCCTTGATAGGTAAAGGCTAAGTTTGCACCATGTTCTTTGACCATTTGAGCAATAGCCCAAGATATTGATAAATTATTAGCGACACCTGTAATTAATCCCTTCTTACCATCAAGCAAACCAGTGACTTTAACTTGCATATATATTCTTTTATTTTTATTAAAACCTTGCCCAAACAATAGCATGATGTATATTTTTGTAAACAACTTTTATCAAAATAACATTAATGTTCTCATCCAAAATATTCACCCTGATTTCAGGTATGATTAGTGGTTTAGTTTTTGCTCCAATTTTCTTTATACCTGGATTATTTGCCTTAGCACTGCTATGTTATCAAGTACAAATTGCTAATAGCTGGAAAGAAGCTTCTATATTAGGTTTTATATTTGGCTATGGGCATTTTTTAGTCAGTATATACTGGATTAGTATAGGGGTTACTGTTTATATTGATGAATTTTGGTGGGCAGTGCCACTGGCATTATTTGGCCTACCAATTATTTTGGCTTGTTTCATTGCTACAATCTGTGGTTTCGGATTCCTAGCCAAGAATCATCATTTTTATCAGTTTATTTTTTGCCTTTATTGGGTATTTTTTGAATGGGTAAGATCATGGATATTTACCGGGTTACCATGGAATTTGCTTGGATATGCTTTTTCATTTTCTGATATTCTAATTCAGTCTTCTAGTATCATAGGAATATATGGTTTAAGTTTTATTGTAATATATATATCAACTAGTTTTTATCATATCTTTACTAAACAATATAATCTATTAAAAATATTATTAGCAAATTCATTGGTAATAATCGTTCTAATAACTTCCTACGGTTTATTAAAGCTACATAACAATCCTACCAGCTTCTCAAATATAAAAGTCCGACTAGTTCAGCCAAGTATTCCACAAATTGCTAAGTGGGACGTTGAAGAATTTTGGAAAAATTTTAATCTTCATATCGCATTGTCTAAAGAGCCGGGCAACGTAAACCTAATTATATGGTCGGAAGCTGCTATGGTAGCACCGCATGATTACCAACCAATCAAAATAAAAATATTAAAGATGCTGGAAAGTAAAAAGGCAATTTTAATTACTGGTGGTATAACAAATAATGGTAAGAACGGGGAGGATTTTGAAATTTATACGAGTTTATACGCTTTAACAGAAGTGGGAAATAAATTATTTGAGTATCATAAATCTCATTTAGTACCATTTGGTGAGTATATGCCTCTCAAACGGCTATTCCCATTTAAGAAATTAACCCCTGGGTTGTTAGATTATACCGCAGGAGATGGACAGATCGTTAGTCTTGATAAACCTAATATAACCATAAAACCACTTATTTGCTATGAATCAATTTTTCCAAATTTTGTTCGAACGAGTAATAAACTCTCAGATGTGATCATTAATGTCACTAACGATGCATGGTATGGAAACTCCACTGGCCCATACCAACATTTACAGATCAGTCGTATGCGTAGTGTAGAAAACGGTCTTCCTATGCTTAGAGCGGCTAATAATGGTATATCGGCTGTAATAGATCCCGTAGGCAGAATTATTCAACAACGTAGCATCAATGAAGTAGGTTATATAGATAACTTACTTCCCGACAAGCTAAAATTTGAAACTTTATACTCACAATTTGGAGATATATGTGCCTTGTTAGCAATAATAACTACCCTTATTAGTTACATTTTAATAAAAAATCTTATCAATAAAAAATTACTTGATTAAGTTAGAATACTATACTATCATTAGTTGTAATAGATAGGGAAATATTAAATTATTATAACAATGAATAAATCTAATGAATCAAAAGAAAGAATAAATATAATTGTAGGTATGCGTTTAAAAAAGCGTCGTATAATGCTCGGCATAAGCCAACAAGAATTGAGTGAAGCTATTAATCTTAGTGTAAAACAGATACAAAAATATGAAGATGCTACTACCCCAATAGCTGGCAGTATATTGTATTTTTTTGCAAAAATATTAAATGTATCTATTGAATATTTTCTTGATATAACTAAAACTACTGAGGTATCAGAGGATTACCTATTTGATACGCAATACAACAATAGTCTTGTAAATAATATTATTGCTGAAGATAAAGCAGAATATTTAGTACCTTTAAAATACGATACAGAAAAAGAAGTATCTTATCTTGTGGAAGGATTTACCGAGATTCAAAATCCACAGATTAGGCAGAAAATAGTTGAACTGATTAATTCAATAGTAGCATCTCAAGGTAATCAAGTCTAAACCGTAGTAATTAACTAGCTTTACAAGTTGTTCAACTTTTGAAGTTAGTCAAGTCAGTTGGATTTGATACTAAGAGTGAGGAGCAAAACCTAGTACTCACTACTCTAGAGAGAAATCGAACAACTACGTAACCTCAGTTCGATATAAGAATTAATAATTCTTATATCGAACTGAGGTTAAGTAAGATTGACAAATCATCCTTATGATAATTTGAAGCCCTTCGATCCCGGATCGAGCGTTCGCACCGAAGGATATCACTTGCCTAAGATGACGCCGCCAACTTAAACCGGACACTAGTACGCTTCGATGAGGAATCCATAATATCTAATAGCCTTTGCAGGCTATTTTTTGGATTCCCGCTTTTAGCTAGGAATGACATCGAAGCCTATTGAGCTGGATTGCACTGTTTTATCGGTTACCTAGTAGGTGCATCTGTTTTTTGTTTAAGCTTTACTCCAAAACTTGCTGTAGGTGCTTCTGTTTCTTTTTGAGGAGAAGTGACTGCTTTCCTCAACCCTGCTAGTGCATTTGTGATATCTGCTGAGCCGACAGCAAACCCAAGTCTATTTTGATCAGTCTGTGGCTTGGTTATTGGGGATTCTTTTACAGCTGTTTCTAATTTTCTAATATTAGCTAGTGGGTTTGTACTAGGCGAAAGAAGTGGCGGAGGTGGTGGTGGTGGAATTTCTCCAAACTTAGGTTGAACCTTAGGAGGAGATAGTATCTTTTCAGCTGCTGCCTTCTTTTCCGCCTCTTCCTTTAGTGCTGCTGCTATCCTTGGAGCATCTATCTCCTCTTGTCTTTTTTGCCGTGCTTCTTCTTCTCTTCCCAGCCTTTCAAATTCAGCAGCGTCTTTAGCATATGTTGGAGATAGCTTCTTATCGCCTTGCCCCTCATATCCTCGACGTGCTGCCAACTTTTTCTGCAACTCATTCATAAAGGAATCATCTGCTTGGTCTGCAGGTAATTCATTTAATGTTCGGTCTTCTACTTTGTTTAACTTAAAGCTACCCCCTGTTATAGCCGCCAACAAATCAGTTTGAGATATCTGTTGCAGCACTACATCAGAATGAAAAGGTGAAGGCGGAGGCGGTGGAGGCGGTGGAGGCGGTGGTGGCGGCGTAACTGGATCGTTAGGAGGAGTAACTGTTGCTTGCACTGAGATAGTAAAGTGTGCAGTTTCATGTACTACTACCGGTGCTGTGGTAGCCGTCGTTACATGAGGTTTCTGCTGAGTTTCTACCAAAGATGGGGGCAAAAGCCCGGTTTCTTTTGCTGGAATGCTTGTAGATATTTGTTCCTGCACAGGGGAAATACCCTTATCGTAACTTTTTTTTATAAGTTCAAGTTCTTTAATAAAATCTGCTTCTACGTGTTTTAACTCTTCTTTATGTTGTTTACTAAATGGAAATTTTAAAAACTTAATAAGAGAACGAGCCCATTCCTTTACTTTAATAACAATTAGGGAACTATTTTTACTGTTTTCGACCTTTTTGCTTAATGCTTCTAGATTTTTCTGTGAGTTACTTCCATCCGCAACATTTATCGTACTAGTTATAATCTCAGCAACATCTTCTAAATTTTTCTTATCAGGAGAAGATGGCGGCAAGCTAACATAAGCTGCAATTGCAGCCTCAGCTAGCTTATTCACAGATTCATTGGCAAAATTTAAGTTTTCATTACCACTTGTCATACAACTACTCCTACTTAATTAATATTTCTTAAGTGTACTATATAACGTTATTAATTTAACGAAGTCAAGGACTGTAACTAAAAAAAACAAATTTCGATGTAATAAATTATCAGTATCATCCCTATTAGGGGTGAACCCTTGATTCCCTTTCGATGTCCCTGCTAGCCACTATGTCACCCCTACTCGCCATTATGCCATCCCAGCGAAAGCTTTGGCCACGTGGATCACTAGTATGTCATTCGAGCTGCGGCGGGAATCCAAAAAATAACCTCAAAGGCTATTAGATATTATAGATTCCTCACCGAAGCAGGAATGACATAAAGGGAAGCAGGGATGAACAAAGTAGGGACATATACGATGAAACGATGTCTTATATAGAACTTAGGTTACTTTAGCATTTTTTGGATATATAGTACCGTTTCCCATTATTAACTACGCTAATACTACAGTTGTAGTTACTACCTAGAGCTGTCATTCCCGCGTAGGCGGGAATCTAAAAAAATAGCCTAAAAGACTATTAAACATTATTAGATCCCAGCTTTCGCTGGGATGACATCGTTTTGACATTAGTACTACAACTGTAGTGCTAAATAGCGTAGTTAATAATGGGAAATAGTATAATTAGTCTGAAAGTAGAAGTTTATTCTCTTAACTTACCTTGGAATTTCTCATAAACAATTGCAACAATTTCTTGATTCAATAAATTTAGGTCTGCTTCATTTAGCGTACGATCATCTGCTTGGAATTGCACTTTAATTGCTACCGATTTTTTACTAGATGGTAGTTTATCCCCTACATAAACATCAAATAGATCAACTGATTTTATTATTTTTTTATTAGAATTTTTTATATAAGTCATCATCTCGCCAACCGGCTGTTCTAGATTAACTACAAAAGCATAATCTCTAAAAGTTGGCTGGAAGTCGGAAACAATAAACTCGTCTCTTTTAGCAAACTTTGCTTTAGCAAATGGTATATTGGCAATATTTATTTCAAAGGCAAATATCTCACAATCAATATCAAAATGCTTTAATATAGATGGATGAATTTGTCCAAAATATGCTATGACATTTTTACCAAGTTTTATAAGAGCTGATTTTGTCGGATGATAATAAGGTAACTCAGTTGGACAAAATTGGCACTTATCAATCGATAAGCCAGTATAATTTAAAACATTTTCTAGGTCAGATTTAATATCAAAAACATCTACTAAGCGAGCTTCAGAATGACAATCTTTCACATGATATTGTCCACATCTTACTGCAGAAGCAAAAACCAACTCACCATCAGATGTGCAAGAGTTAAAGATTGGACCTACTTCTACCAAAGCAATTTCTCTAATTGATCTTGCTAAATTTTTTTGAACTAATTTAAGTAAATTTGCAATGAGGCTAGGTCGCATATAATTATTATCTACACTAATAGGATTTAGTAGAAATAATTCCTCTTTTATTGGAGCAAATAATTTTGCAACTTCACTATCCATGAATGAGTTTGTTACGACTTCATCATACCCACAAGTAGCTAAAATTCTTTTAATATCAGAAATTCTTCTTTGCTCTTTAGGTATAATCCTTGTTAGTTGCATTTCTAGTAATTTAATCGAGTCTAACTTGTCATAACCATAAATACGAACAATTTCTTCAACAATATCTTCTTTGATTGCTATGTCATGTCGCCAAGAAGGTATAGTAAGTTTTAGAGTATCACCTATATCTACTATAGCAAAGCCAAGTTTCTCTAAAATATTACAAATCTCTATCTTATTTAAGCTCAGACCAGTTATTTTAGCTAGACAATCTACAGGAAATTCCACGAATCTTTGAGCAAAGGTGATATCCCCATTATACACTATATCAGAAATTTCACCTCCACAAATAGATAAAATCATTTTACTCGCAATATTTAAAGCTTTTAAGGTAAATGCCTGATCAATATTACGTTCAAAGCGATATCTAGAATCAGTATCAATCTGTAGAGATCTACCAGTTTTAGTAATATATTTAGCAGAAAAACACGCCGCTTCTAGCAAGATATTTTGCGTCTCAAGCTCACTTTTGCTACTATTACCTCCTATAATACCAGCAAGAGTAAGCACTTGCTGGTTATCTTGAATTACCAAAGATCCTTCATCTAAATCATATTCTTTGCCATTTAAAGCTAGAAATTTAGTTTTTTCTTTAAGTAGTGTAATGTGCAGGTGATCTGATAATTTACTTCTATCGTAAGCATGCATTGGTTGCCCGAAGCTATACGATATATAGTTAGTGACGTCCACTAGGGCTGAAACCGGTTTTAGCCCAATATTTTGCAATAATTGCTTTAACCAATCAGGGCTTGTCTTGTTTTGTAAATTTCTTATTTCCCGAAAGTAGAATAATGGGCATGCTTCTTTATTTTCTATCTTTAAAGCCACAGTAGATTTAAATTCTCCGGCAATTGATGGTACTTCTAATTCTTTAAGCGTACCAATACCCTTGCTAGCTAGATCTCTAGCTATACCATAGACGCCAAGAGCATCACCACGATTTGGGGTAACGTTAATATCAAAAACTGGGTCATCATACCCATAATATTGTATAAATGGCTCTCCTATTTTAGCATCAGGCATCAGTTCTATTATACCATCAGAATTAGTACTCACTAATAGTTCTGCTTCAGAACATAACATTCCGCAACTTTTTTCTCCTCGTATTACTGACCCTTTAATTTTAAATTTACCATTAGGGATTTCACAACCTATTTTTGCCAGTACTACTTTAATATTTTCCCTAGCATTACTTGCTCCGCAAACTATCTGTAAAATACCTTCCTTAGTTTGGACATCACATATTTTTAGCTTGTCCGCCGATGGATGAGGTTTAGTAGCTAGTATATGAGCTACTTCAAAATCCTTTAGCTCCGTCCTTCTATCTATTACTTCTTCCACTTCAAGGCCAAGCATAGTTAAACATTCAGCAATTTCCTCAACAGAACTCTCGGTATCTAGGAATTTTTTTAACCAAGATAAAGTAAATTTCATCTTGTTAATCCTCCAGCTAGAGTTGGCAAGTCAAAAGCAGAGAAGTTATAGTGTTTTAACCATCTTATATCTCCTTCAAAAAATTGCCTGAGATCCTTGATACCATATTTTAACATAGCAAAACGCTCAACACCTAGACCAAAGGCAAATCCTTGATAGCACTCACTATCTATATTAACATTTTTAAGAACGTTTGGATGGGTCATACCACAACCAAGCACCTCAAGCCATTTATTGCTACCTTGCATCTTAATATCCACTTCTGCACTCGGCTCAGTAAACGGGAAAAAACTTGGTCTAAAACGTATGTCAATATTTGTTTGTTCAAAAAAATCTTTGATAAACTCTGTAATAATGTATTTTAAATGTCCCATATTGATATTTTTATCGATCACCAGCCCCTCAATCTGATGAAACATTGGTGTATGAGTCATATCTGAATCAGATCTATAAGTTCTACCAGGAGCAATAATCCTAAAAGGCGGTTTACCCTTTTCCATTGTCCTGATTTCCATCGTTGAAGTATGGGTACGCAACAATAAAGGCTGTTCTCCTTCTTTTGCTTTTAGATAGAAAGTATCGTGCATCTGCCTTGCAGGGTGATCTTCATAAAAATTTAGAGCAGTAAAATTATACCAATCATTTTCAATAGTTGGACCATACTCAATTGTTAACCCAAATTTTGCAAATATTTGAATTAATTCTTCGGTAGCTTGGGTAATGGGGTGTATGCTCCCCTTCTTATACTGCCGGGCTGGAATTGTTAAATCTGTCTTTTCTTCAGCAAATCGTTTATTTAATTCAACTTCCTCCAAGACTGCTTGTTTTGCTTCTAGCAAATTACTAACCTGCCCTTTAAGCATATTAACTGCTTCGCCTAACTTTCTGCGATCATTTTGCTCAAGACTACCAAGCTTTCTCATTTCTTGGTTAAGTAAGCTTTGTTTCCCAAGAAACTCCACCCTAATTTGTTGCAACTCTGATAGAGTTTGAGTTGATTCTATTCTGTTTTGTGCAGATTTTAGTATTTGGTTTAGATGATCCATAACAATAATAATATCGAGCCATAAAGATTAGAGTAAATTTTATTATATGTCTAGATTAATTAGAAGCAAATGTCAATAACATGGTATTGACAATGACTTAGAAAAAACTTGATTATCGAGTATTATTACTGATATAGTTATTATATTAACCTCAATTCGATGTAAGACATCGGTTTAATAGCCTAGGGTTGTCATCCCTGCCCCTTCGGATGTCACCCCTGCGAAAGTAGCGGGGTCTAAAAATAGCTATAGTAAGGTATGTTATATAGTTTTAGATACCATCTTTCGCTGGGATGACATAATGGCGATGATTACTTGAGCCTACTATTAATTTATTACATCAATAGTTGAGGTTATATTATACATGTATGATACCAGTGGCGTTTTATACTCGATAATCAAGTTTTTATTGAATTATATAATTCAGGACAGTTTAAAAGTCATGAAAAGAAGCTGAGAAAATGTCATTCTTAGCAACGGCGGGAATCTAAAAAAAATAGCCTAAAAGACTATTAAACATTATTAGATCCCAGCTTTCGCTGGGATGACATACACTGCCATGAATTGTAGCCTTCAGAAAAAAACTTGATTATCGAGTTATAATAGCTCTTGATTCACTTTTGGTTGTAAAATCATCCACTACGGTCACCAATTTTTATTTTAAAATGATTAATTTTAAAACTCTTTCAATTTACCTGCTCAGGCTATATTGTGGCTATTTCATCGGTATATTGCTTCTGCTTATCGGGGTTTTAATTCTTTCAAATATCTTTGACCTTTTGCAAAAATTTAAAGCTGTATATATTCCAACACATTTTTTTTGGAAACTTGTATTATACAAAATACCTTATTTAGTTAATGAAGTAGCTTCTCTTCTTAGCTTCATTGCGATGTTATTTTTTCTAAAAAGACTAACTAAACATAACGAACTAATAACTATTTTATGCAATGGTATACATATTTGGAGGGTTATTGCTGTTCCGGTTTTTGCAGCGGTGATTTTCGGTATAATACTAATAACTATATGTAACCCTATTGGTACATTTGGTTTACAAAAATATGAATCTTTAGAAGCAAAATTGAGTAAAAAGACTTCTAATAATTTTATAATATCAAAATCTGGTTTACTATTTTTTGAGAATTATCAAGGCAATAAAAGAATTATTCAGGCTGGGTCTATTGATGTAGTGAACAATAAGTTAAATAAGATTATTATATTATTTTTAGATGACAAAAATAATTTCTTAAAAAGAATTGATGGGGAACATGCTATTTTAGTTGATAATAATTTAAAACTAACTTCTGTAAAAATTTCGGATAACTATAATGTCAAACAATATGAGCATTTTACCGTTCCAACAAATTTATCAATAAGTAACTTACTAAATAGTTTTATAAATCCTGAGATGATTGCTATTTGGGATTTACCAGGTACAATTAAACATTTAGTAGAATTTGGTTTACCAATAACTAACTACCAAATTTATTTCTATAAACAGTTATTTAAGCCTATAATTATGGCTACCACAGTGATTTTAGCAGCCTGCTTTTTTAGTCTTAAGCAACGTGATAATTCTCAAGAAAAAATCTTAGTAATTGGCTTATTTCTAGGTTTTATTATTTATTTTCTATTAGAGATTTTGTTTAAAATACTCGCATATAATGCAACCCCCCCTTTCTTAGCTATTTTATTGCCAAATATATGTATATTATTTTTCAGTAATTTTGTTATTATGCATTCTAAAGAAACCTGATGCACGCGAATTCGGGATAAGAATTTATCAATTCTTATCCCAAATTCGGTAAAATTATAGAAACAATCAGATTTGAGACGGCTCTGCATCTGATTGTTAAATTAACCTCAGTTCGATATAAGAATTATTAATTCTTATCCCGAATTAGGGTGATGCGTTAAAATGATTTGATTTTGGAGAAATAAAAATGCTAACAAAATTTTTCAGGAAATTTGTATGTGATATGGCCATAGATCTTGGTACGGCTAATACTTTAGTGTATGTCAAAGGCAAAGGAATCGTACTTAACGAACCTTCTGTAGTTGCATTGATTAAAGTGGACGGAGCATTTAAGCCATACGCATTTGGTCAGGAAGCAAAAAATATGTTAGGACGTACCCCCACAGACATTGAAGCAAAAAGACCACTAAAAGATGGTGTTATAGCCGACTTTAAGGGAGCTGAAGAAATGATAAAATATTTCATCAGAACAGTACATAATCGTAGATCATTTACTGGTCCAATGATTATAATTTGTGTACCATCAGGTTCTACACCAGTTGAGCGTAGAGCTATTCAAGAAGCAGCAGAGAGTGCAGGAGGTAGAGATGTATACCTTATAGAAGAACCTATGGCAGCAGCAATTGGTGCTGGGTTACCAGTAACAGAAGCAACTGGTTCAATGATTGTTGATGTAGGTGGAGGAACAACAGAAGTAGCTGTCCTATCATTAGGTGGTATTGTGTATGCTAGATCAGTACGGGTAGGTGGCGATAAAATGGATGAGTCTATTATTTCTTATATTAGAAGGCATTATAATTTACTAATCGGTGAAGCTACAGCAGAAAAAATCAAAAAGCAGATTGGGGCTGCTTACGTAGATGATAGTTTAGAACCAAGAGTAATGGAAATTAAAGGACGAGATTTAATCCATGGTATCCCTAAAGAAATGCTACTAAACGAAAGACAAATTGCTGACAGTCTAATTGAACCAGTTAGTCAAATTGTCGAAGCGGTAAAAGTGGCGTTGGAATGCACTCCTCCAGAGCTTTCATCTGATATTGTAGATACGGGAATTGTTATGACTGGTGGTGGGGCATTACTTAGAAACCTAGATCATGTCCTAAAAGAAGCAACTAAACTACCGGTAATTATTGCTGATCAACCACTATCATGTGTAGCTCTTGGCACAGGAAAAGTACTAGAAGATTTTCAAAAATTCAAGCATGTGTTATTTAAACAAGATTAACCAATGGCATTACTTGCAAACAGAATAAAGCGTTCTAGTAAAATAGTAGAGTTTGCTAGATTTATACTTGTTACTTTGAGACGTGTTTTCGTTTTATTTTTTCTTATCGCCTCACTTTACTTATTTATTGCTGCTCCAAAAAGATTTTCTTCTATTTCTCTTGAAGTCGTTGGACATGTTATTTTTGGTGGATTGCTAATTCATGAAAACATATTTAAGCAAATTAATTTAATAACCCAAAATTTTATTTATTTACGAGACTTAGCAAGAGAAAATATCGAACTACAATTAGAAGTGGCAAGACTAAGAAACTTACAGAGCAATATATATTTGATCCAATCTGAGAATAAAGAGCTAAAAAAACTACTATCAGTTGTAGAAGAAGAGCAATATAACTATGTCAGTGCTAAATTACTAAGTGTTTCATTAAATCCCTTCAGTAAAACTGCTTTAGTGTCAGCTGGAGTGAGACATGGTGTGGAAGTTGATCAGATAGTTACCAACAGTGAAGGATTAGTTGGGCGAGTAATACAAGTAAGCAACAATTACTCTAAAATAATTTTAGTTAATGACGTAAACTCTCGAATCCCCATCACTACAGTATCTTCAAAAGAAAAAGGTATCATGAGCGGCTATGAGAACGGTAGCAAAATACTCTATTTACCAAAAACTCATCTTGTGCAAAAAGGCGAAAAAGTTATAACATCTGGTTATGGTAATATTTACCCTTACGGCATAACAGTGGGTTACGTAAAAAAAGCAAATGCAGAGAATGTTCTTGTAAAGCCTGTAGTTGACTTATCAAAAACTGAGTTTGTCAGTATATTGCTACCACAATAAGCCCATAGTACCCTACATTTTTTATATAACCACTATTAAAATGGCTGCTGATCGTCTATTAGCGAGGAGTCGCGAAAAAGCGGCGACGCGGCAATCCAGGATACGCGAAGCGTTACTCTAAAAAAACAGCTTCGCTGTTTACCTAGATCGCCACGGCATCTAAAGATGCCTTGCGATGACGATTATAGAAAAATGTAGGGTACTATGCAATAAGCCCCACAAGTGTCGACAGTTGTAGGATATTAACCTTCACGAAACCTAATAAAGTCTAGCATTCTACAAACATGGGATTAACAGAAGCAATAAGCGGGACGTCATTCTCTTGATTATGTTCTTGAGTAATGTCTTGCTCTACAGAATGACTATCTTTTGTTTCAAGTGCTACTGCTAGTAAGCTGTTTGTAATATCAACTAACTCTGCAATTTCCCCTTCTTTTTCTAGTAAACTTTTTAATTTTAATCCTTGTGGACTATTAAAAAAATCCTGCTTACGAGTTACTGGGCCTGCATTTCTCCACTCGTTCTTAAAATTACTAAATTCATAATCCCTCATTACACTAACTAAATTTGAATCATTACCCCAAATGAAAGAATTAAATATTTTTCCATCTACGGCATAACTGTTTTGTATTGCAGAAACATAATATCTATCAACATTTTCTTTACCAATAGTTGCCATTAATTCTTTTTCGCAAGCTTCTACAGGCCAATGTTCTAGAATATTTACTGGTGTCTTGTTGTCATCAACATACCATCCACCAAATGTTATACTCTTAGTTTGCTTGATTATATCAACAGGAAGAAGATAATATCCTCTTATTTCTTGACCATCTAGGTCTTTCGTTAAATAATCTAATGGCTTTAAACCTAGCAGATCTTCATGTGTATAATCAGCCCCTTTAGACTTTAATAGTTTAATAAGTTCAACTATTTCAGTATTTTTTTCTTCTGATACTAATCCTAAATGAAAACATAGCACACTCAAAGATGTTAGCCCATATTCATCAGTACCATTTGGATCAGCACCTTCATTTAGTAATTTTTGAGCTAATTGATATTGATTATGCTTGGTAGCTAAAGTTAATGCAGTATTGGTATACCAGCTTCTTTTCTGACCAGTTACATCTACATATTGATAATTCAGGAAATCTTTGTATTCCTCATCTGACAACTTACCTTTTGCATCATCAATTAACTTTTCAGCTAGTGGATATAATTTCAAGGCAATCGCAAAAAGTAAACAATTATTACCTGCTGGGTCCTGATGGTATACATTCTTAACATCACCATCTTCACTGTAAAATGTTTTATAACAACTACCTTCTATATCTTTTTCAAGAATATTATCTATCCCACATAATGATACATTGCTATCAAGCCCCTTATTTGTGCCTAGCAAAATAATTTCTTTCCTAATAGCATCAATAAAATTATTTTTTGAATATTCACTGTCACTTCTCATGTTTTTACCACCATAATTATTAAACCTTTTCATATAAAAAGCTATTTATATGTTGAGTAGTTAATATAAATTATATATTATAGTTATATTTTGAATAATTAATTTTTATAGTTGAGCATTATATACTAAAATATTAATTATACTACTCCAATCTTATTAGCCTTTCCGTTTTAAAATTAACAATATTTTTATACTAATACATTATGTTTGGACAAAACCCTAAAAGGCCAGCCATATTTAATGATGGAACTAGTCTAGAAATCAAAAGTATTTTTAAGACTATTCAGGGAGAAGGACCTTTTGTAGGTATGCCTGCTGTTTTTATTAGGCTTGGTGGATGCAATCTTGCTTGTAATTTCTGCGATACCGACTTTGAAGATTTTAATATATTAACTATTAACAATATTATCGAAGAAGTTGAAAAACTTACGATTAATATCAAGTTAGTGGTTATAACTGGTGGTGAGCCTTTTCGTCAACCTATAGAATTATTGTGCTATAAATTAGTAAATTTGGATTATATAGTGCAAATTGAAACTAATGGCACATTATATCGTGATCTTCCAGATAAAGTCCATATAGTTTGCTCACCAAAAGCTGGGAAAAATGGTTATGCACTATTGAGAGATGACTTACTATCTCATATTAATGCCCTGAAATTTTTGGTGGCTAACAATATACCCATATACTCTAACATACCAGAAGTAGGACAAAGCAAGTATAATATACCAGTATTTATTCAGCCTATGGATCAAAATAATCCGTTGCTAAATAAAGAAAATGAACGGTTAGCTATTGATTTGGCCATTAAGTATGGTCATCGCCTTTCCTTACAAACTCATAAGATTTTGGGTATTGAGTGATTATATATTTATTCACCTAAAATTATCCCCCCTACCATAACTTCATTAAAAATTTCATTCCAACGTATTTTATGCTCGTATTTAATAGCTCTATCAACCTCTACTAACGAAACATATTTGTCTACAAAATTTGATGTATCTTGTAATAAACGTAAATAATATTTTATTGTGTCAATAATACCATTAACGATAACCTGACAGCCATGTAAGATTTTAATTTTTTGAATTATGTCATTAATAGCATCAAATTCTGATGCGGTTAACTTTAAATTTGATAAAATGTAATATCTTTGAATTTTAGTAATCCGAAATTTGTCAAATGCAATTTGCACGGTCTCTTTAGTGATTAGCCTATTCCACTTAACCTCTATACCTTCAAGAACTTGATTGTTTTTATCAAATACTTCAATATCCCCTACAGCACCACTTCGTAGATCAGATGATGTATGACTTTCAAGTTGAGCCAATTTACATGAATTAAATCTTTTAACCTCATCAATAAAACATTTATATATTGCATAAATTGCTAATACTGGCAACCTACTTGCTCCAAAACCATCTTTGTATTTATACGAAAAATGCTTTTCAAGAATATAAATTGCATTAGCAATCGTTATCTCCGTTGGACGAACTAGATTAACCCGCTTCTTTTCCCTTTGAATTAAAAGTTGCTTAAAAATATACTTAAGAGTTACTCCTGCTGAATATTTATTAACTTCTAATTCATTAAGAATTAATAAAAAGGCTTCGGCGACTTCTTTTGGTGATATTCTTCCCTTGTAGTCTAATATATATGGATAAGGTTGCTCAAGAGAACGAGTTAGCCAACCACTTTCAGACATTGATGGAAATTCATATTTTCTTAAAAATGGAGTAACATATTTTGTATCAAAGCTTCTACCAGAATATCCATTTTGCATACTTGATTGATGGTATCTAACATCCTGAGAAGGATGAAAATACTTGTATACTACACTTGTAATTAGAACTGTTAGCACCCCCTTACTACGCTCTGAATTATCTAATATAATATCCAATCTACTTTTAATACTATCTTCTATAAAGAAATCAGACTCAACTGAAACTTTTTCCAAGATAGCAGCTAATTCTTTTCCATATTCCATAATAAACTCAATAAATCACAGTAATTGTTTAACTATAGCTTTTCCTATAATTCTTACCTTTGGAATACATACAGAATTTCCAACTTGTTTATATAACTCAGATATTGGAGATTTTAGTTTATAGTCCTCAGGAAATCCCATAATTTTAAAACACTCATTTATTGTTAGTTTTCTTACACGTCCATTATCGAGTAATATCCAATAACGCCCCGAAGTTTCTTGCGATGATAACGTTGGGTGCGTACCTTCAATTGAATATATTCTGTTTGGTTGTTTGTGAACTCTAGATAAATGCTCAGTTCCCTCCCTAACTCCTTTAATTCTTATCTTTTTATTCCTATATCCACAAAATATTAAACCACTTTGTTGTCTAGTTGGATTCTCTATAATTTTATATTCATCTGATTCTAGAAATTCAAAATCCCCTTCTTGATCCAAAATATCATGAATTTTTATACTTTTTTGTTTTTGAAGCTTAGAAAAATTAAACTTACCGTTTAAACTTGCAATAATAATTAATCTTTCTCTATTTTGCGGGACTCCAAAATTTTTTGCATTTAGTATATTGTAAGAAATGTTATAGCCTATCTTATTAAGGTTTGATATGATATGTTGCAATGTTTCACCATTGTTATGATGTAATAAATGCTTCACATTCTCTAGCATTACAACTTTAGGCTTTAAATGACTTACGATATTAAATATTGATTCAATTACACTTGCACGTTCATCTTTTAATCCCATTTTTTTACCTGAAATACTAAAGGGTTGACAAGGAAATCCTGCACATAAAACATCACACTCCGGTATATCATTTGGATCTATTGTTTTGATATCTCCAGCTGGAATTTCTCCAAAATTTTCTTGATACATTTTTTGGCAATGTTCATTTATTTCGCATGAAAAAAGACACTTTCCACCTATTGACTGCAACGCAATCCTAAACCCTCCAATCCCAGCAAATAAATCAATGAAAGAAAATTTGTACATTTGTAAATCAGTTTTTATAAACTTTATATTAAACAACTTAACCACAGCCTCAATATATAATTTTTATATTCTATCGTCTATCAACTCTTGAAATCATAGCAGTATATTTATTTTTCCATATTAACTTCATCACTTATCCCCCTCCTCTAATTCCTTATTATATAATTTATAATATTCCGCTTTATTGTCCATAAGTTGTGAGTGAGTTCCTTGTTCAAATATCATGCCAGATTTCATAACAACTATATGATCAACATCCTTAATGCTCGATAAACGATGTGTTATAATTAGGGTGGTTTTATTCTCACGAATATTTACTAAAGAATTTAGAATTAATCGCTCAGAATTTTGGTCTAACGAGCTTGTTGCTTCATCCCAAACTAAAATTGCCGCTGATTTCAAAAAAGCTCTAGCTATAGCTAAACGCTGACGTTGTCCACCTGAAAGTGTTGAACCTTGATTACCAATTATCGTGTCGTACTCTGCTGGAAGGTGTGAAATAAATTCATGAGCATCAGCATATTTTGCCGCTATAATAATCTGATCACGAGTTGCATTTGGATTGCCATAAGCAATATTTTCTGCAACACTAGTGTCAAATAATGTAGTATCTTGCGTCACTAAAGAGATTTGCTGCCTTAAAGAGTCAATCCTTATATCTTTAATATCGTAATCATCAATTAAAATTTGCCCACTAGTTGGGTTATAAAATCTTACTAATAAATTAGATAACGAAGTTTTGCCGCTACCAGAACGCCCTACAATAGCTGTAGTTTTTCCTTGCATTAATTTTAAATTAATTTTCTTTAAAGCTACTTTATCATTAAATTTTAGTTCAACATTATTAAAAACTATTGATGGATTAACTAACTGAACATTTTGAGCATTTACACTATCTTTAATAATAGGCTCAGTATCTAGAATATTAAAGACTCTTCTTGTTGCAGCAATACCCTCTTGTAGGTTGATATTTAAAGACACCAAACTCTTAAAAGGCCTATAAGCCGTAAGAAAGGCAGCAATAAAAGCAAAAAATGCTCCTGGTGTAGTTTCTCCTTCTATGATTAATAATCCACCATACCAAATAAGCCCCCCAACTGTCATACCACTTAATACTTCCATGATTGGTGAGACCAATGCATCCAGTTTTGCAGTTTTCTTTAGAAAACGTAAAATATTACTAGAGAGCAATAAAGCTCGATTGCTTTCAATTTTCTCTCCTAAGAAAGACTTAACAATTTTAATTGACTGAAAAGTTTCATCTAACCTAGAAGTATAATTAGCTAATTCTTCTTGAGCTTGACCTGATATTCTACGAATTTTTTTCCCTAATTTCTGTATTGGATAAATTGCTAGGGGAAATGCTAGAAATACAATACAAGACAACCTAGGTTCTAACTTAAACATCACTATGATAAGGCCTACTACTGTCAAAAAATGTTTGGCACAACCTACCAATAAATTCGATACAGCACCACGCATCATGGAAATATCGTTAGTAAAACGTGATATTAAACGTCCCGATGATTGAGATTGAATAAATAGAATATCGGCAAATAATAGATGTTCATACATTTTAATTTGTAAATCAGTTAGAATTCTCTGACCAACAAATTTAATTAAATAACTTGAATAATATTCAGCAATACCTTTAATAGCGAATGTGATCACTACCATTAACGGCAGAAATAATAACATTTGACGATTGCCTGTTAAAAATATTTGGTCAATGGTTGGTTGGACTAATTCAACAATATAAGCATTACACCAAGCGTTAACTACCATAAACAATAAGGCTACCCCGATCTGCTTTAGATAGGGTTTTATATGATCAACTATTAACCTTCTTAAAGTATTATAGGCACTATAGTCATAATTTATTAGATTATGTTTTTTTTGCAAAATTCTCTCCTTCAGTTTGGTAATTTGTTATAACGTTTGTACTATACAGATAAATTACTGTACTGAACAATATTAATAACAATAGCAGAAAAAATCCTAGCACTAAGAATATTGAATTAAAATATTGCCACAATAACATACAAAAAAATGGTGTTGTTGACGAAACTATCATGCCACCAAGTGAATGCGATAGGCTACACATTCTAGCCCTAATATTAGTAATGAATAGAGATTGGACAATAACTTGTAATGGTACTACATAAAATGGAGCGAGTGCTATAAGAATGATAGGGAAGTAAATCACAAAGATTTCTTTATATAATAGAAACTGTACAATAATTATAACTAACAAACTTAATGATAACGATGTAATAATTTGTTTTTTAGGATAAATCCTATCGGATAAAAAACCAGAAAACACTGACATAATAGCGTAAATGGTTATTAAGACTATATTGATAATTTGAGCTTGATTGCTATTCATAAGCAACGCACTTTTTGCTGCAAAGACTCCCCAAAAAATAATTAAAAAATGGTAAATACCTCCTATGCAACCACTTATTAATATTGCTATGATAAATCTGCCAAATGAATTTTTTATAATCTTTCCTAAATCAAAAAAGTTATAATCTATAGATTTATGATCCTTTTTAGACTTTAAAAACTCCTCACTTTCACGAAAATAGTGCCTTAGACTTATGATAAATAAACCAAAGATTCCACCAATAATAAAATTTGCCCGCCATAAATGAGACATTTGTTCAAACTTTGTCGAAAAATGATAAATTGCTGCAGCAAGCAATGCCCCAACCTGAGTACAAAATGACACGATACCATAAGTATAATTTTTATGCCTACTTCCCACCTTTTCTACAACATAAATTTTTATTGCATCACCCTCCCCTGCCAAACTCATTAAAAATGTCATACGACAAAATATTAAAATTATTGTAGCATACATACCAATTTTATCAAAATTAGGGGTTAATCCTATAAGAATTGTAGAGATAGTAGCCAAAAATACTGAAATTTTAACTGATACAACTCTACCATATTTATCACTGATAAAACCAAAAATGATCGAGCCTATGGGACGAGCTATTACAGCTATGCTGAATATAGCAAAAAATAATAATATCTGCCTATCATTTGATCCTAGAGGTAAGAAATTCTTGGATAGAACTGCTGCCGAGAGACCAAAAAGAGCATAGTCATAATAACGCACAATTGTTGTAAAAAAAGCAATTAGGAATGCCGGTCTTGTCATACATCTAGACCTATTATTTTTGTCATGGTATAATTTTTATGGATATTCAAAGACTATACTGATTTTTCTTCGAAATACAATCAACAGCCATTGAAGAGTGCAAGGTATACTCAGCTACTTTAAACCATATTCTGCTATTATTATATTAATTACAAGAGTTTTTATCGTCTTAAAGTTAAGTAAATGGTACTTATTTTTTAGGAATCACTCTTAAAAGGCATAATTTTCTAATTATTTTCTGCTACTCAGAAAAAACTTGATCATCGAGTGTAAAATTATATAATAAGCAAAATGTGGATATTGAGTTTTTTCTAGAACAATGTGAAAGGTGACACAAAGATAATCCTAGCAATATCCAATTAGTGGAGATAGAAAAAATGTCTAAGCAAATTAACACTTTACAGGAGGCACTTACCCATTATCAACAAACTTGCGGTACATTCAATGTGACTCTTGGTGAAGAGGATGAAAATGGCGTATTAAAAAGTTATATATATACAGAGAGATTTCGTGCTGAGTCTTTATATACCACAGAAAATGATTTTGCAAATTTCCCGGATAAAATTAAACAATTATTTAATTTTATGTCTGCAGATCCTGTTATAATGGAACGTTCTGCAACAGGAGAAGTAAGCGTAGAAGAATTTGTAGAAAGAGTTCATGAGCAAAGCTTTTTGTGGAACAATGGTTATTCATTTGCCACTTTTATAATTACAGATGAATCTAACGATGCAGTTGTTGGATCTGAAGTGATAAGTGATGGCAGTAAAGATCATGCAGGGGAAATTGCTTATTCGTTTAATCAAGAATATCGCAGGAGTAATACAAAAAAATATGTAGGATATGAGAATGTTGGTGCGTTAATTTTGGGATATGGTCAAGAGTTAGCAAAAAAACAAGCTTACGTAAATAAAACTTATGATGAACAATTAAAAAAATTTGTTGGAGGTGAAATTTTTACTACAGTTGAGGCCACAACGTCAATAACTAATATCGCTTCTAAAACAATACTAGAACGTTTAGCTTTTAAACCATTTGGTGAGCATAAAGACGAGGTATGTAAATTTGAATTACACTACACTAGTGAAATGGACGCACCTTTAACTGGTAATACAGAGGTAGTTTTGGAATGGCAGCAATGACATACGACGAGTAGGTATTTATCCCATAACTGTTGAAATTATGCATAATTTTTGGTTACAATGTATTATATTTTTTCACTTTCAACAGTTATGGAAGCAATCCAAGAAAGTGATTTTTGCTTAGTTGTGTTTACGCACTCCTTGCTAATAGACGAAGTAATGATAGTCGGGTATACTCTTCTACTTTGAAGAATTGTTTTTTGAAAATATCATGGATTCGCATGCTCACGTACTATATGTACGCTCCGCTTGCTCACCATTCATTTTCAAATCCAATTCTTCAAATCATTTGAGTATATAGTCAATTGATGAGAATTTGGTGATGTCGTCGCTCGCCTATTATCTATAGGCTTCACTCCATCGTTCCTGCTATCCAATTCTCCTGAATTGACTATAGTTATAGCTTTCATGTTAATTTTCTATTCTTGAGTATATACATTAATGCAAAAAAAGAAAATGTTAGTTATATGTGGACCTACCGCTAGCGGCAAGTCTTATTTGGCACATTATTTAGCTAAAATATATAATGCTGAGATAGTTAACTGTGATTCTATGCAGATATATAGGCAGATTCCTATTATTACTGCCTCGCCATCACAAACATACCGCAATGAGATTCCGTATCATCTTTATAATTTTTTATCTATAGATCAAGAATTTTCAGTAATACAATATATAAATTATGCTCTTGAAAAAATTACAAACATTCGTAGTAGAGGCAAGCTACCAATAATTGTTGGCGGTACTGGGTTATATATTAATTCATTACTTTTTGGTTATAATGAAATACCATCAATATCTCCTAAAATTAGGCAATATGTTAGAGAGCTACACTCTAAGATTGGTTCGACCCAGTTTTTTAATAAACTAAAAGAGCTAGATAGACTGGCTAGCCAAAAGTTACACGAATACGACACTCAAAGGGTTATAAGAGCCTATGAAGTATTTATGGAAACCGGACAATCTATATTTGCTTTCCAAAGCTTACAAAATAAATCTATTCTTCCAGCATTTGATTTTAAGGTAATTTTTCTACATCCAAAGAGAGAATTTCTTTATCAAACATGTAATACTAGGTTAGAAAAATTATTTAATGAAGGAGCAATTGAAGAAGTAGCTCAAATTAAAAAAGATTTTCCTGATATATATTCTTCTGCAATAAAAACCATTGGTCTACGGGAAATATTATGCTATTTAGATAATGAAATTACTTTGCAAAATGCCATAAATTTAGCACAAATTAAAACTAGGCAATATGCAAAAAGGCAAATTACTTGGTTCAAAAACCAAATAAAAGACAAGATAACTCTAGAATATTCTAATAATCAGCAATTTGAAGAGTTGATTATTGATTTGGAGATATTATAAATTTTAACCTAAGTTTGATATAATACCATTTCCCATTATTAACTACGATAATACTACAGTTGTAGTTACTACCTAGAGCTGTCATTCTTAGCAACGGCGGGAATCTAAAAAAATAGCCTAAAAGACTATTAAACATTATTAGATACCAGCTTTCGCTGGGATGACATCGTTTTGACATTAGTACTACAACTGTAGTGCTAAATAGCGTAGTTAATAATGGGAAATGGTATAAGACAGCTGTTTAATAGTCTTAATTTCCTTATGTTATTGTTACTGCATTATGACACATATAACAACTATTGATTATAATCTTAAATTATTTTGTAATTTAAGATTAAACTGTTGTTGATTATTTAAATATTTGGTATATAGTTGATCTAGGATAAAAAAATAGCTTTATGAAAACTACCTTACCTGACCGCTCACTAGTGATTAAAGAAAAGCTAGATAATATTGTTAAAGAAATCCTACATGTAGGCAAATCAAAAATAGCGATGATTATCTTATTTGGCTCTTATGCTAGAGGAGATTGGGTAGAGGATATAGAGAAGGTAGGGGATATTAGTTATTATAAGTATCAAAGTGATTTTGATCTTTTGTTGATTTTAAAGAACGGAGAATATGCTGGCTATCCAGCTATAAACCTACAACATAAGATAGAGAACAGGCTAGGTAAAAAATTCTCATTAGATGAAAAACCACCAATTACTCTGATACTTGAACCTATTAAGCTGGTAAATAGGCAACTAGAAAAAGGGCAGTATTTCTTTAGTGATATCAAGAAAGAGGGAATTCTTTTATATGATAGTGGTGAATTTATACTGTCTGAAGCTAAGGAACTATCATGGCAGGAACGTAAACCAATAGCTGAAAAAAATTATAAATATTGGTTTAAAAAAGCTAAGGATTTTCTATTGCTTACTCATTTATGTTTGGATATAGAACAATTGAATAATGCAGCCTTTGTGCTTCACCAAGCTACCGAGAGCTTTTATAATGCTATCTTGTTAGTTTTTACTGGTTACAAGGCTAAGTCACATGATATACTGGGACTTGGCGATAGGGCTAGAAGTCATCATTACGATCTCTATAAGATATTTCCACATGAGACTCCTGAGCAAGAAGAGTGCTTTACGTTACTGCGAAATGCTTATGTTGACGCAAGGTATGATCAAGATTATACAATTAGTAAAGAACAATTACTTTACCTTATTAACCGGGTAGAGGAATTAAAGATAGTGACTGAAAATATCTGCCTAGAAAGGATTAATAAAATAGAAGTATGATAAGCCAACTAAAATTAATAAAGGAGCGGAGATGCCTAACAAATCTAGTGAAGCAACACTTTTAGATGATTCATTACCAAATTATGTAACTGCATGTGTATCTAATCTAGAAGCGACTGCAAAAACATCAATAAGAATAGCTGCAAGTCATGTTAAATTTCCTTTATCTAAGGAAGATAATAAGGATATAGCAATACTTATAAGCAAATTTGATAATGAAAAAAATTGTGCTGGTCTAGCAGCTCCGCAAATAGGAATTTCTAAACGAGTTATTGTATTTGCAGTACCTAGTAGCCCTTTGTTAAAAAAACGGCATCCAGATTTAACTGAAACTATGCCTAAAACTCTGTGGATTAACCCATCTTATAAACCAATTGGCACGGAGATGCATGAAGATTATGAGAGATGCTTTTCCGTAAAAGATGTAGCTGCTCTAGTTAAGCGTTATAAGAAAATAAGTTACACAGCCTTCAACCAGGAAGGTAACATAGTAGAAGGACAAGCAGAGGGATTTGCAGCTAGGGTTATCCAGCATGAAATAGATCATCTTGATGGTAAATTATTTATAGATCTTGTACCAAAAGATAAGCTTATGAGTATAAAAGAATATAGAGAAAAACGAGCCGAAGAAATGAAGTCAGAAGATATAATCAAAAATTAAATTCTAATATGCGTATACCATCAATATTTAAGAAAATATTACTAATTATTCGCCAAAGTAGTCGTATAATTGTTAAATTAGTAATTATAGATCAATTAGTAAAATGGTATTTTATAAGTTATCTAAGAGGTAAAGTTGGTCTAACACTAGAAGTAACCAGCTTTTTAGATATGGTTTATATTTGGAATTATGGAATTAGTTTTGGGATACTTCGAAATTATTATCAGTATAGTAATATGCTTTTTATAGTCGTTAACTCTGCCCTTATAGCATATTTGTGGTATATCTTATTAAAATGTAAGACGATGCCAAGCTTTGTTGGTTGTAGTTTTGTCATTGGTGGTGCTATTGGTAATTTGATCGACCGTTTTGTTCATGGGGCGGTATTTGATTTTATTTATTTTCACTATAAAGATTTTGGTTTTCCGGTATTTAATCTAGCAGATAGTTTCATTTCATTAGGTACAATATTCTTATTGCATGATTATTATAAGACCAAGAAAATTGTTGAACAACAACAAGATGTTGAATATAATCACGCTCGATTGCAAACTGAAGCGGATAGGATTCGTGAACTTGATTTTAAGAAAAATATAAATTTATAAAGAGGATTGATATGTACTCAAATGATTTGAAGCATGGGGGAAACAAACAAGGGGTGAGTGAACTAGGCATACATGAAGTACGTGAGTACACGAATTCCTCGATAGTATTTGCAGAAACCAATTCTTTAAAGCAGAAGAGTATGCGTATAATTTTTTTGTTATTTACTACCTTAGTAACACTGTCTGCCTGCAATAAAAAAGTAAAAGAAACAATGGGTATAGTGACACCTGGTCCTGATGAGTATAGGGTACAACGCAATAAAACCTTAGAAGTCCCCCCTCACTATGACTTGCCTTCTATTGAAAAAAAAGATACAAAGAACCACAAAGTTCATTCTCCCAAAAATCTCAATGATGGAGAGCAAGCTTTAATAGAGGACATGGAAAAATAATGCTATTATTTTAATATTATATAATTTTTTCACTTAGTGGACAAAAATTTTGGTATATACTCGATTAAAATCAACAATTGCCGGGGTCTAAAACAAGGTGGGTGATAATAATAAAAGTGTTGTGTTAAATTTTGGTCCACAACATCCAGCTACCCATGGGGTATTAAGATTAATTTTAGAAATGGATGGTGAGGTTATCAATAAAGCAGACCCGCATATTGGATTGCTGCATCGTGGTACTGAAAAATTAATTGAGCATAAAACATACCTACAAGCTATACCATATTTTGATCGGTTAGATTACGTATCGCCAATGTGCCAAGAACACGCTTTTGCCTTAGCAGTTGAAGGATTGCTTGGCTGCAATGTGCCAAGACGAGCGAGGTTTATTCGAGTGATGTTTTCTGAGCTTACTCGTATCCTTAATCACATACTGAATATAACAACACAAGCCCTAGATGTTGGTGCTACTACCCCTCTATTATGGTTATTTGAGGAACGCGAAAAAATTATGGAATTTTATGAGCGTGTCTCCGGCTCTAGAATGCATGCAAATTATTTTAGACCTGGTGGTGTTGCACAGGACTTACCAAATGGTATACTAGAAGATATAAATATTTTTGTTCAGCAATTCTCAAAAAAATTAGAAGACGTCGAGACTCTGTTAAATGACAATAGAATTTGGAAACAACGCTTAGTAGATATCGGAGTAGTAAGTCAAAAAGAAGCTATGGATTGGGGGTTTTCTGGTCCAATGCTTAGAGGCTCAGGCATCGCATGGGATCTTAGAAAAGCCACCCCGTATGATGTATATGATGAGCTAGATTTTGATATACCAATTGGCAAATCTGGTGATTGTTATGATAGGTATTTGGTCCGCATTGAAGAAATGTACCAATCGCTTAAAATTATACAGCAATGTCTTGAAAAAATGCCAGAGGGTGCTATTAAAACTGATGATCCTAGAATTGCACCACCCTCAAGAGAAAAAATGAAAGAATCAATGGAAGCCATGATTAATCATTTTAAACTTTACACTGAAGGATATGATGTGCCAAAAGGCGAAATATATAAATTTGTTGAAGCACCAAAAGGCGAGTTTGGTGTGTATTTATACTCTGATGGAACAAACAGACCTTATAGATGCCGGATTAAAGCCCCTGGGTTTGCTCATCTCCAAGGTCTAGATTTCATGTCAAAAGGACATTTGATGGCAGATGTGGTCACTATTATTGCCAGTCTTGATATTGTTTTTGGAGAAATTGATCGATGAATGATGAATCACTAAATTTCAGTTTTAATGATGAGAACTTAAGAAAAGCCCAAAATATCATTAAGAAATATCCTGAAAACAAACAAAAGAGTGCTATCCTGCCATTGCTTGACCTTGCACAACGCCAAATGAATGGTTGGTTACCGAGAGGCTGCATAGAGTATGTAGCAAATTTTCTAAATTTACCTTTTATCCGAGCATATGAAGTTGCAACATTTTATACCATGTTTAATCTAAAGCCAGTAGGACGATATCATATACAAATTTGTGGTACTACTCCTTGTTGGCTAAGGGGTAGTGATAAAATTGTAACTATTTGTAAAAAAAAACTTGGTATTAACTTTGGTGAACTAACAAGTGATAAAAAATTTAGCCTTACAGAAGTTGAATGTTTGGGAGCTTGTGTCAATGCACCAGTTGTACAAATTAATGATGATTTCTTTGAAGACTTAGATGAAGAAAAAATGGCTGATTTAATTGATAGCCTTACCTGACTTCTGCAGCTTTTAATATTTATTATTGGGTAGTAGCAAAATTAAAGAAGTATACTCAAATGATTTGGAGAATGGGGACAATAAACAAGGGGTAAGCGAACTAGGCGTACGTAAGGTATGTGTATAAATGAACCCTGGGTTGCAATAGTATCGCTACTGGTTTAAACTTTCACTCTTTAAAGATAATTATTTATTACAATAGAAATTAAATTGTTGACATCTAAACTACTTAGCATAGCATAAAAAATATGATATATAACTTAGAGGGGTGTATTTATGCTACGCAATGTGATTCTGAAGGAGCTAATGAAATTGGACGTTTTAGGTACATTACAGCAACTAGTAGAATCAGCCAAATTACATCTTAAACAGGGCGATAAGAATAGCTGTCTGACTGAGCTTGAAAAACTAGAAGAGTATCTAGAAAATTTTCAAGATATGAGTATGATATACTCAATGTTTGAAAAACATGTAATAGAACAAGGGCTAGAAAATGATGATATCATAGAGATCGATAAACATAAACGAGATTTATAACAGTAGATAGATCTATAATTAGCTAAGTATAAGCTCCTTTTAATATAAGAAAAATGCACTCTTGAAGCGGCTGACACGAGTACATTTTAACTTTTTTCATCATTCAACAGGTGATTTTAATTATTAACATCACCTATTGAATGGAATATTATATTTTAACAATCAGGTGTAGGCGAGCATCAAACCTGATTGTTTCTACTTAACCCCTGAATTCAATGGTAAGTATACTCGAAGATTTGAAGAATAGGAACAACAAACAATGGGTGAGCGAACTAGGTGTAGATAATGTGTATACGAATTCCCATAGTACCTTTTCTATAATCGTCATCGCGAGGCATCTTTAGATGCCGTGGCGATCTAGGTAAACAGCGAAGCTGTTTTTTTCTAGTACGCTTCGCGTATCCTGGATTGCCGAGTCGCCGCTTTCAGCGACTCCTCGCTAATAGACGATCAGCAGCCATTTTAATAGTGGTTATATAAAAAATGTAGGGTACTATGACGAATTCCTCGCAGTTTTGCGAAGCCAATTCTTTAAATCATTCGATCCGCATAACAACAATGTTAGTATTTTGACTGCTAGTAATTAAAATTTTTAATAATTCACTAACATACGATGCACTTTTGACAGTTAATATCTCTTTGATCTAGGCTACCCCAATTTGGGATAAGAATTGACAAATTCTTATCCCGAATTCGCGTTAAGCTGGCATTTTAGCAATATCTCTTTTATTTCCTTACTAGTTTGTTTATAGAACCGTGATATTGTTACAACCAACAATTTATTATTTCAATTTTCTGTATTATTTTTTCTTGCTATTAATTAACCAAATCTTCAGTATTTATAAATATTAATAAATATATAAGGTAATAAATGATAGGATATCAGCAAGAACAAAGAAGCCTAACAAAAGAACAAAAAGAAGCTGTTGGATTGCTTTCAATAGGGACTTTCCTAGAGTATTTTGACTTGATGTTATATATCCATATGGCGGCACTGCTGAATGAGTTATTTTTTGAGCCTACTGATCCTCACTCAGCATATTTAATGACAGCTTTTGCTTTTTGTTCAACCTATGTTTTTCGACCTATGGGAGCCTTAATATTTGGTTGGTTAGGTGATAATATAGGACGAAAAACAACTGTTATCATCACAACTTTTATGATGGCTTTTTCGTGTATTGTAATGGCTAATCTCCCTACTTATGCACAGATAGGAGTTACAGCTGCTTGGGTAGTTACAATCTGTCGTATTGTCCAAGGAATATCTTCTATGGGAGAGATAGTAGGGGCAGAACTTTATTTAGCTGAAACTATCAATCCCCCAGCACAATATGCTACTGTAGTATTGATAGTAGCTTTTTCTGCCTTAGGAGGTATAGCTGCTTTAGGAATTGCATCACTTGTTACTTCTCATGGTTTTAACTGGCGTATAGCATTTTGGGTTGGTGCAGTAGTGGCGTTGATTGGTTCTGTTGCTAGAACGGCACTGCGGGAAACTCCTGAATTTGCTGATGCAAAACGTCGAATAAAAATAGTTTTTTCAAAAACTAATACAAATACAAGCATTTTAGCAAATGATATAACTTGGAACGAGAAAGTTAATACAAAAACAGTAATAGCTCTCTTTTTATTACAATGTGCTTTACCGGTAAGTTTTTATTTTACCTATGTGCATTGTGGTAATATTTTAAAAACTACTTTTGGTTATACATCAACTGAAATTATTTATCATAATCTTATTGTTTCTATAGTACAGTTTTTAGGTATGTTAATGTTAACTTATATAAGTTATAAGGTATATCCATTATTAATTCTTAAAGTTAAGCTGATAATATTTTCTGTTTTTATTGTATTTTGTCCATATTGGCTGAATAATCTTCATTTGCCATTTGATCTACTTTTAATTCAGTCATTTGTTGTTTTATTTTGGAATGATATCGGACCTGCTGCTCCTATTTGTTATAAAAGTTTTCCTGTTTTTAAACGATTCACCTGTGCAAGCCTTACGTTTGCTTTATCACGTGCTTTAATGTATGTTATTATTTCTTTTGGATTAATATACTTAACAAAATACTTTGGTCACTATGGATTATTGATTATTATGATTCCTACAAGTATAGGTTTTGCATACGGGTTATTTCATTTTGAAAAGTTGGAGAAACAAGCTGGAAATTATCCTCAGAAAAAACTTTAAAATATAGAGAGAATGGGTCAATAGGTAAATTTTGGTAACAAAGTTTTATTAGTTCTTGCTCTGCTCTTGGTATTTCCAAATATGCACAAAGCGTTACAAAATGTTCTATTGTCTCTTGAATTATCTTCTTAGCTTTTTCAGGT
The DNA here is from genome assembly GCF_965178575.1 of Candidatus Tisiphia endosymbiont of Micropterix aruncella. Classification (NCBI taxonomy): domain Bacteria; kingdom Pseudomonadati; phylum Pseudomonadota; class Alphaproteobacteria; order Rickettsiales; family Rickettsiaceae; genus Candidatus Tisiphia; species Candidatus Tisiphia endosymbiont of Micropterix aruncella. Next base: position 1,338,235 of record NZ_OZ238268.1, read on the forward strand.
GATTTAGCCCCGAGTGTTTGTAAGTTATGAATTCGGTCAAAAATTTTAATAAGTGCCACATCATATTTTTTTTGTTGAAATAATAAATTTAGTGTTTCCGCTGAGCTAATCTTGCCATGAGGCTTGACCCTAGTCAGGTCTTCTACTTGACTAGCAACCTTGCTGCCAAAGATGTAAGCAATCATCTTTTTGGTCAGTTCCGTATCTTCAAGGGTGTCGTGTAGTAATGCGGTAACAATCATGTCGGTTCTAAACAATCGTGGAATTTCTAGGGCTGTGTACTGGGCAACCATATAAGCTACTTCAATTGGATGAGAATAATAAGGCTCACCGGATTGTCTCATTTGGCTGCCATGATATTTTTTAGCATAGTAGATGCCTTTTTTGACTTCATAAATGTTTACTGGTTGCTTTACTTTTGTATTTAGCAACATTAATTCATTAAGCAACCTCTCAGCATATGCACAAGACTGGTATCTTGAATTATCCCAATAGTTAATCTCTTCCATAGAAAACCATAACATTTTAATTCTAAAGTTATTTTAAACTAAAATTTTGACTATTCAAAGCATTTACTACTTTTTATTGTTAAAAAGATGCATATTTTCTAATCCTGTTGTATAAATTACAGATTTATGAGATAATGCAACCAATTCTAGATGAAGATTTATTAGTCTTTCTAGGTACATGGTTCATAGTAGTTGTGGTTGGTTTATTATGACTTGGCAGATTCTTTGTTAATTCTAATGCTTTGGACTTTAAATCTTTTTCTTTAGAAGTAGCTTTAGCACTTTTCTCAATAAAACAACTCTGTATTGACTTGCCTGATGGTAGTTTGATGGCGTGATTGAACTTAGTTAGTTGCTCATTAAATACCTTTACATCCACTCCCTCAACTGGCAGCTGATCACGAGTTTGTTGTACTAATTTTACTAGTGCATCGATTTTAGGTTGCATAGATTTAGTAATTATTGGTTTATTTTCAGGTTTGACCTTATCAGCACAGTCTTGAGGTGTAAGTTGTAATGCTGCACCATACATGAGATCTCTCATATAAGTATCTTTCTCTACACCAACACCTTGTCTAAAACATTTAAACAAGGAGAGAGGAGCTTTTTCACTACCTAAAGTTAATGCAAACCAAAATTCCATAGCAACCATTTTCCAACATGCATCTATTTTTCTTTGTGCTTCATCCATATCCTCCATATCAGCGGCTAAGCCATAATAATACTCTCCCCAACGGTGATGATGTTCAGACGTGAGTTTATTTTGTGATGTTGATTTTGCCATAATACTACCTATTATTTATCTTTAAATCTTTTAATTCTGCTATAATATTACTAATCTCTTCCACCTCTACCTTTGCTAGGATCTTTAGTATTTGGGTTATTAAGATTTATAGAATTCGTTCTTTGTAATTGAGTGTCCTTATTTTCTTTACCACTTAATATTCCCATATGTTTCTCTAACTTATAATCAGAAATTATTTGTTTTGTATCGAACTCTTGTTGAGATGCTAGAACGGCTAGGCTTTTTGACGATAATGCACTTTTAGCAGGTGGTAAAGTAATAAAAGTTTGGGGCTGTTTTTCCGTTGGAGTTAATTTTTTAGCCATTTCCGTTGGAGTAACATCGTATATCTTATGAAATACTTCTTCCCAAAATTGTGCTGCATCTTCATTACATCTATTTTCCTCAGCTAACTCTTTATTAAGACAAATATTGTAAGCATGTTGTTTTATTTCTTGCTTGTATGCTTTGTACTGATCTATTTTCTTATCAACTAAATTACGGTAACCTTCATGATGTTTTTTCTGATTAGCCAACAAGACTCTTTCCGGGTGGTTCTCTGATAAATGCTTAACTTGTTCCTCACATTCCTCAATTTTCTTTATTTCATTAGAGTGATGTTCTCGTTCTATTTTAGCTAGCTTTTTAGTTAGCCGCATGTGTTTACTACGAGTATTTTCTTCTTTTATTTGTTCAGGTGTTTTCCCGAATTTCTGCTTTTCTTCCTCAGTAAGTTGCCGACCTGCTTTTATAGCTTCAAAGATTTCGTGTAAACTTTCATTATCTTTCCTTTGTCTATTAAGAGAATCATCATAAAAAGAATCAAAAGCTTTATAAATGCCTTGAACTTTATGCTCTCTATCAATTTCTTCTTGTTCTTTTACTAATCTTATGCCCTCATTGAAATCCACAACTTGGATTTGCTCAGTTGTTTCATAATAAAGAGTTTTACTTACTGCAGTTGCTATTAATTCCAGTACTCCAATATCTATCCCTAACTGACTAGCCATTAAAGCTAAACTACCAGCATCAGATATAATCAAAGCTAATTGTGTCCTTGAAGTAGCATTACGTACCCTCCCTTCAAGTTTTTCATATTCTTTTTTAATGAAATCCCTCTTAGAAGCATCATTATCTAAATCATTGGTCATTTTATACTTCACTTATATTTCACCATGTTAGGGTTTGATTAACTACTTTAATTATTAAAACTAATACTAAACTATTAGTCAAGCATTCTTAAATTGTAACCATTATTAATTTCTACTATTTTTTTATCTATAACTCGATAATCAAGTTTTTATTGAGTTATATAATTCAGGACAGTTTAAAAGTTATGAAAAGAAGCTGAGAAGATGTCATAATTCTCAACAACGGCATCACCTAGCCTTCGGATGCCACCCCTGCGTAGGCAGGGGTCTAAAAATGTATAACATCCTTCTTGGTTATTTTTTTAGATATACTGCTCGTAAATGAAGAGTTGGTAGACGATAGAATCAAAATCAACAAGTGCTAGGAGTGTCTAAGCCGAGGAGCGCAGCGTACATTAGTACGTGAGTACCGCAGGTCTTGGACAACGACAACGCAATTGTTGATTTTCATCGAGTATCCCAGCTTTCGCTAGGATGACATAAACTGCCATGAATTGTAACCTTCAGAAAAAAACTTGATTATCGAGTATAAAAACAATATCCAATAATTCACCAACATGGGATATGTGGATGATGGTCAATAACTCTCTGATCTCCGTTGATATTTTAGCAACATCTCCATTATTTATAAGCACTATGAATAGCAGCAACACCTAAAGTAAGATTCTTATAACTAACATCAGTAAAGCCGACATCCTTTAGCATAATTGCAAAACTCTCCTGATCTGGGAATACATTAATACTTTCCACCAAATATTGATAAGCTGATTCGTTGTTTGCTATAATTTTACCAATCTTAGGAATAATATTAAACGAATAAAACTGGTATAATTGCTTTAGACAATCGTATTCCACTTTAGAAAATTCTAAACATAAAAATTTACCCCCAGGCTTTAGTACTCGATATGCTTCTTTTAGGGCATTGTCAATTTTTGCCACATTCCTAATACCAAATGCTATAGTATAATAATCAAAACTATTATCAGGAAAAGGTAAGTTTTCTGCATCAGCAACGACATACTCTAATCCCTGTAATATATTACTATCAATAGCTTTGTGACGTGCTACCTCCAGCATATCATGATTTATATCACACATCGTTAACTGCACTAATACATTTTTTGCCGATGCTCGCTTTATTATTTTAAAAGCTATATCACCTGTACCACTTGCCACATCCAATATATTTGATTTTAAATTGGGGATTTGCCTAACAAATTCATCTTTCCATAAACGATGTATTCCTAAACTCATGAAGTCATTCATTACATCATATTTATTAGCAACACTAGAAAAGATATCTTTAACTAAATCTCTTTTCTGATCAAAGCTCACTTTTGAGAAGCCAAAATTTACTTGATCAGATTGGTTATCATTATTTTGCATATTACTACTTAGTGCTAAGTTGTTTATGTGTTATATTATGATATATAATGAATTATTAATACTATTAAAATGTAAAAATGCCAGAACTTCCTGAGGTTGAAACATTAAAACGTTGCCTAGAACAGCGAATAATAGGGGCTACCATCAATAAACTCGATAAGAGACGAGATGATATACGCTATAAACTAAGCGATCAGTTAGAGTCAAATGTAGAGTCAGCAAGAATTGTAGCTTTAAGGCGTAGGGCAAAATATTTGCTAATAGATTTGGATAATTATTATTCCATTATTGTACATCTTGGCATGACTGGTAGGCTGACGCTACAACCTAGTGATTATAAGCTACAAACGCATGATCATGTGGTTATATCTTTGACAAGTCGCGAGAAATTAGTTTTTAATGATCCACGACGTTTCGGGATGATTTATAGTATGCCAACAAACCTTGTCCTAGAAAAATTTTTACTAAATTTAGGTGTAGAACCTTTGTCAAATGATATGTCTGATGAGTATCTAAAAACAAAATTATTGAATCGCTCTGTTCCGATAAAAAATTTATTAATGGATCATCGGATTATTGTCGGTGTTGGTAATATATATGCTTCTGAAAGCCTTTTTATTGCTAAAATACACCCAAGCAGACTGGGTAGTAGTTTGTCAAACAAGGAAATAAGTAATTTGGTATTAGCCATTAAAAATGTTTTAATAAAGGCAATATCAGCAGGAGGTACTACTCTCAAAGATTTTGTTAGCGGTGATAGTAAACCTGGTTACTTCCAACAAGAATTGCAGGTCTATGCACGAGAAAATCAAAAATGCCTAAACTGCGAGGGAATAATAAGGAAAATAAAACAATCCGGCAGAACTAGTTTCTATTGTTCTATTTGTCAAGAATGAGAGGTATTAAAGGATTAGTACCGTTTAAGGTTGACAATTAAATTGTCACATAGTTATTGAATATATTTGTAATATTGTGGTTAATTGCATTATAATGAGGTTTATGTATAATAACTTTACTTTTATTGACTTATTCGCTGGGATTGGTGGTGTAAGAAGATCATTTGAGGCTGTTGGTGGTAACTGCGTTTACACTAGCGAGATTGATGCATCGGCATTAAAAACATATAGAGCTAATTTTAGCTGTGTTCATAAGATTGATGGTGATATAACACAAATACATGAACAAAATGTACCCCCTCACGATATTTTATGTGCAGGATTCCCATGTCAACCATTTAGTATAGCTGGGGTTTCAAAGCGTTGCTCTTTAGGAATTCCACACGGTTTTTTATGCAATACTCAGGGAACTCTCTTCTTTGATGTTGCAAGAATTATCAGCTACCATAAACCCAAAATCGTCTTTTTAGAGAATGTAAAAAATTTATTATCACACGATAAAGGTAAGACATTTGCAATTATTAAAAAAACACTCAGAGATTTAGGTTATGCTGTTTCTGAAAGGGTTATTGATGCACGGTATTACGTACCACAACACAGGGAAAGGCTTTTTATAGTAGCAAATAGGATAGATGCAAAAATAAATTTACATAAAATAGATTTGCCCAATACAAAACATATAATTAAAACAATATTTCATTGCCAAAATAATTCAAATAAGGATGACATTACTAATGGCTATGTCGAAAAAAATGGTAAAATTAATAAGAAATATACCCTTACGGACAAACTGTGGCAATATCTACAAGATTACGCAAAGAAACACCGTGCAAAGGGCAATGGTTTTGGTTTTAGTCTTTGCATGGATGATGACATTAGCAGAACTCTGTCAGCAAGATATTATAAAGATGGGGCTGAAATACTAATACATCAAGAAAACTCAAATCCTAGAAGATTAACTCCTAGGGAATGTGCAAGATTGATGGGGTTTTCGGATGATTTTAAAATTGTTGTTAGTGACACACAAGCATACAAACAGTTTGGTAATTCTGTGGTAATTCCAGTTGTTAAGGAAATTGCAGAATATATAACAAAATTTCTATAATTCATGAGAACTAACGTGCTATATTCTGGATTATTATCAGACTATTTTGAAATAGTAGCATTTAAAACATTAAGTAAAGTTGATACGATATTTGGCTCTAATCAACATGAATTTAATGGTGACCGTGCATTAAAAGAACTGTTTCGTTTGTACAATAATACTACACTCGAAAAGAAGCAAATATACTCTACTTTTATTTACTTAAACGAAGATGAATCACAAAATATCTTGCAATATGCCTTCCTGACTTGGTACGATGCTAGAGCAAAGAGTCATGATAAAACTGGTAGGAGTGAGTATCGACTATATTACCAAACAAACGATGCTACAAAACGAATGAAGAAAGGTGATTTCTTGGCTATTGCAAGAAAAAATGATGTATTTCATGTAATTATAGCACAGCATAACAGCACTGCAGAAAAACAAATTATGTGGCTCTTTGGAGTTGAAAAAATAGAAGATAATAATAAATTTCAGATTAAGAAAATTCAAAATACGAATAATAAAGTTACCTTTGCATCACGATTTATTTTGGATATTTTAGGCATAAAAGTCCAAGAATTGAATGAGAATTACTTAGACATAATGCAGAAAAGATTTGACAATAAAATACCAAGCACGAGTGAACTTTCGCAATTCACACTAGAGTTAATGCAAAAAGAAATTGACCCAATTGAAGAGCCGGATGTTGCAATTATGAGATTATTTGAAAAGGAAGAGGTTCTATACAAAACTCTTGAGAGGGTCAAGATAGTTCATAAATTACAAAATGGCTTTATTGAAAATAAAAATGTTGATGTTGACAGCTTCTTACAATTTTCATTATCTATACAAAATGCAAGAAAATCTCGAGCTGGTAAAGCTCTTGAGAATCATTTATCTTTTATTTTTAATGCAAACAAGGTGATGTATACACACAGCGGAATAACAGAAAATAAGTCAAAACCAGATTTTATTTTTCCAAATATTGCCAAATATCATGATATACATTTTGCAGATACTGGTTTATCAATGCTGGCAAGTAAAACAACTTGTAAAGATAGATGGAGACAAATCTTGTCTGAAGCAAAACGAATCAAGAAGAAGCATTTATTTACTTTAGAGCCAAGTATTTCAGAAAATCAAACACAAGAAATGAAGTCAAATGATTTAACGTTAGTTTTACCGAATGAAATAAAGGCAACTTATACAATAAATCAACAACAAGATATTATGAATTTAAAAGATTTTCTACTGCTTGTTAGAACAAGACAAAATAAATATATTAACCTCAACTATCGATGTAATTAAATTAATAGTAGGCTCAAGTAATCATCGCCATTAGGGGTGACATCACCCCCTACTCACCATTATGTCATCCCTGCTTGCGGGATCTAAAAAAAGTAGATCGAAGTACTGTTGAGCATTTTTAGACCCCTGCTTTCGTAGGGGTGACATCCGAAGGTACAGGGATGACACCCTAGGCTATAAACCGATGTCTTACATCGAATTGAGGTTATATTAATAACCTTAAAGTATACTGAACCATAAAGTAGACTTCCTGCATAAATCAATCTAGTTGGTGATTTTATCGCCGAAACTCGCCTTGCTCCGTAACAATCATCTGAGTACGCTGCAACACTCGGCTTCGTTTCTTCTAAAAATCCCGAAAGCTTTTTTGACTTATGCAAGAAGTCTAGCCTTTAAATTACAAGATGAAGTATTTAACACTTTCTAATAAGGCTGGATTCTCCCCTATTAGGCTTGACTCTTCTCCTAGATTATGACTTTTATAAGGATGACCTAAGTCATAACTTCCATAGTGATGATGATCCCACTGCTTTATAGAAGTTAGTACGGTATCACTAATTTTTTCATGTAATGTACTAATAGATGATTTAAGTGCTGTCCACATAGCCCCTATACTCCAACTAGAAATGTGACTTATAACTATTGGGCTTTCTACTAATTCTGTATTATTAGCTTCTAAAGACTCAAGCTCAGATTTAGTGCTATCAATCACTGTAGTAGTGCTATTTAGGGAAGATGCTTCTGTATCTACATCACAGCCTCTATCCTTTGGTGATATATCAGATTGGTTACTATCAACAATATGTTGTTCATTTAAAACTGTTACCTCTGTATTATCAAGATTATCGCTTGCTATATTAATAGAGTTAGTTTTTTCTTGTTGATCATTACAATCTTGAAACTCAGTCAGGGCTTCTTGCATAGGACTAGATTGCTGTTCTACATCATGTTGTTCTACCGTTTCTACATCACAGCTTAATGGATCAGTAACTATGTCTATTTGAAACTCTCTTGTTTCAGGATAAGTTATTGTTATATTTTTTAACTCCCCAACATCAGTAATAAACTCTATCTTTTCTTCCAATTCTATCGTTTCTTCATAATTTTCTACTACATAGGATATCTCAGTAGGTACAGGTTGCTGTTCTATATCATAATCTAGTTGATTTATTGGCTCATCAATATCTGTAATAGGGTCTTCATATTGAGACTCTATTGCTTCAAAGGAAGTTATTGATATATCACTTAACTCACCATTAATATCTATAGAATCCGTATTTTCTTCTTCTATATAATTCTTACTTTTCTCAGTATGTAATTTAATTATTTTTTTAGCGATATTATCTAGCTTGTCATTAGAAATATTGAGTTCTTTTTGGCTAAAAAATTTATGTGGAAAGCTAGTAGTAATTTTCTTTACAATTTCATCCTCATTCTTCTTCAAATATCCACTGTTAAAGCCAGCTAATACTGGCAATAATTTAGCTATAAGTTTCTCTTTTTGTTTTTCAGTGATTATTTTTTCACTATTTAACTGTTTAATCTCACTATTTAACTGTTCAATTGATAATAATATTATTTCCATAGAGGTAATAATACTATTCACAGAATCAGCAAATTTATGAATATTCTTTGCAGTGAGTTGCTGCTGATCAAAATAACCCCACTCCCTTCCCTTTTTGCCTTGGTTTATTTCTACTGCAAAATGCTTAAGTCCGGTTCTATTAATGACTGTCTTAAAAGACGGAGACACACCATAACCATTTTTTAACATATAATTTTGCACTTTATCAGGGATTGTTATATATTTCGTAACTTCCAAAGCAATATCTTTCGTACTAAATCTAGCCTCTTCATTCGAGTCGCTTAAAACTATCATACTAACAAGATCATCTTGTAAACGTCCAGTAACAATCTCTGTGATTCCTTCATTAGTTGATAATTTTTTAATTATATCTGCTCTATATTGCTCAATTTCCTCTTTAAACTTATTAATTTTTTTTGCCCCCTCTGATGTTGTCTTTATTTCATCAAGCCTTTTCTTTATATCTTTTATAGTCATAAATAGACTTAATGCACCTTTCTGATCATTATATAATAATGAGTGACACATTATCTGAAAAATATCCTTTGTTATATCAACTTCACCTTGATTGCCAGCTACTGTGCTAAAAAACTCTTTACGTAAATATTTCTCAAAAACATGTAGACTATTTTCCCTCAGCTTACTAATAATATCATCCACTTGTTGTGGCGTTTTAGATACAGCTAATTCGCTTGAAGATTCTGTGTTATCTACTTCCTTTGTTAAAGGAAAATCTTCCTGAACAAGTGTAACTGCATTTACTGTTAAAACATCTTGGGACATGTTCTTATATTTTTCTATAAAATTAAAAAAATCTTCCTGCCGTATCAAACGGATATTATGATTGCGAACGCACTGTAACATACTCATTCAAACAATGCAAGATAAAAATATATCTTCTGCTTCTTAGGACAGTTTCAAAGTCACAATCACCAGTTGGTATATGTAGTAGTATTAACTATCAAGGATGTCATCACCCCCTGCGAAAGTAGCAGACGTATAGGCTATTTTTTTAGATTCCACTACCTGCACGGGAATGACATTGAATAGGAATGGAAGCAAATTTTGACGACAAAATTACCATAACTCTTCTATTAATGCTATGGTATTAGCCCTTAGATCTAGGTCATAATCTATGGTGTTATTTATTATTCGCTTGATATTTGCAAATTTTGTTATCAAATAATTAGGGGAATTAGAACGCAATTGATTAAATATTTTATTCTCTAATTCATTGAATTCAATATTGATATTGAGAGATTTTTTAGTAATTCTATTAACTAGATATAGCATGCTACAAGCAAAATCTCCCCATAATTCCTTGTTTTTACTAGTAAACTCTTCGATAAGATCTAACCTCACTTTAGGATTTGCATAGTTAGCAATATACGTCGTAAATTTAACATATATATCGCTTCCCACTAAGCGATTTTGTGATTTTATGTTAATTTTAGCACATCTAGATCTTATAGTACTTATTATTCCGGCAGCCCTTGAGGTAATCAAGAAAATAAAACCATCCTTTGGCGTATCTTCTAAAAGTTTAAGACAGGAATTTGCTGCATTGAGATTCATTAGATCTGCTTGATAAATAACAGCTACTCTATATTTAGAGATTGATGATGTTCTATAAAAAAATTGCTGTAAATCTCTAATTTGGTCAACAGATATGTCTTTGACACTGCTCGTCACAGAATTATCCCTAGCTACTAACCGATAATCTGGATGATTTGTTAATTGAATTTTATCTACAATCAAACTGCTTTCTATAAATATAAGCAAATCTTCTAAAGCTTTTGCAGTATCATCAACATCAATCAGCCAACTATTATAAAGCCTGGCCTGTTTGAATCTACATTCAAGATATTCTTTGATCATTCTGCTAATGGCATAATAAAATAAGTTTCTAGGCTTTGCCAACATGGGTCAGAAACGCCAACATAAGTAATGGTACTTGTATGGCAAAAGCGATGTCAATCCCTACATAGGCAGGGATGACACTAGCTTTGTTGTATTGAACTCAGAGTACTTAAACTTGCACACTTGGTAAAAACTACAATATTTTATAGAAGCAAGTTCTAAGTAAAACACGAAGTTACGAATTATTACAGGCTTCCTTCATTTTCTTACCGGCTCTAAATACTGGTTGTTTATAGGCAGAAATATGCATTTTCTCACCAGTTTTTGGATTACGACCTTCACGTGCAGCTCTACTTTGTATATGGAAAGAACCAAACCCCACTAGGTTAACGTCCTCACCACGACTAAGTGCTTTAAGTACACTGTCTACAACCCAAGTAAGGGCTTTCTCTGCATCACTTTTTGAATGACCTGCTTCAGCCATTAATGCTACTAATTCTCCTTTATTCATATGATCAACTCTCCAAATAAATTGTTAACATTTCAGACATTAATGTATTTAGTATACTCAAATGATTTGGAGCATTGGATTTGAAAATGAGGAACAAGCGGAGCGTACATAAGGTACGTTGCCTTGATCTTTTCAAAAAACAATTCTTCAAAGCAGAAGAGTATATACTAACATGCCAGCAAGATTTGTTATATCTCGTTGGCTAGATTATAGCAAACACTAAATTGACTGCAACTGAGACTTCTTTAGAACTTTTGAATATATTATTTTATAATCTAATTTCAATAAAATTGTATCTATTTTACATCAAGTTAGTTTCTTATCCTGTAGTTAGGAGGTAGTTTAACTAGTCTTATAACTAATAATTAAACTTTAAAACTAGTTGATAGTATATTATTTTTGCTTAAATGAAATAATTAGTTGAAAATCATAATAGTTTATATATTATACCTTTCTTATTTAATATATAAAAAGGTAACTTTTATGATCACTAGACTATTCTACATATTATTTATTTCAATTTTTAGTTTAAATGTTAGTGCTAATCCAACTCCATTGGGTTTTGAATTAAATAAAGCAAGTATAACAGATGTAGAACAAGTATATCAGATTACCAAAAAAGAGAGGAATCATTGGGATGGATATAATTATTATGTTAATGTTAGAGATGTCAAATTAGAGGGGCTGACTGAGTTATTAGTAATATGTAATGATGATAATATTATCCAAGCAATCATCTTAACGATAAATAACGATAAATTCACAGAGTTTTATGAGTTACTTTCAGAAAAATATAAACTCACCCATAGCCAAAACCCTAATTTAGGTAATAAGGAGATTAGATTTGCCGATGGTGGTTGTACTATTATATTAGATGCTCCATTCCTTAGCTTTAGTATGAGTCTTATATACATAACAGATGAGTTTCTAACAAAATTTAAAGGTAAGCAAAAAGAAGAAGAAAAAGTAAAAAAAGCAAAAGGTAAAGAATTGCTATAATTCAATTATGGGAGTTTTTGAAGTATAAGCCCAACAAACATAAGCCACTGCAAGGGCATCTGCTTGATCAAAGTTATTGATTGCAATTGCTCCTGGTAGTAAAAGTTTAATCATTTGCAGAACCTGATTTTTTTCAGCATGACCATAACCCACTACCGATTTTTTGATAACATTAGGTTTAAATTCTTGAAAAGCAATATCATATCCTCCTATAAGTGACATGACTGCTCCTCTAGCATATCCCAATTTTAAAGATGAAACACTATTCATATTAACAAATGTCTCCTCCATAGCAACAATAGCAGGTTTATATTGTACTATTATCTTTTGCAAGGACGAGCTAATGAAAGCTAGCCTTTTATGCATTGGTTCGCTTGATTTAGTCTTTATAACCCCACTATCTAAATATTTCAGAGGATCGGTATCGATTACCCCCCATCCCATACCAGCTAAAGATGGGTCAATTCCTAGTATAATCAAAATTATTCCCCCACTAATAGATTTTTTATAAAATTACTTCAGAAGAATGAAGTTTTACATCTTTTATTATTTGTTCATGAACCTTTTTTAAAAATACATTGTCTGTGATATTCTAAATAATCCGAACGTCTTTCATGCAACGATAAATCATATTGCTTATTTGGAATCAATCCCAATCTTTTTGTATTCAACGGTGATAAATAAGGTGAAACAAAAATTGTACCTTCATTTGAAAAAGTTATAAACCCTTGGTCAAATAACCTATCATAAGTTGGCGTTAAAAGTAATCCATTGTATTTATCAATACGTTCTCTGTCATTTTCGCAAACCGCCCAAGGTTTTATATGGCTTGCAATCAGCATTCTCTCATCATTTACTCTTGTTATTAAACATTCACCCATTTCATCAATAACGCTAGTACGATATTTACCTTGTCCTTTTCTTGCGTAAATGATTTCTTTCTTCTTATCTTGTCCTAGTGTTTTATCTTCTTCAATTTCCTTTTCTTTTTCTGCTATAATTGCACTATGATGCCTTGGATCATAAAAATAATTTAAATATGGTCTAAAATAAAAAACCTCTTTATTATCAATATTTTTCAGTTTCAAGATTGATATATAAGTAATTTCAGGTAAAACAATTTTTCTAAATTCTTTATAAAATATGTCTCCACGCATTGAAGTGATGTAATATCTAGAATCTCCACCGGCCAGTGATTCAGTAAATTCAAAAAACAATACATCCTCTTTTTCTTCAAGCATTTTGTTATTCTCAAGCCAGTAATCAGTTATATTTTCACGATAAACTTGTTCTTTATTCTCATATTCAAATTTTGCGTCTTGCAAATACTCTAACAAATCTCTTTTTAATAAAAATCCCGTCATTGAGGTTTTTTTAAAAAACGATTGTTTTTCTATGCTTTTTCTTGAACCGATGTATAATTTTGCTTCTCCATTACCTCTTGAATAATCAAGTTTATTTCGTCTATGCACAAAACAATCAGGTATTGCAATACTATCAAATGTATTAATATTAATGTATTTCTGCCCCAATAATGTTAGTTCATTTTCCATAAATAGACTTAAGTAAATTTACTAATACATCAACAACAATGCTATTACCAGTTTGTTTATATGCTTGTGTATCACTAACAACAATTTTGAATTCATCAGAAAAACCCATTAATCTTAAACATTCTCTAGGGGTTAGTTTTCGTAATTTATCGCCTCGTGTAATGTAATTATCAACTCCTGCCCTATGCATTTTTGCCATTGTTGATAGAAGAGGTCTTGCAATTGATAAATCTATTGCAGGTTTTGAATAAAAATCCCTTGTTCCACTTGATAAAACGTAGTTTTTTACTTTCTCAGAAAGATAATATTTATCCATTACAAAATCCCCGTGCCAATTAAATTGTTGATTGGCTTTTTGACATAATGCAATTTTACCGTCAATTTGTGTATATTTCTTATTTAAGTTCTTGTTATCTGAAACAAATTTAATACCCTTTTCAGGTAAAAAATATTTTACCTCAGGGTTATCAACCAATAAATTTTGCATTGTTATTTCAAGGGGGATCGGTTTAGGAAATTCAAAACTTTGTTCTTCTAAAAAACCAATAACAAATAGTCTTTCTCTATTTTGTGGTATGCCATAATCTCTTGAATTCAAAACTTGTTTATAATATGTATAACCTAGTCCTTTTATGGTTTCTTCAATTGTTTCCCAAGTCTTACCACTATTATGAGATAATAGACCTTTTACATTCTCAAAAATAAAAATCTTGGGCTTTATTTCGTCAACTAATCTTGCAAACTCAAAGAACAAATTTCCTCTATCGTCCTCAAGCCCTTTCCTTTTTCCAACCATTGAAAAAGATTGGCAAGGACTTCCCCCAACAAATAAATCTATTTTATTTTTATATTTATTGCCATCGAGTACTTTTACGTCATTGTACCATTGATTTTCGTTGATTTTATAATTAGCAAAATATGTTTGTTTGCAATATTTATCAATATCACAAGCAAAAACAATATGGTGGTCTATTTGCAATCTTTGCAATGCGTGTTCTATTGCACCAATTCCACTAAATACGGTTGCTATGTTAATTTTCTTCATGTAATCAAACTTAAATATGTGTTAGGTTTATCTATGTCTGCAAACCATTTTGTATTGTATACTGCAAAAAGGTGAAAGCCGCTACTATAGAACCTTTTGCACTCATTAAATATAAGATATTTCACTTAAATCACCCTTTTTTAAAACTTTGATATAAAACTGGAATAACAAATATAGTGAAAAGAGTTCCTATACTCATTCCTCCAACTATTACCAAACCAATAGAATTTTGAGCGGCTGCTCCTGCTCCAGAACTAATCACTAATGACATTGCCCCAAAAATGGTTGCTAGAGTAGTCATTAGAATAGGTCTAAGTCTTAAGCTAGAGGCTCTAGTTACAGCTTCTCTAACACTTAGTCCTTGGTCTCTTAAGTTATTAGCAAATTCTACTATCATAATAGAATTTTTTGTTATCAAACCAATTAAAGTGATCAAGCCAATATTACTATACATATTAAGCGTATTACCACATATTAAGAGCATTAATACCCCTCCAGTAATTGAGAATGGTACAGCAATAAGTATTAATATAGGATCAGTAAAACTTTCAAATTGTGCTGAAAGTACTAAATAAATAAACAACAAAGCAAATAAGAAAGTAACAATAAGACTACCTTGCGATTCTGTCATTCTTTTAATCTCTCCAATATATTCTAATGTAGTTGTGCTACTATCCAATAATTCATCAGCTATAGTATTTATCGAATTTATGGCATCGGTAATTTTTTGGTTTGGAGCTAAACCTGACGAAATCGTTACCGATCTAGAATTATTATAGTGGTTATAATACTTAATAGACACTGTCTCAACCATATTAGCGACTACACTTAATGGCAGCAAATTATTAGTTGGTTTATTGGTTGGTATCAGTATCTTACTAAAATGATCGGTACTATTACGGTATTTTAAATTATATTGCATAGTTATATCATACAGATTATTGCCCATTCTGAAATCACCAATTTTTCTTCCTGCCAGCAAATATTGCAATGTTATCCCTATATTTTCTAAACTCATACCAAGCAGATAAGCTTTATCTCGGTTAACAATTACGTCAATTGTCGGCATAGAAGCATTTAAATCTCTACCCACATCGATAAAAACTGGATCTTTCTTCATTCTATTAACGAATTTCTGTGATATTTGATCTAACTCGTCATATTCAAGCGAGGTTTGCAAAGTAAACTCAACAGCATTTCTAGCATTACCACTAAACAACGAAGGATGATCATTAACAAAAATCGACATTCCAGCTATTTGTTGAAATTGCTTATTAAGCATATTTTTTATAGCTTCTTGTGACATTGACCTTTCCTTCCAATCTTTAAGAGATACGAAGGCAAAAGCACTGTTACTACCTCCCCAGCCAATTACTGTCAAATAACCTGCTATATCTTTATGAGGACTAAGTATTTTCTCAGCTTCTGCTACTATTTTTTCTGATTGTTTAATACTAGAACCTTGAGGACCAGAGAAGAAAACTTGTAATAAACCATCATCTTCCTGAGGAATAAAAACTTTTTTGACAAAGATAAAACTAACAACTAGTACAACTAAAGATAGTGCAATAATAAGTGAGAATTTCTTTTTATGATCAAGAGCAAGATCTAAATAGTACAAATACTTGCTTTGTACTAATTTAATGAACTGATCAAATTTAACTAAAAACCCTAAAGGAGGTTGATCATTTTTGTTAATCATTCGACTTGCCATCATTGGCGTTAAAGTAATCGCCACAAAACCGGAAAATAAAACGCAGAATGCTAAGGTCCAAGCAAATTCAATGAATAACTTGCCCATAAATCCATCAATAAACCCTATTGGTAAGAATACTGAAACAAGTGTTATAGTCATCGCTACAATGGCAAAAGCAATTTCCTTAGATGCAAGAAAGGCAGCTTCTATAGGAGAATGCCCCATCTCATTGTACCTAAAAATGTTTTCTAACATTACTATTGCATCATCTACTACCAAGCCAATAGCTAATATCATTGCTAAAAGGGTAAATATATTGATAGAAAATCCTAAATAATACATAACAATAAACGTACCAATTAATGATATCGGAACAGTTACAAATGGTATGAGGGTGATTCTTACTGATGCCAAGAACAGGTATATTACTACCATAACCAAAACTAGTGCTTCCATGATAGTGAAGAACACTGATCTGATTGAAGCCCTAACTGGAATTGATTCATCATAGGCTATATCAATTGTTATACCCTTAGGTAGATTTTTTTTTATTTTATCTAGTGAAGATCTAACCTCTTTGGATAAATCAAGTATGTTTGCCTTCGATTGTTTTATAAGACCAAGTGCTATCGAGTTTTTTCCGTTATATCTAAAAATTACCTCAGTATCTGGAGGGGCTAAATATATTTTAGCAATATCTCGTAACTTTAATATATTAGCATCTTTCACTTTTAGTATAATTTTTTCAAACTCTTCCGGTTTACTTAAAGAACCATCTAATCTTACAGCAAAATCACGTGCAGCTGTTTTAATAGTTCCCGCTGGATAATAGATATTTTGTTTTTTTATAGCACTCTCAATTTCTAACACTGACATTTTATGCTGATATAATTTTACCGGATCTGGTTCTATACGCATAGAGTAATCTTTAGCACCATATATCTCAACCTGACCTATTGTTTCAAGTTTGTCTAAAATGGTTTTTACGCTATCTTGAACAATTTGGGTTAATTGTAAATCATCATATACATCACTACTGATACTTAAATACAAACTAGCGGAATTATCTGCATCCATCTTATCAACATAAGGCATGCTCATATCTTGGGGGAAGGAACTTATATTAGAAATTTTAGACCGAACATCGTTTAATGCTGTTTCTATATCAGCCGATGATAGAAACCTTAAAGTAATATGGCTGCTACCTGTAGAGCTTTGTGAAGTGATAGTATCAAGGTTTTTGACAGTTTTTAGTGCTTTTTCAATACGAGTTGTTATCTCTTTCTCCATATAAAGAGCATCTGCCCCAGGGTAATCTGCATATACTGTTATTACAGGAAAAGAAATATCGGGAATAGCCCTAATTTGCAGTTTAGTAAAAAATACCGCCCCTAAAATAACAACCACTAGACTCAACACTGTTGCAAATACTGGACGTTTTATACATATTTCACTTAAGTACATATTATCAATAAATCCTACTCAACTCCAATTACTAGTCTTTTTTCAATAATTTTAGCTAATTTACTGATAATTATTACCATAACATAGTAACAAAGTCCTGCTATTAACATAGGAGTAAAAAAAGTAAGATGTTCAGCCGATACTAGCTGAGCTCTCCGCATTAAATCCATTTCACCGATCATTGATATAATCGCCGACTCTTTGATTAAATTAATAAGCTCATTAACTAGTGAAGGTAAAATATTTCTTATGGCTTGAGGCAAGATAATATCTTTCATCATTAATCTCTCGGGTATAGCTAATGCTTTAGCTGCCTCAATCTGCCCTTTATCAACACTATTAATTCCAGCTCTAATTATTTCCGAAACATATGCCCCAGAGTTTAATGAGAAAGCTATGCTACCAGCAACGAAGACACCAAGCTTAATACCAATTACACTAGGTAAACCAAAATAAATTATGCTAAGTTGTATAAGTAATGGAGTACCACGAAAAACAGATGTATAGAAATTAGCAAACAGTCTTAACGCACAACTTTTACTTACCTTACAAATTGCTAGTAAGATACCAATAATCAATCCTAATAACACTGAAACTATACTGTATTTCAGTGTTACTACCATCCCTTGCATAATAAAATATATAGAAGAAAAATCAAGTAATTGCTCAAACATCTAACACTCTTAAGTAATCTCCATTAATAAAGCCAATGAATACCAGTGTACTCAGGCGGGAATGATGTCATCTACCGTCTTAAGAGTCAAGAGTAAAAAACATTATTTTATATAAATTTTGTTATCTTTTAACATAGAATTTAAACAAATAATAATTTTACGCATGACAGCTACCAATGCAACTTTAGCCGGTTTACCCGATTCAATTAAGCAGTCGTAAAAGACTTTCATTTTATAGCTAACCCGAAAAGGTTTAAGGCATATTAATGTAATAGCCTTGATGTCATTCCCGCTTCGGTCAGGAATCATTAGATACTATATATCCCTACCTACGCAGGGATGACGTCCACAACCGTTGAAAGTTAAAAACTATAATTCATTACAACCAAAAATTATACATAAATAATAATCTAACATTTATAATTTTAAATCTACAAGATTAGGCTCTCCGCTGCAAAATAACACTATATCTTTGATAATTTCTGTCTCAAGCAATGACCTATCTATTTTGTATAATTTATCTACTTCATTTAGTTTATCTTCATCTATTAAATTCATAATTTCTGATATTTGTATATTGTTCAACTTTCTGTATTTATATGAACTTAATTTGCATATAATCCTTAGTTGTATTTTAGCACCTTTTTTAACTTTCAACAGTTGTGGGATGACGTCCCCTAAGTCTAAAGATGTGGGTAATAGTAAGCTCACAACTAACCTGAGGTTAACTGAGTTCACACATAGACCATGATTGACTTTGTCCTATTGGTGGACTGTAAAAAATGGGAGAACAATTTTTAAGATATATAATTGTCCCTCCTAAAAGTCTATGGATAGCACGATAAACACCACTATGTGCAATAATTAAAACTGGCTCTTGAAAGCTGAGTGTACTATTTAAACCACGCAGAACTCTCTTGTCAAAATCATTTACATATTCTGCTCCTTGGTGAGGATTGCCATCTAGCCATCTTTTCAGAATATTATCATCAATGGGTTGGCCTTCATATTCACCCCAACAACATTCTGCTAACTCCGGGACAATTGTAAGATCAACTTTTAGCTTTTCATTGACGATCTCAGCAGTCCTGTATGCTCTCATAAGCGGGCTTGTGACAATATGCTTTATATCCTTTTCTCCAAGAATATCAGAGGCTTCCCGTGCTTGGTTTTCTCCAGTTTGATTGAGAGGAATATCCTGCACACCCATGTAAATATGGTGTCTATTCCAATCTGTTTCACCATGACGTAAAAAATAAAAAGGTTTTAAGGGAAGCTTCATAACTGTAATCTCTCATGCATAGTCATAAAACCTTGTGGTGCAGGATTTTCTTCTACAAAAGTCAGAATTTGCTTGGCAATCTCAAAAGGTGACCGGCTCATAGTATCAACTGTTAAATCATATTCTCGCAGGCTACCTGCATGGACTCTATCTATTTGGTCATTAGATAAACCTATAGCACGATCACAGCGTAAAATTTCTCGCTCCTGCATCACTGAAAGATCACAAAAAACTCCAACAAAATAGACAATATACCCTTTCAAGACTTTTATGTAAGATTTGAGGTAAACATCATCAAATAAGACTTCATCGATAATGATATTGTTTCCTCGACCTGCAAGCAAATTAGTAAAATCTGGCATGATACCAAAGAGTTGTTCACCTTTTGCTCCAACCTCAACACGCATGGTTGGCCCACGGTCATTTATCCCCGGAACGAAGGAAAAGTATCTAACATCCGGTTTATCATCAGATAAGCATGGTAATGGTGTCATACTAATAAAAGTATCTATGCCAAAAGTAAGCCAAGAATCCTTACTTAAATACTGTATTGCTCTTGCGATAGATGTTTTACCAGCAGAACCACATCCATTTAAAAATATAATTTTACTCATATGTACAGCTCCTCCAAGGTGGAACGCACAAAGAAACAGTTTGGTTTTTTACAGTAATAACTGTGTTTTGTAATGAATGATAGTCGTCCACTCTAATTAAAGTTATGGCATTATTCTTATAGCTTGAACATACTACTCCAATTTTTGTATTATTTGCCATAATTTCATCATCTTTTGAGATATCTAGATTGTCTGTAGTAGCAGATAATTTAAATATTTTTTTCCTTACTACTCCTTGGTATTTTGTTCTTGAAATAACTTCCTGTCCAATATAGCAACCCTTGGTATAACTTACAGCGTTTAATTCCTCACAGCCATATTCGACCGGAATGGATCTGTTGAAAATTAGATCCTCATACCCATCAACTATGGCAAAATTATATTTATCTTGCAGGTATAGTCCTGCTGTTCCTGCAGTTATTGGTACATCTTTACTAACAATGGAACGGAAACCGAGTTGATCATAACGAGGGTCTTTATATCCATTAAATTCCAACTGTTGTTTTGAGTAAATAACCTGATAGATGTTAGTTAAGTCGTTCACTTCAATTTTAGCACGTAATTTATACCGCACTAAGTGATTTTTAAATAAATCAGACTGATTAACATTTATATCAATAAAAAACCTTGTTGCTGCTAGTTTTAATACAAAGAAATCAAATAAATACCTTCCTTGATTACTTAGAGCATAACTATAACAATAATTATTATTTTTTATATCATTAGTTGTCAAATTATGCAAGAAATTCATCGCATCATCACCAACAACTTCAATAATTGCTCTATTTGTTAATATTTCATGCATAATTACCAACTATGATATTTTAATTGACTTTAATAAGTTTTATAATACTATATTATACTGATGCAACAGTTGTTTGCTATAAATTATTTATTATATGAGATGTGCTTCCTACTGTACGACTTCTGAATATAAGATGAATGACTTAGTAATAAATCTCAATAAGATTGGTCTTGAACCTAAACACTTCGATGATGTACTATATATTCAAAAAGAACAAGTAAAAAACTTAGACCCTATAGATGTTTTCTTTTTCCCATTTGGCTGTGTTACTATATGGGGAGCTGAAGAAAGCCAAGAAAAAATGATTCTAGAAGACATAGTAGCTCTGCAAGCTAATCAAACTGACGAGATAATGTCTGACTTTATCTATTTTGATTATGATGAAACTACAGGTAAAACCTTTATAGATGAAGAAAAAAACCAAATCATTCTAGCAGATAAATCAACTTTTATAAAATTATCTATATCGCATGCTTTAGCTCAGTCAGTTAAGCTTAGTGTACTGGAAAAATCAGTAAGTAATTTAATTGTAAAAACAACACCGATTCAACAAGAGCTAGCCAGCACTGGTAGTGTATCACTTTCCAAAAAAGAAATATCCCAACAAATTGGCATATTATTTAACGAACGATATTCTATTAATTTACACAGCGATATACTAGATACTCCTGAATTTTTTTGGCGTCGTCCTAGTTATGAGCCTTTATACTTAATGACGGCAGAGTTTCAAGATATTCAAATTCGTCAGAATATTCTTAACCATCGACTGAACATGATCCATGAACTCTACAATATTTTGTCAAATGACTTAAACTATAAACACTCAACTAGACTTGAATGGATCATTATAATATTAATTACCATAGAAGTTGTACTATCCCTTGTTCACGATAAACTCTTTTTCAAAATAATTGGTTATCTTCTGAATAAAATTTAACTATTCACCTTACGTATAGCATTTAAAAATTGCAGAAAAGTACAAGACGTCTATTAGCGAGACCACGTGAGTGTAGTGGCAATCATAGTACCCTACATTTTTTATGTCACTACTGTTAAGAGTTCTTCCGAGCGTCATTGCGAGGAGTCGCTGAAAGCGGCGACGCGGCAATCCAGGATACGCGAAGCGTTACTCTAAAAAAACAGCTTCGCTGTTTACCTAGATCGCCACGGCATCTAAAGATGCCTCGCGATGACGATTATGATGACGATTATAGAAAAATGTAGGGTACTATGGTCGCAGCTCCTCGCAATGACGCTAGGCTGTTTTTCCTATGACTTTACATATGGATTCTCAGTTTTAGTATAAGTAAATCTTATTGGCACACCGGGTAAATTAAAAGCTTCTCGCAAGTTGTTTACAAGGTATCTAGTATAACTATCCGTGATTTTCTCAGGATTATTAGAGAATAGTTTAAAAGTTGGTGGGCGAGTTTTTGTTTGGGTCATATATTTAATTCTAACACGTCTACCACCTTTTTGTAAGGGCAGCGGATGTTGCTCGAGTGCAAAACCTAACCAATTATTCAGTTTACTGGTAGCAATTTTTTTATTCCATAAAGTATAAATTTTTATAGCCTCATCTAGTACCATATTAATATTCTGCTTTTTTAAGGCTGATATGAATATTATCGGTACTCCTTTAACTTGCGGTAGATTAGTTTCCATCTTATAAAGAAATTCTTCCTTAAATTTATCTTTATTTTTCCCTTCAATTAAATCCCACTTATTAACTACTATGAGCAGGCTTCTGCCCTGCTCTATAACATAACTGGCAATATTCAGATCTTGTTGCTCCAAATTCGTTCGTGCATCAACCATCAGAATAACAGTATTAGCAAACTTAATACTATTAATAGTATCAGAAGCTGATAATTTTTCTAAGGACTTGTTAATAGCTCCCTTTTTTCTTAGACCAGCCGTATCAATTAATTTAAATTTATTATCATTATATAGCCAATCAATTTCTATAGATTCCCTTGTTATACCGGCTTCAGGTCCTGTTAACAATCTTTCATTGTTAATAATACTATTAATAAGAGTAGACTTTCCTGCATTTGGTCTACCACTCACCACTATTTGTATACAGTCAGCCTTTATTGGATCAGTTAATTCTTCCTCTAATTCCTCATCTCCTAATTCTTCAGTTATTGCATCGTGTAAATCTGCCATACCAACACCATGTTCTGCAGAAATTGGCACTACATTATCAAAACCAAGCTTGTAGTATTCTTTAGCAAAATCAAACCGTCCTTCACATTTATTGACAATCAACACAGATTTTTTATCATATCTTCTGATAAAATTAGCAAAAAACTTATCTTCCGGTAATACGCCATCCTTACCATCCACCATAAGGCATAGCAAGTCTGCTTCTAGAATGGCTTCTACAGTCTGTTGCATCATTCTATATTCTAATTTTTCACCGATTGCTTCTTCTAAACCAGGAGTATCAATTACCGTAAAATCAAATGGCCCAATTTGGGCATCAGAGTATTTTCGATCACGTGTTACCCCCGGGAGATCATGTACGATAGCCTTTTTCCTGATAGCCAAACGATTAAAGAGCGTAGACTTCCCTACATTGGGTCTACCAATAATCGCCACAATTTTTTTATGCATCACCTTTATATTATCATAATAATTCATTAGCACTAATACCCAAATACGCGAATTAGGGATAAGAATTAACTAATTCTTATCCCTAATTGGGGTAAATCATTTGAATATTGCAGTATTTGAGTATATTATTAACACTTAATTATATAAAATTAAAGCATAAACAGACTTCTAAAGGACAAATATTATGCATAATGGCAGTTCTAATAATCTTTATTATGCACTAGAAGGCTTTAAAACTATGCTTATTCCAATGCGAGCAAACATAGAAATTTTAGAGCAGTGGTTTAAAAATAGTAATAATCCTATAAAAGATAGCGGCTATACTCACGTTATGTCAGCATATTTGACGCTTGCTGAAAGGATGACTAGAACATACAAGAAGCCAAAATTTAACATTAATGAATGTATTATTGATGGTACGTCTTATGTGGTTAAAGAAAAAACAGTTGCTACTAAAACATTTTGTCAATTAAAGCATTTTAGCAAAATTGGTATTAAACAAAAAATGCCAAAGTTATTAATAATCGCTCCACTGTCAGGACACCATGCTACCTTACTTAGGGACACTGTAACTGAAATGCTCCCATACGCAGATGTATATATTACAGATTGGCTTGATGCAAGCACTATACCTAATCAACTTGGTAAATTTAACTTAGATGATTTTATAGACTACTTAATTGAGTTTATGACGCTTCTAGGAGCAAATCTGCACACTATGGCAGTATGCCAACCAACAGTCCCCCTTCTAGCTGCCATTAGTATAATGTCTGCAAATAATGATGTAAATGTGCCGCGGTCAATGATTTTGATAGGTGGACCTATTGATGCAAGGCTTAATCCTACAGATGTTAACTTGTTTGCAATCCATAAAAGCATGCAATGGTTTTGCCAAATGATGATTACATCCGTCCCCTTTAACTATCCTGGTTACGGAAGAAATGTCTATCTAGGATTTGTACAACTTATGGGTTTTATCAGTTTAAATATTCCTCGGCATATTAATTCGCATTTGGATTTACTACAAAATTTGCTAGATGGCAACCTTGAAAAAGCTAATCATACCATAAAATTTTATGATGAATATTTAGCCACTATGGATATGACATCGGAATTCTATCTTCAAACAATACAAGAAGTATTTAAAGATTTTGCTCTTGCCAAAGATGAATTTGTCTCAAAAAATCGTAAAGTTCATTTAAAAAATATAACAAAATGTGCTTTACTAGGCATCGAAGGCGAGAATGACGATATAGCTGCGGTTGGACAAACTAAAACTGCATTAGATTTGTGTTCCGGTATTCCTATGGTAATGAAAAAATATCATTTACAAAAAGGAGTTGGGCATTACGGCTTATTTAGTGGTAGCAAATTCAAACAGTTTATTGTCCCAATAATTAGGGATTTTATATATAGTTGTCAAAATTAGACTTCTAATGCAAAAAAGTTATTGCATTAACTGTTAATCCGTTTATAACGGATTAACAGTTAATGTTTAACTAATTAAATGAAAATTATATGAGCAAACTAAAATTCCAGCTTTTACCACAAAGAGAAATTAAAGTGAATTTTAAATCACTTGATTTATTTCCAACAAGACAAAGTAATAAAACTCTTATAAGCAATATTTGTTCTAATACTCATTATGAAGTGTTAATGGAACTAATTAAGAAAAAAATGTTGGGGGATAATACAGAACTAATAACAGAATATTTGCTTGTTAATTTATGTTCTCATCAAGAATATAAGGGGAGGCAGTATACATACAACAAATCATTTGCCAGATTTATTGAAAACTATGCCAATATTAAAATTGGCAAAATTCATCCAACTGATCCAAGAATCAAATTTGAGAAACCAAATGATAATATAGTAAAAGTAATCTCTACCAAAAATAGTTCAAATATAAGTCAAAGTGAAAAGATGTGGCCATCTTATGCCGAAGCGTTACTAAACTTACACAACTATAAATCACAAAACACAGTAACATTTAAAGAGATATCCTGTATAAAAGAGTCTTTCCTATCAATTATAGATTTTATAGATAAGCATGATCTGTTTATTGAATTATTTTATGATTTTACCAAAGTTATTGGATCAATGGATCGAGATACTTTAAAAGTAATTCGTAAGAACCAACTCTTTCAAGATTCAATAACACTTTCCCAAAACTTAACACAATCTTTTATTAATATTCATAATATAGAAGACGCAAAATATTTTTTAAACATTACAGATCAATTAATACGTTCTTCTCAACTTCATGAGATTGATAAACAACAAGATTTTAAACTATTACAAGCCAATCATTACTGGAATAATGGAATGCTGCTAATACTTGAGAATAAACTTTTAGAAGCTACAGATTATTTTGAAAAATATTATCAATATAATGCTGATCAAGAGGCTGTCACTAAATTATATCATCTATACACTGCAATAGGAGAATATAATAAAGCAGAGGATATATTTAATAAACATCAAGATGCGTTACCTTGTGTAAAGATGATGAAAAATGTTTTAAATAACCAAGAATATACTGAATTGCAATTAATAAAAGATTTATGTTATGCAGATAAGTACAATATAGTTATAAGCAATCTTATATTGGCTATATCATTAAATGATGAAGAACACATAGAATCTTATAGGTCAATATTAAAAGATGAGATAGTAGGAAAAAAAGAAGAGTTTAACAAAATCTTACCTGAATTTCAGGCAGAAGCTAGATTATTATTAAATAATTGTGTTGAAAATATCAGTGCAATTATAAAAAAGCTTGATCCTGATATAACATCAGCACTGTTTTATAAGCTGTCAGTATTATATTCTGATATTTCCAATTATAATAACATTGCCTTAAAATATATAAATCTAGCTATAGATTATAAATCAAACAATCCTTTATACTTATTACACAAAGACATTTTAGAAACTTGTAAGGAACGTTTAGAGACTCCTAAGGAATCGTATCCGGAAAAGCAAGCAGAAATTGCACATAAAGAACTGAATGAAATAACTCTAACTAATGACGAAGAGTCACAGATAGAAAAAAGAGTTCCAAAAGAAAAAACTAGACCAACACAAACTTGGTCTTCGTATGATGATATAATTGATAGCTATGACCCTCAAAAAATAGACCAATACTTCAAATTAAGTAAAAAACTTCTTTTAAAACAATCGATAAATCCAGTTAATAAAGATCAAGAGGCTGGATGGAGAATCAATGAAGAGACTAACATTAAGTTATTAGATGCAATTAATATATTTCCTAATTTATACGCTGCTATTGATTCTAGTTTAAAATTAGATACTAATCTTAGTAAGTGGGAGAATATTCTAACAAAAGGTTTTACCTCAAGAAAAAATGCTGAAAATGGAATTAAGTACTTAAAGCGTGGTGGTATTTATGAAGCAAAAGATTGTAGTAGTGATCTCAGATTACTTGCTCCTAAAACTTATATAAACAAAGATAACAAAAAATTAATGTTATTTACTAAAGAAATGAATCATAAAGAAGTAGCAAAATATACAGAAAATACTACTTACGAAGAGATTTATTGTACTAATCATAATAATGAACCGCAACTAATGGGAGCATCGTCAATGGATGAGTAGGAGTCAAGACTCAGTTTAACAATTAGCCTTATGGTCACTCAATTGCAGGATAATGCAAAAATCACAATTAATAGTTGTTATAGATATAAATTCAACCACCATCGATGTCATCCCCGCGTAGGCGGGGATCTATATTACTTAATAGTCTTTCAGGCTATTTTTTTAGATCCCAGCTTTCGCTGGGATGACATCGAGTGCATATTAAGCACTTTTTCCTTTATCTATTAGGTTTGCAGCCCGACTTTTAGTTTATGTCATCCGAGCTGCGGCGGGGATCCAAAAATAACCTGCAAAGGCTATTTTCTTACTAAGATTTTTGCTCTATCGGTGATGATTTCATCAACAAGTCCAAAAGATTTAGCTACTTCAGGATCCATGAAATTATCACGTTCCATACTTTTTTCAATAGAATCTAGTTCTTGCCCTGTATGCTTGACATATAAGTTATTGAGCATTCTTTTTAATTTCATGGTTTCTTTAGCATGAATTTCTATATCTGTAGCTTGCCCTTGGTAACCACCCGACGGTTGATGGATCATTATACGACTATGTGGTAGGGAATAACGCATATTTTTCTCACCAGCAGTAAGCAACAAAGACCCCGCGGAACAAGCCTGCCCTATACAAAGAGTAGAAATTTTAGGTTTAATATATTGCATAGTATCATAAATTGCCAAGCCAGAAGTCACAACACCACCAGGAGAGTTAATATACATAAATATATCTTTTTCTGGATTTTCTGCCTCTAAGAATAGTAATTGGGCAACCACCACATTGGCCATATAATCTTCAATTTGACCACAAACAAAAACGATGCGTTCCTTTAATAACCTAGAATAGATATCATAGGCTCTTTCCCCTCTAGGGGTTTGTTCAATTACTATAGGCACGTATGTCATTAAATTTTCTCCTAAATTTATTGATAAAAAGTCTAAGTTCTTATATCTGAAGAATGTGGTATACTCAAATGATTTCAAGAATTATTTTTTAGCCAATTGGTGAGGCTAGGCTTGGACTAAGTACATTGTCTATTTTAGGTATCATTTGTACGAAATAATTTGATATAAAAAAACCAAGTTTAAGCCCCAATCTAAGTGATGATCGATTGTGCATGTGGCAACTCCACATAGGGGCTATTTTTGCTTCTTCACATTTTTTAATTAGATGTGATACAACCTGTGCAGCGTGCTGTTTACCACGGTAATCAGGATGGGTAATAACTCCAATTTCTGCATAACCGCCTCCAGTAATGGCGTACGTTTCACTTACAACTTGATCATCTTGACACAAAGCGTATCCTGTACCATATTTTAAAAAGTCCTCATCTGAACCGTACAATTCAGAAGTCTCTTTATACCAAAAGCACTTTTTAAATAATTCCGCTGTGTCTATTGGTTTAATCGTCATAGCTTCATCTACTGTCTCAATTTTTATCAAACTTTTTAACCGTAATTCAGCACGCAAATTAAAATCCCACCCTTTCTCTAAAAACAAATAATGATATATAGGATTACAATAAATCATTGGAAATTCACGCCCATTTACAAGAGAAATACACGTTTCAACTGATTGATCTGTTAAGTTTCCAGCTACAAAAACAAATGGATCTCTACAATTTTCTAATACCATGACAACACCCCCCGGAAGTTCAAAAATCTTTCCAATTTTATTCCTATCGACTATTGCCCATAGGACTGCTTATTTGGAAAATATTTCAACTCTGAGATAATTGCCGAATTGCTGATTTTTTTGATTTCTTGAATCATTTTTATTCAGCTACCTTATTATTCACTAGCACTCGTTTGTTTCTTCATAGAAGATTCCTTAGACAATTTTTTATTGCTCACTGATTTTAGCTGATCAAAAATGCTTAAAGCTTGAGTTATAAAACTTCCTGGTTCAGAAAGATTTGCCGGAAGAATTACTGTATTACTATCTTTGGCTAACTCACCAAAAGCATTTATATATTGTTCAGCAATTTTTAAAGATACCGCGTCATTACCCCCAGACTTTTGAATAGATGCGGCAATAACTTCAATACTTTTAGCAGTAGCCATTGCTACTAATCCTATTGCCTCAGCTTCACCTTTAGCTCTATTTACTTGATCAGTATAGGAAGCTTCAGAATTTAATACAACTTGAGCCTTCTCACCTTCTGCATGGTTTATTTTTGCTTGTCTATTGCCTTCTGAATCCAAAATTTGAGCTCGTTTCTGACGTTCTGCTGCAACTTGTAATTCCATCGCTTTAAGTATTGTTTGTGGTGGCTGAATATCTTTAATTTCATAACGCATACATTGTATCCCCCAATTTATTGCAGCTTGGTTAATAGCAGACACAATAGCGATGTTTAACGTTTCTCGTTCTTCAAAAGTTCTATCTAATGGTAACTTACCTATTTCTGAACGCATGGTGGTCTGTGCAAGCTGTGTGATGGCATAATATGGACTACTAACACCATAAGATGCAGCAACTGGATCAACAATTTTTACATATAAAACACCATCTATTAATAACGTAACATTATCATTGGAAATGGCTGTTTGAGCAGTAACATCAATAGCTTCCTCCTTCAAAGTGTGTTTATAGGCTACTCTCTGAATCACTGGTATCAAAATATTCAATCCAGGCTGCAAAACCCTATCAAATTTTCCAAACTTTTCTACAACCCATGCTTGTTGTTGTGGTACAACCTTAACCATCTGTACAATAATAAGAATTGCCACGATACTACAAACTAATAATATATATTCCATTTTAATCCTCTGTTAATTTAATCATAGTTGATGACATCGTTCGCAGTTGATGCTTAACAATGTAACTTTGTTACATTGAATTCAGGTTAATCTAACAATTTGACGACACTACCATCATAAATCTTAGTAACCCCTTCCAGTACCACCATATCTCCTTCCTTAATTTCGTTTGAGATAATCTCTGTTAAACCATTTAAACTAGTGCCAAGTGTAACATAAAGTTGTTGTACCTTATTGTCATTGAGTTTATATACAAAATACTCACCTTTATTATTACTCTGTACCGATTGATTAGGCACAGCTAAATTCCTATGTTTGTTAAGAATTAGATCTATATTTACATAGCTTCCATGCACAATATTACTATTAGAATCAACGATAATTTTAGCACTTATAGTGCCATTATCTGAAACATATTGTGATATTTCAGCAATTTTTCCATTAATTAATCCACCCTTATTATCGGTTATCACTAAATTAGTGGATTCTGACACCTGATTATAAAGCTCCTCAGGTAGCTCCATTAAAATATTATTAGTAGTAGAATTTTGAGCAATAATGCTAAAAAGATAATCTCCTTGTTTTATCTTATCCCCTATTTTGGATTTTATTATACCAATATATCCATCAAATGGAGCTATAAGAACCATATCGTTGTAACTATTCATTGCTTTAGCAAAAGCAAGCTTAGCTTCTTCTAACTCGCTGCTAAATTTGTCTAGCACATCACTACTAATATATTTTTTGGCAAGTAATTCCTTATTACGGTTATAAGAAGCCTTGGCCTTTCTTAAAGAGACTTCCACTTGTGACTTAATTGACATAGCTAAATCTTGGTCAATAATAAGCAAAACATCACCTTGATGGATCTTACCTCCTTGGGAAGTAGATACTAAATCAAGTCTACCAGAAACATTTGCATAATAATCACGGCTCATACCACTCTTACATTGTCCTATAACGCTGAAAACATTATATAAATCAGCCATTTGTACTTTAGTAGCTTTTACCCCAATACTTTCTTGTTCTTCAGCTATAGCACAGCAAGAAGTAATGCATATACACAAAAAAATAATTATAGTTTTAAATCTGTTATCCAACGATGTTCCTTCTCTAAAATTTCAAAACGAATTTTTTCACTTTTTTTATCTAGTTCTGTTTCCGGGATCAAAGAAGCTCCGTCAAATTCAAAACCATAAAAATTAATCTGTAATTTGCTACATATTTTTGCCACTGACTCAATATTTTCTAAAATATCGTCAACAAATATTATTGTTTTAGGATAGTAGTTTTTTTTGTGTAAAATATTCTCTAATACTGCACCTTTATCAACATCGGCTGTAAGAATCACCCCTTCTTTCATCATTGGCACACCACCCCCAATATGTAATTCATCAACTAATATTTCCTCTTTTATCGGAGTAGATTTCATAAAATCTATATTTATCCCTTTAAGCTCTGTAAGACGCCAATTGGTAAAATCCTCAATAACACCAAATTTCCCTGTATATAATTTGGTCAGAGCAGCAGTTGGGATTTGCATCTTCCATAATCTACCCAGTATATCAGTTATATTATAGTCCACTAAGCGAATAGTACGATTTTTTAAAATAATACTGAATAAAAGATGCCTTTCTTCTCTCGTAAGACGGTTTTTGCTTTCAGCACGCCACTGCCGTCTATAAGGATGAGTTAAGCGATATTCATCTTGATCCATGATAAGTACGTCATCTACATCAAAAAGCACCAAGCTATTTTGATCTAGCTTATCTATTACTTCTGATATTTTTAAAAAATCGGAAATCTTAGTTGTTTTAGCAAATATATGTTTATTCATAGTTCTAATGATAAGTTTATTATTTCTTCCAAAGAATTAGCTATTATAGCTAAATCTGATTCTCGTACAAGAGTATGAACTCCGTCTTTTATTAATTTCATCACTACCATATCACTAGTAATCTTTTCTACCAGGTTATTTGAGATGGTATAAGGTACGTCTTCATCTAGCATCCCGTGAATTAAATGAATAACTCCCTTAAGATTAATACTATTTGAATTTAGTAACAAGTGATTTCTAGCTTCGAGTATTAATTGATAACTTATTGGATATTTATAGTTGCAATTAGGGCTACCAATCTCAAGGTACTTTTGTTGTTGCATTTGTGTTTTTTGCATTTCAGTTAAATTTTGCCAAATATTTTCTGTAAAATCTAGGGCAGGAGCAATACAAACAAGACCACAAACCTTACTAGGAAATTTTATAGCAGCAAGAATAGCTAACCAACCACCCATACTGGAGCCTATTATAATAGCTGGTTGCACTACAAGTTTATTTAAAACTAGTTCAACCCCTGTAAGCCAAGATCCAATCGTTTCATCTAGAAATCTACCTGATGATTCTCCATGACCAAAATTATCAAATGTGATAAAATTATAATCACGTTTTTTACAGTAATTCTCAAGAAATATAGCCTTTTTACCATTCATACCCGACATTAAGCCATGCAAGAAAATTACCGATGGCATATTTTTTTTACTACTTTCGTGATGATTGTAAGTGATAAATCTTTTCTTTTCTGTATTATGTATTTTACGCATTTAAATAATTATGTAAAAGATTAATGATTTCATCAGATTCACCCAAACGATATCATAAACCCACCATTTTACAAGTAGTTCCAGCTTTATTCTCTGGTGGAGTAGAGCGAGGAACAATTGAAGTGGCTAAAATGTTAAAAAAAGTTGATTATAATGTTATTGTAGTTTCATCTGGTGGTTCATTGGTTGAAGAATTAGTGGCGGCAGGAGTGCCACATATTTCTATGAATAGTGCTACTAAAAATCCTTTGACAATATGGAAAAACACAAGAATTCTGTCAGAAATAATTAAGGAATATAACGTAGATATAGTACATGCAAGATCGAGAGCTCCAGCTTGGAGTTGTTATATGGCGGCAAAGGCTACAGGCACTAAATTCTTAACAACATTCCACGGAGTCTACAACATCTCGAATCCTTTCAAACATTTTTATAATAGCGTCATGGTCAAAGGCGAAAAGATCATAGCTGTGTCTAATTTTGTAAAACACCATATATTAATTAATTATCAAATCCTAGAAGATCAAATTGTTGTAATATGTCGAGGGGTAGATTATCGTTATTTCGATCCAAAAAATGTTACAGAAGAAAAATTACTAAAACATAAAAAGAAATACGGTATATCTAACAATACTCCTATAATATTATTACCATCAAGAATGACCAGTTGGAAGGGGCATCTTACCCTTGTTGAAGCACTTGGCAAATTAAAACATCTAGATTTCTACTGTCTAATGGTTGGAGATTTATCCAAACATCCCAATTTTACCAACCGAGTAAAATCTCTTATAAACTTATTGAAG
Organism: Candidatus Tisiphia endosymbiont of Micropterix aruncella; assembly: GCF_965178575.1. Classification (NCBI taxonomy): domain Bacteria; kingdom Pseudomonadati; phylum Pseudomonadota; class Alphaproteobacteria; order Rickettsiales; family Rickettsiaceae; genus Candidatus Tisiphia; species Candidatus Tisiphia endosymbiont of Micropterix aruncella. The sequence continues at coordinate 1,371,838 of NZ_OZ238268.1, forward strand.
CTACAAAGTAAAATTCAAATTTTTGGTAATGAAGCTGATATGCTCAGCCTTTACGGTATTTCAGATATAGTAATATCTACTTCAATTGAGCCAGAAGCATTTGGTCGAACTATAACTGAAGGACAATCAATGGAAAAGCTAGTAATTGCTACAAATATAGGTGGAGCTATTGAAACAATATTAGATAAAAAAACTGGATTTCATGTCAAACCAAACGATGCTGTCGATTTAGCAGAAAAAATCGAACATTGCTTATCTATACTCAAAACCAATGAAGGTAAAAAAATACAACAAGCAGCAAGAAAAGCAGTAATCGATAATTTTTCCCTTGATTTAATGCTTAGTAAAACCTTAGATCTATATAAAGAAATGCTCAAAAAAACATAATATTTTCCCCAGTTCTTTGTAGTTCCCTTATATCTTTCCATCTGTAGCTATGATTTTTAAACTACCCTAGAGAGGCAATGAAAATTCTATTCTTGAAATATACTAATTATACTTTATACTGATCCATTATTGTAAGATTAAAAAGAGAGTATTATGGCTAGAATAACGATTGAAGACTGTGTTGGCAAAATTCACGATAGGTTTAAACTTGTAGCTTTAGCTGCTCAAAGAGCAAATGATATAAATTCCGGTAGTAAAATGACTATTAATAATGTTAAAGGTGATAAGGCAACTGTGCTGGCATTACGTGAAATAGCTGCTGGTCATATAACGATTCCAGCCCTAAAGGCACAATTATTAAAACGTCTTCGAACAAAAAGTAGAATCGATCCTATTGATGAAGAAAATACAGATGCTTCCCTTGATACTGCTGTAGAAGAGTTTGATTATTTACCAAGCGGCTCAGATCTTTGTGTTACTGAAGACTACTCTGATTTAGATGATCAAATATTTGATGATAATGCTAGTGATGATGAACAAAAATGATTATTGGTGTTGGTACAGATATAGTACAAATTCCAAGAATAGAAAGGATCTTAAACCTATATGACCAGCGTTTTATAAACAAAATTCTTTCTAAAACGGAAATACAAAAGCTAACTTCTCTAAGCAAAGACCAATATGGTTGTTTTTTGGCAAAAAGGTTTGCTGCGAAAGAGGCAGTTAGCAAAGCCCTTGGTGTCGGAATTGGGCGGGGTTTACAATTTAAAGACATCTCTGTACTAAATGATGCCTTAGGAAAGCCCTTTGTCCAAATTTGTCATCCTGAAAATCCAAACAAATTTGGACAAATCAAAATTCACTTGTCCATTTCAGACGATTACCCAATTTCTGTAGCTTTTGCAGTCATTACCTCTAAGGTTTAGAGCTTTTCTAATAGTTCAAACATAGTTTTACCAATATCAGCTGGCGATCTAGTGATAGTAACACCTGCACTTTGCAACGCCTCCAACTTATCTTCAGCTGAACCCTGTCCATTAGAAATAATAGCACCAGCATGCCCCATTCTTTTACCTTCAGGAGCAGTAACACCAGCAATGAAACTAACCATTGGTTTTTTAATCTTTGAGCTTTTTATTAATTTAGCAGCATCTTCCTCAGCACCCCCACCTATTTCACCAATCATAATAATCGATTTTGTTTCATCATCTTGTAAAAACATTTCAATACAATCAACAAAATCGGTGCCGTTAACTGGATCTCCACCAATACCAATACAGGTAGATTGACCAAGGCCAACAGTTGTAGTCTGTGCTACTGCTTCATAAGTCAAAGTACCGGACCGGGATATAATTCCCACCCCACCTCTCTTATGAATATAACCAGGCATTATACCGATTTTGCATTCATCAGGAGTAATAATACCAGGACAATTTGGCCCAATTAATCTAGTTTTTGATCCGATTAATGCCCTTTTGACCTTTATCATATCAAGTATCGGTATTCCTTCTGTAATACACACTACCAAACTAATTCCTGCATCTATAGCTTCCAAAATTGAATCAGCAGCAAAAGGTGGTGGAACATAAATAACGCTGGCAGTAGCCTTAGTTTTTGCAACTGCCTCATGTACTGTATTATATACAGGTAGATCTAGATGAGTATTTCCACCTTTTCCAGGAGTTACCCCTCCTACCATTTTAGTACCATAACTGATGGCCTGCTCAGAATGAAAAGTCCCTTGAGAGCCAGTAAAACCTTGGCAAATTACTTTTGTATTTTTATCAACTAATATTGACATATATGCATTTTCCGTATTTTTTATATGAATTATTTTACTGCATCGACGATCTTAACAGCAGCATCACCTAAATCATTTGCAGCAATTATTTTTAAACCAGAATTTGCTAAAATATTTTTACCTAATTCAAAATTGGTCCCAGCTAAACGTACAACCAGTGGAACTGTAATGCCAATCTCTTTCACTGCAGCAATAATTCCTTCGGCTATTATATCACAACGCATTATACCACCAAAAATATTAACTAAAACCCCTTGTACATGTGAATCTGATAAAATTATTTTTAGTGCTTCCGTTACTTTCTCACGATCAGCCCCACCACCAACATCTAAAAAATTTGCCGGTTCAGCACCATAAAGCTTGATAATATCCATTGTAGCCATAGCTAGCCCAGCCCCATTCACCATACAACCAATAGTACCATCCATCTTAACATAACTAAGACCAAGGCCAGCTGCTTTTATTTCAAGAGCATCTTCTTCATCATCATCCCGCATATTTAAAATATCAGGATGTTTAAATAGTCCATTATCATCAAAGTTAATCTTGCCATCAAGTGCCAATAAACTACCATCAGCTTTTGTTATTAATGGATTAATTTCAATTTGATTAGCATCAGTTGCTATAAAAGCTCGATAGGTTGATTCAACAATTTTCATCATTTGTTTTGCCTGATCATTCTTAAAGCCAAGCTTATATGCCATTCTACGACAATGAAATGGCTGTATGCCTGTTGCAGGATCAACTGATACTTTAATAATTTTCTCTGGAGTATTATGAGCAACTTCTTCAATATCTATCCCACCTTCAGTAGAAGCTATAAAAGTTACCTTGCTATTACTACGATCAAAAACGGCACTAAAATAATATTCTTTTAAAATATCACACCCAGATTCAACATAGAGATGGCGAACCTTTTGGCCAATAGCTGACGTCTGATGAGTTACTAAGTTAATGCCAAACATTGCGTGTGCTGCTTTCTTTGCATCTTCTTTAGTTCTTACAACTTTTACACCACCAGCTTTTCCCCTACCACCTGCGTGGATTTGGGCTTTAACCACATATATTTCTGCTTCTAAACCATCAATTAGCCTATCGATGTCTTCTTTTTGCAATATTACAACTCCTGTAGAAGTAGGTATACCATATTGCCTCAGAATCATCTTTGCTTGGTATTCATGAATATTCATTTTTATAATTCTTTAAATAATTTAATCCTAGGCTCTTATATACTACAAATGTTGCCAATTTGTAAAGCTTCATTTACTACTTGTTAGGCAGGGTAATTTAAAAGTCACAGTTATTAGTTGTTATAGATGCAAGTTTAACCACTACCGATGTTATCCCTAATGGCGATGATTACTTAAGCCTACTATTAATTTATTACATCAAACTGAGGTTAAACTAATAGGTATATTCATCTTACTCTACTTTTTGCTTACGATTTTTGTCTCCTAGATATATATACTCCACTTGAGATTATTATTACTGCTCCAATAATTGAAAAACTATCCGGTATTTCTTGCCATATAACTACACTTAAAATTAAAGAAAATACAACGCTGCTATAAGCTAGTATACTCATTTCAGTAGCTAAACCAATTTCTAATCCCTTATTTAATAATATTTGGTGTAAAAGCATCAACAGAGCGTTGATTAATAGCAATATCCAATCCTTTGAAGAAACTTGCGTTATATTAAAATCCACTAAAAATGGTAACATAATAAGAGAGGAAATCCAAAAATAATACACTAATACTCTATCTGAGGTCTCTGTTTTTAGTAGGTTGTGTAATGATATAATAGTTAATGCCATAAATATTCCGCTAAATAATCCAAAAATGGCTCCTAAATTTATAATTTCTACTGATGGCTTCAGTATTAATAAACAGCCAATAAACCCAATTATTGCTAAAAATAATAGATCATTTTTGATAGATTTATCAGTAAAAATACCCGTTATTAGCAGTACCCAAATTGGAGACAGATTCGTAAGTGTACTAACATTGAAAAGAGACAAGTAATTTACTGATGAAAACATGCAATACCAATATGCTGTACCCAATAATCCCCTTGTAATTAATGCACAATATCGCTGTGATACTATTAATTGACCACGAGACCTAATAACTTTTGGTAAAAAAAAGATAGCACAAAGAAAGAATTGTAAAAATACAACTAGAGAAATAGGTATACTACTATTAAGAGATTTTACTATACTAGCTTTCATTGCTCCAAGTCCAAATGCACTTAAGATATATAATGTTGCTTTCATAGTGGTTCTACTTCATCACTCCTATTTAATTGACAACTGGGGTTATACAAATAATCCTACTTCAATTGGAGCATAAAACAATCCATAATGGGTAACTCGCATTAATCAATAACTTAATCAATAAATTGTCCTGCCACTACCTTTAAAATTCTGATGAGCCTTATCTAATTTTTTGATAAATTCTGGAGAATAAGATTTAAGATCACTTTTCGATCCACCCTCATATTTTTTAGCTAGATCTATCCCCCCTCTAATCATATTATAAGCAAAATTTTCTTCCTTTGTTTCTCCAGCTATTCTTTTAGGGTTCATGAACTTATAAACTTGGTATAAAGCAAAATTTTTCACTAAACGTCTTGCTTCCAATCTAGATTGATTACTTATACCTTGTAGCTTATCTTTTGATTTTATCAAACCTCGGTTAGCTTCTTTTACCAATTGCGAATGTTGTTGCATTAAGTAACTACTTACTTCAGCAACATTCTTACTAACAAGGTTCTCATCAATTTTAACACCTAATTTTTCTAATTTCTTGTGTCCAAGTTTACCTAAATATTTTTTTATTAATAGGATGATCTGTGTCTGTAATTTTGTTAGATCCATTGTTTGCTCATTAAGACAAGCCAATATTTGTTCTATTTCCTGTTCGAAAGCATCGTTTTTACTTAACTCATTGAAAATTTCCATCGCCTCATCAGATCCAAGTTCATCATCAGTGATGCCTACTAATGCATCCTTAATTTGGTCTGCCAATTTTCTAGAGTCCTTTGGTTTTTTATCATCTGTTTCCATTTATTAGTCCCCTGTTTACGAAGTCTATTCTTGAGTAGTAAAATGTCCTCTATAAGTTCGGTACAACGTGACTCCCCGATGTTTTTCAATTATACTTCGGCACAGTAAGGCTGAGTCAATAGATTTTTGTTTTTTGGTAAATTTATGTTCTTTTTCGAGACATAACTCACTTATACTAATATTTTGCCAAACAAGTCCATCAAAAATTTTTGCTTTAATATAACCACTTGACTTTAAGTTATCATAATCTCCTTTATTAAGACTCAATGCATCATCATTTAATAAAAGCTTAACATCCCCGACATCTGGTGCTGGTATAGGATCAACATATTTAATATAGACTTTACCGGTTAATTCTATCTTGCTAGGTATCATGATGCTCTATCTATATTAAATTAAGTTTCTGTCATATCTTTGATAAAAATCATAATCTTTTATTTTATTATACTACTCGTAAATGAAGAGTTGATAGACGAAGATAAAAATTATGAAGTGCTAGGAGTCAAAGGGTCGAGGTGCTAGGCGTACATTTAGTACGTGGCTACCTACGATCCCTGAAGACGACAACGCAATTCTTGATTTTCATCGAGTATCACGACTCTTTGTTATCTTCTACCTCTGATTCTAGAGATGGTTCAATAACTTCTCCTTGAAAATGATGCAATAATGTTTCTTGTTCATCATATTCTTTCAACATATAACCACGTCCCCATACTGTATCAATGTAGTTTGTACCACCAGCAGCATCAGCTAATTTCTTACGTAATTTGCATACAAATACGTCTATAATTTTAATCTCCGGCTCATCAACACTACTATAAAGATGGTCTAAGAACATCTCCTTATTCAGTACTGTTCCCCTACGTAAGACTAATAATTCTAAAATAGCATATTCCTTATTCGTTAAATGAATCCTTGTTCCATCAACTTCTACAATTCTAGTATCAAGATGAATACTTACCTTGTCAAACCTAACCACTGACTCAGAATGTCCTTTAGAACGACGAACAATTGCATAAATACGAGCAATTAACTCTTCGCGGTTAAATGGTTTTGTGATATAATCATCTGCCCCACACGTAAGTCCTTTGATTTTTTGATCAACTGTAGTAATACCTGATAAAATCAGTATAGGTGTTTTTACTTTAGCAGAACGTAATCTCAGTAGGACTTCGAATCCACTAATATCTGGCAACATCAGGTCTAAAATAATTAAATCATAATTATAAATTTTAGCTATTTCTATTCCTTCTGTACCAAACTCCACCACCTCACAAATAATTCCTTCTGAAGCTAAGGTTAATTCAATAGAACTAGCTATATCACTATTATCTTCTACTAACAGTACCCTCATGACATTTCTCCCATTAACAAATTTTTCTATAATATTAATTTATTATTCTTTATTACATAGTCTATGTTCTCATTTTATCTCTATAAGAGCAAGTAATTTTATCAAAATAAGATTCAACTATACTCTTCTGCTGTGAAAAATTGTTTTTTGAAAATATCAAGGACTCGCGTACTCATGTACATTCCGTTCGCTTGCCCCTCATTTTCGAATCCAATGCTCCAAATCATTTGAGTATATATCAAATAAATATTACTTGGTTAATTATCATTTTCTTGCATTTTTTTATGATATAAAGCACCAAAATCAATCGGGTCAATCATCAATGGTTGGAAACCGCCATCCTGAGTAACATCAGCAATAATTTTTCTAGCAAATGGGAAAATCATTGCTGGACAATGAATTGCTAGTATTATTTGGTGTTGATCTTCCTCTATATTAATTAAATTAAAAACCCCCGCATATTTTAGGTCTACTATAAATAGTTTATGCTTTTCACTCATTGCTTTAGCTTCTATACTTAATTCTACCTCATAAAAATTCTCTTCCGGTAAATTAGAAATATTGAGGTCTAGGAATAAATCAATTTGTGGATTACGTTCCAAAGATACTAAAGATCTCGGAGCATCTGGATTTTCAAAAGACAAATCCTTTATGTATTGTGCATTAACAGCGATATGAGGCATTTCTTTTTGGTTAGTATCTTTCATAATAATATAGTCCTTTACATTTTAAATTTTAAGTTATTGGAAGGGTAACACCTTTTTGTTTCATATATTTCCCATAACGATCGGCATAAGATATATTACAAGTTTGATCACCTTTTAAAAACAAAAATTGACATGCTCCTTCATTAGCATAAATTCTTGCTGGCAGTGGGGTAGTATTGGAAAACTCTAATGTCACATGCCCTTCCCATTCCGGTTCTAACGGCGTTACGTTAACAATTATACCACATCTTGCATAGGTTGATTTGCCAACACAGATAACTAGCACATCTCTTGGAATTTTAAAATACTCAATTGTTCTTGCTAAGGCAAAACTGTTTGGTGGAATAATACAAACATCAACCTCTCTGTCTACTAAACTATATTCATCAAAATTTTTTGGATCAACTATTGCCGAATTAATATTAGTAAATATTTTAAATTCCTTCGAAACTCTTGCATCATAACCGTATGAAGATAAACCATAAGAAATAATTCTCTCTGAATTATTCAATCTAACCTGCGTATCAGTAAAAGGTGCAATCATATCGTGTTCTATACACATTTTTCTTATCCAATTATCAGACATAATGGTCATATATAATTACACATACTATGTTTAAATTCTCGAATATAAATGATATAGTTAAAAATTAAAAGTACTAAAACTTTAATTAGCAGGGCAGCCTCATTAAAATATTTATATACTCTTCTGCTTTAAAGAATTAGTTTCGCAAAAATGTGGGAGATTCGCGTATATACCCGATGAATTTCAAGAGTTGGCTAGGCGTACGAGTGGCAAGTAAGCGGAACGTAGTCAAACCGTTGTTCCTACGCGAAGTCCCATCGTGCCACAACACCAACACTTGAAAGGCGAAGGGTATACTCGGATGATCTAAAGAATGGGAACAATAACCAAGAGAGGCTTTGCCAGCGTAGATGACATCTAGACTATTACCGATACTAGAGTTAACGATAGCTGGCACATAAGGTGTATAAATATCCATTCATTATAAAAACGACTAACTACTTTGTTTTTACTTCTACTTGAACAACTTTCTGAAGACCATTATCGAAATATAAGGATAAATCAAAGTGATCACCAACTTTTAGTATGGTTTTTAGATCCAAGAGCATAATATGCATACCACCCGGTTGTAAAATAGCACTACTTTTAGCTGGAATGACTAGCTTATCGAGTTTTACCATTCTGCTAACCCCTTTTTCATCAACAAAACTTTTATGTAATTCAACCTTGTTAGCTATATCTGAAGAAACATTTACCAAATTGTAATCGAGGTTAGAGTCATTAAAAATCTCAAAATATATTGCAGAATTATTAGTAGCAGAATCTCTTGCCCAAGCATTTAGTATTTTAATAGATTCAGTTGATGCAGTAGGAGTTGATGCTTCTAATGATGCTGCTGGATTGTTATTACTTGGCGTAGTAGTTGCAAAACATATTGATAGGCTGAAATATAAAGTAACAGCAATGAGGGTTACTATGTTCTTAAGTAGCATATTATTACCATAAATTAAATTAATTACACACTCGAGTCACTTAATTATACATACACTAAGTATATTTTGCAAAAAAATAATATATTTATAGTGTATAATGCTAACTTTGGCTTACTTTAACAAATCTTTGTTTAACAGAATCCCAATGATAGTGAACATTTACTGTTTTAATTTCTGTAACTGTAATATCTCCATTAGGTAACTGGGCAACATCAAAGCCTTTTTGTATAGATTCAGTAATTAGAGTCGTTGATTGACAAATATACTTAACATTAAAAAAGGGATTATTCTCAGTATCTAATGAGCTTATAGTTTTCTTAGTTGGGGTATTCAAAATAGGTACGTTTTTTTCTTTCATTCTAAACAACTTCAGATATTGTGTACGTTTTTATAACAGTTTAGTAATAAGGTGGCAAGAGTTTGTTGTTAGGTTAATTTAGGTTATTTAGTCTAATTAGTTTTTTTTGTAATGAGGTGTGTGCTGTGCTAGAAGGTTTTGATTTTTCAAAGTCTGCAATAGGGTTATTTTTCTATTTTTTAAAGCAAAACAGAATTAAACTAACTATTTTAGGGTTGTTATGCATAATACGGGGGATGATACCAGCTGTTGATAGTGTATTGCTACAAAAAATTATAAATTTGATTGAGTCTTTTTCTGATGAAACAGTTAAAGACCTACCTTCCTCCATGTTATTTTGGGCAATAATATATGCATTTTGGTGGGTATGTGTAAATACTATGTGGCGAATTTATGATTATATTTATCTAAAAACAATGCCGTATATCAAAGCTCAGATATTAGACAAAATGTATAATTACACTCAGTACCATAATCATAGATTTTTTCAAGAAAACCTTGCTGGTCATATTACCAATCGTATTACTGAAGGAGCTAGATCTTTTGAAATAGTTTTGTCTTTATTTGGAGAGAAAATTCTATACAAACTAGCTATAATTGTTTTTGCTCTTGGAACAATGTACTGGGTACATCAAATATTTGCTACTATATTCCTTATACATATTTGTGTTTTTGTAGGGACTAGCGTTATCTGTTCAAGTACAATAAACAAATATTCAGTAAATTATGCACGAAGCAAATCAATAGTTGCCGGCAGTATTGTTGATGCAATTGCAAATATTGGTGCAATACGGATGTTTACTTCTCATAAATTTGAACGTCAGAATCTAGAAGTAAGAATAGATGATGCTGTAGTTAATGAACAAATTATGCAACTCTTTATGTTTAAGCTACGTATTGTACTAGGCATAGCTTGTTCTATAATGATTTGTATAATGGTTTATTATCTAGCTCAGCTTCGTAGTCAAATGCAAATAACTATAGGAGATTGCGTATTGATACTTACTTTGTCTATAACGGTTAGTAGTGAAATTTGGGATCTAACGCAGGAAGTAGGAGATATGTTCGAAGAGTTTGGTTCTTTTAATCAAAGTGTATCATTAATGAAACCTCATATTATAGAAGATATTGAGAATGCCCATCTTCTAAAAGTTACAACAGGTGAGATAATATTTAAAAATGTTAGTTTTAAATATTATCATAATAATAATTTATTTGAGAATAAATCCGTTACAATTTTTAGTCAACAAAAGGTCGGATTAGTAGGGTTTTCTGGTTCAGGAAAAACAACTTTTATTAATCTTATTACACGGTTGCACGATATAGACCAAGGAGAAATTCTAATTGATGGGCAAAATATTAGATATGTCACACAAGACTCTTTACGAGAAAATATTAGTATAATACCGCAAGAACCGATCCTATTTCATAGGACAGTCATGGATAATATTAGATATGGAAAAAAAGATGCTAGCTTAGAAGAGGTAATAGAGGCAGCAAAATTAGCTCATATACATGAATTTATTGAGGGTCTACCAGAAGGATACCAAAGCTTATGTGGTGAAAGGGGTAATAACTTGTCAGGTGGTCAGAGACAGAGAATAATAATAGCACGGGCCATATTAAAGAATGCTTCAATATTAATTCTTGATGAAGCAACAAGTAGTCTAGATAGTGAGACTGAGGAGTTGATACAAGATTCTCTATATTACTTAATGCAAAATAAAACTGTATTAGCTATAGCTCATAGATTATCAACTTTGTTGAATATGGATAGAATTTTGGTTTTTAATGAAGGTAGCATAGTTGAAGATGGACAACATGAGGAATTACTAAAAAACAGTAAATTGTACAAAAAACTATGGAAATCACAAGTAAAAGGCTTAATAATTTAAAGAAATTGCTGATTATTTATTATACCATTTCCCATTATTAACTACGCTCAAAACGATGTCATCCCAGCGAAAGCTGGGATCTAATAATGTTTAATAGTCTTTTAGGCTGTTTTTTTAGATTCCCGCCGTTGCTAAGAATGATGGTATGGACGAGTAAGTAAAAGAAACTTTACTTACTCCCGTGATCACGAATATAATTCGGTCACATAATTATACTATTTAATAATTAAAAAGGAGTCCATACCATGAAAGATATTAACATACTAGGCATTGATTTAGCAAAAACAATTTTTCATATTGTTGCATTAAATAAAGATGGTGAAAAAATATTAGCTAAAAAATTACACAGAGAAGAATTTGAAGACTACATTTTAACAAACATTCCCAAGAATAGTTTATTGGTAATGGAAGCATGTGGCAGTTGTCATTATTGGAGCAATAAGTTTATGGAATCAGGTTTTACAGTAAAATTACTTAAACCATGTGATGTAAAAGCTTTTGCAAAAACTCGGCAAAAAAATGATACAAATGATGCTTTGGCAATAGCAAGAGCAGGAAAAGATCCGGAGTTAAAATCGGTTCGTATAAAAAATATATCACAACAAGAGATTAGTTGGTTACATAAACGTCGGCAACATATTATTAGACAAAGAGTACAATATAGTAATGGTTTAATGAGTGATTTACTTGAATTTGGTTATTACATAAAAATGAGTAAATCTAAATTTGCCCGTGAGGCATTAAATATAGTAGAAGATGCCAAAAATGCTGGTGTGATTTCAGAGAGAATGTATAAGGAAATGAAGGTAATAGCTGAAAAAATTGCTACGTTATTAATACAAGAATCAGCAATAGATAAACAGCTAATAGCAATAAATAAAGAATCTGAAATAGCTACTTTATTAAAAACAATACCAGGTATTGGAGAAATTAATGCTAATATACTAAGCACAGCAGCATATGAAAATTATGATGATTGTCGAAGTTTTGCTGCAAGTTTGGGATTAGTGCCTAAGCAAAATAGCACAGGTGGTAAAACAAGTCTTGGATCTATCACTAAGAAAGGAGATAGATATGTTAGAACTATGCTGATACAAGGAGCAAGGTCTATTGCAATCAGAGCAAAAATACAAAAGGATCCTACTGATCATTTAGTGCAATGGGCAAAGAAATTGCTGGAAAGGATGAGCTTTAATAAGGCTGCTGTGGCAATAGCAAACAAATTAGCTAGAATAGCGTATGTATGTGTTACAAGAAAATGTGCATATGCTTGATAGTTGGTGGTGTATATAGATTTATCTGTATTTTATCTATATAAAAAGAAGAAGTAAGTAAATAGGATTTAAGAGGTACGATATAAGCGAAAGTGATTGGAGATAATAAATGGGCATTCCAAAAACAAGTCCGAGATTTTATGTCAAGGCTCTAGAAGCCGTAAGAATGAGTGGATAACTCCAAGGATTGCGTGGAATGCGAAAACTATTATGGCATTAGATGCCGAATATATGACAGCTTATTTTTTTATTACTCCCGCATCATTTTTCTTATTGACTTACTTACTCGTCCATATATGACAGCTCTGGGTAGTAATACCATTTCCAATCATGGCACGCACTCAACTATTGATTGCAATTTTTAAATTATCCTGCTAATTCATTTAAGATTTGGTATTGTAATACATTATTATTTTGTGTATCATAATTTGAGTTCGATGTAAGACATCTGTTTAATAGCCTAGGTGTTATCCCTGCGTAGACACACTAGTGTCCGGTTTAAGTCGGCGGCGTCATCTTAGGCAAGTGAGAGCCTTCGGTGCGAACGCTCGCACCGGGATCGAAGGACTTCAAATTGTCGTAAGGCTGATTTGTCAATCTTACTTAACCTGAGTTCGATATAACTTGTTATCAGTATCATCCCTGTTAGGGTTGATGTTACCCCTGATTCCCCTTCGATGTCACCCCTGCCTACGCAGGGGTGACATCGAAGGGGGTTAGAATAATAATTATTTTTAATCACTTGAAATTGAAGGAATTTAAAATGCAAGTATTCGTTGGAAAAGCTGCACCGGATTTTACAGCTAAAGCTATTATGCCTGATAATAGTATAGAATCTGAATTTAATCTTAAAAATTATGCTAAGGGTCATAAAGTTGTATTGTTTTTTTATCCCCTAGATTTTACTTTTGTTTGTCCATCAGAAATTATAGCCTTTAATAATAGATTAGGAGAATTTACTGAGAGAAATACAAAGTTACTAGCAATAAGCGTTGACTCGCATTTTTCTCATTTGGCTTGGAAGAATACTCCTTACAATAAAGGTGGTGTTGGTAATATCCAAATTCCCATGGTGTCAGATCTTAATAAAAGTGCCTCACATAGTTATAATGTACTTCATGATGATGGAATATCACTGCGTGGTACTTTTGTTATTGATGAAGAATTTATAGTAAGGCACTTGTTAGTTAACGATTTCCCAATTGGTAGAAATATTGATGAAGTAATAAGAGTGATAGATGCTCTAGACTATAATGCAAAGCATGGTGAAGTATGTCCAGCTGGGTGGCATAAAGGTGATGAAGGCATTACCCCATCACATAAAGGAGTGGCAGATTACTTAGCTTCTAATGCAGAAAAATTATAGTATATAGCGTGGGTTTCTACTGCTAGTTGTAATTTTTAAACTTCCCTAGTTAGAAATTAATTGTTTTTTTATTTTTTTACTTAGTGGGAAAAAATTTTGCTATATACTGCAAATATCATTCAAGGGATAATACCATTTCCCATTATTAACTACGCTAATACTACAGTTGTAGTTACTACCCAGAGCTGTCATTCCCGCGTAGGCGGGAATCTAAAAAAATAGCCTGAAAGACTATTAAACATTATTAGATCCCAGCTTTCGCTGGGATGACATCGTTTTGACATTAGTACTACAAAAGAGATTTGATGCTTAAGGAGCTATTTTTGGATACTAACCGAGTATCTTATACAAAAGAAACAATTGATATTCTAAGACTAATTAGGAGTGAAAATGTTGGTTCGAGAACTTTTTGGAGTTTAATAAAGTTATTTGGTAGTAGTAGTACTGCAATTGAAAATATACAAGAATTTTCGCTGCGAGGTGGACGCTCTAAACCAGTAAAGGTATTTTCACAAAGTGAGGCAAGTAAAGAACTTGAGCTTTTGGAAAAGAATAACGCCAAAATTATTACCTATAAGTCTCTAGAATATTCAAGGTTATTGTTAGAGATTTTTGATTGCCCGCCGATACTAAGTTATAAGGGCAATATCGGGTTATTATCACACGAAAGATGTTTAGCAATTGTTGGAGCAAGAAATGCTTCAGTAAATGGTCGTGCTTTTGCAGCTAAAATCGCTAAGGAATTGACAGACGCAGATTATATAATGGTTTCTGGACTTGCAAGAGGTATTGATACGGCAGTACATCAAGTTAATACCTCTAAAACAATAGGAGTTATAGCTGGAGGAATTGATCATGTTTACCCCTTAGAAAATGTTAAATTATTCGAACAAATTCAGCAAGAGGGGTTAATAATTGCTGAATTACCAATAGGTTCAAAACCTCTTGGACAACATTTCCCACAGCGTAATCGATTGATTTCTGGTATATCTCTTGGAACGGTAGTAATTGAGGCAAGCCTAAAATCTGGATCATTAATAACAGCAAGGTTTGCTTTAGAACAGAATAGAGAAGTATTTGCAGTGCCAGGATTTCCGCTAGATCCTAGGTGTCAGGGTACTAATAAACTTATCAAGGAAGGAGCATACATGGTGGAATCTACCCAAGATATAGTAACTAATCTACCACATTTTTCTAAGGTTGTCAGCAAATCTAAGGATGTGGCAAATGATTCAGCTGAGAATAACCAGTTTAAAGCGTTAGATGTAAAATATGCTAATCCAATTACCAACGATATGCGTATGAAAGTTAAGGAGCTTTTATCTTCAACTCCTATAGATTTTGATTGTTTGCATCAAACGCAGCTACCTTTGCAGGTTATATATATGATAATACTGGAGCTAGAACTGGCTGGAAAAATAACTAGATATCCTGGCAACAAGATATCTTTAATTTATAAATAAATATGAAATTAGTAATAGTAGAATCGCCAGCAAAGGCGAAAACGATAAATAAATATCTAGATAATGGTTTTAAAGTTATTGCTTCGTTTGGACATATTAGAGATTTACCATCTAAAAATGGTTCAGTTCTGCCAAATGAAGATTTTGCTATGAAATATATTATATCAGATAAAGCAGAAAAATATGTTGAAGCAATAACTAAAGATGCTGCCAAAGCTGAAATGATTTATCTAGCAACAGATCGAGACCGAGAAGGAGAATCAATTGCTTGGCATGTTGCAGAAATAATAAAAGAAAAAAACTTGGTTAAATCTAGTGATTTCTTTAAAAGAGTAGCATTTGATGAAGTTACAAAAAAAGCTATTTTATATGCAATTGAAAACCCAAGAAAAATTGATATTGATTTGGTTAATGCTCAACAAGCAAGGAGGGCATTAGACTATTTGGTAGGATTTACTTTATCGCCGATATTATGGCGTAAATTGCCAGGATGTAGATCAGCCGGAAGAGTGCAGTCTGTAGCACTGAGACTTATTTGCGAACGAGAAGATGAAATTGAACGTTTTAAATCGCAAGAATATTGGGATATTAGTCTTAATGTTCTTAATAGTAATAATGAACCGTTTTTAGCGAGATTAACTCATGTTAATGGTAAAAAATTAGAGAAATTCTCAATTACTAATGAACTGGCTGCCAATGATCTAGTCGAGAAAATAAAATTAAAGAATTTTCATGTTGCAGCTATAGAAAAAAAACAGCAAAAACGTCAACCGCAACCGCCTTTTATTACCTCTTCGCTGCAGCAAGAAGCTGCAAGAAAATTAGGGTTTACTGCTAAGAAGACTATGCAAATTGCCCAAAAACTTTACGAAGGTATGGATATAGGTAATGAAACTATAGGTTTGATCACTTATATGAGAACGGACGGGACAACTCTTGCTAGTGAAGCTGTTGAGCAAATACGTCAGTTGATAGATAAGAATTTTGGGGATAAATATCTGCCAACTAGCCAACGAGTTTATAAATCTAAAGCTAAAAATGCCCAAGAAGCTCACGAAGCGATTAGACCAACTGATATTACCCTGCTACCAGAAAAGTTAAAGGATAAACTAGATAAAGATTATTACAAGCTTTATGACCTAATTTGGAAGAGGACGGTAGCTTGCCAGATGGAAAATGTTATTATTGATTTGGTAGTAGCTCAGCTTGATACAGAAGATAAAGAATTTACATGCAGAGCAAATGGCTCAATTATTGCGTTTGATGGTTTTTATAAAATTTATCGAGAAGGTCTAGATGATGAAACAGAAGAAGAAAATAGGCTTCTACCACCGCTAAAAGAAGGAGAGAAATTAATTACAGATTCAGTGAATCCAGCACAACATTTCACTGATCCGCCCCCAAGATATTCTGAAGCTAGTTTAGTAAAGAGGCTTGAGGAACTTGGTATTGGTCGCCCGTCTACTTATGCTTCAATTATATCAGTGTTGCAAGATAGAAAATATGTAGTTGTTGAGAAAAAACGATTCTTTCCAGAGGAATTAGGGCGTTTAGTTACAACATTTTTGACAGGTTTTTTTAAGAAATATGTGGAATATGATTTCACAGCTGATCTTGAAAATGATTTAGATGAGGTGGCAGAAGGTAAAATAGAATGGAAGTCTTTACTAAAAAAATTCTGGGATGGGTTTAATAATAATGTAGAAGTAGTTAGTGGAAAGAAAATATCTGATATAATTACTTATGTTGAAGAAGCCTTAGATTATCACTTATTTGGAGAAAAGTCAGAAAGTAACAATTCAAGAATTTGCCCATCCTGCTCTACAGGTCAATTAGGTCTGAAACTTGGTAAGTTTGGAGCATTCTTAGCTTGTAGTAATTACCCAGAATGTACTTTCAAAAAACAAATTACCTCTAAAAATAGTGATGATGTTGCTACTATGGAAGAGAACAAACTATTAGGAGTAAATAAGGATGGTTTTGATGTTTTTCTAAAGAAAGGCCCATATGGTTTATATGTACAGACTAGTGAGCAAGTTGCCAAGGGTGAAAAACCAAAACGTGCATCGTTGCCACCTTCTATTGCACAAAGTGATGTTACTCTTGATTTAGCTA
Organism: Candidatus Tisiphia endosymbiont of Micropterix aruncella; assembly: GCF_965178575.1. Taxonomy (NCBI): domain Bacteria; kingdom Pseudomonadati; phylum Pseudomonadota; class Alphaproteobacteria; order Rickettsiales; family Rickettsiaceae; genus Candidatus Tisiphia; species Candidatus Tisiphia endosymbiont of Micropterix aruncella. The sequence goes on from NZ_OZ238268.1 coordinate 1,389,143, forward strand.
TGAGGTTGCTTGAGTTGCCAGTTAAATTATGTTTACATCCTGAATCTCAACAAGAGATTATACTTGGTATAGGTAGATATGGTCCGTATCTTAAATATCTTGATAGGTTTATTTCAATACCAAAAAGATACGATCCTTTTACCATAACAACAGAGATCGCTGTAGAAATAATTGAAGCTAGTAATAATAAGTTAAAGAATAAACAAGAGAAAGATAATGGCAAACAGGTGATAGTTGCAACAAAAACTTCTAAAAAGAAGGCTACAGCAAAAAAAAAAACAAGAAAGAAAAAAGTACAATAAGCGGTTAAGATAAAATTATGGGAAGGGTTATCACAAGATTCGCACCATCACCAACAGGTATGCTGCATATAGGTAATAGTAGGACAGCTCTTATAAATTGGTTATATGCTAGAAAGCATAATGGCATATTCATTTTAAGGTTTGATGATACCGATCTTGAACGTAGCAAACAACAATATAAAAATGCCATTGAACAGGATTTGAAATTTCTAGGGCTTAACTGGGATCAAACTTTTTGCCAATCTAATAGACTTGCTAAATATGAAGCTGTAAAAACATTATTATTGCAAAAAAATAGATTATATCCTTGTTTTGAGACGCAAGAAGAGCTGGAACTGAAACGTAAATTACAATTATCAAGAGGACTCCCCCCCATCTATGATCGGGCAGCTTTGAATTTGACTCAACAACAAATAAATGATTATATTAGTCAAGGAAGAAAGCCGCATTATCGATTTTTGGTATCGCATACTCCAATTATGTGGCAAGATATGATTAAGGGTGAAGTTAAATATGATGGGAAGAATCTTGGTGATCCGATAGTTATCAGAGAAGATAATAGTATGACTTATATGCTTTGTTCAGTCATTGATGATATTGATTATTCGATTACCCATATTATTAGGGGCGAAGATCATGTAACTAATACGGCGATTCAACTACAAATGTTTGAAGCACTACAGGGAGAGCTATACTCAAATCAAAAGAGTATACCCGATGAATTTCAAGAGTTGGCTAGGCGTACGAGTGGCGAGCGAACGGAGCGTAGTAAAACCTACGTGAGTACGCGAAGTCCCGAAGTACAACAACGCCAATACTTGAAAGGCGAAGGGTATATACCGAATTTTGCTCATCTTGGTCTAGTCATTAGCCGAGATGAAAAAATATCTAAAAGAATAGGAGGGTTTGAGATCGCTGCTCTAAGGGATGAAATTGGATTAGAACCAATGGCAATTAATAGTTTTTTTAGTTTAATTGGTTCGTCATCAAGTATTGTATCGTTTAAGAATTTAGATCAGCTAATAAAAGAGTTTGACATTAATAATTTTTCTAAAAGTCCAACAACTTATTTGCCGGAAGAATTAGAACGTCTGAATCATAAATTACTAATTAGCCTTAGTTTTGATGAAGTAAAAGATCGCTTAAGAGAGATTAAGGCTGAGCAAGTAACTGAACAGTTTTGGTTGGCAGTGAGAGCTAATTTGCAAAAATTATATGAAATAAAAGATTGGTGGAATATTTGTTACTCACCATCTAAAGTTGAAGGCTTAGATAAAGATTTTTTAAAACAGGCAGCTATATTGTTACCAGACGAACCAATAACCCTCGACAGCTGGAGCATATGGACTAAAAAAATTATGGTCGTTACTGGTAAAAAGGGCAAGGATGTATTCTTACCTCTAAGGCTTAGCATAACAGGAATGCCATCCGGACCGGAAATGTCAGTAATATTACCCTTACTTCGCAGAGAAGAAATTATAAAAAGATTAAGTTGATTTTTGTGTTGATGTCATTCTCAGCAACGGTTGCCCGCTGGATCAAAAAGCCAACGTAAGTAATGATATACTCAAATGATTTGAGTATATCATTACTGTTATGGGTGGGGTGTTACCCATAGTACCCTACATTTTTTATATAACCACTATTAAAATGGCTGCTGATCGTCTATTAGCGAGGAGTCGCTGAAAGCGGCGACGCGGCAATCTAGGATACGCGAAGCGTTACTCTAAAAAAACAGCTCCGCTGTTTACCTAGATCGCCACGGCATCTAAAGAGCCTTGCTATGACGATTATAGAAAAATTAGGGTACTATGAGTGTTACCCCCCTGATTCCCCTTCGGATGTCACCCCCCTGCCCCTTCGCAGATGTCACCCCTGCGAAGGTAGCGGGGTCTAAAATAACTTAACAACCTATCTTGGTCATTTTTCTAGATTCCTGACCAAAGCGGGAATGACATAAACACTACGATGTCACCCCTGCGTAGGCAGGGGTCTAAAATAACTTAACCTGAATTTGATATAACAAGTTACATCGAATTCAGGTTACTTTAAAATTGGGGTCATAGTAAAGTTAATTATAACTTTACTATATTACTTCAGGTCCACCTTCATTACATATTACATGCTCTGTAAGTGAACTTATACCGGCTAGCTCTACTTTATGCTCATCTTGTGCTGTAGGTTGATATTTTACAGTAGGAAAGTCTGGGGTATCTATCTTATGAGGGACTTCAGCCTCTTCTCCTGTATTAGCCCAATCTGAAATATACTTCAGAATCTTTTTTTTTCCAACAGCCACTGCTGTTAAACCAGCACCAACCACTGCAATAACCAAGGGAATAAATATTGCCTGTTTACATTCTGGTGTAAAACCATTCTTACATGCATTAACTATATCTTTTGCCAATTCATCAGGATCAGTTTCAGCATCAATAGTTGAGTTATTACTACTAACTTCATTCACATAGTTTAAGGTTGTGTTAAATGCAACCGCAGCAGCCGTACCCACAAATGCGACGCCTGCAGTTAACACTTTATTAACTGTATTGTTTATATTCTTAAGCATTTTGATTTCCTTTCTTAAATTATTAAAAAAGACTCGCTATATAAGCTTAGTTTAACTAATACTTTTTGTATTAGAAGTTACTTAATGCTCTTATATAAATTATTTATAAATCTGTCTCAATAGCTAATAAAGAGCTGGTAGCTTATTTTTACAAATTCTCAGTTAATTAACAGTTTATATATAAAGCCTGTTAATCAACATAAAAAAATATTAATAAATGTCAATAAATTATTTTTAGAGCAAAGTTAAAATGTGAGGTTCTAAATAGCGTAAAGAGGGTGAACGCAGCTGCTGTTGCATATAATGATCTAAAAACCCTAACTTTATTTGATAAACCGTCTTACCTATTTTATGTGCAGTTCTTTTTAGAAAAGCCCACACTAAAAATGCAAAACTTACGCTATAAGTGAAAAAGTGATAAATTATTTTAAGAATAAAAAAACATGCCAAAGAGGATAAATTGTAAGCAATAACCTCAGTTCGATATAAGAATTATTAATTCTTATATCGAACTGAGGTTACGTGAGTACCACAGGTCTTGGACAACGACAACGCAATTGTTGATTTTCATCGAGTATATTAACTTGTTACATCGAACTCAGGTTAAATTAGGGAAAACCATGACTTCCTACCTTCCGAGTTTTAAAAGCAGGAGCTAGCTTTTTGGATTCTTCTTGATTAATTTCAACAATTCTATTCTTTAGGAATGTTTGTAAATTTACATCATCTTTAACATTAACATGTTCTCTTTTTTGTTGGTATCCTATTTGAGGAGATCCATTTGTACTTTCTCTCCTTTGTTCTGTTTTTAATCTAACCGGTCCTACATTTGCTTCTTTCTCTCCTCCAGAACCAATTTCTTTAACTCTTTCTCCCCTTCTATCAGCTTCAACCCGTGCTAATTCCTGCAATAGTTTTATCTGTTCTTGAGGAGTTGATAATTTTTTTAATTCTTCATTGATATATTGTTCCTGACTTTTAAGTTCTTTTTTTTGCAAATTTTTATATATCTCTTCTGCTTGTACAATAATCTCAACATTGGTTTTTCGAGATGGAATTACCCGTGTTTCTAGGTTCTTCCTAAGGGATTGTGCTAGCTCTTTTGCACTTTCCTCAACAGGCTTTGACTCAACTAATTTACTAGCTGTACGAACATTATCAACTACTTTTGGTGTTAGAACGGGGGCATTTTGAAGAGTGGGGTTAGGTTCATCTAGAATATTACCCCTTGGATTTACTTTTACATTTGCTTTTTCTGGTGTTAGAACAGGTGTGGTATCTAGGGCATCAAGAGGCTTATCTAGAATATTAACCCTTGCATTTACTCCTTCCTCTTGGGTCGTGTCAGCAAGAGAAACCACAGCCTCTTTTGTTCTACCCAGCTCTTCAGTCTTCTGAGGGGAAGTTATAATACGGTCCACAGATGGTGTATCGATAGATTGTGAAATATCCACGTCATGTCCCTTGTTTTGGGCTACTTCTTTCATCATTGCTTTATATTTTTCTTGCGTTACTGGCAAGGTATATATCTGTCCACCATGCTCTATATACCCAACTGCATTAGGACTAGTTCCACTAAACTTAACTGGACGTGGTGAACTGACCTCGATTAGCTTACCATCATCATCATAGTGAGCAGTAAAATATACAGCCTTACTTGCGGCAATATTTCTGCCAAGTGAATCCTTTACCGCTAGCGATAAATGCATTGAACCGCCATCATTAAGTTTTATCGGAAAATCTATCGTCCTATAATTTTTAATTGCTACTGTAGTACCATCACTTTTTTGCACTGTTTGAGGAGGATTTATTTGATGTGTTGCTTCTGTTAATCTAGCAATCTCGTTGTCATTTACATCTCGTACTATCTGCGTTTTAGTAGTAATACCATTACCACTTTCTCCAACTCCATCCTTCCATTCCATAGTACTAAATCTATCTGTAAACTGGGTATGAACATTTTTGTAGCCGGCAATTTCTACTTGTTCTAAAGCTCTTTTTAACTCAGCTCCTCTAAGAACTTCACTGATTTTCTCTTTGTTTTCTTCATTTTCACAGTACACACGAAATTTAGTTATATCTCCAATTTCTTTTGGTTGTGCTATATTATTATTTACTAGAGCTTCAACTATTAGCTCCCTCTGCTTGGTTAAGATTTGATTTCTAATTGCTTGGGTTATAGGGTCAACATCTCGATCGGCAGCAGAAAAAGAAGAGGTACGGATAGCGTCAAAAGAAGGGTCTTCTAATTCTTTAAGACTTTCCTCAGCAGAATCTTGCAACACAAAGACGTCCTGAGCAAGTTCTTCTTTAGCAGGTTCTTCTATTTTAGTAGAAGCAATGATTGCCTGCAACTTACCTTCATATCCTTGCCAACTATCAGGCATGTTCCCTTGCTGTAGGGACTGTGCCAATTTGTCAGCTAGTTTCTCAAACACTATAGCTTTCTTAAATGTTAACTCATCTTGTTCAGTATTTCCCCCTATCTTTTCACATTCATCAGCATTAGTCTTGATTGCTTCAGCAAAACCGTCTAATACATCATTTACTACAGCAACCTTGCTTTTTTGTGCAATCGAATGATCTCCCGAAACTCTATTTGGAATTTTAAGTAGATAGTCAAATAGAGAATCAATGGCTGCATTTTCAATTGGAGTATCTTCTACATTACTGTCTACTTTTTCTCCAGCTTTATCTATTTCAATCATTAAGTCTGTATAATAATCAAAATACTCTCTAGGATTTTTCTCTTCACTCTTACTCATTTTTACCACCCTATTCTTAAATTCTAATTATATTGATGCTAGATAATATTCTTCTTTAAAGCAACTATTTTGTTTTATTTTTAAGACAACTTCCTTAAAAAGTAGGCTCATTCACTTTAATTATATCATAAATAATATTAGCACTAAGCATATACGCAATTATATCTTGACATTTTCTTTACCTAGAGGCAAACTAAGCTTTAACAGGCAGTAGTAGTGGTAATTATGATCTTGATATTTATTTTAATGTTTTATGTTTTTACAATTAATAGGCATAGAAATACCCAAAAGAGCTATAATTTTATCATACCATTATTTTATATTAATTTTTTAATAGCTAGTATCTATTTTTACTTACATGCTACTGACCACTTAAATATCTCATTTTAATTTGTTATGAATCCAGTTTTAAGCCGACCTACAATTATATATATTGCTATTGCTATTTTATGTATAGTAACAAATGTCGTAGCCTTTATTTTCCAATTTTTTTATTATGAACTACCCTGCCCTTTATGTTTATTACAAAGATTCGGTTTTATTGCTATCGGACTTGGAGCACTACTTAGCATAATATATAATCCTTCTTGGAAATATGATATGATTATATTCACCTCTAGTGTTTATACGTTGATGGTAGGGATTAGGCAGGTTTTGCTGCATATTTTACCCCATGATTTAGGATATGGTAATACTTTTCTTGGGTTACATTTTTATACATGGTCAGCAATAATTTCTTTTTCTTTAATCCTATTAATGTCTATAATCCCTATAGTTAGCCTTATTCTAAGTAAATTTAGTATACTACAATTTTATCCTAGTTTTGTACCTACGTTAATTGAGATTAGTTTGATAATTATCACTCTTGTTAATGTGTTTGCAACTTATTTTGAATGTGGTTTTAGTATGTGTCCTAGCGATCCTACAACTTACTTAGAATGGAAAAATTTACAGCAATTATTTGGTAGTAGTTAAGTAATTTTAATTTATTAGATTTCTGTTTAAAAAAGACGACTATTTCAAGAAGTTTAATTATATTACTATAACCTCAGTTTGATGTAATAAATTAATAGTAGGCTCAAGTAATCATCGCCATTAGGGATGACATCGTGGTATTAAACCGATGTCTTACATCAAACTGAGGTTACTATAACAGGACATCATAAAAATTTTTAATAATAACCAATAAATGGAGGATAAAATGTCAAAAAGCTTTGTAGAAAAAGTAGAAAAAAAGGCAAGAAGATTAGGAGAGAAAATAGAGCGGAAAGTAGAACAAATTGTTGACGCTATACCAGATAATGATCAGATAATGGACGAAGTGCAAAATGTATTTAAAAAAATTAACTCTAAAGTTGATCAAGTAAGCCCAAAAGCTGCAAGAGCTTTGCGGGATGCGGCAAGAAAAATAGGGAATAAAGCAAGTCCAGTTGATGAAGTAATTGAAGACTTAAATAATCTCAAAGATAATTTTATGAAAGATATGAAAACCCCAAAAGTTATCACTCAATTCGGTGATTTTTTAAAATCTACTATCGCTTTAATAGGATCTATTGGTAAATCTGAAAAAGAACGTGGAAAAGCATATGATAACTTTACAAAATCAACAGAAGCCCTAGGTAAAGCGATTAGCAAAGCATTTGAGGGGTCAAGAACACGTTGAGGATAAAATATTATCAAGGCAGATTGATTCCTGCGTGGGTTCATTAGTGTCCGGAGCTATCTTTATAGTTAACTTTTAGCTATAATAATAGAAGTGCTGTCACTCCCTGCGAAGGTAGCGGGGTCTAAAAAAATAGCATGAAGGTATGTTATATAGTTTTAGATCCCAGCTTTCGCTGGGATGACATGTAAGACATTGGTTTAACAACTCCGATGTCATCCCCCCTGCAGGGGTCCAGATTCCCGCCTTCGCGGGAATGACATTAACCCTAGCAGGGATGACACCCTAGGCTATTAAACCAATATCTTACATCAAATTAAGGTGTTAGATTATTTTTTAGTCTCATTTGTTATTTGTAACTTTGGTAACATTATTTTGATATCAGCTTTACTTTCAAGATCAGCAACATACTTTAATATAGCATCTCTACTAAGTTGATTGGTTATACCAGCAGTAGCTTCCTCCTTAGAAGGTATTTGTGCAGCTCTTTTATCAAGTACAGTAATTATATGCCAACCAAATTGGGTTTTAACTGGAGCAGAGATTTCATTTACTTTCATTGATAATGCTTTATCTTCAAATTCAGGCACTAGCTGTCCAGAAGTAATATAGCCTATTTCTCCACCATTTGCTTTAGACCCTTCATCTTTTGAGAAATCCTTAGCAAGCTTAGCAAATTTTTCCCCTTTTTTAAGTCTATTTTGTACATTTATTGCTTCTTTTTCAGTTGCAACCAAAATATGACTTACTTTTACTTCCTCTTTTCCTTTTAGGCTAGCAACTAATTTATCATATTCAGCATTAATCATTTTCTCATCAACATGAGATTTTACATAACGCTCCATCAATTCTTGCTGAACCAATTGGTTTTTTACGATATTCAACTTAGATTGGAATTCTTTTGAAGATTCAATATTAGAATTCTTGGCTTCTTGCTCAAGCAATTTTGCATCAATATAGCCCTTTACTAACATTTCCTGTATATTCGCATCGAAATCAGCAAACTTTTTTCCTTTAGCACTTGGTTGGGTATCTAAAGAAGGTTGGAATTGTTGCATAACCTGTGATTCTTTTACTTCACCACCTTTGTAGGTAGCAACAATTTTATCTTCATCAGCAAAAGCATTACTCGCAAGTAAACTAGCAGCTAAAAAAATTATAGTTGTTCTTTTCATTTGTTATCCATTATTATATATTGTTTATGATAGCTGGATTTTATAAGGATAACCCTTCTACGTCAACAGCTATTTACAATTTGTTTGATAAATATCATAAAATATCATATTTTACAGGATATTTACTATTTGAATCTAGGATATAAATGCTTTCTTTACTTAAAAAATTATTCGGCACAGCAAATGATAGAAGTATAAAAAAACTATCTTTAGAAATTGAAAAAATTAATTTGCTCGAGCCTTCAATACAAAAACTTTCTGATGATGATTTGAGAAATAAAACAGAGCAATTTAGGCAAAGATTAAAAGATGGTGAGTCATTAGATGACTTAACTTATGAAGCTTTTGCTGTTGTACGAGAAGCTTCAAAAAGAGTCTATGGGATGAGGCATTTTGATGTTCAGCTAATTGGTGGATTGATATTGCACCGTGGTATGATTACTGAAATGCGTACAGGAGAAGGAAAAACTTTAGTTGCCACATTACCCGCATATTTGAATGCTCTTACTGGTGAAGGGGTGCATGTTGTTACGGTAAATGATTATTTAGTAAAACGTGATTCTGAGTGGATGGGAAGAATTCATAATTTCCTAGGGTTATCTGTTGGTTGTATCATCGCTAATATCAGTGATGATGATAGACGTAACGCTTATAGAGCAGATATTACTTATGCAACTAATAACGAGCTTGGATTTGATTTCCTCAGAGATAACATGAAATATAGTGAAGACTCTAAGGTACTTCGCCCTTTTAAATTCGCTATTATTGATGAGGTTGACTCAATTTTAATTGATGAAGCAAGAACTCCGCTAATTATATCAGGTCCAGTAGACGATCGCTCGGATTTATACAGCACAATTGATAAATTAGTTCGTCAGTTTAAAGATGAAGATTACGAAAAAGATGAGAAATTACGGACAGTTAATCTTACTGAGCATGGTATAACTCATGTAGAATCAATGCTTGTAGCTAATAGTCTTATTGAAAAAGATTCAAGCCTTTATGATTTTGAAAATCTAAGTTTGGTTCATTATATCAATCAATCATTAAGAGCTCATATCCTCTTCAATCGTGATGTTGATTATTTAGTACGCGATGGAAAAGTTATGATTATTGATGAATTTACTGGACGTGTTATGGAAGGTAGACGCTATTCCGAAGGCTTACACCAGTCACTAGAGGCAAAAGAGCATGTACAAATTCAAAATGAGAATCAAACCTTGGCTTCTATTACTTTCCAAAACTATTTTAGGAATTATCCCAAATTATCAGGCATGACTGGTACAGCAATGACCGAAGCTGCAGAGCTAAAAGACATATACAATCTTGATGTTCTTGCTGTTCCTACCCATAATCCAATCACTAGAGTTGATTATGATGACGAGATTTATGGCAGTAAACAAGATAAATATGAAGCTATCCTAACATTAATAAAAGAATGTTATGATCGTGGTCAACCTGTTTTGGTTGGAACGGTTAGTATAGAGAAGTCTGAAGAAATTTCTAACTTACTTACCAAAAATAAAATAACTCATAATGTTTTAAATGCAAAATTTCATCAGCAGGAAGCATTTATTATAGCTCAAGCTGGACGATTTAAGGCTGTGACTATCGCCACAAATATGGCAGGTCGTGGTACAGATATTATGCTTGGCGGTAACCCAGAAATGCTAATAGAACAACTATCTCTAAAGAACCTACCAAAAGAGCAATATGAATTAGAAATAGTAAAAATAAAAGAGCAGATATCTGAAGAGAAGCAGCGTGTAATAGAGGCTGGAGGATTATTTGTTATAGGTACTGAAAGGCATGAAAGTCGTAGGATAGATAACCAGTTACGAGGAAGAGCTGGTAGACAAGGTGATCCAGGCAATACAAAATTTTTCTTGTCTTTAGAAGATGATCTGATGCGTATTTTTGCCTCAGACCGTATTTCCGGAGTTTTAAGAACGTTAGGTTTAAAAGATGGTGAAGCAATCCATCACCCTATGATTAGTCGTTCACTTGAAAAAGCTCAACAGAAAGTTGAAGGACATAATTACGAAATACGTAAAAATTTATTACGTTTTGATGATGTTATGAATGATCAACGTAAGATAGTTTATGAACAGCGCAGTGACATCATTAAGTCAAAAGATGCACATGATTTTTTAACTAACATGACAAAAGAACTAGTGGAAAAAGTGGTGTTAATTTTTATTCCACCTAGTTCTTATAGAGAAGACTGGGATATAAACGCTCTAACAGGAGAGTTGCAGCGTATTTTTGCTATAAAACTACATCATGAATCTATAACAAAAGCTGATGTTACCGAAGTACAGGTGGTATCTAACGTTGTACAAATGGTAAATGACTTGTACCAAGCAAAAGATGAAGCATATAGCGTTAACTTGATGAATGACGCAATTAAGTATATTTTACTAACAACTTTAGATCAAGTATGGAAAGATCACCTACATAATTTAGATCATTTACGACAAGGTATATCACTAAGGGCTTATGCCCAAAAAGATCCTCTTAACGAGTATAAAAGAGAAGCTTTCAATTTATTTGAACAAATGCTCGATAATTTGAAGGAATTATTTATCCAAAGAGTTTGTCACCTCCATATGGATACTAGCCATATTAAAAAAGAGTCAATGTCTTTGGAAAATAAAAAACTTCAAAAGACAATGCGAGAAACTAGAGAGGACCCAGCTTTTAATAAATATAATGCTGGTGTTAGTATTGAAACTCAACTTAAAACCATCAAAACTCAAGTCAATCCACAGGATAGAGTGCAATCAGACCCATCAAGCTGGGGAAAAGTGGCTAGAAACGAGTTATGTCCCTGTGGTTCTAGCAAGAAATATAAATATTGTCACGGAAGTAATGAATAAGCAGGGCAATTTATAAGGTCACAATCAATAGTTGGTGTAAACTCGATAATCAAGTTTTTTTCTGAAGGCTACAATTCATGGCAGTTTATGTCATTCCCGCGCAGGTAGCGGAATCTAAAGAAATAGACAGGAAGGCTATTAAGAAATATGGGAGTGTTATGAACTAATCCTACAAACTGATCCCATAATAAGAAATTAATGATAGGTAAATAACTAATGATAGACAGCCAACTTGTGAGTTGCCTAGTAGCCACCCAGTTTCCACAATTTAGAGATTTGCCTGTTCAACCGGTTGAACTTAGTGGTTGGGACAACAGAACATTTCGCTTGGGTAAGCACATGCTTGTACGCATGCCAAGTGCTGAGAGGTATGCAATACAGGTAGAAAAAGAGCAAAAGTGGTTGCCTAGGTTGGCATCTTTGCTGCCACTTTCAATTCCACTGCCTGTAGCAATGGGAGAAGCTGGTGAGGGCTACCCATGGAGATGGTCTATTTATCGCTGGATTGAGGGCGAAACTGCTACATCTGCACACATAGCCGACCTAGGTGACTTCGCAACCAGTCTCGCACAATTTCTCATCGCTCTGCAAAGCATTGATCCCACGGACGGACCTCTGCCAGACTTACATAACTTCTATCGTGGTGGATCTCTAACGATCTACGACACTGAGACACGACAAGCAATCTCTGAATTAAGTAACAAGATCGATGTCAGCACTGCTACTAAAATTTGGGAAGAAGCTCTTACTACTACTTGGCAAGGTTCACCAATATGGATTCATGGTGACCTCAGCACCGGCAACCTGTTAGTGCAAGGAGGAAAGTTAAGTGCTGTCATTGATTTTGGAGGGCTAGGGATCGGCGACCCAGCCTGTGATTTGGCGATTACTTGGACGTTGTTTCAAGGAAAAAGTCGGGAAATCTTTCGAACAATGCTTCCGTTAGATGCTGGCACTTGGGCTCGCGGTCGTGCATGGACATTATGGAAGGCCTTGATTGTAGCAGCAGGCCTCCCGGGTACAAATGCTGCAGAAGTCACACAATCATGGCGTATTATTGATGAAGTGCTTACAGATTACAGACATAACTAAACAATATAAAAATAATTATTATTCTAAGCACCTTCGATGACATCAACCCTAGCAGCAGGGTAATTATAGAGTAGACGTAAGCGTTACCACTTACGCCTACTCTATAATTACCCTGCCTAACAGGGATGATACTGATAACAAGTTACATCGAATTCATACAATAAAAAAGCCATGATAAATATAACGTGATCAGTTATATATAGTGGTAGGATGGGTAAACTGTATCTCGAATTGAAGCTTTGAATTTTAAAGACTTCGTACCTGAGCAAAGACCCATCCTGTTTGGATAAAGACTACGAACGGATGTCATAAGGTTTAAACCTTGCGTATGAGTATGTAGCGTATCCTATTATTAATATAAATCATGTGGCTCTATATGGCAACAACTTATATTGGTGTGGACGTTAGTAAAAAAACTTTAAGTATCTATATACCAGCTACCAACAAGGCTTTTTGAAGTTACCAATGATCAACAAGGCTTTACTACTATGCTTAGCACCATTAATAAACACTATACTGCCTTATCTGAATTAAATGTTGTCTTTGAACCTACTGGTGGATATGAACATAATTTAAGAGAATTTTTAAAAATAAATAAATTGCCTTTTGCTACAGTACACCCTAATAAAGTACGTAGTTATGCTAAAGCTAAAGGATGGCTTGCTAAAACTGATAATATCGATAGTAAATTGTTGCATGATTATGCAACGTGCTTTGCTTTACCAGTGAATGTTACTTATGATAGTAATAGTTAACAACAGTTACATGCTTTATTAAAAAGAAGAGAACAATTATTACTATTTAAGAATCAAGAAATTGCTAGGCAGGATACAGAGTTTAATGCTGTCGTCATTTTATCTTTGAACCAGCATATTGCTAGTTTAACAGCACAATTACAAGAGATTGAGGATAGTATCAAAGAATTAATTTCTCAAGATCAAGAAATAAAGGATAAAATTGATCGGCTTACTTCTATTCCAGCAGTTGGCATTACTCTTGCTAGCACTGTAATATGTGAAGCACCGGAGCTTGGCAATATTACTTTTAGGCAGTTAACATCTTTAGTAGGTCTTGCTCCTTTTGCTAGAGAAAGCGGTAGTTATAAAGGTAGAAGAAGTATTTTTGCAGGTAGAGGTAATCTTCGAAGAGTTCTTTATATGGCTGCAGTAGCTGCCTTACGATGTAATAAGCACCTACGCAATTTTTATGACCACTTAATTGCTAAACATAAACCAGCAAAACTTGCTCTTGTTGCTGTTATGCACAAATTACTAGCTTTTATGCACTCTATTGTAAAAAATAATTCTTCCTAGAATGAAAATTTATGTTAAGTTACTATTTTTTTATTGACTTCCATTACGGATGCTAACGTAAAATACCAAAATTAAAGACTGAAGGAAAAAGAATGAGGTCAAAACTTAAGAAGGTTAACCAGTGGGCAAAAGAGGTTCGAAATCAATATAAGCTCAAAACAATATGGCAGAAATTCTGTATCAAACTAGAGGGTCATATTCAATATTATGGTGTGAGCTTTAATATAAAAAGAATAGAGACTTTTTTGTACCGTACAGTGCAGATCATGTTTAAATGGCTAAACCGAAGAAGCCAAAAGAAGTCCTTTACTTGGGAAAAATTTCAGCTATTTCTATTAGCTAACCCGCTTCCGAGAGTGAGAGTATGCCATAAACTTTTCTGATACTACTGAAGTGAACGAATTTATCTTGAACCCATTGCGGGAAAACCGCACGATGATGGTTCTAACGAGGGGCGTACTGGGTGACTGGTGCGTCTACTCTCTTAGCATGGTTATCTTCACGGGATAAAAATAAGAGATTTAACAATCTCATGCATTTGTTTAGTGAGGATGCACTTGCTGTTTGCTATCATGAGCTGGATGTTAGGAAAGCAACTGGAGTAGACGGAGTAAACAAAACTAATTATGGCTTAAAACTTACAGAAAATATTGGAAAATTAGTTGATAAATTAAAGAGGATGGCTTACATACCAGGCAATATTCGAGAGGTAAAAATACCGAAATAAGGAAGCAATGGCAAGACTAGAACTTTAGGTATCAGCAACTTTGAAGATAAAATATGTCAGAAGATGATGCACAAGGTGCTTGAAAGTATATATGAGCCAATATTCCTAGAATGTTCCTATGGTTTCAGAATGGGAATAGGGTGTCATGATGCAATAAGAGGACTAATGCAACATCTTTATAGCAATGAGGTAGAGAGCATAATTGAGTCAATAATTTTTTTTGTGTAAGTTCATTTTTTATTTTCCAATAAATCATATTTAAAATCTCCACAAAGTACTTCAAATTGATTTAAAGCTAATGACCAATCTTTTATAGGCATAGTTCATTTTTTAGCCGCATTTTGTAAGGCTAAAAATATTATCTTTTGAATTGATTTATCATCTAGAAATACACCTTTATTTTTAATAATTTTCCTAATTTGACGATTTATAGATTCTATAGTATTCGTGGTATAAATCACCTTTCTAATCTCCTCAGGAAAGGCAAAAAATGGTATTATTCCTGACCAACTACGCTGCCAAATATCAGAAATTACTGGATATTTTTTATCCCATTTTATACTAAATATGTTGCAGTTTTAAACGAGCCATTTCTTCGTTATTTGCCGTGTAAATTTGTTTTAAATCTGATGTTACCTCTTTTAAATCCTTATATGACACGTACTTTACTGAATTGCGTACCATATGCACTATACATAGTTGTACTATAGTAGCAGGAAATATGCTACTGATAGCCTCAGGAAAGCCTTTTAAACCATCAACGCAAGCAACATAAATTTGTTCTACACCTCGATTCTTTAATTCAGTTACTACTTGCATCCAAAATTTAGAGCCTTCATTTTTTCCTATCCAAATGCCCAATAACTCCTTCTTGCCTTCTATATTAACCGCAATTGCCAAATATACAGCTTTATTTATTACTATATGATTGTCCCTAGATTTAACATATATGCGATCCAAATACAATATTGGGTATATCCTATCTAAACAGCGATTTTGCCACCTAGTTACCTCCTCTAGTACTCCATCTGTTATGGTTGATATTAAATCACTAGATACTTCAGTTTGATATATTTCTTCTAAGTGACCACGAATCTCACTGACTGTCATTCCTCTACCATAAAGTGAAATTACCTTCTCATCAAATCCATTAAATCTCCTCAGCCCTTTTGGTATTAATTGTGGATTATACTCACCTTCCCGGTCTCTTGGTACTTCTAATGTCAACTTACGACCATCATCATCAATTACTGTCTTCTCATAACTACCATTACGACGATTATTATCTACTTTTTCTACTTTACTATGTTTTGAGTAGCCCAATTCATGATCTAACTCACTTGCTAATATTTTCTCAACTATTTGTTTCTTTAGCTGTTGAAATAAACCATCTCGACCAAATAACTCTGATGGGTTTGCTTTTGATAATAATTCTTCTACTAGATGATTACTTATGTTTAATTTTTCTTTATCTTTACCTATTTCTTTAGCCATAATTTCCCTTTATTTTAGTTACTTCTTTTTACAGTAATCTCTTACTGCTTCTTTTGCAACTTACACAAACTATATTATAGACTCTTTTTGATTATTTAAAGAGCAAACTGAACCTTGAGCATACTAGACACAGATCACCTATAAATGCTTTTGTTCATATACTTTCTACACTAGTTACGTCAATTCGGGATAAGGGATAAGAAAGAATAGTGTAGATATAAGAGTTGCAAGGAGTTAATGCCTGTGATAAATGTTTTTGTGGAAAAAGAAATAAACACAGGCATGAAAAAAGATATCACAGAATTATATAGTTTTATAGACGATTTTTGTAAAATTTACTATGAATACGTCAATTCGGGATAAGGATTAGTAAAAATGCTTTAGCTATAACTAATACAAGATTTTGGATATGTATAAATTGCATTTCTGTGAATTCATACATTAATTGCTCTTCGTAGTGTATATATGTCTGCTATTTTTACTAATCCTTATCCCGAATTAACGTATGAATACGAAAAAAAGAAATTATTACCAACAGAAAAACAAAGGAATCGCCGTTGTGATATGAGTTTAAGCGAGATTATGACAATTATGGTAATGTATCATACTTCTTATGCTAAAAACTTTAAATATTTTTATAAGACTTGTATAGAATATATCCACAAAGGTGATTTCCCAAAAGCATTGAGCTATAACCGTTTTGTCGAGTTAATGCCTAGATTGTTTGTCCCACTTAATATTCTTATGCATTTGTTATTTGGCGAGGAAACAGGTAGTTATTTTATTATGCAACGACAATCAAGGCTTGCCATAATAAAAGGCGATATAGTAATAAAATATTTAAGGGGCTAGCAAAACATAGCAAATCATCAATGGGTTATTTTTATGGGTTCAAGTTACACTTAATTATTAATGAAAAAGGACAATTTATAGCATTAAAAATGACTAAAGGAAACGTTGATGATAGGATTCCAGTACCTGAGTTAACAGATGGTTTAACTGGAGTTATGTATGCAGATAAAGGATATATTAAGCAAAACTTATTCGTCAGTTTATATGAAAGAGGATTAAAAATGGTGCATGGGATTAAGAAAAATATGCCAAATAAATTAATGGATTTAAAGGAGAAGATTATGCTAAGAAAACGTAATTTAATTGAAACAGTTTTTGATTATTTAAAGAACAAAATGAACCTTGAGCATACTAGACACAGATCACCTATAAATGCTTTTGTTCATATACTTTCTACACTAGTTGCCTATTCTCTTAAGAAAAATAAACCTTCCATAAATTGCAATTTCAACTTCCCTCTAAATTATAACCTTATCCCGAATTGACGTTAGTTGCCTATTCTCTTAAGAAAAATAAACCTTCTATAAATTGCAATCTCGACTTCCCTCTAAATTATAACCTTATCCCGAATTGGGGTAATATGGGATAAAATGGAATGCTATACGGACAGAATATCAACCAAAGGTAGTATCGTTAGACAAAGTTAGGAGAAATTATCCTCTTTCATTGTAGTTAGAGGTAGTATTGGCTTAATTGAGGACACGTCCTAGTCTAGTAAACTCATGTTAATTTTCAGTCATAGATATAGTGAAAGACATTGAATTAGGTGAGTTTATATGATATAAATAAGAGAAAAAAATGTCAACAAGCCCATATAGTCAAGATTTAAGAGAAAAAGTAATAAATTATATAGAAAAAGGTAATAGGGCGTGTCATCAATTAAGTTGACAGGAGCGTTTATTTGTTGTGTAATAGAGAAAAAATTAAGAATAAATTTTCTCTATGCGTCGATATGCTCTACGTGACGATCAATGGGATCGGATTAAAGATAACCTACCTGGAAGGGAAGAGTCTGTTGGTGTAACAGCCAAGGATAATCGCCTATTTGTAGAAGCAGTCTTGTATCGATATAGGGCTGGTATACCTTGGAGAGACCTACCTGAACGTTTTGGAGATTTTCGAGTGATTCACCTACGTCATTCAAGGTGGAGCAAGACAGGTGTGTGGAAAAAGGTTTTTGAGATGCTGGCTGAAGATGCTGATAACGAGTATGCCATGATTGATTCAACCATTGTTAGGAGTCATCAACATAGTGCTGGTGCTAAAAAAAAGAGTTAGAGGATGACCAAGCAATTGGACGAGGTAAAGGGGGGCTGAGTACTAAAATCCATGCCACATGTGACGCTCTAGGGAATCCAACGGGATTCCATCTTACCCCGGGTCAAGCTCATGATTTGCAAGGATCTGATGTTTTGATGAATGAATTGACGAAAGCGGATGCTGTACTTGCTGATAAGGCTTATGATGCCGATGCACGTATGCGAGATAAGCTGAAAGATAAGGGATGTATAGCTGTGATTCCCCCAAAGAAGAATCGTGTGAATCCAGCTAAGTATGATAAGAACCTCTATAAAGCTAGGCATTTGATTGAGAACTTTTTTGCAAAATTGAAGCAATATAGAGCTATCGCAACACGATATGACAAAACATCTCAGAACTTTTTGGGTGCTGTTTATATGGCTTCCATGGTAATTTGGCTCAATTGATGACACACCCTAGTCAAATATCTGCTGCTAAGATATTTGATATACACAAGAATACAATTAATCGTTGGAAGGTAAGGAAGAAAAAAGAAGGAACAATATTAGCAAAAGCGAGATTAGGATTTAAAAGTAAAGTTGACAAGCAACAATTAGAAGAATTTGTCAAAAATAATTCAAATATTACGCTAAAAGATATTGGTAAGAAATTTGGGATTACAGGCACTCAAGTTGGAAGAATATTAAAGAAGTTAGGCTATAGTTATAAAAAAAACCTTCAGCTATTTGGAAGCAAGTGCAGAGAAACGATCTGAATATTTAGAAAAGGTCAGTAAATATGACAAAGAGCAAATGGTGTATCTTGATGAGAGTGGTATAGATAGGACCATTTGCCAAGATAGAGGTTGGGGTAAGATAGGAGAATTGTTGGTTGGACAAAAAAGTGGTAAACACGTTAATTCGGGATAAGGATTAGTAAAAATAGCAGACATATATACACTACGAAGAGCAATTAATGTATGAATTCACAGAAATGCAATTTATACATATCCAAAATCTTGTATTAGTTATAGCTAAAGCATTTTTACTAATCCTTATCCCGAATTGACGTGTAAACAGTATCAAAGAACTAATATCATAGCTGGTTTGGTAAATAATAAGCCGATAGCCCCTTTTGTGTTTAATGGAACTTGTAATACAGAACTATTTAATAATTGGGTTGAGAAGTTTTTAATTAAAGAATTAAAAGCAGGACAGGTTGTAGTACTAGATAAGGCTAGTTTCCATAAATCAAAGAAGACGAAAGAATTAATAGAATCAGTAGGTTGTAAGGTTATTTTTTTACCCCCATATTCACCAGACTTAAATCCAATAGAAAAATTTTGGGCTAATATGAAAAAATGGATTAAAAATAAGATAACAGAAACTAGTAAATTATTCGAAGCTATTTCTATGTTCTTTGTCACCTAATTCAATGTATTTTATACTATATCTCTCCTAATAGTTCACTCTTTTCATCCTCTAACCTTTTTTGATAATTGTAATTCGGTGAATAGTAAATTTTATCCGCTACTTGAGATATAGGGGAGTACAACGAATATGATGTAATATTTTGTAATTTAGGAAAATTACTAGGATAAAAATTCTCAGGATAAATAGTCTTTTGATCATCAAAATCAATTTGACAACCTCCTGCCTTCTGATCAGTTACTATATCTTTATCTGCTATATGGTTATGCTTAAAATCCAACTTTATAATCTTAGTATTATTTAATATATTAATAAGTATTTTCGCTCCTTTAGTTGTTATTTCATTATCATTAAGATTTAAGTGTGTAATATTAGTTTTTGGTAATATATCAGCAAGTTTCTCAATATTTAAATCGTCTATGCGATTGTTTTGAAGATCAAGATGTTTAATCTCAGTATCCTTTAATATATTAGCAAGTTGCTGCATATTATCATTATCATCTCCTATACGGTTGCATGCTAGATTAAGTTCTTCAACTTCAATATACTTGAATATAAAAGTAAGAACTGTAATATCAAAATTATTATCCGCATTATTTTCTAGATCAAGATATTTAATTTTAATCTTAGTATTTTTTAATATAGACTCACATTCCTCAATAAAATGAAGCTCCTGTTGGACGAATGTGTTGATGCAGTTGTGTTTAAGAACTAGGTGGGTAGTACTAGTATTTTTTAATATAGAAACAAGTGTCTTAAATCCTTTATAATATATTTTGTTATTGCTAAGATTTAAGTGTGTAATATTAGTTTTTGGTAATATATCAGCAAGTTTCTCAATATTTGAATCGTCTATGCAATTGTTTTGAAGATCAAGATGTGTCATGTTGGGATCTTTTTGTAGCATAGAAACCACTATCTTAATTGGAATGCTACATGACTCTTCATCCTGTGTAACCAATTCTTCACATACACTATCACCATATCCACTATCTGTATCTACTAGTTGAGTATTATCCTCATCATAAGGAGTCATATTATTATCTATCACCTTATACTGACCTTTAAAATTAATGATAATTTTAGTATTTTCTTGTATAGAAATAAGTTCCTTAATTCCTGTATCATCTATAAGGTTACCGTCAAGAATAAGCTCTGTAATTTCAGTATCTTTTAATATAGAAGCTAACTCTATCGCTCCTGAATTTCCTATACAGTTGTGTGCAAGATTAAGCTTTGTAATTTTAGTGTCTTTTAAGACAGAAGCAAGTTCTGTTGCTCCTGAATTTCCTATATAGTTGTATGCAAGATTAAGCTTTGTAATTTTAGTGTCTTTTAAGACAGAAGCAAGTTCTGTTGCTCCTGAATTTCCTATATAGTTGTATGCAAGATTAAGATCTATAATTTGAGTGTTTTTTAGTATAGAGGCCAGTGACTTAATTTCTGCATCGCCCATACTGTTATATCCAAGGTCAAGATATGTAATTTTAGTATCTTGTGGTAAAGTAAGTGTATCATCTTTAACACTTGGTATACTAGTATCTCCTATATCATTACATGATAGATTAAGATCTATAATTTGAGTATCTTTTAATATGGAAATAAGTGTTTTAGCACAATCTTCTGCTATTTGGTTGGCTTGTAGATTAAGGTGCGTAATTTTAGTGTCTCTAAGTGCAGGAGTAAGTATCTCAATCTCTGTTATGTAGTTATGTTCAAGGCTAAGGTGTGTAATATTAGTATCTTTGAGTATAGAAGCAAGCATCTCAAATTCTTCGTCATATATGTCATTATATCCAAGACTAAGCTGTGTAATTTTAGTGTCTCTGAGTGCAGGAGCAAGTATCTCAATCTCTGTCTTGCTTATGTCGTTATTTTCAAGATTAAGCTGTGTAATTTTAGTGTCTCTGAGTGCAGGAGCAAGTATCTCAATCTCTGTCTTGCTTATGTCGTTATTTTCAAGATTAAGGTGTGTAATATTAGTATCTTTTAGTAGAGAAATAAATGTCTTAAATATCTTATAAGATTTATCATTAGTATTAAGAGTTAAGTGCGTAATATTATGCTCTTTTAGTAGAGAAATAAGTGTTTCAATGTCTAAATCCTTTATTCTCTCGTCTCGAAGATCAATAGTAATGGGATTTTTTTGTAGTATAGAGGCAACTGTTTTAATTGGAATGTTCCATGAGTCTTTATTAAGATCATGATTATTTTGGTCACCAAAATTAATTTTATGTTCCTCTAGTTTTTCATTAACCAATACAGTTGTGTTGATGTAGTTCGGTGTGTTATCTGATTTAATAGAATCCCTGCAAAACTCTATTTCTACTGGTAATTTGGACAATGATGTGGCACTCGAATCCTCACATACACTAGAGTACGCTGTGGTTTGAGGCGAAGAGTCTCTTTCAAATCCTTGCACATAAGTGACTTTTGCAGGAAGTATAATAGATATCTTTGGTAAATCTATTGCTGCTGACAATTTTGTCTTCGAGGCGGGGCATAAATCTTCAGCTACATCTATGTATGTTGTAATTTCACGCTCCGTATCTCCTTTCAACTCCCTAGCAGAAGCAAATTGCAAAAGAGCTTCAATGCTTATTGGCACACTACAATCATTCTGTGCATTTGCACAGCTTGTCTTAGATTTTAATGATATTAACTCTGCATACCAGTCAATATCTTGATAGTGGGTGATTAATTTCTCTTGAGATATATCTGGAGGCAATAGCTTTTCTAATAGTTCTATTGATGGGTTTGGTATTATTGTTGCATTATTCTTTATTACTTCTAAGGTATTTGATTTCTTAGCGTTTTGGACACTCTGATTAACCCTGTAATCATTATCCATATTATCAAGCGGTAGATCGGTGAGTAAGATTTCAGCATATTGTTGATTATGATCTTGATAGTTAGTTCGTATATTTGCTAAATATTGCTCTTGAATCTGTGACGTCCTAGCAGCATCTATATCTATCCTGTCATCAATATTAACTAACTGTCGAGATAGTTGATTTACTTCAATGATATTAACTGTTATAACTTCAGCAACATAATATGCAGCATGTTCTTGGTAGGAAAATCGGTAATGCAACTGTGATACCTCAATATCTTGTGTTATTAACCATGTCACCTCTGATCTTAGAGCAACTGACTCATTAGCTATTCTAACAGCCTTCAGTCTGATGTTGATAGTAAATGGATTTAATATATCTAATATATATTTATTTAATAGATCATAAACACTATGTAGAGTAACGTTAGTTCTTATTGACGGCATTTTATATTGCAAATGTGATGCACTACCAAATAGTGCAATGTGATGCATCATTTTAGTACGTATTTGTACTTCTATCTTCTGGGAATCTTTAACTATTACCGTATGTAGTGATTGATAACCACTTTTCTTAGGAAACTTAATAAAATCCTTATATCGTTTTGGAATATGTTTATAATTATTATAAATAGTATCCAATATTTTATAACATTGACCTTCTTCCTCTACTATTACTCTAATGCCAATAATATCAAATAATTCTGTTACTTTACAAGACTTCTGTACTATCTTCTTAGCAATAGAATAACAAGATTTAACTCTTCCAGATATGGTATATGCTATGTCTAAAACAGATAAAATATCATGCAATGTATTAATGGTGCTAATAACTAACTGTTGTTGATTGGGATATTGTTCTGTTAAACAAGTGACTATCAATTCTTGTAACTGTGGCTGTAATATTGTTAAACAACCATCTTGCAATGCAGTTTTAATGTTCTCTATTGTTACTTCTTGAAATAATGGTACATAGATATTACTTATTTCATCGCTAGTTAAATAATATTCAATATCTGATACTTTTGAATCAAATATTATTTGATTCAGTAAATATACAAATCTGATTAATAATATCCTTATTCCTATATCAGGTTCTAATGATAATAATAACTTGAAAGTTTCCTGTGTTGTATTGTGAGAACATGTGTTGTAAATTTGAAAAAGTTTAGTTAATGCATTAAATAGCTTAGATATTTCGGTATTAAAACATTGAATTTTAGCTGTCTTTAAGTTAGCTTTTGCAAAACTAAAGAACAGTAATGCTGCAATAGTAGAACTGGTGTCAGGGTATACTGAGGTGATGGTTTTTGCTATTTCTATGAATTGCTGATTATTATCTCTGTGATTCTTTATCGCAAAATTAAGTGCCTCCTTAATTTTTGCTTCATCAAAATTAGGATCATTTCTTAATGCTGCAATAATATCTTGATAGTTCATAATTTAAGTTTAGGTAGCTATGAGCCTAGGAGTCTGTCGTAAAATAGAAAATATCTTAAAAAATAAGAAAATTTACCTTACCCCCTAAGGCTTGTTTTATAAAATTGATCATTAATTAGGGTAAATTCGCTATTCTCCGACAGGCTTCTAGCACAAAAAAGGCATAAAATTGTAGAAATATATTTATAGAAAACCAATCTAACATAAATCACTTGTTTCATTTCTAAAATCCACTTCATATTAAGGTGTCAATTTTTAGTTGGTTAAATAATTTAATTGTTTCATAATGATCAAAAAACAAGTAATACCAAATCACTATCTAATTAACAACATAACAGCTCTAGATACTTTTAAGCTCTGCTAGTTGTAAATATTATTGGTTTGATGCTGAATTGGTACAAGCATTTGCTTCTGTATTTTTAGATACTTTAAATTAGACTATTATGATTCTATCATAAATCCAGTGCTTCTATCCAAAAAAGTGTGTAAATTTCAAAATAGATTATATATAAAAATATGTAATAAACATACATAAGTACCCCCTACTTTTTGTACTTCTGATTTGCTACAGTGATATATTGCCATACTATCTAAGCCGTAAGTTTTTGGTAATAGCAATGACAAAAACTGAATCTTTGAACACAGGCAAACTAGGTTTACCTAGTTTGCCCAAGTGCACCTATCGGAATTCCAGCTGTAAATGCTAAAACCTCACTTGTAACTACATAGTTTATTTTATTGGCAAGCTTTATATAGGCAGCAGAATGTTCCTTAAGAGGGTTATTTAGGTAGGGTGGGTGAAGAAAAGAGAGATAAAAAAAAGAAAATGGTTTATCTAAAAAATAGCTATAGGTGGAAAATATTAGTTGATTGTAAAATAAACGAACGGTATAAATCTGGTGTTTAGTCCCAGGGTGTAATGGTGTATATTATAAAGAATTACCATCAAGAGAGGAATTATGGGACAAATATTACACAGACTTCTTCAACGCCATAATGTTAGTAGGTTACCGGAAGTAAAAGGAGATAACAAAACCAAGAAGAAGTTTAAACTTTATCCAATTGGTTATTTCCATATAGATATTGCTGAAGTCAAAACAGAAGAAGGTAAACTCTGTCTATTTGTTGCTATTGATCGCACTTCAAAGTTTGTGTATGTAGAACTTTTACCAAGATGTACAAAGACAGAAACAGCACAATTTCTTCGTAATTTAATTAAAGCTATACCTTATAAACTTCATACTATTTTGACAGATAATGGTATTCAATTTACTAACAGAACAGTAGATAAGCATGCTTGGATGCATATTTTTGATCGTATTTGCTATGAATACAATAGACTTCTTTCGAAACTAGACAATGATGTAGAATGGTGTTATAAATATCTGATTTGAAGTAGTAATGAAATTCGAGCAGATTAAAGAGTTAGAGGATGATGGTGCTAGGCAAAGCGGATAAATTACAGTTGGTGGGAATCCAACCTACACGTCAATTCGGGATAAGGATATTGAGAACATGTAGATTAAAATCAAATTTTGTTGAAGGTTTATTTTTCTTTAATGAATAAGCAACAAGAGTAGATAATATATGGACAAAGGCATTTATTGGTGATCTATGTCTAGTATGTTCAAGGTTCATTTTATTTTTTAGATAATCAAAAACTGTTTCAATTAAGTTACGCTTTCGAAGTAAGATTTTTTCTTTCAAATCCATTAATTTATTTTCCATATTCTTCTTAATTCCATGAATCATTTTTAAGCCTCTTTCATATAAATTTAAGAACAAATTTTGCTTAATATAACCTTTATCAGCTGCTATAATTCCAGTTAATCTTTTTGTTAACTCCGGTACTGGAACCCTATCATCTACATTGCCTTTGGTCACTTTTAATGCCATAAACTCCCCTTTATTATTGATTATTACATGTAATTTAAAACCATAAAAATACCCCATAGAGGATTTACTATGTTTGGCTAATCCTTTAAAAACTTTATTGCTATAACGCCTTTTATTGTGACAAGCTTTAATCGTTGTAGAGTCAATAAAATAAATACCTGTTTCTTCACCAAACAACAAATGAATCAACATATTTAGCGGTATGAATAATCGTGCCATTAATTCAACAAATCTATTATAACTCAAGGCTTTAGGGAAATCATCCTTATGCATGCACTCTATATAACTTTTATAGAAAAATTTAAAATTCTTAGCATAGGATGTATGAAACATAATTATTATTGTTAACATTTCACTTAAACTCATGCTACAACAGCGATTTCTCTGCTTATTTGATGGTAATAACTTTCTCTGTTCATACTCCAAATAAATTTTACAAAAATCATCTATAAAACTATATAATTCTGTGATATCTTTTTTCATGCCTGTAGTTTGTTTTTTTGTTTAAAAATATAAATACTGCAGGCACTCCTTTTTGACAATCCTTTTATCTATTACTATTTCATCTATATCTTATCCCGAACTGACGTAATTTAAGAATTTTGTCAGTCATAATATGAATGGAATGCAGGTATATTTATATTGCATTTTAATAGCAGCAATTTTGTTTATAATTTTTAAAATTAGTAATAAACTAACAGGATTTAAGATGGCGTTATTAAAGTTTACTTTGTTCATTGAGAGGGAACTTATTAAAGATATTGTACTTTTTTGTGGCGGTAATCCAAACTTGGTGGAGCTGAAAATATTATCCCCTTCGAACTTTCGACAGTTGTGGCCTGCGACCCCGGTGATTAAATACTTTCGGATTTGCTAGTTATAACCTCCAGTATTCTATTGCTTACTACCCTGTATAAAGTATCAGCTCTCACTACTACCGACTATTTCGGGGCTATCACGTTCACCTTTTGGTTTCGGCTCGATTGTTTCGCTGTCTACGCTTTACTACTGTCGTTACCTTCAGCAGCACAAGACTCGCTATATGGTGGAGCTAGCTACTCCTTCCATAACAGGACTTTCACCCATAAGATTAATGCACCTTATCTTGACGCACATACTAGGTTAGTGGAATTTAGTTCAGAATTAACAAACAAACTTTCCTGCTTTTTAATAATTTTTATTATTAATATTCAAATTTAAGTTGAGTTATTCTTGCTTATTCTTTATAGTTATTTCGTATAATATGTTTTATACGTACCGTTAGGGCATAATTTATTTTTCAACAGTTTTATTATATGAAAAAATTTTTACTATTAATCATATTATTAATCATTAATACTAGAACTTTAGCAAAAGAACAAATAACTAATTTAATCACCCCAGTTAGTTATTTTGTCAATCATGAGCAGCAACTTAAAATTCTTGAGAAACATTTAGATAAATATAGACAAGCAAGTATAGTGGGTACTAGCGGTATAGGTAAAACTCAATTAATTAGGATGTATAGTTATGAGAATAAAAATAAGTATGATCTAATTTGGTTTTTTGATTGTAACCTAGACCTTAATGAACAATTTGTTAAATTAGCCCAACAACTCAATATGGTTAAACAAACTAATATATCTGAAGCAATAACTCTAGCCAAAAAAGAAGTAATGTCATATTTAACTTCTACTAGTAAATGGTTATTGGTGTTTGATAATTTAAAAGTTAATGAAAATAAAAAAATTCAGAACTTTATTGATTGGGAACATAATGGTAATGTGGTGTTTTGTTCTCAAAATAACGAGAGATTACCTAATGTTATATTAATGACCTTGTTTAATAAACCTACTATCGTAGCTTTGGCTAATAGTTTATTGGATAATAAGGATAAAAATAGTATCGAATTTTTAACGCAATCTTTTAGTGGTTATCCAATACTTATAGTTCAGGGGGCTCAATTACTCAATAAAATTAAAGGTCTAGATAAAGAAGAGTATAAAAAGAAAATTTATCAATCAACTGATAAAATAGCAACAAATATCAGCATGGCTATTCAAGAATTAAAACCTAGTGCAGTAAATTTACTTAATAAAATAGCTTTGATAAATAACCAAAGTTTCTCAAAACAATTACTTGCTATAATTATTGATAACAAGGATACTCTAGATGATGATATATACCAATTATCTAAGTTTATGTTGATTAGCAATATTGATTCTAATCAGGATAATCCTATTTTTGAAATGCATGATATAATTAGCAATAAAATAATGGAACTAAATGGCAATAGTAATAAAATATATTTAGAAAATATTATTAGCAAATTACCTAAATCACAAGGAACTTATTCAGGATATTTGTGGAAAAGCACTAAAACTATACAAGTAAATTTAGAGAGCCTTCTCAAAAATGCCGAAAAATATAATATTAACATATATACAATTCTTAGTTTAAGAAGTGAATTATTTTCTCTATATGTAAACACTGACAATATTAGCAAAGTCCAACAAATGATTGATTGGTTTAATCAAAAAGATAAAGAATTTAAATTGTGGCAAATGTCTGAATCACAAAAATTGTATTATGCTATATACTTAAGAACAATAGGAGTGTTTCAACGAAAAATATTAGGCAATTTTGAAACCTCTATTTTTTATTTTACTAAATCGTTAAAGGTTTTAGATAAACTTGATGATGAAGTTAATTATTCTCTTAAATTGAATGTTCTCTATAATATGTCTATAGCTTATGCATCTTTAGGCGAAATTAAATTAGCTGAAGAACTTCTTAAAAAGATAGAAAAGTTAATAAAACCAGGAGTAATGCAAGAAGATGAAATATATACAATATATATTATAAAAGGTACATTATTTGAGAGGCGAGGTCAATATAAAGAAGCTTTAGAATGTATAGATAAAGTTATTGAAATATTTATAAAAAATGGACAGCATATTAATGACCCATACGCTCTTATAGTTTATGCGTATAGAACAGAATTGTTAAATTTTTTGGGTAGATATCAAGAAGCTTATAATCAGATTCAATCATTATATAACTTCATACAAAATGAGTATAAAGATAAAGAAATATTAGGATATATTTATATAATAATGGCAAAAAGTGCATTAGGTTTAGGTAAAGTAGATAAAGCTTATGAATATATTAATAATGCTATCCCCATGTTGTTAGCAGAAGACAATAACAATTCAGAGAACACAAATTATTCTAAAAATCGTTATTTAGCAGATAGTTATGTAGTACAAGGTGATATTTTGTTTACCCAAAATAGGCTTAAACAAGCCATAGAATCATATAAAAAAGCGTTTGTTATATTTCATCATTTATATGGAAATAGAAGTAAAAATGTTGCCCAAATGAGTGATTTATATAATCATGGAACAAAAGCTGCCTGTAAAAGCAAAGATTTATATAATTATAAATTCTTTGGCAAGCCACAAATTAAGGAGTTTGGCATACACCATCCTAATACCGTTGATATGATTGAATATTGCAAACAATATGATATGGATTTGTGGACCAAGATCATTAAGCATTAGTTGTGTCAACCAGCAATTATAAAAGTCAATCTAGTTTATTCACTGAAATGGGTCTTATATCTTAAAAACATGTTATAAGTAGTTATAAGAGGGTGACTTGATGGGTTTTGGACTGAAAGAGTCGTAGACAGAATAAGTATCCTCTTAGAAAGTTTGCTTTGAACAAATTGTAGAAGGTGCTGCAATGCAGTAGCCTTGCACAATAAGATGAAGGAGATTCTACTATGAATAAAATAATAGGTCTAGATGTAAGTAAAAAATGACTTGATGTATGTATATATGTGCCAAATAATAAACCAGCATATCACCGTTTTTTAAAGAGTAAAAAAATAACGACTGACTTTACTACAGTTTATGACAAAGTAGACAAGCACTTTACTACGTGCATGGAACTAGTTAAAGAGCTGCCATATATTAAACGGGAAGTGCAAGTTTAGCATCTTTTAGTGATTCCACTAAGCAATTATAGTAATAATATTTAGTATTCAGTTGGAAGATTTTAAAAAAAATCTTTCTAAGCTTAGTGAGGAGTGCTATATCTTAAGCAAAATACCGGAGAAGTTAGATAAAAGCATAAGAGCTATAGCCCCTGAAGTTGCTGAGGAAATTCAAAATCACAACCAACTTAAAATAGATGAAATGACTATAGCGATTAATAGCTGTAGTCAAAATCTCAACAAAATTAAAGATGATATTGAGTCTCTTAGGATTAATCGTAGCAAGAATTTTTTCCCTGTGGTAGCGATTAGTCTTAGCTTATCAACTATTACTACAACCACTGTCCTTTATTTTGTGTTACAATGGTTTCCACCACAGCAAAAATATCTAGTTGATAAAGCTCACGATATTCATACAGAAGGAGTAGTACAAATATTTGATATGCAAGGTAAATTCTGTAATAAAGCAAAAATAATCAAGGATTGACTCTAGAACTTTTTGATATACAAAATTAATTGGGCAACTGGGGTTAGTTAGTTAATGTTAATTATTTTTATTCCTTGGTCTGTGGCGTAATATTATTACTAGAGCTAGTAAATTCTCTAAACTCATCAAGGAGTATTTTAAGATTCAGATTAATATCTTCTAACTGAAAGGTAGCATTTAACATGTGATTTTCTTTCTTAGCTGTACTATTAGCTAGCTCTGTGGTCTTTTGATATAGAGCTGCTATTTCATTTTGTGCTTTGATGTAGACGTTAGAAAAATTATTGCAAATAACCTTAATGTTGCTACAGGTTGATCTGATTTGATTAAGCCATTTGACCGAGAGTAGTATTAACAATATCTGTCCGATGATTAGGCTAAATACTCCAATAGCCAAGGCTAATATTTGGTAATTCATGTTCTACTTCCTTTATTTGCTAATGTTATGTTTGTCCGCTATAGCCTTTCGCTAGATAAAATTGGATGATTGATTGCTGCTATACGTATTTATTTTAATCATTTAGTAAATCCTATTTATTACTTTACTTAATATTCGAAAAAATATTATTATAACTTACTGATGTATTAATTACTACGGTATTTTTTACGGTATTGATATGAGTTGATTTTTTACATTATTATTTATGTATAAAGTTAGTCATCTGAAATTAAAAAATAATTTTGAGGTATAAATTATGGAATTTCAAGTACAGGATTTATTAGGAAAATGCTTTATGTCACATGCAGCTGTTAGGAGTTTAATTAAAAAGTCATTCTTCTTTTTTGTTATAGTTTGGTTTATACTTGCTTATAGTAGTGGAACATTAACAGCAGGAAAAAATAAGAATATGGGATTGTTATATACTCATTCAAAATGAAGATGCTTTAAATAATAGCCTAAACCCCCGCATTTATAAGTATCTACAAAAGCATCTTCATTTTGAATGAGTATATTACTAGAAGAAAAATGCGTAAGAGTAGCTGAAAAACTAAATCAGGATATTGCAAAAATATTAAGTCATTTAAATAATGTTAAAAATTATTGGCATGTTACCTTATATCACGGAGCATATGAAACAAAAGATCTGCCACAAATATATAACAAAATTAAAGGACTAGAACTCCAACCTTTTACCTTAAATCTTAGTAAAATTTACTCTACTGCAGATAGGTGGATAGACTTAGGAGCAGAAAAAACTAAATATCTTCAGGCATTACACGCATCAATCGTTCATTTAGCTAGCCCTTTCCACAAACATCCGTTGGCTCGCTCTAAAGATGTTTATAAAGATATGTCAAATGTTCAACGTGAACAAGTCGATAATTATGGCGTTAGTGGAGTTTTGGAGTTATATAATCCTCATATGACGTTGTTTTACCAATACCCACCAAGGTTTGAATTACAGGATACTGCAAAGAGAGTAGCAGTCTCTTTCAAAGAAAATATGGTATGTAAAGCCTCCAAGATTATTATAGGAGAACTAGGATATAATGGTAATATTGAAAAAATAGTTTATAGTGTAGAGCTGTCCAACTAAGTGTCCAGCTAATTATAACAACAAAATATTCGTGTAACAAATTATGTTGAAGCCTGTCCAAGATAAAAGCTCAGTACAAAATACATCAATTATTTGTACTAAACAAAACGATTTAAAATCTGAATTTGCTTCTATAGTAAATGTACCTGGCTTTGTTATCGCTAAAGACATCAATTCTAAGTATTCCGTTATTAGTAAAGATTATGCTCTACTACTGGGTTGGAAGAGTCCAGACCACTGCGTTGATTTAACAGATTTTGACATACCTTGTGAAGCCGTAAAAGCAGCTGAGCAATTTATAACCCTTGATCAGAAAGTTATCGATACTACTAAGGCGATATTAAGCTTATATATTTGCAATTATTCATCTGGCTGGAAAACCTTAATGAGTCATAAGATCCCCATACAACAAGAAGATGGGAAAATCACTGGGATATTTGGTCAAGTTATGGACATATCTAACACTAATATGTTTAATTGGTATCTAGCATTAAATCAATTTGATAAAAAATTTATAAATTCGCAGGATAAACCTATAATTTATATTTTAAATCAGGAGCATTCTCCTCTTCCTTTAAGCAAAAAACAACAAGAATGTGTATTCTTATTGTTGCGTGGTAAATCCATGAAAGAAATCGCCACTATATTAAACCTATCAGTACGTACTGTGGAATCATACTTTGCGATAATCAAATTAAAGTTAGGGTGCAGTAATAAATCTCAACTTATAGAAAAAGCAATTAATAGTGGTTTCCTACATTACATTCCAAATAGTATTATTCCCGTGTCTACAAAATAGGTTTTTATGAAAAAAATTGTTTTGACCTGTATGATTGGCAATGCATTGGAATGGTATGATTTTATTTTATATGCTCAGTTTGCTTATATACTCAAACAAAAATTTTTGCCAGATAGCTCTATTAGTGAAATACTGACTTTTGCAATATTTGCAGCTGGGTTTGTGGTAAGACCGCTTGGAGGAATTATTTTTGGTAATATTGGTGACAAATTTGGAAGACGTATTTCCTTGGTTATAGGTATTTTGACAATGGTAGTTCCTACTACCATAATAGGATTACTACCCAGTTATAATTCAATTGGTTTAGTTGCTCCAATAATTTTAACTATAGTACGGTTAGTTCAGGGATTTTCATTAGGTGGGGAATTTAGTGGTTGCGTTATTTATCTTACAGAACATGCACCGGCAAATAACAGGGGCATAATTGGAAGTATTGTATATATTAGCCAATGCTTAGGAATGTTGTTAGGAATAATAATTGCTTATTTACTCAGTTCCTTGTTATCAAAAGAAGATTTATGGTCTTTCGGGTGGCGATTACCTTTTATTAGTAGTTTTTTTGTTGGTATGATAGGAATGTACATAAGAAATAGCATATCAGAAACCCCAATATATGCCAAGGTAAGAGATTGTGGACTAGTCTTACAATACCCTTTGCGAGAACTACTATTAAACTATAAGAAAAAACTTTGGTTAGCAATAGGTCTTTATATTAATGTTACAGCACCTTTTTATGCTGCAACTATTTTCATTCCAAACTACATGTTGACCCTTGGATATAGCCAAGCTGAATGCTCAACATTAGGAGGCTTAACTTTAGTTACCATGATCATTACTTTCCCTATTACTGCCTACATCTCAGATAAGATAGGACGCAAACCTGTAATTCTTTTTAGTTGCCTAGCACTTATAATACTCACCTACCCAATTTTTCTCATGATAAATACTAAATCTTATTATCTTGCAACTACAGCACAAATTTTATTTGCTGTAATAGTAGCATTTCATATGGGTGCAATACCAACGATTCTAGTGGAACTATTTCCAACTAGTGTTCGTTTTACAGGAGTAGCACTATCATGTAACATAAGTGCAGCAATATTTGGAGGGACAGTCCCTATGATTGGTGCTTGGATATATCAGGTTACAGGAGATAGATTAGCGATGTCTTATTATTTAACCTTCCTAGCTATTTTAGCTATTTTTATAATATTTTTTTACAAAGAAACATATAAAAATATTATATAAGTTTTAACGACACCGTCAAGTTAACTGAAAAACGCCTAATTTTAACAAAATTTTCAGTCTGTAAGCAGCATAGTATCGTTCACAAAATACTCATTTTTTGTTAAATTCAAGTTAACTTGACGGTGTCCCCTTAACAGCTTTTTCCATAATTTTTCCAATTGTTCGATCTTGCCAAGCAATTTTGCCGCTAGTTGTATCTTCTATAAATTTTATGGGATTAAGATTATTTTGGTTACAATAGTCTATATACACGTTAGCATCCGTAATACGTCAATTCGGGATAAGGATTAACGTTAATTCGGGATAAGGATTAGTAAAAATGCTTTAGCTATAACTAATACAAGATTTTGGATATGTATAAATTGCATTTCTGTGAATTCATACATTAATTGCTCTTCGTAGTGTATATATGTCTGCTATTTTTACTAATCCTTATCCCGAATTAACGTGTAAACATAATCTAGAACCATTTAAACCCAAGCAGTTAGATCGTTATATTAGCACGGCATGTTATAGATTTGAACAACAGTTTTTTGCTGATATTTTTAAGCAATTATCTACTGCAACAATAGAATCAATGGATAGGTTATTAGATGACATTAATGACCTAGATGATGAAGAGGCAACTGAATTGACCAATGATGGAAATATTGGTGATCAACAGGATGTTGAAGCAAGAAGGCTTGAACAGATAAAATTAAAGCAGCTAAAGAAAAATATAGCAGGAGCTAAGTTAAAGAATGTTGGTTTTGAAATTGATAAGATTCAACGCTTAAGGATGTTGAATTTACCGTCATCGTTTAGTTTATCATCTAGAAAACTTAAGCAAAAATATTATATGCGAATTTTTGCTGCAATACCTAGCGATATTAAAGCATATAAGCCTCAGACACTTTATGCAAGTATGGCAATATTTTGCTATTTCCGTTCTGCATTACTAACAGATGATTTAGTAGATACGTTAATTCAATTAATCCACAAGATGAGGCTATTCGCTGAAATATCGATTAATAAAAATATATTATCTGAGGTGAAATGTGTTAATGGTAAATTCGATATTTTATATACACTTGCAGATACAGCTTTAGAGAATCCGGCTGGTATAATTAAAGATACAATTTATCCAAAAGTAAGTGAAGAGACGCTTAGCAATTTAGCCAAAGAACTAATATCTAACAAAGATACATGGTATCAGCACCAAGTACAAAAGAAAATATACTCCTTGTACTCACATGCTCATCGTCGTGTATTATTAATGTTATTAGAGATATTTGTTTTTCACACTAATAATCCTGATTATCAAGAAATAGTACAGGCGATTGAGTTTATTAAAAAGAACAAGCAGATTAAGGATAAATATTATGTTGATTCTAAGGTTGTGCCAGCTATAGGTGCAATACCAAGTAAACGGCGATCTATGGTAATAGAAGCACTGGGCAGTAGATAATTGCTTAAAAATATCAGCAAAAAACTGTTGTTCAAATCTATAACATGCCGTGCTAATATAACGATCTAACTGCTTGGGTTTAAATGGTTCTAGATTATGTTTACGAAAAAATTGATAAGCTTGCTCATGCAGCTGAGATAATGTTGGAGCTTCAGGCAATATATACTCCATTAACCAATTAATTAACCTCTTGCTATCAATACTACTTACCTTTCTATAACCCAATAATAAACGAATTTCTTGACGAAATCGTTCTGAAGTCCTACTATTCCAATCATAATTCTCAAGACAGATATCATAGCAATTTAATTGAACAGCAAGACTATTAATCATTGATTTAGCAATAATATCATCATTAGTAGGATACCTTCCTTCCATTTGAAAAAACTTAAGCATTACAACAAATGCCAATTTATTTTCAGCACTATTTTTACTTTGAGCTAAAGCTATTTCTTCAATATACGTCAATTCGGGATAAGGATTAGTAAAAATGCTTTAGCTATAACTAATACAAGATTTTGGATATGTATAAATTGCATTTCTGTGAATTCATACATTAATTGCTCTTCGTAGTGTATATATGTCTGCTATTTTTACTAATCCTTATCCCGAATTAACGTAATATCTAAGGTAAACAAAACATCGATACCAAGAATATTATTTTGAGGTAAATTGTTTTGCATTTTAAATATTTTTTAATTCCTAAAAATAAATCTAACTAAATATCTATATCAAAATCACTTAAAAGCTATTTTCCAGCGTTCCTTAGGATCATCAAACTTAACCAATTTCGGATCAAAGTTTACTGGGTTAAAATTATCTCCTAACCATTCCATACGTTCTGCATATTCCTCATGCTGCGGATTCGCCATAATTTCCAGCAAATGTTCATATCCCCAAACACCACCACAATCTTCCGGTGGACAAGCCAGTTTACCTTCTATACATTGTGGATACTGCGTTCCTGCAATTGCTGGTAAAATCTTTTCTAAAATAACCTCATGTTCCCATCCATCACCAAAATCGTATTCGTAACTTGCTTTATCTTTAGAAGATAAAAAATACTTAGCTATTTTAGCAGTTTTCTCAGGAATTGTATCGGCAAATCCCTCCTCATCTAGTATACCAATTAGAACCTTTTCTCCAGTCTTAGGATTGATCATCTCAAATTGATGCAGATGATAATCTTGCCATCCCATAGCATCTTGAATGGCCACATGTAAATCCCAAAAACTGTATTTTTCCGGTACTTGAATACGTCGCCAAATTTTGGGTTTGCTTCCTTTTAAGGTAATTTTAAATTGATAAATATTTGAAATAGTTGCTGTCATATTTGATTTCCCATAAGTTCCTAGAATAACTGGTGTCGGTATTTTAATGATGATATCTTAGATCCAAATATAATGCAAATCAAATAATTTCATTACTATCATCTCTCTTTCTTTACTATATTCTCTCGCTATTGTATATTCGGCACTTTAAAAAATGCAAAATCCACAAATGAATTCCAGCAAAGTGGCGGCTCATCGCTTGTTCCCTCACACTCCGCCTAATAGAGAAAAAATTAAGAATAAATTTTCTCTATGCGTCGATATGCTCTACGTGACGATCAATGGGATCGGATTAAAGATAACCTACCTGGAAGGGAAGAGTCTGTTGGTGTAACAGCCAAGGATAATCGCCTATTTGTAGAAGCAGTCTTGTATCGATATACGTCAATTCGGGATAAGGATTAGTAAAAATGCTTTAGCTATAACTAATACAAGATTTTGGATATGTATAAATTGCATTTCTGTGAATTCATACATTAATTGCTCTTCGTAGTGTATATATGTCTGCTATTTTTACTAATCCTTATCCCGAATTAACGTAGTACACATCTAAATCATTAAGTATACGAAAGTGCTTATCTAGCATTTTCTCATCTAAGTTATCAGGCAGCACTAACGGCGGTGTAGCAAATGCTTCATCTAATGCCTTAATAATAGACTGAACCATAAGAAGAGATAATGCTTTCGATATACTGTGTGTGCGTCAAGATAAGGTGCATTAATCTTATGGGTGAAAGTCCCGTTATACGTCAATTCGGGATAAGGGATAAGGGATAAGAAAGAATAGTGTAGATATAAGAGTTGCAAGGAGTTAATGCCTGTGATAAATGTTTTTGTGGAAAAAGAAATAAACACAGGCATGAAAAAAGATATCACAGAATTATATAGTTTTATAGACGATTTTTGTAAAATTTACTATGAATACGAAAAAAAGAAATTATTACCAACAGAAAAACAAAGGAATCGCCGTTGTGATATGAGTTTAAGCGAGATTATGACAATTATGGTAATGTATCATATACTGCTCGTAAATGAAGAGTTGAAAGAAGAGAAGAAAGAAGCTAGAATATGATTATGGGAAATATTTTAACATCTGAACAAAGAACGGCACTGAAGTCACGTCATGGTAATGAACGAGATAGGAGAGTATGTGACCGAATTAAGGCAGTTTTGCTGTATGATAAAGGTTGGAGCTATGAAGAAATAGCAGAAGCATTGCTGTTAAGTGAAGAAGCTATAAGAAAGCATGTAAGAGATTATCAAAAATTTAATAAATTAGAGACAGCTAACGGTGGTAGTGCAAGTAAGCTAAGTGAGCTAGAAGAGAAAGAGTTAATAGAGCATTTAGAAGTATGTAATTATGTTTATGCCAAAGATATTAGCAATTACATAGAAAAAAAATACGGTGTTGCCTATACAATAGCAGGAATAACAAAGCTATTAAGGAGATTAGGCTTTGTATATAAAAAGCCAAAGATTGTACCCGGCAAGCTTGATGTAGATAAGCAAGAACTATTTAAGCTAGAATATAGTTTGTTAAAAGGTAATCTCAAGGCTAAAGAAGCTATATATTTTATGGATAGCGTTCATCCTCAGTATCAAACAAAAGCCCGTTATGGTTGGATCAGAAAGAATCAAAATAAAACTTTACCAACATTTAGTGGTTGGAAAAGGAAGCATTTAATAGGAGCAATTAATTTATCTGATTTGCAATTAGTTAGCACAGATAATCCTAAAGTAAACGGTGATTATATAATCAATTTTCTACAAAAATTAGAAGCAGAAAATCCTAATAAAGAGAAGATATATTTGATTTGTGATAATGCTGGGTATCATAAGTCAAAGAAAGTAAAGGAGTATCTAGTAAATAGCAAAATAGAATTAGTATTTTTACCTCCCTATAGCCCTAATCTTAATCCGATTGAACGATTATGGAAATTTATGCATAGAATTGTAACAAATAATAAATTTTACCATAATTTTGCTCAATTCTCAGAAGCTATAGATAGATTTTTTGCTAATATTGATAAATACAAAGGTAATTTGCTTACTCTTATAACTGACCAATTTCAGACTATAACTTTTAATCATTTTGCCAACTCTTCAGGTTAATTGAGTATACTTCTTATGCTAAAAACTTTAAATATTTTTATAAGACTTGTATAGAATATATCCACAAAGGTGATTTCCCAAAAGCATTGAGCTATAACCGTTTTGTCGAGTTAATGCCTAGATTGTTTGTCCCACTTAATATTCTTATGCATTTGTTATTTGGCGAGGAAACAGGTAACGTCAATTCGGGATAAGGATTAGTAAAAATGCTTTAGCTATAACTAATACAAGATTTTGGATATGTATAAATTGCATTTCTGTGAATTCATACATTAATTGCTCTTCGTAGTGTATATATGTCTGCTATTTTTACTAATCCTTATCCCGAATTAACGTGTACTAGTCAAGACGGACTGTTGAAAAAGTATAAATAGTTAAAATTATACTAATGTTTTTACTTTTTAGTAGCAATAGGTAAAAATACAAAAAAATAATTTTAATACACCGTCAAGTTAAGTTATAATGGACTGAAGAAATTAGACAAAAAAGAGAGTAGTTAAGTTTCCGTAATAAGTTAGAATAAAAGAGTTAAACTTAAAAGGAACAACTATGAAAAATAAGGTAAGAATTTTCAGTGCCGAAGAAAAAACAAAAATAGTGCTAGAATTATTAAAAGAGGATATTACATTATCTCAGCTATCATCGAAATATGAAGTTAATGCGAAGAGTATCCGGAATTGGAAGAGTCAATTTGTAGCGAATGCAGCATTAGCTTTTGAACCTTCTAAAGTATTGAGTGAATATCAAGAGCAAATTAATAAGCTAAAGGAACAAAATGATGAACTTGCTAAAGCACTCGGGAAAACTACTGTTGAGAGGGATTGGGCTGTGGGAAAGTTAAAAAGCTTGGACTTATCAAATAGAAAAAGTCTTGTCGAATCCAAGCTAAAGCTGTTACCAAAGGCAAGACAGTGTGAATTATTGGAAGTTAATCGTGCTTCAGTATATTATAAAGCTAAGCCCTTTAGTACAGACAATTTGAAGGTTTTAAATAGAATAGATGAGATATATACAGAAAATCCTGAATTTGGTTATCGTTATATTCATCAACAATTATATGAATAAATATAATTATCAAAGATCTCATTCAGCTATTGATTGTAAAAAGCCTATGGATATCTATCTTGATTATATGCAAAACTACATGCAAATTACTGCTTAATAAATGCAAAATAGGAAACAAAATTATCTTTTTTTTGTGTTGATTTTTCAGTCCATTATATGAGTTTGGTGATATAATAACGTAACCTAATGAATCCTAGCAAAAACTGAATAAAAGCTTGAAGAATAATCTATGAAAATATTAATCCTTGGTATAACAGGCATGCTTGGCAATGCCATGTTTAGGTTTATGGCTGAAGATCATAACCTTAACGTTTACGGGACAGCTAGGAATAATGGTGCTTGCCGTTATTTTTCTGAAGAGTCATCTACACAACTCATTGCCCCAGTAAATATAGAAAATCATGATTCTCTTATTAAATTATTTGCAACAATTCGACCTGATGTGGTAGTAAATTGTATTGGGCTAATTAAACAACTAGAAGATGCAAATGATTCCCTACAAGCACTATCAATTAATGCTTTGCTTCCTCATAGACTTAGTATAATATGTCAAACTATAGGGTCTCGTTTTATACATGTTAGTACAGATTGTGTATTTTCCGGGTCTAAGGGTAACTATACAGAGAGTGATTTTGCAGATGCTAATGATCTCTATGGTCGCTCAAAGTTTTTAGGGGAAGTAAATTATCCTAACACTATAACACTTCGTACTTCAATTATCGGGCATGAGTTATCGGGAACTAAGAGTCTTATTGGCTGGTTTCTTGCACAAAAAAAACAAGTTAAAGGATTTGCCCAAGCCGTGTTCTCTGGACTTCCAACTATTGAATTAGCAAGGATAGTTCGTGACATCGTTATACCGCGACCCGATATGCGTGGACTTTATCATGTTGCAGCAAAACCGATCAATAAATATGATTTGTTAAAACTTGTGGCTAGTACTTATAAAAAAACAATCGAAATAATTCCATCTAATGAACTGGTCATTGATCGCTCACTTAATGCCGAACTTTTTAATAAGGCAACGGGATATGCACCGCCTGAGTGGCCAGAGTTAATTCAACGTATGTATAAATTTCAATAAAAGGTAAGAATGTTTGTTAATAAAATTTTAATGATTACTGGAGGTACGGGGTCATTTGGCAACACAGTGATGAAACGATTACTAGAAAGTGATATTAAAGAAATTCGCATATTCAGTCGGGATGAAAAAAAACAAGAAGATATGAGGATTGCTTTCAATAACCCAAAGCTTAAGTTTTATATTGGGGACGTAAGAAATTATGATAGTATTTACTATGCTATGAAAAATGTTAATTATGTGTTCCACGCTGCAGCCTTGAAGCAAGTTCCATCATGTGAATTTTATCCGATGGAAGCAGTGCGGACTAATGTACTGGGAGCTGAAAATATGATGAATGCAGCTGTTGCCAATGGTGTTGAGCGGATTGTGGTACTCAGTACTGATAAGGCGGTATATCCTATCAATGCCATGGGTTTATCAAAAGCAATGATGGAAAAATTGTTGATAGCTAAAGCTAGAATGAGTTCTAAAGGAGATACCGTCCTGTGTTGTACTCGTTATGGTAATGTAATGGCTTCCCGTGGTTCGGTAATACCTCTTTTTGTTAATCAAATAAAAGAGGGAAAACCGCTAACTATTACCGACCCAAATATGACACGTTTCTTAATGTCACTTGAAGATTCTGTAAACTTAGTGTTATATGCCTTTGAACATGGGCAACAAGGTGATATTTTTGTGCAGAAAGCTCCGGCCGCAACAATTGAAGTATTAGCTCATGCTATAAAAGAATTATTTAATACTAATAATGAAATTCGTTTAATTGGCGTGCGTCATGGAGAAAAAATCTATGAATCCTTGGTTTCTTCTGAGGAGATGGTCAAAGCTGAAGATTTAGGAAGTTATTACAGGATTCCTGCCGATAATCGTGATCTCAATTATTCAAAGTTTTTTGTAGAAGGAGATCTAAACGTTGCTTCTCTAACTGACTATACATCATCTAATACAGAAAGATTGAATATAGAACAAGTTAAAAAACTCTTACTAACACTTGACTTCATTAAAGAGCAACTTAATGCTTAAAGTAATGACCATTATTGGTACTCGCCCAGAACTTATTAAAATGTCTAGAGTAATTTCTGAGTTTGATGAGTATACGAACCATATTTTGGTTCATACAGGGCAAAATTTTGATTATGAACTGAATCAGATTTTCTTTGACGATCTTAACATTCGTAAACCAGATTATTTTTTAGAAGCTGCTGTTAGTGGTAATGCAACACAAACCATTGCACGCATTATTGAGAAAACTGATGAGGTTTTAGGAAAAGAACAACCAAATGCATTATTGCTTTATGGTGATACGAATTCCTGCCTTTCGGTTATCGCAGCCAAAAGGCGAAAGATACCAGTTTTTCATATGGAAGCCGGCAACCGTTGTTTTGATCAAAGAGTACCAGAAGAGCTAAATCGTAAAGTAGTTGACCATTTAAGTGATATCAATATAGTTCTGACTGAACATGCCCGTCGTTACCTTATTGCCGAAGGTGTATCGCCAGAGCGAATTATTAAGTCTGGTTCGCATATGCAAGAAGTGTTAGGTTATTTTATGCCTAAAGTGCATCTATCAAATGTGCTAGATAGGATAGAACTTCAAGCTCATCAATATTTTCTAGTCAGTATTCATCGCGAAGAGAATGTAGATGTGTCAGCCAATTTACAGGACTTACTTAATACTTTACAGATGTTGGTTAAAGAATATGATATGCCCGTGGTTGTATCAACACATCCTCGTACACGTCAGCTGTTAGAAAAATTAGGTATTAAAGGTTTGGATAAACAAATTCGGTTTTTAAAACCATTCGGTTTTCTAGATTACATCAAACTGCAAATGGAGGCTTTCTGCATTTTATCTGATAGTGGTACAATTACTGAGGAAGCTTCTATTCTTAAATTACCAGCAATTACCATTCGTAATACTCACGAAAGACCTGAAGGTATGGATGAAGGTGTTTTGATAATGAGTGGTCTTAAAGTAGAAAAGGTTCTAGATGCTGTACGCATTGTAACCAAACAACATAGTAAACATAGTCATTTACAAACAATCGTTTCAGATTATAATGCTGGCTTAGTCTCACAAAAAATACTCCGTATTGTTTTGAGCTACGTGGATTATATTAATAGAGTTGTGTGGTTTAAGTGAAACAAGCAAATCAAATGCTAGAGTGGTGTGATAGCCAAACATTTTTTAAACGGGCTTCTGAGCTAATTGAAACTGTTTCTATTGTGATGGATATTGGTTGTGGTATTCGTCCACAACAGTTTATAATACCTGATTTTCTCATTTGTGTTGAGCCTCATCTTGAGTATGTTGAGATACTTAAGAAAAACCTAGATGGAACAAATTCAATAATTATTTCGCTTGATGCGAAACAGGCACTATCAGCACTGCCTAATAATGCTGTTGATTCGATATTTTTAATTGACGTCATTGAACATATGACTAAAGAAATTGGTCTAGAGGTTATTAGTGAATCTGAGCGTGTTGCACGTAGGCAAGTAGTGTTATTCACTCCCTTAGGTTTTATGCCTCAGGAAACTCATGCTAGTAGTTTAGATGGGTGGAATTTACATGGTGGAACGTGGCAGGATCATAAATCTGGGTGGTATCCAGAAGATTTTTTAGATTGGCATGTGCTTGCATGCAAGCATTTACATATCGCTGATTTTAAAGGTCAGCCAATTAACCCTCCATACGGTGGGTTCTACGCCATAAAGACTTTAGTCAAATCTACAAACTATTTCAACGAAATATATTCTCAAGAAGTTCTATTAGATAGCA
Organism: Candidatus Tisiphia endosymbiont of Micropterix aruncella; assembly: GCF_965178575.1. NCBI lineage: Bacteria > Pseudomonadati > Pseudomonadota > Alphaproteobacteria > Rickettsiales > Rickettsiaceae > Candidatus Tisiphia > Candidatus Tisiphia endosymbiont of Micropterix aruncella. The sequence continues at coordinate 1,432,678 of NZ_OZ238268.1, forward strand.
CAAGTAATTTAAATGCCATTCGGACTATTTTCCCTCGGTTTATAGATCAAGTAGTTTCTCGTGAGATTGAAAGGAGTAATATGAAATGTGCTATTCAGTCATGTCAACGAACAATGATATTATTTATTGAACAAGAAGCTACGAAATCGGTAAAAGAGATCTTTGATATAATAACTCTTGAGAAAACAGATAATTATTTGAAGGAAGCACGAGAGTATAATGTAAAAATACGAGAATTTGCTTCTCAATTTCTAGATTTCAATTCCCGGGAATATGAACTAAAGGTTCGTGATGAGCTACTTGTGACTCGTGAAACTGAATTAAGAGTTCGTGATGAGCTACTTGCGACTCGTGAAACTGAATTAAGAGTTCGTGATGAGCTACTTACGACTCGTGAAGCTGTTATCTCTAGAAATATATATGTAAGAATTTATAGGAAGCTTAAAAATTTATTTGATATAGCTAAATAAGAAGATAACTATGTTTGGACTGACTATTTTCCTAGGATATGGTCTTTTTTTTCGAGAATTGATCAAACACAGCATAGCCAAAATGTATAGATATTACGGTTATGTATTTATGAGCATTCAACAATTTCAGGATACCGGGAAAAAGTTTTTGAAGATTGCGGATACATTTCATAACCAACGAGTATAACTACTCTATAAATGAAGAGTTGATACTCGATAATCAAGTTTTTTAAAATTGTTAAAAAAATTATATTTTGCAGAGGGAAAAACCTATACTTTAGTGCTGTTAATACTACTTATAAAATAAATCTTATAACCTTATTAACCTAAAAGTTTCAATATTATAAAAACTAACACAAACATTTGCCCTGCAATAAGCCAATTGTTATGAACTAGAAAAAAACTTGATTATCGAGTGATAGACGATAGAATCAAAATTATGATAGTAGCAGGAGTCGAAGGGTCGAGGCTAGGCGTACATTTAGTACGTGGCTACCTACGATCCCTAAAGACGACAACGCAATTCTTGATTTTCATTGAGTATATCATGGTTTCCTTTAGTTGTAAGGTTTTTGTATATTATAGATCACTGCATTTAATCTATAAGTCTTATTGTCAATTTAGAAAATATATAAAGAGAAAATAGTGAATAAAATAATAAATATATACCCAAAAGTTTCAATCATTATTCCCGTTTACAACGGTGCTAATTATATGCGTGAAGCAATAGATAGTGCAGTTGCTCAGACTTATAAAAATTTAGAAATTTTAGTTGTTAATGATGGATCAAGTGATAATGGTAAAACGGAACACATAGCTTTATCTTATGGTGATAAGATTCGTTATTTCTCTAAGCCAAATGGTGGTGTGGGCTCAGCATTGAATTTGGCAATTAAGGAAATGAAAGGAGAGTATTTTTCGTGGCTTAGTCATGATGATGTTTACAATCCAAATAAAATTGAACATCAAATTAATATACTTAATACTCTTCCCAGTCGTAATACGATTATTTACGGAGGGTATGAAGTTATAGATCATAACTCTAAGTCACTGTCTTTTATAAGACCAGATAAAATATTATCAGCAGAAAAATGTAATATCCCATTATTCCCTCTTATGCGAGGATTAATTCATGGATGTACTCTTTTAATACCCATAAAATATTTCCGTGAAATTGGTACTTTTGATGAAACATTACTAACTACCCAAGATTATGCACTTTGGTTTGAGTTTTTACGGATAGCACCTATTCATTTTGATGATCATATTTTAATTAAAAGTCGTACTCATCTAGACCAAGGAACACATAAAATTACTAGCCATATGAATGAATGTAGTGAATTATGGTCTAGGTTTCTCAGAAGGTTAACTTTAGAAGAAATGACTATAATGGAAGGATCACCTTATTTATTCCTGCATCGTACTAGTGTTTTTTTTGCAAATGCTTCTTGTTATCAAGCATCTGAACTAGCTAAGTCAATGGCTAAGGATCTCTTAACCGATATTAAGATTAGTGTAATTATGCCAATTTATAATAGAGTTGATTTGGCAATTGAGTCTATAAAAAGTGTTATTGCTCAAACTCATAAGTGTTTTGAATTGATTATAGTAGATGATGGTTCTGAAGATGATGTATCTAGGTTAATTGAGGAGTGCAATAAAGATAGTAGGATTAAATATATTCGTAAGGAAAATGCAGGACCAGCAGCAGCACGTAACCTAGGTATTAAACATGCATCTGGGCAGTACATAGCGTTCATTGATTCTGATGATTTGTTTTATGACAATAAACTTGAGGTTCAATTGAAGTTTATGAAGGATAATAGTTTATTATTCTCACATACTTCTTACCATAGAATAGATTGGGCTGGGGAGCTGATTAAATATATGAGTTCTGCTACTTTCAGAGGTCAGGTATTCCCTAAGATCATTGCTGAATGTCCTATAGCAATGCCTACTGTTATGGGAGAAACTTCTATTTTTATGTCAAACAAATTCCCTGAAAATATAGGAATTGGTGAAGATGTATGCTTATGGATCTCTATAGCAAGCAAATATGAGATAGGAGCGATTGACCTTGCATTATCGAAGGTTAGAGTTAATTACAGTACTACTACATGCCTAAATACTAAAAAAACAATAATAGGATTAATCAATATTGCATCATTTGTTATGAACGATGAATATTTAAGTCAATTTGATAAGCACGTTCAGTTGTTACTATTTTCTGCAGCAAATATATCTAGCTTGCCATTAGATAAATTAATAAAATTTAATGACTGGCCATCTGAGAGAGGTAATCTTAATATATCTGAGAGACGTAACCCTAATATAATAGTGAAGTTAATTAGATCGCTGCGTGTAGATGGTTTTAGAATAACGTGGAACAAAATTTGTAGGAAACTAGGTATATAATGGACTGAAGAAATTAGACAAAAAAGAGAGTAGTTAAGTTTCCGTAATAAGTTAGAATAAAAGAGTTAAACTTAAAAGGAACAACTATGAAAAATAAGGTAAGAATTTTCAGTGCCGAAGAAAAAACAAAAATAGTGCTAGAATTATTAAAAGAACCTCAGTTCGATATAAGAATTAATAATTCTTATATCGAACTGAGGTTACTTATGTCAGAACTAATGGTGGTTTTATGTATTTAGCTGCTATTATAGATTGGCATAGTAAAGCCATATTGAGTTATAAATTATCAAATTCAATGGATGTGACTTTGGTAACTGATGTATTAAAAGATGCCCTTAATAAATACAAAGCTCCAAAAATATTTAATAGTGACCAAGGCAGTCAATATACTAACCATGACCATACACAGATGCTGAAAGATCATAACATTCAAATCTCAATGAACGGATTAAGGAACTAAAAGATGGTGTTGATAATTATATGAATAAATATAATTATCAAAGATTTCATTCAGCTATTGGTTATAAAAAACCTATGCATGTCTATCTTAATTATATGCAAAACTACATGCAAATTGCTCCTTAATAAATGCAAAATAGGAAACAAATTTATCTTTTTTTTGTGTTGATTTTTCAGTCCATTATACCAAACCGATGCTGGGGTTTAAGAGTTTTCGCTCTGCTACTATTACTATTACTGGTATAGAAAATATTCGTATGATTCAAAAAAGACAAATTACTGGAGCTAATAATAATTTTGCTACTTTTGAGCATTTTGTTATGCTCATGGCATCATAATGTCCAAAATCCAAAGTTTTACGATTTTCGCTAGACCACGATTTACAAATGCGACAGAACCGTCTAATGACTAATATTACCAATACTCATTGATAGGCTGGCTGAAACGAATTTCTCTAAATCCCCGTCAAGTATACCCTTAGTATCAGAAGTTTCATGGTTGGTACGTAAATCCTTAACCATCTGATAAGGCTGTAATACATAAGATCTTATTTGATGTCCCCAACCATTTTCAGTCTTGGATGCATTTTGTTCATTAATATCATCGGTACGTTTTTTTAACTCTGACTCATAAAGCCTTGCTTTAAGCATTTTCATAGCTTGTGCTTTGTTTTTATGCTGCGATCTATCATTTTGGCACTGGGTTACGATATTAGTTGGTAAGTGGGTAATCCTTACTGCAGAATCGGTAGTGTTTACATGTTGTCCCCCAGCACCGGAAGACCTATAAGTATCAATTCTAAGATCTTTTTCATCTATTGTAATGGAAATATCATCATCAATTTCTGGATATACCCAACTGCTAGCAAAACTAGTCATCCTTTTACCTGCGGCATTAAAAGGTGATATCCTAACTAGCCTATGCACACCAGATTCTGTTCTAAACCAACCATATGCTTGGTAACCATTAATTTTAATAGTACATGATTTTATTCCAGCTTCTTCGCCATTAATAAGATGAATAATTTCACTTTTAAAACCCAACCTTTCTGCAAAGCGTAAATACATACGCATCATAATTGATGCCCAATCGTGGCTTTCTGTTCCTCCAGCTCCAGCGTTGATTTCTAGAAAGCAATTATTACTGTCAAATTCTCCAGAAAATAAACATTCAGTTTCAAATTTTCCGGCAATAATAGATAGCTTCCCTAAATCTTCTTGAACTTGCTGCAAAACTTGTTGATCATTTTCAATAAATGCCAAATCCTCAAGTTCTAAACATTCCGTAAGATTAGACTGAAGTTGTTTAAACGAGTTAAGCTTGATATCTAGAAGTCTTTTTTCTTTTAGGATACTCGAGGCCTTCTCTTGATTATTCCACAGATCCGGATCTTCTGATATATTTTCTAGCTCTAAAAGCCTTTTGGTTGCGTTATCGAAATCAAAGCGACCTCCTGAGCAGTTCTAAAGACTGTTCGATTTTTTTTACATAATGTTCAATTTCAGCACGCATTATTAATTTTCCTACTATAAAATGGAATTTTATTATATAAAGATAAAACTTCTTTCTAATTTTAACATTATACCAAATATACCATGAATAATCAAAACTTTATCAGAAATTTTTCAATCATCGCTCATATTGATCATGGTAAGTCTACTCTAGCAGATAGATTAATTGAATATTGTGGGGGGCTGGCAACTCGAGAAATGAGTCATCAGGTACTTGACTCAATGGACATAGAAAAAGAACGTGGTATCACTATCAAAGCACAGACTGTTAGATTAACTTACAAAGCAAAAGATGGTAATACATACTATCTAAACCTAATGGATACTCCTGGTCATGTGGATTTCTCTTATGAGGTGAGTAGATCGTTAGCTGCTTGTGAAGGTTCTTTGTTAGTAGTGGATAGTAGCCAAGGTGTTGAGGCACAAACTCTAGCAAATGTTTATCAAGCGATCGATAATAATCATGAAATTATTCCAGTCCTAAATAAAATTGATCTACCAGCTGCTGATCCTGATAAAGTTAAGCAACAGATAGAGGATGTAATTGGTATAGATGCAAGCGATGCATTATTGATTTCTGCAAAAAGTGGTATAGGAATAGAGGAGGTACTTGAAGCAATTGTTAATAGGCTGCCATGTCCAGAAACTAATCAAACAGATATTCTAAAGGCATTATTGGTTGATAGCTGGTACGATTCTTACCTAGGGGTAGTAATTTTAGTTAGAGTTATCGATGGAGTTTTACGCAAGAATATGCGTATTAAAATGATGGCTACCAATTCTAGTTATAATGTTGAAAATGTTGGGTATTTTACTCCTAGAAAACATATATCAGATATTTTATACCCAGGAGAAATAGGCTTCTTTACTGCTTCAATAAAACAAGTTGCTGATTGTAAAGTTGGGGACACAATAACTGACGAGAAAAGACCTTGTAAGGAATCTTTGCCTGGTTTTAAACCGCATTTACCGGTAGTGTTTTGTGGTTTATATCCTTCAGATGCTTCTCAATTTGAGCATTTAAAAGATTCTTTAGCTAAATTAAAACTTAACGATGCTAGCTTTGAATTTGAAGCAGAGAGTTCAACAGCCTTAGGTTTTGGCTTTCGCTGTGGGTTTTTAGGGTTACTACATCTTGAAATAGTACAAGAAAGATTGGAACGCGAATTTGACCTTGATATGATAACCACCGCTCCTAGTGTGATTTATAAGATTAATATGCGTGGTGGAGATCAATTAGAAATACATAACCCAGCTGATTTGCCACCTGTGCAAAATATCGACTCAATGTTAGAGCCTTGGGTTAAGGCAACAATATTAGTACCAGATGAGTTTTTAGGTAATGTGTTATCTTTATGTACCGATAAAAGAGGGGTGCAAATTGAATTAACTTATGTAGCCGGTAGGGCTATGGTAATTTACCGATTACCGTTAAATGAGATAGTATTTGATTTTTATGATAAGTTAAAAAGTTACACAAAAGGCTATGCTAGCTTTGATTGGGAAATAGATGTTTATCAGGAGAGTGATTTGGTAAAATTATCTATTTTAGTTAATAGCGAGCCAGTTGATGCTTTATCTACTATAGTACACCGTTCAAGGTCAGAATATCGAGGTCGAGAATTGTGTAAACGCCTCAGTGATCTAATCCCAAGGCAATTATTTCAAATTGCTATTCAAGCTGCTATTGGCAGTAGAATAATTGCTAGAGAAACTGTCAAAGCAATGCGTAAAGATGTCTTATCTAAATGCTACGGCGGTGATATAACTCGTAAGCGTAAATTATTGGAAAAACAAAAAGCTGGCAAAAAACGTATGCGTAATATTGGTAATGTTGAGATCCCTCAATCTGCTTTTATAGCTGCTCTTAAAATAGGAGATGAGTGATATCATAACCTGAATTCAATACAACATGCTAGGGTTCTTATATCGAACTGGCTTTGTTATAAGGAAAAATGCACTCTTGAAGCGGCTGACGCGAGTGCATTTTAACTTTTTTCATCATTCAATATGTGATTTTAATTATTAAAATCACATATTGAATGGAGTGTTATATTTTAACAATCAGGTGGGCAGCCGCTTCAAACCTGATTGTTTCTATATATAACACGAAAGTTCGATGTAACTTGTTACATCGAATTCAGGTTAAAGTAGCATGATCTATTCTAGCGCCTCTAATAATAGCCATTTCTTCTAAATCTTGATAGCTCAAAGAAAATCTACATTTCATATAAACAAATAACATGATGATTTTTGGTGAAGAACAGAATCCTTTAAAATATTTAAGCAGTTTCGGAGAAATATAAAATGGCATAGATATACTTTCTTTACACTATTCTACTCTTCCCTTGTGTTATTTGCAATAGATGCGACAGAACCGGGGGTATTTGTATATTAATAGGTTTATTACAAGCAAGGTAATTTATGCATTATACAAGGATTACACCTTTGAAACTATCTTATATAGTTCACTTAATAAAGTTGCAAATTCAATTTGCTCAAAACCTTTCCTAGGGACAACTATCATTGCCCAACTATTTTGTTTGAATTTTGATTCCTTGCTTAGCAGTCTAACTAAATGCCTAATGCGTCTTTTGATTTTATTACGAATAACAGCGTTTCCTAACTTTTTTCCGACTTTCATGCCAAAAAGTAATGTATTTGACGAATTATGTAGAATCTCACCATATTTCTTACATAGCTGCACTTGGGTAGTTTTGTCGTCAATATTACCTTTCACATTTAGTTTTGCAAAGAGTTTAGTAGAATTCTTTGCTATTATTGTGATAAAATAAAGACAATGGAACTTTTTTCCTAACTTATTAACTAGGTCAAATTCTTTCTGATTTTTTAGGGATGAGATAAGCACTTACTACGCTGATAATTTTTTTCTGCCTTTTGCTCGGCGTTTCCTTAAAATTTCTCTACCGCCGACAGTCGCCATTCTTGTCCTAAATCCATGTCTTCTTTTTCTTACTAAATTGCTAGGTTGAAATGTACGTTTCATAAATTCACATCCAATACGAAATAATATATTTCTTTATAGTTAGATAATGTTAAACTGTCAACTTAAATAACCTGAATTCGATGTAACAAGTTACATCGAACTTTCGTGTTATATATAGAAACAATCAGGTTTGAAGCGGCTGCCCACCTGATTGTTAAAATATAACACTCCATTCAATATACGTCAATTCGGGATAAGGATTAGTAAAAATGCTTTAGCTATAACTAATACAAGATTTTGGATATGTATAAATTGCATTTCTGTGAATTCATACATTAATTGCTCTTCGTAGTATATATATGTCTGCTATTTTTACTAATCCTTATCCCGAATTAACGTAATATGTGATTTTAATTATTAAAATCACATATTGAATGATGAAAAAAGTTAAAATGCACTCGCGTCAGCCGCTTCAAGAATGCATTTTTCCTTATAACAAAGCCAGTTCGATATAAGAATTATTAATTCTTATATCGAACTGAGGTTAAATAACATTATTTAAAACTAGGGCAGTTTAAAAGTCACAGTCAATAGTTGATATAAACTTAAATTTAACTACTACCGATGTCATTCGAGGGTTCTGTCACATTTGTAAATCGTGGTCTAGCGAAAATTGTAAAACCTTAGATTCCGGACGAAGCTCCTATTCAGTCGAGCTTGTGCCTCATCGTCACTCAACCATATATGCTCTTGAGATAATACCTGAAACTGTTTATCTGCTATATCCTGATTTAATACCTCATTTTTATCTTTGAGCTCAGTATAATGAATACCTAGATAATTAATTTGAGGATCTTTATCTTTAAGTACATTTTGTACTGAAATTAGATTTTTCAATCTGTCATCAACAAGAACGATATTTTTGTAATTTTTATTTAATTGCTCCAAGAAACCTAAAAGCACTTTCCCTTTATCTGTTTTGTTCGTGAATATAACACGAGAAATACATTCAGGAAAGTAACCCTTTAATAAATCATCATTATCTTTAAAATGATACCCAAGAGACTTTAAGCGTGATAAATGAAGTTGTGCTTCATTCTGAACGATACCGTATTTCCCACTGCTGTTGGCCGTAAACCCGACAATAGTCATTTTTTGAGAATCAAGTTCGTTAACAAAGCTTGGCATGTCCGAAGAAACCAACTCAACCTTACTAGAAGATAAAATCTGACTAGTTAAATACTCTTCCATCGGTACTTTACACCCATTAAGTACAATCTCTTTTCCTTGAAAATCTTTAAAGATGGCTTTGAGGTGTTTTGAACGATAATTGTCTTTCTCGCCCGCATATCTTAACACGCTATCCCGTGGCACAAACAGTACATAATCGAGGTCAAATAAAACAAGAGTGTTTTCGCCGTCAAATTGAGAAGTATATGTTTTAATCTCATTAACCGAAGATGCTTGTACAATTTGAGCATTTGCTTCAAAAGCGAAAAAGCCCATGAACACCATGAATCCAATCTTGATACCCAATTTAATCTGGTTCAAGTAATTTTTCATCGTTACACAACCTTCTTGATGATGTCTAATAAAGGATAAGCATTCTCAATGGGAAATTAACGCAATTCTTGATTTTCATCGAGTATACACTTCTACTTCTTGCTATAAAAATTTAGTTAACCTTTAAGGGAGTGCCTATGAGTTTTAAACATCTAAATTAACTACATTCAAAGCATTTGCTTGAATGAATTGTCTTCTAGGTTCAACAATATCTCCCATTAATGTTGAAAAAATCACCTCAGCACTATCTTGTTCATGTACTTTAACTTGCAGTAAAGTTCTTTTTTGAGGATCTAATGTTGTCTCTCCTAACTGATCGGAATTCATCTCTCCAAGACCTTTAAAACGTTGAATAGCTATACCTTTTTTACCATGTTCTAATATATAATTCAGTAACATACTAGGTAACGTAATCATAAATTCCTGGTTTTTAATCAACAACTTTGCTTGTCCAATAAATAAATTTACAAGTGGGGTAAATGCTTTAGCTAGCTGAATAAATTCAAAAGACTCAAGCTGTTCTTTTGACAAAATTTTACTTTCTTTTACCCCCCGAACAAAGCGGAAAAATTCTATATTATTTGCGTTAACTATAAACTGCCAATCTGTCTTATCAGGTGTAATATCACCAAGATTTAAAATATTTAAAGCCTGATTTATTTCATTTGTCTTATCGTTATCAAATATTTGATTACCTAATAAACCTTTTATAGCTAGAGATTCTGCAATTTGTCGATTAAATTTTTTGCTTACTTGGTCAAGTAACGTAGTGAACCTGATAACCGCCTTTATTATCCCCTCAAGATCATTACCAATGATCTCTGCCCCATTATATAACATAATTGTTGCATCACTAATAGTAGATTTGACTAAATAATCTTGCAGAGCTTGTTCATTTTTCAAGTAAAGCTCGTTATTACCTTTTTTTACTTTATATAAAGGTGGCTGAGCTATATATAGATATCCTTTATCAATTAATTGACGCATATGCCGGTAAAAGAAAGTAAGTAATAAGGTTCTGATGTGCGAACCATCAACATCAGCATCAGTCATAATAATTATTTTATGATATCTTAACTTATCCAAAGAAAAGTCTTCATTACCAATAGCAGTGCCAAGAGCTGTTATTAGAGTCCCTACTTGCTCAGAGTTTAACATTTTATCAAATCTAGCTCTTTCAACGTTTAAGATTTTACCTCGCAGTGGCAAAATTGCTTGAAATTTCCTATCCCTACCCTGCTTTGCTGTACCACCGGCAGAATCTCCTTCCACAATAAATAACTCTGAAAGAGCAGGGTCTTTTTCTTGACAATCGGCAAGTTTCCCAGGTAAGTTAGAAATTTCAAGAGCCGATTTCCGACGAGTTAATTCCCTTGCTCTTTTTGCTGCTTCTCTAGCAGTTGCAGCTTCAATAATTTTATTAATAATTATTTTTGCGTCACTAGGATGTTCTTCAAACCATTCTAAAATCTTAGTATATACAGCATTTTCTACGATAGGCCGCACTTCAGAACTAACTAATTTATCTTTAGTTTGTGAAGAAAACTTAGGGTCTGGTACTTTTACTGATAAAATACATGAGAGACCTTCTCTCGTATCATCACCAGTGAAATTTACTTTATTTTTTTTGTTAAGCCCAATATTTTCAATATAAGTTGTGACAACTCTAGTAAGAGCGGCTTTAAAGGCAATAAGGTGCGTACCACCATCACGCTGCCTTATATTATTGGTAAAACATAAAATATTTTCATGATATGAGTCATTCCAATTCATAGCTAATTCGAAAGTAATCCCTGTTGCTTGGTTATTGGTATTGAGTGCTATACATTTATGTAATGAGGTTTTGGCTCTATCAACATACTTGACATAAGCTTCTACACCACCAGTAAAGCAGAATTCTACTTCTTGTTGTTCAGAAAAACGATGATCCTTTAATAATATCCTTACACCAGAATTCAAAAAGGCTAGTTCTCTAAGCCTATGCTCCACAGTAGCAAAATTAAATTCAATCGTGCTAAAAGTTGTAATAGACGGGAAAAAAGTAATTTCAGTACCATTTTTCTCTGATGAATCTCCTTTCAGTAACAGTGGTACTTCAGTAGCACCATCTCTGAATTTTATAAAATACTCCTTATTAGCTCGCCAAATTTTAAGTTCTAACCATTCTGATAGAGCATTTACCACAGATACACCAACACCATGTAATCCACCAGATATTTTATAAGAATTCTGATCAAACTTGCCTCCAGCATGCAGTTGAGTCATAATAACCTCAGCTGCTGATATGCCTTCTTCATGAATATCAACAGGTATCCCACGTCCATTATCACGCACTGTTACAGATCCGTTTGCATTTAGTATTACTGCAATTAAGTTACAATAACCAGCTAAAGCTTCATCGATTGCGTTATCAACAACCTCATAAATCATATGATGTAATCCTGAACCATCGTCAGTATCACCAATATACATACCGGGTCTTTTTTTTACTGCCTCAAGACCTTTTAAAACTTTGATGGAGTCAGCTCCATATTCTAATTCTGCTATTGATTGTTGTTGATTAGTTGACATATTATACATAAAATGAAAGATAAAGAATAACTATACACCAAAATTACAGCAAGTGTATAGTTTTCAAGTAGTTTATTAAAATAAGGAAAAATGCATTCTTAAAGCGGCTAACGCGAATGCATTTTAAACCTTTCTAAAGCTAAAAACTCGATAATCAAGTTTTTTTCTGAAGGCTACAATTCATGGTAGTTTATGTCATCCCAGCGTAGGCTGGGATCTAAAAAAGTTTAAATAGTCTTTTAGGCTATTTTTTAGATTCCGCTACCTGCGCGGGAATGACATCTTCTCAGCTTCTTTTCATGATTTTCAAACTGCCATGAATTATATAACTTAATAAAAACTTGATTATCGTGTAAAAACATGATTTTAATCTTTTAAAATCATGTTTTTAGCAAAATGTTACCTTTTTCGTACTACACCTTGGGTTTTACTACTACTATTTTCAAGGACTACTTTCATAGCATTTCCTACTTGTAGTAGTTCAGGTAACGATTCTAACGGGGTTCTTAACGATGTAAGGTTTTTCAAAAAATATGCTGGTAGAATATTTTTTGTCTTATCCTTAACTAAATTTGCAAAAGATGTGGTGATTTTTTCCCTGTCAGGTATTAATTTGACTGTTTCTTGTATTTTAGATTCAATAATCAATATATTTTTGGCTGCTTTGTGGCAATATCCTAACTTCTCAAGAATGCTTTTATTGGGATCTAATACAGCAAGGAGGTTTTCTTTTATGTGAGATAATTCGGTTTCAATTGATTTTTTTAGCTCTTTTCCTTGATCAGGTATATTTCCAAGGATTTTAGTCATACCTTTACGCAGAAGGTCAACACCTCCCATTATACCATCTTTAGTATGAGGGATTTCTTCAGATAAGTCAATAAGTTTTTTAAAAGATTTTTTTTCTTTTGGATCTTGTGCAACCAATTTATTAATTTTCTTCAAAGAGTCAATATCTAACCCTAATCCTGCTACAGCTACAGGTGATACTCCTGCTATTTCTGTGATTTCAACAATCTGCGTAGCTTTGGAATATTTTTCTTTAAGATTTGTACTTTTTTCTATTTCGGCTCGTTTTTCTCTAACTATTTCTAGTTTTTCTTGCCAATTATCTACTGTCTTTGTTAGATTCTCAGTACTGAGAAAAGATTTTACTGAGTCTAATAAGCCACTTCCCTTGAGTATTAAACCAACTACAGGCATTTGCACAGCTATTATACCAATTAATAAATTACCTAAATAATCAACGATCTCTTTTGACGCTCCAGGATACAAGCTATCTAGTCTATTTTGAAACTCCACAATACTTTCAAGAACTTTTATTATTAGCTCAATGAAAGCATCTTCAAAGAATAATATCTCTTCCTTTACCGATTGCTGTTCATCAATGTACTTTTCTAATTCATCTAAGGAATTACCTACTGTTTCTTTGAATGATTCAGCTATTTCTCGTTCCCTTTGTTGATCTTCTGAATCAAGAAATATGTTATATATATAGTCAACTCTTTTTTTAATAGCCCTTAAGTTCCTAGGAAACGTTTTGAGTGTTTTCATAGAATCAAACTTTAACTGTTCTATAGCACTAGCAATAGAAGCATCTGATAAGATAGTGGGTAAAGCGACTTTTGAAAGGAAAGAGTATATATTAGGCATATAGATAATTGAATTATATTAAAATTTTTAAATTATTACTCAAATAATACAAATAAAAACTGCACTTTAAAACTGTTATATTGCTCTGACAGTTAGTTTTTGATATGTTATAGCTAATTGATTTGATCTGAGCTATTATATAGTTAACCCGAGAAGGTTTTAGCCATATGTTAATGTTATCTTAGCTAAAGCTATGTCATCCCTGCATAGGCAGGGATCTACGATATATAATAGCCTTTCAGGCTATTTTTTATATTCCGCACCGAAGAGGGAATGACATTAAGGCTATCATCATTACTACGGCTTAAATATTTTTTGGTTAGCTATACGTGCTAGCTTTATCACAACAAATCAAGTTTTAGATCAAGAATACCTTTAACTTCTTGCATAAGCTAGCAAAATTTTTTAACATAAACATATTTTTAGAAAACCAATTATGCATAAATTCCTATACTTCACCGTTATCATTTTACTAAACTATTCAGTTTATGCTGTTAACTTATCTGATGCTCTAACTAGTGCATATAATAATAATGGTGAGTTACAAATCAATAGGCAGACTTTTTTAAATGAAATTGAACAGTTTTCTGCAGCTTTTTCAGGTTTTATGCCCAGTGCGTCTTATAATATTGATTCTGCTATTAATACGAATAAACCGAATAGTCAATATGCTGCTTCTTCTAAAAGAGAGCTGAAATCACAACAGGGAGCTTTAGTAATAGAGCAGCCTATATTTAGTGGTGGGAGTAGTGTTGCAACTTTGAAAGCCGCCCAATCAGCTTTTAGGGCATCGCGTGCTAAATATTATGCAGAAGAACAAAAAATTCTTCTTAACCTAATAAAAACTTATCTCGATTGTTATGAAACAAAAGAAAAATATGAGATTTCTGAAATTAGTGTAAAAGCTAACAAACAGCAATTAGAAACCATTGAAGAAAAACTAAAATTAGGTGAGGCAACATCAATAGATTTAGCTACTGCCAAGGCTGGTCTTGCAAAAGCTGAAACCGAGAAGTTAACCGCATATGCTAATTATCAAGCAACAAAAGCAAGCTTCATTCGGATGTTCGGTATAGAAGCGAATGATATTGATATGCCTCCTATACCTGATAACTTACCTAATTCATTAGAGGATTTAATGCAAAGAGCGATAAATGTTAATCCTAACATAGATAGTACAAGACATAGTGTTAAAAGTTATAAAGCTAGTGAACTGGCAGCAAAAGCTGAACTTTTACCCAAGGTAAGCTTTAAAGTTCAATCTGGTAAAACCCATTACACTCCAGAAAGCCCATATAATACCAATAATAGAAGTACTACATCTACATTATCAGTTAATATACCTATTTATTCTCACGGGGGTAGCGAATATTCAAAAATTAGGAAAGCTAAAAATAGTACTAGGAGTGCAGTTATTCAACTTGATGATACAATAAAACAAATTCGGGCAAGTGCTATTGGTAGTTGGGAAGGATTTGAAGCAGCAAAGTCTAAAGTTATTGCCACATCACAAGGTGTAGAATCTGCTCAAATAGCTTACGATGGGACAATGCAGGAAGAAATTGTTGGTTCTAAAACAATCTTAGACGTTTTAATTGCTGAAGAAAAATTACATAGTGCTAGGGTGTCAAAAGTTGATGCACACAGAGACTCTATTTTAGCAGCTTACCAAATAAAATCTTTACTTGGGGAATTGACAGCAAAAAGCTTAAAATTGAAAGTTAAATATTTTACTCCTGAAGATGAGTTTAAAGGACTCAAGAAGAAACTTATTATAGGTTTTTAATTATACTCGATGAAAATCAAGAATTGCGTCGTCATTATCCAAGATATGTGGTGTTCACGTACTAAATGTACGCCTAGCACCTCGACTTGGTAATTCCTGCTACTATCATGATTTTCATCTTCGTCTATTAACTTTTGGAATCATAGTAGTGTATGAGTAAAGATCATAAAAAAAACCAAGATATGTCAGTTGAAGAGATATTGAAATCAATTAAAGGAGTGATTGATAGTCGTGGTACAGTCAATTCAGGAGGATTGGGTAGCAGGAGCGATGGAGCAACGCCTATATGTAATAGGCAAGCGATCGAAGACGACACTACCGACTTCTCCTCAATTGACTATAGTAATAGCCAATCTAACGATGATGAAATACTAGAATTGACAAATATAGTAGGGGATGAGGCAAATAAGTTAGAAAATAATAGGCATAGTGAACTAGAAGAGGAACTATCGCAGACATCCTTGGTATCCGATAAATCTGCAGCAGAAACCACTAAGATTTTCCAGCATTTCTCGAAAACAGCTCAAGAGATTAGTGCAAATGCTTCGAACCCTACGGTCAAAACATTAGAGAATCTAATTATTGAAATGTTACGACCACAATTGAGTCAATGGTTAGATAAAAACTTGCCTTTATTAGTAAAACAATTAGTAGAAAAAGAAATTCAAAAATTAATACCAAATGATCAAAAATGACTTAGTGGAGGACATCATTTGTGTTAGTCTTATTTTAACAGGGTAATTTAAAAGTCGAGCTATAAGCTTTGATAAATAAGGGATAGAATTCTTAATACGGCTTCGGTGTTATTCCCGCGTAGGCATTGCCCGCGTGGATCAAAAAGCTAATGTAAGTAATGGTACTTACAGGACCAAAAACGATGTCATTCTTAGCAACGGCGGGAATCTAATACGATCTTACGATGTCACCCCTGCGTAAGCAGGGGTCTAAAATAACTTAACACAACCTATCTTGGTCATGTTTTTAGATTCCGCACCGAAGCAGGAATGACATAAACCCTGCAGGGATGACATCGCTTCTAGCTAAGCTAAGATTAACATAAAACCTTTTCGGGTTAGCTATACTTAGGCTATTTATCGTTTTTGATTACTTGTATAATAAATTTAACGTGAGAATAATTATAAATGTACTTTAACATGGAGAGTAAGAAGATTATCTTAGGTAATAAATTTTTTATAGTCCTAATAACTATCTTTTTATTTATGGATAAGGCTGATGCTGCTCCACCACCTCTTCCCCCAGCATTGCCACAATTAGAAAGTGATAAAGTGAATAAACAGAAAGAAGAGGCAGATTCTTTGCTGGGAAAAATACAGCAATTTATGCATTCTAAGAAAATTGATAATGAAGTATTAGGATCAAGCAAACCAGCATCCACACCACAAGATACTAATAATGAAGAAGGTGAGACAGATTCCTTCATTGATTTAGGGAATCATAAATTACCAACCTTAGAAAATACAAAAGAATTGGATCGATTAGATAAAAATCCGTACCAAAAAATTGATCTAGATAGGCCTAGTAAGAATGACAGTAATACCAACAAAGATTCTCCTACTCTTCCACCCACTGAGGTTAAAGATGCTGTGCCTATTAAGTCACTTGATTCATCTGCCCAGTCTAAACCTCAAATAGATCTTCCGAGTAGTAATAAGTCTGAGCCACAAGCTACTACTCCTATCGTACCTTCTGTAACTATACCTGATAAAGAGAAATATCCAGTAATATTGCAACAGCCAAGTAATGAAGATAATAAAGAAGTGGTTGCTCCTAATCTAGATATATTGCCTTCTTCGCAAGAAAAAAAGCCTACTGAACCGCAAGTAACTGCTCCTATCGTACCAATAGTATTACCTAAGGAAAATACTGAATCTAAAGTGACTAAGCCTCAAACTCCTATACCAGTATTTGTAAAAAAGGATAAGCAACTAGATGACTCTAGTAAAACTGCCCTAGAGAAAGATAGTAATGTAATCAAAGAAGAGCAAGAAGTAAATAAGCATCAATCTGCAATTACAAAAGATAAAGCTAGCACCATCAAAGAAACATCGCCTAAAATAACTGAATTTGTACAAGATGAAGCACAAATGTTACTTTTGCCAAATGATGATGTAATATTGGGAGAGCTTACAGAAGAGGCAAGATTAGATCAAATGGATATGTATTCATTTATTCAAATGTTTAAGAAAATTTATGATAGTGACAATAGAAAGCAGCAAAGAAAGATGATAGATAATTTTATTGATAATTATGATAATGCTTTCCATACTGCTATAGTCAGTGATGCAACGGATAGAGCATTTGAGGCAGTTAGAAAAAATAATTTATTTGTTCTTAGGACTCTTTTGGATAATTATCCAATCATCCAAAGAAGGGGGAATGATAATTATACCCTTTTACATGAAGCTGCAGAAACTAGTAATTACTATATAGCAAAATTGTTAATTATGCGTGGTATAAACATTAAGCCTACTAATTATCATTGTAGAACGGCATTGGACATCTCTGATGAACAAAATAATAATGTGGGCTGTTTGATAATAAAAGCAACAGCAAATTAGTTTATTTTTGCTAATCTAGCACTATGTCTTCCACCTTCAAATTTAGTCGTTAAAAATTTATCGATCATTTTACAAGCTAGTTCCTCATTGGGTATTTTAGCTCCTAACACTATTATATTAGCATCATTATGAGCCCTTGATCTTTCTGCCATAAATAAGTCAAAACATAAAGCTGCCCTTATTTCAGACGTACGATTTGCGGCAATTGACATACCTATGCCAGTTCCACAAATTAAAATTCCCAAAGGAGCTATATTTTCTAAAATCCCATCAACAACTTTTTTAGAATAATCTGGATAATCCACTGTTTCTTGATTGTAAGTACCACAATCAAGAATAGATATATTTTTATCGTGTAAATAACTGATAATTTTGCTCTTGAGTAGAAATCCGGAGTGATCACTGGCTATTATAACATCGTAAGTTTTCATAATTACTTAATTTTGATAAAAAATACTAGACTTGATTCTATATTAAAGTTAGTTTATTGCATAATAAAATTGCAAATTTTTTGGTAAGTTATGAAGGGTAATATAGTTTTTGTCTATTTTATAGTGTTTTTGATTTCTGGATGTAGCACACAACCTCCAGCCCCTATTGAGTATAATCATGGAAAGGATTTTGCCAAAAAGCCTACAACCATCAATTCACCAACTACAGCATATTCCGAAAATAAGAAGATATTAGAAAGCGATGAAGATGAAATAATAAGTAGAGAAATTGATGAGAAGGAAAAAGATTTTGACGCTCCAACTGGTTTCTTAAAAGATCGTAATGCCATAGAAACTGAAAATCGAGACGACGTAATAATAGTTCCAAAAGTGAAACCGAATGATAGTAAGCTAATCTACCACGAGGTACAACAAGGAGAAACATTAGTATCAATAGCAAATGATTATGGTCAGAAAGTTGAAGAATTAGCTGAGCTAAATAATATTTCCACACCATATCATCTTAATGAATCCCAAATTATCACAATAAAGATTAGTACTGAGTTATTAAATAAAAAAAATCAAGAAAGTCTTGTAAGAAAAACGAAAAATGCTGTCCAAACTAATACACCAAAATTTATCAAACCAATTGAAGGTAAAATTATTATCAAATTTGGTGAGCAAACATCTAAAGGAAAAAGCAAAGGAATTAATATTGCCGCAGACGAAGGAACTGCTGTAGAATCTATTGCAACAGGTCAAGTAGTGTTTGCAGGTAATGATACAAAGTTTGGTAATTTATTAATAATAAAGTTAGACAATAGCGACCTTTATGTTGCTTATGCTCATTTGCAAGACCTACTTGTTCAAAAAGGAGCAACAATTTCACAAGGCAAGATAATAGGACATGTAGGGAGTACTGGAGAGGTTAAATATCCTCAGCTGCATTTTGCTATTCGCGAGGGAAAGATAGCTGTTGATCCGCTAAACTATGTAAGCTATTAGGTGTAAAGATAGGGCGATTTATAAATTTGTTGACACTATGATATAATTAACCTAGATTCTAATCCCCTTGATTTTTCTTATACTATTAGGCTTTTAGGACATGACAGTTCTACTAATGATGGTTGTAGTATTTTATAATAGAGGTTGAAATAAGGTGCAACTTTAGGCTTCAATGCCGTCAGGTATTTTTACTCTATATTTTCATACTTCCTTATTTTTATTATCTGGCAAAAATCCTCCAACTTGTGCATCCCACAATGTTCTATAAAAACCACCTTTCTCGAATAGTTTAGTATGGGTGTTATCTTCAATAATTTTACCTTGATCAAACACTAGGATACGATCCATATGCATCAAAGTAGATAAACGATGGGCAATCACAATGGTGGTTTTACCTTGCATTAGTTCCCATAAGCTTTCTTGGATAGCGCTTTCAGTAAGAGAGTCTAGCTGAGAGGTCGCCTCATCCAAAATCAAAATTGGGGCATTTTTGAGGATAGCCCGAGCTATGGCAATCCGCTGACGCTGTCCACCTGATAATTTAACTCCTCGTTCTCCTACCAAAGATTCATACATTTGGGAGAGTTTGGTTATAAAGGCATGGGCATGGGCACGCTTCGCCGCCTCTATCACTTCTTCATCACTTGCATCAATACGCCCATAACGAATATTTTCCATAAGTGATCGGTGGAACAGTGAAGGATCTTGTGGAATCATGGCAATAGCTTCTCGCAAGGAATCCTGCCTGACTTCTTGAATATCTTGACCATCTATAAGAATTTGGCCATCTGTTACATCATAAAGACGCAAAATTAAATTTACAAAAGTTGATTTACCGCTACCGGAATATCCAACCAAACCAACCTTTTGCCCAGCTTCAATAGTTACTGATTTATTCTGAAATAACGGTTCAATGCCTTTGTAATGAAATTTAACTGATGAAAAAGTGATTTGACCATTGGTAATTAGCAAATTTGAGGCATTGTCTTTATCTTTGATCTCTAGCGGTATAAGAAGCTTGGCAATACTCTGCCTACATTTGCCAACAGCTTTATTTAACTCATCTACTTGCTCCATAGCCCACCAAGTCATATATCCTACTTCAAGACTCAAACCTAAAATAAGTGCAAAATCACCACTACTTACCATTTGCTTCATCCATAACTGAATTAAAAAATAAAGCATGAATCCAAGCATAATAGAAAGAGAAATGCCCTGCATAAAATGCAATGTTATTGCAAATATTGCTTTTGCTTGAAAGGTTTTTTTTGTTATAAGCAAAGTTTTTTTAAGATAAGATATTTCATAAATACGTCTAGCAAAAATTTGTACATTACTGGTATTGGTAATACTATCGACTAATTGCCCTGAAACAATTGATTCAGCAGCAGCATGAGATTCTGATAAATTAACAAGCTTTTTGGACATGCGTAGACTAAAGGAAGCAAATACAAGAAGCCATATGAACAAGGCATAAAAAAACTTAGGATGCACATAATACATATTCACCAAGGACACCATTAGCAGTACAGCCACTCGAATAAGATGCCTTGTGATGTCATGCACAATACGTTCTATGTTATCAGCAAGTGTATTAATTCGAGTGGCAATAGCACCTGCTAAATTATCTTGAAAAAATTGTTGCGTATGTTGTAGTACATATCCAAAAGTTTCACTAATAATTTGATTCTTTATCATTGGCTGGAACTTATAGTTTATATATCCCATACCACGCCAACAAAGATCATGTATCTCAAAATTCAACACAAAAAATACAGCAAGCCAAAATATAATAGATAGCGTATTATTTAGCTGTGATGTGCCTAAAGAATCAATCATATATTTAATAAGCAAGCTATTACAAGGACCCCAAAGTCCAGTAATCATAGCAAGACAAACAAAAATAATCACAAAACGTTTGTAGCCTCGCAAAAAATGCCATATAAAAGACCATAAATTTGGTGTTAATGTGTAATCCATATCATCTTTCCTTATTTTTACCATCTGGCAAAAATCCTCCAACTTGTGCATCCCACAGGGTTTTGTAGATTCCTCCTTTAGTAATTAACATAGTATGAGTACCATCTTCTACAATTTTGCCACGCTCGAATACTAAAATACGATCCATATGCAGAAGTGTTGATAAACGGTGAGCAATGACAATAGTTGTAGCATTAGTAGTTTCCAAAACTTCATTAATAGATTTTTGGATTAGGGCTTCAGTTGGTGAGTCAAGTGCCGATGTTGCTTCATCTAAAATAAGGATGGGTGCATTTTTTAAAATAGCCCTAGCGATTGCAATACGTTGCCGTTGTCCGCCACTTACTTTTACACCTCGTTCACCAACTATTGAATGGTAACCATTAGGCATTCTCTCAATATCATCATGTATTTTAGCTTTTTTACAAGCTTCTTCAATCTCTTGTAAAGTAGCATCATATTTAGCTAGCTGCAGATTCTCTAGAATAGAACGATGAAACATCGTAATATCTTGAGGGATTACTGAGATATTGCTTCTTAGCGACTCCTCCGTTACTTGTGAAATATCATATCCATCTACAAAAATATATCCGCTTTGTAAATTGAAATATCTAAGCAAACATTTAATTAAAGTAGTTTTCCCAGCACCTGATGTGCCAACTATACCGACCCTTTCTCCAGGTTTGATGTGCAATGTAAGATTGTCAAATATAGTACTTCCACTACTATAACGGAAGGTTACGTCTTGATATTTAATATCACCTTTGACACGAGGAAGCAACTTAGCATTTTCTACATCAGTAATATCTGAGATAGTATGAATAAAGTTAAATGAAGATTTAATGGCAGCAATCTTAGGATTTATGGAAAATATTATATAGTCTAATAACTGATCAATCGCCCACTCAATGTTAAAAGTAATCGCTATAGTAACTGCAAATTCACCAGCTGTGATTTGTTCGGTTTGGTATAAATATGCCAGTACCCATATTTGGGCTGCTGCTAGTATAGTAAGTAATATGGAATCGATCAGATCTACATAATAAGCATCATACTGCCTAGTTTTTCTATCCCAGCCTTTCCATTTATCAATTGCAGGAAGGAGTTTTAGTTTTAGCTCCGTCCAGCTATTACCAATGATCTTAATACCGAAAATATTAGCAATAGAATCATTGATAATGCCAACCGCTTCTTGTCGAGCCTTAACATATTCTTCTTGCAGCTGCCCTTGTTTTTTTAATAAAACTGACATTATTGGTATATACACAACAAGAAAAGCAATTACAACCCCTGCTATTTTATAATTCATCATGAACAAAAATATTATGCTACTTACCATAGTTGTAAGATATACCAAAGAACGATTGAGAACAGTAACTATGGTTATAATAGCATCTTGAAAATCAGTGATTTTACTGGCAATTTCTCCTGATAAATGAGAATCAAACCAATGTAAAGAGTGTTTGATAGTTTTGCCATAAGTGCTTTCGATGATTTCTGCAAGCATCGCTGGTTTGTATTTAATATCAAAAAGCCTAACGATAAAAAACGTACCGTGATTCATCATTTTATATAATACAAACAACCAAAGAAGTAAGGTAACATCTATTTTTGGATCTTTGGCAATAGTATCAATAATTTCTTTAATTTGATAGTTAACGAATAAAGTAAAGAGCGCAGCACCAATGGACATAAGCATAATGCTAGCTAGGTACACCCGGTATTTGTAAGCCAAGGCGTATAAGTATGATTTTAGTTCATAGTTTTGTTGTTTAATAGAGAACATAAAATATTTCTTTTAATTATAAAAAAATGCATTATAGCAAATTATAACATTACCACTAAGTATTATCTTTAGTATTTTTTCTCAGGGCAGGTAGTTTGTAAATAAAATTAAAAAATTCCAAATATTGCTTGCATGTAATAAAATTTTACTGTATTAACTATAATCACAAACAAACCGTTTAAAACGGATTGTTTGTGATCTAAAAACTAACAGGAGGAATAAATATGACGTTTGGAACAGTGTGTAAGCAAGTTGTTGCTAAAGTACGCTATGGTGGTTTAACTACTTTATTTGATAAAAATCCTTTATTTACAGCTGTAAAAACAGGTAACATAAAGTTAGTAGATCATTTAGTTACAAAAGGTAATGTAAATAATCAAGATAAAGACGGTAATACTGCACTACATTATGCAACAGAACATAAGGATCATCCTAAAAGTGTCGAAATCACTAAAATGTTATTAGAAATGAAAGCAAATCCAAATATACCTAATAAGGAGAATAATACACCATTCAACATTGCTTCTGGAAATGGTAGTTTAAGCAATATGCTTCTATTAGCAGAATGTGAAGCTAAAAACACAAAACCAGATTTGTTTCAAGTTCAGCTAGATAAGAACATCAATGCTTTTTCGTACACTTTACAATCTATATTATCAAAAAACGAAATAATGGATTTATCACCTCAAGCAAATGCTCATTTAAAAAAGATAAGTGATATTGTAAAGTCCTTATATGAAGTAACAAGTCATGATTACACTACTGATTGTTCATTTAATAATCAATATACTATATACCAAAATGTACTTGCTAATGGTATTAATGCAACAGATGTTCTATTGTCAGGAGTAGATGATGGCCAATCTTCTGATTATTAATGAAACCTGATTGTTTCTATATATCTCACGACAGTTCTATGTAACTTGTTACATCAAATTCAAGTTAATGAAGCAAGTGGCTAACCTTGTTAATACGGGATCTGTCCTAAAGGACGTACCCGAATTTGCGTAACGTCCAAAGATATAGCTAACCCTAGGAGGTTTTAGCCATAGTATTGGTGATAATCTTCTAGGGTTGGCTATAAATCTATTCATAAAAACAAAATTTTCACAGCACCTATTAAAAAATACTAAAGAACACTTAGTGGAGAAGTTATAACCTGCTATAATGAATTCTTTACATAATTAAAAGAGAATTGTAGTGCAAAAATTTCTAAAATATTCAGCTGGGTTATTTATTTTAATAATCGTTATATTGCTGATAATTCCTTTATTTATTTCCTTAGAATCATATAAAGGTTTAGCAACTGATAAAGTCAAAGAAATAACTGGTCGAGAGCTACAAATTAATGGTAATATCACCATGTCTTTGTTGCCTACTCCCACTATTACCGTTAAAGATGTAACACTTGCTTCCCTACCTAATGCTCATTATCCTTCTCTATTGGAAGTTAAGGAAGTGAGTGCTTCTATTTCTATATTATCTCTACTTAAAGGAAAGATAGATATCTCAACGATTGAAATTAACAAACCAATAATTAATTTAGAACGGATGCGAAATGGTCTAGCTTCTTGGGAATTTCCTAAAATGCAAAGCAATGTTAGTAACAGTTCAACTGATAAAAATGCAGGGTTTTCGTTAGATATAAACTTAATTAAAATTGTTGATACTAAGCTAAATTATGTTAATTTTAACGGTAGTACTAAAGGTAATAGTATTTCCCCAACAACAATAGATATTGATAGATTAGAAATTAAAAATCTCCATGGACCATCTGATTTAGCTTGCCAGTTCTATTCTTCCGGAAAGCATTATGATATCAAAGGTAATATAGAGGAGAAGCATGGTAGTATAGCTTTAACAGTGAATTTAAATGTTCTGCAAGAAAAAATTAATCTCTCAGGTAATTTTGCTTACGACAATATGACTTTTGCTGGTCAGATTAAGCTAGAAGGTGCTGGTAAGAATTTGCAGACTATTTTCCCTAATATATCTATCCCATATGATTTAGATCACAAACTAAGCTTTAACATCAATAGTGATAAGAAATTATTTAAAATAAGTAATATTGACTTTACGGCAGGTAAGCTATCAGCTACAGGTAATGCTAATTTTTATTTTGAAGATAATAAGGGAGATTTAAGTGTTAAATTATTGGATAAGCCATTCTCTTTTGCCACAGGCTTTGCATATTTAGATCAAAATTTATTGCTAAATAATATTAATCTAATTGTCGATAAAGCTAATTTAACAGGCAATATAGGTCTTAAGGATTGGGATAAAGACCTAGTTATTTCTTATAATTTAAAAATTAGTGATATACCAACCATTGCTAACTTATTGGGTAAGACTCTACCTATTAATCTTGGCAATGCTTTGGTAAAAGGTGAGACTATTAAACAGCAAAATCTTTTTAAAACTAATAGTATGATAATGCTGGCAAAAACTACTAATAACATTAAGGGAACTATCTCTTTAGATAAGGATATTAAACCTGCTATTACTATTGAGAGTTTTGGTGATAATTTAGGTCAAACTATAGGTCAATTAACCAATAGCTTGCCTAATAAAATACTTGGTAGCTATTCTCTTTCAACACAAGTCGCAGGAGATATGACAGAAATTATAAAAATCAACATAAATAAATTTACTGTCGCGTTAAAAAAGAACCCTGTAAATTTTAGTGGAGCAGTAAGTATAAATTTGACATCTGCTAAACCAAAGATTCTATCAGATATAAAAATAGCTTCCTTAAATTTAGATGATTTAAGTGACGCACCTCCTAATAGTGGCCCTACTAACTCTGTGCAAAATGTAGACAACTCTGTGCCTTGGTCTAAAGATACGATAGATTTGTCATTTTTAAACAAGTTTGATGGAGATTTAACCTTAACTATACAGAAAATTATTAAAGGGAGTATGATTTTTGATAATATAAAAACTACTATGCTATTAGCAAATGGTGTGCTGGATATAAAATCTTTAAATGGCAATTTATATGGTGGCACTTTAATCGCTACTGGACAAATTTCTTCTCAAGTTAATCAACCTGTTAGCTTTAAAGCCAGTATTAAGGATGCCGAGTTAAAAAATATAGTACCACAAGGAGGTAAAATTAAAGTTACGCAAGGGATTGTTAATTTTGTACTCGATCTAAAAACAAAAGGTCAGAGCCAATTGCAATATGTAAGTAACTTATTTGGTAAAACAACATTAACGGCGTCCAACGGTAAAGTTAGTGGATTTGATCTACAAAAAGTATTAGATAGCCTTAAAAACATTAAAGACCTTCAAACTATTTTAAAAATGCTCGATGGTTTCTTTGCAAGTGGTGAAACAAAATTTCAAAAACTTGCTGTAGATACTGAAATAACAGAAGGCATAGTTAATATAACACATGGTACATTAGATGCTCCCTCGTCAAAGGTAGCAGTTACCGGCAATATTAACCTTCCTGCCTATACATTTGATACAGATAGCGTTATTACTGTCGATATAAAATTAATGCCACCATTCAAAGTTCGTTTTTATGGCTATCTTAATAATCCACAACATAAACTTGATACTAAAGCATTACAGCAATATCTTGTGAAGAATTTAGTAAATAGCGTGGTTAACGATGTTAAGAAAGGTAAAAAACCTGAAGACATACTAAAAGATATTATTGGGGTAGGCAAAGATAGACAGCCCGTAGGAGAAGGAGTGCAAAATGATCAAGATAGGGGATCTTCTACTAATGGAGAGCAGCCTATCAACAAAGTAAAATCTACCATTGAAAAAGGTTTAAAAGGGTTATTTAAATAATGCCTTTAATGTATAATTATTAACTCACCTTACGCATGACATTTAAAAGTCATAGGGAGAATAGCCTAGAGCTATTAGCGAGGAGTCACTTTGGTGGCAACGAAGCAATCCAATAAATGTGGATTGCCACTACACTCACGTGGTCTCGCTAATAGACGTCTTACGCGAATTCGGGATAAGAATTTGTCAATTCTTATCCCGAATTGGGGTGTCTTGTACTTTTCTGCAATTTTTAAATTGCCATGGGGATTATGCGTAAGGTGAGTTATTAAAAATTATATTAACCTGAGTTCTATATAATACCATTTCCCATTATTAACTACGCTAATACTACAGTTGTAGTTACTACCCAAAGCTGTCATTCTTAGCAACGGCGGGAATCTAAAAAAATAGCCTAAAAGACTATTAAACATTATTAGATCCCAGCTTTCGCTGGGATGACATCGTTTTGACATTAGTACTACAACTGTAGCACTAAATAGCGTAGTTAATAATGGGAAATGGTATAAGACATCGGTTTAATAGCCTACTAGGTTAGTTCTTTTAAGTTATTCTATAAAAATTTGTTCCTATTTTCTTGGATTTAGGTCATAATCCGTCGTTGTCATTTCCTCAAGAAATCAAGAAGTAAAAATATATAATAAATGAATATTGATAAAAATATACCAAATTATCTGACGATAGCTCGTATTGTGGTTATTCCAATTATTGTAATGACCTTTTATCTAGATAACTCTAAACTCGCTCATAGAATTGCAGCGTTATTATTTATTATAGCTAGTATTACTGATTTTTTTGACGGTTATCTTGCTAGAAAATTTGATTTAGTATCAGGGTTTGGTAAAATGTTTGATCCAATAGCTGATAAATTATTAGTAGGTTGTGTAATTATAATGTTGGTAAAAAAAGGAGCAGCGGGAGAGATACCGTGCTTATTAATTTTAGCTCGTGAATTTTTGGTGGCTGGACTACGTGAATTTCTAGCTTTGATTCAAGTAAGTATTCCTGTGTCTAGATTAGCTAAGATTAAAACATTTACCCAAATGTTTGCTTTGTCAGCGTTAATTCTTGGTTCTAAAGGTTCAGGTATAATTTATATGGATTTAATAGGCCAAATAGCTTTATGGATTGCCGCACTTTTAACTGTAGTAACCGGATATTCATATTTGAAGGCTTGTAGTAAATATTTTTAATTACTATTAGTTTAAATTCTTGCTTTCACGAAACAATCATTCATTATAATAAAAAATAAAATTATTGATGCCATAATAACTTAGCGTAGCATAAAAAGTATGATATATAACTAAGTGATAGGTATATTTACGCTATGCAACGTGGTTATTAACAAAGATGATAAAAATACTTGCCTAACATAGCCTAAAGAACCTTATGTAATCTCTAACTATTAGTTTATTGGATCATGAAGGAGCAAAATTCACCATATTTAGATAAATTAAGGCAAAATTTATTCAAAATATTTATCTTAATTTTTATAGCTTATAGTACAATTATAGCTTCATTGTATAAATATTATAATGCTAAAGTTGAAATGGAAAAAACACAAATTCTACAAAACCAGTATAATAAAATAGTAGAAGTGAGCATGGATAAAATCTCTTCCCTCGCCTATCATTTATCTAGCAATATTCAGGAAAAAAATATTTCAATCAACAGCAACATTAGTGAGCTTGAGATATGTAATGAGGCAGAAAAATGTATAAACTATAATCTTTTTCATTTTGGAGCATTATTGAATAAGCATATTCCGGAATTCATTTATTACAAGATAGAACTCAATAAAAAATTTCTTTATTCAAATATCAAAACTCAAAATTATCAAATAGATAAAACATATCCTATTAACGTTTCTAACCAACTTAATATTAGTTTGGCAATTAATAGTATATATTGGCATAAAGTAAAAGCAGATATTAAAAGACCATTTTGGATATTAACTGCATTTATTACTGCTAATCTTCTATTGTTATATTTTCTCTTTAGAAGCTTATTTAAGAATCTCAATAAATCATATGCATTACATTATCAAGACAAATATGCTACAGAATTAGAACAACTTAAGTTTAATTATCAGCAGGAATTAAAAAATTGCGAAACCTCTTTAATGAGAAAAATTTGGAATAATGATTTCAATAAACAAAAAGATTTAGAAATTAATTGTTTATTTGCTCAGGAAGCTAATCAAATATCCTTGCTTGATAAGAGTTCTAACAATCAAGAAGATATGATCAAGGATTATAGGTTAAAAAACTTTGGTGATAAAGTACCTTGCTCTATACTTCTGTATCAAGAAAATAAAATAGAAGAAATTAATGCCAGTAAATTAGTTGACTTATTTACTGACAGATTTAATCAGGAAGATGAAAATATATCGGTTGAAATTTTAAGCAAAGCAAAAGTATTATATTTTGCTTCTAATGCAGCGTTGTACCAAATCATTTATAGTGTTATTAACTATCTATTTTTTTTGTTAAAGAAACAATCTTCTACTACCAAACACAATATTAGATTAACTATCGATAATATAAAACAAAAAATAGAGCTACGTTTTGAATATGACGGTTATCCTATAATGACAGCAGAAGAGCTGCTAAAAACATCAAATCATTTTTTCAAAACTCATGCTAACCCTTTTTTACTTAATTTAAGTCAAGTATTTAATATATTAAGAGCTGATGGATTCAACTATAAAATAAGTTATAACCAAAGCAATATTATAGAAATCTATCCAAATGATTCAAGCATAAGACAGAAAAATAAAAGTAACCCGCAACCAGTAAAAACAGAAAATAATGTGATTCTACTAACTTCTTTAACTAGGAAAAAAAATGAATAAATATTTATTGTCACTTATGGTGTTATTTATAGTCAATAATTCATTTGCCCATACACAAATATCTAATGTGATTACACCAGTTAGCTATTTTATCAATCATGGGAAACAGCTTAAGACACTTAAGGATATCTTAAGTAAATATAGACAAGCAAGTATAGTAGGAACTAGCGGTATCGGCAAAACACAATTTGTCAGAATGTATGCTTATGAAAATAAAAATAATTATGATATTATTTGGTTTTTTGATTGTAATCTTGATCTTAATGAGGAATTTGTCAAGTTAGCTAAACAGCTTAATAGTATCAAGAAGGCTAATATATCTGAAGATGTTACTTTTGCTAAGAAAGAAGTAATGTCATATTTAACTCATAGTAATAAGTGGTTATTAATATTTGATAATCTAAAAGTTAGTGAGAATAAGAAAGTTCAAGATTTAATTGATTGGGAACATAATGGCAATGTAATATTTTGTTCACAAGATAGCGAAATTTTACCTAATGCGATAGAGATGGCTTTATTTGATAGAACTACTACCATAGAGTTAGCTAATAATCTATTGGATAATAACGATAAGAATGATATTGAATTTTTGACAGAAGCCTTTAATGGTTATCCAATACTTATAGTTCAAGGTACTCAATTATTAAATAAGGTCAAAGATTTAGATAAAGAGGAATATAAAAAGAAAATCCATCAATCGACTGATAAAATAGCAACAAATATTAATATGGCTATAAAGGAATTAAAGCCTAGTGCAGTAAAGTTACTTAATAAAATAGCTTTATTAAATAATCAGAGTTTCTCGAAGCAACTCCTTACTATCATTACTGATAGTAAAGAGACTCTAGATGATGATATATATCAATTATCTAAGTTTCTGCTGATTAGCAATATTGATCCTAATGAAAATAATCCTATTTTTGAAATGCATGATGTTGTTGCTAATAAAATAATGGAGATAAATGGCAATAATAACAAAATATATTTAGAAAATATTATTAGCAAAATACCTAAATTTAAAGGGTCTTATTCAGGATATTTGTGGAGGGGTGCCAAAACTACACCAGAGAATTTAGCAATTCTTCTAAAAAACTCTGAGAAATATAATATTAACATATATGCAATACTTACCTTAAGGAGTGAATTACTTTCTCTATATGTAAACCTTTATAATAATAATAAAGCACAACAAATGGTTGATTGGTTTAGTCAGAAAGATAAAAACAAAGAATTTAAATTGTGGCAAATGTCTAAATATCAAAAATTTTATTACGCTAGATATTTAGGAGCAATAGGAGTGTATCATACAAGAATATTAAGAAATTGTGACACAGCGATTTCTTATCTTACTAAATCATTAAATATTTTAGATGAGCTTGAGGATGATGCATCTAATCATTTCCTTAAATTTTATTTTATATCCTATATATCTGCATCTCATATATTTTTGGGTAATATGACACTTGCTGAGGAATTTCTTAAAAAGATAGAAAAATTAGCAAAACAAGGAATAATACAAGAAGCTGATTCATTTATAATATATCTTTTAAAAGCTACATTATTTAGTATGCAAGGCAAACATAATGAGGCTTTAGAATGTATAGATAAAGTTATTAAAATATTTATAAAAAGTGGCTCACATATTAATGACCCATACTTTACTTCAGCTTATATGCTTAGAACACAAATATTGAATTCTCTTGATAGATATCAAGAAGCCTATGCTCAAGCTAAGCAATTATATGACATGTATAAACCTGTACAAAGTGAAAGAGATACGATATTTGCTTATATTTACACCCAAATGGCAAAAAGTGAATTAGGTTTAGGTAAAGTAGATAAAGCTTCTGAATACATTAATAAAGCTATTCCCATATCTTTAGCAGTGGAAAACAGCAATCCAGAGAAAATAAATTATTCTAAAAATCCTAGCTTAGCAGCTAGTTATGTAGTACAAGGTGATATTTTGTTCGCCCAAGATAGGCTTAAGCAAGCAATAGAATCTTATAAGAAAGCATTTGTTATATATCATTACTTATATAACGAGAGAAGTAAAAATGTTGCTAAAGTAAGTGATTTGTATAATCATGCAGCAAAAGCAGCTTGTAAAAGCAAAGATTTATATAATTATAAATTCTTTGGTAAACCGCAAGTTAAAGAATTTGGAATACATCACCCTAATACTACCAGTATGTTTGAATATTGCAAACAATATAATATGGATTTGTGGGCAAAGAAAAATTAAGGTTATATGAATAAATATTTAGTGCTAATAATATTATTAATCACAAACTGTGAATCTTTTGCTCAAGAACAAAAAATATCTAATTTGATTACACCGGTTAGCTATTTTGTCAATCATGAGAAACAGCTTAAGATACTGAAGGATATCTTAAGTAAATATAGACAAGCAAGTATAGTAGGAACTAGCGGTATCGGCAAAACACAATTTGTCAGAATGTATGCTTATGAAAATAATTATGATATTATTTGGTTTTTTGATTGTAACCTTGATCTTAATGAGGAATTTGTCAAGTTAGCTAAACAACTTAATAGTATCAAGAAAACTAAGATACCTGAAGATGTTACTTCTGCCAAGAAAGAAGTAATATCATATTTAACTCATAGTAATAAGTGGTTACTAGTGTTTGATAATCTAAAAGTTAATGGAAATAACAAAGTTCAAGATTTAATTGATTGGGAGCATAATAGCAATGTAATATTTTGTTCACAAGATAGCGAGAATTTACCCAATACTATAGAAATGACTTTATTTAATAAAGCTACTACCATAGAGTTAGCTAATAATTTATTGGATAATAAAGATAAAAATGATATTAAGTTTTTGATAGAATCTTTTAGTGGTTATCCAATACTTATAGTTCAAGGTACTCAATTATTGAATAAGGTTAAAGGATTAGATAGAGAAGAATATAAGAAGAAAGTTTATCAATCAGCTGATAAAATAGCGATAAATATTAGTATGGCTATAAAGGAATTAAAGCCTAGTGCAGTAAAGTTACTTAATAAAATAGCTTTATTAAATAATCAGAGTTTCTCGAAACAACTACTTACTATCATTACTGATAATAAAGATACTCTTGATGATGATATATATCAATTATCTAAGTTTCTGCTGATTAGCAATATTGATCCTAATGAAAATAATCCTATTTTTGAAATGCATGATGTTGTTGCTAATAAAATAATGGAGATAAATGGCAATAATAACAAAATATATTTAGAAAATATTATTTCTAAACTCCCTAAACCCAAAGGTATACAGTCGGGACAATTGTGGAGGACAGCAAAGACTATACCTGACAACCTAGAGGTTCTTCTACAGAATTCTGAAAAATATAATATTGACATATATGTAATGCTTGATTTAAGAGTCGAGTTGTTTGCTATATATGTAAGGGATCATAATCTATATAAAGCAAAACAAATGATTGATTGGTTTGAATACAAAGATAAGGACAGAGCATTCAAACTGTGGAAAATGTCTGAATATCAAAAATATTGTTATGCTAGATATTTGGGGTTAATAGGAGAGCATAGTAGGTTGTCATTAGCAAATTTTGAAATAGCCATTTCTTATCCTACTAAAGCATTAAAGATTTTAGATAATCTTAATGGTGATTATGCTTTTTTAAAATTTAATCTTAACTCACACATCGCTGTATCTCAAGTATCTTTGGGCAATGTACACACTGCCAAAGAAATCCTTAAAAAAATGGAAGAATTATTTAAACAAGGTTTACAAGAAGCTGATATATTTAGAATCTATTATTTAAAGGCACGTTTATTTTTTATCCAAGGCAAATATAATGACGCTTTAGATTACATAGATAAATATGTTGAGGTATTTATAAAAAGTGGATTAAATATTAATCATCTACATCTTACTGCACCTTATGTATCTAGAGCAGAGATACTAGGCTATCTTGGCAGATACCAAGAAGCTTATGCTCAAGCTAAGCAATTATATGACATGCATAAACCTATAAAAAGTGAAGACCATAGGACATTTGGTTATATCTACAGGACAATGGCAAGAAGTGAATTAGGGTTAGGTAAGATAGATAAAGCCTTGAACCATATTAACAAAGCTATTATAATATTTTTAACAGATGAATATGGAAATCCCAAGAATACAGAATATTCTCAAGATCTAAATTTAGCGGGAGGCTATGCACTACAAGGAGATATTTTGTTTGCTCAAAATAATATTAAACAAGCAATCGAATCCTATAAACAAGCATTTACCATATATCATTACTTATATAAAGATAACAGTAAAAATATTGTTCAAGTAAGTGATTTATATAATCATGCAGCAAAATCAGCTTGTAAAAGCAAAGATTTGTATAATTATAAATTTTTTGGCAAGCCACAAATTAAGGAGTTTGGCATACACCACTCTAATACAGTTGATATGTTTGAATATTGCAAACAATATAATATGGATTTATGGGTGAAGCAAGATTAAGGTTTGTGATATTTATCAATCATCCAATCTATAAATGTATTATCAACAGACTGCTTTTTCAGTGCATATTCATATACTTCTTTTATTAGAGCTGTAAGATTTGTAGATGAAAAAATTAAGTTTCTTTCAATCAACATATTAATTGTTGCACTAGTGGCTTTACTAAAAATTTTCATTTGATCAATAGTTAGCACTTCATGGCTTATTTCGTTATCAACAACAAGAGCTTCTAGGCTAATATCTAAGGCTTTTGCAATTAATTGTAAATTATTAGCACTAGGATTTTTTGAACTACCATACAAAATGCTATAAACAGTATTTCTACTTAATCCAGTTTTTTTCTCTATCTCTACAGCATTTATATTTTTTTGCATCATTAATGAACTAAGTTTGGTTTGTAAATTTGCCATAGATAAGATTTTATATGTAAAATTAATATTTCTAAATAATAAGGTATAACTATCAAAAAGTAAATAACTAATAATTAATTATAATTAATTGATTTGGATTACGGGAGTTTGTAACACTAATTTTTAATGATCTAATAAAAAGTTTAAATTACCATACCCTCTCCAGGGTAATTTAAAAGTCGGGTTGTAAGCCTAATAGATAAGGGAAAAAGTGCTTAATATGTACTTGATGTCATCCCAGCGAAAGCTGGTATCTAAAAAAAATAGCCTGAAAGACTATTACGTAATATAGATCCCTGCCTTCGCAGGAATGACATCGATAATGGTTAAACTTACATCTATAACAACTAATGACTGTGACTTTTAAATTACCCTGCCCCTCTCACAAATATTTATACTTGAATTTTTTCAATCTATCTGATATGTATTATCTCGGATAGGTGTCCGAGTGGTTTAAGGATCTAGTCTTGAAAACTAGCGTGCGGGCAACCGTACCGTGGGTTCGAATCCCACCCTATCCGCCACTTTGGTACAAGTTGTCGTTTTTTCAAAAATATTGCAGCGGGAAACGTAGGACAGGTTCAAGTTTTTTGCCCCTGACGTTTTAGGTTCTGAAATACGAAATTTATCATTCAGATTACGTTTTTGAGGCATTTACCTTTAAAAGTTTCATAGGCCTCAGATGCTAGAGTTATTAGCGTTGTAGCGGTATCAGTAAATTTATCGTCTGCTTCCTCATAAACTTTAATTAAACGAGCAATTTCATATTGACGATCTTTTAATTGTTGTTTTTTTCTTTGAAATTCTTCTGTGCTAAGTTCTCCATTGAGTCGCAAATCTATTAATGAATTTAATCTATTTTCATTTTCGGTATGTTCTTGCTTTAATGAAGCTGTTGCTTGCCCATGCTCGTCTTTTTTTAGCTCATTTGTGTTTTTTAGGTATGCAAGGGTCTCTTTTAGCATTTCTAGGTCTCTTATACCTATTCTTTTAAAAACCTCTTCTATTTGCTTTAAAACCTCATCTTCCCTTATATATATTTTCTTGTCTAAGTTCTGCGGATCCCAGGTAGCTAAATAAGTCCATTCATCCACTTTACCGTTTGGATATGTTTTACTATGAATTTCAGCTGTTACCATTTTGCCAGTTACAGCACATGTAATTAATCCTCTAAAGAGAAAATCTTTCCCACCATATTTAAACGGTTTCTTCTTCCATCCTAAACGTACATCTTTACATGCCATAAAAATCTCTCTTGTTATAATAGGTTGATAACCATGTGACCACATCTCTCCTTTTACTCTCATTTCACCGTAATAAAATGGTTGTTGTATTAAACGATGTATAACAGTTTTATTTAGGTGACAATTCTTTTTACTTATTAAGCCTAATTCTTTAGCCATATTTACCATAGACCTAAGAGTATAGACCCACAACTGTCGCAAGTTCGAAGGGGATCATATTTTCAGCTCCACCAAGTTTGGATTACCGCCACAAAAAAGTACAATATCTTTAATAAGTTCCTTCTCAATGAACAAAGTAAACTTTAATAACGCCATCTTAAATCCTGTTAGTTTATTACTAATTCTAAAAATTATAAACAAAATTGCTGCTATTAAAATGCAATATAAATATACCTGCATTCCATTCATATTATGACTGACAAAATTCTTAAATTGTAAATTTTGTTTGATAAATTTGAAAAAAACTTCTATAGACCAGCGTTCCTTATAGGATTCAGCAAGCTCCTCTGCAGATAAATCTAATATGTTAGTCAAAAACCATAACTCATCTTTAGCAACATTTTTAGCTTTAATTAACCTTAAATTACAATTAATTTTCTGATGTTTCTTGTTATATAGATTTACTATTTGTGCGACCCGAAAGTTTTATTTTTCGATAGGGAAATAGGACTAGTCGTGGTTATTGTGATGGTTAAATTCCATCTCCCCTATCATCGGGGTAAAAGTATATTCCACATTTCAAAGATTTGGCAATCTTTGTGATGCAAGCATGGAATAAAAGGGAGTAACTTTAAACTCAATAGAGAATCCTCCCAAACATAGTTGAATATGGTTACGCAAGAAACCTGTGTCTGAACTGTCGTAAGGTCGGAACATGCGAAAAGAGTTGATACGCATGAACCAAAAGGTACGAGACGTAATGGGTGATGAGGAGTGAATAGACCTCAATCAGATGTTCCCAGTCTCCGGCGGAAAGCAGGAACCTAAGTTCAACGTGAAACGATAATCATGGAACGGGGTAACCACTACGGATACTCTCAAAATTAATGAGTAAGTAGCCAACTATATGTTCTGTAGTGGAAGGATTGCCTCAGAAGCTAATGCCTATAGTAATGTTTAGGATATGCCGACGGAGGCACGGTAATTTAGAAGATAAAGTTATGAATAGTAGTGTACAAGTTATGAACCAATCATCGATTAGGTATAAATGGAATGATATACGTTAATTCGGGATAAGGATTAGTAAAAATGCTTTAGCTATAACTAATACAAGATTTTGGATATGTATAAATTGCATTTCTGTGAATTCATACATTAATTGCTCTTCGTAGTGTATATATGTCTGCTATTTTTACTAATCCTTATCCCGAATTAACGTATAATCAAAAACTGTTTCAATTAAGTTACGCTTTCGAAGTAAGATTTTTTCTTTCAAATCCATTAATTTATTTTCCATATTCTTCTTAATTCCATGAATCATTTTTAAGCCTCTTTCATATAAATTTAAGAACAAATTTTGCTTAATATAACCTTTATCAGCTGCTATAATTCCAGTTAATCTTTTTGTTAACTCCGGTACTGGAACCCTATCATCTACATTGCCTTTGGTCACTTTTAATGCCATAAACTCCCCTTTATTATTGATTATTACATGTAATTTAAAACCATAAAAATACCCCATAGAGGATTTACTATGTTTGGCTAATCCTTTAAAAACTTTATTGCTATAACGCCTTTTATTGTGACAAGCTTTAATCGTTGTAGAGTCAATAAAATAAATACCTGTTTCTTCACCAAACAACAAATGAATCAACATATTTAGCGGTATGAATAATCGTGCCATTAATTCAACAAATCTATTATAACTCAAGGCTTTAGGGAAATCATCCTTATGCATGCACTCTATATAACTTTTATAGAAAAATTTAAAATTCTTAGCATAGGATGTATGAAACATAATTATTATTGTTAACATTTCACTTAAACTCATGCTACAACAGCGATTTCTCTGCTTATTTGATGGTAATAACTTTCTCTGTTCATACTCCAAATAAATTTTACAAAAATCATCTATAAAACTATATAATTCTGTGATATCTTTTTTCATGCCTGTAGTTTGTTTTTTTGTTTAAAAATATAAATACTGCAGGCACTCCTTTTTGACAATCCTTTTATCTATTACTATTTCATCTATATCTTATCCCGAACTGACGTATACTGGGCAACACGCTTGGGTCGTTCTCTAAATGTGCCACAAAGGGTAGCACAACTTTTGAAAATACAACATACGTCAATTCGGGATAAGGATTAGTAAAAATGCTTTAGCTATAACTAATACAAGATTTTGGATATGTATAAATTGCATTTCTGTGAATTCATACATTAATTGCTCTTCGTAGTGTATATATGTCTGCTATTTTTACTAATCCTTATCCCGAATTAACGTAACATGGCAAATGTGAACAATGTCAATTCTGCTTTAAGGATACTGATCATATGGAAGTACACCATAAAGATCAAAATAGACATCACAATAATATTGACAATTTAGTGCTATTACACGGCTATTGTCATGATCATGTTCATAAAATGAGAAGTATGTATGACAAACACTGAATTACTGAGGAGCCGTATGATGGGAAACTATCAAGTACGGTTTTGGAGCCAAGTAGGAAGGGGTGACCTTTCCTACTTAGGTAACCGTCACTTGTAATATCTAAATTCCCTGCATTCACTATATCGTTTCTTTTAACTAAATGATATTTTCTATTTAACTTTATACGGGTAATAAATTTCTTTTCTTGCTTATCTAACTCTCTAAAACTATCTGCACTTGACACTCCTCTATCAAATAGCAATACATCTTCTTTTTCTATCTTAGCTTCGTTAATCGCTTTAACTAATGCTATATCTTCGCTGACTTCCGATTGTCCATTACAAAATCTTATACTATTTGCTATTGAATTCTTTAATCCAACACTAATCTTAATATGCCTAGCTGTTTCCTTCCCTCCAGCATTTATACCATCTTTCAATAATTTACTAGATAAACTAATAATTGTTGAATCAAATATATTAAATTTTTGTTTATCATTTCCTGCAAATTTATTGTTATATTTATTTACTAAATCTTCATAAATTCCTTGAAAATATTTAACGTTTATACTTTCCAACCTCTTACCAATAGAACTATGATCTACTTGCTTCTTGTTTGGTCTTTTTGATTTTAACAACTCAGACAATTCTTTGCTATTATTACATAGCATCTCTAATGAGCGTAAACTAACAGCTCTTTTCATAAGAACGCATTTTACAAAATTTTTAACAATGAATTTTCCTGTAATTTTGTTATTGATTTTATCAACTTTATATAATGTTCCTAATTCCTCTAATTTTTCCTTATCTATTAAATTCATTATTTCCGATATATTCATTTGTATTAGCCTCTTTATGTTTACTAATACTTGATTATATCTACTTTTTTACTTATGAAAATCCTCTAAAACCCCCTCTACCTTCAAACTTTCGACAGTTGTGGCCTGCGACCCCGGTGATTAAATACTTTCGGATTTGCTAGGGTGTGTCATCAATTGAGGCAAATTACCATGGAAACCATATAAACAGCTCCTAAAAAGTTCTGAGATGTTTTGTCATATCGTGTTGCGATAGCTCTATATTGCTTCAATTTTGCAAAAAAGTTCTCAATCAAATGCCTAGCTTTATAAAGATCCTTATCACGTCAATTCGGGATAAGGATTAGTAAAAATGCTTTAGCTATAACTAATACAAGATTTTGGATATGTATAAATTGCATTTCTGTGAATTCATACATTAATTGCTCTTCGTAGTGTATATATGTCTGCTATTTTTACTAATCCTTATCCCGAATTAACGTTTATCATAATTAGCTGGATTCACACGATTCTTCTTTGGGGGAATCACAGCTATACATCCCTTATCTTTCAGCTTATCTCGCATACGTGCATCGGCATCATAAGCCTTATCAGCAAGTACAGCATCCGCTTTCGTCAATTCATTCATCAAAACATCAGATCCTTGCAAATCATGAGCTTGACCCGGGGTAAGATGGAATCCCGTTGGATTCCCTAGAGCGTCACATGTGGCATGGATTTTAGTACTCAGCCCCCCTTTACCTCGTCCAATTGCTTGGTCATCCTCTAACTCTTTTTTTTAGCACCAGCACTATGTTGATGACTCCTAACAATGGTTGAATCAATCATGGCATACTCGTTATCAGCATCTTCAGCCAGCATCTCAAAAACCTTTTTCCACACACCTGTCTTGCTCCACCTTGAATGACGTAGGTGAATCACTCGAAAATCTCCAAAACGTTCAGGTAGGTCTCTCCAAGGTATACCAGCCCTATATCGATACAAGACTGCTTCTACAAATAGGCGATTATCCTTGGCTGTTACACCAACAGACTCTTCCCTTCCAGGTAGGTTATCTTTAATCCGATCCCATTGATCGTCACGTAGAGCATATCGACGCATAGAGAAAATTTATTCTTAATTTTTTCTCTATTACACAACAAATAAACGCTCCTGTCAACTTAATTGATGACACGCCCTAGTTATAACCTCCAGTATTCTATTGCTTACTACCCTGTATAAAGTATCAGCTCTCACTACTACCGACTATTTCGGGGCTATCACGTTCACCTTTTGGTTTCGGCTCGATTGTTTCGCTGTCTACGCTTTACTACTGTCGTTACCTTCAGCAGCACAAGACTCGCTATATGGTGGAGCTAGCTACTCCTTCCATAACAGGACTTTCACCCATAAGATTAATGCACCTTATCTTGACGCACATACAGGATATCAAGGTATACAAAAAATTCACAATAATTCTGAATTACCAAAGAAAAAAAGCAAGAAAAATCCTTTAACTAAAAATGATAAAAAGAATAATCGTAGGTTAGCAGGAGAAAGAGTTCTGAATGAAAACGTTATTGGTATGCTAAAACGGTTCAAAATTATTGCTGACAAATATCGAAATAGACGTAAAAATTCGGTCTTAGATTTAGGGCGTGTCATCAATTAAGTTGACAGGAGCGTTTATTTGTTGTGTAATAGAGAAAAAATTAAGAATAAATTTTCTCTATGCGTCGATATGCTCTACGTGACGATCAATGGGATCGGATTAAAGATAACCTACCTAGAAGGGAAGAGTCTGTTGGTGTAACAGCCAAGGATAATCGCCTATTTGTAGAAGCAGTCTTGTATCGATATAGGGCTGGTATACCTTGGAGAGACCTACCTGAACGTTTTGGAGATTTTCGAGTGATTCACCTACGTCATTCAAGGTGGAGCAAGACAGGTGTGTGGAAAAAGGTTTTTGAGATGCTGGCTGAAGATGCTGATAACGAGTATGCCATGATTGATTCAACCATTGTTAGGAGTCATCAACATAGTGCTGGTGCTAAAAAAAAGAGTTAGAGGATGACCAAGCAATTGGACGAGGTAAAGGGGGGCTGAGTACTAAAATCCATGCCACATGTGACGCTCTAGGGAATCCAACGGGATTCCATCTTACCCCGGGTCAAGCTCATGATTTGCAAGGATCTGATGTTTTGATGAATGAATTGACGAAAGCGGATGCTGTACTTGCTGATAAGGCTTATGATGCCGATGCACGTATGCGAGATAAGCTGAAAGATAAGGGATGTACAGTTGTGATTCCCCCAAAGAAGAATCGTGTGAATCCAGCTAATTATGATAAGGATCTTTATAAAGCTAGGCATTTGATTGAGAACTTTTTTGCAAAATTGAAGCAATATAGAGCTATCGCAACACGATATGACAAAACATCTCAGAACTTTTTAGGAGCTGTTTATATGGTTTCCATGGTAATTTGCCTCAATTGATGACACACCCTAATTTGATCTCTAGCATTTATAATTTTGAACTACGTTAACCAGTTTCGAAAGAGGTCTATTGAATGGAATGTTATATTTTAACAATCAGGTGTAGAACCGCTTCAAACCTGATTGTTTCTATATATAACACGAAAGTTCGATGTAACTTGTTACATCGAATTCAGGTTAACATAACTGATTCTTGTATCTAATAGTCAACTTCATCGTTATTTTTGTTCTCGAGT
The DNA here is from genome assembly GCF_965178575.1 of Candidatus Tisiphia endosymbiont of Micropterix aruncella. Lineage (NCBI taxonomy): Bacteria > Pseudomonadati > Pseudomonadota > Alphaproteobacteria > Rickettsiales > Rickettsiaceae > Candidatus Tisiphia > Candidatus Tisiphia endosymbiont of Micropterix aruncella. Next base: position 1,474,761 of record NZ_OZ238268.1, read on the forward strand.
TCTTACAAGAGGGGTGTTATACTAACAGTCAATTCAAGAGGATTGGGTAGCAGGAACGATGGAGCAACGCCTATATACTTCTCCTACTTCAAGAGTTGTGAAAACAATTCTTGAAGTAGGGAATTATTTAATAATGAGTGCAAAAGGTTCTATAATAGCGGCTTTCACCTTTTGCACAAAGTTGATATTTATTATATATATCAGCTCAGTACAGGACAAAGAGATTAAGGAGAGAATAAAAAATAGTAGATAACGCGTAGCCAAAGCTCTATTACTTAGGTTATTGAAGACTTAAGAGGCAAGAGAATGATTACAGCGTTATCACAATTAATAGGAGACTACTTTTTTAATAGTTTTGCAAGCATAAAATTAATAGAACAAATAATATTAAGATTACTGCAAGTGAGAGATGTAAATCTTACCCAGCTTGCCTTAACGATAAAAGGAGATAAGCAAGAATCACGCTATAAGAAATTACAGAGATTTTTTGCCAAATGTGAATTATCATATACGTCCTTAGCCAAGTTATTGGTTAGGTTGGCTGGAATTGATGCTGATCAATGGTTACTAGTGCTTGATCGGACAAATTGGAAATTTGGCAAGCTTGACATCAATATTTTAGTATTATCTATTTGCCATAAAGGCATTGCTATACCAATTATGTGGGATATGTTGCCAAAAGCAGGAACTTCTAATAACGTTGAACGTCAGCAATTAATGGAAAGGTTTATGAGTGTGTTTGGCATAGAGAAAATGTCAGCATTGCTTGGGGATCGGGAGTTTATTGGTGATTTATGGCTAAAGTTTTTAGCCGATAAAATGATACCATTTTATATTAGAATCAAAGCCAATCTTACCATTGGTAGAGCAGAAGACGAGTTAGTTACTGCTAATCATTTAATTAAGAAGTTACAGAATGGTGAATATATGTTACGTTAATTCGGGATAAGGATTAGTAAAAATAGCAGACATATATACACTACGAAGAGCAATTAATGTATGAATTCACAGAAATGCAATTTATACATATCCAAAATCTTGTATTAGTTATAGCTAAAGCATTTTTACTAATCCTTATCCCGAATTGACGTATGTTGTTTAAAGGAAAAAGATATTTGGGTAAGAATTATAAAGGACCTAAAGTATCTGTAGCGGCATTGCGTAATGATCAAGGAGAATTAGTAATCATAGCTACCAATGATAACCCTAATATAGCACTAAATATATATAAAAAAAGATGGGAAATAGAAAACCTTTTTGCTTGCCTTAAGACTCGGGGCTTCAATTTTGAAAATACCCATATAATACATTTAGATAGAATTAGTAAATTGCTTGGTTTACTTGCTATAGTATTGTATACTTGCAGCAAAACTGCATAACTTTATCTAATTTTTTTGCTAGTATGAATTTTTTATACATTTGGGTTCCTACTATGCAAATACCATCAATTACTATTGAGCAAGTAGCTCAGCAATTTAAAGCTTGGCGTCAAACTAAAACTAACAAGTTTGATCCCATACCAAACCATCTAAAGGAATTAGTTCACCAATTACTCCATCATTATTCTTACCAAGAGATAGCTAAACATCTTAATATTAATATTAATAAAGCAACAATTAGTTCAATTAAAAAAGCCCATGAACCTACCCTCAAAACTTCTCCTGTCTCAGCTTCAAATCAAGCTCTACAACAAAATATTAATTTTGTCCCATTTCAACTAGTAAATTCTATAGCTACTGATCCTGTAGCGAACCCCAAACAAAATCACTATACTTGTCACATTATTAAACCAAATGGTACCAAGCTTATTATCCAAACACTAGAGCCAAAAACCATAATTCAGACATTTCTATGCTGCAACTAACCCCGGCGTCAGTTATTTTTGTTGCCACTATTGCCATCGATTTTCGCAAGGGTATAGATGGCTTAATCGCTGTTTGTAGACAAAAACTTTCTTCTGACCCTCTTAATGGTTCCTTGTTTTTATTCTATAATAAAAACAGAACTGCCATTAAAATTTTGTCCTTTGACGGTCAAGGCTTTTGGCTATGCTCTAAACGCCTATCCAAAGGTAAATTTACGGCAAAACTCTTCCCTTCTGATAATTTATCTTATCAGATTTGCCATAGAACCTTATACATTCTTATTCATAATGGCGATCCTAGTTCTGCCAAACTCTCTAATGATTGGCGTTCTGTCATTTAAGCTGCTGTCTTGATTAATTCCGTATTATTCATATATCTTGCATAGGCAAAAGGGCTATAATTCGCAGGATGCTTCTTTGCTTTGCTACTCTGCTCTTGTAGCCAATTTAAATATTTAAAGGCATTGATCTCGTTCTCACTACAAGTCTTTACTATACTATATAGACCACTATGTATCTCAGCACTATTGATTGTTTTAAAGAATAATGAATTCTTCCTTTGTAAAATAATGGTACGCAGTGATCTCTCAGCCCAATTATTATCAAGACTGCTAACTGGAATTTTTAAAAATTGGGTCAAACCTTCTTTATTATTTAACCAATATCTCATAACTTGTCCAAGCCTACTATTAGGCTCAACTTTCTTGTCGTTAAATAATTCGTCTATTTTGTTATATATGTTTTCTATATATTTACTGCTATGTTCCTGATGATACCCCAGTTTTTCTTCAGGGCTCATCTCTTTACATTGATGTTCATTGTGGTAAATACCACGTGTTTGTTTGAGAAAATATCCGCATTCTTCAGGGTAATATAGTTCATTCTCTGTAAATTTTCTCTGACCATGTGACAAACAATTGATCATCACTATTATTGCTAGTAATTCTTTATCTGCTTCTGATAATACCGGGTTATTATTGTTACTTGCGTCAGTCATTAATTGGATAGAATCTGTTCTATTCTTACGATTCTTTAGTACGTTACCAATATTCTCCCCGCCATGCTTATTACCTGTAAAATATAAAACTATCACCTCATTATTTGTAGTCTTAGCACATATAGTAGTAGTATAACAGCTGCGTCCTTTCTTATTTTGAGTACGTAATTTTTTATTGGCTATAGTAATTTCTAAAATCCTGGCTCTAGTATCATCAAGATTCAGTGAATTACATTCGGCAGCCATTTCCAATAATACCCCGTAAATCTCAGCTCCACCACCTTCTTGCCAAACATCTAAATATTGTTGCCACAACGAACTATATGCTACAGGAAACCCACTTAAACTTTGCAACCTAGATAAACGGTAGAAAGGAGTACCATAGGTCTTTTGTAACACTATTGCACTTCTGCTACTATTTGTCCATTTGTTGATATTTTTATTGTTCATAACTTTATAGTCGCAAGCATTACAGCGTAGCGTTTTCTTTACATATCTGTTGACTGTAATTGGAGCGTTACCTGTGAATTGTAGCAATTTTCTAGCTTCACTATTATATAGTTTGCCATTATAGCAGTGAGGACAGCTATCACCACTACAAAAATTCTCAGGAGCTAAATAGCTGGTATTCGCATCCTTATAATCATCAAACCCATATTTACCTTGCCAATTACTACGATCTATCTTTTTGGGCTTATCGCACTCTTCTTCATTACCACCATTCCCGTTATCAGATTCACTTGGCGGTTCTTTTAATGAATCTGAACTATCTTTTTTTTGTTATCTGCCTTAAAACCAATCAGCATTTCCTTAAGCTTATTTATACTGATATTTGATGATGCTAGCTTGTCTATTAGTTCGTTACAAAATTTCACAAGTTCTATTATCGCTTGCTGATCATTTCCTGTTAATGAATTTGCCTTAATATGTTGTATTAGTTCTTCTCGTTCTTCAGCACTTAAGGTCGCTACTTTTGGCTTTTGCATTTCGATTAATTATCATTATTGTTAATATTTCAGATGTTATAATATGACTGGTACTTTTTCAACTAGTTTTTTTATTAATCGGTGATATTTGCATAGTAGAAACCCAAATTTATAAAATAAATTTATACTAGCAAAAAAATTTAATAGTGTTATGCAGTTTTGCTGCAAGTATACGATAGAATTAGTAAATTGCTTGGTTTACTTGCTATAGTATTTACTTTTGCTTATGTTGTGGGTCAATGGCAAAATTCTATCAAACCTATAAAGCTTAAAAAACATGGTAGAAAGTCTATCTCCTTATTCAGGTATGGCTTAGATTACTTGCAGAGAATATTTTTGAATATTGAAGAAATGATGGAAAAATGGATGGAAGTTATAACAAAATTTATTAAACCAATGATACCATCTTTACTCCAATTATCACCTTGTTAATCTCTTTGTCCTGTACTAAGATATCAATTTAAACATTCTGACTTTATAATATATGCTGCTACGCTTGAAGGAGAGCTAGGGCTTTTAAAACCTAATTCTATTAAAATCTTCCTGCTTTCTTTCACTTGCTGTGCTGCTTTTTCCTTGTCAACTAATAGTGATGTAAGCTTATCTGCTATATGTGATTTAGTACAGTTAAACTGAATAAATTCTGGTAATATCTCTTTATTAGCAATAATATTAATCAAAGAAATATAAGGTATTTTTATTAGTAACTTTATTAAAAAAAAGCTTAAGATATTTAATTTATAAGCAACAATCATCGGAGTATTACAAGCGGCAATTTCTAAGGTATTAGTGCCAGATTTTGCTAGAGCAAGGGTAGCTACAGCAAAAATCTTAAGTCTAGCACTTGAGAAATGGTAGTTAAATGCTGCATCTGATAAAAATGGTTCAATTAAAGATTTATGACTAGGCTCAGCCGTAACAAATATCACTTCAAGATTAGGGAATTGTTTTGCTAGTAGATTGATCGCCGCCGTGAATACCGGAGCATGTCTTGTTATTTCACCTTTGCGGCTACCACAAGTGACACATAACACTTCTGAGTGAACAGGTATTTGTAATTCTCGCTTTAATAGCTCTTTATCTTTATCATCATAAAAATACTGCTCTAATATTGGATGACCAATATACCGACAATCTAGACCTAGCTTCTGAAAGTATGGTGGCTCGAATGGCAGTAAAGCCAACAAATAATCATAAATTTTAGCGTATTTCATAGCCCGAGAAGGTTTGTATGCCCAAACGGAGGGTGCGACAATGTGCATAATCTTTAAATTGGGTCGGACTGCTCGAATCTTCTTTGCCACTCTATAAGTAAAGCCTGGCGAGTCTATGGTAATTAACAAATCTGGGGCATGCTGAATTATATCAGCAATAGTACGCTTGATTAGCTTAGTGATCTTAAAAATATGTGGTATAATTTCGACGAAACCCATAAGGTTTATTTGACTAATCGGGAAAAGGCTATGCTCTAACCCCGCTTCTTCCATCTTGCTCCCCCCTACACCAACGAACTCTAATTGCATCTCCTCCAGCTTATAGATATCTTTTAGGCTTTGTATCAAATGACTCCCTATAAAATCTCCTGAAATTTCACCAGCAATTAGATAAATTTTAGCCATTTGACCGCTGCTTACTACATAAGCTTAAATTTTTGTCAATCACAGCAGAATGAATGCCAACACAATTAAGGATCGAATGAAATACATAGTCATGACTAATTTCAGTGCCTAAATGATTGGCTATAGAACTTACCAAATCAGGATGTTTTTTTTTAAATTCATTCGATACCCAAACTAGAAAAGGCACTGTGGTCTGTTCTGGAATCATAGGTCCACCGTGACCGTAATAACCATGTTCTCCCAAAGATTCTGCATGATCAGAAACATACATTAGGATAGCGTTACTATTTTTTAATAGACCTATTACATTATACAAAAAAAAATCTGTATATAAAATGGTATTATCGTAATCATTAATCAACCCTTCAATATCACAACTGCTCTGATCTACCTTAGTAATGGAATTACACTTAGGAGTAAATTTTTGAAATTCTTTAGGATATCTAGCAGAATATTTCCAATGACTACCAGCTGTGTGGATAACTAAAACATTTTTAGTAGTAGAATTTACAATATTATTTTCAATATGAGGTAACATTTCTCCATCGTGATCAAGCCTTTTTAATAAAATAGAACCACTGGGGATTATAGCAAACCTAACTTCATCATAAATTGTAACTGGATTTTTACTTCTTAAGTATCCTACTATACTCTGAGTGCCAATCCAATTAGTGTTAAAACCAAGCATGGTAAAAATTGATAAAAAACTCGTTTCTTCTGTACTTTTGTCTAAGCTACTCGCAGGATGGCGAGATAGAAGAGATGGGACAGAAAGATGTGTGTGATTGGAAGCAGACTGTGCTTTAAATGAAAAAAGATTTTCAACAGAACTTAAATATGGAGTAGTGTCCCTGTGATAACCATTAATACCAAAATGATCAAATCGTGCTGATTCTCCTATTACAAGTACCACTGTAATATTTTGATCCGATTGATCAATGAAAGAAAACTTCTTACTTATATCATCACGCATTGCACTTTTTTTGCTATTTAAAGATAAATATGTATTATGTAAATATTGGATAGGAAAATAACCCTTTAGCAAATTAAACTGCGGCATAATAATATTATTAATGGTAATTAAAAGACAAATTGCCGATAGTAATTTTGTAACAAATAGTTTACTATCTAAAATAGAGAAATGCTTCATCGTATAAATACAAGTAGCTAGGCTAAAAACTAGCCAAACAATTAGCCTAATACTAGCTATCTCATATACTTCATTGAAGTCAGTAGAGAAAAAGCTACCCATCATCTCTTTTGTAGGAGAAATTTTGAAAAGATATAGATAATAGCTGGCAATTGCTCCCGTTATAAATAAAAATATTGCTCCTATTATAAAAACAAGTCGATGAATAGTTAAACCAAAAAAAATGATAAAGCAAGTAAAGCAAATATAAATAGAGTCCTTACTCAACTCCAATATTGCTTTAAAAAAAGTGACTTTGTAGTAGCTGAACTTGTAAACAATAACTGCTGAATTAAAAAGTAAAAAATAAATAAAAGAGAACACCAAAGATAGTTTGATTAGTTTACTATCTAAATGTTTTTGGATTAGTTTTAACATATAAATAACGTACTTTTGTATGGTTGTAACTTAGGTATCATGATAACATCAACACTGCAAGAGTTTTTTCAACTTTTACAAGTTAATAGACCAATTATATCTGTTGATTATGGGACACGAAAAACAGGCATCGCTATCTCAAATCAAGAACATACCATCGCTATGCCTATAAAAACTATATATGAGATAACAGAAGAAAATAAGATCAAATCAATATTAGATTTGATCGCAACCTATTCTAGCTGTGGTGTTGTCGTAGGGCTGCCGATTAGTATGAATGGTCAAGCTAGTGATCAAACTGCGATTGTATTAAAATTCAGCAGAAAGCTTAGTTTAGCTATAAATCTTCCTATATATCTACAAGATGAAAGACTTACTTCCCTTGCTGCCAATAGTTTATTAAAATCGCTAGGAATCAAAAGACGAGAACGTAACCAAAAAGATGATTCAATCGCAGCAAGTATGATTTTAGAAACTACTTTAGATTCTATTAAGAAACTCCACAGAGCCTAAGTGTATCCTAGTGTGGTACAGATATATGAGACACGAACAAACTCAGATAGACTAAAATCGTACCATAATTGGTTGCGGGGGTTGGATTTGAACCAACGACCTTCAGGTTATGAGCCTGACGAGCTACCAAACTGCTCCACCCCACGATAATGGAAGTACCTGTGAATTGATTTTTTTTGGTAATTTTGTTGTCAAAACTTGCTTCCGTTCCTCACGTACATTTGTACACTGCTTGCGGGATACTCTCCTGCTTTGAAAAATTGTTTTTTGAAAATATCAGGAACTAGCATACTCATGAAATATGCACCTAGTTCGCTTGTCCCTCATTTTCAAATCCAATTCGTAGGATCGTTCGAGTATACTCAGCTGCATTTTTCCTAAAAATTCCTCAATTCGTAGACACTCCTAATAATTACTCACCTACTATGACGTCATCCTAAATTTATTTCAGTATCTAAACTACTTAGTTTTAACAGATCCTCCACCCCGTTCAGGATGACATCCACCTTGAGTAAAAAGCTTAGCTATATCTTTTTACCAAAACTAAGCCCAGCAAACTTTTTATTAAAGTCACTGATATTTTTATTAGATTGGTTAACAACATTTCCAGATTCTTTAGTCCATGCTGGATGTTTCCTATAATCAACATCCATCAGAATCTCTTCTGCATGACCACCGGAATTTGTTTCAAAAACATCCTTACTGATAATAATTTTGAATTTTTTATATTTTGGGTGTATTCCAGTTTTCATAATGAAGCACCAACTTTTTTTTCAGCTATCTTTCTTTTAATTACCTGTGCTTTATCTGAGAGTACATCACATGATATTTTAAGCATATATGCATCAAAACCACCTACTTTCTCAACAGAACGCATACATTTGGCATTTACCGAAAGCTTATATTCTTGCTTCGTCAGATCACTTACAAACCTCACCACCCTTAGGTTAGGTTCAAATCGTCTTCTAGTTTTTCTTTGTGAGTGTGATACTTTATTACCATATAAAACACCTACTCCACTAAGCTCACATCTACGAGACATCGTGATCTCCCTTCCCATAATTTATAACACAGGATTATACTATATAACAAGACCTTATGTCAATGTATATTATATATTATTATACATTTTCATGGAAATTTTTATGCAAACTTTATGCAAAAATCGTCAACATTTTTGAAGTAGCGAGAACATATCACGCATTGAATAAAGACCGGCTGGTTTATCAAATAACCAAACGGCAGCCTGAATTGCACCATCAGCAAAGGATTCTTTACTTAATGCTTGATGTTTTATACTAAGAACTTGGTTATTACCTAAAAATAACACTTCATGCTCCCCATGTACCTGCCCTCCCCTAATAGAACTAATACCAATTTCATCAGGCTGTCTTTGACCTTTTTGACTACGATTAAATACTGCATATTCATCAAAATCTAAATTTCTAGCCTTAGCTACAGCCTTACCCAACATTATAGCTGTACCAGAAGGGGCGTCTTTCTTCATACGATGGTGACAATCTAGAATCTCTATATCGTAAGTATTATCTAGAATTTTTGCTGCCTTTTCTGCCAGTACTGTAAGTAAATTCGCACCTAAACTCATATTAGCTGAATATAATATAGCCAAGCTTTTGGAAGCTACGTTTAAGTGATCAAGCTGATATTGAGTCAAACCAGTAGTGCCAATAACTAATTTATTGTTGTAGCTAATAGCATAATCAAGTAATTTTTCTAATATTTCACTGCTAGAAAAGTCGATAATTACATCAGAATTCTGACAAAACTCAGCAAGATCATCTATGCTATTTTTTCTAGTAAATGTTGTAGAAAGTGTACAAGCATTAAATCCATTCATTCTTTGAATTATCATCTGCCCCATTTTACCAGTTGCACCACAAACACCTATACAAACAGTCATTTTAATCCTCTATATTGTCTTAAATAATGTATTAGTGGGTTTAAGTTACTGTTCACTATAGTATTTATCACCTCACCAATCAATATAACATGATCTCCCACTTCATATTGACTAAACTTGTTGCATTCAATATGGCAAACTGCCCCCTCAATCAAAGGACAATTAGTAGCACACCCTAAATTATACGAAATACCCGCAAATTTATCAATGTTAAACTTAGAAAAATGCCTAGAAATATCTTCTTGATTCTCAGCTAGAATACTAATAGCAAAGTACTCACTACCAGCAAAAGCATTCATACTAAAAGATTGTTTATCAAGACAAAACGATACCAAAGGTGGTAACAAGGAAACTGAGGTAAAGGAATCTGCAGTAAAACCAAATAGCTTATTATTATATAAAGTAGTGATAATAGTAACGCCTGTAGGCAAAGTGCTAAGAGCTTGTTTAAATCGTTCGGAATTCACTGTTGAAGCCATTTTTTAGTAATACGGCTAATTGTCCCATCTTCTGTCAATTCAGCAATAGCTCTATTAACATTCTCAATAAGTTTAGAATTTTTTGGCATAGCGATAGCTAGTTCAGATGAAAACTCTGTTAAACTGAAGCTAGCAAGATCAGGATTATTTTCAATAAATTTCTTAGATTGGGATGCCTCTAGTACCACCGCATCTATAACTTTTGACTTTAACTCTTCGACTAGCATTAAATTATTTGATAAATAATTTATTCTAATATTAAACTGCTTAGCTAAATCCTGAACTATTACCGCCCATGTTGTACCAAGTTGTACACCCACAGCTTTATTATCCAAATCTCCAGTATTCTTTAAATTATCTGCTGATCTATACAATATTGACACATTCGTTGATATATAAGGAACTGAAAAGCTAATATGTTTTTTACGCTCTTCGGTTACCGATAATCCAGCTATCACTATATCAACATTTTCAGTAGTCAAGGATGCAAGTAAACCATTAAAATCAAAATTTTTAATTATAACTTTTTTCCCTATTTGTTCTCCTATAGCATTAATAATATCAATATCAAATCCTACTATTTGACCATTTTGGATAAATTCGTAAGGGGGGTTATCTGCAGAAGTTGCAACTATTAAATTTTGTTCCTTAGATTGATTATCACAACCAGTCATCAAAAAGGAACAAGATATAACAAGAAAGAATAGCTTTATTAGTTTCATAAAAATCAAATAACTGTTTTAATTAATCTGAGTTCGATGTAATAATTATCCTTCCATACTGGGTATAATGTCATTCCCGCGTAGGCGGGAATCAAAAAATAACCTGCCAAGGATATTAGATATTACGGATTCCCGCCGTTGCTAAGAATGACATCGAGGGGATTAGAATCGAACTCATGTTAATTATTATCGCACTTCTTATAAGTATATACAATAGACTTTTTTAAAATTTAGCCCTTTACATCCTATTATAATTGTTGTAGCATAAAATTGCTGCTTTTGTAGCTATAGTAATAAACGTGATTTAGAATAGAGGTTGCGGACTCGGGGGCGGTACCCGACGCTTCCACCAAATTAAGTTGTGATAGAAGGATATTACAGGTTCTATCCATAAGCTTTCATGGGGGCGAAATAGGATCGACGTGCTTAATAAAAAAATTATCTTTACTCGGTATAATTCCGCCGGACCTTGTGTCGTTGGGTTAAAAAAAGAAACGCAAATGATAATGAACGTTTCGTAGGAACTGCAGCACTAGCTGCCTAATCCTACGCGGTTGGGGGCTTAACCGGGCAACAGAAAAAGCCCCGCTAGAATTTTATCTTGCATAACTAGAGATATACAAAACCTCATGTGAATAAGGCTTGAATAAGACTATTTAAATTTTGTTCAGCCTATAGCTAACCTGAAAAGGTTTTAGTTATATGTTAATGTTACCTAGCTAGAAGATATGTCATTCCCGCGAAAGCGGGTAATGACATCAAGGTTATTACTATGGATCAAACATTTTCGGATTAGCTATATCTAGTTTTGTGTTATTTTCTTTATTTAGTTTATAACTATGAACACCCCATATCAACAATTTCTGAACGAATGTATGTTGGAATTTGTAAAAAAGATTCTTTCAAAAATTCGTACCGATAAGTTGCAGATGAATCAACTCTTGTATATTTCTTACAGAACTGATAATCCTGCAGTAGTTTTATCTTCTAGGATAAAAAAACGTTATCCAAAAGAAATCACTATAGTAATACAACATCAATTTGAAGATTTAACTGCAGGACTCAATGGCTTTTCTGTAACAATTAGTTTTGATGGTATCAAAGAAACTATCTATGTACCATTTGATTCGCTTATCAGCTTTGTTGATCCTAATAATGGTTACAGCCTAAAGTTTAAGCTAGAAACAATCAAATCTAATGAATTGCCTAACGAGAAGAAAAGAGAAACAATTAAGGCATCTAGCGATTCTAAAAGTAAATCTAATTCAGCAGATAATATAATAGTTTTGGACAAATTTCGAAAACCCAGTAAACCCGTGTAGATAATCTACATAAACTGAGTTCGATGTAACAAGTTAGCCTCTCCTGTTAGGGTTGATGTTACCCTCACGAAAGCAGGGGTCTAGAAAAGTCTAAATAGCCTCAGTTCGATATAAGAATTAATAATTCTTATATCGAACTGAGGCTAAAATAATAACACTATTATTCATTAGAGTTATATAATTTCATCCCTTCATGTGTTGCTTCAAAACCAAGTCTTTCATAGAACTGTTTGGCTCTTGGACGTTTTTTATTAGTTGTGAGCTGAACAATGGAGACATCTTTTGATTTGCCATATTTCATTGCAATACTCATCATCCATTCACCGAAATGTTGCCCTCTATACTTTTCTAAGATACGAACAGCTTCAATTTGCATCCTAGTTGAACCTATGAAAGTTAGCGAGGGCATAATGGTCAGATGGCAAGTACCAACTATTTCTTTATTCATTTCAACTATCATCAAATATTGATGTGGATCACTATCTATCTTGTAGAACGCATCAATATAAGCTTGATCCAATTCTGCTGAAAACTGTTCTCTTGTTTGTCCAAGTTCATCTTCTAAAAGAAGGTTGACAATTGTTTTTAAGTCAGCAATTGTGGCTTTGCGATGGGTAAGGTTTTGATTCATTGTAACCCTAGTTCACTCGATTAGTTTCAACTTACGCGAATTCGGGATAAGAATTAGTTAATTCTCCCGAATTGGGGTAACTTGCTTCAATAACTCCTCAACTTTGTAAGCATTATCAAATCCGTGATCATAATGAAAACGAATTTCCGGTGAATATTTTAAATTAATCTTAGCAGTTATAAAGTTTCTTATAGCATATTTTGAATTATTTAAAGATTCAGTAAGTTGTATCTCATTAAAAGTAGTATTAAATGGTAAAAAGTAACAATCTGCTACTTTTAAATCAGAAGTAACTAAGACTTTAGTAATAGTTACTGGACAATTAATCAGACGTTCATCTAACATCTTACCACGCCTTAGTACTTCCACTAATGCTTCATTTATTAATATTGCCACTTTTTTTTGCCTTTGTGACCTATTTTGTGACTTGTCTTTATCAGAAAGTTTTTGCATTTACAATAACTGTTTTTTTTCTTCAATAATTTCAAAGACTTCTACTATATCACCTTCTTTTATAGCATCATAATTTTCAAACGCGATACCACATTCAAAATTCTCGTGAACTTCTTTAACATCATCTTTAAAACGTTTTAGAGTCTTAAGTTTTCCTTCGTGAATAACAATATTATCTCGTAACAAGCGAACTCCAGCACCTCTTTTAATAGTACCCTTGGTAACATAACTACCTGCAACTTTACCAACTTTTGAGACAATGAATACCTGTCTAATCTCTACTGTACCGATATATTGCTCACGAATAATTGGTGAAAGCATACCACTCATTATTGATTTAATATCATCTAACAAATTATAGATAATGGAATAATATCTAATATCCACTTTTTCTCTTTCTGCCATAGCCAAAGCATTATTATTAGTTCTAACGTTAAAACCAACAATAATAGCATTGGATGCTTTAGCTAAAGTAACATCTGACTCCAATATTCCACCTACTGCGTGATGTAAAATTCTTAAACGAACTTCATCATTTGGCAACTTTAATAGACTAGTGTTAATTGCTTCAATTGAACCTTGCACATCGCCTTTAACAATTATAGGTAACTCTTTTACCATACCACTATTACCGGAGGCTTTTAGGAATAATTCTTCTATACTTGATCTTTGGGTAACAGAAATTTTCTTTTCTTTTGCAAGGCGTTCACGATACTCTACAATATCTCTAGCCTGCTTTTCATTCTGCACTACATTAAACTGATCTCCTGCTCGCGGAACTTCATTTAACCCATAAATCTCTACTGGTAAAGTTGGTTCTGCCTCGGTAAGATCTAATCCTTTATCATTATTCATCCTCTTAATTCTACCATATTTCGTTCCAGCAACTACTATGTCTCCATTTCTTAGAATACCACGTTGTACCAATATAGTAGCCACCGCTCCTTTACCTTTATCAACTCTTGCTTCTATGACCACCCCAGCAGTGAGTCCGCTAAAGTTAGCCTTAAGATCCTGCATTTCTGCAACCAATAATATAGCCTCTTCTAACTTATCTAAATTAGTTTTCTTTAAAGCTGAAATTGGTACAACTATAGTATCACCTCCCAACTCTTCACTAACTAAACCATAAATTAATAGATCATTTTTAATTCGGTCAAGATTAATATCCGGTTTATCTATCTTATTTATTGCAACGATTATAGGAACATTTGCCGCCTTAGCGTGATTAATTGCTTCAATCGTTTGCGGCTTTATTCCATCATCTGCAGCAACTACTATAACCACTATATCCGTTACCTTTGCCCCTCTAGTTCTCATATCTGAAAACGCTTCATGTCCTGGAGTATCAATAAAAGTAATAGCTCTACCATCAGCCAAGGTTACTCGATAAGCACCAATATGCTGGGTAATCCCACCTGTTTCCTGACTTGCCAAATCAGTTGACTTTAAAGCATCAAGCAACGAAGTTTTACCGTGGTCGACATGTCCCATAATCGTTACAATAGGAGCCCTATGCTTTAAATCTTCTTCTTTATCAGCTTCACTAATCAATATATTTTCAACATCGGACTCTTGAACCCTTTTTACTGTATGCCCTAAGGTCGTAGCAACAAGCTCTGCTGTATCTGCATCAATTGTTTGGATGGTCGTAGCCATAATACCGAGCTTCATCAATTCTTTTATAACATCCGTGGCTCGCTCAGACATTTTATTGGCTAGATCTCCTACAGAAATAGCTTCCGGAATAATAACTTCCCTATATACTTTGTCTGGTGTTTGTTGCTCAGCTTTACGTTTTTCTTTTTCTCTAGCTCTTTTTATTGATGCAAGGCTTCTAGTTCTACCAGTATTATCGCTTCCATCCGCATCAAGCATATTGAAGATATCTGCCTTTTTTAATTTTTTAGGTTCCTCAACTTTAACCTTTGGCACTACTATTTTATTATCACCAGTCTTATCTGCCCCAGAAACATCTTCAGGTGCAACGCCAAAATTACTCTGAGAACCAATCAGTGTTGATCTAACAAAAGACTTTGATGGGTTGTTATCCTGTGAAGATGTAGGTGCTAATGTAGTAGGTGGTATTTCAGAATCATTTTCGATATCTTGTGACTCATCCTGAACATTTTCTTCAATATCGTCTTTTTTCATAGGTTGATTGATAGTTGCAAGTTTACTCAGAGTGCTAATCTTACTATCAGTACTCTGAGATTTTGCATCTTCTGCTGCTTTTTTTAAAATAGTTAGGCGTCTATTAAATTCTTCTCCAGCAGTAGATTCGCCGCCTTGAGAAGTAGAACCACTAGACCAAAGTTTGTTAAAAGACAAAGTATTAGTTGGAGTGCTACTCTTCCTAACTTCTACAATTGTTTTTGCAGAACTAACAAAACCTCTAGTAACATTGGTGGGTTGGGCTGGCTTATTAAGCGAGAGTTTAGAGCCACCAAGTGTTAGTTTCTTTGGTTTAGGTTCTTGGTTATACGTCATAAATATTAAACCTTTAAATAGCAATTATATTTGTGATAAAGTTTTTTAAATAATTTTGCTATGTGATTAATGATTAACTGATATACTCTTCTACTTTAAAGAATTGGCTTCTGCAAATACTTGCGGGGATTTAGTGTACTCACTACTAAACGTACAGCTAGTACGTTCACCTTACTATTATCCACTTATCCACATCCTTCAGGATGACGTCCCACTAGTCCAAAGATGTAGGTAATAGTAAGGTACGCTCACCCCTTGTTTGTTGTCTCCATTCTTCAAATCATTTGAGTATATCGAATAATTTACAAATTTACCAAGTGTGCAAGTTTTGTTAACTTAAGTAGCCCCGGTATCATCCCCGCAAAGACTTTGTTGTATGGATCAAGAACTCCAACGTTAGTATGGTACTTACAGAACCAAAAACGATGTCATTCCCGCGTAGGCGGGAATCCAAAAAATAATCTGCAAAGGCTATTAGATATTATGGATTCCTGCCTACGCGGGAATGACATCAACCCTTAAGGACTATTATACTCACTTAAACTTGCACACTTAGATTTTTTCTCTTGCACTTGCATCTCATGCTTACACTATAATACCAGTTTTTTTAAAGGAATTGTTAATTTTTTCTTTATCCAAAATTAAATTACCAAGTTTCTGTTATTAGAAATGGCTAATTTTGCTGGTAGTTCTTCAGTTATATCAATAAAATTCTTAGCACTAATACTTAATGTTAAATTTTTTAAAATTTTCTTGCTTTGACTGATAACTATTAGACATTTTAGATCCCCGTCTACGCACATGGGTGTTAGCTTAAGTAGTCTAGGTAGCACCCCCTGTCAGGATTGATGTCACTCCCGCGTAGGCGGGAATGACATCTTTCTTTTCTAGAATGATACTGAGGTTGCTTAAATTTATTCATCTTCACGAGTACGAGCTGTACGAATCAGTAATTCTATATCATCATCTACCATGTTAGAATTAGGCACTAATGATTTAAATTCATTAACTGTCAATTCTCCCAAATCTTCTATAGTCTTTACACCATACTCAGCTAATTTTAATATGAATTCTGGTTGTAAATCCAATACATCAATTAATTCTTGTTCAACACCTAAAGCTTCGAGTTTAATAATAATTTTTTCATTTTTAGCATTTACATAATTTATTGCTCGTTCTCTTATCTCAGTTGCTAATTCTTCTTCAAAGCCTTCAATATTCATTAAAGTTTCAATTTTACTGGAAGCTAACTGTTCTAGAGAAGTAAAACCTTGTGCAGATAACAGTTGTGCTATCACTTCTTCAACATCTAAGGTTTCCATAAATAACTCAGTAGCAGAGCAAAATTCATCATTTCTCCGTTTGGATTCTTGATCTTCCGTCATTATATTAATATTCCAGCCAGTAAGTTTAGAGGCTAAACGAACATTTTGACCTCTTCTACCAATTGCAAGACTCAAATTATCTTGAGACACGACTACATCAACTATATTCTTATCTTCATCAATAACAATTTTTGCAATTGCTGCAGGAGCAAGTGCATTCATAATAAATTGGGCAATATTCTTGCTCCATAATATTACATCTATTTTTTCGCCATTAAGCTCATTACTAATAGCCTTAATCCTATTACCTCTAGGTCCTACACATGGACCTATAGGATCAAAATTGGAGTCAGAAGCAAAGACTGCAACTTTTGCCTTTGATCCAGGATCACGAGCTACAGCCCGCAATTCAATTATATTATCATAAATCTCTGGAATCTCTAATTCAAATAATTTTATTAGCATTTGGTCGTCAGTTCTAGATAGAAAAATTTGCGGTCCTTTAGACGATAATCTTACATCTTGTACATAAGCTTTAATACGATCGTTAACCTTAAAGCTTTCTCCTCTAATGAGCTGCTCCTTTTTAATCATTGCTTCAGCACGACCACCAAGATCAACTATGATATTATTAAACTCTACTCTCTTAACAGTGCCGTTTAAAATCTCACCTTTCTTATCTTTAAAATCTTCATATTGTTTTTCTCTTTCTGCTTCACCAACACGTTGTATTATTATTTGCTTAGCTGCCTGAGCTGCAACACGTCCAAGATCAATAGGCGGTAAGAATTCATAAATCTCATCGCCAATTTTAGCATCGGCTTTCTTTTCAACAGCATCCTTTAAAGAAATTTGAGTAAAATAATTCTCTACATCATCCACTACATCAAGGATTCTAAAAAGACTAATATTACCATTTTTCCTATCAATCTCAGCTTTTATATTATGCTCATTTCCATATTTTCTGCGTCCTGCAATCTGTACAGCCTGTTCCATTGCCGAAAGTAGTGCTTCCTTAGGAAGACTCTTTTCTCTAGCTACAGAATCTATGATCTGCAGAATTTCTATGTTACCAATATTAACCATAAATTCACTGCCTTTTAAGATTAGACTTCTTGCATAATTCTACTTACCCCAATTCGGGATAAGAATTTGTCAATTCTTATCCCGAATTCGTGTTACTTCTACTGGTAATTTGTGCGTCGGTACTAGACTCGAATCCGTAACAGAATTTGAGTACGCTGCGAGTCAAGATTCCAATCCTCCTACAAATTCCTGAGCTAGAGCAAATTCTCCAAGAAGTCTATTTTTTATTCATTAAATTCCTAAACATTTCATCTGTTAATACCAAAGAGGCTTTTTTTATCATATCAAATGAAAACACTATGTCTTCACCATGGTTATTCAGATGAATTTTATTATCTTCAGCTTTAACTATCTTTCCCTGATATCTAGTTTGACCATTTAATAATTCTTTTAATTTTATGGTAGCCTCCCTACCGAGGAATCTAGTATAGTCTTCAAATTTTATTAATGGGCGTTCAATACCTGCTGAAGAAACTTCTAAAAAATATTTATCACTAATTATATCTTCAACATCTAAAAGGGCTGAGATAATTCTACTGCTATTCCGACAATCTATTATATTAACCTTTTCGCCATCCAACCTATCTATTAATATTTCAAGTACTTTATGGGTTGAACCCTTTAAAGTTACTTTTACTAAGTCGAAACCAATATCTTTCAGGTTATCTTGCACCGCATCAATAATTTGTTGCTCTATAGTTTGCATTACAACATAAATATTTAAAGATTCTAATAAAAAAGGTGGGGTTAACCCCACCTTTGTTTTTTCAACTTTATTTACAAAAATTTCAACCCGCAAAGCTAGAATACAATATTTTTATGATATTAGCAACAATTAAAAAAATGTTATAATTACCAAGTGTGTAAGTTTAAGTAAGTATAATATCCTTAAGGGTTGATGTCATTCCTACGTAGGCGGGAATCCAAAATATCTAAAGCACCCTTCCTGTCTGTTTTTTTAGATTCCGCTACTTTCGCAGAATGACATCGTTTCATCGTATATGTCCCTACTTCGTTCATCCCTGCTTCCCATAACTGTTGAAAGTTAGTAAATACACCTTCCCTATACGTCATTGCGAGGAGGCTGTAAGGCCGACGAAGCAATCCAGTAACATCATTTATCTATAGATTGTTTCCTAGATTGCTTCGCTTACGCTCGCAATGACGCTGTGGTATAGATGTTTGTAAACTTTCAACGTGACCTGCTTCCCTTTATGTCATTCCCGCTTCGGTGCGGAAGATATAATATCTAATAGCCTTTGCAGGTTATTTTTTAGATTCCCGTCGCAGCTCGAATGACATACTAGTGATCCACACGGGCAAAGCCTCCGCAGGCATGAAATCAAGGCTACTTAACAAAACTTGCACTACTATGGTATAATATTATATAGTTGTAATTTTATCATTAAAATTACAAAATTTGTCTGACTAATCATAGTTATTTACGAAAATTTGTTACATTATGGTTTATCTTCTGCTATAAATATCCAATATAGGAATGTATATACGTTCAATGGGCTAGGCTATATAAAAAGAATATAATGAATAAAAAGTTTTGGTATTACTATGAAAAAATTAATAATGTTACTCTGTGTTTCTTGTTTGTCTAGCACAGCCTTGAGTAGCTCTACTCCTCCAGCTGATGCTGCTTCAGATACTGAAATAAAATTAGAAGGTTTTTTTGGTTTCCAAGCTGGTTATAGTGCTCAAGGTAAATTGTCGTCAGAACAAAGTAAATATATCACTGATAATAAGAAAAAGCTTGGATTTTATAGTGAAGCGGCTTTCTCTGCCACTGCTAAGCAAGAATTTAATGATGTAATAGCTGGAGCTAAAATAATTTTACTAACAACAAGCAAACCAAAGGGTTCTACAAGTGTCAATGGTTCTCACATTTTCTTAGAGACAGATTATGGTAAAGTAGAGTTAGGCTCTCCTTATGATGCTGCAAATAAGATGGGTGTTAGTGGTGTTAAAGTTGCAGTAGCCAGTTGTGGTTTTGGTTGGAGTAAGTATGTATCACTAGACGATAGCAGTATGCAATATAAAGGTATGAAACCACAATTTGAGGTAGTCCCACCCACTTTCACAGACTCATTTACCAATAGCTTCGATGATATAAGTAAAGGAACAGAGCCATCTAGAAAAGTCTCTTATTATACGCCAGAGATACAAGGCTTTCAGTTTGGTATTTCTTATATTCCTGATTCAGCAAATACTGGTGGTCATCGTAGTATAAAAAACTTAGATAGTAAAACGGGTCGTAGTACATTAAAGACTGGTATAGTTGAAGTAACACTACCAGGTATAGATGGTGGTACAGGTAATACAGTAATTTATAATTACAATGTCAAAGATGCCATTTCTGCAGGGATATCCTATAAGTACGAGATTTTAGATGATGCGGCGGTAGAAGTTGGTGTTACAGGAGAACATGCCAAACCAGCTCGCAAACTTATAGTATTAGATCCTAATGGAAAGATAGTATCTAGTAACAAGCTATCATATCTAAACGCTTACAATTTAGGTGCAGTCTTAACTTATGGTAATATTTCTTGTGCAGCTTCTTATGGTAGTTTAGGTAAAAGTTTGACTTCAAAAACTTATCATAAAGTTGGCCGTGATACGAAATATTATAATGGTACAATTGCTTATGGGCAAGGTCCTATTAAAACAAGTCTTTCCTATTTTAAATCACTAAAGTATAAAAATACGGTGGATACAGTAAGTCTAGGTACTGAATATAAGATAACACCAGGCTTGTTACCTTACGCTGAAATCTCCTATTTTCAAGCTAAAGGTAAGCCAGTTTACCTTATTGAAGCTCCTAAGAAAAAAACTAAAGGTACAGTTGCTCTTATTGGTGCAAAGCTTAAATTTTAACCTTTAATAAGCCCTCGTTGTCGTTCCCAGGCGGGAATCCATAATACCTAATAGGTCTTTGCAAGCTATTTTTTGGATTCCCGCCTACGCGGGAATGACATCGTTTTTGATTCTGTAAGTACCATTACTTACGTTGCCTTTTTGATCCACGCGGGCAATGCGTTCGTAGGGATTGACAGCTTTTTTACATAAGATATTTTTGTAATAATGCTTGCAAAATTGCCACAGTCTCGACATCTAATACTCCAGAAAAATTCTTTGGGCGAAAATGCATTTGGAACGATACTATGACATTAGTTGTTTGTTGATCAATTACTCCTGTCGGCTGCAACACATAACCATATTTGCTAAATTGTTCTTGGATTAACTTTACATTAGACATATCTACCTTAGCTATTAGAGCATTAACAGTATCTTGATCATACCAAGCTCCGATATTATTATCATATAATTGTTTCCATGGGAATAGAGGACCTGGGTCTTGTTTCCTTCCCGGAGCAGCATCAGAATGACCGATCACACAAGTGGGGTCAATATCATAGCGAGCTATAATATCTTGACAAAGGGCAATTACTGATTCAATCTGATCTGATGCGTAAGGATGCCAAGTGATCTCTCCTTGAGTATTTTGAGTATAGCCAAGATATACTATTTCAATACCGATAGAAGTATCGTTTAGGTTTTGATGTCCTTGCCAACTACTAATACCAGCATGCCAAGCTCGTTTGGATTCGTCTACTAATTGGAATATATGATTGGGATTAATATCAGAAACTAGATAGTGACTACTAACTTCTGAACCCAATAATAGCTTTAAGGATATCTCTAGATCTCTTTCAGTGTAATGCAGTACTAAGAACTTAACTCTTTCATTAAAGCACGCAGCTCTGTAGGTTGTTCTATCAATTATTATCATTTCTGAAAAACCTATTTTATAAGTTGCATTAATTCATCCCATTCTCTTTTGTTTATGCCACTAGATTCTTGAGTAATTTCTTCATTATTGAGTAGTTTTTTTATAACAGCAAGTCCTTTTTTAGAAATATTATTTCCTCCTAGCCTATATTCCTCGAAAGCATCATAAGTGAAAGGTACCCAAGCTTTTACTATTTCTAGCATTTTTTCTGCATATACTCTGATTTCATATTGGGCATGAGAATCCCCACGTAACAGTAGAAAATGTAATAGATTATGCAAATTAATTTTCCAATACCATTCTGTATAATAGTTTAAGGTTAAATTCATTCTCGCAAGTTCCCTAGTAATACCTATAGTGTTTTCATCGATAATATTGCCATATTCATCCTGATTCATCATTTCAGTATAATGCTGATAACATAGTTTAGCATCTTTTTCTAGTAGCACTAAGACTTTATCTGCAATTTCTTTTGGAACTTCTTCATCACTTCTTCCTTGTTTATTTATTGTGGATTGAGCAGCAAGATTCTGTTTTTCTGGTAAATAAAATTCATTTCCTAATATAGAATATCTAGCTGAATATTCATTAACACTAGCGGTTCTGTGACGTATCCATTGTCTTGCAACGAAAATAGGCAGTTTAATATGAAATTTGATATCACACATTTCAAATGGTGTTGTATGGTGGTGACGCATTAGGTAATTGATTAAACCTTTATCTTGGCTTAGTTGTTTTGTACCTTTACCATATGATACTCGTGCTGCTTGGACGATGCTACTATCATCACCCATATAATCAATAATTCTGATAAAACCATGATCTAGTATTTTTATGGGTTCAAATAATAATTCTTCTAGAGCTGGTACTGTAGCTCTTTTTGTCTTGTAATTATTGTCGTGCATTCTTTTCTCTATTATTCTGTTTGAAAATTTGTTAATTCCAGCATCAAATATTCATCCATAGGAATCTTATCTTGATTAAGCATTTTGTTGATATTAGAACCAAGTGCCTTAAATGACTTACCTTTGGCAATTACTGTTCTAGTGCCAACTGGCACTTTACCATGTAGAGCATATGAAACGATTAATGGATAATTAATATCACCAATTTTTATATCTAATTTCTTACCTTTCTGTACTGAATCATAAATTACCTGACCATTCGATAATTTAGTAATCTTTACGTCAACCCCTACTCTATCTCCACATAATAATGGCATTCTATAAGCTATTTCATCATCAAATATCTTTACTTCATTACTATCAACAAAATTATTAGGTAATATTGAATTTAAGACAATATTAACTCTATAAGGTACATCATGCTCTCTATCTTCTTCTTTATATTGCTGGTTATAATATGCATATTTTGCAGGAAGTACCGCTTGTCTTGTTTGTCCAACCATCATACCTACTACTACAGAATCAAGGCCTGGCATGATCGCTCTAGAACCAAGTGTAAAGGTTTTGGTATTTTCGCTAAGTAAATTATTGTTAATATCCAATAATTGATAACGTAATGTGACCACGTGACCACAAGTGGCTGGCCCAATAGTCCCATTACCAAAGCTATTAATCTTAAACATTGGTTGTATTAAGTCTCTATTAACCTCTATAGTATATTTACCATCAGTAATAGGTTTGTTCGTTGGTTGTAGTAAATGCTCAAAAAATAGTCGACCTTCTTCTGTCTTAAGAGCATTTATCAAAACCTTTGAAACAGTTTTTTCAAGAAAATTACCAGTTAATGGTATATTTGCTTGTTCAGGAGCAGCGGTAGTATTTTTATTATTCTCAGCATCATTAGTCGTCTGAACTTTAGGGTCTTTATCCTCGGGAGGAGAGAGCATCTTCATTTGAACAATAGAGTAAATAATTGCTGCAGCAATTATAAGACTTAAAGCTTTTTGCATATAATAACCTCGATCCAATTGTTAGGTTCTTGCCATCAACCTAAAGAGACACAGTAAATTCTGCAGTAGTTTTTGCAGTAATTTCTTCTAAACTTACATCATTTGGTTTTTGGACTAAGCACATACCATCCCTAGTAATATCAAAAATTCCAATATCTGTTATTACCCTATCTACTACCTTAACGCCAGTTAGAGGTAATGTACATTTCTTCAATAACTTCATGCTGCCATCTTTAGCTATATGTTCCATGATCACGACTACACGTTTGACATTTGCCACCAAATCCATAGCTCCTCCCATGCCTTTAACCATTTTCCCTGGTATAGTCCAATTTGCAATATCTCCATCTTGAGTAACCTGCATAGCTCCTAAAATAGTTAAGTCTATGTGAGAACCTCTAATCATGGCAAATGATGAGGCACTATCCAAATAGCTAGTTTGCGGAATTGAAGTTATTGTTTGTTTCCCTGCATTAATTAAATCAGGGTCTTCTTCTCCTGCAAAAGGAAACTCCCCCATTCCAAGCATACCATTCTCGCTTTGAAATATGATATCCATATTTGGTGGAATATAATTTGCCACGTTTGTCGGTATTCCGATACCAAGATTGACGTATAGACCTTGGCTTAGTTCAAGATTCGCCGCTATTTGACACATTTGCTCTTTAGTCCATGCCATTTTGTACTTATTTCTCTCTAGTTGTTATATGTTCTATACGTTTTTCATATTTTTCACCGAGTACTAGCCTATTTATGAAAATATTAGGTGTATGAATATTATTAGGATCAAGTCTACCTGTCTCAACTATCTCTTCTACTTCACAGACTGTTATCGTAGCAGCAGTTGCCATTATGGGATTGAAATTCCTAGCTGTTTTATTGTAAATTACATTGGCACTTTTATCAGCTTTCCAACCTTTAATAATCGCTAAATCTGCAAAAAGAGCGGTTTCCATAAGGTATTTCTCACCATTAAATTCACGTACTTCTTTTCCTTCTTCTACTATCGTACCAACTCCTGTCCGTGTGTAAAATGCTGGAATTCCTGCACCAGCAGCTCTAATTCTTTCCGATAACGTCCCTTGCGGGTTTAATTCAAGTTCTAAAGAACCATTAATATATTGTTGCTCAAAAAGTTTGTTCTCTCCTACATAGGAAGAAATCATTTTTTTTATTTGACCAGTTTGCAGTAATAAACCAAGACCAAAATTATCTATGCCACAATTATTACTGATCACCGTTAAATTCTTTACTTTTGACTTTAATATAGTATTAATCAAATTTTCAGGTATACCACAAAGACCAAAACCTCCAGCCATAATAGTCATGCCATCATGCAGTAAATCAGCTAAAGCTAATTCAGAAGAGGAGTATAATTTATTCATATTACTGTTTATTCTTTCAATAGTTCTATTCTTTCTACGGGTAGTTCCGTAAATTCAATGATTTCATCTATGGATTTTCCCTTAGCCAACATTTTTTTTGCTATTTTTATTTTTTGTTCTTCCAAAGCAGCCACCATATAATCACGTTCTTTTAAGTTTTCATTGACATAACTCTGATAGTGTCGACGTTCTTCCGGAGTCATTTTTAAAACACTCAGACGCTTCGCTACCTTTTTCATATAAGGTGACTTAAAGTCATCTTTAACTTCACAATGTTTAGCAAAATATAACCACTCATCTAACTCATCTTTTATAACATCATTAAATAGTGGTACAGAAATAATAAAATATTCAGGAAATATATTATAAATATCAAAAAACCTGAGTCTCATATCAGCAAGGTGCAGGTCTACTGGATGTTCGTTATCCATTTTTCTAAATATAGTTTGACCGTGATACAATGGTGAATCTATATTGCTCGAGAGAAAATATATTAAGTTGATATGGAATATTTTCTTAATATCCTTATAATCCTGATCAGAATTAATATTATCAACAATCAACCGACAACTATTAAAACATGCTTTGTGGAGAAAAGTGTGAGTAATTGAGCGATCTATTTCAACAATATATTTATGACCTTGCTGGTCTTCAACAATAACATCAGCTACGCTTTTTTTTAGGGCTCTACGCTCTTTATTACTCTCGCTCTCTAGTAAAGCGGTGATTTTCACAGCAGAATAGCCAGCATCCTTAAGCACAGCCGAAATAAAGCCCTCGACTATTTCATAATCATTTTTATCCTTTAATAGATATTTAATCGCATAATCAAGCGATATCAATGTTTTTTCTGTCATAAAAGTACTAATTGCTTCTCACTGATTGGTTATTTTAAAACATTTAAGTATAAGTTTCAAATATTTCCATTAAACATATTATATTGGTTATCATCAATGCGAGACGTAGGGCTTGCTATTCCAAGATGGTCAAAGGCATTTTTAGTAATAACTCTACCTCTTGGGGTGCGTTGTAATAACCCTATTTGTATTAAATATGGTTCTATAGTCTCTTCAACAGCATCACGTTGTTCTGATAGAGCTGCGGCAATTGTCTCTATACCAACCGGACCACCAGCATAATTATCAGCTATAAATTTTAAGTATCTATAATCATTACTGTCTAAACCTATTTTGTCAACTTCTAATCGATTTAGGGAGATATTAGCAATATTTTTATCAATTTCTAGCTTATCATCGACAGAAGCAAAATCTCTCACCCGTCTAACTAGCCTAAGAGCAATTCTTGGTGTTCCTCTACTACGCTTAGCTATCTCTTCTAATGCCTCATCGGTTAAATTAATTGTTAGCAACTTACTAGCTCTACTCAAAACAAGTTTTAATTCAGCCACGTTATAAAAATGTAAACGCAATGGTATACCAAATCTATCTCTCAAAGGATTGCTGAGTAAACCGAGCCTAGTAGTTGCTCCAACTAAAGTAAAATTGGGTAGATTGATTTTTACTGACCTTGCTGAAGGCCCTTCACCAATAACTATGTCCAAAGCAAAATCTTCCATTGCTTGGTACAATACTTCTTCAATATTTGTACTAAGACGGTGAATTTCATCGATAAATAACACATCATTATCTTGCAAATTAGTAAGTATAGCAGCCAAGTCAGCCGCTTTTGATATAGCAGGTCCTGAGGTGGATTTAAAATTTACTCCCATTTCCTTAGAAATAATTTGTGCAAGAGTGGTTTTACCAAGTCCAGGAGGACCGTAAAATAATGTATGATCTAAATGTTCAGACCTATTTTTAGCTGCTTGGATAAAAATGGATAAATTCTCCTTAATTTGTTGTTGTCCGACAAATTCTCTTAAATAGCTAGGCCGTAGAGAAAATTCTTGATCGCTCGGAAGTATATCAGCTGACAAAACATTTTTAGACATTGGATCCACGTACTTTTAGTGCAAGTTTAATTAGTTCATTAATAGAGAGATTAGAATTTTCTGCAATAATTCCCTGTACTAAATTCTGTGCTTCAGTTTTACCAATACCAAGCGAGGTTAACACTAATGTGGCATCAGATGATATCTTAGCTAAGTCAGTATCATTGTTATCCATAGTAAGGTTGTTAGTAAAATTAGTTAAGGCTTTATCCTTTAACTCTATGATAATTCGTTCAGCTAGTTTTAGCCCAACACCAGAAATAGCTTTAAAAGATTCTTTATCCCTTCTTACTATCGCTGATTGGATTTGCTCGGGTGATAAATTTGATAAAATAGCTAAAGCCATTCTTGTACCAATACCGTTTACCGATTGTAATAAATTAAAAAAAGCCTTCTCTTCGAGAGATAAAAAGCCGTAAAGATTAATATGATCTTCTCTTACATGTGTTTCAATAAATAATTGACAAAACTCATTAACGACTAACTTATTTAAAGTTTTACTAGAACAATACACTAAATATCCAACACCACTAACATCAATAATGACATAATCATTAAAACATGCATCTATTTTACCTTTTAATTTACCAATCATAATTTATTTAGTATCAGATTTTACTTTTGGTTTACGATTTTTTGTACATATATGTGCTATTACTGGCAATATAGTTACTATCGAAGCTAAAATATAATGTAGTAACGTTGGAGTTTCAGTGCAATGGCATTGACCATCATCAGGAAATGTTGATATAAGTATAATTTTCGCAGCAACCCAAGTAATCACTATATATATAAGCAAGTATACTACATATTTAACCTTCTCCCAAATACTCTTAATCATAATCTTCTCTTCTACTATAGCTAACCATTACATAACAATAATAGAATATGTTAGTAAATGATAGACTTAATTAACCTGAATTTGATATAACATTACCGTATCCTCATTCCCGGGAAGGTATTGCCTGCGTCGATCAAAAGCCAACGTAAGTAATGGCATTTACAGAAACCTGAATTCGATGTAACAAGTTACATCGAACTTTCGTATACTAGTAATCCACGCAGGCAATGCAGACCCACAGCGGACGATGATGTACGTAAGGATTCGAGTCTAGGTACAACGAATAAATTACCAGCAGAAGTAGAGTTTCGAAAGATATCTAGTATATAGAGATAGCATAAAATGAAGTCCAAGTCTGAAATGTTTGTATTTAAGGCAATAGATTTTTTTTATTTAAAATTTCATATTCTTCTTTTATCTGTTCTCCACTACAGATATAATAATTTATACATCTAGAATTAATAGACATATATAAATATGGAAAGATTTAAAAAATAAACAACTAGCTATGGTAAAACTATGGATAGAGTTATTCAATCAAATAGAAAAGTACTACCTACTCAAACACATTTAACAAGCGATCAAAAAACCACTGTAGCTTTACTTTTGATAGGTACATTTTTAGAGTATTTTGATCTGATGCTATATATTCATTTAGCAATCCTGTTAAATGAGCTATTTTTTCCTAAAACTGACCCACACGCTGCTTCCCTCCTCGCTGCTTTGACTTTTTGTTTGACATATATATTCAGACCTGTTGGTGCTCTTATTTTTGGTTATATAGGAGATAATGTTGGTTATAAAGCTACAATTATTATAACAACTTTTATGATGGCTATTTCATGTATTGTTATAGCTAATTTACCTGTTTATGAACAAATAGGTATTATATCTACATGGGTAATTATAATATGTCGAATTATTCAAGGTATGTCTTCTGTAGGAGAACTAATAGGTACTGAACTCTATCTGACTGAAATGACAAAGCCACCTATCCAATATCCAATTGTAGCGTTAGTTTCAGTTTGTACTATCATGGGAGGAATATTGGCACTTGGTTTAGCATCTTTTAGTACGTCATTTGGAATCAGTTGGCGTATGGCTTTTTGGGCAGGTGCAGCAATTGCAGTTGTTGGTACAATGGCTAGGACACTGCTTAAAGAAGCACCAAGGTTGTTAAAACAAAAAGCAGTAGTAAATAATTCTATTGGACCTACAAAAGTTAATATGACAACAATGTTATCTTACTTCTTGATACAGTGTGGATGGCCGATATGCTTCTATTTTGCCTATATCCATTGTAGTAACATTTTAAAAAACTCTTTTGGTTATTCGTCGGAGGAGGTAATTCATCATAATTTTCTTCTTGTAATGCTATCTTTAGTTAGCTCTTTAATTTATGCGTATTTAAGTTATAAAATATACCCATTAATAATTCTTAAGGTAAGACTAGCGATATTCTGTATTTTTATTGTTAGTTGTCCCTATTTACTAGACCATTATAAAACCCCTGTTGCTATATTTCTAATCCAATTAATGACTGGGCTATTTGGTATCTGTACCATGCCAGCGGATACAATTTTTTTCCGGCATATTTCTATTTTTAGACGATGTACTTACGTTAGTTTGTCTTTCGCTTTATCGCGTACTTTAATGTATATTGTTACTTCTTTTGGCCTTGTATACCTAATAGAATATTTTGGTAATTATGGGTTATTAGTTATCATAACCCCAATAACCCTAGGGTTTGCTTTTGGCATCTATCACTTTGAAAAGTTAGAAAAGCAAGCTGGTTACTATTAATCAGTAAATATCTTAAGCTTTGTTTTTTATGTTGTCACAAGTCTTAGTCATCTCTCCTGTCATACTATTTATGGCATCAAACATTTTCATTGAATTATCGGATGCCATACTGGCAAACTCTTTAATGTTATTGATTGAAGTCTCGCAAGTCGACTTAAGGTATTTTTGCTGACATTCGGCTATTTGGTTTAAATCTCCAGAAGCTATTGCATCTTTTACAGAATTCAGCATATTCATAGCATTGTTCTGAAAAGCCTCTGAATTTTTTTGGATCATAGACTGCAGTGATTCAGTAACAATCTGATTTGTTGTAGTAAGTATTTTAGTACTTTTCTTGATAGTATCTGACATAGCAGAAAAATCCATAACAGGTAAGTTTTTTACGGAATTCATGTAAACTTCTGGATTCATAAAAGATTTCATTAAATCTAAAAATTGGGTAGTACTATTAGTCATTGTAAATCCTCTAAATTAAGTGATTCTATTTATTGTGTAAATCATAAACTTCATGCTAGCACTTATAAAAACATGAGTCAATAGCTGGTTAATAATAATCTTAATATAGTCAATTGATTATATACTCGGTGAACTTCAAGAAGAGCTAGGCAGTAGCAAAGTCGAGCAGCGGAGCGTACATTAGTACGTGACAGCACAGATCTTTGATCGCGGGAACGCCAATTATTGAAGTTCACCGAGTATACCAAAAACCCTAAATACAAATACTATATCATCGGCTGCTTCTTTTAGATAATCGAAACGACTAGAAGCCCCTTTATGTCCTGAATCCATATTAGTTTTTAGCAATAATATATTATCGTCGAGTTTTGTTGCACGAATCCTTGCTGCCCATTTAGCCGCTTCCCAATACCCAACTCTTGGGTCAGAGATTCCAGCAGTAATAAATAGACTTGGATAATTTTGTGGCTTTATATTATCGTACGGAGAATAAGACTTAATATAGTTAAAATAGTCTAATTCTTTAGGATTCCCCCACTCTTTAAACTCACTGGGGGTTAATGGCAATTGTTCATCGAGCATGGTATTTAACATATCAACAAAAGGTACATGGGCAAGTGCTGCTTTAAATAATTGTGGTTGCTCATTAATTACCGCTCCAATTAACAACCCCCCTGCACTTCCGCCACAGATTACTATATTACCTTGGCTAGTATATTTTTCTTTAATTAGCTCTTTACTAACCGCAATAAAGTCGTCAAAAGTTCTTTTTTTATTGAGGAATTTGGCAGCCTCATACCAATCATGTCCAAGATCATCTCCACCTCTAATATGGGCAAGAGCGTAGACAAACCCACGATCTACAAGAGAAATAGCTGTATTCCGAAAAGATACTGGTATGCTAATACCATATGAACCATAGCCATACAAATATAAAGGATTTTCCCCATCTTTTTTAAACAGTGCTTTTTTATATAATAAGGTAATTGGCACTTTAACCCCCTCATTATCAGCAAATATCCTTTCTACCGTATATTCTTCAGGGTTGAAACCACTTGGTATTTCTTGCACTTTCAATATTGACAATTGATCACTATCAAAATCATAACTATAAGTGGTGTTTGGTCTAGCAAGTGAAGAATAATTTACTCTAATATCATCTTCCTCAAAATTAGTAGACAAAGCGTAGGCAGTAAAAGAAGTATCCGGAAAGTGAATAACTTTTTCCTCCTGTTCTTTAAGATATTTTATTTTAATAACAGGCAATCCTTGGTCACGATAATTAAGTATCAAATAATTTCTAGTGATGTCAAAGCTTGATAAATATCTACCCGAATCTTCCTGTATATAATCATTTTTCCACAAATCATTTTGGAAATTATTTACATTTACTAGTACTATACGAAAGTTTTTTGCCCCTTCATTGGTCTTAATATAAAAATTATCACCATTATGCTCAACTGAATAAAAAATCTCTTCTTTTGACGCTCTAATCAGTTTAGGCTGAAAGCTATGATCATGCATTTGCACCGCATATATTTCATTTTCATTATGACCAAAGCTATTAACAAAAATATATTGTCGACTAGCTGACTTTGTAGCGTCCAGCTGATATAATGGGTCTGTTATATGGAGTACTAACTTATCATCTGAAACTACATCACCTAAAGAGTGGAACATTAATTTATCATGACGAAAATTCTCATTAATAGGCATATAAAAAAATCCCTTGAGATCTTCATGCCAAATTATATTACTACTAACGTTATTTATTTCATCTAGTAAATATTCTTTAGTCTTTAAGTTATAAACCCTAATTATATATTTTTCATCACCGGAAAAATCAGCACTATAAGCCATTAACGTATGATCAGGAGAGACTGCTACTTGCCCTACATCAGTAAATTTATTACCTTTAGAGATGCTATTAACATCTAATATAATTTCTTCATAAGCATCTACTGACCCCATTTTTCGGCAATATATAGGATATTCTGTAGTTTCTTCAGTTCTAGTATAATAGTAATAATTATCTTTCTTTACGTAAGTTGACTGATCCTTGAGCTTAATCCTACCTTTTAGCTCTTCAAATATTTTATCTTTTTCTTGTTGTAATTGTACAAAAAATTGCTCGGAATATTTATTTTCTGCCTGTAAATATTCTATAATTTTTTTATTATTAACATTAGGCCATTCACTATCCCTAAGCCAAGCATACTCATCTGTAATTTTTTGACCATGTAATACAAAATTATAATCAATCTTATCGGCTATGGGGGGCTTCACTTTAATTCTCCTCTACTACTTGTAATCAATAATATGGTAAAAATAATTAATAATATCATTACTACCAACAAACCGGTTGACTGATTATGCCAAGATTTCATTTTACGTAAAGTACTTTTTTCTATTCTGTCAAAAATAGGGTAGTCCGCCCCTATTTTATCATAAAACTCTTGCACCACTAAGTTATATTTAAAATAAATACGACGAATATTATTTTCAACAAACTGAAATAAGTCTAAATTTATGTTGGCAGTTGAACGCCTAGAAATCGTTTTACTAAGAACTAAGGCAAATATTATACCTATTACTATTATTACCATTTGTTTTACTAAATCCAACCAATTTGTATCAATTATTTCAACAGGATAAGAGGACCATAGTAGTTTCAAACCTTCTTCTAAACAAAAGCTAGTTACTAATAGAAACGATAACATGACAAATAAACTAACTTTAGTGAGAATATTTAACTTAAGGTAAAAACCACTAATCAAAGATTTATATTTAACCGTAGAAAATAAAGCGATGCATGTGACAATCTTGAGTAGGAAAATAGCATAATAATTAATATCTTGGTCCAAAGCATTGGTCACAACAATTTTGGTAACAAAACTAGCAAAAGGAGGCAAGGCTATAATGAACAATACACTAACTATTAAACTAACAAACAACAAATGATTTTTGGGCAAGTAAATTCCTTTTATCTCAGAACAATTCTCTATATTTTCTTTGTCTATTAATATAGCAACGTATAAACCAAATAAAGCTTTATACAGTATATGGACAAAAAGAAAAACTATGATTCCTAAATTTGCTTGTTGAGATTTTGTGCCAATAGCAATTAGCATGAATCCAAGCTGAGAAATAGTAAGATAACCTACTAATCTTTTGATGTTATCTTCTAGGCAAGCATAAACCCCGCCATATATAATCATTAATAATCCAAAGAATTTAAGTATTTCTAAGCCACTAAATAGTTTAAGGAGTATAATTATCGATATTTTACTAGTAAAGCTAGTTAAATATATCATCCCTGAGCTTGAAGCAAATGGATAGCAATTAACAATCCACCCAGAGAAAGGTATGCTAGCTACATTAATCAAACAACCACAAAGTATTAGAGCATAAAATATAAAACCAGCCCCTTGATTTTCTGTCAATGAGGTAAGAGAAACAATTTGTGAACTAGATGTGTGAGTAATTATATAACTAATCCCTATTAAAATAAGACTACCACTTATAAGATGGGTAAGCAAATATTGTCTTGCTGCTCTAACACTATTTTTGTAATTGCCATAAAAAATCAACAAAGCAGCAAATATCATCATCATTTCTAGAGAAGCAAACATCGAAACAAAATCCCCAGCAAATAAACAGACCAAAGAACTAGCTGAATATAGGCTACCTATAAGTACCTCGAATTTTCTATTTTTACTTATGGCATATAAGTTAGTAGCCAACGTTACAACAATAAAAGCAAGTGCTATTAACTTATTTTCACTACTAAAATTAATAACAAAACTATTATTGTATAAATTAATTACCATCTCATCTTTGTTGTTAATTAATAATATGCCAGCAACTATTGGATATATTATTGAAATAATATAAAATATTTTATAAAATGCCTTTCTCATTATTTAGCCTCAATTTGATATAAGAGATAGGTTAACCTAATTCGATATAAAATATCAGTTTAATAGTATCGATGTCATTCCTGCTTCGGTGCGGAATCTTAAAAAAACATCCTAAGATGACTTGTTAAATATTCTAGATCCCTGCTTTCGCAGGGATGACCTAAACCCTTAGGGGATGCTACTTATAGTGCTTAAGTTGACACCCATGTGCGAAGGCAGAGGTCTAAAATATATAGAAACCCTTCAGGACATTTTTTTAGATCCCCGCCGTTGCTAAGAATGACATCGTTTTTGGTCCTGTAAGTACCATACGCACTTCATGTACACTCCGCTTACTCGCCCCTCATTTTTAAATCCAAATCGAATTCAAGTTATAAATACCAAAAACTTCTTAATAAAAATCTGTATAAAATAAAATAATACCACCATGCACGAGCATATAACTAAACTCAATAGCATAGAATTAGGCAATTTATTTTCTATAGAAAATATTTTAGAATTATTATCAATAGGCTTATAAATAAATATTATTAACTTTGCTAAATACAATGCAGAGAATAGCGTACTTAAAGCTAGTACTACCATAACTAATATTTGATTTTGTTCTGCAGCAGCTAACATAATATAAAATTTACTAATAAAACCACCAAAAGGAGGAATGCCTATTAAGGATAAACTGGCAATGAGTACCATAAAGCTGGTTTTGGGCATTTCTTTAGCAGTACCTATAAGATCAGAGACTTGGTTGGTATTCTTTAAGCTATAAATACTTCCCATTCCATAAAATAAACAGATTTTAGTAAATGAATGTGAACATAAATGTAGGATAGAAGCTCCCATAGATTTTGATGTAAACATGAAGCTACTAAGTAAAGCTATAGATAATTGGTTAATGGTAGAATAGGCTAATATCTTCTTAATATTATCACTTTTTAACGCTTTAAAAGAACTATAAATTATAGTTATAATTGGTAAGAAAATAACCCAGTTAAATTCTGCAAAAAGAGATTGCAAATATTTAAGACCAAAAATATACATCAGAATTTTATAAATGCAAAAAAGTCCAGTTTTAACAACTACCACAGCATGTAGCAAGGCACTTACTGGGTAATGTGCTACCATCGCGGCTGGTAACCATTGATGTACAGGAAATAAAGCTGCTTTTGATATACCAAAAATAAACATTAATAACAAAATTATTGTTTGATTCTTGGAGAAATAATACTTGATAAAACCTTGCGATGTAAAATCTCCATGACCCGCTTTAGCATAAATAATTATTAGTGCTGGCAAGAATAGTAATATCCCTGAAATCATTAATATTTTTAAATATTTATAAACCCCTGCCATAACTTTATCTCCACCACTGTGACCAATTAGTGGAGCAGTTGATAATGTTAATAGTTCATAAAAAATAAACATAGTAAAAAGATTCGAAGATAATGCTGCCATCCCGCCAAATAACACACTTAGATTAAGGAAGAATAGAAAACGACTTGAATTATCGATATTATTGATTGCCAAATATTTTGTTGTGTAAATCAAAGCACAAATCCACAAAAAGCTCAGCAACGTTAAAAAAATAAGAGTGAGTGCTTCTAAATGCAGCCCTATAAAAAAATTACCATATATGTTTATTGACAGATTTGCTTTTACGCCTTTCAGAAATAACCAGTCAATAATTAAAATATTGACAAAAAAGAAGCTGCTAATAGTAATTAATAAAGAGTTACGGGTGTTATTATTACTATTACTGATAAGGGGAGTTACTAAATTTAGCATAGCTAGCAGTAAAGTCGATAAAATCAAAAAACTAGGGGTAATAGCAGAATACATTACTGCCCTCCCCTTATGTCATTCCCGCTCCCCTTTATGTCATCCCTGCGAAGGCAGGTATCTAAAATATCTAAAGCACCCTTCCTGTCTATTTCTTTAGATTCCCGCTTAAGCGGGAATGACATCGTTCTAGAAGCAATATATCTCATATCGTTTTCATGACTCCTAAAAAAAGTTTAAGAATATTGGTAGAAAAAATTGCATTATACTAATAAAAATCAGCCCACCATACTTAGTGTTCGATTTTAATCGTGTATAATCGTAGTGATCCCAACATAGTTTTTTGGCAATTTTATAGTGATAAAGTAACGACATAGCAGAACTTATAAC
Organism: Candidatus Tisiphia endosymbiont of Micropterix aruncella; assembly: GCF_965178575.1. NCBI lineage: Bacteria > Pseudomonadati > Pseudomonadota > Alphaproteobacteria > Rickettsiales > Rickettsiaceae > Candidatus Tisiphia > Candidatus Tisiphia endosymbiont of Micropterix aruncella. Next base: position 1,510,972 of record NZ_OZ238268.1, read on the forward strand.
AACAATACCAAACTCTAACCACATATTTTCAACAATCAACAACTCAAAAATACTAATCTTAATGAAAAACATACTACTTATTGGCAAACCACAGCTGTAAATTAGACTAAAAACTACCAAAACACGCCATAACATACTAAACGGTTTCGAAACATCAGAATAAGCAATGATCAGAAATAAAGCGATCTTGTTAAGGCTATCAGCAAACAAAAAGGGAAATAACAGTGATTCACCTCTAGGAATAACTAAAAGCAAAAACATATAACCAATTTGCACCGCAGAAGAATATATAACAATATTTCTGACTTTTTGGTTTCTGTAAGCACAATATGTACATAAAGTAATAGTTACCAAAGCGATTAAGCTGATAAAATTTGATAGATCCTTAATGATCACATTGTAATCAATAGTAAAATGAATGAACCTCAAGATTATATAAATACCAATTATACTGGATATACTAGCAAGATATGTCAGAATAACCGGAGCAGCTGAACTATAGGCTCTGATCATCCAAAAATGCATAGGAAAAAAAGCTGTTTTTAGTATAGAGCCAATTAGAAAAAAACTAATGCCTAGCATCACTATTTTAGAGTCATAATGCGTCTTAAGAAGCATTGAAACATCTAACATATTAAGGCTGCCTGTGCTACTTAATAAAAATCCAATGCCTATTAATATCAAAGTAGCCCCGACAGTACCAAGCATAAGATAATCGAAAGCACCGATAACAGCCCTAGGATTATTGCCCTGTGCCATTAATACATAGCTACTTAATGAAGATATTTCAATGAATACATAAAGATTAAAGAGGTCATTAGTGCTTACAATACCAAGATAGCCGCTATGGGCAAATAATAAAACTGCATAAAATAACGATTGTCTTTTTCTATCAAGAAATTTAAGTATGGTATTTGTAACCAATTTGTTACAAAAGATTAGAAAAAATAATAATACGCCATTAATATAGATAATTATAGGTTGGTTCAGATAGTCTAGCCGATATTCAATACCCATAGGGGCATGCCAATCACCAAAATTATATGATACGACCTCTTTATTAATTACAGATAAACCGTAAATACTTAAAAATAAACTTAGTGCAATCGATATAACTGCTATAATTCGAGTAGCTAGCCTATAGCGAAAAGTTAGTATTGAGAATAACGCTCCAAAAAATGGTAGCAATACTTGCAGAGCAGGAAAATGTTTAATTAATGTCATTCATTTCGATCATTAGTCGTTTCACTAAAATTAATCTCACCTTCTGATATAGTATTAAATTGCTTAGAAATACGGTAAATCAAGCTAAGACCCAATGATAAAGTAGCAAATCCAACAACAATAGCCGTGAGCATTAACACCTGAGGGAGTGGGCTTGAATAGCTATGTAGTATTGTACGTTCAATTGGTACAATACCTCCACTTACCTTACCAAGCATAAGGTAAAAAATTAGCACCGAACTTTGCATTACACTAAGCCCAATAATTTTACGAACATAATTATCACTGGTTAGCATTATAAATAAACCACTAACTAACACTAGCAGTGTAAAAAAATATAAAATTTTTGAGATATATATAGTTTCTAAAAACATTATTGCTTAACTTAATTATTTCCGGATCGAGTAAAAACACTTTCGATGTCATTCCCGCGTAGACCTGCGTGAATCGCTAGTATGTCATTCCCGCGTAGGCGGGAATCCAAAAAATAACCTGCAAAGGCTATTAGATATTATAGATTCCCGCCTACGCGGGAATGACATCAACCTTCACAGGGATGATATTTTCCTTGCATATATGAGGTTTAATACGGCTTAAATGCTTCATTAAACACACACACTATTTTTTTACCATGACGTATTGAAAGTTTGTGAAATACTTGTTCGATAATCACCATATTAGCGTTATCTTGGGAGAGTCGATAATTTACCATCGACTCTCTAAGAGCTTCATCAACTGCAAAAATAGCTGGTAACTCAACATTTTTATCTCTGAATTGTAGGTAAGTATACACTCCATCATCAAAAATTTTAATTGGTGCAATCGATTCATTACCACTTATGGAATAATTAAAATTATATTTTTCAGGATGCGATAAATCAAGGTTAGCTGAAGATGTAACGTAACTTTGTAAGTGATCTCCAGAATTTTCATCATCAGGATAAATAAACCTTAAATTAAAAACCATATCTGGATCTCTCATATCTAAGGCTTCTGTAGCATATAGTTCAAAAAAGTAAGTTCGCTTATTAGTAATAAGCGTCATGTTAGTTGTAGCATCTTGTTCCATCGGTTTAATGAAGATCCTATAACCCGCTGGTACTATTTGCCAAGAAGTGGTATCTCCCATGGAAATACTAACTATTTCTTCATCTTTTGCTAGCTCTATACTAGCCTGATAACCATAATATCCAGTAAACTTAAATACATCATCAGGACTATAAACCATCACCCTGATTCTACTATCAATCGGCATTGGTCTAGATTCCCTAACGGCTAACGCAGTATTTACAAAAAATACTACTACAAAAAATATTATTAGTTGCTTCATCTTATTTTTTTACTTTTATCTTCTATTAACTTAAGTTTGTAACCAGTAACAGCAAAATTAAATCTTGAGTTAGACGGTAGATGTATATTAATTGCATCTATTTCAAAATTTATTGTAGCTTGCCACACCATATTTTCTAAAATATCACTAGAAGCGTTTTTTGCCAAAGATGTAAATGTAACTTCAGCCTTATTATTTTTATGATAAACCACTGATAATATATTAACAGAACGCTTTAAGGACTTTTGGTAACGCATAACTGGAGACAATGGATTGTCAATATTCATAAAATTGGCAAATTGTCTAAATATTATACGCGTAGAATTATTCTGCATAAATATATACTGAGGACGAAGTAAATCATAGTCATATGATTCCCTATGTATAACGTAATTTCTAATCATAATATCTGCAATAGAATTAATTGCATCATGCTTAATATGATTAGCGTTAGTTATTGTTGCACTTTTAAGGGATTTAGCACTAATTGCATATCTCACCTGACGCTTTACTGGTAATAAAGTCTCAAAATTAATCACCACACTTAGAAATAATACAAATAGAACTACACTAAATATCAACAAAAATGTTCTGTGTACAAGTGGATATACATATTCAAAATTATACCATCTTTTAGCATCAACAAAATATTCACCAGACTTAATATATTCTTGAACAGAACTTAACACCTTATCCATTAGCTTTAAATAATTGCTTACCTATATTGGATTCTAACACATATTAGAAAAGATGTTATTATTTTTTGTAAAAATTATTCTTTTAGCCTATTCAAAAAGCTAATTTTGTGTCTACAATACCAATAAAGATCATATTAAGAATAGTCAAATTAAAAAGAATATTTGACTCAGGAAATGTTTGTTGTTATAAGCTCTGTGTATACACTAGTATTAATAATGGGGCGTGGCCAAGTGGTAAGGCAACGGTTTTTGGTATCGTCATTCGGTGGTTCGAATCCATCCGCCCCAGCCATTCTTTGATTTTAGTACATTTTGTGAACATATAAAACGGTGGACGTAGCATAAAGTCTAGCTTTCCGTCTTTTAATTCTAGGTTCGAAAATACAAAATTTAACAATCTTAATTTTTTATAATCTAAAAAATCCTGCTTTATTTGCCCGTGAAATTATATAGAATAAACAATAAACTATGGTGTTTATTACCGTAATTATTGGGGTAATTGGTATGTCAAGATATAATGACACTACTAAGCCAAGGAAGTCTACAATTAAAGCTACGATAACTGAATTGATAATCATTTGTGCTGGATTACTAGAAATCATCCTAGCGGTCATGGCTGGAATCAGCAAAATACTAGTAACAAGTAATGCCCCAACAATCTTAATAGTCGAGAATACTGATAAAGATAACAGTAACAAAAATGCCAATTCAATCGTTCTTACTTTCACCCCCTTAATTTGTGCAATATCTCTATTAATGACAATTAGAATAATCTGACTATAGAAATACCAAACGAAAGAAATAACGAATATAAGTATAATTGATAAGGTTAATATATCATTTAAAGAGGCAGATAAAATATCGCCAAATAATAGGTTAGTGATCTTAATCTGTAGTGGGTACATATAACCTACTACTAAGGCTAAAGATAACATAAAACTTGATATTAACATTACCACACTACTACCACCTGACCTATGTTTTAACGTAAACACCAAGATAGCAAATATAACGGCAACAACTAGTCCTGAATAAACAACAGGCAAATGGGCAAGGATACTAATACTTCCAGCAAGTAAACTTGCGTGCGAAAGACCATCACCAAAATAAATATATTTTTTCCATAAGCTTATACAACCAAGAGGAGCAAAAATTAGACTGATTAGAATTATAGTTAATATTATTATAGTCATTTTATACGATTTTTGGTAGATAATTTGAGAATAGCACTTAGTGCTTCATGATTTTTGTGGTATATTAGGAATGGATTCTATAACCAGTGAAGAAATATGTCTACAAAATCTTCTATTAATCAAATAGAACTAGAAAAGTTTAGTAAAATTTCTAGCGAGTGGTGGCAGGAAGATGGAGAGTTTAAAATTCTTCATCAAATAAATCCTATTCGTCTTGGTTACATAATAGATAAGATAAAAGATCATTTTAATATAGATGATGATGTAGTACTACCTTCAAAATTAGATATTTTAGACATAGGATGTGGCGGGGGATTAATTACCTCTGCTCTCTGTAAACTAAATGGCACAGTCACTGGCATAGATGCACTACAAAGTAATATAGATATTGCGATGCAGCATGCTGAAGAAGAAAATTTGAATATACAATATTTTAAATCGACTGCTGAGGAATTAGTATACTCAAATAGCAAACAGTATGATGTGGTATTATGCTTAGAAGTCATAGAACATATAGACAATCCTAGTGATTTTGTAAAAAACCTTGCTAGTTTAGTAAAACCAAATGGCATGATTATAATTTCAACAATTAACCGTACTGTAAAAGCTTATATGTTAGCTATTTTAATGGCAGAATACGTGCTTAGTTGGATACCAAAAAAAACCCATGACCATAGTAAATTTCTTAAACCATCTGAAATTTATTCTATGTTTAGTAAAAATAACATAGAGCTTAAAGAGCTTAAGGGCTTAACCTATAATATCGTCAATAGAAATTGGCAGTTGAGTGATGATATAGAGGTAAATTATTTTGCTTATTTAACTAGACCTCTTGCAAAACCCGCTCTGAATTGACTTTAAAGGAAATACTATGACTATAATTACCAGATTCGCTCCCTCCCCTACTGGCTTCTTGCATATTGGTGGGGCAAGGACAGCATTGTTTAATTATTTATTTGCCAAACACCATAATGGCAAATTTTTACTTCGAATTGAGGATACTGATAAAACAAGATCAACCGAAGATGCAGTAGATGCTATATTTTCCGGTTTGAAATGGCTTAGTTTAGACTGGGACGGTGAAGTGGTTTTTCAGTCTAAAAGAAATGATTTATACAAAACAGCAGCTCTGAAATTACTAGATGAAGGAAAAGCTTATTATTGTTTTACGCCTCAAGAAGAAATAGATCGGCAACGAGATAATGCTATAGCTAATAAACAACATTTTTTATTTCAAAGCCCTTGGCGAGATGCTGATCCTGCTAACTTTCCGAAAGGTTACCAATCCACAAAAGCAGTGATTAGGCTGAAAGCTCCAAGAACTGGCTATACAACTATCCATGATGCTTTACAAGGGAATGTTACTATTGAAAACTCCCACCTAGATGATATGGTGCTGTTACGTAGCGATGGAAGTAGTACCTATATGTTGGCGGTAGTAGTGGACGACCACGATATGCAGATTACCCATATTATCAGGGGGGATGACCATTTAACTAACGCTGCTCGTCAAATCCTACTTTATCAAGCCTTTGGTTGGTATGTACCACATATGGTACATATACCGTTAATACATGGTGATGATGGGGCAAAATTATCTAAAAGACATGGAGCTCTTGGAATAAAAGCATACCAAGATATGGGATATTTACCCGAGAGCTTGTGTAATTATTTACTAAGGTTAGGATGGAGTCACAAAGATGATGAGATTATTTCAAGACAACAAGCTATAGAATGGTTTGACCTTGAAGGACTTGGTAAATCGCCTGCTCGTCTTGATTTTGCCAAAATGGATAATTTAAACGCTCATTATCTACGTCAGCTTGATGCTACGCTATTAACAAAAATGATTTGTGAGAGTTTGCAAAAAACTTATAAAATTACCACGGAAGAAACGGAATATATTAAGCAAGCAATGCCAAACTTGAAGATAAGAAGCACAAATTTAGTCGAATTAGCTGAACTAGCCAAGATTTATTTGATTAACGTTCCTATTATCTACTCTGAGGAAGCCAAAGAGATAATCAAAAATTGTGATAAAAATTTACTTAACCAAGTTATTGAGGAATTAGAGAATTTACAAAATTTTGATAAAGACTCAATTCAAATAAAATTTAAAGAAATAGCCAAGAATAATAATATTAAACTTGCAGATCTCATGCAATCCATTAGATCTCTAATAACAGGCATGACTGCTTCCCCAAGTATTTTTGAAATTATCGCCATAATTGGTAAAGAAAATGCTATTGCTAGATTGAAATGTACTCAAATGATGTAATAAAAATAATAGACTTAAATGATCCTATGAATGGGAACAATAAACAAGGGGTGAGCAGACTAGGCGTACATGAAGTGCATGAGTACGCGAATACCCCGCAAGTATTTGCAAGAGCTGATTCGGAGGATCATTTGAGTATATTTCACAACCTAGTTGGAACATATGCTATTACGAGAATTTTAGGCAATTATGGTACAGCTAAAGGAATCGCTTACTTTATAGAAGATAAAAAACATATATACTCACCTCATTCACGTATATTATACAGAGAGGAGCTTGATGTTAAATACTATGGTAATACCAATAAGGTAAAAGCTTTTAAGGACTATCTATACTCTCTAGAGCAAAACAAAATTGTTAAATATTTTGTTAATGAAAATAACAATGGTTTATTTTACCAATTACATTTTATCTCTAATACTCCTTTTCAGGCTGAAGGTACACATCAATGCAACTTGGATCTTTATCAAGCTAATTACACATTCTTGAATAAGAATTCTTTTGAACTGAGTTATAAAGTTTTAGGCCCTAACAAAAACTATACGATAACAACTAGTTTTACTAGAATATCCTGAATTCAATAGATCTCTTTCGAAATTCGCTTATGCTGAGGAATTTAAAGAAGCCACTTCACTGCGAACCGCAGCGTACTGAGATGCACATGAGGAGCAGACCTGCCGCCATTATGCCCCCCTACTCGCCATTATGTCATTCCCACGTAAGCAGGGATATAGAATATCTAAAAACACCCTTCCTGTCTATTTCTTTAGATTGTATCTTGAATATTAGCTCAATATGGAGTTAATATGGTCGGAAGAAGTGACGCCGTTTAATTTAGATTGGTCTTTAAAGACCGAGGGAATCTTGGTGCACTCCTTCCTTGAATTGTATCTTGAATATTAGCTCAATATGGAGTTAATATGGTCGGAAGGAGTGACGCCGTTTAATTTAGATTGGTCTTTAAAGACCGAGGGAATCTTGGTGCACTCCTTCCTTGAATTGTATCTTGAATATTAGCTCAATATGGAGTTAATATGGTCGGAAGGAGTGACGCCGTTTAATTTAGATTGGTCTTTAAAGACCGAGGGAATCTTGGTACACTCCTTCCTTGAATCGCAAAGTATAATACGAACGGTAGGATGATCCTTTAGAGATCGAATTTACAATCATGTATCAAAACTTTGCAAAACAACCACTAATTATAGGTAAAGCAAATGACCGAAAAAAGCAAGATATTTATGGGAATAGATGTTTCAAAAAATACGCTTGATATATCTATGAACAATATTCATTGTAAGATTAAAAATACAGATAAAGCTATTTCTGATTTTATAAAATCAGAAATAGCTTCTCGAAATATTGTGCTTACTGTTTTGGAATCTACTGGCGGTTATGAACGTTTGGTTATGAGGATGTTGCAACAAGCCGGGCTTGCTGTGCATAGAGCTCATCCTAATAGAGTTCACGCTTTTGCCAAGGTCTGTAACCATTTTGCTAAGACTGATAAATTGGATGCGTTATTACTTGAGAAATATGCAGCTTTTATTGCTAATGATGAGAAAGGAGACCAAATAATTTCTGTTATACAAGAAGAATTACAATCTCTAAGGAGCATAGAACGTAATATAGAAGAAGATATACATGCTAATCAATGCAGAACAAAAGTTGCATCCGAGAAGGCCAAGAAATATCTCGAGGAAATGATAAAGTGTGGCAAAAAACAGCTTGAGGAAATTAGAAAAGATATAAAGGCTGCCATAAAGGAAGATAAGAGTTTAAAGGCAAAAAATGATTTGCTGATAAGCTATAAAGGTATAGGCGAAAAAACAGCTAGTGTTTTGCTAATAGAACTGCCAGAGCTTGGTGTGCTGAGCAATAAGGAAATTGCAAGCTTAGTTGGACTCGCCCCAAAAACAAGCCAAAGCGGTCAAAAAACTAATGGGGCTCATATTAGAGGCGGCAGGTTTTTTGTTCGAAAAAGCTTGTATATGGCTGCTTTAGTAGCGATGCGTCATAATGACAAAATGAAGGCATTATATGAACGTATGACTAATGCTGGTAAAAAAGCAAAGGTCGCTTTAGTAGCCGTTATGCGTAAAGTAATTATTTGTTTAAATTCTATGGTGAAAAATAATAAAATTTATGAATACTAATCTACTTTTTTTCTTGACTAGCAAGACGGTAGATTCCTACTTTCGCAGGAATGACATCGTTTCATCGTACATGTCATTCCCGCTTTCCTTTATGTCATCCCTGCGTAAGCAGGGATATAAAACTACATAACATAGCTCTCTATGCTATTTTTTAGACCCCTGCTTACGCAGGGGTGACATCCGAAAGTGCAGAGATGACATCCTAGACTATTAAACCGATGTCTTACATCAAATTGAGGTTAAGTAAAATTTACAAATCAGCCTTACGACAATTTGAAGTTTCGAGAATTCTGACTCGAGCGTTCGCACCGAAGGCTCTCACTTGTCTAGGATGTGACGTGTCGCCAACTTAAACCAAATATCAGTGTGCCTTCGCGGGAATGACAGCTCTGTGTAGTAACACAACTGTAGTACTAGTTTCTTCTACTACCAAAGAATCTTAGAAGATGTAAGAACAAATTAATAAAGTCTAAATACAAATTAAAAGCAGCCATTATAGACATTTTTTGCCCTAACTCTCCACCTCCAGACATAAAATACATAGACTTAATTTTTTGAGTATCCCATGCAATAATACCCATAAATACGCCAACTCCAATGAGAGACGTTGCAAAATATATCGCTGAGCTTTGCAAAAACATGTTGACTAGCGACACAATGATAAGACCAAATAATCCCATGATAAGAAATGAACCCATTGATGTCAAATCCCTATTGGTACTATACCCATAAAGACTCATTGCACCAAAAACAGATGAACAAATAAAGAAAGTTCGAGCAATTGACTCTCCTGTATAGATAAACCCGAGGGATGCCAAAGACATACCAGTTAAAGCAGCATAAACCCAAAACAATACTTTAGTAGTATCTAGACTCATCCTGCCAAATCCCATAAAAAAGTACAAAGCAATTCCCACAGGAGAAATCATTACCAACGTTCCCAAACCGGTATAGCCCATGAACTGTCCATTTGCTTCAACTTGAAATAAAAGCCTAGTTAATGGCTCAAATGATATAGTAGCAAAAGCCATTACTCCAGTTAGCACAAGAGCTAAAGCCATATAATTATAGACTTTCAGCATGTATTCTCTCAGTCCAACATCATATGTTTTCTGAGTAGCAGTAAAAGTCTTGGTGTAATCAATCATAAGAAACCCCATGAATCATGTTATTATTTATACTATAATAGTATAAGCTTCATACCTTTTCTTTTCAAGAAGAAAATTGTGAAATATTTATTTAAATTATCATGAAACGCTTATAAAAGCAAAGAAAAGATTAGAGAGAAAATTTTATAATCAGTTTCCTAGATTAATATTTATTATTCAGCCTGAAAGGCTATTAAGAATACACGTTAATTCGGGATAAGGATTAGTAAAAATAGCAGACATATATACACTACGAAGAGCAATTAATGTATGAATTCACAGAAATGCAATTTATACATATCCAAAATCTTGTATTAGTTATAGCTAAAGCATTTTTACTAATCCTTATCCCGAATTGACGTAATACGGATTCCCGCCGTTGCTAAGAATGACATCGTTTTTGGTCCTGTAAGTACCATTACTTACGTTGGCTTTTTGATCCATGTGGGCAATGCCTACGCGGGAATGACATCGAATTATTGAGGGTATATTGAAAGCTGTATCCCTTATTTTACAAGCCCTACAGCCTAATTTTTAAATTATTCTGAGGTAAATACCAATTATTAGTTGCGACTTTTAAATTACCCCGATAAGCTCAGGTAATTTAGTTGTTTACATGATACAAAGATATTGCTATTTTGTCTACAAAACTTAAAAAATATGATCTAATTTTTAGGGATTTAATGCCTCTGTGGTGGAATGGTAGACACGGTAGACTCAAAATCTACAGCTCAAAAGGCGTGCTGGTTCAAGTCCGGCCAGAGGTACCATCATTGTGACCAAGGCAATTTGAAAGCTAGACTTATCCCAGTGAGGGTTGATGTCAGAGTAATGTTATACCGAATTCAGGTTATTCACGAAGCTAATTTGAAGACACATTCAAATATATACAAAAACAATATTTAGGCAATGAAGGTTAGTTACATCCAATGAGTACACATAACAATATTAATGATGTTGTAGAAATTACAGCACAAAGCGGTTCATCAATTTTCTCTATGATATCATCCACTGATATTATAGGAAAATCTGTTATGATAATTTTGGTAATTGCTTCAATTTGGGCATGGACAATAATTATAGATAAGATAGTTCATTTAGTTCAAATAAGAAAGAAAATTGCAATTTTTGAAGCTACTTTTTGGTCTGGAGCAGTTTTAGATCAGTTATATGAAACTATTAAAAGAACAATGAATAATCCTCTTGCCGCAGTTTTTGTAGCAGCTATGAACGAATGTAAACGCCAAAATCCTAACAACCTCACTGATGCACTTAAAATTAGCCATAAAGAGCGAATAATACAATCTATGTACTTGATAAGGAATCGTGAACTTGAACGATTAGAGCAAAATTTAGGTTTTTTGGCAACTGTTGCTTCTAGTACACCATTTATAGGGTTATTTGGTACTGTTTGGGGGATTATGCATAGTTTTCAATCTATTGCAGCATCAAAAAATACCTCACTTGCTATCGTAGCTCCTGGCATTGCAGAAGCTCTACTTGCAACGGCAATAGGTCTATTTGCGGCAATTCCGGCGGTGATTTTTTATAACTACCTTTCTTCACAAATAATTAAGATTAATAACAAAATTGATGATTTCATTAATGAGCTTAGTTCTATACTATCAAGAGCCATAGATGAAGGGAAAATGTAATGGCTATACAATTACCAAATTCAAACAATCAAAGATCTAGACGTAATTTAGTCAGTGAGATCAACGTTACACCACTCGTTGACGTCATGTTAGTGCTATTGATCATCTTTATGATAACCTCTCCAATGCTAGTGTCCGGTATTAATGTTGATTTACCAGAAACAACCTCTAGCCCACTGTCAGGGCAAGATGAACCGTTAGTGATTAGTATTAACAACAAAGGAGAATTATATTTATTGGAATCTAAAATAGAGAGACAAAATTTAGCTACTAAGCTAACTAATATTACAAAAGAAAAAAAAGATATTAGAATTTTTGTAAGAGGCGACAAAAACGTGCCATATGGCGAGGTAGTTAGCGTTGTATCTGAAATCCATGCAGCAGGCTTTTCTAAGGTAGCACTAGTTTCAAATATTAAATATAATGAAAAATAATAATATTTTTTCTATTTCTTTTATTTGCTCCGTAGTACTTCATTTACTAATAATATATTTCTTCTTATTTGGTCTTCCATCATTGTTTAAAAAACCTCCTGAAGAACAAGTAATAGTTTTTGAAATGTTATCAATTAATAGTAAATCTAATGTACCCAATAAAATAAAACAGTCTGAAAAAACTATAGAAAATCAAGATACAAAAAAAGTAGAACAAAGCAAACCTGATGATACAGAAGAGAAGAAACCTTTAGAGAAGCCTCTAGAAAAACTTCTAGAAGAAAAGAAACCTCTAGAAGACAAGCTTCCTATCAAGGAAGAGAAGGTTATAGATAAAAAACCTATAGAAGAGAAGAAGCCTCTTGAAGACAAACTTCCTATCGAGGAAAAGAAGGTTATAGATACAAAGCCTATAGAAGAGAAGAAGTCTGCAGAAGAAAAAAAACCTGTAGAAACAAAGAAGCCACTCGAGAAAAAAAAGAAAATTCCTAATAAAAGTGACTTAGATTCTTTGCTTAAAAATTTAGAACAATTATCTGAAGGGTCGAGTGCAAAATCAAATAAACAAGCTAGATCCAAAGAAAATAAAGAAACCCAAGAATCAAAAGGTCCTTACGATGACACATTGCCTCTTTCCATCAGTGAAATATCTTTAATTAAACAACAAATAGAGAGAGTATGGAACAAACCTATTGGGATACAAAACCTTGAGCAGCTACGGGTAACTTTGTATATAGCTTTAAATCAAGATGGCAGTGTCAAAGAAGTAAAAGTCAAAGAAACAATATGCCCAAATATAACAAAAATAGCTTGTGACGCTCTATCTAACAGTGCAATGAGGGCAGTATGGCAAGCAAGTCCTATTAATAATCTAGACCCTCAGCGTTACAATAGCTGGAAAGAATTTAATTTTCTTTTTGATCCAAGTATGTAAAATATTTGAAGAATTATGATATTTTTCAAGATTTATACTTAGTGCTAGTCAAATTTCCTCTATATTAGTATTAATTTCCGGATTTGGGATTAGTACTACAGTTGTAGTACTAACGTCAAAACGATGTCATTCCCGCGTAGGCGGGAATCCAAAAAATAGCCTGCAAAGGCTATTAGATATTATAGATTCCCGCCTACGCGGAATGACAGCTCTGTGTAGTAACTACAACTGTAGGATTAGGATAAAACCAAATAAAGAGTACGGCAAATAATAAAGATAGGTTTAGTAGTAAATTCCATTCTGTCATAGATATACCAAATAATTTAACTGCCGGTTTTGTGCAAGTCGCAATAGGTTGGCTATAAAATATTTCTTTAATATCTTGGATGGATAAGTGCTTTGGAATATGGATTAAAGTTGAACAAAGACTACTTGGTTCAAATATCCCTCTTTCCACTCCACTATGATAGCCTGCTAATATGCAAGCACCTAATAAGTTTAGAACGATAAAAAATAAAGTATATTTGCTTATTTTCTTGATAAGAATCGCTACAACTGAAATCTTGATTATAAATAAATATGGGAATCTTTGATAAATACATAAAGGGCAAGGTGAAAAATGTAATATATATTCGACAAAATAAGCCAAAGATAAGGCAAAGATGCACGTACAAACTAGGGTTATATGTAAAACTCTAAAACTATCTTTGCGAAAAAAATGTACAATAGAAGAAATTAGCATAAGTAAATATTATTTTTTTAAGTCGCTATTGTCTAGGAATATTACCAAAAACTCAAGAGATAATTTATAAGTTTACAGAAAACCAAGTATACGTATAATCTCAGTGGGTATAATCAAACTACATGGAATATATAGATGTCAGAATTAGAAATTTTAGAAAATGCCGTTAAATCAAACGCTTGGCCTTTTTTAGAAGCAAAAAAAATATTAGATCAACTGGGTAACAAAACTCCAGCTAAAGGTTATGTATTATTTGAAACTGGTTATGGACCGTCAGGGATACCACATATAGGTACATTTGCAGAAGTTGCTAGATCTATAATGGTGCAAGAAGCATTTAAACAACTATCCAATATCCCAACTAAGATTATCTGTTTTTCTGATGATATGGATGGTTTGCGTAAAGTCCCAAATAATATCCCAAATCCTGATATGGTGGCATCACATATTGGCAAGCCTTTAACATCTATTCCCGATCCTTTTGGGGAATGTGAAAGTTATGGACATTATATGAACGCTAAGCTTCGCTCATTTTTAGATAGGTTTGGCTTTAAATATGAATTTTTTAGTAGTACAGAATGTTATAAATCCGGTTTATTTGATCAGATGATGCTTAAAGTCATAGACAAATATGATGAAATAATGGCTCTAATGTTACCAAGCTTTAGAGAGGAAAGAAAAGCCACCTACTCACCTTTTATGCCAATTTGTCCAAAAACCGGTATTGTACTACAAGTACCTATTGCAAAGATCGATCGCTTAGCCGCTACTATTACCTATAAAGACGATGAAGGGAAATTTGTGGAAGTTCCTGTGACAAAGGGACATTGTAAGCTGCAATGGAAACCTGATTTTGGTATGCGCTGGGCCGGCTTGCAAGTTAATTATGAAATGTATGGTAAGGAGCATATGCCTAATGCTGGCTTATATTCTAGGATTTGTCGAATCTTAGAGGGAATCCCACCAGTTCAATTTTTTTATGAATTATTTCTTAACGAAAGCGGAGAGAAAATCTCTAAATCTACAGGCAATGGCATTACTGTTGATCAATGGCTGCAATATGCACCAGTGGAAAGTATGTCGTTATTTATGTACCAAAATCCAACAAGAGCCAAACGTTTACATTTTGATGTGATACCTAAAAATGTTGATGAATATATTACCTTCAATAAAAAATATCATTTAGAAACAGAGCAAGTAAAGCGTTTTGCTAATCCAGTACATCATATTCATCACGGGAATGTGCCTAATATCGAAACTTTTGGCATTAGTTTTAGCTTATTGCTAAACCTCGCATCGGTTTGCAATCCTGAAGATAAATCGGTACTTTGGGGATTTATCAGTAAGTACGCCCCGAGTGCGACGAAACAAAATGCCCCGTACCTTGATCATTTGACAGATTTTGCCACTCGTTATTATAATGACTTTATTAAAGCTAATAAGTGCTATTTAGTTCCTAATGATCAGCAGAAAATTATCTTACAAGACATTATCTCTATGTTAGATGTTTTGCCGGAAGATATTACTTCCGAGCAAATCCAAGAAAAAATTTATGATATTGGTAATAAGCATGGTTATAATAATTTAAGAGATTATTTTAAAGAATTATATCAAATATTACTTGGACAAAATGAAGGACCAAGGCTTGGGTCTTTTATTAAACTTTTTGGTATTAAGGACTCTATAAATTTGATTCAACAGAAATTAATTTAGCCCTAGTTGATGACATCAAGCCTGTTACATCGAACTCAGGTTTAAGTTACTATGAAGATTTATGAAAAAAATAAGACTTGACCAGTATCTAGTAGAATCCAAACTAGTTGATGATATTAACATAGCACGAAGCTTAATAGTGCAAGGCAAAGTATATATCAACCAGTACCAAAATACCAAACCAGGTACAGGAATATTGCCTGATACTCCTGATATTATTATAAAACACCCAGTACATGATTATGTATCACGAGGTGCTTTGAAATTAATTGCTGCTCTAGACTATTTCAATATTGATCCACAAGATTTAGTTTGTCTAGATATAGGCTCTAGCACTGGTGGTTTTACTGAGGTTTTACTCCGTAGAAATGCCAAAAAGATTTTTGCAGTAGATGTAGGATATGGTGAACTACATTATAAATTGCGTAATAATCCTAAAATTTCAGTAATTGAAAGAACTAACGCCCGCTATCTAACAGTTGAGCAAATTAGCTTACCACTAGACCTTATCGTTTGTGATGCCAGCTTCATTAGTCTTACCACTATATTACCCACTTCATTTGCCCTAGCAAAAGATAATTGTAATCTAGTTGCCCTAATTAAACCACAATTCGAAGTAGCAAGGGATGAAGTCGGGAGTGGTGGAATTGTCAGAAGCCAACTCTTACACCAAAGAGTATGTAACCATATTCAACAATGGCTAGAATCAAACCATAACTTTAATATATACGGGATAATACCCAGCCCTATTTTAGGGGCAAAAGGCAATCAGGAGTTTTTAATTTATGGACAGCGTAACAAAAAACTATAATTAATTGATTCAAAATACGATGAAACGATGTCATTCTGCGAAAGTAGCGGAATCTAAAGAAGCAGACAGGAAGAGTGTTTCAGGCATTCTAGATTCCCTGATTCCCCTGATGTCACCCCTGCTTCAGTGCGGGGTCTAGAAAAGTCTAAATAGTTCTCTTGGCTATTTTTTTAGCCCCCTGCCTACGCAGGGGTGACATCGGGGTTGTTAAACCAATGTCTTACATCGAATTAATTAAATAAATAATCCATAGCAAATTAGATCCCTCCCATATATTTTTCAAACTTATTTTCCTCGTCTTGATATTTATCTGCATCCACTAGAGCTGGTTTTTTAATAGTAATATTCGGCCAAATGCTTGAGAAAAATTTAGCTCTCTCTATCCAATCAATCAGCTGTTCTGACTCCGGCTTAATAGCTTTAACCGGACACTCAAGCTCGCATACTCCACAATCAATACATTCATCGGGATTAATCACCAACATTAACTCCCCTTCATAGAAACAATCGACAGGACACACTTCTACACAATCGGTATATTTACATTTTATGCACTCATCGGTAACAACATAAGTCATGAATTATCATATTCCTTGAATTTGGCTATTAAAACACAAGATCTCAAACCTAAAACTAATAGAAAATATAGTATACTACTTATAAACATTAGCACTAAGGGCAATAACATAGAATTATGAATTGTCGGGCTACCTAGCCGTAAAACACTTGCTGGTTGGTGCAAACTATACCAAATATTTACCGAAAATTTTACTATGGGGATATTGATAAAACCAATCAAGGCAATCACTGAAGCTGGTCTTTCAGCACGCCTTATATTATCACCACTATTAACAACTACTATATAACTTAAATATAGTAAGAATAATACTAACATTGAGGTAAGTCTAGCATCCCAAACCCACCAAGTCCCCCAAATAGGCTTTCCCCATAACGAACCTGTAACCATACTAATCAGGCAAAAAACTGCACCAATAGGGCTACTGGCCACCGCCATTAAGAAAGACATTTTAGTCTTCCACACTAGATTACACAAGCTACAAATAGCCATAAATGTATAAATCCCTAGTGCCATCCAAGAAGCTGGCACATGAATATACATAATCCTGACCATCTCACCTTGCTGGTAATCTTGTGGTGAGACTATCAAAGCTTGGTATAACCCCAGCCCCATTAATATCAACATGGAAACTAGCAATAATGGTATCATGGTTTGTATTAACTTACTAAAAAAATAAGGATTTAGTAATTTAAACATTTAGCTACTTGGTTAATTATTTTTAAATATTGATTATAGTATAAATCATCGTTAATGTCAGTTATTCTCCAATTCTCGCTTTCAACTTCTACTATCTCTGCTTTAAAATTTTTATAAATTCGAACATCTTGCTCGAGACTTAATAATAAACATTTACTATTGGACATAGCTAATAAATGCTCAAGATTACTGATATATTTAAGGCTTTTTTGATCAGAATTATATAATTTTGCAACGCTTTTTTGGCTATTATCAAAAAAATATTCTAGACTATCACTAAGTAAAATAACATCTGTCAAAGGTCTTAATTTTTCATTTTTGATTTTCGTAAGTCTCTCTATTTGTTTTTTTGCCTTATCAAGATTTTGGTAAATATCTGAACTAATCTCAGGAAATCGTTCCGCTAATATCTTAGATAATTGTTCTAACGCTACTTTTACATTATCTAAATCAAGCCAAATATGCCAATTACTATATGAGTCATTACTAATAATTTTTAGCCCCGTAAAATTACTAATTTTAATAACATTTTTACTATGACCATTCATTAGCTTCCCAGCAAAACCATCAAATTGCTCATCTATATAAAATACAATATCTGCATCTTTGACTTTTTTAAGGTCACTAGGTTTTAAATTATAATGGTGCGGACAATCATCATTATTAGCAATAGCTACAATCTCTGCTTGATCTTTAACTAGCATAGCTATAATAGCTGCTAGCGGAGTTATACTAGTAACAATTTTCACTTTACCACTGGCAAAAGCTGCATAATTAAACAATATCATCATCATAGCAATAAAAATGCTAGCACTAATAGTAATTTTCATTATTTTCCAATAATTTAAGTAATTGATTCTTATTAAGTGTAAAATCACTTTCTATCCAATCTTTTTTTAATTTGTCCAGCAATATGCCAATAGCTTTACCATGAATATTTAATTTTTGCAAGTCATGACCCTTTATAGGAAATATTGGACGGGCTTTAGAGCTATATCTATCTAGAAATTTCTTGGCTACCGTTCTATCTACTTTGCCTAATGATACTAGAACACTTATATACTGCAAATAATCACCATTTTCCAACCAAATTTCTCTTAATACAAATTCATTTATTTCTCTATTAATAACTTTAAGTATAGTAGTGATTTTTAGGGCGATTTGCCGGGAAAATTTTAAATTTAGTAAATCACTTAGTGATAAGTTCTTTATGTGATAAAATAAAAGTGAATACCTAGTGTAAATTGCAAGAGACAGGGGCATTTGAACTTCTTCGATGTCATCCCTACTGCCCTTTATGTCATTCGAGCTGCGGCGGGAATCTAGAATATCTAAAACATCCTTCCTGTCTATTTCTTTAGATTCCTGCTTTCGCAGGAATGACATCGTTCCATCGTATATGTCAGCCTGTTCAAAAGAACCAAAGCTAATTGCTTCTGACAAATATTTTTTATCAAACTGGCTAACTGGCAATATTATTTGCAATATGCCATTATCAAACATTTGTTGCAAAATATCAGGACTATTGTCTGAGATAATCAATTTATCCATTTCCCATTTTATCCGTTCTTTTGATAATAATTTTAGATTTTCTTGCAATTTAATACAAGCATTTAGCCCATCGGGATTCAGCTGTGCAGCATAATAGCAGGAAAAGCGAAAAAACCGTAAAATACGCAAAAAATCTTCTTGGATTCGTTCAAATGCCTGTCCTATAAATATTACTTTCGATTGTCGTAAATCATCTATGCCACCAAAATAATCATAAATTTTATGTTCAAATGGGCAATAACTGAGGGCATTAATAGTAAAATCTCTTCTAGCAGCATCCTCCATAAAATCATCAGTAAAGATAACTTCTGCACTCCTACCATCACATTTTATATCTTTTCTAAGTGTAGTAATCTCAAATTTTTCATTCTTTACTAAAGCCGTAACTGTACCATGTTTTATGCCAGTTGGTATGACCGTAATGTTGGCTTTTGATAAAATATCTATTACTTGTTTTGGTAATAAATTTGTTGCTATATCAATGTCGTAGTTGACAACATTAAGAATAGCATCCCGAACAGCCCCCCCAACAATTCTAGCCACCCCTCCATTTAGTTTCAGTATTGACAAAATTTCTTTGTAATAGCGTGATTGGATAGATAATTCTTTTGTTACAACGTGCATTATAGAAACACCTTATTTTTGAGAAACATTATTAGACCTTACACTAGATAATCAAGTTTTTATTGAGTTATATAATTCAGGACAGTTTAAAAGTCATGAAAAGAAGCCGAGAAGATGTCATTCCCGCGTAAGCGGGAATCCATAATACTTAATAGTCTTTCAGGCTTATTTTTTTAGATTCCCGCCTACGCGGGAATGACATCGAAGGCGGTTGAATTTATATCTATAACAACTATTAATTGTGACTTTTAAATTACCCTGTCTATATTTAATAGTTAATTTCCTACTAAACTACTGGCAAATAAAACCGGGTCAAACGATTTTAAATCATCTATTTTCTCTCCTATCCCTATAAAATATACCGGTAAGGTGAATTGCTGTACAACACCAACTATTACGCCAGCTTTTGCTGTACCATCTAATTTAGTAACTATAAGACCTTTTATGTTAGCAATAGCCGAAAATTGTTCGACTTGGTTATATACATTCTGCCCAGTGGTAGCATCAATTACCAATATACTATGGTGAGGTGCTGTATCATCAATCTTCTTGATAACCCGAACAATTTTTCCAAGCTCTTCCATCAGATTTTTTTGGTTATGTAACCTGCCAGCTGTATCAATAAATAATATATCCACATCGTTTTTTATTGAGGACTGCATAGAAGTGTAAGCAACACTAGCAGGATCAGCTGATTCTTCTCCTGTAATAAACATAGCTCCACTTCTATCAGCCCAACTAGATAATTGGCTAACAGCAGCAGCTCTAAATGTATCACAAGCTGCAATAGCCACTTTTTTACCTTGCCCACTATAAATGGCGGCAAGCTTTCCTATCGTGGTAGTTTTACCTGAACCATTAACACCACAAACTAGGATTACATTAAGCTTTTTATCATACAATTCAAAAGGCTTGCTAGTTTTTATCAATAATTGCCCAATAATATCAGCAAGTTTTTCTTTGATTACCAAGCTACTCACTTCTTTGTCAAATTTGATAGATCTTAGTTTACTGACAAGTTCTATCGCAACAGATGGAGTTATATCTGAAGATATTAACAACTCTTCTAGCTCATTTAAAGTTTGCTCATCTAGCTTTTTCTTATAAAATATTTGATCAATGCCCGAAGATATTTTATCCGAGCTATTGATTAATGCCTGTTTTAATTTAGTAAATATAGAGGTCATTTTATAGCCGCCCTTTTAAGCCTATCATTGATCGCAACTCCGATAGCAACTTCCGGTATGGGGGCAACAGCAATTGCCAACCCATTTAATTCCGCATAATTGTCCAATATTCTAAGGTTGGCAAATAGGTTACTAGCTGCTTCAATTAAATCGCCAGTTAAACTTAAGTTAAGCGATAATTTGCCCTCAAGCTTACTATTAGCAAAATTAAGCCCTACCTCATTAGCTTCTAAACTCTCTGCATTCAACCTTACTCTAGCTTTTGGAGAGTAGTGTTTATGCATCATACCTGGAGCTTTAATTTGCATCAAGCTAGGTGTTTTATCTAATTTCTTACCTAGAACTTCCTCTAATGCTTCCTTCGTTATAAAGCCATCTCGCAAAATAGTTAGGTTATTAGTAGTAGTGTCCACTATGGTGGACTCTATACCATACTGACACTTACAATCATTCAAATTATCACCTAAAATAAAAACATCTTTCTCATCTAAAAAATGTTCTTTTACATGTTCTAAAGCCGTGCTACTAATATAACCTGATGGGTTAGCACTAGGTGCTGCTATAGCCGTGCCAGATTTTCTTATTAGCTCTAAAGCAATATTATGTGATGGTATACGAAGTGCAACCGTCGTAAGTCCCGCTAATACTGACCCCGCTATATTTGCACCGCTTTTTAATGGTACAACAATAGATAAAGGTCCTGGCCAAAAGACATTACTTAACTTAAGAGCATCTGCATTAAATTCCCCTATAGTTTTAGCTTGCCTCATAGTTGCCACGTGGACAATCAGAGGATTTATACTTGGACGCTTTTTTATCTTAAAAATCTTTTGACAAGCTTGTTCGTTACTAGCATCTGCACCAAGTCCATATACTGTTTCTGTTGGAAAAGCTACCACATTACCAAGTTTTATGAATTTGACAGCCTGCTTTAATGTATCAGTCATAAGAAACTAAATTTTGCTAATTTATCAAATAATTGCGTAACCATTCTGAGCAACAATAAACGATTATTGGCAATGTTATGATCTTGATCTTTGACCATAACATTATCAAAAAACTCATTTACAGGTTTTAATATCTCTAGTAATAGACTAAGAGTCTTAGTAAAATCTTTTTTTATAATATAACTATCAATTTGCTTAGAAATAACTCCCAATGATAAAAACAATTCTTGTTCATATTTGGAAATAAAAGCATCTTGGTTAACATCTCCTTCTATATTACTACCTTCTAGTATATTGTTTGCTCTTTTGTAAATAGTTAATAAATTCTTACCATCATCCTTAGTCAGAAACTCCTGTAAGGAGGCAAGCTTTATTTCACTAACAACTAGGTCTTCTTCAATATCAAAATCAAGCACAGCATTAATTAACGATATATCATAGTGATTTTTAAAATAATATTTTGCTCTTTCTTCTAAAAAATCTAGAATTATCTGCCTAGCTTTATTTAGCCCACTATCATTCCCACTTGCCTCACTAGGGGGCGGTAGGGAATGACGGTGTGATACAATGTCTTCAAACATAGTTTGATATAAGTGAACTACATAAGCAACTAATTGCTTAATATTTATACTCAGTCTATTACCTAAAATTATCCTAATAATACCTAGTGCTTGCCGTCTGAGTGAGTAAGGGTCTCTTGAACCACTTGGCTCTTCTCCTATTAATATCAAACCTACTAAACTATCCAATTTATCAGCAATAGCCAATATTGCTGCATCTCCTACTGGCAAACTATCCGATGGACCTTGTGGTTTATAATGATCCCTGATTGCCGCTGCGATTTCCTCCCCTAGCCGATCTTCTTTAGCATAATAATATCCCATAATTCCTTGCAGCTCAGGAAATTCTCCAACCATTTCGCTAGTGAGATCACTTTTACAAAGTCTAGCGGCTATTTGTAAATTCTGATTTCTTGGTATACTCTTCTGCTTTGAAGAATTGGTTTCGCAAAACTGCAGGGCATTCGCGTACTCACGTACTTCATGTACGCCTAGTCCGCTCACCCCTTGTTTGTTGTCCCCATTCTCCAAATCATTTGAGTATATGATATAATTACAAATATCAGCAACCCTTTCAGTTTTTTGTTTTACACTACCAAGCTTGGCATGAAATGTTATCCTTTCAAGTTTTGGCAATTTTGATTGTAAACTATTAGATAAATCCTGCTGATAAAAATACAAGGCATCAGAGAGTCTAGCAGATAATACTTTCTCGTTGCCAGCTACAATAATATCCTTATCATGAGGCATATTACTGACGAAAAGAAAATAAGGGGCAAAATTACCAGTCTCATCAAAAGTACTAAAATATTTTTGATGGTTGCGCATTGAGCTAACCAGCACCTCTCTAGGTAACTTCAAAAAGTGAGATGGTATTTTACCCACCATAACAACTGACAATTCTACTAATCCTGTTACTTCTTCTAATAATTTCTCATCCTCTTTTATCACTAAATTAAGTGATTTGGCTATTATTAATAATTGCCTTTTAATTATCTCCTTGCGTTCTTCTTGGTCAATAATGACATTACTCTCCCGCAGCTTAATCTGGTACTCAGAAAAACTGTCTATAGTAATCGATTCAGGACTGATAAATCTATGCCCAAAGGTAATATTATTAGCCGTCAAATGACCATATTTAATTGCTAGTATTTCTCCATCAAATATACATAAAATATTCCTAAGAGGTCTAATCCAGCTTATATCATAGTTCCCCCAATACATAGATTTTGGCCAAATATACTTACTAATTGCTTTAGGAATCATATCTTCCAATAGCACTCGTATATCGGTTTCTTTAGTATTTTTTACTATTATATAATATGATTGCCCTTGCACTAATAGTGTAGATAATTTTTTTTGCTCAATATTATTTGAGCGACAAAACCCTTCTATAGCCTGCGATGTAGCTGAAACTTTTGGCCCTCTTATGGTAATTTCTTTTGGCGGTATAGATTTCGGTAAATTGGTAATATATACGGCAATTCGCCTAGGTCCAATAAATACCTGAACATCCCCTGTTAGCCTACTATCTTGCAAGATTGTAGTAAATATGGTTTTATAGCTTTCCGCTGCATTTTTCTGCATCAAAGCTGGTATTTCTTCACTAAACAATTCTAACAATAACTCACTCATATTAACTCTTCTTCTCTTCTAATTACACGAATTTGGGATAAGAATTGATAAATTCTTATCCCAAATTCGGTAAAATTTAATCGAAACAATCAGATTTGAGACGGCTCTGCATCTGATTGTTAAATTAATATTTTGCTAAAAACATGATTTTAAAAAATTAAAATCATGTTTTTAGCTTTAGAAAGGTTTAAAATGCATTCGCAAAACCGCTTTAAGAATGCATTTTTCCTTATATTAAAGCCAATTCGGGATAAGAATTAACTAATTCTTATCCCGAATTGAGGTTAATTCTAACCACTTATTACAGCATAGCTTCGCCAAATTTCGTACCCTGAGTATGTAAGATGCTCTCTCTGTTACGCTAATCACCCCCCGAGCATTTAACAGGTTAAAAAGATGGCTAGCTTGAATACAATAATCATAAGCTGGCAACGGTAAATCTGCAGCAATCAAATCATTACATTGTTTTTCACTATCAATAAAATGTTGAGATAATATTGCTATGTCAGCCAATTCTAAATTAAACTTTGAAAATTGTTTTTCAGCGGCAAAATCTACTTCACCATAGGTTAAAGCCTTTTCTCCAACCTGACCATTCCAGTCAAGACTTTTGACCTCATCGATCCCTTGTATATAAAGTGCTAGACGTTCTAAACCATAGGTAATTTCACCAGCAACCGGGCGACATTCAATACCACCAATTTGTTGCATATAAGTAAATTGCGATACTTCCATACCATCACACCATACTTCCCAACCAAGTCCAGCTGCCCCAAGAGTAGGAGACTCCCAATCATCTTCAACAAACCTAATATCATGTTTTTTCAAATCTATACCAAGACATTCGAGACTCTTTAAATATAGCTCTTGTATATCATCAGGAGATGGTTTTAGTATAACTTGGAATTGATAATAATGCTGCATTCTATTGGGATGCTGAGCGTATCTACTATCATTAGGGCGTCTAGATGGCTGAACATAAGCTACAAACCAAGGCTTCTTGCCAAGACTTCGTAGTACAGTGGCAGGATGAAAAGTACCAGCTCCAACATGCGAATCATATGGTTGTAAAATTGCACAACCATATGATGCCCAGTAATTCTGCAAGGTTAATATAATTTGCTGAAATGATAATTTTTGCATATTGGTAAATTTGTTTATTCTTCTAAAAATAATTTAGCCTAGTCAAGTTAGCTATATTTCAATCTTACTCCATGTTCCTACTGGACTCTGTTTATAACAATCAATTATCGGTGTTGCAATAGTTAGTTCATTTATCGTTTTAACTATTAGACTTAAATTATCCAAACCATCATATATTATAATTATTCTCTGAAAATGTGCGATATAATGTTTGTTATTAAGAATTTCTTGTATATCAAATGGGGCAATGATTATTAGGATGGTAGCTTGATTAGGATTCTCTAACTGATGAGTAATATAAACTGGTTGTTTTTCTGGTAATGGATCAAGTTTACTGCCATGCGGAATAAATTGTTTCCTAGAATATGTCCATATCATCTTGTTTAGTGATTCTTGTACCTCAAGATCCGGAGTTAAAACTACAATCCTTAAATTACTATGATAAGATTTTTCTACTAAAAGGCAGGTTGTCTTATATAGTAATCCTTCAGCAGTATGGTAAAGACTAAATTGTTGCATGATAATTCTCTTAAATTTAAAACTTATCTAATTAATACTACAGTTGTAGTTACTCACAATATTGTCATCAACTATGATTTTTAAAAAATCATAGTTGATGACATAGTACAGGTCACTCCTACTCGTCCATATATGAACATCGATTCTATCATTCCTATACCTCAAACATTTCCCGGGTTAGCCATATCTATTAAAAACCCTCTATCTCTACCTTCCAAATCCTTATAAACTTGCTTAACCGTATAACCATAACTAACAAATATTTCTGTAACAGCTGCCAATTGATTAAAACCAATCTCTAAGAATAATTTACCATTTTGTTTTAAAAATCCCTTGGCTTCTTTAGCAATTATGTAATATGAGGCTAATCCATTATCTTCGGCAAATAAGGCTAAGTGGGGTTCATATTTTAGAGTCTCAGGAGACATATAAACAGTATCATCAAAAGAAATATATGGTGGATTACTTACGATAATATCAAATTTTTGCTTTTCCAAATTTTCAAACCAGTTACTATTAATTATTTTAAATCTATCAGAAACTTTATGTTTTATAGCATTTTGACGAGCTATAGCAATCGCTTCGTTACTTATATCAGTCGCAGTTACATTGCTATTTTGCATTTCCAGTAACAAACTCAAAGCTATACAACCACTACCTGTGCCAAGTTCCAATATTGCTAGCTCTGCATTTGTTTTTATATCGCTTAAAATCGCATCTACAAGTACCTCAGTATCTTGCCTAGGAATAAGCACTTTATTATCTATGATAAATTGGTAACCATAAAACTCTTTATACCCTATAATGTAGGCTATTGGTTCTAATAATATACGTCTATTAACTAAATTTTTAAAAATAATTTGTTCTGCCTCGGTCAATTCCTCTTCTGATTTTGCTAATAAATATTCAATAGATTTACCAGTTACATGCTGCATCAATATGCGTGATTCTAGGTTTTCTGATTTAATACCTACTGTTTGTAATTTGCTAGCAGCATAAATTAATAATGCTTTTATATTCATCGGGTATAATTATCTCCATAATATCCTGTGGCAAAGGTGATTGAAATTCCAACAATTTACCACTCACTGGGTGGGTAAAACTTATATACCAAGAATGTAATGCTTGCCTCTTGAAATTTACTAGTTTCTGTGGTACTATGCTATAATTATGGTTAACTTTCCTGCTATTCTTACCATAAGTTTGGTCTCCTACCACAGAATGTTTTAAATGACTCAACTGCACTCTGATTTGATGAGTTCGCCCAGTAGTAAGTCGACATTCTACCATACTTATAATACCATTAAAAAATATTTCTTCTGTTTTATAATGAGTAATTGCCTCTTTACCACCAAATTTCAAAATAGTCATTTTCTGCCGTAGCGAACGGCTTCTTCCGATATTATTTCTTATAACTCCTTCTTGTGGATTGATAATACCCCAAACTAATGCTTTATATTTGCGTATAAGATTACGACTTTCTATCTGACTGGCAAGATGTTGATGGGCAAAATTATTTTTGGCGACAACCATCAATCCTGATGTATCTTTATCTAAACGATGAACTATACCAGGTCTTTCCAACCCTCCTATGCTAGATAAAGATTTTGCATGGTGTAATAAAGCATTGACCAAAGTATCCTGATGGTTTCCACTACCAGGATGCACTGTCATACCAGCTGCTTTATTGATAACCATTAAATCTTCATCTTCATAAAAAATATCAAGTTTAATATCAGCTTCCTGCATTGTTAAAGGCTCAGTATCTTTAAAAACTACTGAAATAAGATCATTCTCCTTGACCTTAAAGTCGGAATCAGAAATAATCAAACCATTAACTTGTACTTGCAAGCCATTTATGAGCTTCTGAATTTGGCTTCTAGATGTTTTACTGATAAGACTTACCAAAGCCTTATCAAGTCTAAACCCATCTAAATTTTTTGGTACGTTATATTCTTCCATCTACTACGAAATATTTTTTAAATGAATAAAATGACGCATTTTACACAAAAAATCAACCAACTAAAATGGTTGCAAGCAATTGGTATAGATTATTATTTATCAGAATCAAGCAGTAAGCAAAAAATATTAGACATTCTAGATTCCCGCCACAGCTCGAATAACATAAAGGAAAGCGGAGATAAACGAAGTAAATACGATGAAACAATGTCATTCTGCTTCAGTGCGGAATCTAAAGAAATAGACCGAAAGGGTACTTTAGAAATTCTAGATCCCTGCTTTCGCAGGGATGACATAATGGTGAGTAGGGATGATATAAAGAGAAGCGGGAATAACATCAAGGAAGTTCAAATGCCCCTAAGAAAAACGCCGACAAAATCTCCTGTGGATTCGAATTCGGAGGAACATTCAAATATACAGCTTGCTAGAGATTTGGCTGACGCAGCTAGCAGCCTAGAAGAACTAAAAAAACTACTAATGGATTTTAACGGTTGTAGTTTAAAGAAATTAGCCAATAAAACCGTATTTGCTGATGGGAATCCACAAAGTTCTATAATGTTTATTGGGGAAGCACCGGGTAGTAACGAAGATGCACAAGGGATACCATTTTGCGGTGAAAGTGGTAAGTTACTCGATAATGTATTAGCCTCTATCAATATTTCAAGAGAACATAACGCTTATATTACTAACACTGTATTTTGGCGACCACCAGCCAACCGCCAACCAACACAAGAAGAAATAGATATTTGCAGACCTTTTGTTGAGAAACATATTGCTTTAATAAACCCCAAACTAATTGTTTTAGTGGGAAATGTCGCGGCAACCAGCTTACTTGGCAAAAATGCTGGTATAAGTAAAATCAGACAAGAATATTATTTATACACAAATCAGTATCTTAGCAAACCAATTCAAACCACTTCTATCTTCCATCCTGCCTATTTGCTTAGACAACCAATGCAGAAAAAAACCACTTGGTATGATTTACTAAAAATCCATGAATATATCAATGCAAGTGGAATATAGGGTGTTGTCAAACTACCATAGTACCCTACATTTTTTGTGTAATCGTCATCACGAGACACCTTTAGGTGTCGTGGCGATCTAGTGAAGTGAGACGTAATACTGCATAAAGATTGCCACGTCGCTGCTGTCGCAGCTCCTCGCAATGACGATTGTGGGTGATGCCTCGCGACTCATCTTCCAAACGAAAAAGTGCTTAAAACACCTAAAGAATGAGGTTTGTAGCCATGTAAATATTACTTTTTTCTTGACATGCTTAAAATTAATCAGTATAATTTTTTGCATGTATGTTATAATTGTTTCAAGTGAAAATTCTCATCGTTAAACCGCACTACCATCAATATTTATTCAATTTACTCGGCAATAATGTAGTAGAATTAATGCAGAAAAAAGGAGCAAAAAATATTAAAGCTATTATTTGCCCTAGTATTCAATAATATTCTTATGAAGTTGGTCAGGAATATTATGATAATTTTGTAAAGCAGCGAGCTGATTACTCAAGGTTTTTTATTAATTCCCTGAAAACAGGACATTATATGTTCGATTTACCAGCTTATGTAGAACTTCAATTACAAGAAGCAGGTGTTAAAGATATAACCAAGATGTTAGAGGATACCTATAGTAATCCTGAGAAATACCCAAGTTACCGGCGTTGCTGCCATACTGGAGAATTATATAACCACACAATATTATCCACTATTATAATTAGAAGTTAAATAAAGTAAATGTCTAAAATTTTAAAAATATCTTGTATTTGGCTAATCGTATTATGCAAGAATTATGAACTTTATGCAGCAGAATATAGCTTTAAAGAAGCAATAAACAAATATTATGATCTAAAATTGTTGCAGCCTAAAGAAGAAGATGATGGTCGGATTCAAACTCTTAATAAGAAAGGGGCAATGTCACCACGTTTAGATGAGGTAACAAAGAAATTTATAGAATTTTCAAAGAACCGGACAGTCCTAGAAATTGGGGGTGCTTATGGAAAAGCTATGATAGAAACACTAAAGAAGCAATATAACGTTATTTATCACTTAAATGATCTTGATGAACGTCATCTTTTTATTGCAGCATACAACATAGAAACGTTAAAATTAAATCAATCAACTTTAGATAAAATTAAATTTATCTCTGGTGATATTACTTCAACCTTTAAAACTGGTGATAAGTATGATGCTATTCTGATAGCACGGGTCTTACATTTCTTTTCTCCAGAGCAATTAGATAATGCAGTTGCCAACATATTTAGTCTGTTAAAAGATAGGGGAAGAGTTTATGTACTTGCTATTACGCCATATGTTAAGCGTTTTGAGAGTTTTATTCCTGAATATGAAAAAAGAGTATTAAATAAAGAACCATTTCCTGGTTATGTCCAATCTTTAAAAGATTGGGTAAATATCCCAGTTACTAATTCTAATCAGCTTGCGTCAATTCGTGATGAACCGTTTATGTTTCTGGATCAAAACGTACTAACTTCAATCTTTAAAAAACACAATTTTAGAATAATTGGATGTAAAGTGGTTGGATTAGAGTATAAATCAAAATCATGGAGCTTAGATGGAAGAGAGAATGTGATTTTGATAGCAGAGAAATTAAGTAACTAAAGATGTTTACTCAAATAATTTGATGGGGACAACAAGCAATGGATAAACGAGTGCTAGCCACTATGAAGTCAGAACGCCCTCGCTACTCATCTTCCAAACAAAAAAGTGCTTAAAACGCCTAAAGAATGAGGTTTGTAGCCATGTAAACATTACTTTTTTGCTTGACATGCTTAAAATTAATCAGTATAATTTTTTGCATGTATGTTATAATTGTTTCAAGTGAAAATTCTCATCGTTAAACCGCACTACCATCAATATTTATTCAATTTACTCGACATCAAGATACCACAAATGACACAATGTAGCCAGTAACTAAAATATAAATTTTCATTCCACACGCTGCATGATAATCCAGTTCTATAGCATAATTTTTACTCATATTTATCTCGAAGATGAGTCGCGAGACACCTTTAGGTGTCGTGGCGATCTAGTGGAGTGAGGCGTAATACTGCATAAAGATTGCCACGTAGCTGCTCGCAATGACGATTGTGGTGTCTGTAGGTGCATCGCGATAACGATTACACAAAAAATGACTATGTCAAACTACACCCATAGCTTGTTTAGTTCCTTTTCCTACAATGGTATTTTTTATTGCTACACCTAGATTAACAACATTTTTGGCAAGTTCTCCAGTAGCTATCGCATTGTTTAAAGTACCTTTAGCTATAGTAACAACCGCATGACAGGCAGATTTTATCACATTCCCTACCGCATTTAAAATTGGATTGTTTTTAACTGCATTAGTTGGCCCTTCAAATACTTTTTCAACTTTCTTTAATTGCTCTTTGGCAAATTTTTCTAGGCGTCCAATTGGACTTTTTGCGTAATTTTCAGCATTTCTCTCATCAGCAAAAGCTTTGATAGGAGAACCAGCTAGAGTGTCAGTATAACCTTTTACCTCTTGTTTTACTTTGTCAAAGCCCTTTTTAAAATCCTGCCAAAGTTCTTGCGTTTTTTCACCTTGCAATTTATCTAATCCGTTTAATTGTGGAATTTCTTTTAGTTTTTCTTCTACCTGTTTCAAATATTCTTCAACTGTATTTAAAGCTATGTTTATATTTCCCAATGGTCCAACAACACCACTATTACTTAAACCGACAGCTTTATCATGAAACGGTACACTTGGTTTTATAGCTTCCTGATAAGACGGTGGAGAATCCACTTTTGGATTATTATCGTCACCTTTACTCATAATCTCCTCTATATTTTGATTATTATACTATTAGAAGCTATCATAAAAGCAACTGTATCGCAACCACTAAAAATCTAAATCAGCATAACAAACGGGTGGGGTGAAACCTAGTATTTGGTCGTGTAATAAAGAGCGGAAGCCAGGCCTAGATTTTATGATTGCATACCAATGACGAATAGACAGCCATTTGTCCCAATTAATTTCGCCAAAATAATCTAGAACCGATATATGACAGGCAGCAGCTATATCTGCACAACTTAAAGAATTTGATGCAATAAAGCTACGCTTTTCAAATAAATTTGACATATAGTTTAAATGATGTGATAGATTATTTTTTGCTGCCCTAAGAAAATCGGTTCTAGGACCACCTAATTGACAGAAGGATCTTACTATTTTTTCATCGATAATAATTTTTGTTACTTCGCGGTAAAATTTCTCATTAAACCAACTGAGCAACCTACGAATTTCACATCTAATATCAATATCTTCATCGATAAAATTAAAATTTGGATATTTTTCATGTAAATACTCAGTGATGGGATAAATTCCTGCTATAATTAGGGTGGACGCCTCTTGTAAGACAGGTATCGTCCCCGCCTGATTTAAAGACAAAAATTCCTTATCTCGAAGCCAATAATCCTCCTTAACCATAGTAAACTGCACATCTAGCTCTTTTAAATACACCCGAACTTGACGTGATAATGGACAAATAGGATAATGGTATAATTTTCTCATATCCCTTATTTAAACATTAAATCTAAAATGCACCACATCCCCATCCTGCATTTTATACTCCTTGCCCTCTAAACGCATTTTACCCATTTCTTTGGCTTTCACTTCACCATTAAAATTTATATAATCCTCATAACTAATAACCTCAGCCCGGATAAAACCTTTCTCAAAATCAGTATGAATAATACCGGCTGCTTGAGGGGCTAGCGTACCATTACAAAAAGTCCAACCATGTGTTTCTTTTGGACCTACAGTAAAAAAGCTTCTTAGGTCTAATAAGTTATACATTTCTTTGATAATTTTACTTAGACCAGTTTCTACAAGACCCATACTATTTAAGAATTCAGATTTCTCTTCCTCACTTTCTAAAATTGCAATATCCGCTTCAATTTTTGATGAAATAATAACATGTTTTGCACCTTCTTCCCCAGCTTTTTTGGCTACAAGTTCCGTAAATTTATTACCAGTAACTGCATCTTGTTCCAGTACATTGCAAGCATACAAAACCGGCTTAGAAGTTAATAATTGTAATTGATCCAAAGCCTCTTTACTATAAGTCCCTATCATGCTACGCACCGGTTTACCTACCGTTAGAGTTGCTTGAATTTCTTTTAATAACTCTATTTGGTCTTTTAAAGTTTTATCACCTGTTTTTAAACGTTTCTCAGCATTTATTAAGCGTTTCTCTACCGACTCAAGATCTGCTAAAATTAATTCTGTTTCTATTATTTCAGCATCATATATTGGATCAATTTTATTATGTACGTGAGTAACATCTATATCCTCAAAACAACGTAGTACGTGCAAAATAGCATCGACTTCTCGTATGTGAGATAAGAATTTATTACCCAACCCCTCCCCTTTACTAGCACCTTTTACCAAACCTGCAATATCTACAACTTCTATGTAAGTAGGAATAATTTTACTAGAACCAGCAATAATGGATAGCTCATTTAGCCTAACATCCGGCACTGGTACTATAGCAGAATTTGGCTCTATAGTGCAGAAAGGATAATTAGCCGCTTCTGCTGCAATACTTGAAGTTAAGGCATTAAATAGGGTTGATTTTCCTACATTTGGCAAGCCAACAATACCACATTTTAATGTCATAATTTTTTATTCATTTGTTTATAGGAATTATTTTTTTTGTAATAAGTGGCAGTTTTGCTGTCATTCCTACGAAAGCGGGAAGGTATATCGAATTCAGATTATCACAAATCCTTCTTTAAAAAATATAATTCTGAATCTTTATCATATCCCCTTCTTGTAAACTCTAATTTAAAACCTAATTTCTCATAAAATGGTCTAGCTTGCCAATCGGTAGTACACAAATTCATAAATCTACAATTACGCTCTCGTGCTAGATTTTCTGCCTTGGACATTAGTAAAGTACCGTAATTCTGACCTCGAAAATCTTCAGAAACCCATAACGTACCAACGTATAAACAACCATAAAAAACTACACCTTTTATACCAGCAACAAAGTTTTTATCATTATCAAAACACGAGAAGGAAAATGATTGGACAGCATCAAGACCCTTCTTGTTTTTAGCATGTTCATCTAATCCATCCTGCATTATCTTCGAATATTGTGCATCCATGTCATCTGCATAGACACAAGTTAATTGTTGGTTCATATTTAAACGATGCCTCTTTTAAACTCTTCCATTTCACATGAAAGCAATAAATGAAAATTATGCATTATTACTTCAATGGAATTAACAATAATTTTATATTCCTCTTTAGAAAAAGAAGCTAAAACGTAATCCGACACATCATCATACGCTGCTGGTCTTCCTACCCCTATTCTTATACGGTGATAATCATTTCCTATACACTGATCCAATGATTTTAAACCATTATGCCCACCACTACCACCAGCCAATTTATATTTTATTCTACCAGTTTCTAAATCTATATCATCATGTAAAACAAAAATATTCTGTAATTTGACATTATAGTAAGAACATATTGCTTGCAGCGCTTTTCCAGACAGATTCATATAAGTCAGAGGCTTTGCTAATAGTACTTTATGTCCACCTATTATCCCTTGTGCAAGTTCTGCATGAAATTTATCTTTGCTATTCCAAGAAAATTTATAGTATTCTGATAAACGTTCCACAGCTGTAAAGCCAACATTATGGCGAGTATTTTGGTACTCTTTGCCTATATTGCCCAAACCTACAACAACTATATACCCTTTGTCTTCAGATTTAAGCATATTATAATATCATTAGAGAGCGATTTGCACTTATATTTATATTTAAGGGGTTGATGCAATCCCTGCATCGATGTCATCCCAGCGAAAGCTGGTATCTAAAAAAGTAGCCAAGAAGGTATGTTATATAGTTTTAGATTCCGCTACTTTCGCAGAATGACATCGTTTCACCGTATATGTCATCCCTGCGAAGGCAGGTATCTAAAAAAGTAGCCAAGAAGAATATGTAAACCTTTTTAGATCCCTGCCTTCGCAGAGATGACATAATGGCGGTGACATCGTTTTTTGTTACCTCGTAGCTTCAAAAACAACTACTTCGCTGCCTTCACTTCCTCAGTTGCAGCTTCTTCACCTTCTGACTTACTACCCTTACGACCGATTATAGTAGCAATAATAAAATCATTTTTACTAGCTAGCTGGACTCCTTCAGGGAGTTTAATGCTTTTTGCTTTTAAAGACTGACCGATATGCATGTTGGTAACATCAATATTAATATTTTTAGGTATATTATTGACATCACATACAAGAGTTATAGTTCTTTTTATTATATTAAAGAATCCACCTCTTTTAACTCCCAAAGCTCTTTCTTTACCTTCATAGACTACCGGCACTTCCATTCTTTGGGTCTTTTCCTCTAAATGTACAAAGTCAACATGCCTTACTATGTCAGTAATAGGATGCAATTCTACAGCCTTTGGTAACACTTTATGCGTTTTACTACCCACTTTAATTTGAATAACTGTAGAGATAAAACCAGGTTTTCTATAATGCTTAGTTATCTCTTTTTCTTCGATAGAAACGGCTAGCACTTCTTTACCTGCTCCATAAACCATGGCTGGAATCATACCTTTCCTACGTAGATCTCTTGCGACTCCCGTACCAAATTTCTCCCGCATTTCTGCTGCAAGTTCTAATAGTTCACTCATCTTTTTCTCCCAAGAGCTTTTAAAGCATAGATGATAGTACTAAATGCTAAAAAATTCAAGTATTAATTTGACAAGCAGCTTTAAAGCTGCTTACAATACCAAATGTGTTTATAACTCGATAATCAAGTTTTTTTCTAAAGGCTACAATTCATGGCAGTTTATGTCATCCCAGCGTAGGCGGGGATCTAAAAAAGTTTAAATAGTCTTTTAGGCTATTTTTTAGATTCATCTACCTACGCGGGAATGACATCTTCTCAACTTCTTTTCATGATTTTCAAACTGCCATGAATTATATAACTTAATAAAAACTTGATTATCGAGTATAACACAAATGATAGTTTAAGTTATATAAGGAGGTATTTGCATGTCGAAAGATAAAGATCAACAAATAGAAAGCGTGTTATCACAGGAAAAAGATACATTACGGGGTATAATAAATTCTGTAGATAATCTTTTAGAGGCTAATAAACAACTAGACGCTAGTAGAGATCTACAACAAAAAGTGGAAAATTTAAAGAAAGAAGCCCCCTCTTTACCTTGGTTTAAAAGACTTATACATATAATTCCACAAGTAAAATATCTTTTTATAAAAAATGATGAGGAAATTGCTGAAGAAAAGAGAAGAACCAACAGAGTTGTACTCAAACATGTTGACAATACATTAAGAGATGTAGGTAAAAAAAACTTATCTTTACAGAGAATTATAGATACAGAGTTACAAGAAGAATTTAATAAGATCATAACCAAAGAACTATCAGAAGAACAACTACAACGGGTAAAACGATTAAGAGAATCCTTAGTAAAGTTGGATATATCTGCTGAAAAATTTAGCCAAATTGTACCACAAGTTTATAATGCTGATGAAGCGAAGGCACTATACCAAGAAAGAATAAGACTGTCACACCTACAACAAGACCTAGTTAAGTTGGTAAAGGCTAATGATAATGTTAAAGAACTTCTTTCAATAAAGAAAGAATTAGCAGAATTGCGGGAAGAATTACCATCAAATTTGCTAATAAAAAAACTTAAGCAAATTGTTGTAAAGATCAAGCATGTTTTCGTAAATACTCCAGAACAAATTTTAAAAGACAACATAACCCACAATAATGAAATATTAAAAAGGGTTGATCAGGGATTAGAGATCACTGGTAAAAACATAGAGGATTCAACAATAGCTAGAACAAATAAGTTACATAAAGAATTAGAGAAGCTGACAAAAAGGAAACTGTCACCTGAGCAGTTAACAGCAGCAAAAGACTTAAGTAGTAAGCTTGAGTCCACTTTTGCAGCAGCTTCTGTTGCTTCACAGCCATTGTCTACAAGCCAAGATCAGACTAAATCTCAAGCCATGTCATCATCAATGCCTGACCGGATAATACCTACACGCCAAGCACCACCACGACCTCCATATGCATCATTGCAGAACCAAGCTGTTCAGCAAGTAGTGGAAAGTGCTATACCTCCAGCTCCGCCACTTATGCGTACTACGTCAATGCCGAACCCAACTATTCATCAAGCAGCAGAAAACACTACAACAAGATCTCTTTCATCTTCATCCCTTCCCCATATATCATTGCAGGATTCACAAAATATTCAGCATGGAAAGGAAGCTAAACAGACACCTAAATCTCTTAAATATAAAGCACCACAGCCACCGTTGCAGAATCAAGAGGTGCAGCAAGCAGCAGAGCCTGCTATACCTCCAGCTCCTCCGTTGCCGGGTTCTATACCTCCAGCTCCTCCGTTGCCGGGTCAAAATACAACGCTGCGTCAAGCCCCACCGCCTCCTACACATTCTGTGCCGTTGCAGAACCAAGATGTTCAGCAAGCAGTGGGAAGTATACCAGTACCACCACCGTTGCCACCTACAGCTAATATACCTCCACCTCCTCCGATAGAAGGTTTACATGCCGCTCAGCGAGCAGCAGGAAATGCTATGGCAGCACCTACGCCGCCACCGCCTCCACCGTTGCCACCTACAATTAATATACCTCCACCTCCTCCATTGCCACAAGCTACTCAGCAAACAAAGGGAAGTGTGCCACCGCCGCCAGCTCCACCACCAGCTGTAGAACCTACGGCAGGTCAAGATCAGAAGCAAGCAGCAGTAGCAACACCGAAAGGACAAGGGGAAGAGAGGGGAGACTTATTTGCTCAAATTAAGACGG
Source organism: Candidatus Tisiphia endosymbiont of Micropterix aruncella (assembly GCF_965178575.1). NCBI lineage: Bacteria > Pseudomonadati > Pseudomonadota > Alphaproteobacteria > Rickettsiales > Rickettsiaceae > Candidatus Tisiphia > Candidatus Tisiphia endosymbiont of Micropterix aruncella. The sequence continues at coordinate 1,548,549 of NZ_OZ238268.1, forward strand.
GGATACAACTTAAAAAGGTAGCACCCACAACAGCCCATCCAGCACCACCTTCGCCGTCAGGTTATGATCATGACAAAGCAACAGTAGCAACGCAAGGGGAAGGAAAGGCAAACTTCTTAACTGAAATGGTACTGAAGGCAAAGCTTAGGGAAGAAAAGATATCTGAATCAGGGGGAAATAAAGCACTAGAAGAACTAGAGAAAAAACAAAAAACACCCCCTCGCTCTCCTAGCCCACTGGGTGAAGACTTTGATAAGACTATGGCAAAGAGGTATCAGGCATGGCATGATGATGATGATGAACCTGAACATGCTGCTCTTGTGCAACTTATTGAGGACAAAATTGTTGATGAAAATACTCTTAACATGCTTATTAAGAAGGGTGGTGTTAACAACGATGAGGAGCTAATTGAACTTATTAATGATGACCAAATTTGGGACGATGACGATAGGGAGAAAAACCGAGACAAAGTCATCAAGCATCTAAAGGAGATTAAGGAAAATCTTGATAGAGGAGAATTGGCTAAGTTACCGTCTATCCCTGTTGCTAACGTTGATGCGACAAAAGGACAATTCCCTCCAAAATTACAGTCAGAAGCAAAAGCTATTGCAGGAAGTCTCTCCATGACCCCAAAAGATGGAGACAAACCCCTTGCTCCTCCTCCATCCCCCAAACCAGTTAGTATCAAAAAAGGTACTGAATCTGGGAGGGCGTAGCGATTTATGCGAATTTGGGATGACATCGAAGGCGTAGGGATAAATAGTAAGCTCAAGTAATCATCACCATTATGTCATCCCTACTCGCCATTATGTCATCCCAGCGAAAGTTGGGATCTAAAAAAAGTAGATCGAAGTACAATTGAACATTTTTAGACCCCTACTTACGCAGGGGTGACATTAATTCTATTACTAACCTCGAGTATCGATGTAATAAATTAATAGTAGGCTCAAGTAATCATCACCATTAGGGGTGATGTCACCCCTGCCGTCGTTATGTCATCCCTACTCGCCATTATGTCATCCCAGCGAAAGCTGGGATCTAAAAAAATAGCCAAAAAGGATGTTATACATTTTTAGACCCCTGCTTACGCAGGGGTGACATTAATTCTATTACTAACCTCGAGTATCGATGTAATAAATTAATAGTAGGCTCAAGTAATCATCACCATTAGGGGTGATGCCACCCCTGCCGCCATTATGCTCACCCCTGCACCTTCGGATGTCACCCCTGCGAAGGTAGCGGGGTCTAAAAAAATAGCATAGAAGATATGTTAATAGTTTTAGATCCCCGCTTTCGCTGGGATGACATCGTTTTGACATTAGTACTACAACTGTAGTGCTAAATAGCGTAGTTAATAATGGGAAATGGTATTACACTAAAAAGTAAATTACTTCTAAAGATTTGTTATTTATACTCTTCTGTTTCTAGATTCTTCCAAATTCTATTTTTAGAGATATAGAAGAAAATTATAAAAATTACTAAGAACATCATCACTTTCAAACCCATGGATTTACGGTTTTCCATTTCAGGTTCAGCAGCCCATTGTAAAAATGTCGTAACATCCATAGCCATTTGTTCGACTGATGAGTTTGTTCCGTCTATATACTTTACTTGTCCATCTGACAAGGGAGCTGGCATGGCAATCTGACTATGTGGAAAATATGGGTTGTAATTTAATCCTGGCATTAGTTTAAAATTTTCAGGAGGATCACTATAACCAGTAAGTATAGAATATAAATAATTTGCTCCATCAGGTCTTGCTTTGATAATCAACGATAAATCAGGCGGGTCTGCTCCATTGTTGGCAGCTCTTGCTGCTTGTTCATTAGGGTAGGGACGAACAAATGGATCGGAGGGTAGAGCAGGTCTTTCAAACATTTCTCCTGCATCACTTGGACCATCTTGTACAGTATAATTTTTGGCTATTTCTTTAATTTCTTCATCTGAAAATCCTAGATCTTTAAGATTACGATAATATAAATTATAAAGACCATGACAGCTACTGCATACTTCTTTATATACTTGGAATCCACGCTGTGCAGCTTTCCTGTCAACAGTTGCAAAAACTCCATCAAATGGCCAAGCAATCTTTTTTGCAGGTAGTGCTTCGTTTGCGATAGAGATGTTTGATAGTAATAATATGAATAGACAAATAATAGAGTTTCTCCATGACAGAAAAGAAAGACCATTAAGTATAATATATCCCTGCTTTCGCAGGGATGACATCGGTTTAAATATCATAGATTCCGCCGTTGCTAAGAATGATAGCCCCTGATCTACACGGGCAAAGCCTTTAGCTAGGAATGACATCTTTTTTGCTATAAAGCTGAACTTCAAATGCCCCTGTATAATTTTGTTGTCTTTCATATAGAATCCGGTAATGGCAGAGTTTTTTCATATTTGCTAATTAGGGGTACTGCAATTAAAAAATGAAAAAAATAATAAGTAGCAGCAAACCGGCTTAAGGTAATGTAAGGTTCTTCTGCTGGTTGTCCTCCAAGATACCCAAGTGTCAAGCAGTCCAATATGAACAGCCAAAAAGCTATGCGGAACATTGGTCTATAATTGCTACTCCTAACTTTTGAACTGTCAAGCCAAGGTAAAACAAATAATAACAAAATACTAGAGAACATTAATATTACGCCACCTAGCTTTGACGGTACTGCACGTAAAATGGCATAAAATGGCAGAAAATACCATTCGGGAACTATATGAGCTGGAGTAACCAAAGGATTGGCTGGTATGTAATTGTCAGGATGTCCTAGATAATTTGGTTGGTAAAAGACAAAAAAGGCAAATATTAAAAAGTAGACACCGAATCCAACGAAGTCTTTTACCGTATAATACGGGTGAAAAGAAATAGTATCTTTGGATGACTTAACATCGATCCCTTTGGGGTTATTTGATCCATGAATATGTAGTGCTACTAAATGGAGTAGTACTAAAGCTACTATAATAAACGGCAATAAATAATGTAAAGCAAAAAATCTGTTAAGTGTAGGGTTATCAACTGAAAATCCTCCCCAAAGCCAAGTAACTATCGATTTGCCAATAATAGGTATAGCTGAAAATAAATTGGTGATTACAGTTGCTCCCCAGTAACTCATTTGTCCCCAAGGTAGTACATATCCCATGAAAGCAGTAGCCATCATAGTAAGAAAAATTATTATGCCTATATGCCACAACAACTCTCTAGGTTTTTTGTACGAGCCATAATATAATCCTCTACAGATATGTAGATAAACTGCAGCAAAAAACATTGATGCTCCAACTGAGTGTATATAACGTATTAACCAGCCGTAATTGACATTACGCATAATTTTTTCAACACTCTCAAAGGCGTAATCGACATGAGGAGTGTAATGCATAGCTAAAATAATGCCAGTGATTATCTGAATTACTAAAGCGATACCAGCTATTGACCCTAGATTCCATAGGTAACTTAAATTTTTGGGTGTTTGATATTCGCCTAAATGTTTAAGGAACGAGAAAACAGGTAGTCTATAGTCTACCCATTCTATAACGGGGTTTGATTTTTTAGGATTATTAGTTTCATTCATAAATAACTATCCGATTTTAATTTTTGTATCGGAAATAAACTCATATGGTGGGACAGCCAAATTTAAAGGAGCTGGTCCTTTACGAACGCGACCAGATGAGTCGTATTGAGAGCCGTGGCATGGACAAAACCAACCATCATAATCTCCTTGGTTTGCAAGTGGTACACAACCTAAATGTGTACAAATGCCGATAGTTACTAACCATTTATCATGTCCAGCTTTAACTCGTACTTGATCAAGTTCGGGATCTATTAACTCGGAAAGGTTTACATTTCTTGCTTCAGCAATTTTTTCAGGAGTCCTGTTAGTAATAAAAACCGGTTTACCTTGCCATTTAACAGTAAGAGTTTGACCTGGTTGTATGTGAGATAAATCCACTTCTATTGAAGATAGGGCAAGAACATCCGCTGAAGGGTTGAATGAATCAACAAGAGGCCAAGTAGCACATGCAGCTCCAACCACAACCATACTGCTGGCAGTTAAGGTTATAAAATCTCTACGAGTTGCCTTATCATAATCATTAGTATTTGACATAAACTGACTAGTATATTTAATATAATAATCTCAAATATCGATGTAAGACATCGGTTTAATAGCCCCGCTACCTTCAATGTCATCTCTGTTTTAGTAGCAGGATCTAAAATATCTAAAACCACAGCGTCATTGCGAGCGTAAGCGAAGCAATCTATAGATAAATGGTGTTACTGGATTGCTTCGTTGCACCTTACAGCCTTCTCGCTAATAGACGTATAAAGAAGCTGTATTTACTAACTTTCAACAGTTATGGGATGACATCACCCCTAATGGAGATGATACTGATCCTAGTATTAATTTGTTACATCGATACTTGAGCTTATAATAGATTACTGGAAAAATAACAAAAAATCAAGGATAGCTTCAGCAATTAACAGTGAAGTATTACCCTAATTTTGCTTAGATTATTCTCAATTAACGCGAATTCGGGATAAGAATTTGTCAATTCTTATCCCGAATTGGGGTAATTACCATCGGTTTATTTACCATCACTATCTGTAGAATCTCTAGGAGAATCATAAGGATTGCGATATGGAAGCATTTCTGGTACTGTCTTATCTTTAGGCAATAACTTATTTAATCCATCCTCTAAAGCTTTTTCACCTGTTTCTTCTTCTTTAATCTCGTATTTTGGTGGGTCTCCTAAACATTTCCAAAAATTGGTTAAGCTCTCAAAGTTGGGACCTAATTTTGTAGTACAGTTTTGTGCAATTGATTTAGATGTATAAAGAATTTCAGTTGTAGCATTGGTCATATATTTTATAAATCCAATTTGTTCAAGACCCTTGGCTACCCAAAATAATACTATCAAAGAGGTAACTGCTATCATAAAGTACCATTTAGCTATGATACTCCATAAAAACATCCCCATAGGGTTAGCTGCTATTAGTCTTCTTAAAGCTTGCCACATATATAACTACCAAAAAATGGTTAAAAAACTATGACTAAATTACATGAATAATAAAAAAATAACAATTTTTTTATTAGTGAAGGGGTCAGTATGGTGTATAATATAAATTAAATGTTGTAAATATTCTTAATTAAATATGATGAGAGATAAAATATGGTTGGTAAAAGAAGCATATTGATACCAATCATAACAAAAATTAGGCTTATATTCTCAAGATTTTGTAAAACAAGACCGGTAAGTATTATGTTGGGTACTAATAGTGGCATGATTAATATTGCTAGCAGGTTAGTATTTGACCTAAAATAGCTTTGAATAGATCCAATTAAAACTAGTAGGCTACTGGACAAAGTTAATAGCAAAGTTAGAGTGATAAAAAGATAGGTTACTGTTATTAGATCAAGATCGAAAATAATATAAATTATCGGGATATTTAATAAAGAGCTAGTAAGTGAACTAAAAAATATAGCAAATAATTTAGATGTAACAATTTCATTCTCACTGAAACTGGATAATAATAGCTCTAAACTTCCGTCCTCCACATCTTGCTTTAATATTAGACTAGAGAAGCCAATTAGGGCTATTGGTAAAAAAATTACTGAAAAGATAACCCCAAATTTCTTAATATCTGCTTGGTCATTGATTAAAGCAGTGCTGAAAATACAAAATAAAAAAAATATAAATAGATATTTGCTAAGATTATTAATACGATTTTGAATTAAGTATTCCCATTTTATTAGCTGTATTAGTTTATACATATACTGCTCGTAAATGAAGAGTTGATAGACGAAGATCAAAATCATGAAGTGCTAGGAATTACCAAGTCGAGGAGCGGAGCGTACATATAGTACGTGAGCACCGCAGATCTTGGATAATGACGACGCAATTCTTGATTTTCATCGAGTATATCTCATTATAGAATATATTAAACACATAACCGATGCAACGCAAAGTCCAACGCCAATTTCAATGATAAAGATACCAATATGTTGAGCTAATAATTTGTCATTTGCAAGAGAATAGTAGTTTAAGTAATTATCGTCAAATAATATTGATACCATACCGGTCATGGCATAGATAAGTACCCCGATAGTAGCCATACCAACTAGTAAATCAGTAGAAAAATATTGTTTTAATTTAAACTGACCATGAACTAAATCAAAACCAATTATCATAGAAGCAAATATAGCCCCAGCTTGGAATCCGCCTCCTGGTGATGCATCACCATTAATTTGAATATATAGACCATATAAGAATATATAAGGTAAGATAAAAAGAGTAGAATGTTTTATAATGATAAAATCTTTAAGCATGTTCATTACTTTTTTGTGAAAATAGCAATAATACCGATATTCCAGCAATTAAAATGACTGCCGTTTCTCCAAGAGTATCATAACCTCTGTAGCTAGCTAGTAGTGCTGCTACAAAAGAGGGAATACCAATATCACTTTTAGTATTTTCAATATAATATTTGGTTAGGTGACTTTGCATAGGAGAATCTATAGATCCATATTCTAGTAAATCAAGTCCTGCAAAGCTTAACACTACTATAAAAATTACACATATAATTGATGAACTTATTACTCGTGTTGGTTTAGGATTACATTTTTGTATGGTTGGCAATTTGCTTAAAAATCCTAAAAATACACAACTAGATAAACAGCTACCTAGAGCTACCTCAGTCATTGCCACGTCTGGAGCGTCCATAAGAAGATAAGATAAAACAATAAGTAAGCTAAAAATAGAATTTATTACTACTGTTTCTAATAAAGAATTACAAAATATAATCTTAATTGATACGATGGCAAGCATTATAAGGATTACCATAAGCAACCAGCTAGCTAGTTGAAAATTTATTATTTCTGGTATCATAAATAAACGATCAATCATTTTAGGTTAGTTTTTCCTAATGAAGCAGCCTTGCCAATTGCATGAGTAGATACCGGGTTTAATATTAAAATCAATATAGAGGCAAAAACTAATTTAAAAGAGCTAGTAAAATCATCCTGTAAAAAGGCAAGACCAACAAGTGATAAAGGTACGCCGCAACATTCAATTACACTAGCAGCATGAATTTTTGTATAGAAATCAGGAAATCTAAAAAGTCCAACAATCCCGGAAAATATTGCTATAATTCCGAGTAAGATTAATCCATAACCGATAACAAAAAACATAAATATTCTATTCTCCTTGAGCAAGCGAATATCCAGCTTTCCCATCAAATTCAAATAGATTTTCAATTTTAATAAAATCTACTTTTGCCTTACTTAGAGCTTCAAGTAAATGGGCTATAGATAAATGCGTTACTCTTTTCCCATCTTTCTTTGCCATAAAGCGGCAACACCAATGGTCAGACAGTAGTTCAAATCTCTCATCTCTTGGCCATAATTTAAGTCCCATGGAAGCTATGGTTTTTAATTCTAAGTCACCTAAATTGATAGTTTGAATTTTTGCTGCTACATCATGGGCAGTCAAAGCCTCCATCTGTATGAATATATCACTACCTACCAATTCTTTAGTTTCTTTAGTATTAATCGAATATATCTTGTCAATAGTTTCTTGTGCAGTTGATGATGAATATGCAGCTTCTGCGAGCTTAGAAGGTTTGAAACCTAGTCTTTTCACTACTTCATCAGCAAATTCCTTAGTTCCAACTTTTCTGCTAGATATTTTCTCATCATAGATATCCCCAGTATGAACTCCGTCCTCAATGGTTTTTTTCCAAGCATTTTCTATTAATGCAGCAATATCCTTTTGCTGAATATGAACTAGCATCATAATTGCTGCATTAAGCAAACCAGAAGGGTTAGCTAGATTACGATCTGCAATATCTGGGGCAGAGCCATGTACAGCTTCAAATAAAGCATAATTTTGACCTATATTGGCAGAACCGCTAAGTCCTACTGATCCAGAAATTTCTGCTACTACGTCAGATATAATATCCCCATACAGATTTGAGGTTACAACGACGTCAAATAATCCTGGCTGAGTTGCCAGTCTTGCAGTGCCTATGTCTATTATATAATAGTCACTTTGAATCTGCTTATATCTACTCGCAATTTCATCAAAAACTTTATGAAAAATTCCGTCAGAAAGTTTCATAATATTATCTTTACTAAAACATGTGACTTTTTTACGGTTATTTTTTATCGCATATTCAAAGGCATATCTAATAATTCTTTCACTACCAACTCTGCTGATTAGTTTAAGAGATTCATAAACATTGTGAGTTTGGCGATATTCAATTCCAGCATATAAGTCTTCAACATTTTCCCGTACTATAACTGTATTTAAGTTTGGATGGAGTGTTTTAACAAAAGGAGCATAAGAGACAGAAGGGCGAACATTTGCATAAAGAGAGAGGGCTTTTCTAAGAGTTACATTTAAACTTTTATACCCACCACCTAAAGGAGTGGTAATAGGGGCTTTTAGAAGAATTTTAGTTCTTGCCAATGATTCCCAAGTATCTTGTGCTATCCCTGAAGTATAATGCTTCTTGTATAATTTCTCTCCTACTTCCACCATTTCTATACGTATTCTTGCTTCAGCTTCTTTTAAAATATACAGTACTGCTTGCATTATTTCTGGGCCTATACCATCACCATAAGCTACTGTAATAGGAGTAAATTCTGTCATTGATAAACCTCTATAACAAATTATTCGTATTTAATTGTAACATGTTTTAGTTCATTATTTAGTTCTGCTATTACTTCTTGCGTAATATTCAGACTATTTTTAGCAAATAAAATTTGAGTACTAGGTATAACTAGATCAAGATTATACTTTTCTGCTAAAGCACTTATAATCTTTGTTATTGCTTCTTGTACTTTCCCTATGCCCTCAGCATGGGCTTGCTCAAGACGTACTTTCCTATCTCGTATTTCTTTTTGTGCTATATTTATTTTATTTTCAAAAAGACTAAATTCTTGTTCAAAAGCTGATTCACTTAAAGAGTTACGTTTTTCCATTAATAGATTCTCTATTTCTTTTAGTTCTCCATCCTTCTTTGATATATCTTGTCGAATTTTTTCGCTTATTTGGTCTACAGATTTTCTTATAGACTGGATTGCTACAGAATGTTCTAGAATAGAGTATATATCTACAATAGCAATTCTTGTCGCAAATCTATTTTCAATATTTGTATTAGAAGCATAAATAGTTGAATAACAGTTAATTATTAAACAAAATATTATTGTTAACCAGCTATAATATTTTTTATTTTCTTTCATGCCATCTCCACGAGGACTGATGTATTCCCTACAAACGATGTCATCTCTACTAGCCACTATTGTTACCCCTGCATCTCCTTTTATGTCACCCCTGCTCGCCATTATGTCATCCCAGCGAAAGCTGGGATATAAAACTATTAACATACCTTCTATGCTATTTTTTTAGACCCCGCACCGAAGCAGGGATGACATAGTGGCTGTTTAAGTTAACACTTATGTGCTGTAGCTCGGATAACATCGTTATAGAATTTTCTCTTCTAAATTCTTCAATTTTTTGCAGTATATACCAAAAATTTCTTCCACTAATATGTTTTTACAAGAATAATATCTTTTTTTGCTATTTAATTCAATTTGAATAACTAAGCTGAGTTCGATATAAGACATCGGTTTAATAGCCTAGGGTGTTTCCCTGCCTCTCCTTTTATGTCACCCCTACTCGCCATTATGTCATCCCAGCGAAAGCTGGTATCTAATAATGTTTTATTGTCTTTTACTCGATAATCAAGTTTTTATTGAGTTATATAATTCATGGCAGTTTAAAAGTCATGAAAAGAACTCGAGAAGATGTCATATATGGACGAGTAAGTAAGTCAATAAGAAAAATGATGCGGGAGTAATAAAAAAATAAGCTGTCATATATTCTGCATCTAGTGCCATAATAGTTTTCGCATTCCACGCAATCCTTGGAGTTATCCACTCATTCTTACGGCTTCTAAAGCCTTGACATAAAATCTCGGACTTGTTTTTGGAATGCCCATTTATTATCTCCAATCACTTTCGCTTATATCGTACCTCTTAAATCCTATTTACTTACTTCTTCTTTTTATATAGATAAAATACAGATAAATCTATATACACCACCAACTATCAAGCATATGCACATTTTCTTGTAACACATACATACGCTATTCTAGCTAATTTGTTTGCTATTGCCACAGCAGCCTTATTAAAGCTCATCCTTTCCAGCAATTTCTTTGCACATTGCACTAAATGATCAGTAGGATCCTTTTGTATTTTTGCTCTGATTGCAATAGACCTTGCTCCTTGTATCAGCATAGTTCTAACATATCTATCTCCTTTCTTAGTGATAGATCCAAGACTTGTTTTACCACCTGTGCTATTTTGCTTAGGCACTAATCCCAAACTTGCAGCAAAACTTCGACAATCATCATAATTTTCATAAGCTGCTATGCTTAGTATATTAGCATTAATTTCTCCAATACCTGGTATTGTTTTTAATAAAGTAGCTGTTTCAGATTCTTTATTTATTGCTATTAGCTGTTTATCTATTGCTGATTCTTGTATTAATAACGTAGCAATTTCTTCAGCTATTACCTTCATTTCCTTATACATTCTCTCTGAAATCACACCAGCATTTTTGGCATCTTCTACTATATTTAATGCCTCACGGGCAAATTTAGATTTACTCATTTTTATCTCAGTACAGGACAAAGAGATTAAGGAGAGAATAAAAATAGTAGATAACGCGTAGCCAAAGCTCTATTACTTAGGTTATTGAAGACTTAAGAGGCAAGAGAATGATTACAGCGTTATCACAATTAATAGGAGACTACTTTTTTAATAGTTTTGCAAGCATAAAATTAATAGAACAAATAATATTAGGATTACTGCAAGTGAGAGATGTAAATCTTACCCAGCTTGCCTTAACGATAAAAGGAGATAAGCAAGAATCACGCTATAAGAAATTACAGAGATTTTTTGCCAAATGTGAATTATCATATACGTCCTTAGCCAAGTTATTGGTGAAGTTGGCTGGAATTGATGCTGATCAATGGTTACTAGTGCTTGATCGGACAAATTGGAAATTTGGCAAGCTTGACATCAATATTTTAGTATTATCTATTTGCCATAAAGGCATTGCTATACCAATTATGTGGGATATGTTGCCAAAAGCAGGAACTTCTAATAACGTTGAACGTCAGCAATTAATGGAAAGGTTTATGAGTGTGTTTGGCATAGAGAAAATGTCAGCATTGCTTGGGGATCGGGAGTTTATTGGTGATTTATGGCTAAAGTTTTTAGCTGATAAAATGATACCATTTTATATTAGAATCAAAGCCAATCTTACCATTGGCAGAGCAGAAGACGAGTTAGTTACTGCTAATCATTTAATTAAGAAGTTACAGAATGGTGAATATATGTTGTTTAAAGGAAAAAGATATTTGGGTAAGAATTATAAAGGACCTAAAGTATCTGTGGCTGCACTGCGTAATGATGAAGGCGTATTAGTAATCATAGCTACCAATGATAATCCGCATGTAGCACTAAATATATATAAAAAAAGATGGGAAATAGAAAGCCTTTTTGCTTGCCTTAAGACGCGGGGCTTCAATTTTGAAAATACCCATATAATACATTTAACGTCAATTCGGGATAAGGATTAGTAAAAATGCTTTAGCTATAACTAATACAAGATTTTGGATATGTATAAATTGCATTTCTGTGAATTCATACATTAATTGCTCTTCGTAGTATATATATGTCTGCTATTTTTACTAATCCTTATCCCGAATTAACGTATTTAGATAGAATTAGTAAATTGCTTGGTTTACTTGCTATAGCATTTACTTTTGCTTATGTTGTGGGTCAATGGCAAAATTCTATCAAACCTATAAAGCTTAAAAAACATGGTAGAAAGTCTATCTCCTTATTCAGGTATGGCTTAGATTATTTGCAGAGAATATTTTTGAATATTGAAGAAATGATGGAAAAATGGATGGAAGTTATAACAAAATTTATTAAGCCAATAATACCATCTTTACTCCGATTATCACCTTGTTAATCTCTTTGTCCTGTACTAAGCATTTTTATGTAATAACCAAATTCAAGTAAATCACTCATTAAACCATTACTATATTGTACTCTTTGTCTAATAATATGTTGCCGACGTTTATGTAACCAACTAATCTCTTGTTGTGATATATTTTTTATACGAACCGATTTTAACTCCGGATCTTTTCCTGCTCTTGCTATTGCCAAAGCATCATTTGTATCATTTTTTTGCCGAGTTTTTGCAAAAGCTTTTACATCACATGGTTTAAGTAATTTTACTGTAAAACCTGATTCCATAAACTTATTGCTCCAATAATGACAACTGCCACATGCTTCCATTACCAATAAACTATTCTTGGGAATGTTTGTTAAAATGTAGTCTTCAAATTCTTCTCTGTGTAATTTTTTAGCTAATATTTTTTCACCATCTTTATTTAATGCAACAATATGAAAAATTGTTTTTGCTAAATCAATGCCTAGTATGTTAATATCTTTCATGGTATGGACTCCTTTTTAATTATTAAATAGTATAATTATGTGACCGAATTATATTCGTGATCACGGTAGTAAGTAAAGTTTCTTTTACTTACTCGTCCATACCATCATTCTTAGCAACGGCGGGAATGACATCCCTGGGTAGTAACTACAACTGTAGTATTAACGTAGTTAATAATGGGAATATATAAGTTAAGTCAAAAAACTCTAAGAACGTTCCGATAGAAAGTAACCCGACAGCTTCTTTTTGCTCTCTAGTAAGGTGGGTCTGGGTATATATAACCCTGCCATTTGCTTGGATAAATTTACTCATACCTTCAACTATTCCTACTTATTTTAGCTAAGTTCGATGTAACAAGTTAATACTAGGTTCAGTATCATCCCTGATGTCACCACTGCGAAAGTAGCGGGTCTAAAAAATATCCTAAAGGGTTGTTTATATTGCACGAGGCGGTAACTGGAATTTCTCTTGTTCATTAACTCTATTATTAGTGTCGTTTTTACCAACTTTCCCATTAGGGTCATTTACCTTTATATCATCATAATCTTCACTAAGAAACTTTCTTTTCATTTCTGATTTATTGAGTACACTCTTAGTTTTATTAGTTTCTAGCTTTTTAATTGTTTTATGACTATCTGTTTCTATTGGTAACATATCAGCACTTTGTGTTTTAGCATTTTTTCCCGCAGGACAACTATACTTTTCTAAATCTTTTTTAGTTTCATGCAGCATAGCTTTAATTTGCTCTAGCTCTTTGTGTAACTTACTGTTTGCCTCATCACTATTTCGCTTTTTCACCCTATCACTTGCTAAGTTCAATGAAGGATAATCTTTGTCTTGATTTAACTTCTGCCTTCTTTTGCGATCTGCATCCTGTTTTACCATCTTAAGATACATCTGACGATTTCTTAAAGTTGGATTGATTGTTTCCGTATCATCTTCACTAAGTAAATCTTCATCATCGTCATCAAAATTTCCTTCCATGACGTTCCTTTTTGCCGTTGATATATACTTCTTATTATAAAGAGGCGGACGCTTACCACCTTCAAAACCTTTGGTATCTATAATTTTATTATTAGCAGATTTTTTAAAATATCCTCTAAAACCATCAGTACAACCTGAAAGTAGGAACAATCCCAAAACTGTAATAATAATTTTCTTTAACATAACCTAATCCGATAATTTTCTATTAATATTAATTAATGACACAAAATTATTAAAACTGCAAGAATCAGCTTATTATTTCTTCTACTGCGTCAGCTAAAGTCTTACTACCATCATTTTTCCTTTTTAATAACTCATTAGATGTTTTTTTTAATATATCACGATTTTTTACTAGCACTAAGAGTTTATTGGCTAATTTTTCTGCTGTGATTGTACTTTGTTCAAAACACCACCCTGCCCCACTATCTTCTAGAGCCTTGGCATTATAGAATTGATGGTTTTCGCTAGCTGAAGGTAGTGGAATAAAAATCGCCGGCAATCCCACATAGCAAAGCTCAGAAATAGTCGATGCCCCAGCTCTTGATATTACTAATTCTTGATTGGCATATTGCTGATCCATATCATAAAAAAAATCTGCCAACTTATATGGAATTTTCAACTGAGCATAAATTTTAGCAATATTATCATGATCTTCTAGGGAAGCTTGTTGGGTAATATGCAGTTTAATATCAGGATTTGATTGCACTAATATCTGAATAGCTTCAGGCACTAAAGTAGAGAAAATCTTTGCTCCTTGACTTCCTCCAAAAATAAATATTCGGAAAATATCATTATTAAAATTTTCCCTAACTTTCAGGTTTTTAACATTCTCCCGTACTATATTTCCTATAACCAATTTCTTATTCTTATCAAGAATATTATAATTTTTAGTTTCATCATATGTAAGAGCAATTTTCCTAGCATATTTTAAGAAAAATCTATTAGCTTTACCAATAAAGCAATTTTGTTCATAAATTATGATAGGAATACGTAAAAATACTGCAGCGAGCAATGGAGGAAAAGTCGGATAGCCACCAAACCCAATTATAGCATATGGTTTAATCTTCACTAATAGCAATAACATCTTAAAAGTTATAATTAATAAAGAAATCAATAATTTAAACTTATTAAATAAACCTTTAGGTGGCAATCTAAAATTTATTATATGTGGTATAAGTTTTAAATCTTCAGCCAAATATTTTTGGCATCTAACATCGGTGATAAGATACGACTCATACCCACGCTCCATTAATTCTTCACCTAAAGCAATAGCGGGGAACAAATGACCAGCCGTACCACCACCAACAACAATTATATTCTTCATATGTCAATATCTTGAATTTTATATTTACTAAGAGAGGTTTTATGTTTGGTAAAACCAAGCAGCATCCCCGTAGCAATGGCTATGGCAAGAGTTGAAGAACCACCATAACTAATAAAGGGTAACGTCATACCTTTGGTTGGCAATAAATTCAAGGTTACACCAATATTAACGATTGCTTGTAACCCTATTTGGGAAATAATACCACTTGCTGCTAATTGAATAAATTTATCTTCTTCATTAATAAGTTTAAGTAAACTACGAATAACTATAAAAGCAAATATCCCTACAATGATTAAACAAATAATTGCCCCAAATTCTTCACCAGCAACAGCAAAGATAAAATCAGTATGCGAATCCGGCAATACTTGTTTTACCGCCCCTTCACCAGGACCACGACCGTATAAACCTCCATGCTCAAACGCCCTGATTGACTTACCAACTTGGTAATTACTACTACTATCAGGATCCAAGAAACTATTAATCCTTTTTGTTACATGAGGAAGCCAAAAGTAAGCTGCTGTAACCCCAAATACCAACATAAAAGCAGCAAGTATAATCCAAAATATCGGCATACCAGCAATAAAAAGTTGAATACCAAAAACAGCAGTAACCATCACTAACATACCAAAATCTGGCTGGATAATTAATAATAAAGCAACGATACTATAAAGACTTATGCAAATAGAAAAACTTGGAAATTCACCTTCAAATTTCAGCGATAATATCCAGCCTGCCACCACTGCAAAAAATGGTTTTACAAATTCTGAAGGTTGCATAGAGAGACCTAGAATATTAATCCAACGAGTAGCCCCCTTAACCTCATAACCATAAAATCTAACTAAAATTAATAATAATATACTACCAATAAATCCTAGAATTGAGAATCTCTTTAACCATTTTTTTGAGAAAAAAGAAAAAAAAATGATTAGTAACAAAGCACTAGCAAGGTAGAATAATTGTCTAGATGCAAAATAATACTCATTAAGTCCAATTCTATTTGCTACTGCTGATCCTGATGTGGTAACCAACATCATACTAAACACAAATAGGATTACTAAAGCAATAATCATTTGCTGGTCAATACTACGCCACCACCATTTTATATAGTTGTTAGACAATTCATTATTATTATCTTTAGCCATGATTAATAATAGCATTATATAATTTAATAAATAATTCTCCGCGTTCCTCAAAATTTTTAAATTGATCGTAGGAAGCACAAGCCGGGGCTAGCAAAATATTCTTTATACCCCCCATATCCTCCATTGCATCTCTAAAGGCAGAATTAAAAGCCTCCATTAAATCTTGACAAATTTGGTAATCTACCTTGCCATTAAGGAATGATGCAAAAAGATCTTTATCTTGACCAAAAAGATAAGCCTTACGAATTTTATAAAACCATGGCTCTAGCTCTGTTATCCCTCCTTCTTTTGCTATCCCCCCAGCTAACCAATATATATTATCAAGCGATGAGATGGATTTAGAGGCAGCCATGCTATTGGTAGCTTTGCTATCGTTATAAAAATTTATATTCGTAGGAACATTTAAATATAGCTTTTGTACTGTACCAACATATTGCATTCTATGTGGTAACCCCTTAAATAGCCCGATAGCGGCAATTATTTGTTCTGGCCTTGCCCCTATAACTCGACAAGCTGCATAACTAGCGGCAATATTCTCTTGATTATGCATACCTTGTAGATAGTTATTATTATGGAGATTAATAGTAATCGGTTCAAAAATATTGTCATAAATCATATTATTACAAATTGATATTCCTTTATTAAGAATTTCATAAATAGAGATTGGTACTACATTTGTTCTATTTTCCTTTTGTAATTCTAGAAAAATATTCTTGGTAATTTCATTATCAACACTAATTATAGCAAATGAATCTTTATCCATTCGATTAAATATCTTTTTTTTAGCAGCAATATAGCCTTGCATATTATTATGTCGGTCTAAATGATCTTGCGTGATATTAAGAAGCACCACAATTTTGGCTTTAAAACTGTTTAATAAATCTAATTGGAATGAGGATAGCTCCAATACATATCCTTTACTATCTAACCTCATAGCCAAAACAGGAAAACCAATATTTCCTCCAACTTGATAATCAAAACCACAAGATTGTAAAATATGACCGGTTAAAGCAGTGGTAGTACTCTTACCATTAGTACCAGTTATGCCAATGAAATTAGCTGCCTCAGGCTCTCTTAACTTAACTTCCTCAAATAACAGATCTATATCTGAAGTTATCGGTATATTATGGGAATTAGCCATTGTAACAATGTCATGAGACAAAGGAATACCTGGACTCAGTAGAATCTTATCAAGATTTTGCCACTGCAGATCAGATAAGCTAACAAGACTATCACTCCCATAGATTTTGGTAAAAGCATCCCGACTGCTACTTGCTTGATCATAGCAAATTACTTTAGCTACTTTATTCAGTACTTCCCAAGCAGCTATACCAGTCTTACCTAAACCAACTATACCTATATTCTTATGTTTTTGCGAAAGAAATGATGACATAATTTTTAGGATCACCTTGTTTTACTTATGTTTACTATTTACAGTACTTAGCTGCATTTTGACTAAACAATATCTATGCCAGTTTTTTAGCTGCTTTTCTCGGCTTATTGCTGCTAATGAACTAGCAAACTCTTCAACATAAACTAATTAATGCGATGTAAGACATCGGTTTAATAGCCTAGGGTGTCTCCCTGCACCTTCGGATGTCACCCCTGCGTATGCAGGGGTCTAAAAATGTATAACATCCTTCTTGGCTATTTTCTTTAGATCCCGCACCGAAGCGGGGATGACATAATGGCGAGTAGGGGTGACATCCCACAACTGTCGAAAGTTTACAAATACCTATACCACAGCGTCTATTAGCGAGCGTAAGCGAAGCAATCTAGGAAACAATCTATAGATAAATGATGTTACTGGATTGCTTCGTCGACCTTACGGCCTTCGTAGCTCATGACGTATAAAGAAGCTGTATTTACTAACTTTCAACAGTTATGTGGTGACATCCTTAAAATTTCAAAAGAATTTTGTTGCTGAATTTTCAGCAATCTCTGACTTATTATCAAGCTCACTACTTAAAGACTTTACATTACTTTTAAATTGTTTAAATTTTGCTAATTGCTTGCCAGCAAGTTCTATACCTGGACTAGATTTAACGTGCATAGGGTTTATGTTCTTACCACCTATTTTAACCTCATAATGCAAATGTGGCCCTGTAGTTCTACCAGTACTACCAACATACGCAATAACTTGGCCTTGTTTAACTATACTTCCTGGCTTAAGATTTTTAGCAAAATTAGAAGCATGAGCATAAGCAGTTGATAGATTTTGACTATGTTTGATCTGTATAAATTTTCCATAGCCAGATTTCCATCCTATTTCAGTTATCACCCCATTACCTGCAGCATAAATCGGCGTACCAGTTGGAGCAGCAAAATCAACACCTTTGTGCATTTTGGTATAGCCTAAAGTAGGATGATGTCTATTACCATAATGAGAAGAAATTCTAACTAATTTAACAGGGGTTCTAAGCAAACTTCTTTTTACACTTTTACCATCTTCAGAAAAGAAATCATGATTATTGGGTGTATTGTCTAGAGAATACCGGAAAATATTATATTCTGTACCTGACAAATTAAGCGATACATATAAAACCTTACCATGATGAGAAAATTTACCTTCCTTGGTAACAAATTTTTCGGTTATAACAGTTACCGTATCACCACTTTTAATTTGACGTTGAAAATCAATCTGATAACTATACGAGTTAATCAGCTCAATTATACTATTACTTGATAATCCCAACGATTTTAAGGCCGACATAAAACTTGAATTAATAACCACAGAAGATTTGGTTATTAATTTATTTAGAACTTTGGTCACATCTTTCGCATAAAAACTTTCCTCTTCTCTAATAATTTCTAAAGATTTAACATTATCATACGCTATGGTTATTTTATTCAATATACGTGACTCAGAAGCAAGATCTTCATCGTCTTGTTCAGTAATTTTTATTTCATAATCAAAAACAAGTTGCTGTCCTATCTTCAGGGAAGATTCAATATTCTTGTCTTTTACTAGTTTTATGATTTGGTTTATTTCATTATTTGGAATTTGTTGCCGTAAAAGTATTGCCTTTAATGTATCACCTTTTTTGACTGTTATAACTTGAGAGATTTCATTTGATAGTTCTTCTGAAGATTCAAGTTCTGGCTCTGCTATGGTAATTGACATAGTATCACTAACGAACTTATTGATCGATAAAGATACAAAAGTAGCAAACCCCATAAAAAGGAATATAGAAAAGTACGAGAAAATGACCCTAAATTTAGACTTAATCTGCGGGTTTGTTAATATAAGGCGGATAATAGCTTGCATTAATGTTCACTTAAGTGATATTGATTTATGAAAAAATAAATAACTAACCAAAAATTTATTTAAATATTTTTAGTTTTTATTTGATCTTTATGTAGCGATCCTACCAATATGGAGTATAGAGAAATAAATTACAATAAAAATATTACTAAAGTTTTACTTATTTTAAACTAACCTCAAGTATTGATGTAAGACATCGGTTTAATAGCCTAGGGTGTCATCTCTGCGAAGGCAGGTCTTAAAAATGCTCAACTGTTCCATTAGGCTATTTCTTTAGCCCCCTGCTTTCGCAGGGGTGACATCACCCCTAATGGCGATGATTACTTGAGCCTACTATTAATTTATTACATCAATACTTGAGGTTAAACTACTAGCGATGAATCACACTACCACAAAATTTTATATATACAATTTTGCTACATGCTAGTATAATTCAGCATAATCCAAATTATAACTTAAAGAATTGTTATTTTCGCATGTTGCAGAAATTGATGAAGCACCTTATATTTGCCAGTATAATGGGGTTTTTATGCATTCTTTCTTCTTATGGACAAGCTGAAGATACTGCTCAAAATATGGAATTCCTTGATACTACAGATGAAAGTAATGAATTAGAAAAAGATAATAATTTTACTGAGCATGTTGCTAATTCTAATAATTTGCTAAATATACAAAATAATGTTGAACATTCAAAGTTAAAAACTTGCAGTATTGGTAAGATTATTGCTTTAAATAAAATCACAGCAACATCAAAGGAGCTGGTATTAAAGCCTAATGAACCACAATATTTTGGTAATATTCAAATTAAACTTCATAAATGTATTAAAAATCTTGATCCTTATAATGAAGATAATTACATGCTATTAACCATTACAGAGCATAAAATTGATGAGGATGCTATGTTAATTTTCCAAGGATGGCTTATCTCGTCAAGTATTTCAGTCTCCACCTTTGAACATCCTATTTATGAAATCTTTGCTAAAAATTGTTTATAGGATATTTTAAGTAATGATATACTCAAATGATTTGAAGAATGGGGACAATAAACAAGGGGAGAGTGAGTGGAGCGTACATTTAGTACGTGAGTACACGAATGCCCCGCAAGTATTTGCAAAAACCAATTCTTTAAAGCAGAAGAGTATACAATCCATGATCTGCCTATTAGTTATGTTATTCCCAGTAGTTGGATTGATTTCTGGTTTTTCTGCTGCAGTAACAGTTCCTATGTTGTTATTAACTATATCAATTGCTTTGCGAGATAAAATCTTTATTCATTTGAAATACGCTACTATTAAAGAAACTTTGTTATCCAATTGGAAACTGGAATTACTATTTTGTCTTTGGTGTCTTATAACAAATTTTTATTCACCTAATTACCCCTCCTCTTTATTTAACTATCTACAGGTTTGTTTAATTGTTCTAATAGGGTTTATCGTAAATAGCAATATTGACAAATTATCCATAAATGTAACTAAAATAAAAATATACTTTATTATAGGAATAACAGCAGCAATTGCTCTGTTTTTTATAGAATACGCATCCCACGGTATTATAACAAAGGCTTTCCGTACTGTTTTTCAACCAAAATCTCCATGTCAATTCTTTTTATTCATTCTTGACCGTGGATGTTCTTTATTATCAGTTCTTTCATGGGTAGCTATAGCTATAATTATATCATATCATAGATATTTATTAGCACTAATATATTACCTGATAATTTTTTATTTGCTCTATATCTCAGATAGCCTTGCAAGCTCTTTAGCATTTACCGTAGCTGGATTAGTATTTTTAACAAATAGGCTGTTAGTAACCAAATCACTGCAATCTGTTTTTTTGAAATTATTTACCCTTGCTATGATATCTGGTTCAATATTGATGCCGATAATTGCATATAAAATACAACCATATTATGCCTCAGATCACTATGCCAAGTTTCTACCAGACTCTGCTAAGCACCGTGTATTTATTTGGCACTTTGTTGCCGAACAAATTATCAATAAACCAATTTTGGGTCATGGATTTGCTTCATCAAGAAATTTTAAAATTGATGAGAAACAAATGATTAGCTATAACCAGTGGACGTGGTCTCCCCTTCCTCTACACCCACATAATAATATAATGCAAATTTTATTGGAAACGGGCTTAATAGGTTTGATACTATTTTTATCTTTAATTTACAAATATATTCAAAAAATTAGTAATATATCCTTAGTGCAGTCTTCTAAAAGTGGTAAGATAAATCGAACGAAGGAGAATAACAAAATAGGTGTATACTCAAATGATTTGGAGAATTGGAACGTAAAACAAGGGGTGAGCGAACGGAGCGTACATGAAGTACGTGAGTACGCGAATACCCCGCAGTTTTGCGAAACCAATTCTTCAAAGCAGAAGAGTATAGATGTATTAAATTATAAGTCAGTTGCCTATGCTTGCTTTATAAATTATTATATAATAGGTATGATTTCATTTAACATTTGGCAAATATGGTGGGTTTGCAGCTCTTTTGGAGCAATGATTTTGTTTAAGTTACTTCTTGCAAAATCACAGGAGTATAATTACTAATGTTGGAAACATCTAATATTTTACAGGAATACTTGCCTATAGCTGTGTTTTTTGGTATAGCATCAGTTTTGTCGTTGGTAATAGTTACATTGCCAAGGCTTTTAGCTCCTCAAAAATATAATAAGGCTAAGTTGGATAGTTATGAATGCGGATTTGAACCTTTTGGTGATGCTAGAAGCAAATTTGATGTACGTTTTTATCTAGTAGCTATTTTATTTATTATTTTTGATCTAGAAATAACTTTTTTGGTGCCATGGGCTATTACGCTTGGACAAATTGGTAAATTTGGTTTCTTCTCAATGATGTTTTTCTTATTGGTACTTACTATCGGTTTTGTATATGAATGGAAAAAAGGTGCTTTAGACTGGGAGTAATGACATGCAAGCAAAGATAGATCTATATGAATACGATCAAGATAAGCTCCTTGAAGAAGAAATTTCAAACCGAGGATTCCTTATAACTAAACTCGATGATTTGATAGGCTGGGCTAGATCTAATTCACTTTGGCCTATGACTTTTGGTCTTGCATGTTGTGCAGTAGAAATGATGCAAGCTGCTTCTAGCCGCTATGATATAGATCGTTTTGGCATGTTGTTTAGACCAAGCCCACGTCAATCTGATTTAATGATAGTTGCAGGGACATTAACAAATAAGATGGCTCCGGCTCTTAGAAAAGTTTATGATCAAATGACTGAACCTAAGTGGGTTCTGTCAATGGGAAGCTGTGCCAATGGTGGTGGTTATTATCACTATTCATACTCAGTAGTACGCGGCTGTGATCAGATTGTTCCAGTAGACGTATATGTGCCAGGCTGCCCTCCAACTGCTGAAGCTTTGATTTATGGTTTAATGCAGTTACAAAAGAAGATTAGAAGAACTACTAGATTTAGAGAAGGTGAAAATATGACTTTTAAATTACCCTAGGCAACAAATGGAAAATATCATTGACGACTTAATAAAAAATCAGGAGCTTGAGATAACTGCTTTGCCTGTAAATGATTTGAATATACATTTTATTAGCTATAAAGCTGGTATAGAAAGTTTACTACCATTTCTATCGGCAATTAAAGAATCTGAGGATTTGCGTTTTACTGTGCTAACAGATCTATTTGCTGCTGATTTCCTAAACCGCTCTAATCGGTTTGAGATAGTGTATAATTTACTAAGTCTTAAATTAAATAAACGTATATTAGTAAAAATTGAGGCTGGAGAACATGACATAATCCCTTCAGTTACCAAAATATTTAGTGCTGCTTGCTGGTATGAACGCGAAGCATATGATATGTTTGGAGTAATTTTTGGTGGTAGTCATGATAATCGTCGTATTCTAACAGATTATGATTTTGTCGGCCATCCTCTCAGAAAAGACTTCCCATTAACGGGTTACGTGCAGGTTAAATATGATGAGACTCTTGCAAAAGTAGTATATGAGCCAGTGAAACTCGACCAACCATATAGAGAATTTGATTTTTCATCAAGTTGGCAAGGACCAAGTTATGTATTACCTGGAGATGAAAAGGCAAAGTGAAACAACTAGGGTAATTTAAAAATCGCAATCATTAGTTGTTATAGATACAAGTTTAACCACTACCGAAGGCAGGAATCTATATTACTTAATAGTCTTTCAGGCTTATTTTTTTAGATTCCCGCCGTTGCTAAGAATAACATCGAGTGCATATTAAGCACTTTTTCCTTTATCTATTAGGCTTGCAGCCCGACTTTTAAATTACCCTGAGGGTAATTTAAAAGCTTATTATTGACTTTTGCTAACTATAGTTTAAAATTAAAAATGAAGTAACTGCAAAGTTATTTTGGGGTTTCGCAGCCCCTATCAACAGCGGTATACAACAACCGTAAATGTTGTTCCTTGATTATTATGATCGGGGGGGTGGTAGCGTATGTTCAAGGCTTGGGGTGTAAACTTCAAGCCTAAAGGCTACCATACCGGCTGTTGACGGTTTCTGCGAACTTTCCCGATCGCCAAGATATGTATAACCTATAAAAATTTTTCTTTTATCATTTTATCTTTGGCGATCAAAACTCTTAATTATTAAAACATTAGAGAAGGGGTCGCATATGAACAACCAACAAGCCATTATCTTATTATATTTATCACATGCCCGTTTTGAACTCATAAGGCAATCTTTGATCAATTTTTGTAAGGAAAATAATTTTACAATAATAAAAATTATCGACGCACCAAATAAATACGATGACCGTATACTTCGCGAATTAATTTATACAGTAAGCAAACAAAATAATTATAATAGTCCTATCAATCTAATCATCGATGACAGTATATTTGGTAATGTTTGTTATTTCGTAACTTGGGTGGTAATTACTACTTTATTAGAAGCTAAGCTGATTAATAGGCTTTATATTCAAGAAAATATATTGCATACTGCCAATACTGAAAAAGATAAATTTGATAATTTTTTAGTAACTAACATAATAACTGAGCGTTATTTATTAAAATACTGTTTCTCATATTTTAACATTATAATGCATGCTGCTAAAATAACAGATGATGAAGAATTACATAAAGTCGGCAATGCATAATATTTCAGGGTCTTTTAAGTATTTTCGAGACCTTGTACTTATGTATACTGCTATGATTTCAAGAGTTGGGTAGACGAAGGTCAACTTCAAGAAGAGCTAGGAGTGTCAAAGTCGAGCAGCGGAGCGTACATTAGTACGTGAGCAGCGGAGATCTTTAGACACGACGACGCCAATTCTTGAAGTTCACCGAGTATACATAAAAGTTTATAAACAATTTAAATCAACTGCTATAGCTTCTTTCTTTTAGTCTTTCTTCAGCAAGTTTAAGTAAATCTCTATCATCTAATATTTCAACTACTTGTTCGTATAGCTCAGCTGGAACTAAATAAGCCGTGGGTTTATTATGATTCAATAAAGCAATAGGCTCACCACTAGATTTAGCCAGCAATGCCGTAGGACTCTTTTTTAATATAGGATTTTACTATAATTATCTTTTATCAAAAGGAATAAATTCTCTTTGTACATACCCAGTATATAATTGCCGAGGTCTGCTAATTTTTTGTTCTGGATCTTCATGCATCTCTTTCCATTGTCCCATCCAACCAACAGTTCTTGCTATAGCAAAAAGCACTGTAAACATCTGTGATGGTATCCCCATAGCTTGATAAATAATACCAGAATAAAAATCAACGTTTGGATAAAGCTTACGCTCTATAAAATATTGGTCATTGAGAGCAATTTTTTCAAGCTCAGTAGCGATTTGTAGTAATGGGTTATTATTTTCTCCTAATTCATCTAATACTTCTTTGCAGGTCTCTCTAAGTACAACTGCTCTTGGATCATAACTTTTATAGACTCGGTGACCAAAACCCATTAAGCGGAAAGAATCATTTTTATCTTTTGCTCTTGCAATATATTGTGGAATACGATCTATTGTCCCAATCTCTTTCAGCATATTAATTACTGCCTCATTTGCTCCGCCATGTGCTGGCCCCCATAAAGACGCTATGCCAGTACTGATACAGGCAAACGGGTTAGCACCGGATGATCCGGCCAAACGTACTGTTGAAGTGGAAGCATTTTGCTCATGGTCAGCATGGAGAATAAATATTTTATCTAAGGCGTTCTTTACTACTCGGTTTACCTTATATTTTTCACAAGGCGTCGCAAACATCATATGGAGAAAATTTTCAGTAAAATCTAAACTATTATCAGGATATATAAAAGGCTGACCTATTGAATATTTATATGCCATTGCTGCAATAGTTGGCATTTTTGCAATCATTCTAATAGCAGCTAACTCGCGTTCATTTTCTTCTACGTTTAAAAAATTTGGATAAAATGCAGATAAAGATCCTACCACAGCCAACATAATTGCCATAGGATGAGCTGAGTGACGGAAAGCCATAAATAAACTTCTAAGCTGTTCATTAACCAGCGAGTGATTAGTAACTTTCTGAGAAAAAGATTTATACTGATTCGTGGTGGGTAATTCACCATTTAACAGTAAATAGGCAACTTCTAAGAAATTACTTTTTTCTGCTAACGTTTTAATATCATATCCTCGATATCTTAATATCCCTTGATCCCCATCTATGTACGTCATTGCAGATTTACAAGCTGCTGTAGACATAAAGCCAGGGTCATAAGTGAAATAGCCTGTTAATGAATATATACCGCTAACATCAATAACATCTTGACCAATCGATGCTTTTTTTATTGGTAAATTAAAAGACTTATCACCTATTTTTAATTCAACATTTTCTAGAGTTTTGATTCCATTATTTGTCATATGTTCTCTTTTATCATATTTTATGTTGCCCACTAATACAAAAAATGTATTTTTTTATATATTTTACCAAATTGTCATCAACCCCTGCTTCGGTGGAATAATACCATTTCCCATTATTAACTACGCTATTTAGCACTACAGTTGTAGTACTAATGTCAAAACGATGTCATCCCAGCGAAAGCTGGGATCTAATAATGTTTAATAGTCTTTTAGGCTATTTTTTTAGATTCCGCACCGAAGCGGGAATAACATCTTATGGCTGTTATATCTACTTAAACTTGTACATTTGGTATATTTGTTAAACCGAGTTATATGTATCTCTATCCAAAGTACCTTCACTGTTATCGATAATCAAGGTAATTGTTGCATCACCTGTAATATTAATGGTGGTACGTAACATATCTAATATCCTATCAATTCCAGCAATTATAGCAACACCTTCAATCGGTAAATGGATTGAAGACAGAACCATAGGTAGCATTATTAAAGAGGCCCCTGGAATACCAGCACCACCTATAGATCCAAGAGTTGAGGTAATAATAATGACTAAATAATCATGCACCGCTAAATCTATACCCATCATTTGAGCAAAGAATATGGTGGTAAGAGCCAAATTTATAGCAAACCCATCCATGTTTATCGATGCCCCAAGTGGCAATATGAAAGAAGTACTAGATTCAGAGATACCTAGCCGTTCACGACAAACTTGCATAGTTGTAGCAAGCGTTGCTTTACTACTAGAAGTAGAGAAGGCAAGTATTTGGTATTCCAAACTCTTTTTATAAAAAGGCAATGGTGACATTCGACAAAATACATAAATTAGCGTGCCAAAAATACCATATTGACATATCATGGCAATCACTACGGCAGCAACTAATTTTGATAAACTAATCATTACATCAAAGCCTTGCGTACCGACTACCCAAGCAGTTAAAGCAAATGCACCATATGGAGAAAGTTGAATGATCATTGAGATCATTTTTAACACCATTTTTGATAATCTATGAAATAAATCTTTAATGGGTGCAGCACTAGCTCCCATTTTATTTAGTATAAGCCCAGAAAATATTGCAAAGAATACAATTTGTAAAACATTAGAACTGGCAAAAGCCCCTACGACATTATCAGGCACAATATTCACAAAAAAATCAATCATATTAAAGGATTTCTCTTGTGAAATATTTGAGGCAACATCAAAGTTAATATGAACACCATGACCTGGCTTTAATACAAGAGCAACTGTAAGACCAAAAACTGTGGCAAAAAAAGTAGTTCCTAAAAAAGCAGCAACAGCCTTTATTCCTACTCTGCCAAGAGAAGTAGGGTCACTCATACTAGTTATGCCTGCTACTAAACTAAAAAATATTAAAGGAGCAATAATCATTTTGATCAAACGCAAAAAAATATCTCCTACCGGTTTTATATAAGATACATATTCAGGACAATATATACCAAACATTATACCTAGGATTAATCCCAAGGTAACTTTTTTCCATAATTTCATTGTTCTACTTAATTAAATTAAAGAGTGTTTTGATTAAACTTATTTTGCTGATTTCATGTAAATGTCTATAGCTAACCTAAAGAAGGTTTTAGCTATATGTTAGTTATCTTAGCTATATATATTGGGTAAATCTTAGTTCTAATAAACACTCTATTAAAATTAGATACTTTGAGTTACCCAATTTAAATAGCTAAACAGCCCATCTTGAATGTCGAGCTTTATTATTTGCGGAAGATCATAATTATGTATATCAGTAATCACCTTTTCTATTGTATTGTAGTTATCAGACTTAGCCTTTATCACAATACGATATTCTAGCACAGAAGAAATCTTGCTTTCCCATTTAAAATAGCTGACTATATTATCTACTTGTATGCAAGCAGCTAGATTTGCTTCCAATAAGTTAGTTGTTATTTTGTCTACCACCTGCCGGTCATTGGTCGTAGTTAAAATCACACAACATCTTTGTACCACTTATACCTCAACAAAGCAATTAGGTGTTTCAAATAATTTGACTTTTGTAATAACAAAAGAACTATTAGTAAATAATTTGGGTAAAATATCCAATTTTAGGTATAACGCTATATTTTCTGCGGTTGGATTTTGTTGCATATAATATATTTTTTGACCAGTCCAGTCACATATTCTATCTCCCATTTCTCTATCATTTTGATGTAATATAAGATTATGATCAAAATTATCATCTATCCACTTTTGTATTATTGACTTCATGTGACCAAAATCTATAACCATACCAAGATTATCGGTAACACTTGATCCCGCTGTAACTTCAAGGACATAACGATGACCATGTAGAAATTGACACTTATTCTCATGTCCAACAACTCTATGACCTGCATCAAATTCAATTTTACGAGTACACTTTATCATAATTAACCTCAAATATCGATGTAAGACATCAGTTTAATAGCCTAGGGTAACCTGAATTCGATGTAACAAGTTACATCGAATTCAGATTCCCTATGACTTTTAAATGCCATGCGTAAGGGGAATTCTTTAAATATGAGCTAGCAAAGATTCATATCTAGCAATATCCAATTTAATAATATCAATTTTTGTATCATCAATTTCTTCGTCTATTTCTTTTGTTAAAGAGTCTATTTTCCTAATTATCTCATGTAGTTGCAAACTGCTAGTATCAACAACAAACTCTGTTACTATATTTACATTTGTCCACGTGACCTCAGCTAACCCTGAGTAGATAAAGTACTTAAATACAGAATTATCTACTGTAATTTTTGTCAATCCATCTTTTAAATTTGCAATTAATAACTCATGACCTGGTAAAACCTCAAATTCTCCTAATTCTCCCGGCATTGTTACCATCTGAGCTTCCATGTCAAACACAACATTCGCTGACGTTACAATTTTAACCCTAATTGTTTTATTCATTATGCCACTTTTTCTTTAAGTGTTTCGCCTTTCTCTACTGCTTCATCAATGCTACCAACCATATAAAAAGCAGCCTCTGGTAAATAGTCATATTTGCCGGAAACCAACCCATGAAACCCCTCAATAGTATCAGCTAAACTAACAAATTTCCCAGCTATACCTGTAAATACTTCGGCAACATGGAAAGGTTGAGATAAAAAGCGTTGAATTTTCCTTGCCCTAGTAACGGTTAATTTATCTGCTTCCGATAACTCATCCATTCCTAGAATGGCAATTATATCTTGCAGAGACTTATATGACTGTAAAACTTTTTGTACCTCACGAGCAACCGAGTAATGTTTCTCTCCAACAATTGCCGGATTTAGTAATTGTGAACTACTATCAAGTGGATCTACTGCCGGGTAAATACCAAGCTCAGCAATTTGTCGACTAAGTACGGTAGTCGCATCTAAATGGGTAAAAGAGGCAGCAGGAGCAGGATCAGTTAGGTCATCTGCTGGCACATAAATAGCCTGCACAGAGGTAATTGATCCAAGCTTTGTTGAAGTAATACGCTCTTGTAGCTCTCCCATATCTGTTGCCAGTGTTGGTTGATAACCAACTGCTGAAGGTATTCTGCCTAAAAGGGCTGATACCTCAGAACCAGCTTGGGTAAAGCGAAAAATGTTATCGACAAAAAACAAGACATCCTGTCCTCCATCTAAATCCCTGAAACTTTCGGCTATAGTAAGACCAGTTAAAGCAACTCTAGCTCTTGCACCGGGTGGCTCGTTCATTTGCCCATAAACAAGAGCTACTTTAGATTTTTTGGGATTTTTTAAATCAATTACCCCAGAGCCAATCATTTCGTGATAAAGGTCATTACCTTCTCTAGTCCTTTCCCCAACTCCTGCAAAAACCGTATATCCTCCATGTGCTTTTGCTATATTATTAATAAGTTCCATAATTAACACTGTCTTTCCTACCCCAGCACCACCAAACAACCCAATTTTTCCTCCTTTTGAATAAGGAGCTAAAAGATCAATGACTTTAATCCCTGTAACTAAAATGTTTCTTTCAGTTGATTGATCAACAAAATTTGGAGCTGGTTTGTAAATTGAAGCAAAGTCAGTTGAATCAATCTTACCTCTTTCATCAATTGGTACACCAACCACATTTATTATGCGTCCGAGTGTGCCAATACCGACAGGTATCTTAATAGTCTCTCCTGTATCTGCTACTGCTTGCCCTCTTACTAGCCCTTCTGTTGGCCCCATAGATATACATCTAGCAATATCGTCTCCTATATGCTGTGATACTTCTAGTATCACTTTCTCTCCATTATTATCGCATTCAAGTGCATTGAGAATTTTTGGCAATTTACCATCACTACTAAACTGCACATCGACTACAGCTGAAATAATCTGCACAATCTTGCCAATAGTTTTCGTCATATTTTACCTTAATTTATTTTTTTATACGGCTTCTGCCCCTGCAATAATCTCTATCAAGTCCTTAGTAATCAGATCCTGTCTAGATCTATTAAGTTTTAGTGTTAACTTATTAATAAGCTCCTTAGCATTTTTTGTTGCATTATCCATTGCTGTCATTCTAGCTCCTTCTTCGCTAGCTCTATTTTGTAGTAGAGCATAATTAATTTGAGCCGATACATAAAGATGAATCATATGCAAAATAAGCCCTTCACCTTCATATTCATAGCTCAAATATTTCTCATTTGAACATAGCTGTTTTTCAATTGGCAATATTTGCTTTTTAGTTGGAATCTGTATCATAGCATTTTTACAGTTGTTAAAATATATTTGACAATTGCTAATTCCAAAATCCTCTACCATCTCCATCAGTTTTTCTTTGAGCTGAAATGACAAATTATTATTATGAGCTTTTGGAAACTCATAATAATTATCAATATAATGGGAATATTGCCCCTTAAATGCATCATAACCCTTTTTGCCAATAATAATAAGCCTTACTTGTTTACCAGCATTTTCCAAATTTGCAATATCAGATTTTACCTGCTTGGACAGTAAAAAATTAAAAGCTCCACATAAACCTCGTTCGGAGGTGACTACTATTAGTAAATGTGACTTATTTATATTCAAGTCACCTTGGTCTAATAATCCTTCCGAAAAAAATTTTTTCTGTTCGATCGGCATATCCTGTAAATTATTGCTAGATGCCACGCTAGACATTATATCCTGCAGAATCCCAATATAATCCTCTGAGTCCTTAACTTGGTTTTTGGCTTTTGTAAACTTAGTAGCCGAAACTATCTGCATAGCCTTAGTGATTTTTTGCGTTGTTTTAATGCTCTTAATACGAGATCTTAACTGTTTTAAACCTGACATACTACCTAATTAATCTTAACCTAAAGTCGATACAACATTACCATATCATCAATGTCATCCCATCGGATGACATCACCTTCGCAGGGATGAATAATTATTCTTACCTCAGTTTGTATGTAAGACATCGGTTTAATAGCCTAGGGTGTCATCCCTGCCCCTTCGGATGTCACCCCTGCGTAGGCAGGGGTCTAAAAAAATAGCATAGATGGTATGTTATATAGTTTTAGATTCCTGCTTACGCAGGAATGACATAATGACAACAGGGGTGATATCACCACTAATGGCGATGATATTGAACCTACTATTAATTTATTACATCAAACTGAGGTTATTCTTATATTGAACTCAGATTAACTTACTGAACAAGCATTAAAGTTTTGCACAAAATTTTCTAAGAAAATTTTTAACTTTTGTTCCATTTCTTCAGTAATTTGTCCTTGCTCTCTAATAGATACTAAAATATCGTTTTCACTCAGTTTTATTTCTTGCAGCATTCTATGCTCAAATTCTTTTATTCGTTCAACAGGAATACTATCAAGATAATTTTTTACCCCAGCATAAAGACTAACCACTTGTTCCTCAACAGGGAAAGGGCTATATTGATCCTGCTTCAATATTTCGCTAAGCTTTGTACCATGTGAAATAAGTTGTTTAGTTGAAACGTCTAAGTCTGAACTAAACTGAGAAAAAGCTGCTAATTCCCTAAATTGCGCTAACTCAAGTTTCACACTTCCTGCCACTTGCTTCATAGATTTTACTTGTGCTGCTGATCCTACCCTACTCACTGATATACCAATATTTACTGCCGGTCTGATACCTTTATAGAATAACTCATTTTCTAGAAAAATCTGTCCATCAGTAATTGATATAATATTGGTTGGAATATATGCGGAAACATCACCTGCTTGGGTTTCAATAATTGGCAAAGCCGTAAGAGATCCACCACCAGCTTTATCTGACATTTTTGCTGCTCGTTCAAGTAACCTAGAATGTAGATAAAATACATCTCCTGGATAAGCTTCACGTCCCGGCGGTCTTCTAAGTAACAGTGAGATTTGTCTATAGGCAACAGCATGTTTGCTTAAATCATCGTAAATAACTAGCGCATGCATACCATTATCACGAAAATACTCACCAATACTGCAACCAGTGTAAGGTGCAACATATTGTAATGCAACAGGATCAGAGGCAGTAGCTGCTACAACTGTGGTATATTCCATTGCTCCTGAGTCTTCTAATCTTTTTACTACCTGTGCAACAGTCGATCTTTTTTGACCAATAGCTACATAAATACAATAAATTTTATTTTTTTCATCGCCGTTAAGATGAGCTTGTTTTTGGTTAATAATAGTATCGATAACAATAGCGGTTTTACCTATTTGCCTATCACCAATAATTAACTCTCTCTGACCTCTACCAATAGGAATTAGGGCATCAATCACTTTAATACCCGTTTGCACCGGCTCTTTAACACTTTTTCTGACAATTATCCCCGGAGCTTTTTCCTCTATATTCCTATATGTATCAGTTATAATCTCACCTTTACCATCAATAGGATTTGCCATACCATCAACGACCCTACCAAGCAATGACCTACCAACTGGTACTTGTAAAATCTTTCCTGTTCTTTTTACCGCATCACCTTGTTTGACTTCTCGATCACTACCAATTAATACAATACTTACAGAATCTGTTTCAAGATTAAGAGCAAGCCCTTTCACTCCTGACGCAAACTCAACTACCTCGCCAGCTTCCACATTATCGATACCATATACCCTAGCTATACCATCGCCAACTGTTACAACCTGCCCTACTTCCCGTAAATCGCTAAGCTGATCAATGTTAGCAATTTCTTTTTTTAATATTTCAGCAAGTTCGACAGCCTTTAATTGTTGGGTAGACCCCATAG
Source organism: Candidatus Tisiphia endosymbiont of Micropterix aruncella (assembly GCF_965178575.1). Classification (NCBI taxonomy): domain Bacteria; kingdom Pseudomonadati; phylum Pseudomonadota; class Alphaproteobacteria; order Rickettsiales; family Rickettsiaceae; genus Candidatus Tisiphia; species Candidatus Tisiphia endosymbiont of Micropterix aruncella. Next base: position 1,581,807 of record NZ_OZ238268.1, read on the forward strand.
TTATTCCTCATATAAAATTTATTTAACACGCGAATTCGGGATAACAAGTTATCCCAAATTCGGCTGTATCTTTGTAGCTTTCAAGGTTTTCGTTATTTTTTCTAACATTCCCGCAATAGAATAGTCCCTAACTATGCTATCATATTGCACCACAATACCACCAATAATTGACTGACTTTGGCAAAAATTTATAGCAACCTTCTGTTGAAAGTCATCTGCTAAATACTTTGTTAACCATTCTTTCTCTCTAGTCTGCAAAGATTTAGAAGAAGTTACTTTTACCATTTTAATATTTCTGCTGTTATTACGTAGTTGTTGGTATAATACTACTATGTTTGATAAAATAGGCATACGTGAATGCCTTAGTAATATTAACAAAAACCGCTTAACTATAGATTCAATATTAAAGGTTTCTGTAATTAACTCAATTATTTTACATTTGTCAACATCCTTTACTATAGGAGAAAATATAACAGCCTTGATTTGCGAATTATCCTCGATAAATTGATTAATAATGGTAATCTGCTGTAATATTTTATCTTCCAAGCTACTTGCCAATGCATTATCAAATAAAGCAGAAGTATAGTTACGTACTAATTTATTGTTAATCATTATGTTTTTATATCTTATATTTTTATATCCATTAAAATTCTATAACCCTAGTACTACAGTTGTAGTACTAACGTCAAAACGATGTCATCCCTACCGCCATTATGTCTCTGCTTCCCTTTATGTCATCCCTGCGAAGGCAGGTATCTAGAATATTTAAAGCACCCTTCCTGTCTATTTCTTTAGATTCCGCACCGAAGCAGGAATGACATCGTTTCATCGTATATGTCACCCCTACTTACGCAGGGGTGACATTGTAAGATCGTATTAGATTTCGCTACCTACGCGGGAATGACATCAATTCTATCACCATTACTATGCCTTAAACCTTTTCGGGTTAGCTATACTAAAACTAAATCAAACAATAATAAGCCACATACAGCCAAGAAAACACGCCATGTACGACTGCCCATAATACCGAGTGGTTTATATTAAATGAAATAGCCATAGCAAGTGCCGAACCAAATGACACGCCATGCTGCATAACAAGGTTTATTTTCCTCCTTGGTGGGTAGATTCCATAATCTTCACGGTTCATTTTACTCATTTCTTTTTCCTCATATAATTCTAGGACAATTTATAACATAATTTATGCTTACCACTAAGTAGCAAAAAGAAAAATTTTTTATTATTCACCTTACGCATAACTCCCATGGTAATTTAAAAGTCATAGGCAAAACAGCCTAGCGTCATTGCGAGAAGCCACTTTAGTGACGACGAAGCAATCCATTTCTAGTCATTTTCCTAGATTGCTTCGTCGACCTACGGTCTTCCTCGCAATGACGTCCTGTACTTTCCAGCAACTTTAAATTGCTATGGGTTACGCGTAAGGCGAGTTCTTTAAATATGAATAGCTCTACCATAAGCCTGCAATACCGCCTCTCCCATCATTTCAGATAAAGTTGGATGTGGAAAAATGCTATTCATTAAATCAAGCTCTGTACCTTCCATAGTTCTAGCAATTACATAACCTTGAATTAGTTCGGTAACCTCTTTACCTATCAAATGAGCCCCTAACAATTCTCCGGTCTTTACATCGAAAATCGTTTTAATCATTCCTTCATTATAACCATCAACCAAGGCTTTACCGTTAGCGATAGATGGAAATCTGCCAATTTTTACTTGGTAACCAGCTTTTTTCGCTTGTTCTTCAGTAAGTCCTACACTAGCAATCTGTGGTGAGGAATAAGTACAGCCTGGAATATTACGTTTCTCTATAGGATGAGCCTTAAGACCCGCTATAGTTTCCGCAGCAATAATACCTTCATGGCTTGCCTTGTGGGCAAGCCATGGTGCTGATGTTACATCACCTATTGCATAAATGCCTTCTTCCGAAGTTTGCATAAACTGATTGGTAATAATATGACCTCTATCTATTTTGATATTAGTTTTTTCTAAATTAAGGTTTTCCGTGTTACCAACTATACCAACGGCTATAAGCAAAATTTCAGCTTGTATCTTGTAATTTTTGCCATCTATCTCAACTTCAACTACAATATGGTCTTGGGTTTTGCTATGATTTAACAATTTGCTATTAGTATGAATTTTTATACCTTTCTTTTCAAAGGTTTTTCGTGCCATTAAAGAAATCTCCTCATCTTCACTAGGTAAAATCCTATTTTGTGCTTCAATTACAGTGACATTTGTTCCTAAAGCATTATAAAATGAAGCAAATTCTATACCAATCGCTCCTGATCCAACGATAATCATAGATTTTGGTAATTTATCAAGAACCATAGCCTCTTTGGAGGTAATAATTTGCTTGCCATCCGGCTCAAATCCATCTAAGATTCTAGATCTTGCACCTGTTGCAATTATTATGTCCTTTGCTTTAATCGAAATTTTTTGACCATTATTATTGATATCTACTACCTTGCCTGTTCCTAGCCTAGCCGTGCCATCAATTATCATAACCTTATTTTTTTTTAGCAGAGATTTAATACCAGATGTTAACTGCGTCGATATATCTCTAGAACGCTGTACTATTTTTTTTAGGTCAAAACTTGCTTCGCCTACTATAATACCATAATCTTTAGCATGTCTAATTTTTTGAAATAATTCAGCTGATTTAAGCAATGCTTTTGTTGGTATACAACCCCAATTTAAGCAGACCCCCCCTAAATGCTCCTTCTCAATCAACACAACTTTTTTATTTAGTTGTGCGGCCCTAATCGCAGCCACGTAACCACCTGGTCCACCACCAATAATCGCTAGATCGTAATTTTCCATTAATATATCCACTTATTCATTCATTACTTTTTTAATGTTTTCTCTACCACTAACCCAATAGTATCCGTCATTGCGAGGAGCTACTTAATAGTAGCGACGAAGCAATCCACGAAAGTAGATTAGAAACGGATTGCCACTACACTCACGTGGTCTTGCAATGACGTCTTACGCGAATTCGGGATAAGAATTGACAAATTCTTATCCCGAATTCGCGTATTTTAGTATATTCAACCTACTATAACTACAGTAATAAAAATGGCTACTGAAATTTATAACAAGTTTGATTTTTTATACCTTTATAAGTTAGGATACCTTCCTTAACACCAAAGATTAGATCACGACTGGCCGACGCAGAAGAAATATCCTTATGTAATAGAATATAATCTTTCCTTGAAAACCAACTATTTGGTAATTTTATTTTAGCAAATTCTAACCTAGACTTAGGAGTTTTGACTGGAGATACTACATTATTAACATATAGTTGCAGAGTCTTTAGTATCTGTGTTGCCATAAATTCAATGAATAAGGTAGACTCCCCTGCTTTATCACACTCAGCTAAAACGTTATAGTACTCACTTTGTTCGTTTTTTATTAGTACCTCCACCGGAATATATTTAAAAATTGGATCTGCTTTCATTAATAATAATTGTTGCCATAACCTACCCATTCGTCCATTACCATCTGAGAAAGGATGGATAAATGCTAGCTCATAATGAAATACGCAAGCTTTAATTAGCCACGGAATATCCTTATTTTGTTTTATGAACTGAAATAATTTATCCATTAATAATGGGACACGACTAGCTTTAGGAGCTATATGAGTTATTTCATCGCCTTTAAATATGCCAACTCCGCTGGCTCGAAAATAGCCATTATCAACTATTAACTCTTGCATCAATAATCTATGTGCCTCTAGTAAATAATCTATTGATAATGGATTTAGTTTATGTAAATTATTATATAATTTAATGGCATTGTTAACTTCAATAATATCATTTTTAGAACCTAGTACCGGTTTCCCATCAATTATATTGGTTATTTGGTCTAAACTTAAACTATTACCTTCAATTGCTAAAGAAGAATGGATAGTCTTTATTTGGTTACTTTTTCTAAGTTTTACTGCAGGCAGAGAAAGCTTAGCTCCAGATAAAATACCAAGCTCATATGCAATATCTTGCAGTAATGTAAGTACTTTATTACTTACTTGAAAAGGTGGTTTGTTATTCATAAAATGATAGTATCATATGATACTATCATTGGCTATAATTTAATTTGGAAAATTGTTTTCTACTACGATCCGTAAACAGAATACTATAAGTCATTTTCCTTTTTAATTTGATTTAATGAGTAAGTTTTAAAACCATCGTTATAAAACTCATCTAAAGCTTGCCTGCCAATTGTAAGATCATTTTGATCGACTAAATATAACTCTACAGCTTTTCTTAGTACATAGGCTTTACTACGGTCATGCACTTTAGCAAAAGTTTCAATTTGTTCGTTTAACTGATCATCAAAGATAAAGTATGCATAATTAAGTTACTCTTAATAAATTTAATTAACTATAATCATCAATATACTATATTAGTAATAATTTTTAAATTAGATTTTAAACATGAAACATCAGAAGATTACTTTAGATAAACTAGGGTCTGATATTGACATTCCAGTAAGATATAGTAATAAAGCCACACGAATTAGCATTAGAATAAACCACAAAGGAGCTGAATTAGTTTTACCTAATAAAAATTTTAATACAGGATATAAATTCTTATTAGAAAAAGAATCTTGGATTAGACAAAATTTGCAAAAATTCTTAAACAAGCCCCCCGTCGATTATAACACAATAACAGTCTTTGACGAAGTATATTCGTTATTAAATATTGATGCAGATTATGAAAAAGTACAAATCACGGATGATGTTATTCAAATATATTCTTTACCCTCACAACACAAAAGTACTTTAGTAAAGTTTTTGAAAGATATGTTGTTACTAGAAACCACAAAACTGGTTACTCTTCTAGCGAAAGAACATAATATAAACTTTACTAAAATTAAAATTATGAATAATAAGGGCAAATGGGGAAGTTGCTCTAGTAAGGCTGTACTTGCTTTTAATTGGCGTCTTATTTTTGCTCCAAAAAAAATATTAAAATACTTAGTGGTCCATGAAATGTGTCATATAATCGAAATGAATCACAGTCCTCGTTTTTGGAATTTAGTAGCAAGACTTTATCCAGACTATAAGTTGGCTAGATTATGGCTTAAGGAACATGGCAATACTCTCCATCAATATTTAATGCCTTAGTAAGTCTATTTGTTTTTTATAATCTTTTGATTGGAAAATAAAATTACCTGATACTAAAATATCAGCTCCAGCTTTTATACAGTTCTTACCGGTAACATCATTTATTCCTCCATCTACAGAAAGCATTATAGGTTTACCAAAATTTTTGATTTTTTCTGAAATAATTTTGACTTTCTCTAGCTGATTCTCTATAAACCTTTGGCTAGAAAAACCGGGATTTACGGTCATTGCTAGAATTAGATCTACTTTATCAATAATATAATCTATAGAATTTGGACTTGTAGAGGGAAGTAGTGCCACCCCAGCTTTTAGCCCTAAATTTTGAATAATACCTAAAGTTCTGTCAAGATGGATAGTGGTTTCAGGATGGATAGTGATAATATCCGCTCCGCTACTAGCATAGTCTTTAATCGAATATTCTGGGTTATTAATCATTAAATGTACGTCAAATGGCAATGTAGTGTGAGGTCTTAAAGCTTTGATTATAGGAGACCCAAATGTTAAGTTAGGTACAAAATGTCCATCCATAACGTCTATATGGATCATATCAGCACCAGCTTCTTCCAAAGAACTGATTTCTTTTTGCAAATTAGCAAAATCTGCTGATAGTAACGAAGGTGCGATCTTAATTATTTTCACTTTTGTTTTTATCCTCAATATGAACTTTTTGGCTATTTTTTCTTCTTGCTATATTCTGTTTTAAAGCACTAGACAGTTTTTGAAATTTACTGTCACTATTTTGTAATTTCTGCTGCTTTTCCTTTGTTATAAAAACCCTCCTATAAATTCTTCAAGTTTTACTACTTACATTCTATAACTATTCAAATAAATTTCTACTATCTTTTCGACATTTTATTATTATACTACAGGTTATGATTTTATAATGAACTAGTATAGCCATAATGAATCAACATATTGTAAATTCTCCTGAATCACTTGATGAAAAGCGTAATAATGCCCGTCAAGGTGGGGGGGGAGAGAGAATCGCCTTACAACATAAAAAAGGTAAGCTTACTGCGAGAGAAAGGATAGAAGTATTGCTAGATCCTGAGAGTTTTGAAGAAACAGGAATGTTTGTTGAACATAGATGCAGTAACTTTGGCATGAACGACAAGAAATTCCTAGGGGACGGTATAATAACTGGACATGGCACTATAAATGGTAGGTTGGTTTTTGTGTATAGCCAAGATTTTACCGTGTTAGGTGGATCTCTTGGGGAATATCACGCTAAAAAAATTTGCACTATACTCGATTCTGCTTTGGCAGTAGGAGCACCAGTTATTGGCATAAATGATTCGGGGGGTGCAAGAATTCAGGAAGGGGTTGACGCTCTTGGTGGTTATGGAGAATTATTTCAACGCAATGTAATTGCTTCCGGTATTATTCCACAAATCACCTTAATTATGGGACCTTGTGCTGGTGGTGCTGTTTATTCTCCCGCCTTAACAGATTTCATATTCATGGTTAAAAATACTTCTTATATGTTTGTAACAGGACCAGACGTAGTTAAAACTGTTACAGGTGAAGAAGTAAGCCAAGAACAACTTGGCGGGGCAAAAATGCATACTACCAAGAGTGGTGTTGCTGACCTTGCTTTTAAAAATGATATAGAACTACTTCTAGAAACTAGAAGGTTCTTTAATTTTTTACCTCTATCAAATCGTAGTCCCCTACCACATCGTCGTACCGAAGACCCAGCTGATCGGGTTGATATGTCTCTAAACACCTTAGTCCCAAGCATTCCGAACAAAGCTTATGACATGAAAGAATTAATTGAGCGTATTGTTGATGAAGGAGAATTTTTTGAGCTGCAACCAGATTTTGCTAGAAACATTATAATCGGCTTTGGTTATATGGAAGGAAGACCTATAGGATTTGTTGCGAATCAACCATTACATTTAGCTGGCTGTTTGGATATTAACGCATCAAGAAAGGCAGCAAGGTTTGTTCGTTTTTGTGATGCGTTTAATATCCCAATAGTAACTCTAGTTGATGTACCAGGTTTTTTACCTGGCACTGATCAAGAGCATAACGGAATTATTAAACATGGAGCAAAATTGTTATATGCGTACGCTGAAGCAACTGTACCAAAAATTACCATAATTACTAGGAAAGCTTATGGTGGAGCTTATATAGTGATGAACTCAAAACATCTTCGTGGTGATATGAATTACGCGTGGTTCAACTCAGAAATTGCAGTACTTGGGGCTGAAGGAGCTGCTGAAATAATATTTAAAGAAGCATGCAAAGATCCAGAATCAAAAAAACAAAAAATCCAAGAGTATAAAGATACTGTTACTTCTCCTTTCGCTGCAGCATCTAGAGGATACCTAGACGATATTATAAAGCCTCAAAATACTAGATGGCGCATATGTAAAGCACTAAACTTTCTTCAAAACAAAAAAATACAATTACCATGGAAGAAGCATGATAACTTACCACTTTAGTATACTTAAGCACGAGATTTTATGACTAAACCATTATTTGATAAAATTTTAATCGCCAATCGTGGTGAAATAGCTTTGAGAATAATGCAAACCCTAAAGAAGATGGGTATTAAATCAGTTGCCGTATATTCTGAAGCAGATACACATTCAATGCATGTACAATATGCTGATGAAGCTTATTATATCGGCAATTCTCCTGCCACTGAGAGCTATTTGTCAATTAAAAATATTGTAAATGCTATTAGAGCAAGTGGTGCTTCGGCGGTGCATCCAGGATATGGATTTTTATCAGAAAATTCAAATTTTGCAAATATCTTAAAAAGGGAAGGAGTTGCCTTAATAGGTCCCAATGCTTCTGCTATTAAGAAAATGGGTGATAAAATTGAAGCAAAAAAAATCGCTATGGAAGCAGGAGTCAGCCTAGTCCCTGGCTATATTGGGACTATCAGCAATATAAATCAGGCCATAGAAATTGCAGAAAAAATAGGTTTCCCTGTTATAGTTAAGGCAACAGCTGGCGGTGGTGGTCGTGGAATGAGAGTGGTAAAAAACTCTGAAGAAATGGCTAATGCCTTTGAATCAGCTAAGCTTGAGGCAGTAAATAATTTTAGCGATGGTAGATTATTCATTGAAAAATTAATTAAGTCCCCAAGGCATATTGAAATACAATTATTAGCTGATCAATATGGTAACAGTGTTTGTCTTGGTGAGCGAGAATGTTCAATTCAACGTTATCATCAAAAAGTGATTGAAGAAGCCCCAAGCTCCTTTATTACCGAGGAAATACGGCAAAAAATGTATAAAGAGACCTTAGCTTTATCTAGCAAGGTAGGTTATTACTCAGCCGGTACAGTTGAATTTATAGTTGATTTAGATAAGAATTTTTATTTCCTTGAGATGAATACTAGGCTACAAGTTGAGCATCCAGTAACTGAACTGATCACTGGTATTGACATAGTAGAAGAAATGATAAAAATTGCTGCTGGTGAAAAATTATCATTTTCTCAAGAAGATATAAAATTAAAGGGGCATGCGTTTGAATCTAGAATTTGTGCAGAAAATCCAACGCGTGGATTTCTGTCGTCTAGCGGTAGAATTACTGAATATGCAGAACCACCAAAAAATGCTAACATACGTGTGGATACAGGTCTTGGACTTGGTGGAGAAGTCAGTATGTTTTATGATTCAATGATTGCAAAACTTTGTACTTACGGAGAGACTAGAGAACAAGCTATTGAGGTTATGCGTTCTGCTTTAAGTGCTTACATAATACAAGGTATTTCTCATAATATTAGTTTCTTAGAAGCAGTAATATCACATCCTCGTTTTATAGCAGGTGATATAAATACTGCATTTATAGAAGAAGAATATCCAGATGGTTTTTCTGGAGCAAGCTTAACTTCTGAAATCACTAAAATATTCCTCGCTACAGCCATTTTTATTTATATTGCCGAACAAAAACGTGCTTCGTTAATTTCTGGTCAAATAGTCGATCAAACTCATAAAATCGGCACTAGATGGGTTGTATCAATTGATGATAAACTATTTCCAGTTTTAATTAAATCAGTAGATTATGGTTATAATATAAGACAAGAAAATGATAGAATTTATATACGTAGTAACTGGAACTTAGGCAGTAGACTCTTTTCCTGTATTGTAAATGGTAGAAAAGCCAATATAAAACTTGACAATATCTTAACAGGTTATATGTTATCACATTCAGGTATTACTGTTAAAGCTTATGTCCGTTCCCCACGGATGTCTGAACTAGAAGCGTTGATGATTACAAAAAATATCCAAGAAGAGCAAACAGAACTGCACGCCCCGCTTGCGGGACAAATTATTGCAATTAAGGTTCAAGAAGGCAGTAAGGTAGTTATTGGTCAAGAGATTATGGTTTTAACTGCCATGAAAATGGAAAATATACTTGTTGCTGAGCGTAATGGGAAAATTGCTAAAATCCTAGTTAATGAGAAAGATCAGGTGGTTAGTGGGCAGGTGTTACTTGAATTTGCTTAGGTTTAAACTAGCTCTAAATAATAGCTTAAAAATTAATTCTAACTACTACTACAGTTGTAGTATCACTAGATTATCAGTAGTAAAAACGATGTCACCCCTGCTTCAACACCTTCCTATTACCCACATCTTTGGACTCGTGGGACGTCATCCTGAATTTATTTCAGGATCTATTAAAAATGCTATAATCTAGATATTGTGGGTAACTACAACTGTAGTACTAGGTAGGTGGTAGAACTTCAAATATACTCAAATGATTTTGAATAATAAAAATGTTGAATTACTTTTATCGAGATCTTAAAAAATATTGTAATAGCGGTAAATTAATATTTGTTCTAATAATTGTAGCCATTATATTGGCTTGCTCAACTTATTATGTGATTTCAATTGAGTCGAAATCTCTTGGTCCAGACCCAAGTAGAGTTATAGGGCTTATATTAGTAGATCTTGCTGTATTCTTATTTTTAGGCATTTTATTAGCTCGTAAATTTTTACGAGATTTTATTGATAAAGGTGAGAGGGAGACGTCTTCGAAATTACAAAATCGTATCATTATTACCTTTAGTTTGATTGCTACAATCCCAACTATTATTGTTTCAGTGTTTTCAGCATATTTCTTTAACTTTGGTATTCAATCTTGGTTCGATAAAAAGATTTCTGCTGTGCTTGATCAGTCGATAATAGTAGCAGAATCTTATATAGACGAACATAAACTGCAGTTACGAGAAACAGCATTATCTGTCGCTGATGATTTAACTGAGATGTATTATAATTTAATACATAATCCCCTTTCATTTAATGAAGCATTAAATACTGAAGTTGAGATGCGTTCTCTTGATGAAGCTATAGTTTTTCATAGACCTACTAATACTGTTATTGCTAATACATTCTTAAGTTTCGCAATTTCATTTGCTACTATTCCAGCTCATTTAATGAAAAGAGCTGAGGTAGGAGAAATTGTTGAAATAAAATCTGATCCTAAAAAGATTCGAATGCTTACAAAACTTAAAGATCATAATGATATATATTTGTTGGTAGGTAGATTGATTGATGCCAAAATTATTGATCATATTGATAAAACTAACGGTGCAGCTGAAGAATATTATCGTCTTAAAAAACATATATCTAGTATGCAGATCAAATTTTCTATAGTATTTATTTTTATTGCTTTATTACTGCTATTAGCTGCAATAAGCTGGGGGATGATTTTTGCTACAAAGATAGTAAAGCCTATTCGGAAATTAGTGATTGCTACTGAAAAGGTTAAAAATGGTGACTTAACTATTCAAGTGCCAGAAGACCTTGTTAATAAAGATGAAATAAGCGTTTTATCCTCAGCTTTTAATAGGATGATTAAACAAATTGATCATCAACAAAGAGATCTAGTTATAGCTCAGCGTGCACTTGCTTGGTCTGACGTAGCAAGGAAAGTAGCTCACGAAATTAAGAATCCTTTGACACCTATTCATCTTGCCTCCGAAAGATTGCTTAGGAAATTTAGTAATCAAGTTGAAGATAAGGCAGAGTTCAACAAATACATACAGATGATTATACGTCATACTGACGACATTAAGAAAATTGTCTCTGAATTTGTTAATTTTGCAAGATTACCAGCCCCAATATTTATGGATTGTGATCTAGTAATTCTTATAAAGAATATGGTTGAATCACGAAAATTAATTAATGATAAAATATTATATAAGTTCATCACAACTGATCAGCACATAGATTTCATCTGTGATACAACTCAAATTAATCAGATTATGGTTAATTTGTTAAAAAATGCCGAAGAATCTATAGGACTTACTAGATTTCAACAAGGTGTTATTGCTGTTTCTATAACCAAGTCTAACCATCAGATTACTATTACAGTAAATGACAATGGAATAGGATTCCAAGCAAATTTAATTGATAGGGCTACAGAAGCCTATATAACAACTAGATCTAAAGGAACTGGTTTAGGGCTAGCCATTATCAAAAAAATAGCACAAGATCATTGTGCAACACTAGAGTTAGCAAACAAGCACGAGGGAGGGGCAATTGTCAACATAACGTTCAACCTTGATGAATTAAAATTAAAGATCCATAATTCGAAGTCGATAAATCACATTTTCACTTAATATTCTTGCCTTACTTTACTTTTTTCTTGGTAGTTCTCTCATATTTAAAGTCATGCTTTATAACAATATACTTAATCTGTAATCGTGATTTTTATCACATATTAATAAATTCTCCTTTAAAAATAAAATTATAAATACACTTTTTACTTTCCCTCTCTATGACAATCGCATTAACATTAATTAATCTTTAATAAATAAATTAACTAATAGGTAATAAAATGGTTTTATTTAACAAGCTACAAAATAACTTTCTTATTAATAGATCTAATAGATATTTAGTAACAAGGTGCATAATTTTTCTTTTTTTTTTATTACAAGGGTTTGGTACATCTAATGTTTTGGCAGCAGGACTAAGAAATGAGCAAATATACTCAAATGATTTGGAGAATTGGAACGTAAAACAAGGGGTGAGCGAACGAAGCGTACATGAAGTACGTCAGTACGCGAATACCCCGCAGTTTTACGAAACCAATTCTTCAAATCATTTGAGTATAAATCTACCTCATCTAGACCCAACTACTAATAGAGAATACTTTGAAAATGAAATAGAGGCAACTCTGCAACTTATTGATGAAGCTCGTGGTGAGTTGACAATACTAGAACAAACACGTAATGCACAAATAATAGACAGATTTGAGGATTATGACAATGAGTTGAAAAAAGTATTTGGTTTACAAAACAATTATTATCCAAGAGTACTTAAGTTACTAAAAGCAGATTATTTAACATTACTTAATTCACACAGAAAGTATAGTTTAAAGAAAGAAATGATCGAAGAAAAAATATCAGATAACAAAACGCTACAAGGTATAAAGAAGAAAGGTTTAACCGCAATAGAGCAACTAATAAAGAGCAATTCTGAAGAATATGACAAAGCTCAATCAGAAGCTAAACGAAAGGCTTTTGAGGGAAAGAAAGAATATTATCAAGCTCAATCAGAGGCTGAACGAAAGGCTTCTGAGGAAAAGGCAGAATATTATAAAGCTCAATCAGAAGCTAAACTAAAGGCTTTGGTGGACAAGGAAAAATCTTTATCAGAAATAAAAAAAGAATTAGAGGAAACCCCACATCAAGATGCTGTATCCTTGAATAATTTGAAGAATGAGAACAACAAACAAGGAGGGAGCGAATACAACGTAGTAAACGCAGGTCCCGAAAGTATTTACGAAGGCAATTTTTCAGATCATTTAAGTATAGTTAAAATTCTAAAAAAAATAGACCTATCTCCACAAGAGCTAGGGTACGATGATAACGCAAAAGAAACTCTCTATACTAATCAGCTTAATGAAGTAAATAAAAATTTAGAAGATTTGGCACAGAAGATAAGTGAGACAGAACAGCAAGAGTCAATACTCAAGCAAGAAAAAGATAATTACGACCAACTATCAAGTGCTATCAATATAAAAAAAGAAAAAATCCGCAAGTTAAACAAAACAAAAAAATACTGTGAATCTAAGCTAGATTGTAAAGAGGCTGATAATTTATTACCTACTTTACCAAAGAAGAAACTACAGTTTAGGGATGTGGCAGCACACATTATTTCTATTATCAAAGCACAACCTCAAACTTCTAATAATTTGGTGTCAGTAAAATCACCTTATATATCTCTTGATGACCAACCTCCGCCTCCAAGCTTAAGTATGCAAACAGAGATATTACCATACCAAATAGAGGCTTCTGTTGTTACGCCTCTAATATTAGATACCCCTAATAATGAAACGCTAACCGATAAAGCTATACCACAAGTAAACACTAAAAGTTTACACGATGAATTTCAAGAGTTTTCAACAGAAAATGACGGTAATAATCAACGTAAGGAGATTATTACTCGCAGACATAGCGTCGAAACAGAACAACCTAAATATTATCAAGATAAGAAAACTATTACTCGTACGTTTAGCCTCGAACTCCCCCGACCCCAATCACTAGACGAAGGTTTTTTTTCTCATCACAGCACATCAGAATCTGAAAAGGAAGAGTGGAGCGACTCTGAAGATGAATCACCCATAGATTTTCCCTTAAAAAGGTTTTCACGGTCATCTTCATTAGCACCACTCGATCCACTATATTATTCAAGAAGATCATCAGATGCCTTAAATCTTGATTCTAGTGATAAATCCCTAGATAGTAAACTAGATGACGAGGAATCTAAACCACCAAGATTGTATAGAAGATCTTCTTCAGCTCCTCCTATATTGCAATCTCAGCCTCTAGAAATAGATAGAACTCCAAATGCAACATCTGATCAAGATGTTGCACCCTCTCAAAACAGTAATGAAATAGCAGTAGTAACGTTTCTACCAATAACTCAAGAGGCTATGCCAATAGTAACTGAATCTCAGTCTCTTGCAAAAACTACACCTCCAGTAACTAAACTTCAATATCCTGCAGAAACTATAGCTCCTATAGAAACTATGCCCTCAGTAGCTAAATTAACTAACCCTCCACCTCTTCTAGAACCGACATTCTATGAGGATAAACCTCCACCAATAACTCAAGAACAATCTTCAACAATGCACGCAATAGTTGACCAAGTTGTAATATACAATGTAGACAATAAACAAGGAGTAAGCGAAAACAACGTAGAGCTACATGAATATGAGAATCCACCGAAACTTTACAAAACTAAAAGGCAGAAAAGGAGTATAGCTGTACATGATATATTTGAAGATAATCTTGGGTTAGAAGAATTGTTTAAAGAAGAGGCTGTGCCAATAGTAGCTAATGAGCAGCCTCCTGAGGCTAAATATCATGCAGTTGAACATATTGTAGATAATGATCAACCTCTTGCAGCTGCACCTGCACCTCAACCTCCTGCAGATGTAGTCCATGTAGTAAAAAATGATCCTCCTGCAGTTCAACCTCCTGTAGCTAATGAGCAGCATCCTGTAGCTGATCATCAACCTCTTGCAGCTGCACCTGCACCTCAACCTCCTGCAGATGTAGTCCATGTAGTAAAAAATGATCCTCCTGCAGTTCAACCTCCTGTAGCTAATGAGCAGCATCCTGTAGCTGATCATCAACCTCTTGCAGCTGCACCTGCACCTCAACCTCCTGCAGATGTAGTCCATGTAGTAGAAAATGATCTTCCTGCAGTTCAACCTCCTGAGGATGAACATCTTGCAGCTAATGGTCAACCTCAGAAGCCTGAACATGATATATTTGATGAAGATAATCTTGGGTTAGAAGAATTGTTTAAAGAAGAGGCTGTGCCAATAGTAGCTAATGATCAACCTCCTGCAGATGTAGTCCATGTAAAAAATGATCCTCCTGCAGTTCAACCTCTTGCAGCTAATGATCAACCTCAGGAAGATCAACCTCAAAAGGATAAACATCATGCAGATAATGATCAATCTCAGAAGGATGAACAGATTGTAGATAATAAGCAAACTCTCGTAGCTGCACCTCAACCTCCTGCAGAAACTATAATATTAGTTGAAAAAAAACCTTATATCCCGCCTATTAATTTCGATATCGAACAAAATATAGCAAAATATACTACATATATAGAATTTGATTACTTGGATTTAATTTCAAATGCTTTAAGTACTAGAAATAATCTATTAAAACATAATTCTACGGTAAATATGGCAGCGGCAGGGGATAATGATTATTATATTAAAAAAGGAGGGTGGATTCAAGTTATGAACTCTACTAGCAAACAAAAAGGAAATACTTTACCCTTTAAAAATAATCAGCAAGGCTTCGTTCTAGGTTTTGATGCACAGCCTCTTGATGAACTTATTATAGGAATCGCATATGCTAATGCAAATTCATACACTGAATTTCAAAGCATCTTTAATGATAAGCAAAATACTATTTTACACGTAGCTGCAATTTACAGCAAATATACCTTATCACCAAATATGTATCTGAGTTCTTATCTTAAATATGGTAAAGCCTTTATTAAAAATCTAGGGAAAAGAGATACTATATCAATTAACAGCAAGACTAAGGGTTATGTAGGACGTGCGAAGCTTGAAACTCACTATAAAGTTGATTTAGATAAATTTTTGTTCAAACCAATGGTAGGAATAATATTTGATCGTTTTCTAATCAAAAATTTTACAGAATATAGGAAAGATTTTAATATTAATGTACCAACTAGAAAAGGAAAAAGAGTATCACTTGAAACTAGAATTGATTTCAGTAAACGCATTTTGGTAAAAAATATTTCAATTATTCCTAAGGTACACTTCAAACTAGATCATACTATTCTACTAAATAATTCAACCGACATTATTAATTTTACTAGCATAGAACACCATACTCAAACAGTAGCTATCACAAAATCTCTAAGACCTTCTCCAAAGAATGTTATGTATACTTTAGGAGGTTGTATAAACATGCAATCTGTATCAGCACTTGAATTAGGTGCTGGTTATGATTATAGTTTAAAGAAAAATTTTACTACCCACTCTTTCTATGTTAATGGATCAGTGAAATTTTAATACAAGTTGCTAATTATTACATAATTAGCAACTCTCGTTAAAACTTTCCGACACTACCTGCATTTCGGTTAGGTTTTTTATGAGCAAGTCCTTTCATATCTAGAGAACCATCTAGAGCAGGGGTGGCATTAGCATCGTGTAATAGCTGAGACGCATCCTTAAAAAGAGGATCAGCTGTTACACAATCAGGTTGCAACCCGTGAACAGCAGCTGACTTTACCCTAATATTACCCTGGGCATTTTTAACTATTCCTACATATTCTCCTTTGTTTTTAAGGACTTCTTGCTCAAGTTGCTCAAGAGTGTTTTTATCTACTGGTAAAGTATAAGTTTTACCCTTACGTTTCAAATATAAAGGTGACTTATTGTCATCAGAACAAGAAAATATTTCTGTAGGTTTGGTCAGATGCACTAACTTGCCATTCTTATAGTGAGCAGTCAAATATACAGCATCTTCTTTACTAATATTACGTCCATTTGTATCTTGTACTGCAAAAGACATATGGCACGCCCCTTTCATATCTATAGATAACGGTATATTTACCATACGAGCATTTTTAATTTCTTCTCCCTTACTAGTTTTATATTTAGCATTTTTGTCATTATGATTCAATGTTGTTTCATTTATTGTCACAACATCCTGACCGTTTTGCTGCAAGCTAAAGCTTTTACCTGATGCTTTTTCTTGCCATTCAATATCTTTATACTCAGCTGCAAATTTTTTATGAATATCTGTATAGCCTCTTTGTTCAATATTTTCTATCTCTCGTAGTACTTTTGAGTCCCGAAATGCTTCGGATAATTCTCCAACATTTTCTTGGGCAAATTGAGCAAAACTGCTTGTAGATTCCAAAGAAAATTTATTAATAATTGGCTGGACTTGCTCTCTTGACAATTCCTTAAAAGCTTGCAATATTTTATCATCGTCATAAACATTACCCTTAGTTTTATTCTGAACCAACACTTTATCTACAGTTTGCTCTTCAATTGAAGTAGGTACTGTTTGCTCCTGAACAATTACCTTTGTCGCATTAGTTGCAACTTCCTCGGTTGACACGCCACTATCCATACTAGACCTATACTCTGTACCTACTGATTGCTCTAGCTTTTCATGCATGTTATCTGTTTGGCTATCAACTGCTCTAAACTCTTTAGTAATATTCTCTGTTTCCGTACTTACTGACGTCTTCTCTTTACCAGCTATCTCATCCGTTTGAATCCCAGCTCCTTGTACTTCCGGCTTAATTTGTAATTTTTTCAACTGCTCTAGAAGTGCAGCATTTTTAGCTTCAAGTTCCGCTATCCTAACATCCTTATCTTTAAGCTCTGTTACCCTAGCCTGTTCATCTTTTTGGATTCTTTGGGCATGTTCCTGAGCAACCTCCAACCTCCCCCAAAGTTCATCTATATCCCCTTTTTGTTTTTCTTCTAAGGCATTATACTCTAAATCTTTTCTTGCACTAAGTGTTTCTAGCTGATTTTTTGTATCTTCTTTTATTTTTTCTAACTGAGATTTTAAACCCTCATTCTCATCGGTTACTTTATTTAGCTGAGTTTTAAAGTTTTTATTTTGCTCATCAGAAATAGCTTTTTCCAACGTTAGTTCTTCTTGGACTTCGGTTAATTCTTGTTGAATTTTCTTTAGCTCTGCCTGTTGTTTTTCGTATTCTGCCTCTAAATAATTATACTCTAAATCTTTCTTCCCACTAAGTATCTCTAACTGTTCTTTTGCATTTTCTATTTCTTCTAACTGAGTTTTTAAACTATTATTCTCATTGGTTAATCCACCTAGCTGAGCTTGTAATTCTTTAGCTTGCTTACTTTCTACACCATATTCTTGCTCAGCTGCCTTTAGGCTTTCTTGAACGATTATTAATTCTTGTTGCTTCTTTTCTAGCTCACTCCGACTTTCTTGCTGTTCTAATTTTAGTTGTGATAATTTCTCGTTTATTGTTTGCAATTCTGCTGCAGCTGCCTCTGATTGTCCTTTAAGCATTACTGCATATTTTTCTTCTACTGCCTGTAAATCCAAATTGGCGGCTTCTTTTGCTTCAGTAAGAGCCTTTATCTGACTTTCCTTCTCCTCTTTTGTTGCTTTTAACTCAGTCGTTAGTTGATGCTGAACCTTGGTTAATTCCTCTACCTGATCTTGTAATTTTTTAGCCTGCTCACTTCCTTTTCCATGCAATTCTTCAGCTTCAAGCAATTTCTCACTAGTACCAGTTAATTTTTCTTTTGTTCTATCTAACTCTGTCTGTCTTTCTTGCCGCTCTGATTTTAGTTGTAATAATTCCTCGTTTATTGTTCGCAATTCTGCTGCAGCTGCCTCTGATTGTCCTTTAAGCATTACTGCATATTTTTCTTCTACTGCCTGTAAATCCAAATTAGCGGCTTCTTTTGCTTCAGTAAGAGCCTTTATCTGACTTTCCTTCTCCTCTTTTGTTGCTTTTAACTCAGTCGTTAGTTGATACTGAACCTTGGTTAATTCCTCTACCTGATCTTGTAATTTTTTAGCCTGCTCACTTCCTTTTCCATGCAATTCTTCAGCTTCAAGCAATTTCTCACTAGTACCAGTTAATTTTTCTTTTGTTCTATCTAACTCTGTTTGTCTTTCTTGCTGCTCTGATTTTAGTTGTAATAATTCCTCGTTTATTGTTCGCAATTCTGCTGCAGCTGCCTCTGATTGTCCTTTAAGCATTACTGCATATTTTTCTTCTACTGCCTGTAAATCCAAATTGGCGGCTTCTTTTGCTTCAGTAAGAGCCTTTATCTGACTTTCCTTCTCCTCTTTTGTTGCTTTTAACTCAGTCGTTAGTTGATACTGAACCTTGGTTAATTCCTCTACCTGATCTTGTAATTTTTTAGCCTGCTCACTTCCTTTTCCATGCAATTCTTCAGCTTCAAGCAATTTCTCACTAGTACCAGTTAATTTTTCTTTTGTTCTATCTAACTCTGTCTGTCTTTCTTGCTGCTCTGATTTTAGTTGTAATAATTCCTCGTTTATTGTTCGCAATTCTGCTGCAGCTGCCTCTGATTGTCCTTTAAGCATTACTGCATATTTTTCTTCTACTGCCTGTAAATCCAAATTAGCGGCTTCTTTTGCTTCAGTAAGAGCCTTTATCTGACTTTCCTTCTCCTCTTTTGTTGCTTTTAACTCAGTCGTTAGTTGATACTGAACCTTGGTTAATTCCTCTACCTGATCTTGTAATTTTTTAGCCTGCTCACTTCCTTTTCCATGCAATTCTTCAGCTTCAAGCAATTTCTCACTAGTACCAGTTAATTTTTCTTTTGTTCTATCTAACTCTGTCTGTCTTTCTTGCTGCTCTGATTTTAGTTGTAATAATTCCTCGTTTATTGTTCGCAATTCTGCTGCAGCTGCCTCTGATTGCCCTTTAAGCATTGCTTCATGAACTAATTGTAATGCCTGCAAGTTGAAAGTTGCTGACTCTTTTTCTTTACCAAGAAGCTCTATCTTACCTTCTAACTCACCCTGAACTTTGGTTAACTTAGTTTTTAAATCATTATTCTCTTGGGTTAACTCACTTATCCGAGCTTCTGACTTTATTACAAATTCATCTGTTTTAAGTACTTTTTCTAGTTCATCCGATAAACTAAGATCCTGCGGTGTAATAAATTGCTGCTGCCCTATTTGCTGCTCTTTTTTTTCTCTTTCCAGTTCTCCAATCCGTTCTTGGAGTTCACTTATTACTGCTAGATGTTTTTTCCTTTCTTGATTTACAGATAATTTTTCCGTATCTATCAATGACTTTAATTGCTCTAATTGGTAGGTTTTATAATCTGCTTCTTCCTCTGCAATATCAAGCTTAGTATTCAACTTACCAAGCTCAATTTGATGTTTCACTGACACCTCAGCATCATTAGCTCTTTCTTGTAATATAGGATAATGACTGACTGGATCTTCTTGTTGTTGTTTTGCACTGGATAGAGGGGGGTAAGATTTTTCTTCCAATTGTTTTAATTCTTCAAACCACTGCCCTTCTTGCTGCTTGTTTTGCTCAATGATTTGAGTTTTTTGCTCTATTTGATCTTGGATTTTCCTTATTTCTTCTTCTTGTAGTTTTACATTTTCATATTGCTCCACTATTATAGGACTGTCTGCTAATATAACGTCTATTTCTTTTTCTATCTCCGCTTGCCATTCCTTAAACAATTCTTGTAGTTTTGGCTGAACATAAACTGCTAGATTATCAGCTAAATCTTTATTTTGTAACTTCTTTTTTTGCTCGATTAAAGAGTTCTCCCTTTCTTCTAAATTCTTCATACTGGCATTAAGCTCGACCATATGCTGCGAATTTTTCTCAAGTAATCCTTGTTTGTCATCTTCTTTAAGTAAGGCATTTCCTTCAAGGAATTTAGCAAATTCCTCTTTGTGTTCAATGCTCCTATAAGAAATATCTTTTCTATCTTCATGTAAAAACTGCTCAAACTCTTGGCATAGTTTAAGATTTGATACAATTTTTTCAGATTGCTGCGTGATCAGTTCTAACTCTGAATCTATAAATTCATTTTGTTCTTGGATGGCTTGTATTATTTCGTCTGATGATTGAGCAGCTAGGTATCCTTTTATTTTTTTCTGCTGTTTCCAAAGTTTTTCCAACAATTCTAATGCATCATTATCTTGTCCCTGCAAACTCTTTCTTAGAGTATCTAATGCTATTTGCTTGTCTCGGATATCTCTTTGTAGCACTTTGAGGTCTTCATTAGCTTTTTCAAATATACCCTGTCCAGTTTTCATCTTTTTTTGAAGTTGTGTTATTGCGGATAAAGTTTCTTCTGATTCTTGTAATGACATTTTATTTACCCATAGTTAAAATTATCTAAATTAACCTCAAATATCGATGTAATAAATTAATAGTAGGCTCAAGTAATCATCGCCATTAGGGGTGATGTCACCCCTGCCGCCATTATGTCATTCCCACCCCTTCGGATGTCACCCCTGCATAGGCAGGGGTCTAAAAAAATAGCATAGAAGGTATGTTATATAGTTTTAGATCCCTGCCTTCGCAGGGATGACATAATGGCGAGCAGAGATAACACCCTAGGCTATTAAACCGATCTCTTACATCGAATTGAGGTAAAATTAATCTTATAAAATTATTTAAGTATAACTATAACTTCAAAAGTTGTTAAAAACAACTTTTAGAAGTAAAATCTATAGATTATTGGAAATCTTCTATGTTAATTTCGTGGATTTATAAGAATTCTTGCTAAAGTAATACCATTTCCCATTATTAACTACGCTAATACTACAGTTGTAGTTACTACCCAGAGCTGTCATTCTTAGCAACGGCGGGAATCTAAAAAAATAGCCTAAAAGACTATTAAACATTATTATATCCCAGCTTTTGCTGGGATGACACAATGGCGGCAGGGGTGACATCATCCCTAATGGCGATGATACTGAACCTAGTATTAACTTGTTACATCGATACTTGAGGTTACTTACGATAATTTACGCTAACTACTTGATTTTCTAAATCCTGAAATAAATTCAGGTGAAGTATGCTCTAGTTTTAGATGACAACCGACTTAAACCGGACAGCAGTGCTACCTACGCGGCAATGACACACCACTGATCCACGCGGCAATGCCGTTTACAACGACATCAACCTTCCATTAGTTGTTTACGTGCAACTTTTCTTTTTCTTCTTTCTGTTTCTTGATCTTTACGAACACGTTTTACTGAAGGAGGCTCATAGAAACGCGACATTTTCATTGAACGGAACACAAGCTCTCTTTGCATTTTTCTTTTCAAATTTTTAATTGCTTGCTCACCATTCCCAGCATGAACGTTTACTAGTATCACTTTTAATTACCCCCTTTTTAACATAAATTAGACTATTGAATGATAGTAACATTATCTATATACTAAGCTTATATGTCAAGATTAAAAGATGCATTTAATGACTATTTACGAAAAATATCATAGTTTGAAAGTACAATTTGTACAAGTTCTAGCAAGACTACTAATCTTTGATGAGTGGAATAATAAATTATTGCTAGATGCGGAAAAGGAATGTGGTTTTGTTAAGGGGTATTGTCATATAATTTTTCCAAATGGTCTAAGGGAAATAGTTGATTTTTTTGAAAGCTGGCAAGATCAAAAAATGCTTGAGTTATTATCTCAACAAGAAACCCCAGCTAAAATAAAGGATAAAATTGATTTAGCTTTAAAAATTAGAATAAAAAATTGTACACCTAAACTTGTACATTTGAAGAATCGTACTTATTTTACCACACCATCAAACACTCTATTTGCTACAAAAATAGGCTTTCGTACCTGTGATTTAATTTGGCGTTATGCAGGTGATAAGTCTATAGATTATAATTATTATACTAAGAGAAGTTTATTACTCAGCGTTTATATAAGTTCGATACTCTATTACATTCAAGATGAGTCAGAGAATAATATAGATACCGATAAATATATTACTAAATCCTTATCCAATATTATAACTATAACCTCTAAATTTAAGAATATTGTAAAGCTACCAAATCCTGTCGATATACCAATTATTCGACTATTTTCATAATAATCAAGATTACAACATGACTAATAAATACTACCAAGATATCCAATCTAATGTCGATTTTCCAACGATTGAGAAAAAGATTTTAGCTTATTGGCAGAAGAACAATATTTTCCAAAAAACGATAGATGCTAGACCATCCATAAATAATGAGTTTGTATTCTATGATGGACCGCCCTTTGCTAATGGCCTACCGCATTATGGCCATCTGCTAACTGGTTTTATCAAAGATGTTTATGCACGCTATCAAACTAGTAAAGGAAAAAGAGTCGAGCGACGCTTTGGTTGGGATTGTCATGGACTCCCTGCCGAAATGCAAGCAGAGAAGGAATTAAGTATTTCTGGTAGAACGGCTATTATCAATTTTGGTATTGATAAATTTAACGAGCATTGTAGATCATCGGTCATGAAATATGCTAATCAGTGGCAGGAATATGTTAATCGACAAGCACGATGGGTGGATTTTACCAATTCCTATAAAACCATGGATAAAGCTTTTATGGAATCTGTGCTGTGGGCTTTTAAAGAATTATATAACAAAGGACTGCTATATGAATCAATGAGAGTAATGCCTTATTCTTGGGCATGTGAGACACCTTTGTCTAATTTTGAAACAAGGCTAGATAATTCATATAGAGAACGAACTGATAAGGCAGTTACGGTAAGTTTTGTACTTGAGGGGAAATTACCAAATTCTGTACAATATAACGAGTACAGAATGCTGGCATGGACTACGACGCCATGGACTTTGCCGGCTAATTTAGCATTAGCCGTTGGACCAAATATCGAATATGTTCTAGTACCAAATGGCCCTGTTTGTTATATTTTAGCTAAATTTGCTTTGGCTAAATATCAGAAAGAATTAGGGCTTAGTGATGAACAAAATTATGATATAATTGAAGGTAAGTACCTATTAAATCTTACTTACAAGCCATTATTCGATTATTTTGCCAATCATCCAAGTAGCTTTAAAGTACTTTCCGGAGATTTTGTAGTTGAAGGAGACGGCACCGGTATCGTACATATGGCTCCTGGTTTTGGTGAGGAGGATCAGATTCTTTGTCAATCTCAAGGAATAGAACTTGTTTGTCCTGTAGATAATGCTGGGAAATTTACTAAAGAAATTTATGATTTTGTCGGTTTACAAGTATTTGATGCTAATGATCAAATTATCATTAAGCTAAAAAATCAGGGTAATTGGCTTAAAACCGAGCAATATATTCATAGTTATCCCCATTGTTGGCGTACTGACACCCCTCTTATATACAAAGCCGTTCCTTCTTGGTATGTAAAAGTTACCGAATTTAAAGACAGAATGGTTGAATTAAATCAACAAATTAACTGGATACCCTTGCATGTCAAGGATAATTTATTTGGCAAATGGCTCGAAAATGCTAAGGATTGGTCAATTAGCCGCAATAGATTTTGGGGTACACCACTACCTGTATGGAAATCAGATGATCCGACTTATCCTAGGATTGATGTGTATGGATCAATAGAGGAGTTAGAAAAAGATTTTGGGGTTACAGTTACCGATTTACATAGACCTTTTATTGATCAACTAACTAGAAAAAATCCGGATGATCCAACCGGTAAATCAATGATGGTTAGAGTAGAAGATGTCTTTGATTGCTGGTTTGAAAGCGGCTCTATGCCTTATGGGCAAGTACATTATCCATTTGAAAATAAAGATTGGTTTGAAAAGCATTTTCCTGCCGATTTTATAGTGGAATATTCAGCACAAACACGCGGTTGGTTCTATACTTTAATGGTACTGTCAACAGCCCTTTTCGACCAACCACCTTTTCTAAATTGTATTTGTCATGGGGTTATATTAGACAGCACCGGGCAAAAATTATCAAAGCGTCTTAATAATTATGCTGATCCGCTAGAATTATTTGATAAATATGGTTCTGATGCTCTAAGAGTTACCATGCTCTCTTCCAATGTAGTCAAAGGTCAGGAACTGCTGATCGATAAAGACGGTAAAATGGTTTATGAGAGCTTACGTTTATTTATCAAACCCATTTGGAATGCTTACCATTTCTTTACTCTGTATGCTAATAGCGATCAGATAAAAGCAGAAAACCACTTTAATTCTCAAAATGTGCTAGATCGTTATATCTTATCAAAACTAAAAATATCAGTAGAAAAAATCCAGTATGGGCTAGATAATTTTGATACTCAAATAGCTTATAATAATGTTGGCAATTTTTTTGAAGTATTAAATAATTGGTATATTAGAAGAAGTAGAAATCGTTTTTGGAAAAGTGAAAAAGATCAAGATAAAAAAGATGCTTATAATACCTTGTATAGTTGTCTTGAAATAATGTCTATTGCTCAATCCAGTTTACTACCATTAATTTCTGAGGAAATTTATTTAGGACTTACAAGGCTAGAAAAGCAAGGAGGCAGTGTTCATTTAGCGGATTTTCCTGAACTTGATATGATAAAAGTTGACTATGATTTGGTCAGCATCATGGATCAAGTATTAGATATTTGTAGTAATGCTTTATTCATTAGAAGTAACGAAAATATCCGGGTTCGACAACCACTGAGCAGTTTAACGATCATTAGTAAAAATAATGAATTACTAGTAAAATTTGAGGAATTAATTAAAGATGAGATTAATGTTAAAAGAGTAATTTATAAAGATGATGTAGAAAATCATGCTGATTACAAATTATCGATTAACTTTCCTAATTTAGGGAAACGTCTACCTCATAAAGTCAAAGATATCATAATAGCTTCTAAAAAGCATCAGTGGCAACTGATGAATGAGCATCTAGTAATAGCGGGAGAAACATTAAATCAAGATGAGTTCTCTCTAATTTTAGAACCTAAAAATGTTAAAGGTACAAAGTCTTTAGCTAATAATCATGGACTAATATTACTGGATTTAGAAATAACAAAAGAACTATACGAAGAAGGTATTGCAAGAGATTTAGTACGTTTTATTCAACAAGCGAGAAAAGATGCCAATTTTGCCATGAATGATAGAATCTTCCTAGA
The DNA here is from genome assembly GCF_965178575.1 of Candidatus Tisiphia endosymbiont of Micropterix aruncella. Classification (NCBI taxonomy): domain Bacteria; kingdom Pseudomonadati; phylum Pseudomonadota; class Alphaproteobacteria; order Rickettsiales; family Rickettsiaceae; genus Candidatus Tisiphia; species Candidatus Tisiphia endosymbiont of Micropterix aruncella. Next base: position 1,607,547 of record NZ_OZ238268.1, read on the forward strand.
AATCATAGGCAAACTAGATTTTATGCAAATAGTTGAGCAACATAGTATATTCATTCTCGAGCAAACCTTAAGTGAATTTGCTAGCGATTTCACGCCAGAATATATGACTAATATTGAATTAAATTCAGACATAATAACTATAAGGGTAGCAAGATTTTCTAAGTAACCTCAAATATCGATGTAAGACATCGGTTTAATAACCTAGGATACCCTCTTGGTAAGAGTTTAATTACTGTTGGTTAACACAACTAATGCTTAATGATTCTTGATCCACAAATCCATGTTATATTGTTTACAATATTCAAACATATCTACTGTGTTAGGGTGGTGTATGCCAAATTCCTTTATTTGGGGCTTACCAAAAAATTTATAATTGTATAAGTCTTTGCTTTTACAGGCGGCTTTTGCTCCTTTATTATATAATTTACTTACTTGAGCAATATTTTTACTTCTATCCCCATATAAATAATGATATATAACAAACGCTTTTTTATAAGATTCTATGGCTTGTTCAAGGCTATCTTGAGCAAACAAAATATCACCTTGTACTATATAACCAGCTGCTAAGCTTGGATTTTTAGAATAATTTATTGCCTTAGTATTTATATTTTCATGTGCTAAAAATATTGAAATAGCTTTATTAATGTATTCAGAAGCTTTATCTACTTTACCTAAACCTAATTCACTTCTTGCCATTTCTACGTAAAGATCTGCAAATATTTCATGATCCTTATGCTTTGTCTTAAGCATATCATATATCTGCTGATCTTGAATATGGGCTTCTTGATATCTACCAAGAGAATTCAATACGCTTGCTCTAAATATATAGGATCCCAAAAAGGCTAGGTCATTAATATGCACTCCATTGTTTATACGTAGCTTAATAACTTTATCTTCCCACTCTAAACTTTCTTGATATTTGCCTTGCACCTCACATAATGAACTTTTTAAAGTATATATCATAAATGTATCAATTTCTTGTATTACTCCTTGTTTTACTAGCTTTTCTGCATTGTTAAGAAATTCTTCAGCTAATTTAATTTCACCTAAAATCACATAAGATAGAGCAATATTAGTCAAAATATTAAATTTCAAGGCACAAGTAGTTTCATTATTATCAAGTTTATCCAAAATCTTTAATGATTTAGTAAAATAAACAATAGCTTTTTCAGGATTGAGCATTATATGATAATATCTCCCTATTATCGTTAAATATCTAACATAATAACACTTTTGAGATTCAGACATTTGCCATAATTTAAATGCCTTGTTTTTATCTTCTTGATTAAATAAATCAACTATTTGTTGCATTTTGCTGTTATAACTGTTCACATATAGAGCAAACAACTCAACTCTTAAGGTAAGTATTGTGTATAAGTTAATATTATATTTTTCAGAGTTGCTTAGAAGAATTTCTAAATTTTCTGGTATAGTGTTGCTGCTTGTCCACAAATATCCTGAATAAGGACCTTTAAATTTAGGTAATTTATTAATAATATTTTCTAAATATATTTTATTATTATCACCATTTAGCTCCATTATTTTATTGCTAACTATATCATGCATTTCAAAAATAGGATTATCCTCGCTAGGATTGATATTATTGATTAGCATAAATTTAGATAATTGATATATATCATCATCTAAACTATCTTTATGTTCAGTAATGATAGTAAGAAGCTGTTTTGAGAAGCTTTGGTTATTTAGTAAAGCTATTTTATTAAGTAACTTTATTGCACTAGGAGGTAATTGTTGAATAGCCATACTAATATTCGTTGCTATTTTATCAATCGATTGATAAATTTTCTTTTTATATTCCTCTTTATCTAAACCTTGAACTTTGTTAAGTAATTGAGTTCCTTGCACTATCAATATTGGATAACCACTAAAAGATTGCGTTAAAAATTCGATACTATTATTATCCTTATTGTTCAATAAGTTATTAGCTAAAGCTATAATAGTAGGCTTATCAAGTATGGGCATTGCTATAATATTAGGTAACTTTTCATTATCTTGCGAACAAAACACTACATTACCATTATGTTCCCATTCAACTAAATCTTGCACTTTCTTATTTTCATTAACTTTTAAATTATCAAACACTAATAACCATTTATTAATAGTAGTTAAATAGGATATTACTTCTTTTTTTGCTAAAGCGATCTTTTCAGATATATTAGTTTGTTTAACCATATTGAGTTGTTTTGCTAATTTAACAAATTGTTCATCAAAATCAAGGTTACAATCAAAAAACCAAATTAGATCATAATTATTTTTATTTTCATAAGCATACATTCTAATTAATTGAGTTTTACCTATACCACTAGTACCAACTATACTTGCTTGTTTATATTTACTTAAATTGTCCTTAATAGTCTTAAGCTGTTGTTCATGATTGACAAAATAACTAACTGGGGTGATTAAATTAGTTATTTGTTCTTTTGCCAAAGTTCTAGTATTAATGATTAATAATATGATTAATAGTAAAAATTTTTTCATATAATGAAACTGTTGAAAAATAAATTATGCCCTAACGGTACGTATAAAACATATTATACGAATAACTATAAAGAATAAGCAAAAATAACTCAACTTAAATTTAAATATTATATAATGGACTGAAAAAATTAGGGGTTATATTCTTTTATGAGCATATTTGCCGGGGGCAAGTTCGATGGATTTTAAACTATCATAATCTAGCGATTTTATTAACTCACCACTATTATCTTCTAACCAAGTAAGCCAGTAAGGCCACCATGATCCTTGATGTTCGTCAGCATTAATAAACCATGATTCACTAGTAAAGGTTAAGTCTTTATTAGTTTTATAATTATATTTAGACATTGCAGGAGGATTAACCACACCTGCAACATGTCCAGAACTTGTAAGACAAAAGGTTTTGTTACCTTTTAATAGTTTTAATCCTTCATACACCGATTGCCACGGAGCTATATGATCCTCATTTGCAGCAAGGAAAAAAGAGTTACAGTCAATCTTGCTCAAATCAATTGGCGTACCAAATAATGATAAGTTACTCGATTCTTTCAATAAATTATTTAGATACATATTACGTAAGTAATAGCTATACATATTAGTTGGTAAATTCGTTGGATCAGCATTCCAATATAATAAGTCAAATGGCATTGGAGTTTGACCAAGCAGATAGTTATTAACAAAAAACGACCATACTAAATCATTAGCTCTTAGCAAACTAAAGCTATTCGACAAATAACGACCATCAAAATATCCTTTAGAATTCATTTCTTGTTCGATCATAGCAATCGATGATTCATTGACAAAAATACTTACTTCCCCGGGATTTTTAAAGTCTAAAAGGGTAGTAATAAAGCTGACACTATTAATATAATTTAAATTATTTGCCTTCAGATAAGCAATGGCAGTCGCAAGAAAAGTTCCACCAATACAATAACCCATAGCATTAATATGGTTATATCCAGACTGCATTATATATTCACAAGCTTCTAAAACTCCTTCTTTTAAATAGTCCTCAAAACTTTTATCAGCTAGAGTTTCATCGGGATTAACCCAAGAGACCATATATACTTGAAAATTATGTTCGACAAGAAATGCGACCATTGAATTATGTTCAGATAGATCAAGTATATAGTATTTATTAATACAGGGTGGAATTATAAGTAATGGTATCGACCGTGTTTTTTGCTTAGGTTCATAACATATTAACTGTATTAATTGATTCTGAAAAACAATTTTTCCTTTAGTAGTAGCTATATTTTTGCCAAGTAAAAAAGCATTATTATCGGTAGTTTTTATATTTAATATATCACTCGAATTTCTTATATCTGCAAGAAAGTTCTCTAAGCCTTGAACAAGATTCTGACCACCTGTTTCCAAAATTTTACTAAGAACTATCGGGTTGCCAAAAGCAAAATTTGACGGAGAGAAGGCATTAATAAATTGCTGCGTCATAAATGCCAAATGCTGTTTAAGGTCAGGTGCTAGTTCATATTGTTCGATATTATCCTGTAACCATTCTGAAGACATTAAATAGAACTGCTTAACAAAATCAAAATACGCATTATCCTGCCAAGCTAAATCCTTAAACCTTCTATCTTTACTATTTGGTGAAAAAAGAGGGGTAGTTGATTTTCCTACAAATTTCTCTACTGAATTTATGACAAGATCCTGAAATTTCTCAACATACTGAATATTTAGTTGCCAAAATTTTTCAGGATTTTTTATAAATTGTTCACTTAAGCTTGATAAAATAACTCTATTTTTATCCATATCAATAAGAGATGCAGGGATCAGATTCCCCCTACCCTGCATAAGACAAAGTATTATCTCTTGGTATTTATCACTAACTTCTTTTATATTTTTGATTATTTCATCACTAGAAATATTATCCATTATATCCAATTCCAATTCTTCAAATCATTTAAGTAACCTCAAATATCGATGTAAGACATCGGTTTAATAGCCTAGGGTGACATCCCTGCCCCTTCGGATGTCACCCCTGCGTAGGCAGGGGTCTAAAAATGTTTTAATAAGCTTTTGGCTATTTTTTTAGATCCCAGCTTTCGCTGGGATGACCTAATGGCAAGTAGGGGTGACATCACCCACAATAGGGATGATTACTTGAGCCTAGTACTAACTTGCTAAGTATAATATATACTATAAATTTCTAACACTAAGTGTTTTAAGAAAAAATTATTTAATAAGTCAATATTGGCTTATCAATATTTCAAGTTTTTGCGGATATACCAAGCATATCCCAAATTTTGTCAATCTTTTCAACAACTTCACTAGTCATTTCTATTTTCTTACCCCAAACTCTATTAGTTTCTGGGGCTATTTTATTAGTTGCATCTATTCCCATTTTACTACCAAGGCTAGACACAGGTGAGGCAAAATCAAGATAATCTATTGGTGAATTATCGATAAAAGTAGTATCCCTAGAAGGATCTACCCTAGTCGATATGGCCCAAACCACTTCTTTCCAGTCACGAATATCTATATCATCATCTACCACAATAATAAATTTTGTATACATGAATTGTCTTAAAAATGACCAAATCCCCATCATTATTCTTTTTGCATGACCTGCATAAGCTTTGCGAATAGATACCACAGCAACTCTGTAAGAACAGCCTTCAGGTGGCAACCAAAAATCAACGATCTCTGGAAATTGCTGTTGAATTATCGGAATAAACATTGCATTTAATGCTTCACCAAGTATAGATGGCTCATCTGGGGCTTTACCAGTATAAGTACTTAAATATATGGGTTGCTTTTTCATGGTAATAGTCTTAACATTAAACACTGGAAAATATTCAACATCATTATAGTAACCTGTATGATCGCCAAATGGTCCTTCTGGTAGATACTCCTCAAAACTTACATGCCCTTCAATAACAATTTCACTATGAGCTGGCACTTTCATATCTATACTGACACAATTTACTAGTTCAATTGACTTACCTCTTAATAATCCAGCAAAATTATACTCAGACATATTATCGGGTAGCGGCATAACAGCAGCCATAGTTACAGCAGGACTTGTCCCAATAACCACTGCAGCAGGGAAAGGATCAATCTTTGCTGATTGCCAACGCTTATGTTGCTGAGCTCCACCTCGCATTTTAAGCCAGCGCATAATAAGTTTGTTACGCTCTACTACCTGCATTCGGTATATACCAAGGTTAAAATTATCTATTTTTTCTAAGCTAGGTCCTTTTGTAACAACTATTGACCAAGTAAGTAGTGGCGAAATATCAAGAGGCCAGCAGGTTTGTATCGGCAATATATTAACATCAGGATCATTAATTATCACTTCTTGACAAGGAGCTTTTGACAAAATCTTGGGCGACATAGCCAATATTCTTTTGGCGAGTGGCCACATAGCAAAGGTTTCTTTAAAGGAAGAAGGTAGTTCTGGGGCTTTAAGAAAAGCTAGCAATTCACCAAATTTCTTCAACTCTTCTGTATTCTTTAAACCAAGTCCCAAGGCGATCCGCCGCGTGCTGGCATATAAATTAGTTAAAACTGGCATATCAGACTTAGTCCCATCATCTCTAATAACATTTTCAAACAAAAGAGCAGGACCATCTTTTATTAAAACTCTTCTACTGATTTCTGTTATTTCAAGGTTAGATGATACAGGATAAGATATACGATTTAGGAGACCATTTTGCTCTAAAATTTTTAGAAATTGTGGTAAATCTTGAAAACTCATATAATTTTACGAAAATATAAATACAGGCTTAAAATAATAGCGATAATAATGTTAGCATAACAAGCAAAGATAAAATTTAAATCTTTAGAAGCAAGATTTTGTAATACAAAGTGTAAATATGTAATAATTATTGCAGAAAGTGCCGTAATTAAAATCTGCCTTAGACTAGATTTTTTATTATAAGCCTGTCTTAAAAAAACCGACAATGTTAGAAAAACAAGTACAAAATTATACATTGGCCAAATCAACCTTTGATGTCCCTCAGCAACTAATTTAATCTTCCTCTGCTTCGATAGATTATTGTTGGGTTTTAATAATTCATGAATATAATATTCATTGATTTCTCGACTATACTCTTCCTTTTCCAATCTTTTAGCATCATTACTGACTAATTCTACTGTTAGAACATCAAATGATAAATTAGTTAAATTACCATTATAGTCATATACCTGCCTAACTCCATCTTTTAACTGAAAAAATGAAGAGTTGTTGTGTATTTTAAATATCCCATATCTAGAAAATAAAATTGCATGATTATCATGTTTACGATTATCAAAAAGGATTAAATCTTTCATTGTACCATCAGCCAATCTTTTATCAAAATAAACCGTGATATCTTTAGAAATTGTATTAAATGTCTTCTCATTTAGTAGAGTGGATGCATAATTATTTTTCATGAAATTAAGATCTGATTTAAGCTTTGCATAAGATAATGGCAATAAACTAGTCGAAATATAATAAGCAAATAACGTAACTGCCAAGGCTACAATCAATGCTGGACTAGCTAGTTGTATATTACTTAATCCCAAATTTTGCAGAATAATTATCTGACGCCTCTCACTTAAAGCATTATAAGTATAAATAATAGTGATAATAGTTGCAAAAGGTAACAAAATAAATAACAAAGATGGAATAACTAAAATAATTAAATTTAAGAAATCCTGAGCTTTTATTCCTTTATCAATTAAGTGTAAAAACTTTAATATCTGAGTAATCCATACAAGGCTAGTGATCGAGAAAATAATTATCACCAAGGATGGTACAATATTTCTTATTATATAACGTTTATATATTAACATTCTGTAATCAATCTATTGTCTTTCAAATATAACTATTTGGCTATTTTAACCTAAGTTTGATGTAATAAATTAATAGTATAATCATCCCCATTAGGGGTGATGTCACCCTAGGCTATTAAACCGATGTCTTACATCAATATTTGAGGTTATTTTATACTATTTATTATTTACAGCTATTAATTAATATTTTCTGATAAAGATATACTTAAAATTATCTCTTATAACTAATTTTCAAAATCAAAGTCTTTCCCTTGTTCAATATATTGTCTTATTCTTGACATTAATTCTTGGAAATACACCAAATTATGCCACGTCATAAGTACCGCCCCTAGAATCTCTTTTACCTTTACCAAATGATGTAAGTAAGCTTTATTATAATTTTTACATGCTGGGCATGGACAATCATATTCTAGAGGTTCATGATCGCTACTATACTTACTATTGCGAATATTTACTATACCATATTTGGTAAAAGCTTGACCATTCCGGCCTGAACGGGTTGGAATAACGCAATCAAACATATCTATTCCTCTTGCAACCGCACCAATAATATCAGCTGGTTTACCAACCCCCATAAGATATCTTGGCTTATATTTAGGTAACAAATCCGGAGCATAGTCTAACACATTGAACATTAGTTCTTGCCCCTCACCTACTGCTAAACCTCCGATAGCATACCCTTCAAAATCTAATTCTACCAAATTCTGTGCTGACTGAACACGTAACTCCTGATATATACTCCCCTGTACAATACCAAATTGACCATAACCTTCTCTTTGAACGAAGGCTTTTCTTGACCTCTCTCCCCATCTAGATGTCAATTCCATAGATGATTTTGCTTGCTCAAATGTTGCAGGATATGGAGTACATTCATCAAACGCCATAGTAATAGTGCTATCAAGAAGATATTGTATCTCAGTTGCACGTTCTGGAGTTAACATATGCTTACTACCATCAATATGAGAGTTAAAAATTACACCCTCTTCGGTAATTTTACGTAATTTCGATAGGGACATGACCTGAAAACCACCTGAGTCAGTAAGTACAGGCTTTGACCAGTTCATGAATTTACGCAAGCCCCCAAGCTTGGCAATTCTTTCAGCAGTTGGTTGCAGCATTAAGTGATAAGTATTACCAAGTACTATATCAGCTCCGGTAGACTCCACCGCTTCGGGTAACATGGCTTTTACCGTACCTTTCGTACCGACTGGCATAAAAGCTGGGGTACGTATCTGACCGTGCCTAGTAGTGATAACACCAGTTCTTGCTTTTTTATGTTGAAACTTTAAGTCAAATGAAAATTTTTGCACTATTAATTTACCTTTTCAATACACATAGCTATCCCCATCCCCCCACCTATACAAAGTGTTGCTAGCCCTTTTTTCGCGTTAATTTTTTGCATTTGATGAATTAATGTTACTAAGATTCTTGCCCCACTTGCTCCTATTGGATGACCAAGAGCAATAGCCCCTCCGTTCATATTAACTTTATTAATATCCCAATTCATATGTTGATTTACATAAATAGCTTGAACGGCAAAAGCTTCATTAGCTTCTATTATGTCTAGATCTTCTACTTTCCAACCAGCTTTATCCAAAGCCTTCTTCGATGCTGGTACTGGACCTGTTCCCATAATATTTGGATCTACCCCTACTTCAGCATATGATACAATTCTAACAAGAGGTTTTAGATTATATCTCTTTAATGATTCTTCAGATACTACCATTAAACAAGCTGCTCCATCATTAATAGAAGAAGCATTACCAGCTGTTACAGTACCTTCTTTGTCAAAAGCTGGACGTAGTTTAGCTAGAACTTCTAATTTAATATCAGCTCTAATTCCCTCATCTTGATCAAACAACAATGTAACTTTTTGCATCTTAACCTCTACTGGTAAGATCTCGTCTTTAAAACGGCCTTCTGCTTGTGCTTCACGTGCTTTTTGGTGTGATCTTAGTGCAAAATCATCTTGCATTTCTCTAGTAATATTAAATCTTTTAGATATATTCTCGGCGGTAATTCCCATTAAATTATTAGAAAATACATCGGTCAAACCGTCATACTGCATCAAATCTACCATTTGTGTGCTACCTAACTTCTGGCCAGCACGAATATACGATCCATGTAAACCCAAAGACATATTTTCTTGCCCGCCAGCTATCACAATCTCATTATCACCTGCAATAATGCTACTTGCCGCTAAACATACCGTTTTTAACCCAGATCCACATACTTTATTAACTGTGAAGCCTGTAACTTCTTTAGGTAATCCAGCTTGGATTAGAGCTTGCCTAGCAGGATTTTGTCCTACGCCACCAGTGATTACCTGCCCCATTATTACTTCATTAATAATGGCTGGATCTAGTTTACTATCTTTTAAAATTGATTCTATAATGATAGCTGCAAGTTTTGTTGCTGGGATTGATCCTAGACGTCCTAGCAGAGATCCTACTGCTGTTCTTTTTGCATGAGTTATATAAACTGCCTTTTTACTCATCGAATATACTCCACATTCTATGATTTTAATAAGTTGGTAGACGATAGTATAACTTCAAGAAGAGCTAGGCATTACCAAGTCGAGGGACTAGGCGTACATACTAGTACGTAAGTACCGTTAGAATCTTGGATAATGACGACGCAATTTTTAAAGTTCTACCTAATTATACTCCTTAAATAAGATATCTAAATTGCTATTAATCAAATAGCTAATATGACCACCTGCTACTTCAAAGATCATAGATTCTCTAAATAATTTGTGTAAAGATAAAATGGATGATTTTGGTACTATTTTGTCGTTACTTGCAATTATTTGATATACTGGTTTATTTATTAATGTCGGATCAATGGTGATATTATTAACTTTCCATTGAAGTTTTGCAAGCATATTATTGCCTACTACATCATCCATAATTTGTATATATGTATTTCTAGACAAAGCAGTTCCAGACATCAACCAATTTTCTACTCTAAAAGATAAATCTCTTATTTTTGGTACAGTTATGGTAAAAAATTTATCAAGTTTTGTACTGAAATAATTTGGCATTAATAGGAAAAAAAGAATCTGAATATGTAGTTCAGGAATCATTGGCAAATTTCGTACATAATAATCTAGACCAAGATATTGGTATATATTCCTTGCTGTAGCAAAATGGGAAAAATCCCAAGGTGTTGAAAGTAATGTTAATGTTCTTATCATGTTTGGTACTATTATAGTGGCTGCCATTCCTATAATACCACCAATGCAGTGTCCCACTAAGTCTATTTGATAATTTTTTTGTCTTAAATTGCTAATAATTTCAACTACCCTCTTTACGTAGTCTTCTAACAAATAATCAGCTTCATCAACTTCAAACCAATCAACTAGAAACACCTCACCACAATGTCTCAAATTATCAACAAAGCTTTTTGATTTAGCTAAGAAGAGAATTTCCGGGGAGTTAAAGATCGAAGGAATAACCAAAAATGTTCTTTTATTACTAATAATGCAATCTTGCGATACCAGTGTTTTATAATATAAAATTTGATAATATTTTGTTTTAGTTATTTTTTTACCCAAGGAACAATACTTATTACCCAATAGATATTTGGATGAATAATCACTATATTGATCAAAATATTTTTGATATTTGTCATTGTCCAACATATTTTTTTATACACTAATAATTACTAGGACCAATTTAAATATCTTGACATAGGGAGGCTAATAATATATAAGTTCCTAACTTTCTTTGGTTTTCATAATAGCCTTAAGCCATTATAGAAAAACTCTTGAACATGTCCTCAAGTTTTTTTTTTGTCTTAGGGAATCCTTATTATGACTAGTATACAGTCAAACTTATTTAAAAGCAAATTCAGAACTATATTTTGGCCTATCCATAATCATGAACTTGGAAAATTCATACCTATGTGCGGTCTGATGTTTTGCGTCCTATTCAATCAAAACATATTAAGAATTTTAAAAGATAGTATTTTAATTTCAGAGATTAGTGCTGAAGTAGTAAGTTTTACTAAAGTTTATTGTGTAACACCTGCAGCAGCTTTATTCGTTATAATCTATGCTAAGATGCTTAATCATTTTAGTTTTGAAAAGATTTTTTGCTATTTAATCACTTTTTTTGTTGGATTCTTCATTCTTTTTGCTTTCATTATTTATCCAAATGTCGACATTTTCCATATTAGTCCAAATTCGCTAGAACAAATTATGGGGACTTATCCTCATCTTAAATGGTATATAGCTTTAATTGGTAATTGGAGTTATGTGATTTTCTATACATTATCTGAACTTTGGCCAAATATCTTTTATGTTTTACTTTTTTGGCAGTTTGCTAATGAACTCACTACAACAGAAGAAGCAAAAAGGTTTTACACGCTTTTTTCATTATTTGGCAATTCTTCTTTAATATTTGTGGGCTTTTTGATGATGAACTTATCATCTGAGAACACTATTGCTAAATATTTCTTAACCGTATCGGACAACAAAACTACACTTATAAAAATATCAACAAGTCTCGTGGTAGTTTCTGCTGTTATATCATGTTTACTTGTAAAATTTATTACCAAAAATGTTTTTACAAATCCAACATTTTACGCAAATGCTAAAGGTGGTAGATCCACTAAAGAGGGAATGGGTTTAATTGAAAGTTTTAAATATATCACAAGATCAAAATATTTATGGTTAATGCTAATTTGCTCTGCTGCCTTTGGTTTATCAATGAATTTAGTAGAAGCAGTATGGAAAGCAAAAATTAAGGAATTATACCCCACTGTTAATACTTATGCCGAATTCAATAGTCTTTACATTCTTTGGACTGGAGTTGCTATTATGGTAATGACTATAATAGGCAATAATATAATGCGTAGTCATGGCTGGTTTGTTGCTGCAGTAATTCCACCAATTGTCATGATGATTACTGGTATATTGTTTTTTATCTTAATCGTATTTGACCACCAAGTATTATCCATATTTGATAGTGCTATTCTCATGACACCATTAGCTCTTGCGGTGTCAATTGGTGCTTTACAAAACATTCTAGTGAAGGGTAGTAAATATTCAATTTGGGATACCTCAAGAGAAATGTTATATATTCCTCTTGACCAAGAACTAAAGACAAAAGGTAAGGCAGCTGTAGACGTCATTAGCTCAAAGGTTGGTAAATCTTCGAGCGGTTTAATACAGTCAATTATTTTCACATTAATACCAACAGCTACTTTTAGCTCTATATCACCATTTTTAATGGTGGTATTTACCATTGTTTGTATTGTATGGATTCACTCGGTAAGAAAAATATACTTTGAGTATAAGAAAATTGCCTAGCCTACTCACTATGCACTACTATTCGCTTATCCCTGCCCCTTCGAATGTCACCCCTGCGTAAACAGGGGTCTAAAAAAATAGCATAATATAAACTTTTCAAGAAGCATAACATTATTTGATCTCTTTCCAAATAATAAAAACATAATGTATTGACATAGTATGTACTATTTATTACTATATTAAATAAAATATATGAAACTATGAGCTACAAATTAGATAAATATGAGCAGGATATAGAGATTAATTTTGAAAAACAACCTAGTATTAAAAATCAAAATGATCTTAAACTATTGCAAAATGCAGCTAAAACACACCTAAAGAGAAAGTATCCTATTACTATAAGAGTAGCGGAGCAGGATATTGAAGCTATAAAAATTAAGGCTTCAAAACTTGGGTTAGCATATCAAACATATATTAATATGTTAATTCATAAAGAAGCCACAAAATTGTAGCTGTTAGGTAATTTAAGTTGATTAAATTTAGATATAATTATGAAAAGAATGCAAAATTGTTGCTTGAAAGAGGAATAGGTTTTGAAGAAATAATTCAAGCTATAGCAGATGGGAAGCTATTAGATATAACTAAACATCATAATCAGGAACAATATCCTGATCAGCAAATTCTATATGTAAGGATACTAACTGAAATATATGCTGTACCTTATATAAAAGAAGATGATAAAACTATTTTCCTAAAAACACTATTTCCAAGTAGAAAAGCAAGAAAGAAATTTTTAGGTTAAGGGTTATAGATAAAATTATATTCAGACAAAATTAGGCTCTTATAACATGTTTTTTAAGATATAAGCACCTAAATCTAATTATTTAGACATATTTTTATAATAAATATTATAAAAATAACGAGCGTTTTTACAGGGTAATTTAACACAAAAAAATAATTGAAATTAATCACTTTTCTACTTGTGGGAGAGAATTTTGGAATATAATATTTCAAAGACTTAAAGAATTACTTTATTAATTAGTGGGTTTTTTATATACTTCCATTATTCAGATTATTACGCTTACAAAAAGAATATATAAAATTAGCCTTTCAAAAATAGGAATTTATGCTCAATAACATTAACTTTATAAGTAAAGAATTATCAAATAATCAAGCAACTGTAGTTTTTATTAACGAACAACTGAAATTAGACAATGAGTTATTGCTACTTGACCAACAACATCATGGTTTAATTTCTAAAACTATTCAGAATAAATTAGTATTTGCTGGAAAATTTGGACAAATTAAAATTGTTAATTCTATCGGTAAGGATGGAGAAATAAGATATTTAATTATAGTTGGCATTGGTGATGAAACAAAACTAAAGACCTCTTGTATTGAGGAGATCGGGGGAAAAATTTTATCCAGTAGTACTTGCTGTAAAATTAGAACTATTGGTATAAAAATCTCTCATAATATTGGACAATATGAGCCGGCTGTTGTGGCGATGCTTATAGCTAGCGGCTGTTTGCTTGCTTCCTATACATTTGATAAATACAAAACTAAACAAAGCGAAATAGAAAAATTCGTCGTAGAATCTCTTGAAATTTCTACAAGCAACGACTCTAAGGCAGAAGAATTATTTAATGAGAAGAGATTATTAGCCAAAGCGGTATTTTTTGCTAGAGATATAATGAATGAACCAGCCAATATCAAAACTCCTTTATCTTACTCGGAAAAGATATTAGAGCATCTTGAACCATTAGGAGTCGAAATTACCATTATCGGTGAAAGAGAAATGAAAAACCTTGGTATGGGAGCTTTGCTTGGCGTTGGACAAGGTTCACAGAATGAATCTAAACTGGTAGTAATGCAGTATAACGGTTTGGATGATGATACTCCTCCCGTAGCTTTTGTTGGTAAAGGAGTTACTTTTGATAGTGGTGGCATTTCACTTAAACCAGCAGCAAATATGGGAGACATGAAATATGATATGGCTGGCTCAGCAGCAGTAGTTGGAGCAATCATGGCTTTGGCTAGCCGCACAGCAAAAGTTAATGTTGTTGGCGTAGTCGGTCTTGTAGAAAACATGCCTTCAGGTAATGCTCAAAGACCAGGAGATGTGGTAACCACTATGTCCAAACAAACAGTAGTGGTGGATAATACTGATGCAGAAGGCAGGTTAGTCTTGGCTGATGCAATTTGGTATACTCAAGAAAAGTTCAAACCTCAATGTGTAATCGATCTTGCTACCCTTACCGGAGCTATTGTTATAGCTCTTGGCAAAACTTATGCTGGTTGTTTTGCCAATAATGATGAGCTAGCTGATAAACTAATAAATGTTGGTAATAAAGTTAATGAGAAATTATGGCGGATGCCTCTACATAAAGATTTTGATGAAATGATTAAATCTGATATTGCCGATCTTGTAAACATCAGTACTCCGCCTGGAACAGCTAGCAGCTGTACAGCAGCTCAATTCATAGGAAATTTTATAAAGGAAGGTGTAGCTTGGGCTCATCTTGATATTGCTGGTGTTGCCTATAATAAAACAGGTAATCCTCTTGGCCCTAAAGGAGCAGTAGGTTACGGCGTAAGGCTTCTTAACCAATTTATCCAAGACAGTTATGAAAAATAATCAACCAAATCGCATATTTGTAGTTGGTAATGAAAAAGGTGGAGCTGGTAAAACTACCTGCTCCATGCATCTTATTACTGCCTTACTTTATAATGGTCATACGGTAGCTAGTATTGATACTGATTCACGTCAGGGTTCTTTAACAAATTATTTAAAGAATAGGGATGACTATAATCTAAAAAATCCGGGTAAAACGGTTGCCATTCCTCAGCATGTTCATTTAACTGAAAGTCAAGAACAAGTCATTGACCTTAAAGAAGAGGACGAGAAAACTAGGTTTGAACAAATATTTGAACAGGCAAAAAAAGCAGATTATGTAGTAATCGATACACCAGGAAGCTACTCTTTCTTATCAAGGCTAGCTCACTCTTATGCTGATACTATAATTACACCAATTAATGACAGTTTCCTTGATTTTGATGTACTAGGTAAAGTTAATGCTAACAATTTGTCAATTATTACCCCATCAATCTATAGCCAAATGGTTTGGGAACAAAAAATGCAGAAGGCTAACCGTAATGGCGAAACAATTAATTGGATTGTAATGCGTAATAGATTAAGCAACTTGGATGCAGTAAACAAAAGGAATGTTGCTACTTCTCTTGAACAATTAGCAAAAAGAATTAGCTTTAAAATTGCCCCAGGCTTTAGTGAAAGAGTAATTTTTCGGGAATTATTTTTACAAGGATTAACATTACTCGACTTAACAACAGCTAATCATGGCAAAACACTTAGTATATCTCACGTAGCTGCTCGACAAGAATTACGAAATTTCTTAAACTTTCTTGAAATTATTTGAGAGTATAATCAATATAACCCAAGAGGATAATATGGCAACAATACCATTAATATCACAATTTGTCGGTTGGAAATATTTGGCAAAGAAGTCACTTGGAGCTAATGATGGTGGAAAATTAGGAGGAATATACAGAAGTTCCGATGACCTTCTATCCATGATTAAAAGCGAAGGGGATTCTCGAAAAAATATATCAGAGTTTTTGGGCTCGCAAATTTTTCAAGCAACAAATCCAAATCATGGAGCTAAAGTTTCTCTCATTGTACCTGATCATCTTACCGAGAAAGTACATCAGGAAGGAGGACTTCAAAGTGATGGCTCTGAAGTATATGTACGGTCTGAATTTTTTAAGAATTATAGTGGTGATATGTATGTAGATATGGATAAACACATGTCTACAAAAACTAAACCAAGTGGTTGGCTTCGAAAAGATGGGGGAAGACCGATTTTCATGGGAACAAGAGAATTATTATCTAATACTTTAAGCAAAGCTTTTGAAGAACTTCATTATAGTTCTTTTGATAAAATAGCCCCAACTAGCTTATTAATAGGTGACTTTGATATTCATACAGGTAACATAGGAGTTATAAGAGATCCAGAGGATTCTACCATTCCTCCCAAACTAGTTCGTATAGATTTTGCTGGAAGTCTTGACCAATTAGAGGATAACATACATCCATACTCTTGGTCTAGACATCTACCATTACGAGGCCCAACTAACCATTTTAGGGAATTCCCAAGTAAATTAAGGCATAATGATTCATTTGTAAAAGGTTTACTTGATACTGCACAAGTCGATTTAAATAAGACTATCGATGACAGTTTTGCAGAATTATCAAAATATTATAGTGACAAGCTTCTAGCAAATTGGGCAAAAATGGCAATGAGTCAGAAATTTAAGAATATACCCCTAGAAAACATAAAAATTGCCGATATTAAAGACGCCTTTAAGGAAACTATGCAAAAGAGGCAACAATCATTAAAAGAGTATGGGTTGCAAATTAAATTGGGTCTTTTAGTAACAAAAGGAAAAATTAACACACTAAAATTAAGAGAATTAATCCAAGAACATCCCGATTATTTTAACAATATAATCAATCAAAGCAAAAAATTAAAATTAAGAAAAGAAACTAAAATAGAGTATATCTTAGGCTATAAAGCCCGAGAAGTAGCATTAATTAAAGAAATATCAAAAATATTACAAGAAGAAAAACAGCTACTGACCAAGAAAATAAGCGATCTCGAACCACCTATGCAAATATCTAGAAAAGCACTAGACGTTATGCATACTAGCGAAACAACAACTACTAATGTTCAATCTTCAACTTCAAAAGTAGATTCTATAACATTAGCCTTTAGACAAGAAATTATTGCCAAACAACAAGCAATATTACAAAACGTCCTTGCTGAAACAAATATTAAGACGGATAAAGGAGTTGCAGTTGCAGGTCTTGCTACCAATTCTCAGGAGTTTAAAGAGTTTGTAGAAAATAACAACGAATTAATACAAAAGGCTTGGGCTGCTCCCAGTGTAAAAGCAAATATAGCACAAGCCATGAATGATGAAGTACAAAGTTATGCTAAGGTCCTTCAGGCTAATCATTTTAAACCTTTAACTTGGAACGAACGAGAAACAGTAACAAACACAACCTCTACTAGGTCAAGGGTTATTAAAGTCAAAGATGAAGAATTATTTAAATTAATAGAAACTAATATAAAGACCTCTACGAAAGTAATGTTAGAAGATGGCGTAACAGAGAAAGAGATTAGTAATTATCGAAATATTAATCTACCATTAACAATCAAGCCATCTAGTACAGCTGTCCATCTTTCGTTCCCGGTACAAAACGAGAAAGGTGAAAATATTGCAAGCTCGAAGGCACTTTATTTTACTACTCACTATAACGAGCAAGGAAAGTTAGTGGAAATAACCAACCCATTATCACTAAAGTTTGCTGGGGATGATAAAGATGCTATAGGATACATACAAAGAGGGAATAATATCTACACTATCCCTGTAACCAAATATCAATATGAAGCAATGGTACAAGAAGTAGCAAAAAATAAAGAATGTAATATCAATATGTCACAAGCTATTGCAAGCGACTCTATAGGTGAATTAACTCAGATTCAGAGTAGCTTAAAACGTCATGTGAACAACACTCCAGCTGAAACAGAAACAGTAGTATCAAAAACACAAAAGACATTACCCCGACAGCAACAGCGTGATAGAACTCATGGTTACATTTAATACTTCATTTTTGCTTTTAGTAGTGAGCTGATTTTTAGTAGCAGAAGTAGAGAAGGAATTGTGATTATAATAATAAATGTAAAAAAGCTTTTCCATCCGAATTGTACGACAATATATCCTGAAAGAGCTGGAAAAATCGATCTTGAAAATCCCATCATAGAAGAGAAAAATGAATATTGAGTGGCACGAAATTTGCCTGTGCATATTGAAGCTATAAAAGCAATGTAAGCTGTCATAGCCATCCCGCAAGTTATACCTTCACAGGCTGTGGTAATAAAGAATAATGGTAAATTTTTGCCATAAATTTCTTGCAGAATAAATAAGGTATGTACTATTGCATGAATTACCCCAAATATCAGCAAGCTATCTAAGATATTCTTTTTTTTCATCACTAAGCTGGCTATTAGTCCGCCAATTATTGCAGATATTATGCCAAAAAATTTCCCTGCACTGGCTATTTCAAACTCGTTATAACCAATATGTATTAAGAAGGGGTTAATCATCATAGTAATAAAATCATCTGGTAATCTATATAAAATAAGGAAAACTATTATTAAAAAGACTAAGGAAAAAGACCCTACAGGTCTTAAGATATTTTGTACAAAGTTTGAAATATTTATTTTATGATCTGGATAAGTTTTTGAGGCTAAGTCGTGTTCTAACCGCAAGATACTTACAACCAAAATAGCAGAACAAACAAGTACAGAAATGGCAAAAATTTTATATATATTATTCCATCCTAAATAGCTTGATAGATAGATAGCTCCGGAACTTGAAATTAGCATACCAATGCGGTAGCCAAAAATATAAATTCCAGACGCTGCTCCTTGAGATTCTTTTGCAATAATTTCGGTTCTGAAAGCCCCTAGGATACTATCTTTAGCTGAACTTAAAAATGATATTATCAAGCCTACTAGTGCAAACAATATTAGACTGTGGTGAGGATTCATGGTACTTAAAAGAAAGATAGCAAATGCCAACAAAATCTGGATCAAACAAATCCAAGATAATCTATGACCAAGCAGTTTACTTAATCGACCTAAATGTATAGTATCAAAAATAGGAGCCCATAAAAAGTTAATAGAATAGGGCATTACAATAACAGCAAATATACCAATATATTGTAAGTCAATATTTTCCTTGGCCAGCCAGTAGTTTAAAGTATTACCTGTAATCATTAAGGTAAACCCGCTAATTAGTCCAAATAACCAAATAACGAATAATTTTGAAGGAGTTAACATAAAGTTAATATTGGAAAAAAGTTAGAATATAGTAATAATTTTTTTTATACAAGCTAGATTTCTCTACATCTATGCTAGGACAGTTTAAAAATCGGGCTGCAAGCCTAATAGATAAAGGAAAAAGTGCTTATATACACTCAATGTCATTCCCGCGTAGGCGGGGATGACATAAACTACCATGAATTGTATGCCTTAGAAAGAACTTGATTATCGAGTTTTAGGTTGACTGAATTGATAAAAAATATTATTATTACTTTTTTAAACTTAAGCTAGTGAAAGTTTGAAGGTTGATTTATCACTTTTTAGGTTTTTGCAGGTAATACCAAGGATAGTTTTATATGAAAGTTGTAAGTTCGTTAAAATCTTTAAAGAAAAGAGATAAAGATTGTCAGGTTGTAAAAAGAAAAGGTAAAATCCTTGTAATAAACAAGAAAATCAAAAGATTTAAAGCTAAGCAAGGCTAAACTGTATATTTACAGGGCGATTTGCACAGCCAAATAGTTAATGTGCATAGTAAGTATTAACTACGAACGATGATATTAACGTCCAATATGTTGAGTTTTTGTCTTTTTATCTTCTATTCTTTGTACAAATTTGGGAGTTGCAGTAGGAGTTTTCTCTTGTGTTTTTTTCTTAACTTCTTTAGCATTAAGTGTAATAGGTTTGCTGTCTACATGTTCTGAAAGACCATATTGTCCAACATTCTTGCCGGTTAATACATAAGTCACGTAATCTATCATATGTTTTACAAAATTGCTAAGCCCCCCTATAGAATGAGCTTCTAGTTGAAACCATGTTTTCCCGTCTTTCGTTTTTCCAACTAGAAATTCCCTAAATATTTCTCCAGCTTGCACTGATGCATCTGACTCAGCCTTGTTACCTCTATGATGTGAAGAGATTCGTTCTTTAACTAATCCCAAATCTTTTAAGGTATCGTACATACTTCCATTGTCCTCAACCATTATATGAGCACCTTTTAGAAAATCACTCGTATGCTGAAATACAACTTTTTCCATTATATCTATTATTACACCAGCTTTTTCAAGACTACCCTTTGGATCAGTAGAATTTTTGGGTGTTTTGAGTATATTCTGTACAAGAGCTTTTTTGCTATCTAATGGGTTTATGGGGAGTAGGTTAACACGGTTAACCAAAAGATTTTTTAAATCTTCAACATTTAATTCTGAATATTCCGTAAATTTTTTAAATATTTCTTTAATAGTCATAAACATTCCATGTAAAAATATTAAATTGTGCTATTTAATAATATTTGGTTTTGTAGCTTGAATAGATCAGAAGCGACAGACCTCGCCAATTTTAGCATATCATAAAATTGCTCTTCGGAAAAGGGGTTTTTTTCTGCTGTGCTTTGAATTTCTATTATATTTCCATTGCCTGAGAAAACAAAATTGGCATCTACTTCCGCGTTACTATCCTCTAAATAATCAAGATCAACTATGGGTTGTCCTTTATATATACCGCATGAAATAGCAACTACTTGGCTAATTAAAGGATTAGTTTTAAGTATTTTTCTAGCAATTAATGATCTAATCGCTAAATGAAGTGCAATATAGCTACCAGTAATTGCCGCTGTTCTAGTTCCACCATCGGCATTAATTACATCACAATCAATGATAATTTATTTTTCTCCTAAGGCTTTTAGATCAATTGCGGCACGCATCGATCTACCAATTAATCTTTGAATTTCTTGCGTCCTACCTGACTGCTTTCCTTGCGTCGATTCACGCTTTATACGCTGGTGGGTTGAACGTGGTAACATACCATATTCGGCAGTTATCCAGCCCTGATTTTGCCCGCGTAAAAATGGCGGGACACTTGTTTCATAGGTTGCACTACATATTACATGGGTATTACCGAACTTAACAAGACACGAACCATCAGCGTTAAGCAGAACTGAAGGTTCAATTGAAATATTGCGTAATTGATTATTCTTTCTATTAAAATCTCTCATTGGATTATTACTTAATTAAAATTGACTTGAAAATACAAAGATTTACACTATATGTTAAGAAAATAGATTTTTGCAAGAAAAAAGGCTGTAAATATGGAAAAACAACAGGAAAAGAATAATGATAACCAAGAAATTAAAGTTGATAATGATGCTCAGCTACTAAATGAAATAGAGGAAGATCCTACAGATACCCTGATTTTGCAAGATAGTTTGCAAGAGATTACTAGCTTGAAAAGTCAAATTGAAATTTTACAGGATAAACTGCTAAGGACAATAGCCGAATCTGACAATACTAGGAAACGTTTAGAAAAATTAATTGAAGATGCAAAAGACTATGCCATTTTCTCTTTTGCTAAAGATCTGCTCAGTGTTAATGATAATCTCTCTAGAGCTTTGGAGCATAAGCCACAAAATACGGAAGGTGATCTAGCTAGTATTATTACCGGGGTAGAAATGACTAAAAGTGAGTTGACTAGCATACTAAAAAAGCACGGTTTAGAATCAATAGAACCATTATTAGGGGAAAAGTTTGATTACAATATACATCACGCGATTTCACAAGTAGTATCAGATGAATATGATCAAGATAGTGTTATAGGTATTATGCAATCAGGCTACAAGATAAAAGATAGGCTAGTTAGACCTGCTATAGTGCAAGTATCGAAAAAAATATAACTAACCTAAAGAAGGTTTTAGCTATATGCTAATCTCTCGCCTTCGATGTTATCCCAGCGTAAGCTGGTATCTAAAGAAAATAGCCCAAAAAAAGCTATTAGGTATTTAGACCCCTGCTTTCGCAGGGGTGACATCGAAAACATAGGGATGACATACTACCGATCTACACGGAAATAACACACTTTGGGATAATTTATAAAAGAAGAGGAATCATCTTGGATAAAATTATTTTTTGGGTCATTGTTATTGGGACTGTTATAGTAACTTTGACTTTGATCTCTGATATATTGATGCCATTTTTTATAGCTGGGGTAATATCATATATATTACATCCTATAATTGATAATCTCTCATTACGATATAAACTATCTAGAACTATAATAGTTTCGGTAATTTCTTTGCTGTTTTTTAGTATTTTTGCTATAGTGGTTGTGGTAGTGTTGCCTATCATATATCAACAAACAACTCTACTTATTAGTAAGATTCCTGCCTATAAAGATTACTTACAAACCGAATTAGCACCGGTTATTACGGCAAAAGTTTATTCAATAGATCCAAATATTGCCGATAAGATAAAAGATTCTATTAGTAATTTTGTTAATGGCATATTTTTGCTTATCACAGGCCTTGCTAATAATATTTGGCATGTGACGAAGGTAACAGTCAATTTATTTGTGTTAATTTTATTAATACCGCTTATATTGTTTTATTTTTTACGGGATTGGCTAACAATGGCAAAGAATATAGACCTCTTGCTACCTTTAAAAGCTAAAAAGAGAATTCAAGAAATATTATCAGCAATTAATTATTCCTTATCTGCTTATATAAGAGGGCAACTAAATGTTTGTTTATTATTATCAGTTTATTATGGGGTCTCTTTATCGATTCTTGGCGTAGATCTAGGGGTATTATTAGGAATTTTATCTGGTTTCTCAATAATTATACCATTCGTTGGAGTTTTTATATCCTTTTCTCTTACCATGATTGTTAGTTATTTTGCTTTTGGTATGGTCAATAAATTATTTTATATAATAATTATCTATTTGATTGGTCTAATAGTTGAGGGGTATATTTTATCACCGAAAATCATAGGTGATAAGATAGGATTACATCCTCTTTGGATAATATTTGCGGTTCTAGCACTGGGTAACCTATTTGGCTTTATTGGTATATTTTTTGCTGTGCCAATTGCTAGTATAATAAAAGTTTTGTTTTTAGCCGCTATCGATTTTTATAAATCCAGCAAGTTTTATAAAAATTAACCACTCTCAATGTCATTCCCGCTTCGGTCAGGAATCCATAATATCTAATAACCCCAATTCGGGATAAGAATTAGTTAATTCTTATCCCGAATTCGCGTGACATGATATTCTTATTCGCTTGCATAAACCAATATATCCAATATAGTCATAGAGCAAAATAAATATAAAATAGGCATTATGACTACAGTTAAAAATCAAGAACCACAAGCTATTACAGACTCAGATAATAACGTTTGCAATCCTAGCAAATTTGTTAGTTTCCTACAATCCGTGCTTCCATGTTGTGCCAAAGTAGGAGATGTAGCTGTGGTTGTATCAAAGGACACAGTTATAGTAGGAAAGACAGTGGTAGAGATTCTCCATCCTAATGGTCATGTGCCGAGTATTCATGAGCTAAATATTAGTGGTGAGGCAGATAATGAGTATGATGATATAGCATGCTAAACTTCAGTAATGTTCCATTGTTGGAAGTTAGGATTCCCTCATGAAAAAAAGTGGAAAAAAGAGTAGCTTCGGTGTGGTATCTAAAACTATATAACATACCGTCTATGCTATTTTTTTAGACCCCGCTACCTTCGCAGGGGGCATCGAAGGGGAATCAAAGGTGACGTCACCCCTAATGGGGATGGGTAAGAAAGCGAGAGTATTAAATCGATGTCTTATACCATTTCCCATTATTAACTACGCTATTTAGCACTACAGTTGTAGTACTAATGTCAAAACGATGTCATCCCAGCGAAAGCTGGGATCTAATAATGTTTAATAGTCTTTTAGGCTATTTTTTTAGATTCCTGACCGAAGCGGGAATGACAGCTTTGGGTAGTAACTACAACTGTAGTATTAGCGTAGTTAATAATGGGAAATGGTCTTATATCTAATTGAGGTTAATTATGCCAAACTCCCAACAATATATATTACCATTATTTAGTAATGATCTATATGTTCTAGATAATTTTATTAATTCACTTTCTAATCAAGTCGCGTACAATTCAATCAAAAACTGGTCTGTATCTTGGGGAAGTAAACCGTATGAGTTTACACTTTTGATTTATGGCCCACCATCCTCTGGTAAGACCTATCTTAGTAAAATATGGCAAAATTTGTCAAATGCATTTTTTATAAAAAAAGATTTAGATATACTTAGTGCAGAAGATATCATGCAGTATAATGCTTTTATTATGGAAGATATAGAATTTTGGGATGAAAGGAAAGTTCTCCATTGTTTTAATTTAATAAGTGAGTGTCGTAAATATTTGTTGATGACTACAGGAAGTTTAGCTAGTAATTTTGCGTTACAGGATTTATCCTCAAGAATTAATTCTGTTGTAAGATTAGAAATAAACCAGCCTGATGATGAATTAATGACCAAGTTAATCTTTAAGTATTTTTCTGATCAATCACTTAAAGTATCTGACTGTGTAATTGAATATTTATTAATTAATTTGCCGAGGCAATTTGATCAAATGATAAATTTATTAGGGGTAATAACGCATTTTGCATTGGTTCATAAGCGAGCTGTTACTGTTCCTCTTATAAAACAAGTTCTTAAATAGTATCGCCTTGGTATGGGCTTAATATATATAATTTTGATTATGTGGTAAAAATGTTATAAAAACAGTTGATTTCTTTTATATAAGCTATTAACGTATAATTTCAATAATTAGTTTTAGGAAAAATCAATGTCTATAGATGTTCTTGTTGTTGATGATGAAGCAGATATTAGAGATTTAGTCTCAGATATTTTAAAAGAGGAAGGATTTACTACCAAAACTGCTGCTAATAGTATTCAAACTTTTAAAATACTCCAGGAAAGAACCCCCTCGGCAATTATTCTAGATATTTGGCTTCAGGGGAGTGAGCTTGATGGGCTTGGGATTTTGGAAATAGTAAAAAAACGCTATCCTTTAATGCCTGTGATAGTTATTAGTGGACATGGTACTATTGAAACTGCAGTAAATGCTATCAAAATGGGTGCATATGACTATCTAGAAAAGCCATTTAGTCACGATAAGTTAGTGATTTTATTAAAAAGAGCCTGTGAAGCAGCTAAGTTAAAGCGTGAAAATCTTGATTTAAAATCAAAGGTTATTGATAAAACTGAGCTTATAGGTAACTCTCACATTACAGCTAAGCTTAAGTCTGATATTGAAAAAGCTGCTTTAGCTACTAGTAGAGTATTGATTCAAGGTAAAATTGGTAGTGGTAAAGAACTAGCTGCTCGGTTAATTCATAAAAAATCAAAAAGGGCTAATGCTCCTTTCGTAATCTTTAGTCCAATATGTATGGATCCTGACCGGGTTCATCAAGAATTATTTGAAGGAATAGAGAACCAAGGCATTATACGCCCTTCAATATTAGAAATAGTAAATAATGGTACTTTATACATAGATGAAATTAGTGGTTTGCCAGTTTCGGTACAAGTAAAATTACTTAAATTTGTGCAAGATCAAATGTTTCATAAGGTAGGGGGAAGCAAAGCAATAAAATTAGATATAAGGATTATTGCTGCAACTTCTAAGGTTATACAAGAAGAAATAAGTAAAGGTGAGCTATTGGAAGATTTATATCATCGCCTAAATGTTATTTCCCTAAAAATACCATCTTTATATGATAGAAAAGATGACATGTCTGTATTAGTGAAATATTTTGTTAGGCAGCTTGCTAAATTTTCTGGTTTAAAAGCACGTGAATTTTCTGATGAAACGATTGCAGCTCTGCAAGTTTATAGTTGGCCCAGTAATATAAGGCAATTACGCAATGTGATAGAGTGGACTTTAATTATGAATCCACTATCTTCAAATAATAATGAAGTAATAAAACCATCTATGATACCACCAGAAATTCTAGTTAATAATGCTAGTTCTGCAAAGCAGGAAGATAATGTTGATATGATGACCATGCCACTTCGAGAGGCAAGAGAGGTTTTTGAAAGGCAATATTTAGCTGCTCAAATGTATAGGTTTAATAATAATATTTCTAAGACCTCATCCTTTGTAGGTATGGAACGTTCGGCTTTACATCGTAAATTAAAATTGCTCCATTTACATATTCCTAATAATAAATTTAACGAGGAGGAAATTTATGACAGTTACGAATAAGAAAACTCTAGCAAATTTTATAGCTAATAAGCATGCTGTAATTGTTATGAAAGTGATGATGGGGGTAATAGCTCTCTTTGCTGGAAGTCAACTCAGTATTCCTATCGAACCAGTACCAATATCTATGCAAACTGTGGTGGTTAGTATTATCGCTTTTACTTATAGCCCGCAACTGAGTTTTGCTACAATTTTAACTTATCTTACAGCTGGAATAGTAGGGCTGCCAATGTTTGCAGATTTATCTAGTGGTTTACATTGTTTTTTTGGTACAACATGTGGTTATCTTATAGGAATGTTACTGGCAGCTCCTGTTATGGGTATACTTAATAGTAGGTTGTCTGAAAAATTTACTAAGAGATTTTTAGTAGTGTTTTTTAGTTGTCTTATTGGTCACATTATAATTTTCTTTTTGGGAGTTAGCTGGTTGACAACAATTATAGGAATTAAACAAGCTATTTATAGTGGGTTTATAATATTTATACCGACTGGTTTAGTGAAGGTCTTAATATTTTCTTCTTTATATCATTATATAACAGGTGTAAACAGAAAGAATGCTCTGTAAACAACCTCAGTGTCACCCCTGCGAAAGCAGGGGTCTAAAAAAATACCCTAAGAGACTATTCAGTATTATAGGTCTCTGCCTTCGCAGGGATGACACTGAAGGAAGCGATAATGGGCAGGTTGTATTATTGGAGTATTTCAAACTAAAATTCTTTATTCTAATTTTTCTTTCATTCCTTACCGGATGTTCGGATTCTCCGAGAGATGCAGATGGTTTGTTATCTAATAGTCAAAGTCTTGTTATTAGGAATTATATAATAGAACAAAATAAAAATAAGGTACGAGTAAATATTAAAAGTAAATTTGGTTCAAATTTAAGGGGATTAAAATTATTAGGTGTTAAACTGATAGATGAAGATCTTTCTAGTGTTGATTTAAGTTTCTGTGAAATATCACGTGTGGATTTCTCAGGAGCAAATTTTGAGAATGCAATTCTAACAAAATCTGTAATTCAAGAAAGTGATCTCTCTAATACTAAATTAAAAAATATATCAGCTTATAGCTCAGATTTTCAAGCATCTATATTTGAAAATGCCCATTTGGAAAATAATAATTTTATTCAATCAAATTTTGAGGACACTGATTTTATCAAAGCTAATTTAGAAAATGTTAATTTTGAAAATGCCAATCTTATTAAAGTTGTATTTGATGATAGTATTATAAGTAAATCTAATTTTCAGAAAAGCAATTTAGGAAAAAGTAGTTTTAAAAAGGCAGTTATATCAAACTCTATTTTTTATGGTACAGATTTGCGGCAAATATTAGCTAATTACGCTAGTATCACTGATTGTTATTGTGAATCTGTAGATCTAACAGGGGTGGATTTTACTGGAGCGATTATTAATAATTCAGATTTTACTCATGGTATTATTAATCAGGCTCAATTAAAAAATATAAAGCTTACTAACTCGTTATTCTCTTTTTCTTCTTTTCAGTCTGCGAATTTTACCAATGCAATTATTGAAAGTTGTAATTTTGAAAATACCAATTTTAATAATGCACAATTGCAGCAAGTGCAAATTCAAAAGAGTATTATGGATAATACTCACTTTAATAACACTAGCATAAAGGACTTATCAATAAAGAATTGCAGTAGCATTTTGCTTAAGTTAAATAAAATTAATATTGTTAATAGCGATATTGAGAATAGTAATCTTACTGGTATATTACTGAATAATAGCTATGTCAAACAAGCAACTGTTATTAATTCTGATTTGACTAATAGTGAGTTAATAAACTCTAATTTCTCTAGTACTCAATTTAATAAGGTAAATTTTACTAAAGTGCTTATGCAGAATACTGTTTTAAATAGTACCAAATTTGTTGATAGTCATCTTTATCAAATGGCTATCATAAATTCAGATTTGTCAGAAGTGACCTTTGATAATTCATCAATTATAAATTCTCAACTAAATAATGTGAGATATAAAGATGGTAATTTTGTTAATTCAGATTTTAATAGAAATATTGTATTAAATAGTCAGGACTTTGATAAGCTTAAGTCAGCAAATATTATATATTCTGTAAAAGATTTAGAACAGGTAAAAGACTTATCAAATATGAATTTACAAGGTTTAAATTTACTAGATCTTGTATTTAATCAAACTATTTTTTCAGGTTCGGTTCTTAAAAGGGTAGATTTATCTAATTCTAAGCTTCAGAGTTGTATATTACAAAATACTGACTTATCCATGGCAAATCTAAATAACACAGATTTTAGTAAATCATCGCTTATCGGTAGCAAATTAGAATCTGCCAAACTTTATAATACAAATTTTAATGATACTGATTTAACAAATGTTAATTTCATTAGAGCTTTTGTTAGTAAAATATCTTTAGTTAATGCAAAGCTGGATGGAACTAAAGGCCTTGATGGTCAGGGCAGTAAAAATATAGAATAATATAACCTGAATTATCTTGACGAAGAAATACGTATTTTATAGTGTCTATAAAATTAAGTCTTAACTTTTACAAATTAATTAAATATTCTTAGGTTATTATGAAAAATGTCATGGCATTTTTACTTATATTAGTAGTATTTACTGCTTGTACTCCTAGGAAACAAATACAATATAGCAAAAAAGACTCTCCTTTAATTTCTAACAACTTATGTCCTTTAATAACAAAAAATATATCTATTCTTAAAAATAAGAAGAAAGCTGTTAGAATACTATCAATAGATGGCGGTGGGGTTAGGGGTATTATACCAGCACGTATTGTTGCAGAGTTTGAAAATCGAAGTGGTAAACCTGCCAGTGAGTTATTCGACCTTATGGTAGGTACTTCTACAGGTGGACTTGTGGTGTTAGCTCTCGCTACACCTAATGAATCAGGACAACCAAAACATAAAGCTTCTAATATTGTAGATCTATATATGCAAAAGTCTAAAGATATTTTTTACGCGTCCATGTTTAGAAAAATATATACTGGTTTTGGTCTTTGGGGACCAAAATACGATCGGAATCAATATGACAAGATATTAATGAGGTTTTTTGGTAATACTAGGATGAGCCAACTAATAAACCCTACTGCTGTTACTTCCTATAATTTGGATACTAATTCACCACAGGTGTGGACTAGAAAGCAGGCACTTAAAGACCCTAATAATGATTTTCTGATAAGTGATATTGCAGCAGCTAGCAGTGCTGCCCCTATATACTTTGCACCAAAGCTTCTAACTAATGCGTATAATAACAGCAGTTATCAAGTAGATGGGGGTATGTTTGCCAGTAATCCTGAGTTGACAGCTGTTAATTTAGCTTATGAGCTAGATGATACACTAACTCAAAAAGATATCGTACTTATATCACTTGGTACAGGATGGACAAAACTAGGCATAGAGTCAAAAGATTTATGTAAATCAGGGGTTATTGGTTGGGTACTAAAAGCTAATTTGATTAACGGAATGATGAAAGCTCAAGGTTTGTATAATGCTGAATTAGGGGAAATTTATGGTAATTCCTGTCGCTTACAATTTGAGCTTGATAAAAAGACAAGTGCTATGGATAATGCTTCTAAATCCAATCTGCTTGCGTTATTAAAGTTAACTGAAGATTACATTAATGCTAACTCTGATCTTATCGACCAAATTATTAGTATATTACTAAATACATCACCAAACTATTAAATTTAGTTTGGTAAACATTCAGGGTGGTTAGAGAGTAGACGTAAGCGTTACCACTTACGCCCCTCATTAGAACCTCATCGTGCGGTTTTCCCGCAATGGGCTCAAGATAAATTCCTTCACCTGATTATTTTTAATCTAGCTATCTAACACAGTTTAGTTGTCGTCAATTATTGAAAGTCTGTGCTTTCATAACGTTTCTCTGTGTTAGTCGAACTTACCCACCAGCCTTCCCTCCATTGGCATTACCCAATTTCATCAGTACTATGCTGGATCTGACTTCCTATATTTCTTTTTAGCTCCCTTGCGTTTTATACTTGTCGGCTAATACTTCTTAAAAGAAGAAAATATAGGATCTCCCACGTTTATAAATAAACTTTTATTACATACCATGCTCTTAGACCCCGGAGATCTAACACATACCTGCCTATTTATGGTATGTATTATGTTGCATTCCTGCCTTTTAACACAGTCTGCGATCCCAAAAGAATTGCTTAACGAGGCTCAATCACTTTAACCTTTCGGCTTACGGCCTATAATATTTCTGTCTACGCTTAACTGACTTTGTTACCAAAATCAGCTCAAGACTCGATACATAGTGTGCTAGGTCAACACTTCTATGGCTGTTCTTTC
This sequence comes from Candidatus Tisiphia endosymbiont of Micropterix aruncella, assembly GCF_965178575.1. NCBI lineage: Bacteria > Pseudomonadati > Pseudomonadota > Alphaproteobacteria > Rickettsiales > Rickettsiaceae > Candidatus Tisiphia > Candidatus Tisiphia endosymbiont of Micropterix aruncella. Next base: position 1,638,345 of record NZ_OZ238268.1, read on the forward strand.
AACCGCTAGCTTATTTACACTTCGTGGCGCACTAAAAGTCGCAATCAATAGTTGGTATTTATTTTGTAATCAGAAACAATACGGTAAAAAATAGTGTTTACATGGCAAAAAGATGCCATGCCTAGCTAAAAGCGGGAATCCAAAAAATGACCTGCAAAGGCTATTAGATATTATGGATTTCCGCCTACGCGGGAATGACATCGGTAGTGGTTAAACTGACGACGCCAATTCTTAAAGTTCTACCTAAGTATAACACACTTTCTTCACAGCACTAATAACATCTTCTATAGTTGGCAGTGCTAATTTCTCTAGATTAATAGCATATGGTAGAGGAACATCCTTACCCGAGATAATCTCTATAGGAGCATCTAGATAATCGAATGCTTGGTTCATTACCATACTAGCTATAGTTGCACCAACACCTGCAAAAAACCAGCCTTCTTCTATAACAACCAACCGATTAGTTTTTTTAACCGACTCTAATATAGTTTCTATATCTAAGGGCTTGATAGTTCTTAGGTCGATTACCTCACAGTTAATGCCACTATCATACAAACTATTTGCTGCATCTAATGCCAACTTAACTTGCAAAGAAAATGTTACTATTGTGACATCATCACCTTCAATAAGTTTCTTAGCCTGACCAAATGGAATTGGTTCTATTATTTCGGGGACTTCAAAACTATGGCCATAGAGAATTTCATTTTCTAGAAAAATAACCGGGTTATCGTCACGAATAGCAGTCATTAGAAGCCCTTTGTGATCTTCTGCACTATAGGGAGCTACTACCTTAAGCCCCGGAATATGACTATAACAAGCTGTATAATTGTGACTATGTTGGGCAGCAACTCGACTTGCTGCCCCATTTGGTCCACGAAATACTATTGGACATTTAATAGTTCCACCAGACATATAATGAGTTTTAGCTGCAGAGTTAACTATTTGATCCATTGCTTGCATGGCAAAATTAAATGTCATAAATTCAACAATGGGACGAAGCCCAGCAAATGCCGCTCCGATAGCCACACCAGTAAAACCATGTTCTGTTATTGGCGTATCAATTACCCTTTTTGAACCAAACTGCTCTAATAACCCTTGGGTTATCTTATACGCTCCTTGGTACTGAGCAACTTCTTCTCCCATAATAAAGATACTATCATCTCTTAACATTTCTTCTTGCATTGCTGCACGTAAGGCTTCCCGTACCGTCGTTTGTAACATGTTTCTACTCATTCAACGTAAATATTCGTATATAGCTCTTTTTCATCCGGTAAGGCTGATCTTTCTGAGAATTCAACTGCTTCTGCAATAACCTCTTTAACCTCTTTCTCAATTTCTTTTAACTGCTCTTCACTAGCATATTTATTAGCCAAAATTATATTTTTCACTTGTGATAATGGGTCTTGTTCTTTATAGTTTTCCACTTCTTCCTTACTACGGTATTTACCTGGATCAGACATTGAATGTCCTCTGTAACGATAAGCATCCATTTCTAATATTATTGGTCCACCATCATTTCTAACAAACTCCGAAGCCTGCCGAACATAATCATAAACTGATTCTAACGACATACCATTTAGTTTAAATCCCGTAATACCACATGACTCCCCTTTCTTGTAAAGGTCAGTCATAAAGGTAGAACGAGCTACTGAAGTACCCATTGAATATTGATTATTTTCAATAATATAAACTACAGGTAAGTGCCATAACGCCGCTAAATTAAAAGCTTCATATACTTGACCTTGATTAACTGCCCCATCTCCCAAGAAAGTAAAACATACATTATTGGTATTTCGATATTTTTCAGCAAAAGCTAGACCAGTACCTATAGGCACTTGAGCCCCTACAATACCATGTCCACCGTAAAATTTGTTTTCTACGTCAAACAGATGCATTGAACCACCCTTGCCTTTCGAGCAACCAGTCTCTTTACCCATCAGCTCTGCTAATACGTATTTTGCTTCAGTCCCTGCTGAAATAATATGAGCATGATCCCTGTAACTGGTAATAGTACTATCACCAACCTGTTTTACTAAATCTACACCAGCAATTATTGCTTCTTGCCCAATATATAAGTGACAAAACCCACCTATTAGACCCATACCATAAAATTGCCCACATTTTTCTTCAAATCTTCTAAGCAACAACATTTTCCTATAAGACTCAAGACACTGAGGACTATTTAATTTATATTTTCCAGAAACAATCATGTATACTCCTATAAAAGCTTGAAGAATTGGTTTTCCAATTTGGGCATACACTATAATACAAAAATCATCAAGGGTTAACTGCCAATTGATGTTTTAGATTTACTAATTTAATATGACAATTAACACTACATTTAGGATTGGCTACTTTCTTTTTTGCAATACAATTTTCCTTAGGCTTTAAAGCAATATTATTCAAAAATTCTTTAGTCTCCTTATGCATATATTGTACTCTAACCTTTGCTATACCTTGTTTTTTAAATCCTAAAATTTCAGCAGATTTTTCCGAAACATCTATAATACGGTTCTTTTTAAAAGGACCGCGATCATTAATCATAAGAATCAGGGATTTATTATTACTTAAGTTAGTAACTTTAACCAAACTAGGTAATGGCAAACTAGGATGAGCTGCACTTAGCATATGTTTATTATATGTATCACCATTTGCTGTTTTTTTTCCATGAAATTTATGCTTAGAACCATACCAAGACGCTATACCTACTTGGTTACAATTAATATCTTCCTTAGGTTTATAAGTCTTACCTTTGATAGTATATTTATTGCCTATCTTATAATGCCCCTTATAATGAACATTTTTAGGATCTTCCTGCGATAATTTACGATATAGACTAGGCTTAGTAGAACAAGAGCTAAGCCCTATACAATAAACTAGCAACAAAAGAATATATCTAAGTTTCACTTTCATTTATATCATATTTAACCTGAATTTGATATAACAAGTTATATCGAATTCAGGGGTTAAGTAGAAACAATCAGGTTTGAAGAGGTTTAGCACCTGATTGTTAAAATATAATATTCCATATAACAAAGCCAATTCGATATAAGAATTATTAATTCTTATATCGAATTGAGATTATTTTTTATCATTTTCTTCAGTTTCTTTTATTTTAACATGACAGACAACCCTTGCCACACCATTAATCTGGGAAGCAATAGAAGTAACTTTTTCTAATTCTTCCTCAGACCTTGCTATACCAAATATATATACTATATCATTCACTGTAACAATGGTATAATTTACCCATTTTACATCTCGGTTAACAAAAGTTCTAGCCTTGATCTGACTAGTAATCATAGCATCTTTAGTATATTGCACTAAGTCAAAATGATCACTTTTTTTATCTATTATTAGTTCGTTAATAACTTCACGAACTCCTTTTTCACCCCACACAATTTCTACAGCTTTTAATGCATCTTCTTTTTTGTCTATGATTCCAGTCAGTAGTACCCTACCCTGATTTACCTCAACCTTAATCTTAGTATATAATTCCCTGAAATTATTTTTTATAAAAGAAGCTTTGATTTTTGTAGATATTTTTACGTCATCAATTGTCTCCGCAATTGATTGATCTTTTGCAACCGCAAGAGTAGAGGTAGTTGCTGCAGTAAAAATAGCTGGCAGACAACCTGTAAGCATGAAAGATAAGATTATAATAATAAAGTTAATTCTATACATAACCCTCCTTAAATCTACTAATTTAACCTCAAATATCGATGTAAGACATCGGTTTAATAGTCTAGGGTGTCATTCCCGCCGTTGCTAAGAATGACATCAACACTCACGAGGATGATACTGAGCCTAGTATTAACTTGTTACATAGAACTCAGGTCAATTTAGAGTCAGTAATATTTGTGCCTTAAGATAACCTCAGGTTAAAATAAAGCCTTTAAATAGTTCATTATAATAAAATTCATAATAAACACAACTGATTTCATTGTTTTAAGTTAGATTTGGGGAGTAACCTGAGTTCGATATAACTTGTTATCAGTATCATCCCTATTAGGGTTGATGTTATCCCTGATTCCCCTTCGATGTCACCCCTGCGTAGGCAGGTATCTAGAAAAGTCTAAATAGTTTTTTTGGCTATTTTTTTAGACCCCGCTACCTTCGCAGGGGTGACATCGAAGGCACTTAGAATAATAATTACACGTAATCATACAATTCACGCGAATTCGGGATAAGAATTAACTAATTCTTATCCCGAATTGGGATAATTCCTCCCACATACCATTCAGAAGCTACAGTTAAACCCATGCTTTTAAGGAAACTACGTTTGGGTTCGTCATATGCACCACAAACGACAAGAAACTGAGTAGCATTTTTAGTTTTTGCGAGTTCCTTGATTTCCTTAATCAATTTCTGACCAATAGAATTCCAATCGTGTTTACTTTCCACACAAAAATCATCGATCATAAGTGTTAGTCCACCCGGGTTATAGACTTCCGGTGCTGACATTAATCTACCGATGATAAAACCTAAGACTTTTTCTTTATAAACTGCAGCCAGCATAATGTGATCGTCTAACCTCAATAATTCTTTGAACCATTGCTTTTGAAATTCCTCGGATTCAGGACCAGCATATTTCCAAAACTGTGGCTGAGCTTTTTCATAAGCACGACGCTTTTTATATGACAGAGCGACAAATGATGAGATGTCAGTAGTTTCAGCAAGGCGGATTAAAATATTTTCCTGAAACTTTACTGTATTCTTTACTTTGGTATTAATTTGAACCATTGATTACAATCGCTTTACTAAAAAATGTGTTTTACGTCCAGCAAATACCCCCTCTCCTTCCATAATAAAATCATCAACATATTTAAATCCCGCCTTTTCATAAACATGTCTAGCCCTTGAATTTGTGACATCTGGATCGATAAAAAAAGTATCAGCTTGGCTATCATAACTACTTCTAATAAAATCAATAAATACTTCTAAAGTCCTTGCCCCTAATCCTTTGCCAAAATAGGCTATATTACCAATCGTATAATCCATGCTATAGGTGTGACCATGCTTTGAAAGATAAGCTTTTTTGAGTAGTGGTATAGAATATTCCTGCTTTTCTTGTAGTGTCATGACCAAGCAATAAGGTTCGTTATAGACACACCCAATCCAATATGTGTATAGACCATCTGCGTAGCTTGAAGGCTTTATACGACCGTTGATGAAATTTAAAATATCATCTTTATGTTCTTGGCTATTATCCCAAAATTCCTGAACATGGGGTTCTTTTAACCAGTTAAAAATAGTTTCTTTATGACTTAAGTTAGCTTTTTCAAAATGAATATTCATAACATATCCTGTAACAAGGTTTATCTTACTTTTTCTTGGCTATAACTTCATAATAATGATCAATTTTCCCATCCTCTTTTGGTGAAGTTTTCACTTCTTTAAAACTAATAATGTTAAACTCTTTAAAAAGATCAATTGTTTGCTCTTTTGTATGAAAAGTCATATTTTTCTTATCCTCCTTACAAAAAGTTACAATTTCGGGATCAAAAGTGTTCCCAACAAAATAACCACCTAAATCAATCTTATTTACAATATTACTCCAAAATTTTTCAAAATATTCAGGTTTACAAAACGGTACAGAAAAGCTAGCAACTATGATGTCTACATTTGGTAATTCTTGAGAATCTAACTCTTCAAAAGAAGATATTAAAGTTTTAAAATGATCTTTATATTTAACAATTTCTGGATACTTAATAAGCATAAAATCAAAAGCCATTTTTTGGTTGTCTATTGCAATAACATTGAAGCCTTTTTCTAATAACAAAAATGTTTCATGTCCTACTCCTGCCCCTAAATCAATGGCTGTACCTCGCATTTTTTGATTATCTAGTAATTCAACTTTTTTAAAGAATTCAACAACAAACTCTCTTGCTGGTTTATGAAGTTTTTCTTTGTAATAAGCCTCCCATGCATTTGGCTTTAAAAGAGATTTTGATTTATTCATTCAATTTCTTTCCTTAAATATAGTTTTGCCATCAGACCATCATTCTGATAACCAAGGCTTTTATAAAACTCATGGCTTCCATCCTTGGCACGCCTAAGACCAGAGGTTAAATCAACGATGCTTGGACTAGACTGTTGTGCAACGTTCTCTACAAAATCCATCAGTCTTTTTCCAATAGCTTGACCTCGGTAACGTTCATCAACCACAACTCCTTCAATATGAAATCTTGTTTTATCTGATATAAAAAGTTGAGACTTAGACCATGCAACCCACCCAACAATTTGGGATTCTAAACATGCTACAGCAACGCCATAACCATCATTTTTTGTGAATCTTTGAAATCTTGCTTTTAATTCATCCTCTGAGACCTTATACCCAAGTTGTTCCATGAGAGGTAACATGCAAGAGATGTCCTGCATTGCACAGTAACGAATTTTGATATTACTCATCACTCTCCTCCTCGCAACTACTTACTATTACCCACATCTTTTAAAAACCATAAACTTTGAAGCTACCGATGTCATCCTGAACTTGTTTCAAGATATAGATTATAGCATTTTTAATAGATCCTGAAATAAATTCAGGATGACGTCCCACAAATCTAGAGATGTGGGTAATAGGAAATACTTTCGCAGGGGTTGTTTTTACTACTAGACTTCCTACATAAGTCAAAAAAGCTCTTGGGATTTTTAGAAGAAACGAAGCCAGTTACCTTCGCATACACAGACGATTGTTATGGAGCAAAAGCAAATTTTGACGACAAAATTACCAAAAAGAATCAGTTCGTAACACTCCCATTTTTTGCAGTACATATAAGCACATTACCATCAACTTGCACTATGCGAAGTAGATCTCCTTTATGTACTGATTTTATAGTATCTTTGCTGAGTTTAGCATTCATAATAGTTCCTGACCACAATACCTGTCCTGTTTCCCCTACTAGAAGTTCATTGCTATATACCACTACTTCCTTACCAAACATATCAGAATATTCGTACTTATCATATTTCTTGTAAACATAAAATTTTAGCGGATACCATAAGGTAATCAGCCACATAAAAGAAGCAAAGCCAAAAATTATATACTGGTATTTTAAAAGACCTGGGTAATTGTTTAATATTATTGCAGTAGATACTCCACCTAAACCCAAAAATAAAAAACCAACATTTGGAATGTTAGCAAATTCTATAATTATACAAATAACGCCAGCGATCAGCCACCATTCTACTATTGAAATTTCAGATAGGATCATAGAATACCTTCAACTAATATAACCTCAAGTATCGATGTAATAAATTAATAGTAGGCTAATCATCACCATTAGGGGTGATGTCACCGCCATTATGTCATCCCAGCGAAAGCTGGGATCTAAAAAAATAGCCAAGAAAACTATTAGACTTTTTTAGACCCCTGCCTACGCAGGGGTGACATCTGAAGATGCAGGAACACCCTAGGCTATTAAACCGATTTTTAACCGAGGGAGAATTTAGTCATGAACAAATGTCTTTAAAAACATTATAACATTAGCTATATCTTGAGGTTTATTTAAACCAGCAAAAGTCATTTTTGTGCCAGGTATATATTGACTAGGCTTATGCAAAAAATGAAATAAACTTTCTTCATCCCAAATTCCCCCTTTGCTGGATAAAGCACTTGAATATTTATAATTCTCTGCTTTAGCTTTTTCCGCCCCAACGATATTCCATAGATGTGGTCCAACCTTATTAGCTTTATTCTTATCAAGAGAATGGCACATTAGGCATTTTTTTGCTATCTCTCTTCCTGCTTCAGCATTAGCAGTTTTCATCAATTCTTCTATATTCACTGGCACTTCTACAGCAGCTTTAGTGTCAAGGTCACTATGAGAATCTTCTGTTACTTCTATACTGTAACCTCGAGACTCAGGATGTAAAACAGGCTTATACAAAATATTTGTTATAAACCCTACCATCATTGCAATTAAACTGGCTAACAAAATAGAAGCGGCAATTTTATTTAATTCTATTCCAGACATATTTAGGTCGTCTCCGTAGAGAGAATATACCCTAATTTGGGATAACTTGTTATCCCGAATTCGCGTAATATGTATTATCTTAGAACCATTTTTATACTGGAGCGGGTGAAGGGATTCGAACCCTCGACTTCGACCTTGGCAAGGTAGCGCTCTACCCCTGAGCTACACCCGCTTTTAAAAGGCTCACTTATACAAAAACAAGTCATGAATATAAGGAAATACTGTAAAAAGATCAAGAAGAAATAACATCAAAAGAAATTTAATTTTAATCGTAGATACTTATTAATTAGGTTACCCTACAGAAATGTAGAAAATCCTTGCTTAAAATAACTAAATCCACTAGAAATTATTACTTTTATCATGGAGCAAATTATGGGACAAAAAAACAATCCTAATAACAGTTTGCTAGAAAAGCAAACAAATAATATTAATTATGATGATTTTCCTTATGAAAGTTTTCCTTTTACTTATACAAGACCGGAACATTTAAGAACTATTGGCCTATTATTTAACATGAAACCTCCTGCTATAGAGACCGCTAGGATACTTGAGATGGGTTGTGCTGAAGGTGCCAATATAATTGATTTTGCTGAAAGTTACCCAAAATCTTATTCTTTAGGAATTGATTTGTCAAAAGTCCAAATTGTTAATGGCATAGAAATAGTTAAGAGTTTAGGGCTTAAAAATATTGAACTACAACACTTATCTATACTAAATCTTGATGAGTCAGTTGGTAAGTTTGATTATATAGTTTGCCATGGAGTAATCTCGTGGGTGTCTACTATAGTTAAGGACAAGATTTTTGAAATTTGCCATAAATTATTAAACCCTAACGGTATTGCCTTTATTAGTTATAATACTCTGCCAGGTTGGAATATGCAAAAAACTATCAGAGATATGGTGATGTTTCACAGTAGCACCTTTACTGACAACCATAGTAAAGTACAACAAGCTAAATTATTATTAGATTTTGTTAATGATTCTTTAGAAGGTTCAGATAGTTCTTATTCTAAATTCTTACAACACGAAACTAAACTTCTTAAAACTACACATGATTCATATTTACTACATGAATATCTTGGAGAAGAAAATACAGCTTTTTATTTCCATGAATTTATAAGTACAGCTAGAAAACATAATTTAAATTATCTTGGAGATTCTGCACTTTCTGCGATGTTTGTCGGTAATTTACCTGCCAAGGCTGCAGAGCAATTACAAGCGATAAATGATATTGTTAGAACCGAACAATATATGGATTTTATCACTAATCGTAAATTTAGGACTACTTTGTTATGCCACAATAATGTCACTATAGATAGGAAAATTGAACCAAGTAAGTTAAGTGATTTTTATACTACTTCTAATATTATACCAGTCATGCCTGAAAATGAAGTGGATATGAATAATACAGTAGAAAGTTTGGGATTTCATTATAATAATTCAGAATCCCCTAATATTTCGACGTTTTCTCCTATAATAAAGGCAGTTTTCTATGTTTATGCTGATAATATTGGTAATCCTTTGACTTTGGATCAAATTTGTAAATTGGCTATGAAAAAATTAGAAAAATTACAGCTTAAAGATATTAGAGAAGAATTAGATTCTGTAATTATAAAACTAGTGTTACAAGGGTACGTACAAATATTTGCAACAAGGCCTCAGTCAGTATATGAAATCTCGTCAAAACCAAAAGTAAGTGATTTAGCAAGATATCAAGCTCAAAAATTAGACTCAACTAATTTGTTTGTGACAAATCGAATTAATGCTATTGTTTTATTGCAATTGCATGAAAAATATATTATTGAGCTATTAGATGGACACAACTCTATCCAGCAGATTGAAGAAAAAATATTTGAAAAATTTGCTTCTGGAGTATTAGTGGCATCTAATGAAAATGGTAAGATAAGCGACGAAAACCTTTTAAAGCCATTTATTAGTCATTATGTAGATGTTTGCTTGCAAAAATGCAAAAGAAATTATTTATTAATTGGATAAAGTGATGTTAGTTGAAAAGATTAAGACCAAAGTCGAGCATGAAGAGATAAATGTGATTATCGAGATTCCAATGCAAGATAGTCCTGTAAAATATGAGATGGATAAGGAATCAGGAGCAATATTTGTTGATAGGTTTATGCAAACTGCTATGTTTTACCCATGTAATTATGGGTTTATTCCGCATACCTTATCAGAGGATGGAGACCCGGTAGATGTATTAGTTGTATCACATTATCCTGTCATACCTAGCTCTGTGATCAGGTCACGCCCTATTGGTGTTTTAATGATGGAAGATGAACATGGATTGGACGAAAAAATTATTGCTGTGCCTAGCTCTAAGCTAGATATTACTTTTGATTCAATAAAAGATTTAGATGATCTTTGCCCGATGTTAAAACAACGTATAGTACATTTTTTTGAACATTATAAAGATCTAGAGAAAGGTAAGTGGGTGAAGGTAACTGGCTGGGAAAATGCTCAAAAAGCTAAGGAGTTGATTAATGAAGGTATATTAAGGGTATCTACTACCAATTCCGAAAACTAATCATCACGTCGTCTTACTTCGCGATCTCCGCTCCTCACGTACTAGTATGTACGCTCCGGTGCTCGACACTCGTACTCCTAGTGCTAATTTAGTTTTCGGAATTGGTATAAGATAGAAAATCAATAATTGGTATTTGCTTTATGATCGGAAACGATAAGGTGCAGAATAGTGCTTACATGACATCAAGACGGCTTAAATGAAAGGCAACGGATATACAACATTATTTCGTTCTGGAATTATAGTAGCTGCCTTTACTTTCATCTCCCGTATATTTGGTTTGGCTCGCGAATTATTCATTGCTTCATTATTTGGTGCTGGTAATATTGCTGATAGTGTTAATGTTGCTTTTAAATTACCCAACCTATTTAGGCGTATTTTTGGGGAAGGGGCACTTTCAGTCGTTTTTGTACCTATTTTTAATACAAAACTCATAGAATCTCGAGAAGCAGCACGCCATTTCACTGGCATTATCTTTACTATTTTACTCATTACTTTAGTAAGTGTAGTAGTGTTAATGCAGGTTTTCATGCCATCATTAATGTTCATTATTGCTCCTGGTTTTCATGAAGATCTAGACAAGTTTAATTTGACAGTTATTTTGTGTCGCATTACCATGCCATATTTAATTTTTATCTCGGTAAGTGCTTTACTAGGGGGAATTTTAAATTCAGTAAAAAGGTTTGCAGCTTTTGCTTTTTCTCCGATCATTTTAAGTATTACTGTTATAATTACAACGGTAATATTACAAGAACATATATCTACTCCTATATCGATTAGTTTATCTTTGTTGATTGCTGGGTTATTACAAATTATCTTTATGTTTTTTTGTGTAATTAGGGTTGGTTTATCATTCCCTCTAGTTTTTGACCCATGTAATAAAGATGTAAAAAAGTTCTTGTTTGGTATGGGTCCAGCGACTATTAGCTCTGGATTCCAGCAACTTAACTTATTTATCTCGCAATCAATAGCTAGCTTCATCGAAGGGACAATTTCAATATTATCCTATGCAGATAGAATATACCAATTTCCTTTATCTATAATAGGGGTAACTTTTGGTACTATATTATTACCAGAATTATCAAAAACATACCAAATGAATGATTTAGAAAAAGCGGCAAGAATTCAAAATAATGCTATTAAAGTGGGACTTTTATTATCTTTGCCAGCTGCGTTCGGTATTATCACTTTATCAGAATCAATCATTCATGTAATATATGAGCGTGGAGCTTTTACTTATGCTGATACAATTAAAACTGCTGAAGCTATTTCCGGTTTTGCCCTTGGTTTACCAGCTTTTATACTTGCCAAAATTTTGATGCCTATATTTTATGCTAATAGTGATACGAAAACTCCTTTAAAAATAACATTATATTCTCTTACTATGAATACTATATTAAATATCGTTCTGATGAAACCATTTGGTCATCTTGGTATCGCTCTTGGCTGCTCTATTACCGCTTGGTATAATGTTTGGTTGTTATATATATATACAAAGAAATATGGTCATTCTTTCATTGATTCAAAATTATACTCTTTTTGTGGCAAGATTTTATTCAGCTGCGTAATAATGGTACTAGTAATTTGGGTGATTAAGCACTATTGTTCCGAATATTATTATTCCGAATTGTTATTAGTAAAAACTTTTATGCTGGCAGCCACGATTTTAGCTGGAACGATAGTGTTTTTTCTAATGGTTTTTTATTTTAGACTTTATCCAAAATAATTTAACCTGAATTCGATGTAACAAGTTAATACTAGACCCAGTATCATCTCTATTGTGGGTGATGTCACCCCTGCGTAGGCAGAGGTCTAAAGAAGTAGCAAGGATTAAGTGCTTAAACATTTTTAGATCCCTGCCTTCGCAGGGATGACATCGAGCGTGCAGAGAATAATAATTATTCTTACATCGATACTCGAGGTTACGTTGGTTTTTTGATCTACATTGGCAATGCCGTAGCTAGGATGACATCAACCCTAACGAGGATTATGCTCAACCTACTAACTTATCCCAATTCGGGATAAGAATTAGTTAATTCTTATCCCAAATTGGCTTTAATATAAGGAAAAATGCATTCTTAAAGCGGCTAACGCGAATGCATTTTAAACCTTTCTAAAGCTAAAAACATGATTTTAAAAGATTAAAATCATGTTTTTAGCAAAATATTAATTTAACAATCAGATGCAGAGCCGTCTCAAATCTGATTGTTTCTATAACTTCACCGAATTCGGGATAAGAATTATAATTCTTATCCTGAATTAGGGTAACTTGTTACATCGATACTTGAGGTTAATTTATTAATGATGAAAACTGAATCTAATTATCAAGATTTTTTGAAAACTATAGCCATAATAACCATGGTGATAGATCATTTAGGGTTATACTTTTTCCCTGAATACGAAATAATGCGGGTTATCGGTCGTATTAGTATGCCGATTTTTTGCTTTTTTGTTGGCTATAATTTTCATAAAAAACCAAAAATTAAAATTCTTGTAGTCGGAGTTCTACTACATATTTTTACTACCATATTATTTAAGCAGTTCACCACAACTAACATACTGATTCCTATTTTTCTAGGTCAGTGCTATCTTTATTATTTTCAAAATAGCCTAAATAATTTTTTCTATAAGGGGTATTGTCACGTTGTCTTACTTGGGACTCTTTGGTTCTGCACTTGGTTCTTGGTTGATTATGGTAGCATAGGTTTAGCTATCATGTTACTTGGCTATATAGCTAAACATGATCTAGGTAATCTTAGGCTTGCCCTTGCAATATCTATGATTTTGACTGTATTGCATACCATTGCTGTTTTTTCCTTGTCGTATATCTATGTACTTATAGTAGTTATATTTGGAGTTTTGCAATATATATTTATGGTTGCAAGAAATTTTGAGCAAAAAATTGCTATAAATTTGCGGATTATAAGCCATAATGCTTTATATATCTATGCTATACATCTAGCAATTTTACAATTTTTATTTTTCAAATTCTACTTACAGAATTGATAAATCAGTTAATAAACTGTGCTAAAATGTCTACGTTTCAAAGAAAAATATAGAATCTACGCATATTTTCTTATCCCTTGTTGACAATTATTAAGAAAAAGAGTAACATATCGCTTGAGTTTAATAATTAACTCTTTAATAGCATGAAAACCTTGTATCTATCGATTTATTTGGTTTAATTTCTACGGAAGAGTTGCGAATTAAGTTCAAGTAAGTAACTCTATACTAAAAGGTTTTTATGGCTACTAAAGTAGGTAAGGTTAAATGGTTTAATACAACCAAAGGTTTCGGTTTTATCCAGCCAGACGATGGTGGGAGTGACGTTTTTGTTCACATCTCGGCTGTAGAGCGTGCCGGTATCCGTAATCTTAATGAAGGTCAAAGTGTTGGCTTTGATCTAGAAGATAATAAGGGGAAAATTTCTGCTGTTAATCTACAAATAAAATAATATTTATTTAAAACTACAAGCAACTACTCAAAATTTATGAGTGGTTATTAAACTAGTGAATTTTGGGTAGTATCATCTTTTTATACACTTCATGGATTATTTTTTGTAATTCAGTGTTTCACTGTAAGTTAAAGTTATAATTTTGTTGGATCATGTGAGTATATTTTGTTGCATCATAATACAACAGTTTTTTACTACACAATTAATTGACAACTCACGTTATAACGTAAGAACTTAATCATAAGCTTATTCTTTTAAAATATAGAATATATGTTTACTCAAATGCTTTGACTAACCTGAATTTGATGTAAGACATCGGTTTAATAGCCTATAGTGTCCTTGCACCTTCGGATGTCACCCCTGCGAAAGCAGGGGTGACATTGTTCGCAGTTGATGCTTAACAATGTAACTTGTTACATCGATAGTTGAGGCTAACTACTTGATTTTCTAGATACTGAAATAAATTCAGGATGACGTATGGTTTAGTTTTAGATGACAACCGACTTAAAACGAACACCTATTGCTTTTGCTGGGGTGATACTCAAAGCATTTGAGCATTTTTAATTTAAGATAAATAATATTGGACTTATATAATGAAAAGTTTTAATTTACCAAATGAAGTGATTATATCACTTGAACGCATGAACATAACCTCTCCAACGGAAATTCAAAGAGAGGCCATACCGGTTGCTATGCAAGGTAGTGATGTTCTAGCTTCTAGTCAAACTGGCTCGGGTAAGACCCTTGCCTATTTGCTACCAATAATCAATTCTTTTATACAGACTAAATCAATGTCTTTGGTACTTGTTCCAACTCGGGAATTAGCTACTCAAGTGCGTGATACTTTAACTAAGGTAACTACTCAAATAAAACTTCCCAGTGCGGTTTTGATAGGCGGTGAACCAATGCATAAACAATTTACACAACTAAAAGTAAATCCTAAAGTTATAATTGGCACACCAGGTCGTATCATAGATCATTTACTTCGTGGTACTTTAAAATTAAATACTGTTCAATTGGTAGTACTTGATGAAATGGACAGAATGCTTGATATGGGTATGAAAGAACAATTAGAAGAGATAAATAAATATATACCTGCAAAACGCCAAGTTTTAATGTTTTCAGCTACTATGCCAAAACATATTATTGCATTATCGCAAAAATACGTGGTTAATCCTCATCGTATTACTGTTGGATCAACTACTAAGGCTGCATCTCAAATAAAACAAGAAACTTTGCGTGTTTCTGATAAAGAGAAATTTCCTGAACTTATAAAGCAATTAAATGAACGTGATGGTTCTATAATTATTTTTGTAAAAACTAAGCGTGGTGCTGATCAGCTTGCAAAAATGTTAAAATTTGAAGATCATAAAGCTGAAGCTATACATGGTGATTTAACACAAGGTAGACGTGATCGTGTAATTTCATCATTTCGCTCTTCTCGTCATAGGATCATGGTGGCAACAGATGTTGCAGCTCGTGGCTTAGATATACCTCATACACAGCATGTTATCAATTATGACTTACCAATGGCTCCAGAAGATTATTTGCATAGAATAGGTAGAACTGGTAGAGCCGGTCTTTCAGGTTGTGCATTATCATTCATTTCGCCAGAAGATAATATTAGATGGAAAGCTATTGATCGCCTAATAAATCAAGGCGAAACTACTTCAAGAGAAGATATGAGGGAAAGTAAGAATCGCAGAAAACCATTTAATGGCAATAATGGCAAAAAAAGTTATTTTCCTCGTAATAATAATGATAGAAAACCTTATGCTGGCTCTGCTAGAAATAACAAAGCATTCTAATACTACAATTGTAGTTACTGCACAGAGCTGCCATTCCCGCGTAGGTAGAGGAATCTAAAAATACAAAAACACCTTAGACTTAAAGGTTTTTGAGATCCCCGCCGTAGCTCGGATGACATCGTTTTGAGATAAGGTGATTAGTAGCATTATTATTGAATAATCAGGTAGTATACTCTTTATTTACGAGTATACTTATTTAACCTGAATTCGATGTAACCTGTTACATCGAATTCAGTGTTATATGTAGAAACAATCAGGTTTGAAGCGGTTCTACACATGATTGTTAAAATATAACACTCCATTCAATATGTGATTTTAATAATTAAAATCACATATTGAATGATGAAAAAAGTTAAAATGCACTCGCAGAACCGCTTCAAGAGTGCATTTTTCCTTATAACAAAGCCAGTTCAATATAAGAATTATTAATTCTTATATCGAACTGAGGTTATTTACCCAAAGTTTTCTGAGATTGGGAATGTGCTTGTTGTTCAATGCTTGCAACCCTTGATATAGCCTGTTGTTTGATACCAAGATCTACTACATGCTCGTATCTCATTCCATTATCTAGTAGAATATGACCAAGTTTATTTACTAACTCTACATCCTTTTTAGAGAATTTACTAATAATTAATTCTGTAATTTCATATAAAAACTTCCAAGATAGCTCAACTCTATCCTTGAGAGAGAGGTTCTTTTTATTATTTTCTTTATTAAATGGTTCTGCATTATTAGGATCATCGACAAGCGTTCTAACCGGTGTTTTCTTGCTCTTTTTATAAATAAAGAATGTAACAAACACTAAAAATAGACCTGCTACAGCGATTATCAAATTAGTATTTTGCATAAAACCCTCCAAATATATCTTACTGATAATGCCCTGCTACTTGACTCTATACCCATAGTACCCTACATTTTTTATATAACCACTATTAAAATGGCTGCTGATCGTCTATTAGAGAGGAGTCGCTGAAAGCGGCGACGCGGCAATCTAGGATACGCGAAGCGTACTAGAAAAAACAGCTTCGCTGTTTACCTAGATCGCCACGGCATCTAAAGAGCCTTGCTATGACGATTATAGAAAAATGTAGGGTACTATGCTCTATACCACACGATCTTCTTCTTGTGCTAAAAATTCTTCAAGCTTTTCTTTCGTATAATTTTTTTCCTCTAAGATCACTTCATTGTCAAAAATATGTTGCACTGTTTTTTCTTCTAATAACGGACCCTTTAAATGTTCAAGAGCATTAGGATTTTTTTTATAAAAATCAAATATTGCTGTTTCTTGACCTGGAAACTTCCTTGCTTGAGCCATAATAGCACTTACAAGATCTTTCTGCTCGATATGTAAATTCTTAATTTTCATATATTCGGATAACATTAGACCTATTCTAACACGACGTAAGACTAGCTTATTATAATACTCACTAATTTCTGCTTCTGATTTATCTTTAAATATCGAATCTGAATCACTATTTCTCTCCGTTTGAGATTTCAGAATACTTATCTCTTGGTCTATTAAAGATTTAGGAACATTAAACGTTAATAGCTTTTCTAATTGATCAAATAAGCTCATTTTCATTAAAGTGCGTATAGACTCACTATATTCATTTTCTATGCTTTTAGAAATATTATCACGTAACTCTTCTAGTGTTTCACAATTAAATTTCTTAGCAAACTCATCATCAACAACTACCTCATCAGCAGAATGTACTGCCTTTACTTGTACAATAAACTTAGCCGGTTGACCTGCGACTTGCTCCATATGATAATCTTCAGGAAACTTAACGTTGACTTCTACCTCATCTCCAGTCTTAGTTCCAATAAGCTGATCTTCAAAACCCTCAATAAAAGCTCCACTACCAATTACTAGTTTATAATCTGTAACCTTACCACCTTCAAAAGCCTCATTATTGACATAACCAATCGCATCAATAGTAACTTCCTGCCCCTTTTTTACTTTCCCTTTACTTTCTTTATTATAAATTTTTGATATAGATGCAAGCTTATCTATTTGCTTATTAACATCATCTTCTTTAATTACTAACTTTGGATGAGTAATTTTCATTTTTTTAAAATTTGGCAATTCAATATCAGGTAATAGCTCAAATTTTAGAGTAAATTCTATATCCTCATTCTCTTCATTACGTAAATTTTCTAACTGTGGATCACCTACTGTTTTTAGTTTATGATCTTTAATAACATGCTGTACTGCATGATTAATTTCATGGTTTACCACATCAGACCTAACAGATTGTTTATATTTCTTATTAACAATGCTGATTGGCACTTTACCAACACGAAATCCATCAAGCTTAACTTTTTTTGCTAAACTAGCTAATTCTTTTTGTACTTCATTGGCAATTTTAGAAGAAGGAAGGACTACTTTAACTTCAAAATCTAGACCTTCATTTTTAAGTTCTGTGACTTGCATACTAAAAAACTCATTAGCAATATTAAAACCTTACAAAAACTTGAAGAGCTACTAAATTAAATCAAGCTCTCCAGTTTTTGTATTATTATTTTGTGGTGCGGATGGAGGGACTTGAACCCCCAAGCCTTGCGGCGCTAGAACCTAAATCTAGTACGTCTCCCAATTTCGTCACACCCGCATAGCTGTACCCCTGACTACTTAACATAGATTGTTTTAACAACTTAATTAAGTAGGTTCAGTTAGGAATTTTATCAGAGAATTATAATACACATGATACAGCCTTTGTAAATCGTTAATTTCTGTGTATTCATTAATTTTATGAGCTGTATTAGATTGTAAACCAAATTCCACAACAGGACAATAATTTTGGATAAACCTCGCATCAGAAGTACCACCACTAGTAGATAATTTTGTATATAGTCCTGTTGTATTAGATACTACCCGAACAAAATCGGCAATTAGCCCTACTGGTTTTTGGATAAAACAAGCTGCTGAAGTTACATTCTTTAACTCATATTTAACATTGTATTTAGTACAATAATTGTTAATTATCTGATCTATCAAATCTGTTATGCTCGATGGTGAATGAAGATCATTAAAACGAATATTAAACTTTGTTGTAATTTTTGAAGGAATTACATTAGTCACATCATTACCTACATCAATAGACGTAACTTCTAGATTCGACTGTTGAAAAAATTCACTTCCTTCATCCAGTCGATAATTAACCAACTCATTGAGTATCTGAACTAAAGGAGTAATCGGATTATTGGCTTGTAATGGATATGCCACATGTCCCATTGTACCATATAGAACTAAGTTAAAGTTAATACTTCCTCGCCGACCAATTTTTATGGTATCGCCTATTTGATGCTCATTTGTTGGTTCACCTACAATAGCAAGATCGATCAAATTATTACTATCCCTATGCAAATATTTTAACATTTCCACAGTGCCATATTTGGCGTTTCCTTCCTCATCGCTAGTAATTAGAAAACTAATTGAACCATGCGGAGTTAGATTTAACTTAATAAAATCTAAGCTAGCAGCTAGGAAACATGCTATCGCTCCCTTCATGTCAACAACTCCCCTACCATAAATCTTATCACCTACGGTAGTTACTATAAAAGGGTCGTTAAGCCATAATGCCTTATTACCTGTTGGCACGACATCAACATGTCCAGCAAAACAAATATTAGGTCTTGCATTACCATAAACAGCATAAAGATTGGTTACTTTATAATTATCCTCTCCAAATATTTTGATTTCAGTCTTAAAACCATTTTTTTCTAATAAATCATTAATATATTCAATACAACCGTTACTCTTAGGAGTTACTGATTGAAAACTAATTAAGTCTTCAAGAAATTTTATCAAGATAACCTCCAGTAGTCATCAACTTATAGTTTTTCCTAAACATTCCTCTCTACGCGAATTCGGGATAAGAATTAACTAATTCTTATCCCGAATTGGGGTTCTCTCATATCTAGCCAATGTTTTATTCTCTGACAACCAAAACAGACATACCTGAGTGCCGCACAATCTTGGACGCATTAGGGCCTAACATATAGTCTCTAAGCTGTGGTCTGACTGCTGAAATAATGATTAAGTCAGCTTTCACTTCATTGGCATATTGTATTATTTCATCATAGACTGCCCCTCGACCAATATGCAATTCAACTTCGATCTCCTCCGGCACATATTGTCTAATTAATTCTGTTACTTGTACCCGATATTTTTCTTTTTGATCTTTTGCCCAACTTTTAGGCAAATAATCCTCAACCATTTTCATACCAAAATCCGAGATGATATAAAGAAAATGTAATTTGGCACTAAAGATAGTAGCAAAACTTAAAGCCTTTGGTAATATCACCTTAACTGATTGTTTATCCGACAAATCTATTGGTATTATTATATTTTTAAACACAATTAACACTACTCCGGTGCATTTATATTATTATCTATTTCTTACTACTGAATGTTTTGGCAAAACAAAATTATTAGTATCAGCAAAATGCTTAATATCTATATTATATAACATATAATTAGAATGTTTAAAATGTTTTACGTTTTTGTGAAACATTCCGATAAATTTATCCAATAGTTTAGCATCCATATTGCTATTAGTAACTAAAATTGCTGTTACTGCTACTGTATTCTGATCGAGAGTGATCCCAGGATATAATCTTTTATCCAGTAATGCCTTATGAAAAGCTTTATTAGTGGCGATTAATTGTGCAATTTTATTATCTTCAATAGGCACAAAATCAACTTTACAGCTATTAGCAGTAAATCCCACCAAGGCATTAGGATGACCTACCGTCATCATTATCACATCAATTTTACCGCTACAAAATTCTTTTATTGACTCTTCATAATTAATTTCATCAACATCTATTGGTTCTTTAGTAAAATTATATAACTTCCTTATAGCATTATAGGTAATAGTATTACTAGAGAATGACAAGCCATTTGATATTCTCTTACCCTCAATATCTGAAAAAGTCTTTATCTCATCCCGATTTTTTACAACAACAGTAAAAAACTCATCATATAGATTAAGTACCTGACGCATTTCTTGCATTTTTTCTGTATTAGAGTAATATCCAGTACCTTCAAAAGCCTCAAGTGCTACATTAGATTGAACTAAAGCTAAATCTATCTTACCTTCTTTTAGCAAAGCTAAATTTTCAACACCTCCACTGGTAGGTACTACTTCGCAATTTACACTTTTATCAGCTAAAGTAAAGGTTTTACACAAATCCAATCCGATAGAGTAATAACCCTTCAAAATAGAACCAGACCCAATTTTTACTGTTTTTTGCGAAGCAAAAACACAATTACTAGTAAAAAACAGGAAAAAAACTACCAATAAAATTCTGAAATTATTCATAAATAACACTATACACTAAAAATAATTGACCACTAATACTTAAAGACTTAAAATTTAATAAATCATTTTCCCTATCCAAAGTACCTTTACTATTATTGATAATCAAGATAATTGTTACAATTCATGTGTAAAAAAAATCCTTATTCCTTATAATATTCTTCTCCAATTTCAATTTCACTACGGTTATTTAACTTACGCCAATTATTGGTGTCCCTAAGTGAGTAGATGCAGCCACAATATTCTTGCTTATAAAAATTTTCACGTTTAGCTATTTCGTACATTCTACTGCTACCTCCATTTTTACGCCAATTATAAGTCCAGTAAGTTATTCCATCGTAATGAGAAGCAGCCTTGATCCCTGATTCATTAATTTGATCCATATCTTTCCAGCGGGAAAGACCAAGAGAACTGGTAATAACTTTAAAATCATTCTCATAGGCATAAAGAGCTGTCCGTTCAAAACGCATATCAAAACACATAGAACAACGTTTACCTCTTTCTGGTTCATATTCCATACCTTTACTTCTCGCAAACCAATTCTGCACGTCATAATCTGCGTCAATGAAACTGATACCCATTTTCTCAGCAAAACGGATATTTTCATTTTTACGAATTTCATACTCTTTTTTAGGATGAATATTAGGGTTATAGAAAAAAATAGTTAAATTAATACCGGATATTAACATTTTTTCCATCAGCTCTCCTGAACATGGAGCACAGCATGAGTGTAGTAGCACTTTACTTTCACCATTTGGTACTTCTAGAATTTCATTCATAATTATCTGCTAAATTTTTTCTGTAAGTTTCTTTATAAAATCTTAAAATAACATACGATACTACCGCAAGGGCAATCAGATAATAAGATATTGCATATTTATCACCAGTATAGGTAGTTAACATCATGCCAACTACTGGTGCTGACCCGCCAAATATGGCAGCAGCTAAGTTATAAGAAAGAGCCACACCAGTAAAACGAACACTAGTTGGAAATATTTCCACTAAGACAGTAGGAATTGGCCCCATATAAATAGCAATTATTGCGGCAAACACTATCTGAGACACGACAGCAATCACAAAGTTCATCGACCCAAGTCCTAATAAGATCGGGTAAGATAATAATATAATTAGTAGTATCCCAGTAATTAGAACAGGACGCCGACCTATTTTATCAGAAATTGTCGCAGAAATGGGGAATATAATCATCATTGTAATCAAAATTACACTACCAACAATGGAACTCTGACTTTGACTATAACCTAGTATCGTCATGAAGTTACCGATAAAAACCGTCGCCGTATAAAATGGTGCTGTAACTGTAACATAAAGACCAATTGCTATAATTAACTCAAGCCGATATTTTGAAAAAATTTCACGAATAGGGAATCTAGATAAGCAACCATTTTCTTTGGCTCTTTTATAAATAGGACTTTCTGATAAATTGCTTCTGATGTACAAACCTATAGCACCGATAAATAACCCAACAATGAAGGGTATTCTCCACCCCCATTCTATTAGAGATTCTTGTTCCATAAAATATGAAAACCCAGCT
Source organism: Candidatus Tisiphia endosymbiont of Micropterix aruncella (assembly GCF_965178575.1). Taxonomy (NCBI): domain Bacteria; kingdom Pseudomonadati; phylum Pseudomonadota; class Alphaproteobacteria; order Rickettsiales; family Rickettsiaceae; genus Candidatus Tisiphia; species Candidatus Tisiphia endosymbiont of Micropterix aruncella. Next base: position 1,660,995 of record NZ_OZ238268.1, read on the forward strand.
GCAGTAGCAAGACCAAGTAACATACCCCCACACATGCTAACAAAAGAGCTACTACCAGCAAGACCACGCTGCTGCGCTTCAGCATGCTCGACAATATAAGAAATACACCCACTAAATTCTCCACCAAGAGCAAAACCCTGTAATAACCTAATAAAAGTTAAAATTATTGGTGCAGCTATTCCAATAGTGTCATAGCTTGGTAGTAATCCAATAGCAGCTGTTGGTACTGCCATAGTTGTAATGCCTATCACTAGGGCATTACGTCTACCAAATCTATCACCTATATTACCAAGGACTATACCGCCAAGTGGCCTCACAATAAAACCAGCAGCAAATACAGCCAATGTGAGTGTCTCACGCATTGTCGAGTCTGGAAAAAAATGCTTACCAATTATAGAAGCAAATTGTGCATATAAAGCATAATCATACCACTCTAAACCATTACCAATCATTCCGGATATTACAACTTTCTTCATCAGATACTTTACATTATTAATGAGTGCAGAAAAAGGCATAATAAATTATTATTTTACATTGGCAATAATTTAATCTACAATTATTTGATATAATCTCAAATATCGATGTAATAATAGTAGGCTCAAGTAATCATCGCCATTAGGGATGATATCACCCCTGCCGCCATTATGTCATTCCCGCGTAAGCGAGAATCCAAAAAATAGCCTGCAAAGGCTATTAGATATTATAGATTCCTGCTTTCGCACACTAGTGTCCGGTTTAAAAATATAATTTTAATTAGAAGGTTATTATGTTGAATGAAACGGTCAATTTACCGGAAGGTTTTGTGTATTTGCATCAAATAGATTCTACTATAATTCAACAGCTGATGTATTATGATACTAGAAATTTTGTAGGAAAGCAGATCGATGGCTATAAAGCTAATAGAGCTGTACTAACTAAAGAAGCAGCTACTGCCTTAAAAAATCTTCAGAAAGATATAAAAAATGATAACTACTCTTTGGTAATTTATGATGCTTATAGACCTAATAAAGCTGTACAACATTTCGTTAGCTGGGGAGAAGATGTTGCTGATCAAAAAATGAAAGACTCCTATTATCCATACATTAATAAGACTGAAATTTTTCAATTAGGTTATGTTGCTAAACGATCACCTCATAGCCGTGGAAGTACTGTAGATTTAACTATTATCGAACTTGAAAAACAATTAAATCCAAACCCTAAAATGATAAAAAGACCTCTAAAAGATGGTCGTCTAATCCCTTATTTTGATGATAATACGGTTGACATGTATAGCTCTGTGGATCTTATGGATCTAGTATCCTCCCATGATAGTAAACTAATTGATGAACTTTACTTACAAAATCGTAATTATCTACGTGAGAAAATGAAAAAACATAATTTTAAGGAATATTCGGTTGAGTGGTGGCATTATACCTTACAAGACGAACCTTATAAGGATCAGTATTTTGATTTTGATGTTGAATAAACTTCTTGCATTAAGTATAAACTCAAGTATTGATGTAAGACATCGGTTTAATAGCCTAGAGTGTCATCCCTACCCCTTCGGATGTCACCCCTGCTTCAGTGCGGGGTCTAAAAAATTTTAACAAATTCTCTCGGTTTATTTTTCTAGATCCCAGCTTTCGCTGGGATAACACAATGGTGGTGATATCACCCCTAATGGCGATGATTACTTGAGCCTACTATTAATTTATTATATCAATATTTGAGGTTAAGTATAACAACTGCTCAGGACAACTTAAAAAACAATAATTAATAATTATTTAAGGAGAAATTAAAATGAGTAAAGATAAAATTACGGGACGTAATAAAGAACTCTTACAAGAGACAGCTCTGAGATTAAGGATTTCTGAAGATGAAGTTCTCAGTAAAGTTCCAAGCATAATATTATCGATGGCTGAATTCAACCCAAAAATCCTTGGAGGTCATCTAAAGAGAATGGAATCGGATAAGACTCCAGAAAAAGTATTACATCAGCAAGTAGCCGACGATAAATTTGGCGGTGTAGTCTTTTTTAATAAAACACAAAAGGAGGCAACATCTAGTACTCTTGGTTGGAGTAACTATAATAAATACCTCTTAGAAACTATAGCTATACTATCAAAAAAGTCTGAAGATGAAGTTTTAAATGAAATTCCACAAGACATACTAAGTGAAGCTTTATCTAACCCTGGATACCTTAAAGAGTATCTAAAAACACTGAGAGAGAGTCTAAAAATTAATGATTCTTGTACAAACGACAATCCTGATGATGTAGCAGCTGGCAGTTCACAAATGTCTAGTGCCGCTAGCTGTGCTTTAACGGGTGAAAATCTACCCTTTAACGAGGAGTTAGATTAACCTCAAGTATTGATGTAAAACATCGAATAGCCTAGGGTGTCATCCTGCCCCTTCGGATGTCACCCCTGCGAAGGTAGCGGGGTCTAAAAAATTTTAACAAATCCTCTCGGTTTATTTTTCTAGATCCCAGCTTTCGCTGGGATGACACAATGGCGGTAACATCACCCCTAATGGCGATGATTACTTGAGCCTACTATTAATTTACTACATCAATACTTGAGGTTATACTCAAATCATTTAAATTCTATTTCCTTATCATGTCTAATATGGACTACGTAGATGGTATCATTATATATTCGATATCGTAGTATATAACCTGATAAGCCAAATCGAATAAATAAATCCCTATAATCTATTAGATTAGTCACCGGTTTACCTGTCAAAGGAAATTCTATAAGTTTGATAACTGCTTTCTTTATTGTTTCTGCTGCTCTCTTTGCAGCATTAGGATTATTTTTATCAATGAATTTTCTCAGTCGTACCAAATCTACAATTGCTGATTCCAACCATACTAATCTTTCCATTAAGGTCTTTCCTCTTCTTTATCACTTCCCCATCTATCAAGCCACTCAGTTATTTTGTCATTTCCTAAAAATTTACCTTCTCTTGCTTCTTGCCAACGCTGTATCGTCTCTTGTTTTAATTGCTCTTCATGTTCCTCTGATTTGAGATAATTAGTAATTGCTTCCTTCATCAGCCAGTGTGCTGAACGTTGCTTAATTTTACCAAGCACTTGCAACCTCTTCTTAATTTGCGGTGCAAGTTTCACACTTACTACAGTATTATCCTCAGCTCTTTTCATACTCTGTCTCCTTTATAGTATTAAGTAAAAGTAACCTGAATTCGATGTATAGCTAACCCGAAAAGGTTTTAGGTATATGTTAATCTTAGCTTAGTTAGAAGCGATGTCCCTGCGTAGGCAGGGATCTATAATATCTCATAGTCTTTTAGGCTATTTTTTTAGATTCCGCACCGAAGCGGGAATGACATCAATTCTATCACCATTACTATGCCTTAAACCTTTTCGCGTTAGCTATAACAAGTTACATCGAACTTCCGTGAAGTATTTATAAGTAATACTATACACTACTTATTTTGTGTTTGCAACTTTCGAAGTAGGAGAAGTATATTAATCACTTGAGTTCTTGATTTTATTAACTATAGAATATATTTCTTTTTTGCTGTAGCTTCTTCCAAAATTTTCATTAGCTATATCTGTGACACTTTTTGCACTCCATCCTTTAGATAAGTATAAATCTATAAATTTTTTTAAGTCATCTGCAAGAAGAGCTTTATGAGGTTCAGAAGTACCGGAAATTAGCAGCACTATTTCCCCCTTGATAATGTTCGAGTTATAGAAATTTATCACATCTTCTATTAACCCAAACTTTACTTCTTGATAAAATTTAGTAAGTTCTCGTGCTACACATACCTCCCTATTACCAAAAACAGTAAAAGCTGTATGTAGCGATTGTTCTATTCTACTAGCAGTTTCAAAAAAAATCAAAGTTGCTTTTATATTAGATAATTCTGTAAAAATCTTCTTTTTACCTTCAGTAGTTTTTGGTAAGAATCCAGCAAATAGAAAGCGATCTGATGGTAATCCAGAAATGGTTATAGAGGTAGTTAATGCCGAAACGCCCGGCACTACATCTATGTGATAATTCAGTTTCCTTAAAGCTCTTACTAGTTTATAACCAAGATCAGCAATTAACGGTGTTCCAGCATCAGATATTAGACTAACTATTGCTCCATTATCAATTAATGTGCGGATAAATTCTCTTTCTTGATAATCACTATGATCATTATATACTTGTAACTTAGTCTTTATATTATGTTTTGCTAGTAATTTTCTTGATATTCTAGTATCCTCACACAGTATAATTGTGGAATTTTTTAACGTTTCTAAAGCCCGGAGTGTTATATCATCTAGGTTACCAATAGGTGTTGAGACAATGTATAGTCCTGGTTTGAAGATCATAATTTAATCCTATAAGTAAGCATTATGAGCAATATAAAAGACTTCCTGCATAAGTCAAAGAAGCTTTCGAGATTTTTAGGAAAAACGAAGCCAAGTACTAGAGCGTACTTAAATGTACGTGAGGAACGAAGACGAGTTTCGACGACAAAATCACCCTCTAGATTGAGTTATGCACAAAAATTTTTAAAGGTCACCTTATCATTTATATGTCTTGTCTCTTTATTTTCTTGCCAATCTAATAAGGAGGTTGTTGTTCCTAGGCCAAAAGAAGTTGCTCAGGAAACTCTAGAAGTGGCTATTTTAATGCCCCTAACAGGAGAACATTCTACATTAGGTAAGCAATACAACCAATTAATTAAAATGGGTCTAGAAGATGGCTTAAAAACTTATGTTCATGTTACTTCTTATGATGGTTCTAATGAAAAGCAGGTACTTGCTGCAATGGATAAAATACTGCTACGTAAAACAAAAATTATTCTCGGACCATTATATTCAAATCTTACTTCTCTAATTGCCAATAAAGCTAAAGCACATGGTATTATTGTCATTACCATGTCTAATAATCCTGTATTGGCAGACAAAAAACTTTTTGTATTTGGTCATGCTCCGTCAAAGCAGCTCACAAAAATAATTAATTACTTTGCCGATAATGGTTATAACAATTTCATTGCACTTTTACCTTCAGGTAATCATGCAAAAACAATAAACCAACTTATCCAAAATATACTAATTCAAAAAAATTCTACCTTAGTGCGGAGTGAATTTTATGCTAATATACCGGAATCAATAGAAAAGGCGGTTTTAACTGTCTCAAATAGTGTTGATAATTTAAATGAAATGGAGGATACGGCAACTAAACCTGTAATTTATCTGTCAGATGATAGTAAAAATTTAGATTTGCTTTTTGATAGTATTCATAAGCATAATTTAGATAAGAAAGCAGTTATAATAGGTGATAACAGAATTGATATCGATCGTTCTGAACCAGTAAGTATTATCTTCACCGGTTCATTGAATATTGTCAATAGTAATATAATAGAAAGGGCTAAGAATATAGGTATTAATCATTTGTCTTTCATGCATGCTGTAGCTTATGATCTAGGAAGGATAACATCAAAATATATGGGTACTAACTTTACCGAAGAACGATTTTTAGCAGCTATTAATGGTAAAACCCCGTATACTGGTATATCAGGTAATGTCTACTTCATCGATTCAATAGCTCAAAGAGAGTATGATATAATTAAGAAAGAAGATGGTCTGTATAGTACTATGGCAAAAAGTAATAACAAATTCTGATTTAGATATAGTTAACCTCAAGTATTGATGTAAGACATCGGTTTAATATCTCCGATGTCATCCCTGCACCTTTGGATGTCACCCCTACGTAGGCAGGGGTCTAAAAAATAGCATAGAAGGTATGTTATATAATTTTAGACCCCTGCTTTTGCAGGGGTGACATATACTTTCACAGGAATGATGGTAGAAGCTGCTTAAGTTAAGGTTAAATTAATGATACATTCTATAAAATATTCAAAAAAAACTCATTCCAATTTTATCTTCAATTTATTAACATTTTTGATAATCGCTAGCATCCTTATCTTTATTGCCTGGGGTTTAAAGCAGATGGCAGCACCAATAGATGTATTAGAGCAGCAACCAGTAACTCTAGAGTATAGTAATCTTTTTCAGTATTCTCTTAGAACACTTTTGAGGATGCTAATTGCGGTAATTGTCTCATTAATTTTTACTTTTATTTATGCCAGCCTAGCTGTTAAAAGCAAGAAATGTGAACAAATATTAATTCCGTTACTAGACATTCTTCAATCTCTTCCTATTCTTGGATATATTTCTTTTACAGTTACAGTTTTTTTAGCTCTTTTCCCGTCAAGTATTATGGGAGCTGAATGTGCAGCGATATTTGCCATTTTTACATCGCAAGTTTGGAACATGACATTTAGTTTTTATTATTCGCTTAAGAATATCCCACAAGAATTGCATGATGCAGCATATATTTTTAGAATGTCAAAATGGAGGCAATTTTGGCAGGTCAGCGTTCCATATGCAGTGCTAGGATTAGTGTGGAATATTGTAGTATCAATATCTAGTGGGTGGTTTTTCGTAGTAGCTTCAGAGGTTATCACAGTTGGCAATACCCATATAATCTTGCCTGGAATAGGATCATATATTGCTTTAGCAATTATGCAGAAAAATCTTTATGCAATTAGCTTAGCAATTATGTCAATGTCACTGGTGATTATATCATATGATCAATTGCTACTTAGACCTCTAGTGGCATGGTCTGATAGATTTCGTTATGAAATGAATGCAGGTAACAATGCACCGCATTCTTGGGCATTAAATTTATTTCAAAGAAGTTTGATTATTCAAAAATTATTCTCCCCTATTGCTTATATTGCAAAACTTATACTTTATCTCCCCATACTTAATCGTTATAACGAAATAAATTCAAGTTCGTCAAATAATTTTTCCAATAATCCTTCGTGGAGCGATTATTTATGGTATACTATGCTGGGCGGCATAGCATGTTTTTCAGCCTATTACATATATCATTTTTTGCATTACGATATTGGTTGGTCTGAGCTATTGAATGTATTTGTTTTAGCATCAATTACTATGTTACGTGTGGTAGTACTTATTATTCTTGCAGCAATTATATGGGTACCGATTGGTATATATGTTGGACTAAATCCTAGAGTAACAGCTATTGTACAACCACTAGCACAATTTTTTGCAGCTTTTCCAGCAAACTTATTATTTCCAATTGTCTTTATAATTATTACTCGTTACGATTTAAACCCTAATATTTGGCTTAGTCCTCTGATGATTATGGGAGCTCAATGGTATATATTATTTAATGTTATAGTAGGAGCATCTACTATTCCCAATGATCTTAAAGATGCCACAAAAATTTTTAGAGTCAGTGGTTGGAATTGGTGGTTCAAAGTAATGTTACCGGCAATTACCCCATATTTTATAACAGGAGCAATAACTGCATCAGGTGGGGCATGGAATGCTAGTATCGTGGCAGAAATTATTAATTTTGGTGATCAGAAAATAGCAGCAAGCGGTATTGGAAGTTATATAGCTGAAATGACAATAAAGGCTGACTTTAATAAAATAGTCTTAGGTATGGGCATTATGGCTCTATTTGTAGTATTGCTTAATCGTTTATTTTGGCAACCGTTAAATGAGTATTCTATTAAAAGATTTCAGCTATAATTCTATGAATCTAGAATATCCGAAAATTCTCAAAAAAGCCTATTGCATTTAACTGTAAAGTTATTATAATATAATGTTTCGTTTAGCTAACCTCAATTCGATATAAGAATTGTTAATTCTTATATCGAATTGGCTTGTTATAAGGAAAAATGCATTCTTGAAGCGGTTCTACGAATGCATTTTAATCTATTACCGCTAATAATCTTATTTTTATATTGTATAAAAATAAGATTATTAGCAAATTAATATTTAACAATCAGGTGAAGAACCGCTTCAAACCTGATTGTTTCTATATGTATCCCTGAATTCGATGTAACAAGTTACATCGAATTCAGGTTAGCTAGGCTAGCAATACAATGAATAATAGAATAAACAATCCATCTACGATAGTAGTTGCAATGTCTGGTGGGGTTGATAGCTCAGTAGTGGCTGCTATGCTCCATGAACAAGGTCATAAAGTCATTGGTATAACTTTACAATTATATGATCACGGTATAGCTACCAAGAAAAAAAATGCCTGTTGTGCTGGACAGGACATTTACGATGCAAGAATGGTAGCAGATAAATTGAACATTCCGCATTATATCTTAGACTATGAGTCTAAATTTAAAGAATCAGTAATTGATGACTTTGCTGATAGTTATATTAAAGGCGAAACGCCCCTGCCCTGCATAAAATGCAATCAGTCAGTTAAATTTAAAGATCTGCTAAAAGTAGCAAAAGATTTAGGGGCTGACTGTCTTGCTACTGGTCATTACGTTCGAAAAATCGAAGGTATAGGTGGGGCAGAATTACATACTGGTATTGATGCTGGAAAAGACCAAAGTTATTTTTTGTTTGCAACTACTTTGGAACAACTAAATTATCTATCTTTTCCTTTGGGCGGATTGAGCAAAGAGCAAACAAGAGATTTTGCTAGTAAATTTAATCTAAGCGTTGCCGATAAACCTGATAGTCAAGATATTTGTTTTGTACCGGATGGTGACTATAGGAAAGTAATTAGTGGTATACGAAACAATGCTAATGAGCAAGGTAAACTAATTCATGTAGATGGCTTTGAACTTGGCACACATAATGGTATAATAAATTATACTGTAGGTCAACGTCGTGGGCTTGGCATAGCCTTTCAAACACCACTTTATGTAGTAAGAATTGATCCTACTACAAAAATTATATATGTTGGTCCAGATTCAGCATTAGATTCAACCGAATTTACTATTAAAGATGTTAATTGGCTTGGTAAAAAAATGACCGAGCAAGAAGAAATTGATGTAAAAGTTAAGATTCGTTCGACTCGACCTGCTACCTTTGCCAAGATTAGTAAAATAAGTCATACAGAAATTAGAGTAAAGTTAATGTCTGCAGAAAAATCTGTAACTCCTGGTCAAGCTTGTGTCATATATGATAATGATCGAGTCCTTGGGGGGGGATGGATTACTAGAGAGATTGTATAAATCCAATTTCAAAAAAGTCTATTTTTATAAAATAAGTAATCTTAGCACTATAGTTGTAGTTATTCACAATGTTGTCATCCCTATGAGGCATTGCCCGCATGAATCACTAGTATGTCATTCTCAGCAATGGCGGGAATCTATAATATCTAATAGCCTTTGCAGGTTATTTTTAGACCCCTGCCTACGCAGGGGTGACATCGTTTCTACTACTGATAGTCTAGTGATACGAACAATGTTGTCATCCCTGCGAAGGTAGCGGGATATAAGAAAGTGTCCTTTTAAGCTATTTATACTTTTTTAGACCGCTGCCTACGCAGGGGTAACATCGTTTTTACTACTGATAGTCTAGTGATACAAACAATGTTGTCATCCCTGCGAAGGCAGGGATCTAAGAAAGTGTCCTTTTAAGCTATTTAGACTTTCTTAGACCCCTGTCTACGCAGGGATGACATAGTTTTCACTACTGATAGTCTAGTGATACGATACTACAACTGTAGTATTAGATTGATACACCCTTCTAGGGTTTTCTACTATTAAAATCGGAGGAATTAATGAGCTTTTTAACAAAAAAAAGTTTTGAATCAATAAAAGAGCTAGGTAATACTAGTGGCCTTAGTAAAACTTTAGGAGCATTTGATCTAATATTATTAGGACTTGGTGCTATAATAGGCACAGGTGTATTTGTAATAACCGGTATAGTCGCTGCCACATATTCCGGTCCTGCCGTCATGCTATCATATGCTATTGCCGGTGTAACATGCATCTTCGTTGCCCTTGCATATACAGAGCTTGCCACAATGTTACCTACTTCTGGTAGTGTGTATACTTACTCTTATGTAGCTTTTGGGGAAATATTTGCTTGGTTAATTGGTAGCGTCATTGTATTAGAACTTGGTTTTGCTGCTGGTGTTGTTGCAGCCGGTTGGTCCGGATATGTTCAGGCAATATTGTCAGCAGGCGGAATATATTTACCTAAGGCTTTAACTGCTGTACCCGCGAATGGTGGGATGATAAATTTACCAGCTTTTCTTATTGTAGTATTTATCTCTTTTATTTTATATTTAGGAACAAAAGATAGTAAAAGACTAAATGCTATATTGGTATTTATAAAAATGGCAGCTATCTTTGCTTTTATTGTATCAGCTGCTCCACATTTTAATGCTACAAATTGGCAGAATTTTTTACCTTTCGGCTTTAATAATATGCTAGTTGGTGCATCTATCCTATTTATTGCTATGACAGGTTTTGGTACGATAGCCGCTACAGCTGAAGAATGTAAAAACCCCAACCGTGATTTAATGATTGGCATTATTGGGTCATTAGTAATTTCAACAATAGTATATGTTATAATAGCTGGTTTGGCCACTGGTATAGCACCTTTTGATCAACTTAATAATGATCAACCACTTGCTTATGCACTTAGTCTGAATAGCAGTAATGTTGGTTCGGCAATTGTTGCTACTGGTGCTGTCGCTGGTATGACTACAGTACTAATGATGAATATTTATGGTACGTCTCGTATCTTTTATGCAATTGCCCGAGACGGGTTACTGCCAAAAAGTTTTGCAAAACTTCATCCTAAATATGATAGTCCGTATATTACTATTTTAATATTCTCTGCACTTGCTGCATTATTAGGGGGATTTTGTCCAACTGCAATTCTTATTCAGCTATCATCTATGGGAGCTCTAGTAGATTACATGGCAGTTGCTATAATAGTTATGTTGTTTAGAATAAAAATGCCGGGTGCAACAAGACCGTTTAAATGTCCTGCTGCATTTATCATTATCCCATTTGTTTTAGTAGCTTGTCTATACTTACTAGTTATACAAATAGTTGATGGTGAGTTTAATTTAATGACTGCGGGGAAAGCACTAATATACTGGTTTGTAGCAATGTTTATTCTGTATGTCATTAGATCATTTTTTATAAAACGAGAGGTTTAATTTGTATGAGTGATAAATTACAATCTTTACGTGGTACGAAAGACCTACTACCTGAGGATTATCTAATTCACGATTACATAATAAACACAGCCAAACATATAGGTGAGCTTTATGGTTATCAAGCCATAAGTACACCTATCATTGAATATACTAAAGTCTTTGATCGTACACTTGGAGAAACTTCTGATGTAATAAGTAAGGAAATATATAGTTTTCTTGATAAAAGCGGTAATCATATCTCTCTTAGACCGGAATTTACGGCTGGCATTATCAGGGCTTTTATATCTAATAATCTGCAACAAACATTACCTATTAAATTTTTCTCAAGCGGCCCAGTGTTTCGTTATGACCGACCACAAGCTGGAAGACAAAGGCAGTTCCATCAAATAAATTTTGAGTATATTGGTGGAGAAGGACCTAGCACCGATGCTGAAACAATCAAGCTTGCATTAGATATTCTTCGGACTTTAGAAATAGATCAAGATACAACTTTAGAAATAAACTCACTGGGTTGTACTGCAACTCGTGCTGTTTACCAACAAAAGTTGGTAGAATATTTCAATGATTATAAGTCAGAATTATCAGAAGATAGCCAAAAGCGGCTTATCAAGAATCCAATGCGTATATTAGATTCAAAAGATGAGAACGATAAAAAAATAGTTGTCAATAGCCCCCTCATGTCCCAATATTATAGCAGTGATGCTGCAAAATATTTTGACAATTTACTAAAATACTTAGATTTACTCAATGTAAAATATATCATTAATCCAAGATTAGTAAGGGGACTTGACTATTATTGTCATACAGCTTTTGAGTTTACTACTAGCAAACTTGGTAGTCAATCGACAGTTCTTGCTGGTGGCCGCTATGATGGGCTGAGCAAACTTATGGGAGGTCCTGAAGTAAAAGCCATTGGCTTTGCTGCTGGAATTGAACGCCTTAGCCTAATGAGAGAGTACCACATATCTAAACCAAGACCAGTATTTGTCTTTCCCATCAGCGACAATAATTTAGAATATTGCTTAATTTTAACAAATCAATTGCGTCAAAAAAATATTCCTGTTACCTTAGATACTAACGGCAAAATAGCTAAAAGAATGGTACGAGCTAACCTACAAAAGGCTAAATATGCTATTTTTGTTGGCGATAATGAACAAATGAGCAATAATTTAAAATTAAAAGATCTTGATAAACAACAAGAATATCTATTGCAATTTGAACAAATTATGGAATTATTAGGTTCTGTGAACATTTCTACGTAATGAGTAGATTTATAGGCATTTTCGCTCGCAGAATCGCAGCGTACTCAATGTACGTGAGGATTCGAGTACCACAACTGTCGAAAGTTTGAAGGTAGAGGGGGTTTTAGAGGATTTTCATAAGTAAAAAAGTAGATATAATCAAGTATTAGTAAACATAAAGAGGCTAATACAAATGAATATATCGGAAATAATGAATTTAATAGATAAGGAAAAATTAGAGGAATTAGGAACATTATATAAAGTTGATAAAATCAATAACAAAATTACAGGAAAATTCATTGTTAAAAATTTTGTAAAATGCGTTCTTATGAAAAGAGCTGTTAGTTTACGCTCATTAGAGATGCTATGTAATAATAGCAAAGAATTGTCTGAGTTGTTAAAATCAAAAAGACCAAACAAGAAGCAAGTAGATCATAGTTCTATTGGTAAGAGGTTGGAAAGTATAAACGTTAAATATTTTCAAGGAATTTATGAAGATTTAGTAAATAAATATAACAATAAATTTGCAGGAAATGATAAACAAAAATTTATAGTCAAACCTATTGAATTAGGTGATACAAATTTTGTGTCATACCTGCGAAAGCAGGTATCTAGATTCCCGCCTACGCGGGAATGACAATTTACAATTGTTATGTTCTTTGTCACCTAATCCTATGGGCTTAACTATAATATATTTGATTCAATAATTATTAGTTTATCTAGTAAATTATTGAAAGATGGTATAAATGCTGGAGGGAAGGAAACAGCTAGGCATATTAAGATTAGTGTTGGATTAAAGAATTCAATACCAAATAGTATAAGATTTTGTAATGGACAATCGGAAGTCAGCGAAGATATAGCATTAGTTAAAGCGATTAACGAAGCTAAGATAGAAAAAGAAGATGTATTGCTATTTGATAGAGGAGTGTCAAGTGCAGATAGTTTTAGAGAGTTAGATAAGCAAGAAAAGAAATTTATTACCCGTATAAAGTTAAATAGAAAATATCATTTAGTTAAAAGAAACGATATAGTGAATGCAGGGAATTTAGATATTACAAGTGACGAAATAGTAAATCTATATAACAAGAAACATCAGAAAATTAATTGTAATTTAAGGTTAATTAAAGCTAAAAATGTTGCTAAAGATGAGTTATGGTTTTTGACTAACATATTAGATTTATCTGCAGAGGAGCTTGCTGAATCCTATAAGGAACGCTGGTCTATAGGAGTTTTTTTCAAATTTATCAAACAAAATTTACAATTTAAGAATTTTGTCAGTCATAATATGAATGGAATGCAGGTATATTTATATTGCATTTTAATAGCAGCAATTTTGTTTATAATTTTTAAAATTAGTAATAAACTAACAGGATTTAAGATGGCGTTATTAAAGTTTACTTTGTTCATTGAGAAGGAACTTATTAAAGATATTGTACTTTTTTGTGGCGGTAATCCAAACTTGGTGGAGCTGAAAATATGATCCCCTTCGAACTTTCGACAGTTGTGATTCGAGTACCGGATCGACGCACAAATTACCAGCAGAAGTAGAGTTTCGAAAGATATCTAATAAATAAAAAGATAATAGTCAAGTTAGTAATAGAGTATATGTATTCATTAATAACTACATTAAAAGAATTTTTTGCTTGGTTCTATGAATATTGAATTTGTCAAGAAATGGCTAGATAGTTTAGGTTTTGTTTTAAAAAACGGAACACAAAACTCTTTTTCTAAATTTTTTAAAACCTATGAAATCACTGTAACTTTAAATTCTGAAAGAATAGAAAAATCAATTATCGACTATAAAGCAGAAATAAAACTTCACAGAAATACAACAGCTAATTTCTCTCAATCCGAAAATTTGGTAATCTTGGAATGCGTTTGTAGATTGCTTGAAAAGGGGTATAGCCCAAATTCAATTGAATTAGAAAAAAGCTGGAACTTAGGACATACCGGCAAAGGTTTTGTTGATATTCTTGTTAAGAACGCAGAAGGTAACTCACTCTTCATGATAGAATGTAAAAACTGGGGGGAAAGTTTTAATAAAGAAAAGAATAAAATGTTTAGGGACGGTGGACAACTTTTAAGTTATTTTAGGCAAGATAGAAAAGTAAAAGCTCTTTGTCTTTATGCTTCCAAGTTAGCGGGAGATAAAATTGTTTATACAAATGAAATAATAGATACAAGCAGTCTAAATGGTGAAAATGATACTGAGATTTTTAACTCTTGGGATAAAACATTTAATAAGAAAGGTATTTTTGAAAATAGTATAAATTGCTATGAGTTCAAAAATATTGGTCTTACATATGATGATTTAGATGATTTAGAGCTTGCTGATGGTCAAACAATTTTTCATCAATTTGCAGAAATTTTAAGGAGGCATATTGTCTCGGATAAGCCTAATGCTTTTAATAAAATATTCAATCTTTTTATTTGCAAAATACAAGATGAAGATACAAAATCAATAGATATAAACATAGATTTAGATTTCCAATTTAAAGTAAATGATAATTTTGAAAGTTTATTTGATCGATTAAATAATCTTTATAAGAAAGGATTAAGTAATTATATCAACATTATTGTTCCAGATGTTAGTAGTGCAGAATTTGAGGCAGTGATTGAACATGCTCAAAATGCAGAATTAAGAAAGACTTTTTATAAGCTAAGATATTACAGAAGCTCTCAAGAATTTGCATTTAAACACGTATATGACGAAGATACTTTTATAGATAATGCTGAAATTGTTAAGGAAGTTGTAAAACTACTACAAAAGTTTAAGATAAAATATTCAAAAAAACATCAATATTTGGGAGATTTCTTTGAATTATTACTTAATACTGGCTTTAAGCAAGAATCTGGACAATTTTTTACACCAATACCTCTGACAAGATTTATTTGTAAATCTCTACCTATTAAACAAATAATAGATAAAAAAATAGAGAGTGATATAGATTTCTTGCCTTATGTCCTAGACTACGCCTCTGGCTCTGGACACTTTATAACGGAAATAATGGATGAGATAGATATCTATGTAAATCAAATAAAAGACGCTGATATTAAAGCTGGCAGAAATGCGATTAATAACTTTAATAGTCAAAGTAAAAATCTAAAATGGGCAAAAAATTATGTTTATGCAATAGAAAAAGACTACCGTCTCGTAAAAATTTCTAAGGTCAGCTCCTTTTTAAATGGTGATGGAGATGCTAATGTAATTTGTGCTGATGGACTAGCTCCTTTTGATAACGATAAATACAAAGGGAAACTTTACAAAAAAGAAAAAGGGAAAGAAAATAATGTTTTTGATATAATTGTAGCAAATCCACCTTATTCAGTAAGTGGATTTAAAAATACTGTAAAGAACGGAAAAGATACTTTTGAATTGTTTAATTCTTTAACAGATAAATCATCAGAAATTGAATGTTTATTTATTGAAAGAACAAAACAGCTAATGAAAGATGGTGCTGTTGCAGGTATTGTTTTGCCAATTTCAATATTAACAAATGGTGGTATTTACGAAAAAGCAAGAGAAATTATTTTAGATAATTTCTCTACTAAGGCGATTGTTTCCACTGGTTCTAGTGCGTTCATGGCAACAGGAACAAAAACAATCATCTTATTTTTAGAAAAACGCCAACACTCTGAATTTATTCAAATAAAACATATCGTAAACAGATTTTTTACCAATTTTAATGATGTAATTTGTGGTGGAGTTCACAACGCTTTTTCAACTTATGTAAGAAATGTTTATGAAGATTTAACTTTTGAAGATTATGTAAGTATTTTACAAAATAAATCAACAAAGAATGAACAAGAAAATGTATTAACTAAAGAGTACCATTCTCTTTCTTACAATGAGATTATTGAACTAGAAAAACAGAAACTGATTTATTTTATCACAACTTATTCTCAAAAAGTTGTTTTAGCTGATAGCGGTGAAAAAAATATTGAAAAAGAATTTTATGGATATGAATTTTCAAATCGGCGTGGAAGTGAGGGAATTTATATTTATAAAGATGAAGAAGGTAACTTAAATTCAAAACTCTATAATCCTGAATTCGAAGGTCTTGAAGACCCGAACAAGTTAAATAGCTATATTTTAAGGAATTATAAAAAAGATAGTAAAATTGAACAAAAAATTGCAGAAATTCAAATTTCCGATGATCATCCACTGAAAGAACATATACATTATGTTCGTCTTTCGCAGTTAATGTCGTTTGATTTAAAGAAATTTGATAAGTCAATCAATCTAAACAAAAGGGATAATTTAAAAATTGAAAGTAAGTGGAAATTAGTGAAATTAGGAGAGGTATGTGAAGATATTATAAGTGGCTCAACACCTTCAAAACGCATTAGAGAATACTGGAATAGTAAAGATATTAATTGGGCAACAATTAAAGATTTTACAAGTTTGTATATTGAAAACACAATGCAACATATATCGAGAAAAGGATTAGATAAAGTCAGAATTGTACCAGTTAACAGTGTGTTACTTAGTTGTACAGGGACGATAGGTAAGGTTGCTATAAATAAAATTGCATTAACAACTAATCAGCAAATAAATAGTATTGTATGTAAAAATATTCTAAAACCTGAGTATCTTGGATATTTTTTTGAAAATAAAACTAATTCTTTAAGTGTTTTAACAGATAATGTTGGAGTAAAACACGTCAATACTCAAATGTTAAGAGATTTTTTAGTTCCTCTCCCCCCTATTGAAATCCAAGAAAAAATTATAGGAGAAATCACAGAAATTGAGAAAAAAGAATGTGAAGCAAAGCAAAAAATTAATAAATTACAAGACAGAATTAACAAGATATTCGAATATCAAAAAAACACTGTAAGTGCTAAAGAAATCGCAATTAAAGATATTGCAAAAAGTTTATTTGCTGGAGGTGATATTCCGAGAGAGAATTTTTCAAAATCGAAAACAGATGAATTTCAAATACCGATTTATTCCAATAATGTAACAAAAGCAATATATGGTTATACAAACATTGTCAAAGTTAACGAGCCGTGTGTTACAATAACTGCCCGTGGAACAATAGGTCATGTTGAATTTAGAAATGAAAAATTCTATCCGATAATTAGATTAATTGTATTAATACCAAAAATAGAAGTAGCAAATCCTCTGTATTTGAAATATATCCTAAGTAGAATAGGAATTAAAAATACTGGTTCAGTAATACCCCAATTAACCATACCTAAAATATCTGATGTAAAAGTCCAACTACCATTACTTAAAATCCAAGAAAAAATTGTAAAAGAAGTTGAAGAAATTGAACAAAAAATTGAACGAGCAAAACAATTTCTAATAAATGCAAAAGAAATGAAACAAGAAGTATTAAATAAACATTTGAAGTAACTAAATTAGACGGAAATACAACAATAAAAAATTTTTCATATTGACCTATCAGTAGATAATTATATAATCCACGCTTTCAATAAGTGTAAAATTATAATGATTAAATTACAAAAAATATTATTTACAACTTATATATGTTTCTTAGTTTTTGTGAATGCTCAGGCAGATGAGATTACAGCTGATCAAAGATTTTTTTATATTGGCACTGAAGCTGGCATAGTAGAGCCAGTGGTGAGAAAGTTTCGTCATAGTTCAGGTAGTGATTTTACTTTAAAAAGGTCTAAGATGTATAGCGGTAAGATTGGTTATAGCTTCTATCCGCAAATGGCAATTGAGTTTTCGGTAACACATCAACCAAAATATCGACTACATTATGTTTTACCACAAAAAGAACTAGCTCCCTCTCTAATTATACCACAAACTCCAGGGATCACTAAGGTAATTTCTAACTTATATATGATTAATCTAGTATATGATTTCGATAAAGTGAAGGAAATAACCCCTTTTGTCATATTAGGTGCTGGGGTGGCACGGGTAAAAGTTAGCTCTGCTTCCTCTCGTTGGGATTTAATGGATGTAGAGTATTTTAGAATTAAAACAACTCGTAGTAATTGTTTTGCTTGGCAAGTGGGCCTTGGATTTTCTAAGGAGTTATCTAGCAATTTTAGCATTGATGCAGCAGTAAAATTACAAGCTGCTCATTCAATAAAGATTAAGTATGCTACTTTGGATATGAAAACCCAGCAATTTATACCAGCCACTCCTATTAAAAAGACCATAGGGGTTGGAGAATTTGGTATAGGGTTTACTTATAGGTTACCAATTTAATGCAAGAAGACTATTAGTGTATTGAATTTTTTAGTGTATACTAGTAAAAATTTGAAAAATTGATAGCAAAATACGGTGTCATCCTTATTTTGTTTTACGTTATGGAGAATATATGACTACTAATTTAGAACTTACCTCAGTACCTCATAATACATACGATGAAGTGCCTTACGAGAGTTATCCGTATGCCTTAACCAACCCATATCACCTACGGACGCTTGCTGTTTTATTTGGGATGAAACCAATAGCAATTGAGACTGCACGAGTTCTAGAGCTAGGATGTGCTGCAGGCGGGAATTTAATACCTCATGCTGTTAATTATCCTAAAGCACACTTTGTTGGAGTTGATCTATCTAAAGTGCAAATAGATGAGGCTAATAAACATAAAGAAGGATTAGCTCTTAAAAATATAGAATTCCGACATTGTTCTATTACAGATATTGATGAATCATTTGGTAAATTTGATTACATAATTGCTCATGGAGTAATCTCTTGGGTACCAAAATTTGTTCAGGATAAGATTTTTGAAGTAAGTAGTAAAAATTTATCAGAGAATGGCATCGCGTATATTAGTTATAATACACTACCTGGTTGGAATATGGTTCGTACCATAAGAGATATGATGCTTTATCACTCAAATACGTTTAATAACATTAAAGATAAAATTGCTCAATCTAGATTGTTACTTGAATTTGTTAAGGATAGCTTGGAAACTTCCGACTCTCCTTATGCTCAAGTGTTAAAATCTGAAGCCAGTTTGCTTGCCAAACAAAATGACCATTATTTGCGTCATGATCATCTAGAAGAAGATAATGTACAATATTATTTTCATGAATTTATGGATGAGGCTAGAAAAAATAATCTACAATATCTTTCTGATTGTAGTATAGCTAGCATGTATTTAGGAAATATGCCGGCAAAAGTGGTGGAGAAATTACAAGCGATAAATGATATTGTTAGAACTGAACAATATATGGATTTCATTACCAATCGTCGATTTAGATCAACCTTACTTTGCCATAATAGTGTTAAATTAAATAGATCTATTAATAATGAGGATATTAATAAATTTAATATGACATTTAATATAGTGCCAGAAAAGCCTCTTGTTGATATAGATCTTAATTCACTTGAAACAGAGAAGTTTTTTTATAATGGTAATAAGGATAATAGTTTATCAACATCTTCTCCTTATATGAAAGCAATACTCTATACTTTCTCTGAGAATATCAATAACCCAATGAGTTTTGATAAAATTGCCGTGAGTAGCAATAAAAAATTACATGGAACAAAATTGAATGAAATAAAGGCTGAGTTCTTAGCTAATGCCATGAAATTAGTATTGCAAGGATATATTAATATAACGTTACAGGTAACTCGCAAAGAAGTAGATCTTAATAAACCTAAAACATCAAAGCTTATTGCATACCAAGTAGCTCATACACCCAATATGTGGGTGACAAATCAAAGACATGAGGTGGTAGCTATTAACCTTTTTGAAAAATTTGTTCTACAATATATGGACGGTAAGCATGATAATAAGCAAATAATTGAATCTGTCATGCAGCATGTTAATTCTGGTGAGATGACATTAAGCCGTGATGGTAAAAAAATAGAGAATATTGATGAAGTCAATAAAGAATTAGAAACATTTTTGCAACCTACACTAACTAGATTTGTGACTAATGCTCTGCTGATTTAAAGATAAGATATCTTATGAAATTTAAACTTTTACCCGTATTATTGTTATTGTGTGTAGCTGTAGTTTATGGTTATTTTCAATATTCTTCAAAGCAGGAGTCTATAATACCAAATAGAAATTTGCTTAAAGAAGTTACAATACTTACTTCATCTTATGATGGCTATTCTGAGTTATGGGAGTCACATTATAAGCTATTATTCAAAAATTGGCCTGAGCTAAATAAGGCTAATAGTTTTATACCTATAATGCTTATTAGTAATGAATTGACTTATAATGATCCTAGAGTTGTTAGCCTTAAGATTGGGGAGGATACAACTTGGTCAAATAACTTACTTAAAGCACTTAGTTCAGTAAAAACTAAATACGTATTCTTATTGTTGGATGACTATATAATTAATTCTCCTGTTAATGAAAGTCGTTTTATAGAGTTACTTACCTTACTTGAAAAAACTAACGGGGCATATATAGAGGTAGCCAAGGATGAAGGTATGTTTGTATATGGTATGGAAAAACATAAAAAACTTGTACCTGGAATTGAAGGAGTAATTTATCGCAGTAAAAACTCTTCTTACAGAAATAGTTTACAAGCCTGTATTTGGAATACAGAAGAATTAAAAAAACTTATAGATACTAAAGAGTCAGCGTGGGACTTTGAAATAATAGGTAATAATAGAACAAAGAAGAATCCTAAGCCATTCTATATGATTATTGATAATCCTGTGGTAGAATACTTAAATGCTGTTGCTAAAAGAGTATATGAGCAAGATGTAGTAGATTATATAAATTCACAAGGTATACAATTTAAACCTACTAAGCTTCCTGTGAAAACAAAACAAGAAATCTTGGATTATCTAAAAACAGAGGAGGCAAATAAACTTACGACTCCATACGGTGGTAATAACAATGAATGATTATCTCTTCTAGTTCACCTAGAACAGGGCAGTTTAAAAGTCGCATCCTAAAATTGCAAAAGACTCAAATAATCCTTAACCTCAGTTCGATATAAGAATTAATAATTCTTATATCGAACTGGCTTGTTATAAGGAAAAATGCACTCTTGAAACGGTTCTGTGAGTGCATTTTAACTTTTTTCATCATTCAATATGTGATTTTAATTATTAAAATCACATATTGAATGGAGTGTTATAGTTAAGCCCATAGGATTAGGTGACAAAGAACATAACAATTGTAAATTGTCATTCCCGCGTAGGCGGGAATCTAGATACCTGCTTTCGCAGGTATGACACAAAATTTGTATCACCTAATTCAATAGGTTTGACTATATATTTTAACAATCAGGTGGGCAGCCGCTTCAAACCTGATTGTTTCTATATAACACGAAAGTTCGATGTAACTTGTTACATCGAATTCAGGTTTCGTAGCTCATGACGTTCGCAGTTGTGCTTACATGATTTTCAACCTTAAAGTGCGACTTTTAAACTGCCCCACTTGAAAAACGACAACACAATTGTTGATTTTCATCTATGTCATCCCAGCGAAAGCTGGGATCTCAAACTATATAACATACCTTCTATGCTATTTTTTTAGACTCCTGCTTTCACAGGGGTGACATCTTCTCAGCTTCTTTTCATGACTTTTAAAATACCCTGAATTATATATACAGGGTAATTAAAAGTCGGTTTGTAAGCCTAATAGATAAGGGAAAAAGTGCTTAATATGCACTCGATGTCATATATGGACGCAGTCCATGCAATCATTCCCGCTTCATATATGGACGCAGTCCATGCAATCATTCCCGCTTCAGTGCGGAATCTAAAAAAATAAGCCTGAAAGACTATTAAGTAATATAGATCCCGCACCGAAGCAGGGATGACATCGGTAGTGGTTAAACTTATATCTATAACAACTAATGACTGTGACTTTTAAATTA
Organism: Candidatus Tisiphia endosymbiont of Micropterix aruncella; assembly: GCF_965178575.1. Classification (NCBI taxonomy): domain Bacteria; kingdom Pseudomonadati; phylum Pseudomonadota; class Alphaproteobacteria; order Rickettsiales; family Rickettsiaceae; genus Candidatus Tisiphia; species Candidatus Tisiphia endosymbiont of Micropterix aruncella. Next base: position 1,682,980 of record NZ_OZ238268.1, read on the forward strand.
CCCTGATTATATAACTCAATAAAAACTTGATTATCGAGTATTAAAAGAATCTATCATAAAGTTTTCTGATAATTGACCTCTTCCTGGTCCAGTTTAGCTGCAAGTTTACGCATCCTATTCATGTAAAAGCCTGTTCCTGCTGGTACTAATCTACCAACTATGACATTTTCTTTCAACCCACGCAATTTATCGACTTTTCCAGCTATAGCAGACTCAGTTAGAACTCTTGTTGTTTCTTGGAAAGAAGCAGCAGAAATAAATGATCTAGTTTGCAACGATGCCTTAGTAATACCTTGCAGGATTGGTTGAGCTTCAGCCGGTCTTAAACCATTATCTATAGCTTTTTTATTAATTTCAGCAAATTCACGATGATCTATCTTCTCATCAACCATCAATGTCGTATCCCCAGAATGGGTTACCTCTACTTTTTGTAACATTTGACGAATTATTACCTCAATATGCTTATCGTCAATTTTTACGCCCTGTAAACGGTAAACTGCTTGGATTTCTCCCACCATGTAGCTTGTAAGAGCTTCCACTCCCATTACCTTTAAAATATCCTGTAGAACTGGATTACCATCAATTAACATATCGCCTTTTTTAACAAAATCACCTTCATTAACAACAACATGTTTGCCTTTTGGTACCATATACTCAATTGGTGTAGTGTTATCACTTGGCTGAATAATAATACGCCTTTTTGACTTATAGTCTTTGCCAAATTCAACTCTACCATCTACTTCTGCAATAACAGCATGATCTTTTGGACGTCTAGCCTCAACAAGTTCAGCTACTCGTGGAAGACCACCGGTAATATCTTTGGTTTTGGTTGACTCCCTTGGAATACGTGATAAAATATCACCTACTGACACCTTAGCACCATCTTCAACATTTAAAATAGCATTCACTGGTATGTAATATCTAGCCTCCAAACCATTGGATAGCATAATAGTTTCTCCATTCTCATCAACTAATTGAATACGAGGACGTAACTCTGCTCCGCGTGAATATTGTTTTGATTCAATTATAACTTTGCTAGAAATACCAGTTGCTTCATCAGTGATATCACGAATTGACACTCCTTCTACCATATCCTTGAATATAACTTTTCCAGATTTCTCGGTAATAATCGGAATAGTGTACGGATCCCTCTCTACTAATTTTTGTCCTTTTTTCACCTTATCTGAATCATCGGCTATTAATCTTGCACCATACGGTACTTTATGTCTTGCCTTCTCGTTATTATTAGCATCCAATAATAATAACTCACATGAACGACCCATTACGATCTTACGTCCCTCAGAATCAATAACCACATTACGACCTAAAAGCTTCACTTTTGCATCATGAGAGGCTTCTATTGAAGATATTTCAACACCTTTCGTTGCAGCTCCCCCAATATGGAAAGTTCTCATGGTCAGCTGGGTACCTGGCTCACCAATTGACTGGGCAGCAATCACTCCAACTGCTTCTCCAACTGATACTAAAGAACCAGTGGCTAGATCTCTACCATAACATCTTACACATATTCCATCAGCAACCTCACATGTTAGAACAGATCTTACCATTACCACATCCAAACCAGAAGATTCGATTTCTTCTAATTTTGCTTCGTTAATTAATTCAGCAGCTGATAGTAATAGTTCATTAGTAACTGGGTGATACACGTTAATCGCAACTGTTCTGCCTAAAATTTGCTCTGCGAGCGATACAATAACTTCACCACCATCGATAATACTTCTAACTTCTATGCCTTTTGTAGTTTTACAATCTTCATCAGTAATTATACAATCTTGAGAAACATCAACTAATCTACGGGTTAAATACCCAGAATTAGCTGTTTTCAACGCTGTATCTGCAAGACCTTTACGTGCACCATGTGTAGAATTAAAATATTCAAGAACAGTAAGACCTTCTCGGAAATTAGAAATAATCGGGGTTTCAATAATCTCACTTGATGGTTTAGCCATCAAACCACGCATACCAGCTAATTGCTTAATCTGTGCTGCTGATCCCCTTGCTCCCGAAGTAGCCATCATATATATCGAATTTACTTTCTGATGATTAGGCTTATTATTAACAGGTGTCATAGCAATTTCTTTCATCATATCATTTGCTACTTTATCCGTACATTTAGACCAAGCATCAATCACTTTATTGTATCTTTCACCGTAAGTAATTAGACCATCAGAATATTGTTGTTCAAATTCTTTTACCTCAGTCAATGTTGAATTAATATGACTATCTTTTGATTTTGGTACAACCATGTCGTCCATACCAAAAGAAATGCCTGAGGAACAAGCATATTTAAATCCAAGTTTCATTAGTTGATCAGCAAAGATCACTGTAGCCTTTTGTCCACAATGGCGATACACCAAATCAATAACCGCAGATATATCTTTTTTAGTCATGGGTTTATTTACGAACTTAAATCCAACATTATGATTACGTGGTAATAATTCTCCTATAATTAACCTACCAAGGGTAGTATCCACCATAGTTGATACAACATCCCCTTCAACATTAAGCACATCGCGACGAAATCTTATCTTTGAGTGAATAGTTATTACCTTATTATACAAAGCATGTTCAATCTCCGACATGCTAGCAAAACTCATTCCTTCACCAGGTTCATTGTCAAAAACCATTGTTAAATAATAAAGACCTAGTACTATGTCCTTATCAGGGACGATAATCGGACGACCATTTGCCGGACTCAATATGTTGTTTGTTGACATCATAAGCACTCTTGCCTCAAGCTGAGCCTCAATTGAAAGAGGGATATGCACTGCCATCTGATCACCATCAAAATCAGCATTAAACGCAGCACAGACTAAAGGATGTAGCTGGATAGCTTTCCCTTCTATCAGTAAAGGTTCAAAAGCTTGGATACCTAAACGGTGCAAAGTTGGTGCTCTATTCAGCAATACTGGGTGTTCACGTATGACTTCTTCTAAAATATCCCATACTTCTGATTTCTCAGCTTCAACCATTTTCTTAGCAGCTTTTATAGTGGTAGCAATTCCATATAATTCAAGCTTTGAATAAATAAATGGCTTGAATAATTCCAACGCCATCGTCTTTGGTAAACCACATTGGTGTAACTTAAGTTCTGGTCCCACAACGATAACAGAACGACCAGAATAATCCACTCGTTTACCAAGCAAATTCTGACGAAAACGACCTTGTTTACCTTTTAGCATATCACTAAGTGACTTAAATGGACGTTTATTAGTATTTTTCACTACTTTACCACGACGACCATTATCAAATAATGCATCGACCGATTCTTGTAACATCCTTTTTTCATTTCTGATGATAATATCCGGTGCTTTTAGTTCAAGTAGTCTTTTTAATCTATTATTTCTATTAATAACCCTTCTATAAAGTTCGTTAAGATCAGAAGTTGCAAACCTTCCACCATCAAGCATAACTAATGGTCTAATTTCAGGTGGAATAATTGGCAGAACAGTCATAATCATCCATTCTGGCTTATTCTCAGATTCAAGAAAATCTTCAACTAACTTAAGTCTTTTAACAATCTTCTTCTTTTTAACTTCTGAAGATGTATTTAATAAATCTTCTTGCAAACTCTTCTTTAATTCAGGTAAATCAAGTTCTGTAAGCATCTGCTGAATCACTTCAGCCCCAATAGAAGCAGTAAAACTATCTTCTCCGTACTCATCTTGTGCCTTTTGCAAACCATCTTCCGATAAAAGATCACCTTTTTGCAAAGCAGATAACCCAGGATCAACAACAACATAACTTTCAAAATATAGAACTTTTTCTAGATCCTTCATAGTCATATCTAGCAATGTACTAATCCTTGATGGTAAAGATTTCAAGAACCATATATGGGCAACTGGTGCTGCTAGCTCAATATGCCCCATTCTTTCTCTTCGGACTCTAGATGTAGTAACTTCAACACCACATTTCTCACAAGTGATGCCACGATATTTCATACGTTTATATTTACCACAAAGACACTCATAGTCCTTCACGGGTCCAAAAATTCTAGCACAAAATAGTCCTTCTTTCTCTGGCTTGAAAGTACGGTAATTTATTGTCTCAGGTTTCATTACCTCACCAAAAGACCATGAACGCACTTGATCAGGACTAGCAATATTAATTCTTATTTGATCAAATTGCTGAGTACTGCTTAATTGTCCGTAAAAATTTGTCATCCCTGTTGTCATAAAGATTCTTCCTTAAAAAATTTTATCAGATCTAGTTTAGTAAAAAGCCTCTTGGACCTTCTGTAATTGCAAAAAATAGCTTTAATCTGTGGTAGTATCCTCAAGCTTTACATTTAAGCACAAGGACCTGAATTCTTTGATCATCACGTTAAACGACTCAGGAATACCCGATTCAAAATTGTTATCACCTCGGACAATAGATTCATAAATTTTAATTCTACCAACCACATCGTCTGATTTTACAGTTAACATTTCTTGTAACGTATAAGCAGCACCATAAGCTTGCAGTGCCCAACACTCCATCTCACCAAATCTTTGACCTCCAAAATGCGACTTACCACCTAATGGTTGCTGAGTTACCAAACTATAAGGACCGATAGAACGAGCATGGATTTTATCATCGGCCAAATGATGTAATTTTAGGAAATATTTATAGCCAACTGTAACAGCACGATCAAAATACTCTCCTGTTCTACCATCAATCAACCTAATTTGACCTGATGGGTCTTGATCTGCAAGGACTAGCATTTCTTTTACATTCTCAACTTTTGCACCATCAAAAACTGGAGTTGAAAAATATACCCCCTTATCGATATTATTACAAAACGCAATAATCTCTTGATTGGACATTTTCTTTATATTTTTTGTCGTTGAGTTATGTCCATATACCTCGGAAACAAAAGATTTAAGCTCTTCTACATCTATTTTGTTGTTATGAACTTGATCCAACATAGAAGATATTTTTTTACCAAGATTTACTGCCGCCCAACCAAGATGAGTCTCTAAAATCTGCCCGACATTCATACGTGAAGGTAAGCCAAGTGGGTTAAGAACTATATCAACTACTGTACCATCTTCTAAAAATGGCATATCTTCTTCTGGCATAATACGAGAGATAACACCCTTATTCCCGTGTCTTCCGGCCATTTTATCTCCAGGTTGCAACTTATGTTTAGTAGCAATGAATACTTTTACAACTTTAAGAGCCCCTTGTGGTAAGTCATCACCACTTTGTAATTTCTCTACTTTGCTAGTAAAACGCTTATTAAGCTTGTCTTGCTTTTCATCATAATGACGTTTAATTTGCTCAATTTCATTCATTACATTAGCATCTTCAACAATCAGTTGCCAAAATTGTCCTTTTGATAATGACTTAAGGGTTTGATCACTAATTAATTGACCGGATTTTACGGATTTAGGACCGCTAACAATTATTTGTCCTGTTAAAATCTTCTCTAAACGCATAAAAACAAAATGCTCTATGATTCGAAGTTCATCATCCCTATCTTTTGATAATTTTTCAATTTGTTGCTTTTCAATAGCTATAGCACGCTCATCTTTTTCTATTCCTCTACGAGAAAACACTCGTACTTCTACCACTGTACCAGTGATCCCAGTAGGAACACGTAAAGATGAATCCCGAACATCTGAAGCTTTTTCTCCAAAAATAGCTCTGAGTAATTTCTCTTCTGGAGTCATAGGTGACTCACTTTTAGGGGTAACCTTACCCACCAAGATATCGCCTGGTTTTATTTCTGCACCAACATATACTATACCGACTTCGTCAAGATGGCGTAAACTTTCATCACTAACATTTGGAATATCGCGAGTAATTTCTTCGGGACCAAGTCTTGTATCTCTAGCAATTATTTCAAATTCTTCAATATGAATTGAGGTATAAATATCATCTTTTACAATACGTTCTGATATTAAAATCGAATCTTCAAAATTATAACCATTCCATGGTAAAAAAGCTACCAGCACATTTCTACCAAGAGCTATTTCACCATTATCTGTACTTGGTCCATCAGCAATTACTTCACCTTTTTTTACATAATCACCAACGTTAATCAACGGCTTTTGATTAATACAAGTATTATGGTTAGATCTTTGAAATTTTAATAAATTATAAATGTCCACACTAGGTGATCCATCTGTTTTCTGCTCCTTAGTCCTTACCACTATTCTAGTTGAATCAACTTGCTCTACTATCCCATCATGCAAGGCTACAACTGAAACCCCAGAATCTTGTGCAACAATTCCTTCAATACCAGTCCCAACTAGAGGGGCATCACTTCTAATAAGTGGTACAGCCTGACGTTGCATGTTTGACCCCATCAAGGCTCTATTAGCATCGTCATTTTCTAAAAATGGAATAAGTGATGCAGCAACGGAAACAACCTGCATCGGGGTAACGTCAATGTAATCTACTTCTAGAGGGGTAACCATAACAAAATTACCACCTTCAATTCGACAGTTAATTAATTCTTCTTGTAACAAACCTTTTTGATCGACAACTGCATTAGCTTGAGCAATTTTATATTTTCCTTCTTCAATAGCTGACAAGTAAACAACTTCGTCAGTTACATGACCATCCACGACTTTTCGATAAGGTGTTTCAATGAAGCCATGCTTATTAACTCTAGCATAAGTAGCCATGGAATTAATCAAACCTATGTTCTGTCCTTCTGGTGTTTCAATTGGACAAATCCTCCCGTAATGAGTAGGGTGAACGTCCCTCACTTCAAACCCTGCTCTCTCCCTGCTAAGTCCACCAGGTCCTAAAGCTGATAATCTTCTTTTATGAGTTATTTCTGATAATGGATTAGTTTGATCCATAAATTGAGAAAGTTGTGAAGTACTAAAAAATTCTTTTACTACAGAAACTAAAACTTTTGAATTTACTAAATCATGAGGCATAACGGCATCAAGATCAACCACCGACATTCTTTCAAGTACTGATTTCTCCATACGAACAAGACCAATTCGGAACTGATTCTCAATTAGTTCACCAACTGACCTAACTCTTCTATTACCAAGGTGATCAATATCATCTATCGAACCTTTACCATCTTTTAGCTCTACTAAAACTTTAAGAATATTTTTAATATCTTCAATAGTTAAAATAGCTGTAGATTCTGGAACATTAAGTTCTAATCTTGCATTCATTTTAATACGACCAACTTCTGAAAGATCATATCTTTCATGCTCAAAGAACAAGTTGTTAAATAATGTTTTAGCAGCTTCAATATTAGCTGGTTCTCCTGGTCTTAATACCCTAAATATGTCTATCAATGCTGATTCATAATTTTGATTTTTATCAGCAAATAAGGTGTTCCTTATGTAAGGACCTGATTGTGGATTTATAGCAAGTACATCGACAGACGGAATTTCAAGAGTCATAATAGAATCCAGCATATCCACTGTGATCATTTCACCAATTTCGGCTAATACCTCAGCATTATTCGGATTAACGAGATCTTGTGATAAATATTTGCCTACTAAATATTCACGTTCTACCAAGATATTTTTCACTCCATCTTTAGCAAATTTTTTAGCCAAACGAGGAGTAATCTTCTGACCAGATGCAAGTATCACATTGCCAGTATCCGCATCCACTAAGTCATTAACTAGCCTATGAGCAGTTATAGACTCAGGTATAAACTTTGTTGCCCAGCTTGCATTTTTGGTAAAACATGTTACCGTATCATAATAGAATTTTATAATTTCATTGGTAGACATTCCAATGGCTCTAAGAAGAGTAGTAGCATAAAGCTTTCTTTTCCTATCTATTCTAAAGTAAACAATATCTTTAGCATCAAATTCAAAATCTAGCCATGATCCTCTATAAGGTATAACTCTAGCAGAATATAGAAACTTCCCTGAAGAATGAATTTTTCCATCATCATGATAGAAAAATACGCCAGGTGACCTATGCATCTGTGATACCACCACCCTTTCTGTACCATTAATAATAAAAGTACCATTCTTTGTCATTAGGGGAATATCCCCCATATAAACTTCTTGTTCTTTAATACCTTTGATTTCTTTTGCTCCAGTGTCTTCATCAATATCCCAAATACTTAATCGCAATGTGACTTTAAGAGGAGCAGCATAACTAAGACCTCTTTGAGTACATTCTTCGACATCATATTTAGGGTTATCAAATTCATATTTAGCAAATTCTAAATATGCAATATTAGAGGGGTCGTGAATCGGAAAAATTGAACTTAATACTGATTGTAATCCTCTGTTTTCTCGCTCGGAATCTTTAACTCCGAATTGTAAAAAACCTTTTTCATAAGAATTCTTCTGAACCTCTATCAAATTTGGTATAGACGCTACCAAATTTATGTGACCAAAATTTTTTCTTACGCGTTTGCCAATTGATAAGGACTGCGTTGTCATATAATCTCCCGATTAATGCTTTTAATAATTTTTTATTTTGAAACCAAGTAAAAAGCTACTTCAAACTTGGAGTTTCACATATTACAATAGTCTCAATGTCATTCCCTTCAATGTCACCCCTACGAAAGTAGCGAGGTCTAGAAAAAGCCTAGAAGGCTACTTTTTTAGATCCCACACCGAAGCTGGGATGATATAGAGTTTACTTATCCGCCCCAATTCGGGATAATAGTAAGATGCCGTAGCTCGGATGACATCAACCCTAACAAAGATAACATTAAATCTGCTATTAACTTGTTACATCGAATTCAGGTTATTTAATTCAAAATTAAACTTTAATTACCAATTTCTTTACCTTAACATAAACTAATTGTTATACTCAAATAATCTGAAGAATGGGGACAACAAACAAAGGGCGAGCAAACGCAGTGTAGTAAACCGTTGTTCGTACGCGAAATCCCCGCAAGTATTTGCGGAAGCAATTCTTCAAAGCATTCGAGTATACCTTAGATTTCTTTTTTAGCATTCTATATAAACTCCAAATAAAGATAAAACTCTAAAAAAACTCGATTTAAAAATATACTTGAATGATTTAAAGAATTAGAGCATAAAATAAGAGGAGAGCGTAGCGTATGTAGATTAGGAAAAAAAACATGCGAATACTCTGTAATTTTACGAAGCCAATTCTTTAAATTATTCAAATATAATAGAGGTGTACTCAAATGATTTGAAGAATGGGGACAACACACAAGGGGTAAGCGGACTATACGTACATCTAGTACGTGAATACACAAATACCCGAAGTTTTGCCACACCAATTCTTTAAAGTAGAAAAATATACTAAAATGCACAAATCTGTTTCTTATCTTCATCTGATTCAGAATTTTGGATAAACAAGTACAAAGACCTCTTAAAGCAAAAGAACTTTGTCTTAAAAGTTTTATAAATTTTTGTACAAAATGTAATAGTTTACACAGGTATGATAACATATTTAGCAACATAACTCGTAAGCCAAATAGAATATCACACAACAAGTTCATTTCCATTATCAACAATACAAACCTAGATTTAGTCCCAAAATGTTTCTACCAATCTATGTAGATTCTAAATCTTGCGGTATACTCGAATGTGACTCCGAATTGGATTTGAAAATGAGGGGCGAGCGGACTAAACGTACATAAGGTACGTGAGTACGCGAGTCCCTGATATTTTCAAATCTAATTCGGAGTCACATTCGAGTATACATATATTTATTATTGTTTTGCTTTATAAAGAAAGGCTATCACAAAACTACTACATGGGTATCAACTTAAGCAGCCTAAATACCATCCCCATGATGGTTAATGTCATTCCCGCGTAGGCGGGAACCCATAAAATCTAATAGCCTTTGCAGGTTATTTTTTGGCGTTTTTGATCCACGCGGGCAATGCCTACGCGGGAATGACATCTTTTTGTTGAAACACTGCTCAACAATAACAACCCTGTGCTTAAGTTAATACCCATGAAAACTGCTGGGGATTCGTGTACTTACAAATGTACGCTTAATCCTTTACCCTTTGTCCCTATTCTTTAATCACTATACTCTATATTAACTTAGAAAGTTATCCTAACAACCTTCACACCTAATTAACCTCAGTCCGATATAAGAATTAATAATTCTTATATCGAACTGGCTTTGTTATAAGGAAAAATGCACTCTTGAAGCGGCTGATGCGAGTGCATTTTAACTTTTTTCATCATTCAATATGTGATTTTAATAATTAAAATCACATATTGAATGGAGTGTTATATTTTAATAATCAGGTGGGCAGCCGCTTCAAACCTGATTGTTTCTATATATAACACGAAAGTTCGATGTAACTTGTTACATCGAATTCAGGTTAATTAATATGGACTTACACAAACGAGTTACTTAATACACCCCCAAAGTAAACTCTAGGCTTTTTCCACCCGATAATATACTCAATTATTTTAATTCAATTTTTGCTCCAGCTGCTTCTAATTTTTCTTTAAAACTTTCAGCATCTTCTTTATTTACACCGGATTTAATAGTTTTTGGGGCAGCATCTACTAATTCTTTAGCCTCTTTTAAGCCAAGACCAGTAAGTTCTCTAGTTACCTTAATTACTTCTATTTTTTTATCACCACTACTGACTAAAACAACTTCAAACGCTGTCTTTTCAGCTACTGCTTCTGATGCTACAGGACTCGCCACCTGTGCTACAGGAGCTGCGGCTGTTACACCCCATTTGTCTTCTAGCATTTTTGCAAGCTCTGCTGCTTGAATTACTGTAAGTGTTGACAATTGATCTACGATTTTTGCTATGTCTGTCATAATTTTCTTCCTTTTAAAACTTTTTTATTAAATTATTCTTTATTTAGATAAGCTTGAAAAATTCTAGCAAACTTGGCTGCAGGAGCTTGCACCACACCAGCAATTTTAGTTGCAGGAGCTTGTACCAGCCCAATAATTTTGCCTCTAAGCTCATTTAATGAAGGCAATTTTGCAAGTTGTTGTACAGAATTCGCATCTAATACTTGATTATTTACTAAACCACCAACTATTTTCAAACATTCATTAGTTTTAGCAAATTCTACGACAACTTTCGCAGCTTCAACAGGGTCTTCAGAATATGCAAAGGCTGTCGGACCAACAAGCAAATGTACAATATCACCAATACCAGCCTTATTTGCTGCTATTTTCGACAAAGTATTCTTAACTACTTTGAACCCCGCATTTTTTGCTTTAAGAGACCTACGCAGTAGAGTTACTTGACTAACAGTAAGCCCATGATAATGAGTAATTATCACGGAATTTGACCGTTTATACACCTCTTCAAGTTCTACGACAAATTCATGTTTCTCTGATCTTAACACCTTAACTCTCCTTGTCGTATTTTACGATATACTTGCTAAATCTATTTTTACTGATGGACTCATAGTAGAAGATAGATATATTGCTTTTAAATAATTTCCTTTAGCACCAGAAGGCTTTGCTTTAACTACAGCAGATATCAAAGTTGATGCATTATCTAGCAAATCTTGTTTGGAAAATGATAATTTACCAATTCCAGCATGAATAATACCTGCCTTTTCAACCCTATACTCTACTTGACCACTTTTGGCATTTTTAATTGCCGTTACGATATCGGTAGTTACAGTTCCAAGTTTTGGATTTGGCATTAAGCCCTTTGGACCTAAAATTCTTGCCACTGCACCTATTGCTGGCATCATATTTGGTGTTGCAATACAAACGTCAAAATTAATTTTTCCTGCTTTAATATCATCGATAATTTCTGTAGAACCAGCAATATCTGCTCCAGCTTCTTTAGCTTCTTCTATCTTTTCATCCTTACAAATCACTGCAACTCTACTAACTTTACCCGTACCAGCTGGTAATGCGACAACACCACGCACCATTTGATCCGAGTGCTTAGGATCTACCCCTAATTTCATCACTACTTCCAAAGTAGAGTCAAATTTAGTATAAGACACAGACTTGAGTAGCTCTATTCCTTCTGCTAAAGTGCGGTTGCCAACTAGAGCCACTTTTTTTCTTGCTTCTCTAATTTTTTTGCCACCAACTAATTTTTTATCAACTAACATATATTAATCTCCTACCACTTCAAGACCCATGGATTCAGCAGTACCACGAATAATTTTAGCAGCAGCTATTAAATTATCAGTATTAAGATCTACCATTTTAATTTTTGCAATTTCAATGCAATCTGACATGGTAACCTTACCAACAAATGCTTCTTTTTTAGTAGCACTAGAACCTTTAGGAATTTTAGCAAATTGTTTTAAGTAATACGATGCTGGAGAAGTCTTAGTTACAAAAGTAAAACTATTATCTTCATAAGCAGTAATCACAACTGGGATAGGAGTCCCTGGTTCAATAGCACTAGTCGCTGCGTTAAACGCCTTACAAAACTCCATAATATTAAGTTTCTTCTGACCAAGTGCAGGACCAATAGGTGGGGATGGATTAGCCTTACCTGCTGGCACAGTTAACTTAATATAAGCGGTTATTTTTTTTGCCATTATAATCTTATCCTTACTTATTTAATTAATAGCCTTATTCACGTGAGCCTTGTCAATACACTCTCAATGTCATATATGGAGTCCATTGATTGGTATGGACGCAGTCCATGCAATCACTCCTGCATCGATGTCATCCCTGCGAAGGCAGGGAGCTAAAAAAGTAACCAAGAAGAATATGTAAACTTTTTTAGATCCCGCACCGAAGCGGGAATGACATCGAGTACATATTAAGCACTTTTTCTTTTATCTATTAGGCTTACAACCCGACTTTTAAATTACCCTGACCCTGCCCTAAACAAGCCCTAATTATTTTTCTTAACCTGCGTAAAATTTAGTTCTATAGGAGTTGCTTTACCAAAAATAGATATAGACACACGCAATCTATTTTTGTCATAATCAATTTCTTCTATAACCCCTGTAAAAGTCTCAAACGGACCATCAGTAACAATTACTGCCTCGCCAATTTCATATAATTTCGAAATCCTAGCATCTTTGGTTTCAGCTTCCAGTTTACTAAAAATATTTTGTATTTCTTTTTCGCTAAGGGCTTGTGGAGTACTTTTACTACCTAAAAAACCTGTAACCTTAGTTACACTTTTTACCAAATGCCAAGAATCATCTGTCATATTCATTTTAATCAGAATATAACCAGGCATAAATTTCTTCTCTGTCTTAACGTTTTTACCACGTTTAACCTCAGGTACTTCAATAACCGGAACAACGATATCCTCAAAAAACTCCGACATACCCTGCTTAGCAATTTGATCGAGAATCATTTGCTTTACACGCTTTTCTGAGCCTGATAATGTATGAATAACGTACCACTGCACCACAATTTTTCCCTAAACCTATTCTTTACTTCCCAATATTAAGTAAAACCTGCATTATGCTATGTATACCGTAGTCTAACACCAAACAAATTATACTAAAAATAAATACAGCCACCACTACTATAAGAGTTGAAGTTATCAACTCTTTCTTACCAAGCCAAACAATTTTATAAACTTCTTGCTTTACTTGCTCGTAAAATTTGTAGACTCTATTTTCCTTTAACATATTATACGAACTCATTATAGTTGGCAGGAGCGACAGGAATCGAACCCGCAACCTTCGGTTTTGGAGACCGACGCTCTACCAATTGAGCTACACTCCTATCATATTTTTACTAAAAAATCAAGTGTTTTAATTTCAATAAAATTCTTACTTATTCAAATGATGCCATTAGCCAAGGCAATTTAAAAGTCACTTCTCATTTTTGATGTCATATATAATATCATATTATATATGATACACTAATTGATAACTGCTTTTCGGCTTATCTCATGACCATTAGTTATCTGTATAGTATCCTTCATCGTTGCCTAAAAGATCCATTTTTCCTCATCTCCTTATTATTCACAAAAAATAACATTATAGCATATTATATGTAATACACTAATAGCTATCTTAATAATTTTTTTATTTCTTAGCTTTAATAGTTTCAGCCACCTGCAACGGCACTTGCTCATAATGAGAAAAAACCATACTATATTGAGATCTACCTTGCGATAAAGATCTCAAAGTACTAACATACCCAAACATTTCAGCTAGAGGCACATTTGCAGTTATGACTTGTGCATTACCTCTTGGATCCATACTTTGCATTTGCCCTCTACGACTATTTAGATCACCAATAATATCCCCCATATACTCATTAGGAGTAATTACTTCAACTTTCATAATTGGCTCAAGTAATTTTGGATTACCTTTTGGCATACCTTCTCTAAAAGCAGCTTTTGCAGCAATCTCAAATGCAAGTACACTTGAATCTACATCGTGGAATGCTCCATCTATCAAAGTTGCTTTAAAATCAATCATTGGATAGCCGGCAACTACACCTGTATCTTTAATATTATTTAGACCCTTTTCAACACCAGGAATAAATTCTTTGGGTATAGATCCTCCAACAATTTTGCTTTCAAAAGCAAATCCTGTTCCAGCTTCTTGAGGTTCAAATATTATTTTAACCCGTGCAAATTGTCCAGCTCCACCAGATTGCTTTTTATGAGTATAATCAATTTCACAATGCTTGGTAATTGTCTCTCGATAAGCTACTTGTGGTGCTCCAATGTTAGCCTCAACTTTAAACTCACGTTTCATACGATCAACCATAATCTCTAGGTGCAGTTCACCCATACCTTTAATAACAGTTTGACCGCTTTCCTGATCAGTTGATACTCTAAAAGATGGATCCTCAGCAGCTAACCTAGACAATGCCATTCCCATTTTTTCTTGATCGGCAGTTGATTTTGGCTCTACAGCTAATTCAATAACCGGTTCAGGAAATTCCATTCTCTCCAAAATAACCTGCTTATCCAGATCACACAAAGTATCACCAGTAGTAGTATTTTTAAGACCAGCTAGAGCAACAATATCTCCTGCAAAAGCTTCTTTGATATCTTCTCTTTCATTAGCATGCATCAGAAGCATCCTACCTACTCGTTCTTTTTGGTCTTTTACCGTATTAATGACAGTAGCACCTGAACTAATCTTACCAGAGTAAATCCTGATAAATGTAAGAGATCCAACAAATGGATCGGTCATTACCTTAAAAGCTAAAGCAGAGAAAGGTTCAGATGCTGATATTTTAAAATCTTTTTCTTCTCCAGAATTAATATCTATTCCCTTAACTATTCCAATATCGATTGGTGAAGGTAAGTAGTCAACAACCGCATCTAGCAAAGGTTGTACACCTTTATTTTTAAAGGCACTACCACATAACACAGGAAAAAAGACTCGTGAGATCGTTCCTTTCCTTATTACTACTTGAATTTCTTCTTCAGTAAATTCTTCACCTGATAAATATTTCTCCATCAAATGATCATCAGTCTCAGCAACCATTTCAATTAGTAAAGCACGGTATTCTTCAGCCTTTTCTAACATATCAGCAGGGATTTCTTGGTACGAATATTCAGCTCCAAGAGATTCATCCTTCCAAATTATGACCTGCATCTTGACTAGATCAATAACTCCTTTAAAATTTTCTTCAATACCAACTGGCAACTGAATTACTAGAGGTTTTGCACCAAGACGATCTTTAATCATTTCTACACATTTGTAGAAATTAGCACCCATTCTGTCCATTTTATTGACAAAGCACATTCTAGGTACTCTATATTTATCAGCTTGTCTCCAAACTATTTCTGACTGAGGTTCAACACCGGCCACACCATCAAATACCGCCACCGCTCCATCTAACACACGTAAAGATCTTTCTACTTCTATAGTAAAATCTACGTGACCTGGAGTATCAATAATGTTAATCCTTATATTTTTCCAGTAACAGGTAGTAGCAGCAGAAGTAATAGTGATACCACGTTCTTGTTCTTGTGCCATCCAATCCATAGTGGCACCACCTTCATGAACTTCACCAATTTTATGTGATTTTCCTGTATAAAAGAGAATACGCTCGGTTGTGGTAGTTTTACCAGCGTCAATATGAGCACAAATACCTATATTACGAGTATTAGCAAGAGAAAATTCTGTAATCGCCATATGATTTAATTACCTTGGTTGCGATTTTTTGGGACTAAAATGAGCGAAAGCTTTATTAGCTTCAGCCATTTTATGAGTGTCCTCTCTTTTTTTAATAGCAACCCCTCTATTATTTGATGCTTCAAATAATTCCTCTGCCAACTTATCAATCATCATTTTTTCAGAACGTTTATTTGCTGCATTGATAATCCAACGTGACGCAAGTGCATACCCTCTTCTTTCATCAACAGGGGAAGGAACCTGATAGTTTGCACCTCCCACACGCACTGAGGTAACCTCAAGATATGGCTTTACATTATTCATAGCATTATTGAAAGTTTCATAAGGATCTACCCTATGTTTTTTTTCTATTTTACTAAAAGCAGAATATACTATCTTTTCGGCTAGAGCTTTTTTCCCTTCCTTCATGATATTATTAATAAACCTAGCAAGCAGAGGGCTATTATATTTCATATCAGGCAAGATAACCCTTTTCTCTGCGGCATGACGACGTGACATCTTATCTCTCTATTTCAAATTATTTTTTTACAGCTTGCTTCGCTGATGTACCATAACGTGAGCGTCCTTGCTTACGATTTTTTACACCCTGAGTATCATAAGCACCGCGTACTATATGGTACTTAACACCTGGAAGATCAGGAACTCTTCCGCCCCTTACCAACACCGTAGAGTGTTCTTGTAAATTATGCCCTTCACCAGGTATATAAGCATTCACGTACTGCCCATTACTTAAGCGAACACGTGCCATTTTACGAAGAGCAGAATTAGGTTTCTTAGGAGTAACAGTTTTCACTATTACACAAACACCTTTCAAAAATGGATTAGATTCCAAAGCTGGGGATTTTGTCCTACGAATCTTCGACTGTCTTCCAAAACGTACTAACTGATTGTTTGTTGGCATTCAATACTCCAAATTTTTCCTTTTGATATTTATCTATCAACCCTTAAAGCTATAGGGAAAACTATATACTGTACCACTTTCATTATTAAGCGGCAACAAGTGGAACTATAGCTATTTTTTTTATAAAAGCAACGAGTTTTTAACAACATTGACTAGATTAGCTATTTTTATGAACTTAGGGTTGTAATTATTCCCCTTAAAGCTTGTAATTCTGTACTAGATAATTTATCTATACGAGTAAAAATATTCATAATATTTTGAGTCATGTGTAATTTTTTCTCAGGCACTTTAAAGAAATTCTTTTTGTTTAATTCAGTAAACAAATGTTCAAAGAAATATCCTAATTCTCCTTTTGATACTACTTCCTGTTCATTACTAACATTCATTCTCAGCTGTTTATTACGAAATAGCTCATAACATATAATAATTACTGACTGTGCAATATTAAGAGAACTAAAACCCCCTGTATTAATGTTAATAATTTTATGGGCGTAAGTAATTTCTCTATTTTGTAGACCACAATTTTCACGACCAAACATGATGGCGACTTTAAGACCTGTAGGATAATCCTGACTTAAATTCTCTGATAGAACATAGTTTTTATTAATATTACGTGTTGCTGAACTTGTTGCATATAAATAATCAATATCCTCGATACTTGCTTCCAAACTATCATAAATCTTAGCATTATCTATGATATTTACCGCTGATACCGCCATACTACGTGCCTGTTCATTCGGCCAACCATCTCTAGGTGAAACGATTCTCAACTCTGAAACATCAAAATTTTTCATTGCTCTAGCAGTAGCACCAATATTCTCACCCATTTGAGGTGCTACTAAAATAATAATTGGCATAAATATCTTTGATTAATATGTAATTATTTTCTTCTAAATAGCTACTTAATTCCTACTAACTACTCGTATCTAATTACTATACTCTTTTATCTCTGTCAACTCTTAGTTTCATAACGGGTCAATGATTTTTTTATTTTACCTGATCTTCTTTAATCAAAGAACGTATCAATGCATTCACTGCTTGCTGATGTTCTGAGTTACGAATTTTCATAAAATTCCTTGACACTTCTATACACATACGCTGATGTTGAGTAAGAACAGGCTCGACATTGTCAGCATCTTCTAAACCTTGATAGAAATAATCGATATTTTTATCTAATGCTTTAGCAATAAGAACCAACCTACCTATTGATATTCTATTAATACCCTTCTCATATTTTTGTAACTGCTGATGTGTTACCTCTATTACCTCTGCAAGTTGTTGACGTGACAACCCCTTGGCAAGCCTTAGAGAATAGATTTTTCCACCTATAAATTGATCAACTTTTTGTATGTAGTCATTTCTTCGTGCCATAATTAACTCCTTTATGCATGAACTATTAAATTTTAAGAATATAATAGATTATTAACAAATAAAAAGATTACTGTCATATATTATATAACCTAGAAGGCCAACAATTCACATAGGAACACCCACATGCAAACTGTCTACTATCAGTAAATATTGATTATATTTTTTGTTTATGTACAAGTAGTGCTTAATATTTTTTAACTATTATATAATTATACTGATCTTATAGATACTTAGCAACCTTGTAAATTATAATTTCATTTTTATCGTATTTTTTAACCTTTTTTTTACTATTCTAGATAGAATAAGACTAAAAAAATTAAAATCATAGAATTAACTAGGATATTTAAAGAATTATTGCAGAATGTTAAAAAATATAATTAATATAAAAAGTGATAATGTTGAATTTTATATATATACTTGAATGATTATATAAAACAAAAGAAAGTTACTTGATGAAAAGAATTATAAAATGCCTATATCAGGCAGCCTTTAGAACAATTGAACATGATGGTGTTGAACATTCAGGGTATATGTCATTTATGGTACTCCTAACGATCTTTCCTTTTTTAGTTTTTTTGTTAGCACTAACAAGTTTTGTTGGAGCATCAGAACTTGGAAAGAATTTTATCACTATTCTTCTTGAAAGTATGCCAGAACTGGCTACTGACTCAATAAAAACTAGGATAAATGAACTTGGAAAAACTCCTCCTCAGAGCCTAATGACCTTAGCGATAATGGGAAGTATTTGGACTGCTTCATCTTTTGTTGAATGTTTAAGAACAATTTTAAATAGGGTATATGAGATAAAATCTCCTCCTCCCTACATAAGGCGAAGATTACTTAGCATAGCACAGTTTTTAGTAATCAGTATATTCATTACCTTTGCTATGCTTATTCTCATTATAGTACCAATAATATTAACAAAACTACCAATAATTTTACAAATGATAGAAGAACATAAGCACACTTTAACCCTTTTTCGATATGTTATAATTTTCTGCTCATTATTTATTACCTCCTCATCACTATATTATATAATCCCTAATGCAACATTAAATTTTACAGACGTAGTTCCTGGAGCTTTATTAACGGTAATTTTATGGGTAATAAGTGGATATTTATTATCTACCTACATAATATATTATAACCAATTAAGTATAATATATGGTTCACTTGGTAGTATAATAGTAACTTTAATATTTTTTTATATTATTAACATGATTTTTATATATGGTGCAGAATTTAATTACCTACTAAGAGAATATCCTTGAAAGCAGAAGAGTATATCTTCTGCCATAGCACCCTACATTTTTTATATAACCACTATTAAAATGGCTGCTGATCGTCTATTAGCGAGGAGTCGCTGAAAGCGGCGACGCAGCAATCCAGGTACGCGAAGCGTACTAGAAAAAACAGCTTCGCTGTTTACCTGGATCGCCACGGCATCTAAAGATGCCTCGCGATGACGATTATAGAAAAATGTAGGGTACTATGATC
This sequence comes from Candidatus Tisiphia endosymbiont of Micropterix aruncella, assembly GCF_965178575.1. Taxonomy (NCBI): domain Bacteria; kingdom Pseudomonadati; phylum Pseudomonadota; class Alphaproteobacteria; order Rickettsiales; family Rickettsiaceae; genus Candidatus Tisiphia; species Candidatus Tisiphia endosymbiont of Micropterix aruncella. The sequence goes on from NZ_OZ238268.1 coordinate 1,702,708, forward strand.
TTCTACTTTCAAGAAAAGCTATGTTTTTCATTTTCTTCACCTAATTCAATTATACCATTAACATTCCACCATTAACATGGATAGTTTGACCGGTGATGTAGGAAGCTTTGTCGCTTGCCAAGAAAGCTACTACGTTTGCAACATCTTCGGCTTCTCCAAAAGTTCTAAGAGGAATTTTTTGCATTATAGCTTCTTTTTGAGCTTCGTTTAATTTATCAGTCATGTTTGATTTAATAAAACCAGGAGCAACTGCATTAATTGTGATACCCCTACTTGCTACCTCAATTGCTAAAGACTTTGTCATACCGATCAAGCCAGCTTTGGAAGCACAATAATTTGCCTGTCCTGGATTGCCGGAAACTGCAACCACAGACGCTATGTTAATTATTCTACCATAACGAACTTTCATCATTTTCTTTATCGCTTCACGATTTAGAATAAAGCTAGCTTTTAAGTTTATATCTATAACTTGATCAAATATTTCATCGGACATTTTCATTGCCAGCATATCTTGAGTGATTCCGGCATTACAAACTAAAATGTCGATTTGTTCAAGAGTAGCCACCAAGTTAGTACATTCATCAATATTTGCTAGATTACATGGTACTATCGTATAATTATCTTTTAAGTTATTTGCAAGTGCTTGTAGTTTTTCTTGGTTACTACCACTAATTATCACATGACTACCAAGAGAGTGGAATAGCTTAGCAATGCTACCACCAATTGTCCCAGATGCTCCAGTAATTAGAGATTTTTTAGCAGTTAAATCTATCATTTTTATTCTTCCTCTTCTATAGTTATCGTTTCACTATCAAAAGTAACACTAGTATTATGAGAAGACTTTTGACGAATTAGTTGTTCTATTTCAAAGCAAATAGCAGGGTGTTCTCTTAGGTAATGTTTGACATTTTCTCTACCTTGACCTATACGAGTGTCATTATATGAAAACCAAGAACCCGATTTTTCTATTATTTCAAATTTAACACCAAGATCAATTATCTCGCTTTCTCTAGAAATACCACTACCATACATTATATCAAATTCTGCCGTTTTAAACGGCGGAGAGACTTTATTTTTAACAACTTTGATCTTAGTTTGACTTCCTACTAGCTCTTCTTTATCCTTGATTGTTGAAACTCTTCTAATATCTAGCCTTACTGAAGCATAAAATTTTAAAGCATTACCACCCGTGGTAGTTTCTGGACTACCAAACATGACACCTATTTTCATTCTAATTTGGTTAATAAAAATAATTATACAATTAGTTCTTGAAATTGATGCAGTGAGTTTTCTAAGTGCTTGGCTCATTAATCTAGCTTGTAGTCCCATATGAGAGTCACCCATTTCCCCTTCAATCTCTGCTTTAGGCACAAGAGCAGCAACACTATCTATAACGACCATATCAATAGCTCCAGAACGTACTAGAGTATCAGTTATTTCAAGTGCCTGCTCTCCAGTATCTGGTTGAGAAATAATAAGCTCGTCAATATTTATGCCAAGTTTTTTGGCATATGCTGGGTCTAAAGCATGTTCTGCATCAATAAAAGCACAAGTACCACCTTTCTTCTGTGCTTCAGCAATTACATGTAGAGTTAAAGTGGTCTTTCCTGAACTTTCCGGTCCAAAAATTTCAATAATTCTTCCTTTAGGTAACCCACCTATACCGAGTGCTAAGTCAAGCCCTAGCGATCCTGTTGGTATTGCCTCAACGTCTACAGCAGGGCGTTGACCAAGTTTCATGACAGAACCTTTACCGTAACTTTTTTCAATCTGGCTAAGTGCGGCAAGCAATGCTCTTTCTTTGTCTATAACGTTCATTTCTAGAATCAGCTTAATAAAATCAAATTAAATTTATAAAGTAACATACGAGGAAAATCCAGTAAAATAATTACAAATATTAATATCATAATGATTTAAAAATTGCAACTAAAAATTAAAACAAATCTATTCTTTAACCTAGGTTCGATGTAAGCCATCGGTTTAATAGCTAGAGTAGGAGGTTCTCTTTTCAGAGAACCTCCCCTCTATGATCTGTCAACAGAGTATAATTACTTTATTATCTAGGGATATAGAGATAGCTCTAAATTCAAACTTATTTGACAAAACCTTTTTCTTACTTAAAAAATAATATTATCAATAACAACGAAATATTACACCCAAATGTTTCGTTGAATCTTATTTTATCTGATAAATCTTCTATTTATATTAATAATTCTTACAACACGTTGATTTTTGATTTGCAAGCTTTCAACGAAATAATTACGAAAATATTTCCAAGTTACCTTCTTTATAAGATATATCTTAATGCTAATAATATTAATAATTATAACTATTTAGTATCCAACCATTATAAGATCAATAATCAAGTAAGTATTATAGTAAAATTAGGGATTAATCCTCTCTCTGATTATTATTTTAGCAATATTAAGAAACTATACAAATGTTTATTAGTAAATATAATAGCTGCTTTTGTTACGTGTAGTGTAATTTTATACATATATTTGCAAGTGAAGCATAATATTACAAGGATAGAACAATTAGATGATAATTTATTTGATACAAATAAGATGAACAATGCCTTACTTATTATATAAAGAAGCTAGTAAAAACTTAAACACTTTTTTTATAAAAAAAGCAACTGAGGAATATATAAAACAACAATTAAAATATGATCCTGAGCAAGAAATAGAATTAGATAAGATATATCCCCGTAATTATTTATTTCCAGTCTGCTTTAGCATGCCCAAACAGAGATTGATACAAAAGAACTAATTAATTATTTAAAAATATTTCGCTGAATATTTTTTATATACAGCAATAAAATATGAGTGTAATATAGATAAATTAATAGTAGATTGTGGACAACATGTTTTCTATCAGATAATTTTCAGTCTACTTTATAATTTAATAAATTTTATGAAGGATCAAAGTAAAATACCTAAGTCCTTATGTATAACGTTTACTACCCATAAATTAACTATTTTCTATGATGGATTTTTATTAACAGAACAAATAATGGTAAATTTATCAAATAGTATGATTGTAGAAACTATTAATCCGTTTTTACTGAATTATAGTAAAATATTTCAATCTTTAAAGGGACAATATGAAAAATGTCGATGAAGTAAGTCTGATGTACTTAGCAGCAGCAAAAGCTACTTGTCATTTAGCAGAAAAAGCTTGGTATATTAAATTTCATGATCAGCATATTAGCAAATTTGGTGCAGATCATCCTAGAAGTGTTGAGATACTAAAGATGGATTCGATATGTTATCCTGAATCTCAACGATGAGTATATTTTTGTTTCAGTATCCATTTAATAAATTTCTTATCAACGCAAGTTGCCAATTAATTGCTAAGCACAAAGCTGAATTTCATCAAGCCTTTGAAGGTAACTTATAGCATTAAAAGGCTCAAAATTAGCTATATTTTAAAATATATAGTGAAACCTATTGAATTAGGTGATACAAATTTTGTGTCATACCTGCTTTCGCAGGTATCTAGATTCCCGCCGTTGCTAAGAATGACAACTTATAATCGTTATGTTCTTTGTCACCTAATCCTATGGACTTAACTATAGCTAATTATAACGAACATTTTAACTACGACTCCTACTTGTAAACCGCTTTAAATAATGGTTTACCTGTATAATTAATTGGCAACTCGACATAAATACTCATACTACACTGCTCTAGTTGCTTACCAAAATATACGGAAAAGAGAAATTAACGGTTTGTGTAATGTGGCTCATAACTCGATGTTATGGTTTGAAAATGTTGATAAATTTAAAGATTTAAGCCCTAGTAAATTTGTTAGATCTTTACTTAATAGACGACATGGTTCAGAGATTCCCATCGCTCAATGCAGCGATAATAATTTACTAAATAACTAATTTAAAGGAAAAAAAATGAATTATGCCGAAATCTCTAAACACACAATTTTATGCATATATAAAGCTTATGAAAGTCTTAATGAGTCTCCAATTGACAAAGGACTCAGAGCCTTAATTGAACTAAGAGTATCGCAAATAAATGGCTGCTTTTATTGTTGCAATTTACATCTTATCGATGCTAGAAAGAATAATGTTTCCCAAGAGAAACTAGATTTATTACCAATTTGGTTTTCTAGTAAAGAGGCTTTTAGTGAAAAAGAAGTTATAGCTCTCAGCTGGTGTGAAGCCATAACGCGTGGCTCTTTCGAAAAGGTTGACGAAATGAAAGATGAACTATTACAGCGTTTTTCTGAGAGGGAAATTGTGGATATTACGAGCTGTATTTCAATTATGAACGCCTTAAATAGAATAGCTATAACCTTAAAAACGCTTTAACCATAATTGAAACGTAGACCCAATATACGTTAATTCGGGATAAGGATTAGTAAAAATAGCAGACATATATACACTACGAAGAGCAATTAATGTATGAATTCACAGAAATGCAATTTATACATATCCAAAATCTTGTATTAGTTATAGCTAAAGCATTTTTACTAATCCTTATCCCGAATTGACGTAATATACCAAAAAGAACCAATTAATACAAGGGTATGAAGCCCTTCTACTCAATTTATATATTTTAACCTCAGTTCGATATAAGAATTAATAATTTTTATATCGAACTGGCTTTGTTATAAGGAAAAATGCACTCTTGAAGTGGCTGATGCGAGTGCATTTTAACTTTTTTCATCATTCAATATGTGATTTTAATAATTAAAATCACATATTGAATGGAGTGTTATATTTTAACAATCAGGTGGGCAGCCGCTTCAAACCTGATTGTTTCTATATATAACACGAAAGTTCGATGTAACTTGTTACATCGAATTCAGGCTATTTTAGGAGAAAAAATGAAGAGTGCTAACACTTTTTATAACGAGACGTGTCTTAAGTGGGAAGGACTAATTAGTGAAGATACCATAGATGTGCTTATAAATTCTAGGCTTCTGAGCCGATGTCATAACGGGCTTATAACTAAAAACGAATTAGATGGATTTTTAGCACAGCAATACTTTTTCTCTAATTGAGCATTGATATTATTACTATAATTGCTTAGTGGAATCACTAAAAGATGCTAAAATATCTTGTACCTCCCGTTTAATATATGGCAGTTCTTTAACAAGTATAATGACCCCATAAAACTAGACCAGTGACTAAGTCATTTATTACCTTATCACGCCAATCATACAAGTCACTGGTCTAGTTTTATAGGGCCATTATAGTATATATGTCATTCTCACTTTCGCACACTGGTTCTACAACCAAATTGGAGAAAGAATTTTTGACAAAAACTCTTTATGTTTTTGTAACTCTTCCTTAGTTGGTTTGATAACTACAGTATTCTTTTTATTTGCCATAGTAGTTTGAACCACTAACTCGTCTATATTTTGTGCCTTTTGGCTATTAATATTGAAACTTATCTGCCTACCTCCAGTAAGTTCAACATAAACTTCTGCCAGTAATGCCGCATCTTTAAGCGCCCCATGCAACTTACGTGCAGAATTGTCAATTTTATATCTTTTACATAATGCGTCAAGATTAGCTTTCATTCCAGGAAACATCTTCCGAGCTAAAGCAAGAGTATCGATAATATTGGAAAGTTCTAAATACTCTGTAGAAGGTCTTTTGAGCAGAGATAACTCATAATTAATAAACTTAACATCGAATGCTGCATTATGGATAATAAGCCTGCTATTGTTAATAAACCCTAGGAACTCGTCAACAATTTCTTCAAAAGGTGGTTTGTCTTTTAAAAATTCCCCCGATATGCCATGTATTCGATAAGCTTCCGTCGGCATATCCCGCTTTGGATTAATATAAAAATGAAAATGTTTGCCGGTTAGAACTTTATTAACCATCTCAATAGCACCAATCTCAACAATTCGGTGACCACTTTTGGGATCTAAACCAGTTGTCTCAGTATCTAAAATTACTTCTCTTAATTGCTGCATTTTAATTCTTCTATTAGTTGAGTTATTTGTTTATCTAAATCTACTAGATTAACATCCGTATTAATAATAAAATCTGCTTTTTCTATTTTAATCTGTTGTGGCAATTGAATTTGTGCTATTTTATTATAAGCTATTAAATTAAAAGCCTCTCTAGACATTGCACGTTTTAATCTAGATTCTTCTGAGCAGAATGTTGTAACATAAAAATCAAAATATTGATTAAATCCAGCTTCAAAAAGTAATGGTATCTCAGCAAATGTAATCTCTGATTTACTATTTTGCTGTTTAAAAAGAAACAAACTCTCCACTACAAATGGATGAATAAAATTTTGCAGTTTGTTTCTTGCTGAATCATTAGCATAGATTAGCTCTGCAATCTTTCTTTTATCAAAGCTTTTTAGATCAGGTAGTAAGTTAAGAACCATATTTTGTATTTCTGACTCTTCGTATAGGTTCTTAATATATTCGTCAGCAGAAAAAGTTATAAATCCTAAATTAGCTAAATAATTTAAGACAAAAGTTTTGCCTGAAGCATAACTACCGGTGATTCCTACCGCGATCATTGTAATAAATATTTTATTTTTTCTAAGTAATTTTCACTTTAAGGGATTTAATTTAGATAACGTAATTACCTAACTCATAATTTTTCATTTCTTTTATAAATTCATACATTCTCAATTGCAATTGAATGTTATTACCTGGGTGAGTTGGGTCGGTTTTTATTTTATGCGAACATAATTTACCATTCCCACCTTTTCTTTTAAAAATTATCAAATTCCCAATAAGCAAATTACCACCTTTAGGTGTAAAAGATATGTCATATTTTAAATGTTTTAAAATATTTTTCATTGAATAAATATGCATGACACTTTCTTGTCTATCGTATAGTACTAATATTTCTCGAGCTTTCTTATAAGACATAGACCATTCCACTATATCTTTTACAATAGGTTTAAATATTAATACTGCTTTCTCTTTTTCACTTTCTGGGAAAAAATCATACTTTGTAGCTCCTCTTTTGGCTTTTTCAACAAGTAGATTTTGCAACCACTTTAAGCAATCTAAATTAAATTTTTCGCAGAATTTTTCAGGTGTGGTTCTTGTTAGTTGATTTAAACCAGTCTTAAAAGACTTTATATTGGCATCAATATTTCTCCCACAAGAAAATTCCATTTTTACATCTACTTTTTCATTATGTACTCCGCTACAAATCGCAGTTATGAAGTTTCCTTGTATTTTAAAGTTTTCTTGAATTTTTTGTATGATTTTTTGATGATCTCCTATGCTATTTTTAAACAGAACCTCAACATTTTTTCCTATATAAGCATTTCTATTCATAATTATGATATTCCAATTGAATCATAAATATTACTGATCATCTTTGGTATAACAGCATTGCCAAGCTGTTGATAACCTTTTATCCCTTCTATAACATGGTGATTTCTTGGGAATCCCATTAAGCTTTTACATTCATTAATTGATAATCGTCTAATTCTATTATTAATTAAATATAAGCCTGTTCTTGCACCTACTCCTCCACCAAAAGCGGAAAGAGTTACTGCATGTCCCAAGGGGCTATAGATTCTTTCTCCTTGACCACCTTTATTAACATAACCAATTCTTAGAGGTCTTAAATTTCTTTCAATTTCTTTATTGCCATCTATTACTATGTCATCTCTTTTAATATATAAACTATCATCAACTTTTTCTTCTAAAATATCATCTAAATAAACTCTTGCAAAAGTTTCTTTTGGCGGTAAATATTTAAATTTTAGATCATTATCGTAATCTTTACGTAAACAAACAAAATAAACCCTTTCTCTTGATTGAGGTATGCCAAAAAAAGAAGAATTTAGAATATGCCTATAAACTTTATAACCAATTTCATCCAATTTTATATCTATTGTTTTAATTACCGATCCATTATCAATATTAATTATGTTTTTGACGTTCTCAAGCAATAAAACATATGGTTTATGATATTGGGCGATTCTAATTATTTCATAAAATAATCTTCCGTTACTGCCTTTTAATCCCAATTGCTTACCAGAAATACTAAAGGGTTGACAAGGAAAACCTGCACATAAAATATCGTGTTTTGGTATTTTTTTTTCTGAGATTTCGTTTAAATCGCCATAAGGTCTTTCCCCGAAATTTTTTGCATAAGTTTCTTGAACGTCCTTATCTATATCTGAAGAAAAAACACACTCCATTCCTTTTCCTTCTAAAGCAATCCTAAATCCACCGATACCGCAAAACAAGTCTATAAATTTATACACATTATTCCTGTTTAAATAAGTTATGATATAGTTAATTCAGTTAGATTTGATCAGGGCAATTTAAGAATCGCAACTAATAGTTGGTATAAATATAATCTTAACTACTGCCGATGTCATGCCTGCGAAAGCGGGAATGACATCGCTTTTAGCTAAGAGATAACATTAACATATAGCTAAGACCTTCTTGGGTTAGCTATATAGGGTGTTGGCAAAGTCATATAAATGCTATATAAAGCAAATTTTTAAGTAATTTTCTAGTTAAATTGTCAACAAAATAAGTAAAATTATATAATATATTCTCAAAATATAACGATAATTTTACTTTATTACTACTTTGCCAACACCCTCTAATATCATTTGAGTATATATACTCTAGAATAGAAAATCAAGAATTACGTCGTCATTATCCAAGATTCTAGCGGTATACCTGATGAATTTCAAGAGTTGGCTAGGCGTACGAGTGGCGAGCGAACGGAACGTAGTCAAACCTACATGAATACGCGAAGTCCCATCGTGCCACAACACCAACACTTGAAAGGCGAAGGGTATACTCACGTATTAACTGTACGACCCTAGTCCCTCGACTTGGTAATTCCCGCTACTATCATGATTTTGATTCTATCGTCTACCAACTCTTGAAATGATAGCAGTATACTCAGCTATATTTTTTATTCAAGAATTCCTCAGTTCGCGGGTACTCCTATTATTGCAATATACTTTTTGGACTAAAAATGATCCCAAAAATATACATATATAAACTGTTAATGAATATGCACATTTAAATAATACTTCTTTTAAAAATACTGACAAAACTCTACTTGTAGAGAATATATTTACAAAGAATCCTGACATCACAATACCATCTACAACCGCGCCCATCATTAAACCAGCAAAATTTCTTGTATTCAAAGAACATGTTGACTTGAGCTGTAAAAATACACTTGTACTACAATATGTTGATAACAATATAGATACCAAAGATACAATAATAATTCCATTAATAACACGACCATGAATATAATAATTGAAGTCCCATAACAAGCCAAAGATTACTATTATACACAACATCACAGCAGTTAAAGCTTTTTTCCTACCATATAGTTCAGATATGATATTTGCAGTTAAAGCTAAAAACACAAATACTAAAGAACACTGAGATATTTTATTAAAAAAATTTAATGAATAAGTGAATATACCAAGTAGTATTACTAGTGGTATGTAAAACTTAGTGTTAATATTGTTCATATTCCCTCCTTCTTTTTGCTCTAATTTTATCAAATAATATGGATTATTGTTAGTAGATAATTTAATTGATTTTTACAAACTTACTTTTTAAAAGGCTTGCTTGCAAGGGTAGTTAAATGATTTGGAGAATTGGAACACAAAACAAATGTCTAATGACAATTTGTATACTCTTATGCTTTTAAAAATTGTTTTTTAAAAGCATCAGGAACTCACGTACTACTTTAGTTCACCCCTCATTTTCAAGTCCAATTCGTAGGATTATTTGAGTGTACATGACCTTCATAAAAAATTTGCATTGCAAGCTTGGCAGCAACTTACTCTCCCATGCCTCAGGGCATAGTACCATCAGCACTACGAGGTTTCACGTTCGAGTTCGGTATGGGATCGGGTGTTTCACTCGTGCTATAACCACCAAGCTAGCAATACAAATTTTTTTATATAATAGACTTCTTTAGACATTTATTCATAGAACCATAATTTCAAAAGAGGTCTAAAATTTGAGTTGTTGATAAAACTGAAAACCTTTTTATGTTTCTTGCAGAATTAATGCTGTACACAAGTACAACCTCAGCAAAGTAAAACAATCGAGCTATTAGTACCAGTTAGCTACACACGTTACCATGCTTCCACACCTGGCCTATCAACGTGGTGGTCTTCCACGGCTCTGATAGGGAAGTCTAGTTTTGAGGTGGGTTTCCCGCTTAGATGCATTCAGCGGTTATCCCTTCCGTACTTAGCTACCCAGCTATGCCGCTGGCGCGACAACTGGTCCACCAGAGGTACGTCCACCTCGGTCCTCTCGTACTAAAGGCAGATCCTCTCAAACTTCCTACACCCACGGCAGATAGGGACCAAACTGTCTCACGACGTTCTAAACCCAGCTCACGTACCACTTTAATCGGCGAACAGCCGAACCCTTGGGACCTTCTCCAGCCCCAGGATGTGATGAGCCGACATCGAGGTGCCAAACGATTTCGTCGCTATGGACGCTTGGAAATCATCAGCCTGTTATCCCCGGAGTACCTTTTATTCGTTGAGCGATGGCCCTTCCACTCGGGACCACCGGATCACTATGACCGACTTTCGTCTCTGCTCGTCTTGTCAGACTCGCAGTCAGGCTAGCTTATGCCATTGCACTCTAATAGTTGATTTCCGACCAACCTGAGCTAACCATCGCGCGCCTCCGTTACTCTTTGGGAGGCGACCGCCCCAGTCAAACTACCCACCATGCATTGTCTCGGATCCTGATTCAAGGATCGCGGTTAGATATCAAGAATCAAAAGGGTGGTATCTCAAGGGTGACTCCACAGTGGCTTGTGCCACCGCTTCATAGTCTCCCACCTATCCTGCACATCTAATTCCTAATACCAGTGCAAAGCTATAGTAAAGGTTCACGGGGTCTTTCCGTCTAACCGCGGGAACTCCGCATCTTCACGGAGAATTCAATTTCGCTGAGTCGATACTGGAGACAGCGGGGAAATCGTTACGCCATTCGTGCGGGTCGGAACTTACCCGACAAGGAATTTCGCTACCTTAGGACCGTCATAGTTACGGCCGCCGTTCACTGGGACTTCAATTCAGAGCTTGCACCCCTCCTCTTAATCTTCCAGCACTGGGCAGGCGTCAGACCCTATACTTCGTCTATTGACTTTGCAGAGCCCTGTGTTTTTAATAAACAGTCGCTACCCCCTAGTTTGTGCCACCTATAAATGGTTGCCCATTTACAGGTCATCCTTCTCCCGAAGTTACAGATGCAATTTGCCTAGTTCCTTCAGCATCGTTCTCTCAAGCGCCTTGGTATACTCTACCTGTCCACCTGTGTCGGTTTAGGGTACGGTCTTTAATGAGGTGTTATTTCCTGGAAAATATTCACTGCACACGCAATCCAATAAGCGTATACAATTTACTATTTCCGTCACATTCCTCAGGTTCAGGAATATTAACCTGATTCCCATCGATTACGCCTTTCAGCCTCACCTTAGGGGCCGACTAAGCCTGCGCAGATTAACTTTACGCAGAAACCCTTGGACTTTCGGCGAGAATGTTTCTCACATTCTTTATCGCTACTTATGTCAGCATTCTCACTTCCGATACCTCCAGCAAACTTCACAGTTCACCTTCACAGGCCTACGGAACGCTCCGCTACCATTTGCACTATTAAAGTACAAATCCGCATCTTCGGTACATGACTTGAGCCCCGTTACATTGTTGGCGCAAGAAAACTTATTTAGACTAGTGAGCTATTACGCTTTCTTTAAATGATGGCTGCTTCTAAGCCAACATCCTAGTTGTTTTGGTTTTCTCACATCCTTTAACACTTAGTCATGATTTAGGGACCTTAGATGGCGGTCTGGGCTTTTTCCCTCTCGACTATGGACCTTAGCACCCACAGTCTGTCTGCTATGCTGTACTCGTCGACATTCGGAGTTTGGTTGAGTTTGGTAAGTCTGTAGGACCCCCTAGCTCATCCAGTGCTCTACCTTCGACGGTAATCGCTATAACGCTCTACCTAAATAGATTTCGCGGAGAACCAGCTATATCCGAGTTTGATTGGCCTTTCACCCCTAGCCACAACTCATCCCCTACTTTTTCAACAGTAGTGGGTTCGGTCCTTCAGCGGATATTACTCCACCTTCAACCTGGCCATGGCTAGATCACTCGGTTTCGGGTCTAATTCATCTAACTAAAGTCGCCCTATTCAGACTCGCTTTCGCTACGCCTACACCTAACGGCTTAAGCTTGCTAGATAAACTAAGTCGCTGACCCATTATACAAAAGGTACGCCGTCACAGAACATATAAACGAGCTTTAAAACTCAATGTCTGCTCCGACTGCTTGTAAGCATTCGGTTTCAGGTCTATTTCACTCCCCTTATCGGGGTTCTTTTCACCTTTCCCTCACGGTACTTGTTCACTATCGGTCACTAGAGAGTACTTAGGCTTAGAGGGTGGTCCCCCTATGTTCAAACAGGATTTCACGTGTCCCGCCTTACTCAAGGACTCCAAAACTTTTTACCTATAAGGGGCTATCACCCTCTATGGCCAACCTTTCCATGTTGTTCTAGTTTTTATTCTGAAGCCACTGGCCTAGTCCGCGTTCGCTCGTCACTACTAACGGAGTCTCGGTTGATGTCCTTTCCTCCAGCTACTGAGATATTTCAGTTCACTGGGTTTGCTTCGCATAGCTATGTATTCACTATACGATACCTGCTAAGCAGGTGGGTTTCCCCATTCGGAAATCTTCGGATCAAAGCTTATTCGCAGCTCCCCGAAGCTTATCGCAGCGTATTACGTCCTTCATCGCCTTCTAGTGCCAAGGCATCCACCAAATGCTCTTATTTTATTTACTTTGATTCTTTTAAAGCTTGAGATTGTACGATGTGTACAGAACTAATTCTGCTACTTTACAGTATCCACTCACGATCATAAATTTTTATTATCGCAGTGTGTATTTAGTTTTCAGTTTTATCAACTTTTCAAACAGCTACAGGATTGTTGCCCTGTGTGAAGTTTTATACCGATTATTCAGAACAATGTCAAACATTATTTTATCTGATTAACAGATTTGTTTGTCTTTCTTTGTTAGCATTTCTATCATATCTTCTTCTATGTTCATTTGGCGACATTGTTTGACTTGCTTTAGGTACTGGTGGAACAACTTTTATTTTTTTTATAGTAGCTTTATTCAAATCTACATTTTTTAGCAAAGGATTTGATTTAACTTCCTCGCTTATATTCCCAACAACTCTTATATTATCTAAATTCATTGTTTTTTCTGGATGTTTTTTATTATATTTTTTAATTTCCGGAAGAAGTGTAGTTAAAGTATTACCATCAATGGTAGCTCCTTCAAAGTCTATATGTTCTTTAAAAGTAACTCTCTTAAAAGAACATTCTTTCAATTCAGCATTTTTCAGAGAACATTTTCCTAATGTCACTTCATTAAAATTAAATCCTTTAATTTCAAAATTATCTAATTTCATATCTACTTTTTCAAAAGATAATCCTCTTAAATCTTTATTACTTAAGGAATAATCAAGTATTGGTGAATACTCATATGAATTACTTCGACTATATTTTTCAGCCTGCTCCTGAAAAATGGAAGATAAATATCTTTTCTCTCCTGGCAATGATACTAAAAGAGGACTTGGCAAAATATCTCCAATAATTTGACCCATTTTTTCACCAATTACTTTTTCACGTGTTGAATTAAACACAAAATGTTTTTGAAAATTATACTTCCAAAGGTTAATAGTAGCTCCTACAGCTAAACTTAGAACTTTTGCATCAGATAACAAATTAATCAATGGACGAACCATTGCACTATATTCTCCCTTCTTATAGGAAGCCGTTATTGTTCCTACTTCCTTAGCATGATCCCCTAGTACTTTAACAACTGCCTCACCTTTTAGTTTTAGTTTTTTACCCATCTCGGTTTCATTTAAAAATTTCTCAACCACAGGACCAAGGTCTTTAGCATGTTTTATTAAAAGCTCAGGTATTTTTTCTTGTAAAACTTCTTTAACCTTAGGATTATCCTTATTAAACTTAATAAGAGAGTTTACTAATTCACCAACTTTTTCTGCTTGTTGAGATTCAGGTACGTTCATAACATCTTTAGTTTGTTCAATAATTCGCTCTAACCCATCTTTGTCTGCTAAACAACTTTCAGTAAGTTCTGCTATTATCGGTAAAACATCAACAATAAATGGAATAGTTGCTGCTGTTGCATCACGTACAAATTTAGGATTCAGACCAAGAGATTTAATATTTTGCTGAACTTCTGGTTTATCCAAGAAACCTAAAATATTATCTTTATTATCAGCAAAATATCGTGGTAGAGTCAATTTTAAGGCAGGAGCTAGATCTTGAACGACCTTACCAGCATTATCTAAAATAGAAGCTACCATGGCTTTTTGTATTTCCACTATTTCTTCTTTTCGAGTCGAAGATAAATTTTTATCAGTCAATAATTCCAAGCCAAGATCTTGATGTTTCATATAAAGCTCATAAATCATAACCATTTCAGGAGTATGATCTAATATCGTGCTACTTGCATTAGTTGCCAGTAACATAGTATTTTTAAAAAATTCTTTTGATACGAATCTAGTAAATGTATCGTCTAGAACATTCTCAGCAATTTTGGTAATTTCTTTTTGATTAGCTGGATCGCGTAAAAACTCAACTAAATCTTTCTTGACTAGTTCTGCTACTTTAGGGCTGGTGAAGATTTCTAAAGCATTTTTAATGATATCACGCCCTGAATTCTCGTTAGAAATTATTAGATTTTTATAAATTTCTTGTACTTTTTTATTTGATTCTCCTTCTAATATGCCACCTCCTAATTTTAGCACCAACGGCACTATCCTTCTAATAAAATTTTTATCTACTCCATCAAATATATCAGGATTAACTCTACTAGCTTCTGTAGGTGAAATCATTGGAGCGGGATTTAACACAATGCTTAAAACTGGTAACAAAACACGCTGAGCGATCTGATCTTTCAATAGATCAGACCGTGCTTCATTCAAAGCAGGAATATATATATCAGCCACTGCACCAGCTCCCTTGATTAGATTAGATGCATGTTCTACTTGTTCTTTTTGTAATTTTTGCCTTTCTTCAATTAGCAACTTATCACTTAATAATTTTTCACTCACTTCTTGAAATTTCAGGAAATCAGCATATAGCTCATCATATAATAGCTTCTTTGTATCCAGCGGATTCCTAATAGCTGAAGGTACTATAGTAGCAATATCAAGAAGAAATGCCCCTGTCTCTTTTAATAGGCCTACAGCGATGTGAGGTAAATTCTCTAGTGTTAATTCTAATTGCTCCGCTTTTTTTACTTGTTCCAATTGTTTTTGCTCTTCTTGAAGCTTCTGCGGGATAATTTCTTGACCATTTTGAATGAATGTGCCTTTTAAACCCATCAAATTTACGTCCACAATATCAGTATCAATATCGACCGTAGCTTTGGACAAATCAGCCTCAGCTAACTTTGCCGCACGTAAATTAACCCCTTCTAACTTAACCTTTTCTGCTTGTACTTTTTCCAATATCGCTTGCTGCAATTTTGATTTTGTAAGATCACCATTCATGAATATTACTTCGGTAAAATCACCTTCCTGAGCGTCAATACTCCTCATTATACTATTCGAGAAATCAGCCTTTTGTGCATGAACTTTTTTTAGTATACTATAACTTGTATTGATTCCTTTAGCATTCGCTCCTTCCAAAACCGCCTCTGTTAAGTTAGCAAATTTGACCTCTACTCCTTCTAAAATTGCATTTCTGAAATTTGCCTTTTGTGCTTCCACCATATTTAGATTGGCATTAATAAAATTCACTCCTTCAGCATTAATCCTTCTTAGAATAGCTGCTTCTAAATTCGCTCCATCCAGCTTAGTCAAACCACTTAACTCAGCATCCGACAAATCTAATCCTTTTGCTTCTATGTTCTGCAATATAGTATCTTTAAATTTTGCTTTATGTGCTTCAGCCTTTTCCATCAAAGCATTAGATAAATCACTCTCTATAACCTGACACTCTGTTAAAATAGCTTTATCTAATATTGCATGCTGCATTTGTACTCTTCGTAAATCTGCTGAGATTAAAGCAATACCTTGCAAATCTGCCTGATTAAATGTTGAATCAGTCAATTTTGCGTGATCCCATTTACCATTTTTTATATTTGCATAATCAAAGTTGGAGTTATTTATCACAACCTCTTGACCATTAGAACGAGCCATAAAAGCATGTGTGAACTGACTATTATCAACGACTGCCTGACTTAAATTACTATTAAAAAGATTCGCGTTATCTGCTTTAGACCCTAAAAAATTAGCTCCATCAAGTTCTGCACTCTCGAAATTCGCTTCACTAATATTAGTGCCATTAAATTTGCATCCGGATAAAACGGACCCTGCGAACACAGCACCCCGTAAATCTGCTCCTGAGAAATCTAAACCAGATAAATCAACTCTATCATACCATTCATTATTAGTAGAAGTATCAACTCTACTAGAACAATCTGCAATAATTCTTGCTCCTGATCTTATCTGTGATTTCTCTAATTTAGATTTAGCAAAATCATTTAAGCTTAAATTTTCATTACTCTTTCTTGCCTGCAAATATTGCTCTATATCTTTCCGAGCTAAGGGTACATATTGCGTTTCTTGATTTCGCTGTTCTTTAGTTGATCCTCGTACATAAGCTGGATCAAAAGTACAACTGCTACTGCCATAAATATTTTGAAAAGTTTCATGCATTGGATTATCTTCTCTAGGAAATATTTTTTGCTCAACCATTAGCTTCAGCTCTTCTTCCAGCCTATCATATTCTGAATCCCCGGTTTTATAACCTCCAATACGCCAAGCCTGAGCTTTCAAGCTTAACTTCTTCTCCGCCTCCTCTAATTCTTTTTGTTTACTACTTATAAAATATTGCTGCTCTTTTTTGCGAACTAAGTCACTTTTTATGTCAGCATATTTTCTGCCTAAAGAAGAAGTGGTGCTGAATTTTATCCCCTCAATATCACGTTCTTTCCCTATTTGAGAGTATCCTTTATAGCTATCAGAAAACCTACAATTAGCAAGGTCAGCTCCTCTAAAATCTATGTTTTGTAGAATAGTATCTTCGAAATAAGCCTTGTCAAAATCAACATCACAAAACACTGCATCAGCTAAATTACATTCTTTAAAAGTAGTATTTTTAAATATACAACCAGTAAAATCTCCTCCGCTTAGGTCTGTTACATTACCAGATCTACTAAAAGTCCTATCGGATAAATCTGCAACTACTACTACATTACTATCTTCAAAATATTTTCCCTTTAAATACTGGTTAAGGCTTAAACTTTCCTTAGGATCACTTGCTAAAGTTGCATGCTGAGCTGTAATATAATCCTTTATATCCTTGCTAGTAGGACGAAACTTTTTAATTTTAACATCTGGATCATCGAAAGCATATTTTTTCTTCACCATAACTTACTCCTCAATTATATTCCTTTTCCATATACTCTTCTGCTCCTACGAATTGTTTTTTGAAAATATCAGGAACTCGCGTACTCATGTACTAAATGTACATTCCGCTTACTCGCCCCTCATTTTCAAATCCAAATTCTCCAAATCATTCGAGTATATTAAAGATTTAATAACAATTTCTCAGGATTCTCAATCAATTCTTTTATTTTTACAAGAAAAGTAACTGCTTCTTTACCATCAATAATACGATGATCATAAGATAAAGCAACGTACATCATGGGACGTATTTCTATCTTACCATTAACCACTACTGCTCTTTCTTCGGTCTTGTGAAGACCTAAAATACCTGATTGAGGAGGGTTAATAATCGGAGTTGATAATAGTGATCCATAAACACCACCATTTGAAATGGTAAATGTTCCACCTGACAAATCAGACATAGATAATTTTCCTTCTCTAGCCTTTTTACCCAAACCAGCAATTTCTTTCTCAACCTTAGCAAAACTCAATTTGTCAGCCTGCCTAACTATTGGCACTACTAGACCCTGCTCTGTCCCTACTGCAACACCAATATCATAATAATTCTTATACAGAATCTCATCCCCTTCTATCTCGGCGTTTACCGATGGGACTGCTTTAAGAGCTTCAATAGTAGCTTTTACAAAAAATGACATAAATCCCAGCTTAACCTTATGCTTCTTCTCAAACTCTTCACGATACTGCATACGCAAATTAATAACTTTCAACATATCAATTTCATTAAAAGTAGTTAGAATAGCTGCAGTATTTTGTGATTGTTTTAAACGATCCGCTATAGTTTTACGAAGACGTGACATTTTAACACGCTCAACCATCCCTTCATTTGTACGTACAACATTGGCTATAACAGGTAATTCTGTTTCTTTTGCAGGCGGGGTATTTATGAACTCTAGTACATCTCCCTTGGTCACTCTGCCTTCTCGACCAGTACCTTTTATGTCAGCTAATTGCAGTTTATTTTCACTCACTAATCTTTGCACCGAGGGCGGAACATCAACCTTGTTGGTACTTGCAGGTTGCTGTTTTATCTCTTTGTCTAGTGTACTAGGTGAAGCTACACTAGAAGCTTCTCCTTCGGTGATTTGTCCTACGCTCTCACCCACATATACTGTATCGCCCTCATTCTTAAGTATTTTGCTTATTACACCAGAGGAAAGTGCATTTACTTCTAACGTAACTTTCTCTGTCTCAAGTTCTAAAAGTAGCTCATCCACTTTTACCGCATCTCCTTGTTTTTTATGCCATTTAGCAATAGCCGCTTCTGATACAGACTCTCCAAGAGATGGAACTATAATTTCAATACTCATAATTATTTTATTCTCCTAATTATATTCTATTATAAACTCAATTCGACGTAAAACATCGGTTTAATAGCCTAGGGTGTCCCTGCACCTTCAGATGTCAC
The DNA here is from genome assembly GCF_965178575.1 of Candidatus Tisiphia endosymbiont of Micropterix aruncella. NCBI lineage: Bacteria > Pseudomonadati > Pseudomonadota > Alphaproteobacteria > Rickettsiales > Rickettsiaceae > Candidatus Tisiphia > Candidatus Tisiphia endosymbiont of Micropterix aruncella. The sequence goes on from NZ_OZ238268.1 coordinate 1,721,606, forward strand.
CATTCACTATGGCAAAATCTTCTCAGGTTACTTTATTAATAACTAGTTCACTACCAGTTGATTTTATGTTTACCGTATCACCGCTCATAATACTACTCGAAAGAATCATTTTGGCAAAATGATTCTGTAGTTCTCGTTGAATAACTCTCTTTAATGGTCTAGCACCAAACATTGAGTCATAACCCTTATCAGCAAGGTAATTTATAGCTGATTCATCAAATTCCAATATAATATTTTGTTGCAAAAGAATTTTTTTCAGATTATCCAGTTGTATTTTAACAATATCATGTATGTTGGCACGATTTAGTTTATGGAATAGAATAATCTCATCTAGCCTATTTAAGAATTCAGGTTTAAATACGGCTCGTACATATTCCATTACTTGTTCTTTGATTTTATGTTGGTCATCTTCTTCTCGTTGATTAATAAGTATTTCAGCTCCAAGGTTAGAAGTAAGAACAATAATGGTATTTTTAAAATCAACGGTTATCCCTTGACTATCGGTTAGTCGTCCTTCATCTAAAATCTGCAGCATGATGTTAAAAATATCTGAATGAGCCTTTTCTACTTCATCAAATAAAATAACTTGATAAGGTCTCCTACGCACTGCTTCTGTTAAAATGCCTCCCTGCTCATAACCAACATATCCTAGAGGTGAGCCAATCAAACGTGATATGGAGTGTTTCTCCATATATTCAGACATATCAACTCTGAGAATAGCGTTACGATCATTAAATAAAAAAAGTGCTAAAGCTTTGGTTAGTTCAGTTTTCCCAACACCAGTTGGACCTAAAAATAAAAATGACCCAAGTGGTCTGTTAATATCTTGCAAACCAGCACGAGAACGGCGTACGGCATCACTGATTCCTTTTATAGCTTCATCTTGACCGATCACTGACCTGCGAAGTTTATCTTCCATAGCTAGTAGTTTTTCACGTTCGCTTGATAGCATTGTATCAATCGGTATACCAGTAATTCTAGATATGATTATAGCTATATCGTTTTCCGATACAACTTCTTTTGATAGTTTGTTATCTCCTCCTTCCATTGCTTGTTGTAGTTTCTTAGTCAAATCAGGAATAACACCATATTTTAGCTCACTAGCCCGTGCAAGATCGCTACTTCTTTCTGCTCGTTCAAGTTCTGCTCTAGCTTTTTCTAGTTCCTCTTTTAATTTTTGCTCAATATGTATTTTGGATTTTTCAGCTTGCCAGCTAGCACTCATATCATAAGAAAGAGATTCAAGTGTTTCTAATTCATCGGTTAAGAGGATAATTTTCTTTTTTGAATGTTCATCATTTTCTTTTTTTAGAGCTGCTAGTTCAATCTTTATTTGAATAATACGGCGATCAAGTTCATCCAATTCTTCTGGTTTACTAGATAATTCTATTTTTAATCGACTACATGCTTCATCGATTAAGTCAATGGCTTTATCTGGTAAGTAACGATCAGTAATATATCTATTGGATAAAGTGCTGGCAGCAACTATAGCACTATCAGCAATTCTTACACCATGATGTAATTCGTATTTGTCCTTAATACCACGTAAAATTGATATAGTATCTTCTACTGTTGGCTCACTAACGTAAACTGCCTGAAACCTTCTAGCAAGAGCTGCATCTTTTTCAATATATTTACGGTATTCATCTAAAGTAGTAGCACCAATACAATGGAGTTCCCCTCTAGCAAGCATGGGCTTTAGTAAATTTGATGCATCCATAGCCCCATCTGTTTTGCCAGTTCCTACTAAAAGATGTAGTTCATCAATAAATAAAATGATTTCCCCTCCAGATTCTTTAATCTCGTTTAATACCGCTTTTAGTCGTTCTTCAAATTCTCCGCGATATTTAGCCCCAGCAATTAAAGCTCCCATATCAAGTTCAATGATACGGCAATTTACTAGCGTTTCTGGAATGTCTTGGCTAAAGATTCTTTGAGCTAATCCCTCTATTATGGCTGTTTTACCAACTCCTGGCTCTCCTATCAGCACTGGATTATTCTTCATTCTTCTTGATAAAACTTGTACTGTTCTTCTAATTTCCTCATCTCTGCCAATTATTGGATCAAGTTTACCAAGTTCTGCTAGCCGCGTGACATCTCTACCATATTTCTTTAAGGCATCGTAACTACTTTCAGAAGATTCGCTATCTGCTTTCTTACCTTTTCTTAACTGCAGAATTGCGGCGTTTATTTTTTTACTAGTTATTGAATTATCCAATAAAATTTTACCAGCAGGTGTTTGGTCATACGATAATGCTTCAAAAACTCGCTCAATAGTGATAAAACTATCAGCATTATCCTTAGCAATATCTGAGGCTTTATTAAGTAATTTTAAGCTTTCCGATGATAAATAAAGCTGTCCTCCTCCCTCAATTTGTACTTTTGGGATTTTGTTTAATTCTATAGTTACAGCTTTATTTAAATCGTCTAAGCTACTACCCAAAATATTAATGAGGTTAGTAATAATGCCGCTATCATCATTTAACAAACTCGCCAGTATATGTAATGGCAATAGTTGCTGATGATCATTTTTTGCTGCTAAGCTTTGGGCATTAGAGATGACAGATTTTGCATGTGTAGTAAATTTATCCATATTCATTTCAATAACCTTATAAATTTTAAATTAACCTCAAATATCGATGTAAGAATAATTATTATTCTCTTTTTTTTTAATCATAGTTGATGATATCACCCCTAATGGCGATGATTACTTGAGCCTAGTATTAACTTGTTACATCGCATTAAGGTTAGAATATATCATAATATTTGACCCCACTAAGTATTTTATATAATTAATGGTTAATAATAATACAAGGGGCTATAGCTAAACCCGAAAATGTTTGAGTCATGAAAACGATGTTATAAACTAGCTCAAGGCAAAGCCTTCCCGCGTAGGCAGGAAGGCTTTCAACCCACAACTGTCGAAAGTTAGAAGGTATAGGTGGTTTTAGAAGATTTTCATAAGTAAAATAACCTCAGTTCGATATAAGAATTAATAATTCTTATATCGAACTGAGGTTATAACAATAAATTTGCAGGAAATGATAAACAAAAATTTAATATATTTGATTCAACAACTATCAGTTTATCTAGTTAAAGAATTCAATACCAAATAGTATAAGATTTTGTACTTTTTTGTGGCGGTAATCCAAACTTGGTGGAGCTGAAAATATGATCCACTTCGAACTTTCGACAGTTGTGGATCGTAGGTAGCCACGTACTAAATGTACGCCTAGCACTTCGACCCTTCAACTCCTGCTACTATCATAATTTTGATTCTATCGTCTATCAACTCTTCATTTACGAGTAACGCGAATTCGGGATAAGAATTAACTAATTCTTATCCCGAATTGGGGTGAGTAGTATACATTTGACCTTTATCGATAAAAATGATAAAATAGACCTAGAAAGGTGTTAATAACCAGCTTGAACAAATATACAAAATAATTATTTTAAATAAGTGATAATAATATGAAAATTTCAGCAAATGCTATTAGGGCTGGTAACATTATAGTGTATAATGATGATTTATGGGTTGTAAGCAAAACACCTGAACATACCAAACCTGGTAAAGGTGGGGCTTATGTGCAAGTAGAGATGAAAAATTTAAAAACTGGTACAAAACTTAATGAGCGTTTTAATTCATCCGATTACGTTGAAAAAGCACAGCTTGAGAATAAGGATTTACAATTCCTATATTTTGAAGGTGATGATCTCGTGTTAATGGATAATGAGACATTTGAGCAGATTTTAATTAATAAGGCAATTCTTGGCGAATGTTTGCCATTTCTTGAGGATAATATGGTACTCAAGGTACAGTTTTATGAAGAAAAAGCTTTAAATGCTGAATTACCGCAAACCGTTATTGCTGAAATTATGCAAACTGATCCTGTAATTAAAGGCTCTACGGTAACATCTTCTTATAAACCAGCGATTTTAACCAATGGAGTAAAGGTAATGATACCACCTTATTTAGTTACCGGAGAGAAAATAGTTGTAAAAATTGAAGATATAAGCTTTGTTGAGAGAGCAAAGTAATATATACTCAGGTAGAACTTCAAGAATTAGCGTTCCCGCAACCTAAAGATCGAAGCTGCTCCGTTACTCATGTACGCTACGCCGCTCGACTTTGCTACTGCCTGGCTCTTCTTGAAGTATACTATCGTCTATCATCAACCCTTGAAATCATATATAGCTTATGCAGCCTATAACTAACTTACTTATTACTGCATCATGTAAAGCTGTTAAGTTTCTGCAGAGAGATTTTTTGGAGCTGGAAATGCTTCAAAGATCTAACAAGGGAAACTATGATTTCTGCAATAAGTCTTATGTTAAAACACAAGACTTATTACGTAATGAGTTGCAAAAATATACAAGTTCTTTATTTTTTCCAGAGGATAAGTTTGAATTGGATAACGCTTCTGAGATGGTTTTATTAATAAATCCGCTTGATAGTTTGAGTAATTTAGAGAAAAGTATACCATTTTTTGCTGTATCTATAACGTGTTTAAAAAAGATTAATAAAATTTTAACCACGGTTTGTACTGTGATAAACTTTCCAGCTCTTGATGAGATTTATTATGTTGAGAAGGGAAAAGGGGTATGGGTAGGAAATAATACCACTAATAATAGTGGTAGATTAAGAGTTTCGGCTTGTTCTAGTTTTGATAATTTTCTAATTTCTACTGACGATCTTAACATAAACCCAGTTTTTTTGAAAAATGCTAGGGTTTTTGGTTCTCATTGTTATGGAATGCTATTACTTGCGGCTGGTAAGATTGATGCTGTTTATTTTTCATCATTAAATTACACTTTAAAAGCTAGCTTTGATTTAATTGTCCGAGAATCAGGTGGAGCAATAATAAATAATGACAAAACGTTTGTTGCTACTAATTATGAACTTTCCGAGAAATTTAAACATCTATTACTTGAAAAAACGTCATTGAGTAGTTAAGTTCTGTCGCCAAAATTTTTTACTTTTATTTTTTTGTTAGATCATATACAATTTTGTTAGGGATAAGTTTTTTAGGATTAAATCTTGAAATCCCTAATATTATTCTAATAATGTTATGTTATGAAAAAGTTTAGTGTTAATTGTGATTTTGGTGGACAAATGGCACCATTTACCATATATGTAGGGCAACCTGAGCCGGGGCATCATCCCTTGCATTTTCAGGATGACTGGTTATCAAAGCAACGTGGTGGGAAAATACCAGCTGAGGTCATGGATGCGATAACTAAACTGCAAGAACTGGCTAATAAGAATAATGTTCTGCTGGAAGAATTGTGTGTGTATGCTCTTGGTTCTGCACAAGAGGAGGAGGATAAATCTGAAAAAAGTGAAGAATCAGAAAGTGATAATGACGACCAAGATGGTAATAATGATGTTAACGGTGACACTGCTAGTTAACCTGAGTTCGATGTAACTGGCTTGATGTCACCCCTGCTTCGGTGCGGGGTCTAAAATATCTAATAGTATTCTTGGTTATTTTTTAAGATCCCTGCTTTCGCAGGGATGACATCTAGGAGATTAAACCTATGTCTTACATCAAACTGAGGTTAGTTAGTTATTATAATTGACACACAATAATAATTTTGATCAGGTGGTTGTGTCTATATCAGAAGATATTACATTAATAAAATTCAGTAATGTATCTAAACAATTTGGCAAAAAGTTACCCCTTACTAATATTAATTTTACCGTTAAAAAAGGCGAGGTTACGACTTTAATCGGTCCAAATGGTGCTGGAAAAACAACAATAGCTAGATTAATCTTGGGATTAGACAGTGCCTCATCTGGTAATATAACAATTCACCCACATCTAAAAATTGGCTATGTACCGCAGAGACTAGATTTTGCTTCAGACTTACCAATTACAGCTGAAAATTTTTTGTATTTATTAGCCTCAAATGCTACTCGCAATGATTGGCAAGAATGGGGTAATTTTATTGATTTTGATAATTATAAACATCATGATATTTCAGAACTTTCTGGTGGTCAATTTCAGAAGCTAATTCTGACTGCTACCTTACTCAACAATCCTGATCTAATCATTTTAGATGAACCAACTCAATCATTAGATGTTACTAGTCAGCAAGAATTTTATCGGATTATTAATCAAATAAAAAAACGTCTCAATATTACGATTTTTATGATATCACATGACTTATTTACTGTGATGAAAAATTCTGACCAAGTTATATGTTTGAATGGACATATATGTTGTAGCGGTAAACCTAACGATTTAGCACAGAACCAAGACTTCCTAAACACCTTGTCATCAATTGGTTTTTATGTCCATCATCATGACCATAAACATTAGATCTTTTTGGCAAACTCACTTAGGCATTGCCCGCGTAGACCACTAGTATAATGCTATGATTTCAAGAGTTGATGGACGAAGGTCAACTATATCTTCTCTTTATTAGGATTTTCTGCTTCTAATTTTTATAGAAAATTGATTATATAATCACCGTTTACCTTAGGATTATCTGTGCTAACTAATTACGCGAATTCGGGATAACAAGTTATCCCAAATTCGGCTGTATATATAGAAACAATCAGGTTTGAAGCGGTTCTACACCTGATTGTTAAAATATCATTTGCGTTCAATAGATGATTTTAATTATTAAAATCATCTATTGAACGATAAAAAAGTTAAAATGTACTCGCAGAACCGCTTCAAGAGTACATTTTTCTTTATATCACAGCTAATTCGGGATAAGAATTATAATTCTTATCCCGAATTAGGGTTAATTGCAAATCAGATAAATTAATCGCTCCTATTAAATGTTTCCTTTTCCAATCATTAAATGTTGGTAAAGTTTTATTTTGATTCTTTCTTATCCAACCACAACGTGCTTTTGTTTAATACTGAGGATGAACGCTATCCATAAAATGAAGAATTGGTAGAAGTAACCTCAGTTCGATATAAGAATTAATAATTCTTATATCGAACTGAGGTTTATTACTAATGTTAAAAACATCTATTTTTTGCAGTCATTTTAGTATACTATTATTTTATTTACCACCAATATATATCATAAGATATTATAGGATATGAAATGAAAGATCGGAAAGAAATTGAGACATATATGGCATATAAGCCTGCTCAGATATATAATGTCTTGAAAGATTTATCTAGAAGCCAAGAATATAAACTATCAGCAGAGACGTATGAGAATCCAGGGAATCCGGGGAATAAAATCAATTATTATCTTAAAAAGGACAATAATTATATCACTGCCCCATCTCATGATGCTCAAAAAGGCAATTCGCTTACAACAACTGCAGCCCCATTAAAGGATACACTTGGAGTACTAAACCAAGATCCTAATTGGAAGCAAGCAATAATTCCTATGTGTCAGTCTAACAAATATTTTCTTGGATTGCTGACAAGGAGACATTTCACATATTTAGAACTGAATAAAGATAAAGATGGAAATATAACATCTCATCATCATGATTCCAAAGGATGGCTTAGCCGTTTTTACCCACTAAAACCAATTAGAGATTCACTAGAAGAAACATTTGGAAAAGATAGAGTTACCTTTAAATCATCATATCTAGGTCATCAAAAAATAGCTGATAATATAAATTGCGGTCGATTCATCCTGTCTTATATAAAAAACGTTATTACTGGTGATCCTGCTAAAAATAAAATAAATCCTCAAACGCAGACAAGTTTATTTAGCGATTTTGACACAACAATTAACAATCCACCTCAGGAGAAAAAGATTTTACCTAAAGCTAAAGTCCCAACACCGACTCCCCATATGGTAGACCACGTATCACGCATTAGTAGACAACCTAATAATCCAGCAAGAACACATTAAACGCGAATTCGGTATAAGAATTAACTAATTCTTATCTAGAATTGAGGTATTAAGTCGTACCACTCCTCCCACCATCCATCTCAGCAAATACATCTTCCCACGATCCAGTAGTTGCAGCTTTGGTATATTCGGTCACCCTTCCTTCAAAGAAATTAGTATGTTCAGCACCGTTTAAGATTTCATCAAGCCAAGGTAATGGATTATTATCAACTAAATAAATTTCTTTAAGTCCAAGCTGCATTAATCTACGATCGGCAATATAACGAATATATTGTCTTACTTCTCTAGCTGTCAGACCTTTAATGCCACCAACTTCAAATGCCAGTTCAATAAAGGCATCTTCAAAATGCACAATAGTAGCACACGCTTCATAAAGACGGCTACGAAGCTCTTCAGTCCATACTTCAGGATTTTCTCTAATAAAAGTTTTAAATAACATAATGATTGAATCAGTATGTAACGTCTCATCCCTTACTGACCAACTAATGATTTGCCCCATACCTTTCATTTTATTGAAACGAGGAAAATTAAGTAAAATGGCAAATGAAGCAAATAGTTGTAATCCTTCAGTAAATGCCCCAAATACTGCTAAAGTTGTGGCGATATCTTCTTTCGTTTCTACACCGAAACGCTGCATATAATCATATTTATCTTTCATTTCTTTATATTTAAGAAATGCTGAATATTCAGTTTCTGGCATACCTACGGTATCAAGCAGATGAGAATAAGCAGCAATATGAATTGTTTCCATATTAGAAAACGCCGATAACATCATCAACACTTCCGTTGGCTTAAATACCCTAGAATAATGTTTCATATAACAATTATTCACTTCAATATCTGCTTGAGTAAAGAAACGAAATATTTGAGTTAATAAATGTTTTTCTCCAGGACTTAAATTATATTTCCAATCTTTTAGATCATCAGCTAGCGGCACTTCCTCTGGTAACCAATGAATTCGTTGTTGAATATGCCATGCTTCATAAGCCCATGGATAAGAAAATGGTTTGTAAATTGGACGAGCATCCAGTAAAGACATATATATATTTCCTTTTTAAGTATATTAAATTAACCTGAGTTTGATGTAAGAATAATTCTTCCTTCTTGTGAAGGTAATGTCATTCCCGCGTAGGCGGGAATCTAGAATGTCTAAAGCACCCTTTCTGTCTGTTTCTTTAGATTCCGCTACTTTCGCAGAATGACATCAAGGCTACCATATTCATTACTGACAGGATAAACATTCATCATAAGACACAACTTCTTCTTGTTTTTTCTTATTATCTCGTTCAATATCTTGAAAATCCACTTTCTTGACATCGTGTGATACTTTATCGGCTCTTTGAATTGAGGTTGATCTACAATAATATAAACTCTTAACCCCTTTCTTCCAAGCTCTAAAATGGATATTATTTAAATACATTTTACTTACATTGCCTGCTAAGAAAACATTTAGAGATTGAGATTGCGAAACATATGGTACCCTATCTGCTGCTAGATCAATAAGCCAATTTTGATCAATCTCATAAGCAGTTCTAAAAACATCTTTTTCATGGCTGGATAAAAAGGTTAGATGTTGAACTGAGCCTTCATGAGTTGCAATTGATGACCAAACCTGCTCATTATTAAAACCTTTGGTGCTTAACAGCTTTTCTAAATATTTGTTACGTACATTAAAAGATCCAGTAAGAGTCTTTTGGACAAAACTATTAGCAGCAAATGGTTCAATTCCAGGCGAACTATTGCCAGCAATAATAGAGATTGATGCCGTAGGAGCAATAGCTGTTTTATTACTAAACCGTTCGTTAATACCTACTTCAGCTGCATCGAGGCAAGCACCACGTTCATCAGATAGAACTACTGAAGCTTTATCAACTTCTTTATGAATATGTTCAAATATTTGATTATTCCAAACCTTTGCCATTACCGACTCTATTGGTACATCCTTTGATTGTAGGAATGAGTGAAAACCCATAACACCTAAACCTACACTACGTTCACGCATTGCTGAATATTTAGCTCGCTCCATGGTACTAGGTGCTTTAGTGATAAAATCTTCAAGTACGTTATCTAAAAAACGCATTACGGTAGGAATAAACTCGGGGTCATTTTGCCAATTATCAAAATATTCTAAATTTACAGAAGACAAACAACACACAGCGGTTCTAACCTTACCCAAATGATCAATGCCAGTTGGTAGGGTAATCTCGCTACAAAGATTAGAAGTTTTTACTTGTAGCCCAAGTTTTTTATGATGCTGCGGAATATATTTATTGACAGTATCAATAAATAAAATATAGGGTTCTCCAGTTTCTATTCTAGTAGTTAGTAACTTAACCCACAAATCTCTAGCCTTAACTTCACGTACAACTTTTTTAGTAGCAGGGCTGATTAATGGAAAATTTTCATCACTCTCAACTGCTTGCATAAATGCATCTGTTACAGCTATACCGTGATGCATATTTAAAGCTTTACGATTAGTATCACCACCAGTATGGCGTCTTAAATCTATGAATTCCTCAATTTCAGGGTGATCAATTGGTAAATATATAGCAGCATTACCACGTCTAATTGACCCTTGAGAAATAGCTAAAGTCATAGAATCGACAACCTTGACAAATGGGATAATGCCAGAAGAAGTACCTTTGCCTTTAATTGCCTCATTAATCGAACGAACATTGCCCCAATAGCTTCCTATACCACCACCACGTGAGGCTAACCAAACATTCTCAGTCCAAAGATCTACAATACCTTCTAAACTATCATCTGTTTCATTCAAAAAACAAGAGATAGGCATCCCTCTGTCAGTTCCACCGTTACTAAGAACTGGGGTAGCTGGCATAAACCACAACTTGCTTATGTACTCATATAATTGCTGAGCTGATTTTGCATTATCAGCATAGTAGCTAGCAACTCTAGCGAATAAATCTTGAAAATCCTCTCCGGCTAGCAAGTATCTATCTTTTAGCACTGCTTTGCCAAAATTAGTAAGTAAATTATCTCGTTTCTTATCAATTTTTATAGGAAATTTAGTATTTGCTTGCGTTGCCATTGTTATATTATCTTATTGTTTTAATTAAATTCGCGTAAATTGGGATCATAGCAGATTTTTGTCTTAACACTAATAGCATAATCACACAATTTTTAAAAATTTTTCTAATTCTACAAGACTCGAAACATTAATCAAATCAAATTTATGGTCAGTTTTTTTTAGCATATTAGTTAGCACCTTACCTGCACCAATTTCAACTATTTGTTCTATTTTTAGATTTTCCAATTCGTTTAAGGTTTGACGCCACCTCACCCTACCGCAAATCTGTGAGATTAAGTTTTGTTTTATCTCTATAGGGTTAGTTGTTGGTTTGGCTGTAACATTTTGTATCACCGGAACAAACGGTTTATTAATTACTACTTTGTCTAAAGCCTTTGCCATTTGCTCTTCTGCTGGCTTCATCAAACTACAATGAAAAGGACTACTTACATTCAATTTAATAGCTTTATAACCCAAATCTTTTACGATAGATATTACCCGCTCCACTGCTATAGTTTTACCACTGATGACTATTTGTCCGTTTATATTATCGTTGGCTATATCAAGGTTGGTAAACTCTTTTACGATCTCTTCAAGCTTTTCTAGAGGAATAGCTATACACGCCGCCATTGAACCTTCACCTACTGGATAAGCCTCTTGCATAGACTTACTACGTATTGCTAGCAATTGGGTAGTTACTTGTATATCTATACTTTCCGCTGCACATAATACACTATATTCTCCTAAAGAATGACCTGCAACATATGAACACAGGTTAGTAATATTTCTATTGGTTTGTTGTTTAATGACATTCAATATTGCCATAGACACTGCCATTAGTGCTGGTTGAGCATTAATAGTCAAAGTTAAATCTTCACTTGGTCCATTAAAGACAATATGACTTAATTTTCTTTCGAGAGTATCATCAACAATTTCAAATGTCTCTTTTGCCACCTGAAAGTTATCGTAGAATTCTTTTCCCATACCAACTATTTGTGACCCTTGACCTGGAAAGACAAATGCTCTATTCATAATATACTACTCGTAAATGAAGAGTTGATAGACGATAGAATCAAAATTATGATAGTAGCCGGAGTCAAAGGGTCGAGGTGCTAGGCGTACATTTAGTACGTGGCTACCTACGATCCCTGAAGACGACAACGCAATTCTTGATTTTCTATCTGAGTATAATACCATAATAATTTAATTTATCTACTGCCGATTATGAGAATTCCAACAATACTGTCAATAGTTTTAATTATTCTAAATTTATTAATATCAGAGTCAATGGCATTGGACTCTGTCAAAGAAACTTTTACATGTCTAGACAAGAAAACATGGCAAGATTGTGAAAAGATGGCAAAGTCTTCAAAAGATAAAGCCTTAATCAAAATTATTATGTCTCAAAGATTCTTAGACCCGAATTATAAGAAAAATAGCTTTGAAGGGGTAATAAAATTTATACAAAACAATCCCCACTGGCCACAAGTCGATAAACTAAAAGAGATGGCAGAACAATATTTAAACTATAACACAGACCAAGCTTTAATTGTAAACTGGTTTAGTGGAAACGAACCAATTACTGCTTTAGGCTATAAATTTTATGCTTTAGCCAGTAAAAAATTAATAAAAGATCCACAAAAATTAGCGAAGATTATAAAAAATGGTTGGATTTATGGGGTCTTCACGCAAGCAGAAGAAAGCAACTATTTGAGTAATTTCAAAAATATATTGTGTGAAGAAGATCATGTAAAAAAAATTGATGAATATTTATGGACAGGGGATACGTGTAGTGCAAAAAAATATATGCATTATGTCAGTAATGGCTATAAACAAAATTTTATTACCCAAATTGCTATACTAAGTAAATCTAATACTAGTGAAAAACTTTTTCAACAAGTATCAGAAAAATATTATACCCCAGCTTTATTATTTAACTATTTGGATTCCAAGAAAAAAGAGATTCCTACCAGTCAAAGTATTGCTCTATTTAAAAAAGTAAAGCAAGATAAAATACATTCCGCCTATTGGGCTCGTGTACAATCTTATTACGCTAGAGAATTTATTGACCAAAAAGATTTTGTCAGTAGTTATAAAATAATTAGCATACCTCTTACTGTCTACCCTGAGCATGTAAGAGAAGCAGAATGGCTTAGTGGTTGGCTTGCCCTTAGATTTTTGCATAAGCCGGACATTGCTTTAAGTCATTTTAACAAATTTATGAAAGTTGCAGCCAAGCCATTAAGCGTATCAAGGGGGCAATATTGGCTAGCTAGAACCTACGAAGCCAAAGGGGATAAAGAGCAAGCGAATAAATTTTATCATATGGCCAGCAAGTATTCCCATAGTTTTTACGGGCAGTTGGCCAATATCGAACTTAACAAACGGCACTTTATTTTACCACAAAAGCCTACCTCCACTAAGCATAATAATGAAAATAGTGAAATTATTAGAGCCATAAAACATCTAATTAAATATGGTAAGCATGATTTAGCTCTGTTATATGCTAAAACGGCTATTGAAAAATCATCAAAACCGTCTGAGATTTTATTAATTACCAATATAATTAGTACAAGGGGCAATACTTATCATACAGTAGAGGTAGCAAAAACTGCTTGTCAACATCATACTTTTATTAAGGATTATGCTTTCCCTACCCCTTATACCGAGGTAGTAAAAAATACCCCCCTAGAACCAGCTTTAACATATAGTATTATGAGACAGGAGTCAGTTTTTAACCAACACGCAGTTAGTACAGCTAGAGCTAAAGGTTTAATGCAGCTTACAGATGTAGCTGCTTATGGTACGGCTAAATCTATTGGCTGTAAATGTCATATTAAAAAGCTAACTCTTGACCCTAAATATAATATCATGCTAGGTACTAATCATTTTAAAGAAATATTAGAGAAATTTGACGGTTCATACTTACTAGCTATTGCCGCTTATAATGCTGGTCCTAATAAAGTAGACAGGTGGATTAATTTATTTGGTGATCCACGAGACTTAAAAGATTTACGACAAATAATTGACTGGATTGAACTAATCCCATATTATGAAACTAGAAATTATGCTCAACGTGTCTTAGAAAATCTACAAGTTTATAGATCTATCCTTAATAAAAACAACAACTTAAAGCTAAAACAAGATCTTTTAAAGACTAAAGATAATAAGAGAACCTGAATTCGATGTAACAAGTTACATCGAACTTTCGTGTTATATATAGAAACAATCAGGTTTGAAGCGGCTGCCCACCTGATTGTTAAAATATAACACTCCATTCAATATGTGATTTTAATAATTAAAATCACATATTGAATGATGAAAAAAGTTAAAATGCACTCGCGTCAGCCGCTTCAAGAGTGCATTTTTCCTTATAACAAAGCCAGTTCGATATAAGAATTATTAATTCTTATATCGAACTGAGGTTAAGAGAGAAATATAACATTTTAGGCTATTTTTAGCCCCATGCTTCTAGTACTACAGTTGTAGCACTGAGTACCAGTAGTAAAGGTATAACATGTTCTCAAGATATAAGAACCCAAAAATCACCATAAGGGATTATACGAACTTTGAGATTGTAAAGATGGTCTACTGATACTAGGTTAGTGAAATTTAGGTTCAGAATTAGCAACCAAACTTTCCTGCTTTTTAATGATTTTTATTATTAATATTCAAACTTAAGTTGAGTTATTTGTGCTTATTCTTTATAGATATTCGTATAATATGTTTTATACGTACCGTTAGGACATAATTTATTTTTCAACAGTTTCATTATATGAAAAAATTTTTACTATTAATAATATTATTAATCATCAATAGTAAATCTTTTGCTCAAGAACAAATAACTAATTTAATCACCCCAGTTAGTTATTTTGTCAATCATGAACAACAACTTAAAATCCTTGATGAATATTTAAGTAAATATAGACAAGCAAGTATAGTTGGTACTAGTGGTATAGGTAAAACGCAACTGATTAGGATGCATGGTTATGGGAATAAAAATAATTATGATCTAATTTGGTTTTTTGATTGTAACCTTGATTTTAATGAGCAATTTGTTAAATTAGCCAAACAACTCAATACTATCAAACAAACTAATATATCTGAAGAAGTTGCTTTAGCAAAAAAAGAAGTAATATCATATTTAACTTCTACTAATAAGTGGTTATTGGTGTTTGATAATCTAAAAGTTAATGAGAATACAAAAGTACAAGATTTTATTGATTGGGAACATAATGGTAATATAGTGTTTTGTTCGCAAGATAATGAAAAGTTATCTAATATTATAGCAATGCCCATACTTGATAAGCCTACTATTATAGCTTTAGCTAATAGCTTATTGGATAATAAAGATAACAATAGTGTTGAATTTTTAACGCAATCTTTTAGTGGTTATCCAATATTGATAGTGCAAGGAACTAAATTACTTAACAAAATTAAAGGTTTAGATGAAGAGGAGTATAAAAAGAAAATCTATCAATCAACTGATAAAATAGCAACAAATATTAATATGGTTATTCAACAATTAAAACCAAGTGCAATAAAGTTGCTGAATAAAATAGCTTTATTAAATAACCAAAGTTTTTCAAAACAGCTGCTTACCATCATTACTGATCATAAAGATACTTTAGATGATGATATATATCAATTATCTAAGTTTATGCTAATTAGCAATATTAATTTTAGTGAGAATAATCCTATTTTTGAAATGCATGACATAGTTAGCAATAAAATAATGGAACTAAATAGTGATAATAATAAAATATATTTAGAAAATATTATTGCCAAATTACCTAAAGTAAAAGGAACTCACTCAGGATATTTGTGGAGAACTGCCCAGACCATACCAGAAAATTTAGAAATTCTTTTAAGTAACTCTGAAAAATATAATATTAATATATATACAATCATGATCTTAAGAAGTGAGTTATTTTCTCTATATGTAAACCTTCATAATAATAAAGCACAACAAATGGCTGATTGGTTTAGTAAGAAAGATAAGAACAAAGAATTTAAATTGTGGCAAATGTCTGAAAATCAAAAATTTTATTATGCTAGATACTTAGGAGCGATAGGAACATATCATAAAAAAATATTGCAAAATTTTGAAACATCGATTCCTTATTTTACTAAAGCATTAGAGATTTTAGATAAACTTGATGATGATGAATCCAATTATTCTCTTAAATTTAATTTAATATCTCATATATATGACTCTTATGTACTTTTAGGTAAAATAAAGTTTGCTGAAGAATTGCTTGCGAAGATAGCAAAATTAGTAAAACACGGAAACATACAAGAAGCTGATATGTCTCTAATATATTCCTCGAAAAGTGTATTATGTGAGATGCAAGGAAAATATCATGAGGCTTTAGAATATGTAGATAAAATTATTAAGCTGTTTATAAAAAATGGCTCGCATATTCATGACCTATATTTTACTGGAACTTATATATCTAGAGCAAAGATGTTGAGTTTTCTTGGTAGATATCAAGAAGCTTATACTCAAGCTCAACAGCTATATAATATATATAAGCCTATCAAGAATGAAGATAATGAAATATTTGCAAATATTTATACGGAAATGGCAAGAAGTATATTAGGTTTAGATAAAGTAGATCAAGCTTATGAATATATTAAAAAAGCTATTTCCATATTTTTAGCAAGTGAAAATAGCAATTCAAAGCAAACAAATTATTCTAATAATCCCGACTTAGCATCTAGTTATATAGTACAAGGCGATATTCTATTTACCCAAAATAGGCTAAAGCAGGCCATAGAATCTTATAAAAAAGCGTTTGTTATATACCATTATTTATATGGAGATAGAAGTAAAAATATTGCCCAAGTAAGTGAGTTATATAAGAGAGGAGCAAAGACCGCTTGTAAAAGCAAAGATTTATATAATTATAAATTTTTTGGCAAGCCACAAATTAAGGAGTTTGGCATACACCACCCTAATACAGTTGATATGTTTGAATATTGCAAACAATATAACATGGATTTGTGGGACAAGAACCATTAAGTATTAAGGTTCTGTGGCATTTATTAATAACACAAGGGAAAAGGATCATTAGGAAGATTCATTATTTCACCCCAATGCGGGATAAGAATTAGTTAATTCTTATCCCGCATTAGCTTTAATATAAGAAAAAATGCATTCTTAAAGCGGCTAACGCGAATGCATTTTAAACCTTTCTAAAGCTAAAAACCTCAGTACAGGACAAAGAGATTAAGGAGAGAATAAAAAATAGTAGATAACGCGTAGCCAAAGCTCTATTACTTAGGTTATTGAAGACTTAAGAGGCAAGAGAATGAGTACAGCGTTATCACAATTAATAGGAGACTACTTTTTTAATAGTTTTGCAAGCATAAAATTAATAGAACAAATAATATTAGGATTACTGCAAGTGAGAGATGTAAATCTTACCCAGCTTGCCTTAACGATAAAAGGAGATAAGCAAGAATCACGCTATAAGAAATTACAGAGATTTTTTGCCAAATGTGAATTATCATATACGTCCTTAGCCAAGTTACTGGTTAGGTTGGCTGGAATTGATGCTGAACAATGGTTACTAGTGCTTGATCGGACAAATTGGAAATTTGGCAAGCTTGACATCAATATTTTAGTATTATCTATTTGCCATAAAGGCATTGCTATACCAATTATGTGGGATATGTTGCCAAAAGCAGGAACTTCTAATAACATTGAACGTCAGCAATTAATGGAAAGGTTTGTTACTGTATTTGGCATAGAGAAGATGTCAGCATTGCTTGGGGATCGGGAGTTTATTGGTGATTTATGGCTAAAGTTTTTAGCCGATAAAATGATACCATTTTATATTAGAATCAAAGCCAATCTTACCATTGGTAGAGCAGAAGATGAGTTAGTTACTGCTAATCATTTAATTAAGAAGTTACAGAATGGTGAATATATGTTGTTTAAAGGAAAAAGATATTTGGGTAAGAATTATAAAGGATCTAAAGTATCTGTAGCGGCATTGCGTAATGATCAAGGAGAATTAGTAATCATAGCTACCAATGATAACCCTAATATAGCACTAAATATATATAAAAAAAGATGGGAAATAGAAAACCTTTTTGCTTGCCTTAAGACTCGAGGCTTCAATTTTGAAAATACCCATATAATACATTTAGATAGAATTAGTAAATTGCTTGGTTTACTTGCTATAGCATTTACTTTTGCTTATGTTGTGGGTCAATGGCAAAATTCTATCAAACCTATAAAGCTTAAAAAACATGGCAGAAAGTCTATCTCCTTATTCAGGTATGGCTTAGATTACTTGCAGAGAATATTTTTGAATATTGAAGAAATGATGGGAAAATGGATGGAAGTTATAACAAAATTTATTAAGCCAATGATACCATCTTTACTCCGATTATCACCTTGTTAATCTCTTTGTCCTGTACTAAGGCTAAAAACATGATTTTAATCTTTTAAAATCATGTTTTTAGCAAAATATTAATTTAACCTGAATTCGATGTAACAAGTTAATACTAGACCCAGTATCATCTCTATTGTGGGTGATGTCACCCCTGCGTAGGCAGGGGTCTAAAGAAGTAGCAAGGATTAAGTGCTTAAACATTTTTAGATCCCTGCCTTCGCAGGGATGATATCGAGCGTGCAGAGAATAATAATTATTCTTACATCAAACTGAGGTTAATTTAACAATCAGATGCAGAGCCGTCTCAAATCTGATTGTTTCTATAATTTTACCGAATTTGGGATAAGAATTGACAAATTCTTATCCCGAATTCGCGTATTTCCGTATGCAACTCGTTAAACAATCCCAACAACAACGTAAAACAGATGCTCATACCCCACATCATTAATTCATGTACGCTGGAATGCTGATGGATTACATAACTTTCACTGTTAAAATGTTAACTTACCTTGCTTTATTAGATCATCTAAAATAGGCGTTTCTTTTTGGCTTCTTTGGATACGATCAACTTTATTAGCTACAAAAGTAATAGGCTTATATTGCTTTTTTATAAATTTGATAATTTCCATAAAATGTTTGCAATCACCTTATAATGACCCCATAAAACTAGACCAGTGAGTAAGTCAATTCGTAGGCACTCTTATTAAACAAAAAGGGTTTTCTTTTAAAAAAGAAAACCCTTTTGTTTGAAGTAATAGATAAGTAAACTTAAAAGATTAGTTTAGAAGTTTACACGAACTTTTAAAGTACCCTGGTGACCAACATATTTACTAGCTAAATATGCATCGTAACCAGCTCCATACTCCATATTACCAGCTTTAGCAGTAACGCCTAAACCAAGGTTAAATAATGTTTTTGCAGCTTTGTCAGCTCTAGTAGCAAACGAACTAGTCATACCATCTAATTTAGCATTAACTTTCCCTGAACTACCAACTAACTTTTGCGAAACAAAAGCATGTGCTTCAGGCATCACTGTAATACCGTTAGTATCTACAGAAACTGCAAATCTAGTACCAAGCACAGCTTCAACTTTATTGCTAGTCTTCTTAGCAACGACCTTATTTGCGTTGTCTGTACCAGTTTCTTTATAACCTTCATCGCTAGACCCTGTATAACGAATTCCAGCCATCGGTGTTAATAATACTGAGTCAGATACTTTAGCATTATAACCAAATAATACTTGACCACCGTAAGACAGAGAATCATAACTAGCTTTAGCAATTTGCTGACCACTAGCATTACGAGAAGTAGGAACTTTTCTAGGATCGCTATTTTTAATTTTGTTTGAACCAAAAGAAACCAAACCTTGTACAAAGAAATCTTTATCAAGTTGTTGTGATCCATAAAGAGAGAGCATCACAGTATTAATGTCTGTTTTTTCTCCAAATTTATAATCTTTGTATTTCATATCAGTTCTAACAATACTAACAGCAGCACCGATCGTTAGATTTTCGCTCGCTAAAGCATCGAAACCAAGGACTCCACCAACAGATTTTGTTTTATAGCCAACAACATTACCTTCACCCTTCTGAATAGCTTGATTATAGTATGGCATAGCCCATGCACCCATTGATTCACCAGCTACATCATCAGAACCACTACCTACAGGTTTTTGTTGATCAACTTGGGCAAGTCTTGCTCCCACTAAATTAGCAATCCCAACATTAGCATGTTCGATAGCTTCAGTTACTAGTCGATTCTCAGTATTTACACGTTGTTGTATTGCTATACCACGTTCTTTTTCCTCTTTTAACCGACCAATATCAGTCATATCTGACTCACGAGCAAGCAAAGCAGCATTTTCCTGATCTTTCTCATCACCACCAACAGCTTTCACATCAGTTGGAGCTATAGTTGCAGCATTATTTGAACGCAACAAGTAAACATCTTGATCCTCTTTAGTATAAACAGTCCACTTTGCATATGCTTGATCTGTTTTTACTCCTGTTAGAGGACCAAATTGTGCACCATTAACTAGACGTAGATTTTTACCATTGGCAATCAACTTGTACTCTTGATCCGCCCCTAATTGAGCTTTATCCTCAACGATTATAGCACTAACTGGTACACTAGCAGCCACCTCTATAGGAGTATTAACCTCTATAGAACCAAGTTTTCCATCTGCAGTTAAGGTAGTTTTAATAGAAGTCCCAGCACCCCATGTAGAAACTACGTCTTTTTGGTTATCTTGGAAGATTAACTTATCAGAGTTCAGATTAATATTGGCATTAATATGTGAAGTACCACTAATTATGTTGTTACCAATAATTACGATATTTTCAGTACCGAAGTTAACTACTTCTGCATACATAGCAGCATTCTGCAAGCCTACTGTTTTATTGCCATTAAATGTTATAGCCTTAAAACGAGCATTCTCTGTACCAAGCTTAGCACCAATACCAGCATAATTTGTGAAGTTAATCTTATTATCTTCTCCCTTACTGGTCATAGTAGCTGTCAACCTAACACCATCTTTAAACTCAGCTACAGAACCACCTTTATCACTACCAACTTGTAGTTCACCAGCTACTATTCTACCAGCTTTGTAAACTACATTGTCATTAATAATACCATTATTGACATAAGTATCACCAAAGTTTTCGGTATTTACTTCAAAAGTTGCATCTTTTAAGTGGCGTCCTTCAGAACCCAAGCCATAAACCTTATTAGAACCAGCCTTAAAGTTAACAGCACCTTGATTATCAGTTGTAGTTGTTACACCAGCAAAGAAGTCCTGAATAGCAACATTTAAGGTATTATCTCCAGCAAATTGTAGATTAACCAAATGATCCTTATCACCAATATGGTTAGGTTTACTGATAGTGTGATCAATAGCTGATAATACAACTGTAGGTCTAGCGTATTTAGAACTCGCACCAACAGTTTTAAAAGTACTAACAACATTTATCCCATCAAGTTGCATTTGTGGAGCTAAAGTTAAGCTTGCAGCAGTTGCACTGGTGAACTTAATATTGTTAAATTTTAGACCGTTACCTTCTAATGCAACATCACCACCATTCAATTCTAAGGTGTCAATAGCATCACCAGCATTTGCTGCTATAGTAGTGAATTTTACACCAGTACCAACACCAGCAGCATTAACAAATTTCAGTGTTCCTCTATCAGGAACATTAGCAACAACTGCATTAGCAGTATAATTATTATCTACAACTAATGTAGATCCGTCACCTAATAATTCTATATCCCCGTCGAAGAAACCTTGACCAGATGTAATTGCCTTAACACCAAGATTTACTTTGAGACTGCTAAATTTCCTTCCTGATGTTCCTATGTCACCTTTTAGAGTAGCATCCCCAGCAAAAACTAGATGACCTCCATTAGCTCCATCGGAAGCAGTTATACTATTAGCAGTAATATCATTACCTGCATAAAGAGTAAGAATCTTATTGTCTGTAAACTTGATTTCCTTTAACTTATCCTTAGGGGTTGTTGTATTATATAAGGCGACATCCTGATTAACTTCAAATGTAGATTGCTCTGCATTTGTCAAAGCTCCAAAAGCATAGTTAGTAGCAACATCCATCTTAACTGTTGACGTTTCACCACCAAAATCAATTCCAGCAATATTAACCCATTTATCGGCAGCTACGACAAAGCGAGGGTTTTGTCCTTTCAGTAATAATTTACCTAGAGGTTTAGAATTATTAAGAGTAGGATCCATACCAATAGTGCCATTAATACTTAAAGTACTACCATTGTTCATTGCAGTTGCATCAATAGTACCACCACCATTAGCACTTATTGTAGATGTAATGGTTACATCACCTGCATTATTAGTTAATTTCAATGTTCCACCATCAACAGTCTTAAAGATATTATTAGCCTTAATAGTAGCACCCTTAACTATTACTGTTTTGTCCTTATTGATGGTAATATCACCAACTGATCCAGCAAAAGTACCAATGTTACCAATAATTTCAGCATCACCTTTAAATATTAAATTTGAAGCGACACCAGCAGTTTCATTAATATTACCGGTCAGTTTATAACCATCAGCAAATTCAAAATTTGCACCAGCACCAGCCAGCGTTCCTTTTAATTCAGTGACAACATGCCGTCCTGTCGTCCCTGATGACAATTTCAGAACACCAACACCAGCATTCTCAATTGCCTCCAAGTTGTTTACTGTACCACTTAATTCACCACCAGCTTGAAAAATTATCGTTCCTTTTATAGATCCACTGTCCTTTTCACCATAAAAGTCTCCTTTAAGTGCTTTACCAGCTTCCACAGTAATTACACTAGCTTTATTATAGAAATCTGTTGTACCAAGATTACTATCGGCGCTTAGAGTTATAAGTGTAACTGTCTTTGTGCTTGTACCACCCTTATCTCCTACATCAATTTCACCTTCGAAAGTGATCCTACCCCCACCACCATGTAATTCAAGATCTTTAGTATATACTTTTCCTTTAATTGTTGCAGCATTAGCAGCAGTAGTAACTACGAATTGCTTAGCTCTATGAGTCTTATCTATACCAACTACGGCACGACCACCTGCAGTTTTATGACTAAGATTTCCAATTCCTGCACTACTATCGAAGTGAATTATACCGTGTCCATCTTTATCACCACCAAGAGATCCATCCACAACTCTAAAGTTAAGAGCATGAGCAGCTTTAGAAGTAAGTAACAATGTACCATCACCAGTCTTACCAAACTTGATTCTACTATCTGCTCTTTGTTGTAAGTCCAACGTAAAAGCAGCACCACCATCAGCAACAGGAGTTACAAAAGAGTTGAATTCAACAGTGCTACCATCAGAGATTTTAATTGTCTGAGCTGTGGCAACTGATGCTTTGTTAAATGTTGTCTTAACATTGTCAATATTCAATATTGCATGTGCACCGTTAGCAACTTCAAAATTAGCAAACGTGATGTGAGTACGAGCCCTAGGTGTAATATTTACGATACTAGCAGTATTTACAAAATCGACCTTACCTAAAGCGGCATAATCGTTAACACCTGCAGTAAAACCATTCCGATCAGCAGTGGCAGCTGTACCGGTTAAGGTAAGAGTACGAGCAGCACCAGCACCGAAATTAAAATTTACTACATTAACACCAACAACACCATTAAGCTCATCAACGACAGAACCAACAGTAAGATTTGCATTAAGTGTTACAGAAGTATCAGCCTTGCCACCAGCACTAATTGCCAAAAGCGTCCGATCAACATTAACCATAATTACATGATCATCAGCACCAAACATAGCTGCATAACCATCAGTTGGCCCCGCAATAGTACCCGCATCAAGAAGAATAGCAGCACCAGCATTATCTACATTACTCCAGCGACTACCAGCACCACCAGGATGATTGACAAGGGCGGGGTTAGCAACAAGAGCATCGTGAGTAATCCTACCCTCTGGTACAGCAAATGCCGTATTACTTCCACCGACTATAACTGAAGCAATAGAAGCAGTCGCTAGCAAGTTTTTCAAAAAACTGCTTTTTTTACTTTTATTATTCATAATTTTTTCCTATTTAAGTTAATTCATTTTCTAAATACAGTTTCTTGGAACAATTAGTTTCAAAAGTTATTCCTGCTCGATGTCATTCCTGCATCTATGTCATCCCAGCTTCAGTGCGGTATCTAAAAAAGTAGCCAAGTTTTTAGATCCCGCTACCTTCGCAGGGATGACAATCAAAAGCACAGGATTGACCATCAAAGGTGCAGGGATAACATCGAAAGCATAGGGATGACCCTACGCAATTAATAATACCTTAAAACCTTTTTAGAAATATCTAAAACACGCAGTTACTATATATGTAAAAATAACTAATTACAAGCTACTTGACTATTTTTTTTATAAATTACTATCAACTGTGTTATATTTGAAACAGCTATAGAAATTTGTTATATCATGATAGTTTGACTTACTTGACTCCCAAACTTTCTTACCCCAAAAACATCTGACAACGCGACTGGAAAGTTGCATAAAGTTACCTAACTATAACCTCGAATATCGATTTTTTGGATTCCTGCTTACGCAGGAATGACATCGTTTCATCGTATATCTCCCTACTTCGTTCATTCCTGCTTCCCCTTTATGTCATTCCTGCGAAGGCAGGGATCTAAAAATGTTTAAGCACTTAATCCTTGCTATTTCTTTAGACCCCTGCCTACGCAGGGGTGACATAAAAGGAAAGGCAGGGATGGACACCCTAGGCTATTAAACCAATGTCTTACATCGAATTGGCTTTGTTATAAGGAAAAATGCACTCTTGAAGTGGCTGACGCGAGTGCATTTTAACTTTTTTCATCATTCAATATGTGATTTTAATAATTAACCTCGAGTATCGATGTAAGAATAATTATTATTCTCTGCACGCTCGATGTCATCCCTGCGAAAGCAGGGATCTAAAAATGTTTAAGCACTTAATCCTTGCTACTTCTTTAGACCCCTGCTTTCGCAGGAATGACATCGCACAGCTGTCGAAAGTTAGAAGAGGAAGCGGTTTTAGAAGTCATAATGACAGTTTAAAAGTTGTGGGCTTATAACCGCTGTCATTGCGAGAAGGCGTAAGCCGACGAAGCAATCCACTTATGGTTACTTTTTTGGATTGCATCGTCGACCGACGGTCTTCCTCGCAATGACGTTACCCTATTTAAAACCCCTTCCTCTTCTAACTTTCGACAGTTGTGGGTGACATCATTCACAGTTGGGGCTTAACATTCCCGCTTCGGTGCGGAATATTTTATTGCATCGATGCTTTAATATCTTTCTCTTTATTGTTAAGATAATTTAATCTATTGTCAAGATGTAATTTTTCTGCTTGTTGTTTAGCTTTACTAGAATATTCCAACGCTTTGTTGAAATCGCCTTTGCTAAAATAAGCATCTGAATAAGTTATATAAAAAAACATTTTTATTATATCATCAGCTCTTTGCTCAATTAAGTTATTGTATTTATTAAACTCTATTATTACTTTATCCGCTTGGTTGGTTAACATAAGTAGTTCTCCATATAATCTGATTGATAGTAAAAAGTCTCTAATGTTATCAGTTTCCTTAAATAAAACTATTGCTTCTTGAATTGATTTAATAGAATCCTCTATTTCTAGTGTACTTATATTAATTTTATCTGTTTTTGTGTTTTTCTCTAAGACAAGATTAGCTTTAGTATACAATAATCTTGCCTTTAAAGCTTTCATATCCTGATCTTTTACTGACTTATTTATTTTCACATTTTTATACTCATCAAATGCTTTATTTAGCTTTTCTTCAGCCTCGTGATAATTACTAATTCTACAAAAATATCTTGAGTATAAAGTTAGAACTCTACATTTTAATATTTCTAAGCCGTCAGTTTTCTGCAAATATGAATTAACCTGACCAAGTATCTTTAAAAAATCTTCATATTTTTCTTGATAATAGTAGATTGAAGCAATTATTAAATCTAATGTCGCAAGATTTTCATTATATTTATCCTTAAATTTAGTTTTAAATTGCTGACTAGTTTCAATAATTTGTTGAAAAGAATTAGTTAGTTTAAATTCATGTTCATTATCTATAAAAAATTGTAATAGGGATTCAAACCACCTTAAATTTAAGGTAGAATAAATATTATTGTTTTTATTTAGTACCTGAATTATCTTATGATGTAAAACTGCTTGTACTAGGCGATGGATAGAAATATTATTATCATCATAATTGATCATGGAATATTGCCATAATAGTGCAATATGTTTATTTAATGTTAATTCTGGAGATGATAAATGAGGATGAGCGGTTTGTAGCCATGTAAGCAATAGTTTACGAGAGATTCTGTCTGGTGCTAAGTAAGCACATACTGTTAAAAGCTCAATAGCTATTGGCGGTTCATTGTTAATTTTAGTATCTCTAACAATTGCCTCTAAGGTGATGTTCCAGGTTATTGCCACTGGGTAGTTATAACTATTTGTTTCTCCTAAAAAAGAATTATCAGCTAATAATTCTGATTCATACCTCTGGTAAAGAGCTAAATATTCTGGAATAGTGATATGTTTTTGCTTAATATAAGCACTCGCTTGTACTAGTGCTAAGGGTAAATATCCTAAAACTTCTACTAATGTCCTCATAGCATTTTGTTCTTCTGCTGCCACATTTCGCTGTATTAAAGTCTTTATTGTTTTAATCGACTCCTCTTCTGTCATGACATCAATAGGCAATATTGAAAATTTTGTTGGCCAATGACGTTGACGAGTTGTTAAAATCATATATCCACCAGTTTCTGGTAAAAATGGTGCAATTTTACGATAGTTGCTTACGTTATCATAAACTAAAAGCCATCCTGGATTCTCAACTAACCATTGTTTAACATAAGCAATAATGTTTTCTTTTGTATAGGTGTTTTCTGCGTATCCTAATAACTTAGCGAATTCAATATATTTATTATATAAATCATCAATGTTTTCTGCAGGAAACCAAACTTTAAGTGTATACGGATACTTTGTGTGATTGACATATTGCAAGGCTAATTGTGTTTTTCCAATTCCTCCAAGTCCAGCACATGCAGTAACTGCTACATTATTTATTCCTTCTAGTGTATGATTCTGATGTAATTTACTGTATAAATTACTTAATAGTTTTTCTCTACCAACAAAAACATTATCTTGTCTAGGTATATTCCAACTAGTCAAATTCTTAGGAAATATTATTGACTCTTGTGGTTTAAGGTAGGGTATTTCTGCTTCTTGACTTTTAACCGTTTTTTTCACAGCTGGGCTAAATATTAAAAGATAAGCACTACAAATAATCAAAAACAATATACTAACTATTGGTAGGTAAATATTCCTAACTTTAGCTTGAATATTTTTGTCTGTCAAATAAGATTGAGGAGAAACTAAACTAGACTTACTTGACATAATATTATTATATCTTGCCCTGAACTTAATAATAATATTATCTACATTCGTATTAGAAAAAATTCTTGTGATAATTTCTAAAAAAATAAAATGATATTGTTTAAATAGAGAAAGATTAATATATTCAAAATTAGTTTGTTTAGGTAAAAATTCTACACTTTGCTCTTTCTGTGTTATAAGGAAAAATACTTTAGATATATCCTGATCATTAAACATAGTAACAGACTTACTATCTTTTTGTCGTTTGGATATATTAGTTTCATTTACAGCACAAACATAGATAGTACATTGCTTTTTACCTTCTCCATGTGTCTCCTTATGCCTTAGAACTACAGGAACATTATCAAAATCTTCTTGCAGTTCTATATAAACTGTTATGCCTATAAGCTGTAAATCACTACGTATCTTATTAATCATCAAGTTTAAATCATTGTTTTTTAGCATCTGCAAAACAATAAAAAAAGATATATTATAAGACTTTGTTAATATTGAAATTTCTTTTAAGGTTTTCTTGAATTCTTGTTGAATTAATAAACTGCAATAATAACTTTGTATTAGTTTATATTTATCAGATTTTTCCATAAAGTTTATAATGCCCTCTCGGGCATTTGTTCCTATTTTCCGTTTGATATTAGAAATATGACTTTCAATAGTTCTTGTCTCAACTTGTTTATCCTCATTTGATAAAAAATTAGCTACTCCTTTTATGTTTTTCCCATGCATAATGCATGCTATTACATCCATCTCTCTTGATGTGAATCTAATATTGTTAATTACTTGTAAATGTTTTTCATACATCTCTTGTGGACATAGTATCTCTTGATCTTCCATAAAATCTAATTTATTTAAATTATTATATAAGGTTAACATTTTATAACTATAAGATTATAAAATAGTATACAAACATAAATAATAGATAAATTTTTACATTCATGCCTATGTGTTTTTTACTTATGTATAATACTTACTGTTTTTTTAAGAGTTGGAATAATTCTAATTTAGGTTTTAATAAATCTCTTCCAATTAGTTAATTACAGAGAGCAAAAGCTGATTATTTTATGATAAATATTTTAAAACAAGTTCACAGCAATTTAGTAGAGTATTAATTATGCAAGGTATAAATACTACTGACTTACGTAATATCATAGCTACTATTAGCACTAAACTACATAGAAATAATATAGCTGCTGAAATACATTACAGATTAAAAGACCCTTGTTCTGCTTTAAAGAAGATATTAAAAAAAGCTATCACTGTGAAAGAATTAAAGGACCTAATTGCTTTTAGGATTGTAGTTGATACAAAAGAAGACTGTTATAAAGTATTGGATATTATTTACAATATCTATTCTGTTAATGTAGAAAAGTCTAAAGATTTTATTACTCATCCTAAGGATAATGGCTACCGTTCCTTACATGTCATAGTTGATATCTATGAACGTAATATAGAAATACAAATACGTAGCAGAAAGATGCATAATACAGCAGAATTTGGCACAGCTAACCATGATGAATATAAAAAGACACAGGAAACAAAATTAAGAAAGTTACTCTCTAATTATAGGCTTAATACAGCTTATATTAATACTGAGATCAATAACGCCTATAATATTTTGAGCGGGTTTAATTGGACTATATTAGAACTCTTTGTTTATGAGCGGGTAATTGAGAATCTTTGTCATAATTTGTATGATATACAATTGAAGGGTTCTGTCGCATTTATTGCAAATAGCACAAGGGAAGAGTAGAATAGTGTAAAGAAAGTATATCTATGCCATTTTATATTTCTACGAAACTGCTTAAATATTTTAAATGATTCTGTTCTTCACAGGAAATCATCATGTTATATTTAATTGAAATTAAGTCAGAACGCCCTCGCTAAGCGAGGGGCTTGACGGTATTGAGCAGTCCAAAGGGCTGCCATTGTTAATTAAAATTCGTCAGAACCTAGACTATCAAGTTGCTCTTGGTTCTTAATATAGTGTTTGATCTGATTCTCTTCAAATCCCACAGTTGAGACCGCATAACCTCTAGCCCACAACTTCTCTCCATTAAAATTACGCTTTCGTCCACCAAACTGCCTAGCAACAGCTATAGCACTTTTCCCCTTGATATAACCTATTACTTCGGCTACAGAATATTTAGGAGGAATTTTGATGAGCATATGGACGTACTCTTGTACCATATGCCCTTCTATTATCTTGCTT